>CAVQXS010000013.1:0-67249 GCA_963717965.1 uncultured Thermoleophilia bacterium | reverse complement strand
TCCCTGCTGCGGCCGACCGGCAAGAGCGGGCCGCTGGCGTGGGGTCGTTTTGCAGGTCTTTTAGCGCCGCGCCGTGAACGGAGAGCGTCTGTCAGTCGGTGATAAGGAGTGCCGTGCGGTCTGGCGAGGCGACCAAGTTGAGGCTAGGATGGCGCCATGCAGGATGGCGCGCACCCATGAGAGTGCTGCTGCAGCGGGTCAGCCGCGCCGCCGTCGGCGTGGGCGGCGCGGAGGTCGGCGCCGTGGGCCGCGGCTTTCTCGCACTCGTGGGCGTGACCCACGAGGACGACGTGGCCGCGGCCCGCAAGCTCGCCGCCAAGACGGCGCGGCTGCGCGTGTTCGCCGACGACGCCGGCCTCATGAACCTGGCGCTCGGCGACGTCGGCGGCGCCGTGCTCGCCGTCTCTCAGTTCACCCTGTACGCCGACACCCGCCGCGGCAACCGGCCGGGCTTCACCGACGCCGCCGGGCCGAAGCCCGGCGAGGTGATCTACCTTGCCTACGTCGAGGCGCTGCGCGCCGAGGGCGTGCCGGTCGAGACCGGCGTCTTCGGCGCGCACATGCAGGTCGAGCTCGTCAACGACGGGCCGGTCACAGTCCTGCTGGAGGCATGACCGTGACCGAGTATCACGTCGGCAGACTCATCGACCACGTCCACCTCCGAGTGGCGGACCTCGAGCGAAGCGCGCGCTTCTACGAGGCCGTCCTGGGCGCGCTCGATCCCGCCATCATCGTCGTGCGCGGAGAGGGCTGGGTGGCCGCCGACGAGCTGTTCCTCAGCGACGACGGCCCGCCCTCGCCCGTCCACCTCGCCTTCCAGGCCGGGAACGAGGCGGCCGTGCGGCGCTTCCACGCGGCCGGACTCGAGGCAGGCGGCACGGACAACGGCGCGCCGGGCGAGCGGTCATACCACCCCGGCTACTACGCCGCCTACGTGCTCGACCCGGACGGCAACAACGTGGAGGCCGTCTTCCACGGCCCCCTGACGCGGTCGGCCCCCTCGGTCGTCCTTACCCCGCCCGGCACTCCCTCGTCCTAGCTCGGTCCCCGGCCCGGGAACGAGAAGGCCCGGGGCGCCTGCGGCGCCCCGGGCCTTCTCGTCGTCTCGCTCCGCGCCTCCGTCAGAGCTCGTGCGCGTAGCCCTCTCTGGCGTCTGTGAGCTTCTTCGAACTCTGTGGCACGTTTCTGTACGCGGCGTAGCCCGCGAAGATGCCGCAGATCCAGGCGAACAGCCACGGACCCCACCAGTAGTACAGATACGGGGTCCAGCGGTACTGGCCGCGATCGTAGGTGTAGACGAGGCCGATCATCGCCGCGGTGCAGACGATGATGCCGCCGACGCTCGGCCACTTGAAGCTGAGCAGCCCGCCGATGACCATGATGATCCCGAGGCCGACCAGAACGTGTACCCCGGACAGGTAGTCGGAGTAGATGCCGAAGAACTGGGGGATGCCGAACACCGGAACGGGGTCGAGGGAACGCGCGTAGAACGCGCCCCCGATCGCGAACGCCCCGGCGACGATACCCGCGACGGCCGTCAGGTTGGCCCACTTCTGGCCCTTCATGCTCCGGCTCCTTCCACTTCGGCGCCGAACTCCGTGAGCTCACCGGAAGAGGTGAGGAGGATACCTTCGAGGGCGTCGTCCGTCGTGCCCTTGTAGATGTTCTTGAAGACGAGGTAGGCGATGGGGCCGGTGAGGATGCCGGCGAGGCCGCCGATCATCCAGTCCATCCCGTTCACGAACAGGGCGATGATGGCGATGGCGATCGGGAAGGCCACCCACACGCCGAGCGCCCAGGTCGGGAGCGGCACCCTGAACGATCGCGGGGTATCGGGCTCCCGGACGCGCATGATCATCACCGTCAGGAAGATGAGCACGTAGGGGAACATGAGCAGGAAGACGTCGATGGTGATCAGGGCATCGAAGTTGAAGTTGATGAGCACCGCATTGACGAAGCCCATGAGCAGGATGGCGACCCACGGCGTGCCCCAGCTGTTGTGCGTGATGCCGATGAACCGCGGCAGCAGGCGGTCGCGCGACATCTGGAACTGCGGGCGCGCGCCCGTCGCGAGGTAGCCGGCGTACAGGCCGACGTTGGAGAGGATGGCCGACATCAGCATGAGGTAGCCGAAGAAGGCGCCGCCGACGACCTTGGCGAGCTGGACGAAATCTTCGCCGCCGCCGCCCGTCCACATGTTGAGGTAGTTGTCCGGGCCGCCGAGGTTGGCGATGCGGATGGACGCCCAGACGGTCACGAAGTAGGTGACGATGACCAGCGGCGTGCCGATCATCAGGGCTCGCGGGATCACCCGCTGCGGATTCTGGATCTCACCTGCGAGCGTGGACATCGACTCCCACCCCGAGTACATCCACATCATGATCGCGAGCCCCAGGTTCATGGCGGTGAGGAAGCTCTCACCCTCGGGCAGCACCGGGCTGAACCCGCTCCCGGTGCCCTTGGTGATGCCGTAGACGGTGAAGATGAGCAGCGGGACCATGACGAGGACCTGGATGATGGTGAGCGTCCAGCCGGTGAGCTCCAGGCCCCGGATGTTGATGAACGTGAACACCGCCACGATACCGATGCCGATGGCGGCTCGCTCAACCGAGCCGAACCCCCACTGGTTCTGCATGTAGTCGAGCGCCAGGGCGACGTACACCGCGGAGTCGACGTAGAGGGAGAGGGTCCACCACCAGCCGGCCTGGAAGCTCCAGTACTCACCCATACCGCGGCGGATCCAGCGGTAGAGGCCGCCGGCCTCCGGGACCATCGACCCGAGCTCCGAGGCGACGAACGCCATCGGCACGCTCCAGACGAGCGGCAGGATGAGGATCATCAAGAGCGTCATCCCCGGGCCGGATGAGGAGACGACGTCCTCCATGCCGAACGAGCCGGAACAGGTGAGCGTGAAGACGAACACGACCGCGGTGATCAGCCGCATCCGTACGCGCTTCAGCCCCTCGTTTCGCAGCATCTCAGTCATTCGGACCCCCCGAATACGTTTGCGCAGGTTCTAGGCTAGTGCCTCGGGCGCAAGTTGCCACAGGTCAACGGCTAATTTGTCATTCTCAGCGTAATCAATCGGAATATCAAGGACGACGGGACCCGGATGGCGCAGGGCCCGCGCGAGCAGCGGCTTGACGTCGCCGGCCTTCTCGGCGCGCAGCCCCTCGACCCCGAACGAGCGCGCGAGCGCCACCAGGTCCGGGTTGTCGAAGCGCGTGCCGGCGATGCGCCCGTACTTGCGCTTCTGGTGCATCTCGATGAGTCCGTAGCCGCCGTCGCGCCAGACGAGGACGACGAACGGGAGGCCGAGCCGGCGCGCCGTCTCCAGTTCCTGCACGTTCATGAGGAAGCCGCCGTCGCCGCTGATGCACACGACCTTGGCGCGGCCGCGGAGCGCCAGCGCCGCGGCGATCGAGGCCGGCAGCCCGAAGCCCATGGCGGCGAAGCCGTTGCTGATGAGCACCGTGTTGGGCTCGCGCGCCTCCCAGAAGCGCGCGACCCACAGCTTGTGCACGCCGACATCGCTGACGAGCACGTCCTCGGGCGCCAGCAGCTCACGCAGGTCGTGGAGGACCCGCTGCGGCTTGATCGGGTAGTCGTCGTCGGTGCCGGCGTCGAGGACGCGGCGCAACGCCCGCCGGTACGGCCGCGTCTCGATGCTCGCGACCTGCTTGCCCTCGAGGAGGCCGGTGAGCTGGAAGAGGATCCGCGAGAGGTCGCCGATGAGCTCGACCTCGGGAATGAAGTGGGCGTCGATCTCCGGCGGCACGGTGTCGATGCAGACGATGCGCTGCCGCCCGTCCGGGTTCCAGGCGGAGGGCGGCCACTCGATCATGTCGTAGCCGATGCTCACCACGAGGTCGGCCCGGCCCAGCAGGCCCTGCGGGTAGTCCTGCCGGGCCAGCCCGGCGGTGAAGAGGAAGTGCGGATCCGAGGCGTCGAGCACGCCCTTGCCCATGAAGGTCGTGATCGCGTGCAGCCCGGTCGCCTCGCACAACGCGCGCAGGGCGGGGGCCGCCTCCTGGCGCACGACGCCGTTGCCGACGAGCAGCACCGGCCGCTTGGCGCCCTCGATGATCTCGGCGGCGCGGAGCAGGCTCACCGGGTCGGCCTCGACCAGCGCCACGGGGCCGCGCGGCAGCGGCGAGCCGGTCACCTCCGTGCCCATGACGTCCTCGGGGAGCTCGAGGTGGGTGGCGCCCGGCTTCTCCGCGGCGGCGATGCTGAACGCCTTGCGCACCACCTCCGGCACCATCCGCGGATGGTGGATGCGCGTGTTCCACTTGGTCATCGGGCGCAGCATCTCGACGGTGTCGATGAACTGGTGCGTCGTCACTTTGTGCATGCCGGCGAGGCCGGTCTGGCCGGTGAGCGCCACCAGGGGGGCGTTGTCCAGGGTCGCGTCGCCGACGCCGGTGGCGAGGTTGCTGGCGCCGGGCCCCAGCGTCGCGAGGCAGACGCCCGGCCTGCCGGTGAGGCGGCCGTAGGCGTCGGCCATGAAGGCCGCGCCCTGCTCGTGACGCGTGGGCACGAAGGTGATCAGCTGCGAGCGGTCGAGGGCGTCGCTGACGTCCAGCGTCTCTTCGCCGGGGATCCCGAAGACGAACTCGACGCCCTCGTTCTCGAGGCACTCGACGAACAGCTCGGCGGCGATGCGCGGCGCGTCGCCTGCGGCGGCCGGCGGGAAGACGGGGTTTGGCCGGTGACCCATGCTCGGCCGAGTCTACCACCGGGTCGTGCCCGGCGGCGCGGTGAGTCAGGCGAGGCGGCCGCGGCGGGCGGAGCCCTCCCGCGGCCGGGTGGTTCCTTTGCGCGGCCGGGCCGCCTTGGCCTCGGCGTCACTCGCGAACGCGTCGAGGTCGAGGTAGTCCGGCCAGTCGAGCGCCGGCAGGAAGCCGGCCGCGAGGCCGACCATGCCGGCGTTATCGGTGCACAGGCTGAGCGGCGGCAGCGACAGCTGCAGCCCCTCGGCCGCGCACGCCTCGGCGAGCGCCCGGCGCAGCCCCGAGTTGGCCGCCACGCCGCCGGCGACGGCGACGCGCCGCAGGCTCTCGGCCGCGGCGCCGGCGACCGTCTTCTCCACCAGCTGGCGGACGATGGCCGCCTGGTACGACGCGGCGATGTCGGCGCGGTGCTCCTCGACCTCGGCGGTGTCGCGGCCCCTGAGGTCGTAGAGGAGCGCCGTCTTGAGGCCGCTGAAGCTGAAGCCGCGGCGGCGCGGCAGGGCGCGCGGGAAGCGGGCGTAGCCCGGATCGCCGCGTGCCGCCAGCTCGTCAAGCTCTTTGCCGCCCGGATACCCGAGGCCCAGCAGCCGGGCGCCCTTGTCGAAGGCCTCGCCGGCCGCGTCGTCCAGGGTCTTGGCGGCGACGCGGTACCGCACGCCCTCCTCGACCACGGCGAGCAGCGTGTGCCCCCCGCTGGCGACGAGGCAGATGAACGGCGCCTCGACACCGAGCGCGTAGTTGGCGGCGATGTGGCCCTGCAGGTGGTTCACCGGGATCAGCGGCAGGCCGCGCCGGTAGGCGAGCGACTTCGCCGTCGCCAGCCCGACGAGCAGGGCGCCGATGAGGCCGGGCCCCTGCGTCACGGCGACGGCGCCGAGGTCCTCCCACTGCACGCCCGCCTCCGTCATCGCCTCCGCGATCACCTCGTTCACGAGCTCGGTGTGGCGGCGCGAAGCCACCTCGGGCACCACGCCGCCGAACTGCGCGTGCAGCTCGTTCTGCGACGAGACGATGGAGGAGAGCACCTCGCGCCCGCGCACGACGGCCGCGCTCGTGTCGTCACAGGACGTCTCGACGGCGAGGATGAGGCGGGCGTCCCCATCCTGCCCGGCGCGGGCGGCGGGGCGGAGCGGTGCGCCTGCGGCGCCCCGCTCGATGGCTTGACTACGTCGGCCATTCACGCGGAGTCCCCCTCCCAGTCCCTCCACATGATGACGGCGTCCTCGCGGTCGTCGCTGTAGTAGCCCGGGCGGACGCCCGTGGAGATGAAGCCGAAGCTGCGGTAGAGCTCGATGCCGGGTGCGTTGGAGACCCGCACCTCCAGCGTGTGGCCGCGGTGCCCGTTGCGCTCGGTGATCGCGAAATACCCCTCCAGCAGGCGAGAGGCGACGTACTGGCGGCGGAACGCCTGGTCGACGCAGAGGTTCATGAGGTGCCACACGTCCACGAACATGTCGGCGATGAGATAGGCGATGACGCGGCCGCCATCTTCGCAGACGAGGCAGATGCCCGACTCTCGGGCGAGCTGGCCGCTGAAGATGGCGAGAGACCAGGGCAGCGTGAAGGTGCGCGCCTCGAGCGCGGCCACGGCCTCGAGGTCGGTGAAGTGCATCGGCCGCACGATGCGCTCGCGGTGCGGCGTGTCGGGGACGACCTGGAGGTTCACGCCGCGCCCTCCCCGGAGGGCCTGGCGCCGTGCCAGCGCGCCGCGTCCGGGGCACGGCCGTAGATCGGCAGCACGTCGTCGGGGCCGTGGACGAGGCCGGGCGCGCCGCAGGCGACCGCCCGGCCGACCATCGCGGCCGTGGGCGCCACTACGCCCGCGGCCGGCTGCGCCGACGCGGGCAGCAGCCCGGCGTAGAGCACGGCGCCGTCGCCGCCGGTGAGCACGTCGCCGAGGGCCGCGAGCCACGACGCCAGGCCGTCGGCGGAGACCACGGCGACCTCCTCGACCTGCCGCACGCCGCCGACAGCGTCGCGCTCGAAGACGGCGGCGAACAGCTCGCGGCGGCGGCCGTCGACCAGCGGTACCAGCCGGCTGCCGCGATTCGCCTCGGGCGCTCCCGCCAGTGCCAGCGCAAGCGCGGAGAGCGTGGGCACGCCGGCGAGCCCCACGTGGTCACCCGCCTGCGCGAGCGCCCGCGCCGTCGCGACGCCGATGCGCAGGCCGGTGAACGCGCCGGGGCCGAGGCCGGCGGCGACCGTGTCCACGTCGTCCCAGCCGACCCCCGCCTCGGCGAGCGTCTCGCGGACGAACGGGAGGAGCAGCTGCGAGTGCGCCGGGCCGTCGAGGGCCACGCGCTCGGCGACGACGGAGCCGTCGGCGGCGCAGAGCGCCGCCGAGCACGCCGTCGTCGCCGTCTCCAGGGCGAGGATCACCGGGTGACCCCCGCCTCGGGCCGGGCGCCGGCTGCCCCGCGCCGGCCGTCACCTGCAAGCGCGATCCCGGCCTCGCCGGCGCCGGCCGCGACCGCCGCCTCGAGGGCCTCCGCTCCCGAGAGCCGCGCCGTGCGGCTGCGCGGCGTGCGGTGCTCGAGCTCGATGCGCACGTCGGCCGGCGGGAGTGCGTCGCTACCCGCCGCCGGCCACTCGACGAACGTGATCGCGTCCGCCCCGAGGTAGTCGTCCCAGGCGAACAGCTCGGCGTCGGCGCCACGGCTGAGCCGGTACAGGTCGAGGTGATGCAGGAGCTCGCCCTCTCGCCCGTGGTAGCTCTGCGCCAGCGTGAACGACGGGCTGGTGATGGCGCCGCGCACGCCGCGGGCGCGCAGCACCTCGCGCACGAGCGTGGTCTTGCCGGTGCCGAGGTCGCCCTCGACGGTGAGCAGCGCCGGCGGGCGCAACTGGACGGCCAGCACGCGCGCGAGCTTCCGCGTCTGGGCCGGCGAGGCGAGAGTGAGCGTGACCATTCAGAAGAGGCCGAGCTGCTCCGGTTCGGCGGGCGGGCCGGGGGCCGGCTCGGCGGGCGGGGTCGGCTCGGCGGCCGGCGAATCCGCGTCAGAGGCGGGCTCAGGCGCGGGGTCCGCGGCGGGCACGGGCATGCCGGCGGGCGGAATGTCTTCCTGTGTAGGCGCATCAGCGGGCGGGGCGTCCGCGGGCACCGGAGCGTCCTCGAGCGCCGGTGCGGGTGCGCCCGCGGGCACAGGCGCGTCCTCGAGCGTGGGCGCCTGCACATCCGCGAGTGTGGGCGCGGGCGCGTCCGCAAGCGCGGCGCGTCCTCGAGCATGGGCGCCTGCGCGTCCTCGAGCGTCGGCGCGGGCGCGCCCGCGAGCGCCGGCCGTCGGCGCGTCCTGCCGCAGCCGCTCCGGCGGCCGCCAGGCCGGCCGCTCGGCGGCCGGCGGCGCGGCCGCCTCTTCCCCGGGCTGCGGCGCCGCGTGCGCGATCAGCTCCGGCAGCCGGGAGAAGTCCTCTCTGAGGGTCGTCAACATCGCCGGCGTGTACAGCGCCGCCGCCGGATGGAAGATCGGGTACAGGTAGAGCCGGTGCCCCGCGATCTCGGTCGCCCGCGGCTGGCCGTGCACGCGCGTGATGCCCGTGGGGTCGCCGCTGAGCAGCTTGGTGGCGAAGTTGCCGAGCGTGCAGATCACCTTCGGCTTGATGATCTCGATCTGTCGCCAGAGATACGGGCGGCAGGCGTCGATCTCTTCCGGGCGCGGGTCGCGGTTGTTCGGGGGTCGGCTCTTGAGGACGTTGGCGATGAAGACCTGCTCGCGCGTCAGCCCGATGGACGCGAGCAGCTGCTCGAGGAGCTTGCCGGCCTGGCCGACGAAGGGCCGGCCCTGCTGGTCCTCGTGATAGCCGGGCGCCTCGCCGACGAACATGAGGTCGGCGCCGGCGTCGCCCTCGCCGAACACCGCGCGCGTGCGCGTCTCGTGAAGCGCGCAACGCGTGCAGCACTCGACCTCCTCGCGGAGGGCGTCGAGGGCGGCGATGACGTCGTCAGTGGCAGGTGGCACAGGAGGAGCTGGCGCACGAGGAGCAGCTCTTGGTCGCTCCCTTGCCGCCGAGGTTGGACGACGATGAATGGACGGCGAACGTGGACAGCAGCCGGCACACGTCGCCGGAGTGACACGACGGGCACTCGGGCTTGGCGCCGTTGCGGACCAGCTCCTCGAAGGCGGTTCCGCACTGGTTGCAGCAGAATTCGTAGATCGGCATGCGCGTAGTGTACCACCGCGACCGGGCGGCGGAGCCCGCGCGGCACGCGCTGAACGACTGTCGCGATTGACCACGCGCGCGCGAGGCCGTACGCTCAACGTGGCCCGGCGCCGAGCCTCGGCAGGCGACCGGGACACCGCCTGTAGTGCACAGGCCGGCGGCAGGCGCGGTACCTCCCCCACCGGGCGGACCGCAGCCGGAGAGGTCGTAGGCTTGACCATCGACGCGCACCGCTTCTGCGTGATCGGTCCCGGACGTCTGGGATCGACGCTCCTTGCAGGCCTGCTCGAGGCCGAGCTCACCGTGACCGCCGTGGGCGTCCACGCCGACGACGACGCAAGCCTCTTCGGCGCCATCCCCCACGTGCGCGTGCGCGACGCCGCGCTCGAGGCCGACGCCTGGTGGCTGGCCGTGCCCGACGACGAGATCTACGCCGTGGCCGGCAGGCTCGCCGAGTCGCTGCCGGCCAGCCGCCGTCCGGGCGCCCCGCAGCCGCTGGCGATCCACTCCAGCGGCCTGGGCTCGGTGCATCTCCTCAAGCCGCTCTTCGAGCAGGGCGTGCGCGTCCTCTGCCTGCACCCCCTGCAGACGTTCGCGGGCGAGCCGAACGCCGACCTGCTCCGCGGCGTGCCGTGCGCCGTCACGGCGCACGAGGAGCGCGACCTGCAGCTCGGCGAGGAGCTCGCCAGCCGCCTCGGGATGCGGCCGTTCCGGCTCGCCGACGAGCAGAAGGCCGTCTACCACCTCTCCGCCGTCGTCGGCTGCAACCTGCTGGTCGCGCTCGAGAGCGAGGCCAAGCGGCTCATGGACCAGGCCACCGGCGACAGCAAGGGCCTCGACCACCTCGCCGTGCTGCTCGAGACGACGCTGAGGAACCTGATGAAGAGCGGCGAGCCCGCCTTCGCCCTCACGGGCCCGGTCGCCCGCGGCGATATCGGGACCGTACGCGCGCACCTGCGACTGCTCGACCGTGAGAGCCCCCGTCTGGCGCGCACGTACCGGGCGCTCAGCCTCGAGGCCCTGGCGCTGGCGGCGCCGCGGCTCGACGACGAACAGGTCGCGACGCTGCGCGAGCTGCTCGGGGCCGGAGAAGCCGTCGGCGAAGCCGCCGGCCCCGCCGGCCCCGCTCTCGCCGCTGGCGGACCCGGCGAGCCCGGAAGCCACTGGGCAGGCGGCCAAGAATGATCGTCGCCCGCACCATCGCGGAGGCGCGGTCGGCGCTGCGCGAACTCCCCCGTCCCCTCGGGTTCGTGCCGACGATGGGCGCCCTGCACCCGGGGCACCTCAGCCTGGTCGAGGCGGCGCGGGAACGCTGCGCGCGGGTCGCCGCCTCCGTCTTCGTGAACCCGGCGCAGTTCGGCCGCGGCGAGGACTTCGCCACGTACCCGCGCGACGAGGCCCGCGACCTGCGCCTCCTGGAGGAGGCGGGCGTCGCGGTGGTCTTCGCGCCGGAGGCCGACGAGATGTACCCGGAGGGCTTCGCGACGCTCGTCCACGTGGGCGGCCCGCTCACCGAGAGCTTCGAGGGCGCCTCGCGGCCCAGTCATTTCGACGGCGTCGCCGTGATCGTCACCAAGCTGCTCGGCGTGGTCGAGCCGGACGTGTTGTTCCTCGGCGAGAAGGACGCCCAGCAGCTCGCCGTGGTCCGCCGCTGCGTGCGCGACCTCGACCTCCCGGTCGAGGTCGCGGGCGTGCCGACGCTGCGCGAGCCGGACGGGCTCGCCATGAGCTCGCGCAACGCCTACCTCACTCCGGAGCGGCGTGCGCTGGCGCCGGACCTGTATCGCGCCCTGCTCGCCGGCGCGGCCGCAGCCGAAGCGCCCGGCGCGACCGCGAAGGACGTCGTCAGCGCGGCCGGCAGCGCCCTCGCGCCGGCGTTCGCGCTCGACTACCTCGCGGTCATCGACGCCGACAGCTTCGTCCCGCGCGAGGCGCTCGGGCCGCGGTCCGTGCTCGTCGCCGCGGCCCGGCTCGGCTCCACTCGCCTCATCGACAACGTCGCGCTCGCCGTGCCTGCGGCAGGCGAGCCCGTCACCACGTCACCATCCAGCGCGTACCCCGCCAAGGACGCGACCGTATGAAAGGAAGGACCACCATGGCGACCGTCTTCGTCAACGGCAAACAGTCGCGCCACGTCCGCGAGGGACTCGTGCGCGTCATCACCGGCACAATCGAGTTCGCGAGCAACGGCGATGCCGACCTCGTCAAGATCACCGAGGAGGCCGGGGAGGCCGTGCGCCAGACCGGCCTGAGCGACGGCACGATCACCCTGTTCGTGCCCGGCGCGACCGGCGCGCTGACGACGCTCGAGTACGAGCCCGGCGTCGTCGCCGACGTGCGCACGGCGCTCGACGTGGTGGCTCCGGCCGACGGCCACTACCGGCACAACGCGAACCTCGGCGACGGCAACGGCCACTCGCACGTGCGCGCCGGCCTGGTTGGGCCGTCGCTGGTCGTACCGTTCGTCGACGGCCGCCTCACCCTGGGCCGCTACCAGGACATCGTCTTCTGCGACTTCGACGCGCGCCCGCGCGAGCGGACCGTGGTGGCGCAGGTGATGGGCGTATGAATAGCCGCCGTAGGCAAGCTATCGAGCGGGGCGCCGGAGGGGCACCGCTCCGCGCCGCCGATGTGCCCGGCGGCGTGCCCGCCGACGGCGCCGACTGCGACCCCGGCAGGTCCCGCCCGCTCATCCAGGTGGCGCTCGACTTCGTCGACCTGCCGCGCGCTCTCGAGGTCGCCCGCGAGGCGGTCGCCGGCGGCGCCGACTGGGTCGAGGCCGGCACGCCGCTGATCAAGGCGGAGGGCCTGAACGCCGTCAGGGCGCTGAAGGCCGAGTTCCCCGACAGGACCATCGTCGCGGACATGAAGACGATGGACGCCGGCCGCACCGAGGTCGAGTACGCCGCCAAGGCCGGCGCCGCCGTCGTCGGCGTGCTCGGCGCCGCATCGGACAGCACGATCAAGGAGTGTGCCGAGGCGGCGCGCAACTACGGCTGCAAGCTCATCGTCGACATGATCGAGGTCGCCGATCCCGTGGCGCGCGCGCTGCGCGCGCAAGAGCTCGGCGCCGACTACATCGGCATCCACACGGCGATCGACCAGCAGATGCGCGGCGAGGCGCCGTTCGAGACGCTGCGCGCGGTCGCCCAGGCGGTCGTCATCCCCGTCTCGGCGGCCGGCGGCATCAACAGCGAGACGGCCGCGGCGGCCGTTGAGGCCGGCGCCGGCATCGTGGTCGTCGGCGGCGCCATCACCAAGTCGGCCGACGCGGCGGCGGCCACCGCCGAGATCCGCCGCGCCGTGGACGAGCGCGTCTGCATCGAGACCACGCTGTACAAGCGCGCCGGCGCGGCCGACATCCGCGGCGTGCTCGAGCAGGTCTCGACGGCGAACGTCAGCGACGCCTGGCACCGGCAGCCGAGCCTGCCCGGCATCAAGCCGCTGCTGCCGGGCGCGCACCTGTGCGGCCCGGCGGTCACCGTGCGCACCTACGCCGGCGACTGGGCCAAGCCGGTGGAGGCGATCGACGTCTGCGAGCCCGGTGACGTGCTCGTCATCGACGCCTGCGACGCCACCCCCGCGATGTGGGGCGAGCTCGCGACGCACAGCGCCATGGTCAAGGGTCTGGCCGGACTCGTCGTCTGGGGCGCGATCCGCGACACGCCGGAGATCGCGCGCCTGCAGTTCCCAGCCTTCAGCAGCAAGGTCTGCGCCAACGCCGGCGAGCCCAAGGGCTTCGGCGAGATCAACGTGCCGATCGTCATCGCCGGCCAGACCGTACGCCCCGGCGACTGGATCGTCGGCGACGACGACGGCGTCATGGTCCTCCCCAAAGAACGGGCCGTGGAGCTCGCCAACCGCGCCATGGACGTGCTCGAGAGGGAGAACCGCCTGCGCGGCGAGATCGACGCCGGCAAGACGCTCGCCGAAGTCGCCTACCTGCAGAAATGGGAGAAGACGCGCTGAGCGCTGCGGCACAGTGCGCCTGAACGGCGGCGGCGCGGCGGGCGGCCCTCCCGGCCTCCCGCCGCGCCCCGTTGAATCTCAGCGCGTCGTGATCGCGGGGCTCGTGCCGGTCCTCGTGGAGGGGTTCGTGCTGGTGGCCGTGACCGTGTAGGCGGTACCGGCCGTCGTCGCCGTGGTGAAGGTGACCGTGGCGACGCCGCTCGCGCTCGTGGTCGCCGGGTTCGCACCGCTGAACGAGCCACCGGTGCCGGTCTTGGTGAACGTGACCGCGATCCCTGAGGTGGCGACGGCGTTGCCGTACTGGTCGGCGAGCTGCGCCGAGACGGTCACCGCCGCACCGGCGACCGGCGCGTAGCTGCTCGAGCTGACGACGTACTTGGTGGCGGCGCCGGCGGCGCCGGTGGCGGTGAAGGTCACCGGCGAGCCGGTGAGCCCGGGGCTGGTCGCCGTGAGGGTGTTGGCGCCGGCGGTGGTGCCCAGCGTCCAGCTGCCGACGGTGGCGATGCCGGAGGCGTTGGTGGTCGCCGCGGCGCCGGTCAGGGAGCCGCCGCCGGAGGCCACGGCGAAGGTGACGGCGACGCCGGGGACGGCGTTGTTGCGCGAGTCCCTCACGCGCACGCTGGGCGCCGTCGTGACCGCGGTTCCCGCCGTCGCCGTCTGGCCGTTGCCGGCGGACAGCGCGATCTGGGTGGCGGGGCCGGGGACGGTCGTGATCGCGGGGCTCGTGCCGGTCCTCGAGGAGGGGTTCGTGCTGCGGGCGGTGATCGTGTAGGTCCTGCCGGCCGTGCCGCTGGTGGTGAACGTCACCGTCGCGATGCCGCTCGCGTTGGTGTTCGTGCGCGTGGCACTGAACGATCCGCCTGTGCCGGTCTTGCTCCAAGTCACGCGGATGCCGGAGGTAGCGACCGGATTGCCGTACTGGTCGGCGAGCTGCGCCGAGACGGTCACCGCCGCACCGGCGACCGGCGCGTAGCTGCTCGAGCTGACGACGTACTTGGTGGCGGCGCCGGCGGCGCCGGTGGCGGTGAAGGTCACCGGCGAGCCGGTGAGCCCGGGGCTGGTCGCCGTGAGGGTGTTGGCGCCGGCGGTGGTGCCCAGCGTCCAGCTGCCGACGGTGGCGATGCCGGAGGCGTTGGTGGTCGCGGCGGCGCCGGTCACGGAGCCGCCGCCGGAGGCCACGGCGAAGGTGACGGCGACGCCGGAGACGGGGTTGTTGTTGGCGTCAGTGACGAGCACGCTCGGCGCCGTCGCCACCGCCGTTCCCGCCGTCGCCGTCTGGCCGTTGCCGGCGGACAGCGCGATCTGGGTGGCGGGGCCGGGGACGGTCGTGATCGCGGGGCTCGTGCCGGTCCTCGTGGAGGGGTTCGTGCTGGTGGCCGTGACCGTGTAGGCGGTACCGGCCGTCGTCGCCGTGGTGAAGGTGACCGTGGCGACGCCGCTCGCGCTCGTGGTCGCCGGGTTCGCACCGCTGAACGAGCCACCGGTGCCGGTCTTGGTGAACGTGACCGCGATCCCTGAGGTGGCGACGGCGTTGCCGTACTGGTCGGCGAGCTGCGCCGAGACGGTCACCGCCGCACCGGCGACCGGCGCGTAGCTGCTCGAGCTGACGACGTACTTGGTGGCGGCGCCGGCGGCGCCGGTGGCGGTGAAGGTCACCGGCGAGCCGGTGAGCCCGGGGCTGGTCGCCGTGAGGGTGTTGGCGCCGGCGGTGGTGCCCAGCGTCCAGCTGCCGACGGTGGCGATGCCGGAGGCGTTGGTGGTCGCCGCGGCGCCGGTCAGGGAGCCGCCGCCGGAGGCCACGGCGAAGGTGACGGCGACGCCGGGGACCGGAGCGCCGAGGGCATCGGTCACGAGCACGCTGGGCGGAGTGGTCACCGCGGTTCCCACAGTAGCCGCCTGGCCGTTGCCGGCAGACACGGTGATGGTGGTAGGGCTGCCGATGATGCCGGTAGCGGTGAAGGTCACCGGCGAACCGCTGAGGCCCGCCTTGGTCGCCGTCAGCGTGTTGGGTCCGGGGGTGGCGCCCAGCGTCCAGCTGCCGACGGTGGCGATGCCGGAGGCGTTGGTGGTCGCCGCGGCGCCGGTCACGGAGCCGCCGCCGGAGGCCACGGCGAAGGTGACGGCGACGCCGGAGACGGGGTTGTTGTTGGCGTCAGTGACGAGCACGCTGGGCGGAACCGTGACCGGAGTGCCTACGTGGACCGTCTGGCCGTTGCCGGCGTTCATCACGATCCTGCTGGCGGCGCCGGCGGCGCCGGTGGCGGTGAAGGTCGCCGGCGAACCGCTCAGGCCCGCCTTGGCGGCCGTCAGCGTGTTTGTCCCGGCGGTGGCGCCCAGCGTCCAGCTGCCGGCGGCGGCGATGCCGGAGGCGTTGGTGGTCGCCGCGGCGCCGGTCACGGAGCCGCCGCCGGAGACAACGGCGAAGGTCACGGCGACGCCGGGGACGGGGTTGTTGTTGGCGTCGGTGACGAGCACGCTGGGCGCCATCGTGACCGCCGTGCCCACCGTCGCGGTCTGGCCGTCCCCGGCGTTCACGAGCATCCTGCTGGGAGCGCCACTGACGCCGGTCGCCGTGAAGGTCAGCGGCGGGCCGGCGAGACCGACTGCCGTCGCCCTCAGGGTGTTGCTGCCGGCGACGGCGCCCAGGGTCCAGCTACCGGCGCCCGCGGTGCCGTCTAGTCCCGTGACGACGGTGCCAGTGCCCACCGAGCCCCCGCCCGACGTCACGGTGAAGAGCACGGTCACGCCGGAGACGGGGTTGCCGCTGCCGTCAGAGACGATCACTTTGGGCGCCAAGGCGACCGCCGTGCCGGCGACGGCCGTCTGGCCGTTGCCGGCGCTGATGGACATGGAGTCGGAGCTGAGCGCCGACGTGGACGCCTGGACGGTCGTGGCGCTCGTGCTCACGAAGGAGGCACCGGAGACCGCCGCCGTCCCCAACGCCGCCGCAATGACGGCCAACGCCGTGAGCATCTGACACCGCCGAAGCGGACCCGAGCGCCGTCGCCGCACGAGAGGCTTCACGACGACACTCCCGTGACCTGCAGGACCAGCGTCATCGTCGCCCCCTGCAGGGCGGCATCGTTGGTGCCGTCAGGGTACTCGAGCGTCAACCGATACGAACCCGAGGCGCCGGGCGCGATGTCCCCCAGGGCCGTCGCGTCGAAGTCCGACACGGCTCCGTCGTAGAGAGTCGTCGCCGCGCCGGTGATGTCCTCGACGGTCAGGTTCAGGGCGTCCGAGAGCGCCGGCGAGACGGGCGCGTTCACGAGGCTCGACGCACTCAGCGTGTACGCGCCCGCAACGTCGCCGTTGCCGGTCAACGTCATGGTACCCACGCTGCTGCCGCCTGGCTCGAGCCCGCTGACCACGATCACCACCTGGCGGTTCCGGCTGTTGACGTGCGCCAGGGTGCCGGCAACGAAGATGTTGCCAGGGTTGACCGACCCCGTCGTGAAGCCTGCACCGGAGGACTGGACGGAGTGGAGCGTGAACGCCAGCACCGCGACCACCACGAGGGAGAGCAGCACTCGCCGGATGCGGGTCATGCGGCTCACGGCGCTCGGACCTGACGGACGGCGTGCGCGGACCACCTGAAGCTCAGTCGGGCCGACGCACCCATAAGTCTATTGTCGCTGTTCGCCCCACGCGAGGGGAACACAACCCGGAACCGGTACGTCCTGCGTTCGCCGGGCCGGAACACGCCGAGCTTGGCCCGCCGCAGCTTCCAAAGCGGCCCACGGTACACCAGCCGCGCCCGATGGTGCCGGCGCAGGAGCTTCACCGTGAGCACCAGCCGCCGAGAGAGACGTCCGCCGCCCGCACCCCGGGCTTCCTTGAGACGCGCCACGCCCAAGGAGAAGCGGGCGGATACCCTCCCCTTGTTCCGGATGCGCACGACCCCCCTCACGTGATCCCCGGGCACCATCCCCCTCATGCTCACGATTGGACCGCTGCCCCGGCTGTCGCCGATCCGGACGCCGCTGTGCAGGCGCAACCCGCGCGCGGCCGTCCCGCGGCTCGGGAGCACGGACGCGTAGGCGACGGTCCCCAGCAGCACGAGGACGACCGCCACCGCGAGCACCACGGTGACGCTGTGGCGGCTGAGGTGGCCGGCCCTGACGGGGTCCACTTGCCGCCGCGCGGCCGGCATCCCGGACTCAGGCCCGAAGCGCGCGGAGTTGTCGCGTCCGTCCTTCACGCTCTCCCCGCCACGTCGTGGGGCAGGCCGTCGTCCTGATGCTGCCTCGCGGCCTCCTCGCCAGCTTTCCGCCAAAGCGACCAGAGCAGCGACACGGCGATGATGACCGCCGGCAGGCCGACGAGCATCAGGCGCACCTCGCGCATAGCGAGTGCGGCCAACACGAATCCGTAGAGGGGGATCTGGAACACGAAGCGCGCCTGCTCGGCCTCGTTCAGCGTGATCGGGTTCCACGGGTCGGCGACCTTGTTGAAGTCGCCCTTCGTGCGGAAGGTGGGCGCGCCGTCGGGGCCCCTCTCGATCGCGATGATGCGGTGGGTCACGGCCTCGCCGTATCCGGGCGGATGGAAGGTGATGATGTCACCCGCCTTGAGCTGATCCACGGGCGTGATCCTCGAGTAGATCACCGCGCCCTTCGGGATCGTTCCGCTCATCGAGCCGCCCGTGATCACGTAACGCTGCAGGCCCAGCAACGCCGGAAGGACGATCGTGCACAGCACGAAGAGCAGCGCCACGGAGCACATGACGGTCGCCGCGATGCCGGGCGCACGCCTCACAGCGGCACCCCCGTGGACGGCGCCTCGCAGCCCCTGATCACCTTCGAATGCCTCGACCTCACGAAGTGCCTCCTCGGCAACACGTGCTGGGCGTCAATGAGGGGGCGGGGCGGGGCAGCCAGGCCCCGCCCCGCCCCCTCGCGCGTCTCAGTCTTGATCAGTTGTTGGAGCTGTCGGCCACGGCCGACCAGGTGAGGTCGAACCCGCACCCCTGGCCCATGACGGCGTTGTCGCCCGCGTTGTCGCCGTTCGGCCACGCGACCGTGAACTTGTAGTGCTTCGTGGTGTTGGGCGCCCACGTGCCGAGGTCGAAGGTCGTGTCCAACGAGCTCATGCTCGCCGTGGCGAACAGGGGAGCGCCGACCGCGGCGCCGCTGCCGTCGACCTCCTGGATGGTGAGCTGGAGCTTGTCCTGCAGGCCCGCGGCGCCGGTCAAAGCGGTGGTCAGGCTCACGTCGGCGATGACGGTGCTACCCACCGTGTCGATCGTGACGGTGCCGCTCGCGGCGTCGCCGGGGGTCATGTGGCCGGGTGTCGTGAAGCTCACGACGGGACCGGTGATGCTGTCGTTCAGCGTCAGCTGGCCGGCGGTGAAGACGTTGAGGTTGTTCGACTTCGATGCCGTGAAGCTCGCGCCCGAGGCGATGATCGCCGCAGCGGCGAGCACCAGGATCGCCAGGGTGGCCAGCAGCATCATCCGCCGGTTGCCGAAAAGGACCCGCATTCGCTTCATCTGTTCCTCCGATTCCCGTCACTCGCCGTGCGAGTGCCCACTTTGTCGGCCCCGGCGGATCGAACGCGGAGCTCCATGCCCTTGGCTTCTGCGGCCCTACCGAGCGTATCCAGCCTCGAAAACGACCCGCATTGAAAGCCTGTATCGGTCGGCCTTCCCAGGACTTGAGGCCCTTTTGGCCACGACTAGGCGTTTGTCCTAGGCATGCGGCCCGTGAGGCGCCGCCCGGGCGGCGATGATGAGCGTGGCGGAGTGTTCCGAAACGGCAGTGTCAGGAGGCGGCGGGGCGGGGGCCGAAGGCGCGTACCGCCCTTCCTGAAGGCGCGCCGGCGGCTCGCGCCGCGGCCGCGAGGTCGCGGCGAAGGGGCCGGCGCGCGAAGCGCACGAGGTGTCCGGCGCAGCGGCAGTCGCCGGCGCCGAAGCGGCGCGGGAGGCGCTGTGCGCCGGGAAGCGCCGCCAGCGCGCCGGCGAGATCGCACTCGCCGACCGCGCCGTCGACCAGCCAGGCGTGCGCGGCCGGGAACATCGTGAACAGGTAGTCGGCGTGCCAGCGCAGCGGCTTCTCCCGGGCGAGGTGGCGGGCGACGCGCGCCTCCCGCGCTCGTGCGGCACTGCCCACGTAGGCGTACCAGCCGCGCTCGATGGTCACCGTGCCGAGGGAGCCGACGGAAAGCTTCGTGCGGCGCGGCACACGCGTCAGGACGATGTAGAGGCGCGGCGCCGGCGCCGCGGTCTCCTCCAGCTCGCGGGCGGGCCCTGACGAGAAGCCGCTCACCCGGCTGGACCCCCGCCGGTCACCGGCCCGGGGCCTCCCAATCGGCCGGCTTGGCGGCGCGAGGTGGCGTGACGACTCCGAGCCGGCGGCGAGACACCGGCGCCATCCCGCCGCGTCGTGGCTGGCAGCGGGGACAGTAGTGCGTGCCGCGGCCGCCGACGACGGTGCGCTCGACCGTCGTCCCGCAGACGCGGCACGGCTCGCCGGTGCGCTGGTAGACGCTCAGGATCTCCTGGAAGCTGCCCCTCTCGCCGGCGGGATCGATGAAGCTCTCGATGCTCGATCCCTCGTGGTCGATACCGGCCTGCAGCGTCTCGAGGAGGGCCACGTGCAGGCGCCGCGCCTCACGCGGCCCCACGCTCCCCGCTGCGCGCAGCGGGTGCAGGCGGGCGCGGAACAGCGCCTCGTCGGCGTAGATGTTGCCGACGCCGGCGATCCTGCGCTGGTCGAGCAGGAACGCCTTGAGCGGCGCGCGCCTGCCCGCCAGCGCGCCGCGGAGGTACTCGAGCGTGAACTCGGGCCCGAAGGGCTCGGGGCCCATGCCCCTATCGGCGAAGAAGTCGTCCTCCGCCGCCGGCTCGAAGGCCCAGAGGCGGCCGAACCGGCGCACGTCCTGGAAGTGCAGCGTCGTCGCCGGCGCGAGGCGCCAGACGAAGCGGGCGGGGCGCTCCCCCGGCTCGGGGCGGAAAACCAGCTGCCCCGTCATACGCAGGTGAACCACCGCGACGGCCGGGCCGGCGTGGCCGACGGCGTCCGCCGCCTCCGCCGGCCCGAGGTCGACGAGCAGGTACTTGCCGCGCCGGCGCAGCCCGGTGACGCGGCGGCCGGCCACGAGGGCGTTGAGCTCCGCCTCGGACTTGTCGCTCACGCTGGCGTCGTTGACCACGACCTCCGCGAGCAGCAGGCCGGGCAGGCAGGTGAGCAGGCGGCGGCGGACGGTCTCGACCTCGGGGAGCTCAGGCATCGGACTCGCGGGCGGCATCGCCCGCCTCGTCCGGCTTCCACCACGCCAGCAGGTAGGCCCGCGCGCCTTCCGCATCGGTGACCTCGCCGGCCTCGACCTCCTCCTCGAGGGCGTCGAGCGCCTGCCCCACGGCCGGCCCCGGCTCGATGCCGAGCAGTTCCATCACGTCGTCGCCGCTGAGCAGCTGCGGCGCCGGCGCCTTGCTGACGGCCGTCCACACCGTGCGCGCCAGCCGGTAGTGCCTGGCCATGGAGGTGAGGGAGGTCCTCTCCCCTCTCGTCGCGAGGCGGTCGCAGAGCGAGACGACGACGGATTCGAACACCCAGGGGCTGACGTCGCGCCGGTAGCGAGCCAGCGCCCGCCGCGTCAGCGGCTGTTCGCGCACGAGGAAGCCGAGCCGCAGGTGCTGGCGGACGAGCGTCCCCACGTACTCGACGAAGCGGTTGCTGAAGTTGAAGCGCCGGCCGATCTCGGCAGCCATCTGCCGCCCGGTCTCGTCGTGGTGCCAGAAGATGACGCGTCCCTGCTCGTCGACGACGCGCACGACGGGCTTGCCGATGTCGTGGAGCAGGACGGCCCACGAGACGGGCACCAGCGGCTCGACGCCCGGCAGGCCGGCCTCGGCGGGGGAGGCGAGAAAGCGGCGCCCGCCGAGCTGCGCGACCACTCCGACCACGTAGGTGAGCGCCTCCAGCGTGTGTTCGAAGACCTCGAGATGGTGGTACGGGTTCTGCTCGACGCCGCGCAGCCGGTCGACCTCGGGCAGCACCACCTTGAGCGCGCCCCAGACGGCGAGGTCGCGCAGCGCGACGGGCGCGCCGCGCGTCGCCAGGAGCGCCGAGAGCTCGTCGCGGATGCGCTCGCCGCTCACGCGCCTCAGCCCGGGCGCGGCGCGGAGGGCCGCCTCCGTCGCCGCCGCGTCGGGCACGAGCTCGAACGCGCGCGCCAGGCGCGCGAGGCGCAGGACGCGCAGCGGGTCGTCGTCCAGCGATGCGGGAGAGCAGAGCCGCAGGCGGCCGGCGGCGAGGTCGTCGAGGCCGCTCAGCGGGTCGACGAGGTCGTGGCCGTCCAGCGGCCGTGCGAGGGCGTCGACGGTGACGTCGCGGCCGCGCAGGTCGGCCTCGAGGCGGACGGCGCGGGTGGCCGGGTCGGGCGGGCCGCCGGGCGGGCCGCCGCGCAGGGTGGCGACGTCGATGTGCAGGTCGCCGATCACGACGCGCCAGGTGCCGAAGACGTCGGAGGTGGCGTAGACGCCGCCGCGCAGCCTGTCGGCGAGATTGCGGGCGAGCACCTCCGGGTCGCCGTCGACGACGATGTCGATGTCGCGTACGCGGCGCCCGAGGAGCTCATCGCGCAGGCAGCCGCCGACGAGCCACCCGGCCTCGCCCGGGCCGAGCCCGGCGAGGGCGGCCCGAGTCACCTCGTCGGGCGTCGGTGGGGTGATGCCGTAGCGGGCGCCGGCCACGGGTCAGGTCGCGGGAGCGTCGCCTCGATAGCGGCGCGTCACCCGCGGCGCCACGTCGCATGCGACCTCGTAGTTGATGGTGCCGAGCAGCCGCGCGACTTCCTCGCAGAGGATGCGCGGCGTCTCCGGGGTGTCCATCCGCGGCATCTCCGGCGCCGCCCAGGCGACGGTCGCGTCGCCGGGGACGCCTTCACCGGCGGCGCCGAAGAAGACGACCTCGTCGCCGGCCTCGCCCCAGTCGTCGGGCAGACGCACGGTGAGCTGGTCCATGCTGATCGTCCCGGCGATCGGGCAGCGCCTGCCCGCGACCAGCACCTCGCCGCGATTGCCCAGCGCCCGGCGCACGCCGTCGGCGTAGCCGATGGGCACGATGCCGATGCGCGTGCGCTCCACGGCACGGAAGGTACGGCCGTAGCCCACGGAGTCGCCGGGGAAGACCTCTCGCACGCCGGCGATGTACGAAGCGAGCTTCATCGCCGGCCGCAGGCCGTCCTTGAAGGGGTCGTCGTTGTCCGGCGCGAGCCCGTACATGGCGATACCGTTGCGCACCATGTCGAAGTGGGCGCGCGGCGTGCGCAGCGTGGCCGCGCTGTTGGCCGTGTGCCGGAGCAGGTCCGGGTACTTCGCCTTGAGCGCATCCGCCAGCCCGGTGAAACGCGCCAGCTGCTGCTCGAAGAACCCGGTGTCTTCCTCCTCCGCGGTGGCGAAGTGGCTCATCACGCCGGAGAGGACCCCCCCGGCGTCGGCCTGCTCGCAAAGCTCGATGACCTCGCTCCCCGGGACGCCGAGGCGGCTCATGCCGGTGTCGTACTTCACGTGCACGCGCGCGCCGAGGCGGCACGCCTCGGCGACGAACCGCGACGACCAGGCCTACGACCTCGGCGCCGGCTGCCGCCGCCCGCTCGAGGCCGACGCCCGTGAGCGGGCCGAAGATGAGGATCGGCGCTGTGAACCCAGTCGCGCGCAGTTCCTCGGCCTCGGGCGCCGTCGCCACGCCGAGCCAGGTCGAGCCGGCCTCGAGCGCGGCGCGCGCGGCGGGGACGGCGCCGTGGCCGTACCCGCTCGCCTTGACGACGGCGCAGTGCACGGCGCCGTCCGGGAGGTCGCGCATCAGCCGGCGGACGTTGTTGCGGATCGCCTCGAGGTCGATCTCGGCGATCGCGCGGTGACGGCCCGCCAGCACCTCAGAGCCCCAGGATCTTCATGATGTCGTGACGCGTGACGATGCCGACGACCGCCTCGCCCTCGACCACCGGCACGCGGTCGAAGCGGTGCTTTGACATCAGCGCCGCGGCGACGCGCGCCTCGTCGTCCGGGAGCCACCGTCTTCACCTCGTCGGTCATGAGCTGGCCCACGGTGGCGGCGGACGCCTTCTCGAGCTGCTCCTTGAACTTCTTCTGGCTGCCCAGGTAGATGATGCTGTCGAAGAGCTCGAAGTAGTGCGGCATCTGGACGTCGGCGTCGAGCGCCATGAGGTCGCCCTCGGTGACGATGCCGACCAGCCTGTCGTCGTCGACGACGGGGACCCCGCCGACGCGCTCGTCGCGGAACAGTCGCGGCGAGGTCCTTTACCGTCATGCTCGACGGGACGGTGACGACGGGCGTGGTCATGATGTCGCGGACGAGCGGTTCGCCCTCGGCCGGGGCGTCAGTCGTGCTCATGGCTCTCCTCCTGTGGGCCGGCCTTGAGCCGCTCCACGGCGGCGGGCAGGTAGTGGAACAGGTCGCTCGCCACCATGCAGTCGGTGCCGACTGCCTCCTCGGCCGCCAGATCGGCGGCGAGGCCGTGCAGGTAGGCGCCGAGACAGGCGGCGTCGGTGGCCGGCAGGCCCTTCGCGAGCTGGGCGACGATCACGCCGCTGAGGACGTCGCCGCTGCCCGGGGTGGCGAGGCCGGGGTTGCCGGTCGGAACGACGTAGGCCCGTCCCGACGGATCGGCGACGATGGTCGCCTCGCCCTTGAGCACGACGGTGGCGTGCGCGCGCTTGGCGGCCGAGCGGGCGCACTCGAGCCGCTGTGCCGCTACCTCGGCCGCGGGGCGGCCGATCAGGCGGCCCAGCTCCCCCTCGTGCGGCGTGATGACCGTCGGCTGCGCGCGCTCGGCGAGCAGCTCCGGCCGGTCGCCGAGCGCGTACAGGCCGTCGGCGTCGAGCAGCAGTGGCCGGTCGACGCCGACGAGCTCGCGCACGAGCATCCGCGCCTCGTCGGCCCTCCCGAAACCGGGGCCGACGGCGACCGCGCGGAGCTGCTCGGCCTGCGCGAAGACCGCGGAGCGGGCGGCGAGGCCGAACTGGCCGTCGTCGCCGGGTACCGTCACGGTGATCACCTCGGCGAAGGGCCTCTGCCCGCCGGCGCCGTCCGGCACGGCGACGTGGACGAGGCCGGCGCCGCCCCTGAGGGCCGCGAACGCGGCCATGTGGGCGGCGCCCTCCATCCCCTTCGAGCCGCCGACCACCAGCACGGTGCCGACGGAGCGCTTGTGGTCGAGCGAGCCCTTCGGGACGATGAGCTCCGCCATCGCCGCCGCGCTGAGCAGCCACGTGTCGGCGCCGTGGTCACAGAGCGCCGGGATGCCGATCGGCGCGATCACCACCTCGCCGCTGAGCGCGCCGCCCGGCGTCACGAAGTGGCCTATCTTGGCGGCGTGAAGCGCGACCGTGAGGTCGGCCTCGACGGCCGGCCCGTGCACGGCGCCGGTGCTCGCGCCGACGCCGCTCATGATGTCGACGCTGACCACGACGCCCGGCGCCTCGTTCATGAGCTCGATCGCGGCCGCCGCCGGCCCCTTGGCGGCCCCGGTGAACCCGGTGCCGAAGACGGCGTCGACGACCACGTCGGCCATCTCCGTGAGCACCATCGAATCCTCGGTGAGCGCCCCGGACGCGTCCGTCGCGGGGCGCACGTCCACGCCCAGATTCGGCGAGGATGTCGAGGTTCAGCCTGGCGTCGCCCTTGTACTCCTCCGCCGGGGCGAGGAGGAAGACGGTGACCTCGACGTCCGCGTCGAAGAGCTCGCGCGCGACCACGAAGCCGTCCCCGCCGTTGTTGCCCTTGCCGGCGAAGACCACCGCCTCCTCCGGCTCGTACCGCTCCAGGATCTCGGTCGCCACGGCGAGGCCGGCGCGCTCCATGAGGTGCCCGCCGGGGATGCCGATGCCGTGGATGGCCGTGCCGTCGACCTTCTGCATCCCGTCGGCGGTGTACAGGCCCAGCAGCAGGGACTCATCCATCCGCGTCCTCCTTGAGTGCGGCGGCGACGGCGTACGCCATGCCGCCGGTATGGCTCAGCGAGACCTCGACCCTCGTCACCCCGAGGCGCCGCGCGATGTCGGCGACGCCCCCGTGCAGCGCAATCAGCGGTTTCCCCCCCGAGAGTACCTCGATGTCGCGCCAGACGAACCCGATGATACCGATGCCGAGCGCCTTGCCGACCGCCTCCTTGGCGGCGAAGCGGGCCGCGTAACGTGACCACGGGTCGGCGAAGTCATCGCAGTAGGCGCGCTCCTGCTCGCTGAAGAGACGCTCGTAGGCGCGCGGCAGCCGCTCGAGCAGCCTGCGGATGCGAGCGGCCTCCGTCACGTCGATGCCGAGGCCGAAGAGCAGGCCGGCGGGCGGGATGTCGGGAAACCCGCGCGTCGTTCTACTCCACCGTCACGGTCTTGGCCAGGTTCCGTGGCTGGTCGACGTTCAGCCCCTTGATGCCGGCGATATGGTAGGCCAGCAGCTGGAGCGGGATCACCGTGAGGATCGGGGCCAGATGGTGGTCGGTCTTCGGCACCCAGAGGACGTCGCGCGAGAGCTCGCCGATGACCTCGTTGCCGTCGGTCGCCACGGCGATCACATCGGCGCCGCGGGCGCGGACCTCCTCGATGTTGCTGACCAGCTTGGGCAGCACCGGCCCGTCGTCGGCGACGACCACGACGGGCGACTCCTTGTCCAGCAGCGCGATCGGCCCGTGCTTCATCTCACCGGCCGCGTACGCCTCGGTGGGGATGTAGCTGATCTCCTTGAGCTTGAGCGCGCCCTCGAGGCAGACGGCGAAGCCCATACCGCGCCCGAGATAGAGGAAGAAGCGCTCGTCGTGGTAGCGGCGGGCGATCTCCTCGATCGCGCTCGGGCGAGCGAGCAGCTGCTCGGCGAGCTCCGGCACTGCGCGCAGCTCGTGCCCGAGCCGCTTGAGCTCGTCCTCGCCCATCGAGCCTCGTGCCCAGGCGAGGCGCAGGGCCAGGAGGAGCAGGGCGGCGACCTGGGCGGTGTGCGTCTTGGTCGCCGCCACCCCGATCTCGAGCCCCGCGCGCGTGTAGAGCACGTAGTCGGCGTCGCGCGTGGCCTGGCTGCCCATGATGTTGGTGAGCGCGAGCACCGGCGAGCCGGCCTCCCGCGCGAGCCGCATGGCGGCGAGCGTGTCGGCCGTCTCGCCCGACTGCGTGATGCCGATGACCAGCGTGTCGGGGTCGAAGACCGGCTGGCGATAGCGGAACTCGCTGGCGACGTCGATCTGCACCGGCACGCGGGCGAGCTGCTCGATCGCGTAGCTCACGATCAGGCCGGCGTGATACGAGGTGCCGCAGGCGACGATGAAGATGCGCCGCAGGCGGCGCAGGAACTCGTCGCCCATGCCCAGCTCGGAGAGGTCGACGCAGCCGTCCTCGCACAGCCGGCCGGCGAGCGTGTCGCGCAGCGCCGCCGGCTGCTCGTGGATCTCCTTGAGCATGAAGGTCTCGAAGCCGCCCTTCTCGGCGGCGGCGTCGTCGCCGGGGAACTCCATCTCCTCGCGGACGATGGGCTGTCCGGCGACGTCGGTGTACTCCGCGCCGTCGGCGCGGAGAGTGACGACGTCGCCGTCCTCGAGCACGACCACCCGGCGCGTGTGCGCGAGGAACGCCGGGATCGCCGAGGCGAAGAACATCTCGTCGTCGCCCACGCCGACCACCAGCGGGCACTCGTGCCGGGTGCCGACGACGACGTCCGGCTCGTCGGCCGAGACGGCGCAGAAGGCGTAGTGCCCGTCGAGCTCGGCCAGGGCCGCGCGCACCGCGGTCGTCAGGCCGTCGCCGGCGTGCTCCTCGATGAGGTGCACCACGACCTCGGCGTCGGTCTCGCTCGTGAACGTGTGACCGCCCTCGGTCAGGCGGGCGCGCAGCTCCTTGTAGTTCTCGATGATGCCGTTGAGGACGATCGAGACGCGCCCGCTGCAGTCGCTGTGCGGGTGGGCGTTCTCCTCGCTCGGCTTGCCGTGCGTCGCCCAGCGCGTGTGGCCGAGGCCGACGCAGGCGTCGGACCCGTTCTCGCCGGCGGCCAGAAAGAGCTGGTCCAGGTTGCCGACGGCACGCACCGTCTCGAGACCGGCGCCCTCGATGAGGACGATGCCGGCCGAGTCGTAGCCGCGGTACTCCAGGCGCCGGAGGCCGTCGAGGATGATGGGCTTGCCGGCGCGGCGGCCGACGTAGCCAACGATGCCGCACATGCGTGCTCCCTCCTGTGAGTCAGGGCGCAGATGGGCGGGCTGCGGACGGCACCCTCGAGCCGCTTTGTTCCGCCGTTGCCAGCGGGCTTTGTCGACTCGATAACGACCGTGCCGGGCCGGGAGGCATCCGCCGAGTCTTTCGATGAACCTCCACCTCGTCACCCGCGCGGGGCGCTCCTCTCGGAGCTCAGCGCGGGCCAGGCGCTCAGGTTGCTGACGGGTGTCCGCACCAGCGGTCTGCGTATGTGAGCGTCATTCTACCCCGTCGCCCGCAGGCGCGCCCTCGGCCACCGCATCTCAGCTGAAAGACGGCGCTGCGAAGCCCTGCTCTTCGAAGTGCGCGTCGAAGGCCAGGCACTGGCGCACGTCCAGCCGGCGCATCACCTCGAAGCTCGAACAGTCGACGAGGCTGAGCCCACGCCGACCGGCCACGATGAGCGCTTCCGCGGCACGCTCGTGGTCGGCCCGCGTGACCCATTCGAGAGCCACGGGAGCGAGGATCTCCCGCGTCAGGCGACGGACCGCCTGGAGGCCGAGGCGCCACTGCAGCACCGCGCAACACTCGAGCGCGACGTAGTTGCTGGTGAGCACGCGAGCCCGAGCGGCGGCGGCCTGCCGCCATGCCTTCGCGGCCTCCTCGGCGCGCTCGTCGTCCTCGTCGAGCAGCGCCACCAGGAAGGAGGTGTCGACGAACACGCTCACTCGGATGACGCGGCCGCAAACTCGTCATCGTGCGTCCGCGAGAGATGCGCTCCGCCGGAACGGAACCCACCGACGGCAGCCAGCGAGCGCTCCCACCGCGCGTCCAGCGACACGCCGGACTCGCGCTCCACATACTGATCGACGGCGTCACGGATCACCGCCGCCATGGAGACTGAGCGCTGCGCCGCCAGTCTCTTGACCGCCGCGGCCTCGCGTTCGCTCAGCTGGATCTGCGTGCGGACCATGTCGTCACCCCAAAGTGTAATCACTTGGCGTCAGTATGTTATCACTCTGGCGTCACCGTGTGAAGCTCGCTCAGGGAAGCACCGCGAGCCCGGAAGCGAGGGGCTGTTAGGTGAGGTGCTCTTCGACGACCGCGACGATGCGCGCGCAGGCGGCCTCGACGTCGTCGTCCGTCGGCGCCTCGGCCATCACGCGCACGAGCGGCTCGGTGCCCGACGAGCGCACGAGGACACGGCCGCTGCCCTCGAGGCGGCGGGTCTCCTCTTCGACCGCCGCCCACACCGCGGCTGCCCCGTCGAGCTCGGCCACATCGCGCACGCGCACGTTGACGAGCTTCTGCGGCAGCCGCCGCATGACCCGCGCCGCCTCGGCGAGCGGCACGTCCATCTCGCGCAGCGCCTGCAGGAGCAGCAGCGCGGTGGCGAGGCCGTCGCCGGTCGTGCTGACGTCGCGGTTGATGATGTGCCCGGACTGCTCGCCGCCGAGCAGGTAGTCGCCCCTGAGCATCTCGGCGACGACGTAGCGGTCGCCGACCGACGTCACCACGACGTCGATCCCCTCGCGCTCCATGGCGAGGTGGAAGCCGAGATTCGTCATCACGGTGGTCACGACGGTGTCGCGGCTGAGCTTGCCCTGCGCCTTCAGGTGCCTCGCGAGGATCGCGATGATGAAGTCGCCGTCGACGAGCTCACCGGCGGCGTCGACGGCGAGCACGCGGTCGCCGTCGCCGTCGAAGGCGAGGCCGAGGTCGAAGCCATCGCCGGCCACCTTCTCCTGCAGGGCGGCCATGTGTGTGCTGCCGCAGCCGGCGTTGATGTTGGTGCCGTCGGGCTGGTCGAAGAGCACCGTCACGTGCGCGCCGGACTCCTCCAGCGCCAGTGGCGCGGCGCGGTGCATGGCGCCGTGCGCGCAGTCGAGGGCGATCTTCATGCCGCTCAGATCGAGCGGGATGCGCTTGACCACGTCCCAGACGTAGCCCTCAACGGCACCCTCGAGCTGCTCCGCGCTGCCGAAGTCCGCGCCGGCGAGCGACTGCAGGTCGTGGTGCTCGATGTGCGCCTCGATGTCGGCCTCTTCCTCGTCGCTCAGCTTGATGCCGGCGCTGGAGAAGAACTTGATGCCGTTGTCGCCGTAGGGGTTGTGCGAGGCGCTGATGACGACGCCGGCGTCGGCGCCGCGCTGGCGGACCAGCGCGGCGAGCCCCGGCGTCGGGATCACCCCGGCGACCTCGACGCGCGCGCCGCCGCTGGTGAGGCCGGCCGTGAGGGCCGCCTCGAGCATCGGACCGCTCAGCCGCGTGTCGCGGCCGATCACGAACAGCGGGTGTAGGCCGGCCTTCTGCGCCAGCACGACGGCCGCGGCCCGTCCGACCTGGACGGCGAACTCGGGCGTCAGCAACTCGCCGGCGACGCCGCGGATGCCATCGGTCCCAAAGTACGTGCCCATGCCGCGCCCCGTCTCCGCCGGCCCGCCTGCGGCGGCTAGTCCCAGCTCCCGAGACTGAGGTGCACGCCGAGGAGCTTGGCCATGCCCCAGACCGCGGCGACGGCGACCGCGATGGCGACGATGAAGAAGGGGAAGAAGCCCCACGTGCTGGCGTGGAGAAGATTCACGACGAGAATGACGGCGATCGGTGCGGAGAGCACGACCGCGACCTTCTTCCACATCGGCGCCGTGTTGCGTGCCGGGCGCAGCGGGTTCGTCTTCCGTGCCATCAGGACTCCTCAGGGATCGACTGACTGCTCATCCTAGCACTGCGGGGCGGAGCGCCGGCCGGGCGATGCCGCCCGCCCGGAGCCGGAACGACGACGGGCCGCCTCGCGGCGACCCGTCGGGAAGGGCCGGTCTGCAACGCAGGGTCAGCGCTTGCTGAACTGCGGCTTCTTGCGCGCCTTGTGGAACCCGGCCTTCTTGCGCTCGACCTTGCGGTCGTCGCGGGTGAGGAAGCCGGAACGCTTGAGCGGCGTGCGCAGGCTCTCGTCGGCCTCGCAGAGGGCGCGGGCGATGCCGTGGCGCACGGCGCCGGCCTGGGCACTGATGCCGCCGCCGTACACGTTCGCGGTGACGTCGAACTTGCCCGCGGTGCGGGTGGTCTCGAACGGCATGAGCGCGATGGTCTCGAGGACCTTGCGGCCGAAGTAGGCGTCGATCTCGCGGCCGTTGATGGCGACCTTGCCGACACCGGGGGTGAGGATCACGCGGGCGACGCTGGTCTTGCGCTTGCCGGTCGCGCGGTAGGTCACTGCAGCAGCCACGCCTTACTCCTTGATCTCGAGCACGTCGGGGTTCTGCGCCTCGTGCGGATGCTCCGAGCCGGCGTAGATCTTCAGCTTGCGGAGCTGGGCGCGCCCGAGCTTGTTGTGGGGAAGCATGCCGCGCACGGCGTGGCGGATGATCTCCTCAGGACGGCGGGCCTGGAGCTTGGCGTACGACTCGCTCTTGATGCCGCCGGGGTAGCCCGAGTGGTGGTAGTACATCTTCTGCTCGGGCTTCTTGCCGGTCACGACGATCTGCTCGGCATTGATGATGACGACGAAGTCGCCGGTGTCGATGTTCGGCGTGTAGATGGCCTTGCGCTTGCCGCGCAGGCAGTCGGCGACGACGGTCGCGAGGCGGCCCAGGGTGTGGCCCTTGGCGTCGACGACGTACCACTTCTTCTCGATCGTGGATGGCTTGGCGACGTAAGTCTTCATACGCTCACTCGTTCGGTAGCAGGAAGCGCGCCCGGCACGGACGCGCGAAGGGGGACTATAGCGAATCCGGGCGGGCGGCGCAACACGAGCGGCCGTGGGCGCGGGCGCCTGCGGCGCCGCGCGGCGCCGCGCGGCGCTCAGCCGACCCGCCGCAACCGGATCTCGTCGCCGGCGTCGAGGCCGAGGACCTCGGCGGCGGAGCCGTTGTTCACCGCCACCGACGCCTGGCCGTAGCTGTCGATGAGCACGACGATGTCGCTGGGGCGCACGGAAGCGAAGGTGCGCGCCACCTTGGCGAGGTAGCGCTCGTCGCCGGTCAGGAGCTCGACCGTCTCGGTGAGCTTGGCCTTCTCGAGGTCGCGGGCACGCAGGTTGAGGGCGATGTTACCGAAGCGGTCGACCAGCACCGCGATGGCGGTGAGGCCGTCGCGGTGCCGCCGGGGCTCGGGGAGGTCGATGCGGTCGAGTTCCTCGGGCCTGACCGGCGCGCCGACGGACTCGAGCGCGAGGCCGGCGGCGAGGCGGGCCGCGACCGGCGCGAAGATATCGCGGCCGTGGAACGTCGCCGAGAGCGGGATCAGCCAGAGCTCGTTGTTGCTCAGCGAGTACGCGTCACTGACGCCGCCGTCCGCGTCGGCGGCGTGCATCAGCAGCCCGTTGTCGGGGCCGACGAAGAGGTGGTCGCCGTGGCTGCGCAAGGCGATCGGCCGGCGCGGCCCGCCGACGCCGGGATCGACGACCGCCAGGATGACGGCCTTGTCCGGCATGTAGGGCAGCGTGTTGCGCAGCACGACGGCGCCGGCGAGCACGTCCCGCTCGGGCAGCCCGTGCGTCACGTCGATCACCCGGACCTGCGGCGCCAGCCGGGCGATCGCCGCCCGGCACACGCCGGCGAAGTCGTCGGTATAGCCGTAGTCGCTGAAGAAGCAGATCGGCCGGTCCATGCCGCGAACCTACGACGAAGCCGGTCGCGGCGCAACAGTTGGGCGTGCGGCCGATATCACCCTTTGGGGGTGACGCGCCGGCGGCAGGGTCTTCGTAGGGTCCGGGGTGAGGCCACGACCCTGAAGGGAGTCGCCATGTTCAGCAGTCGCAGAACGAGAAGGGTACGCCGGACGGTCGGAGGATTGCTCGCGCTCATGGGAATCATCGTCCTGGCCACCGCCGCTCCGGCGGTGGCAGTCCACCATCATCCCCCGGCGCAGTCGACGGTGGTGGTCCACCATCATCCCCGATCCGCGACGGCTCTCGCCGCGGACGCGACCGCGACCGCTACGAGGCCGGCAACCGCCACAGGATACACGCGCGTACACGTCCCGGCGGCATCGCTGACGACCCGCGGCGTCGTCGTCGTCGCGTCGTTCGCCGCACTCGCGGCCGCGGCCCTGGTGGCGCTCGCGGTCGTCATCGGCAGGCGGACGGGTAGCCCGGCGATGCGTGCGGTCCGCGAGGCGATCCCAGAGCCTCCGGCGGTCGAACGCGAACGGATCGCCGCTTGATCACCACCGGCCGGGGGTTCTGAGCCGGCGGCGGACGCGCCCCGGAGGCGACAGCGCGCGGGCCTGGTCCGCGGCGTCAGCGCGCCGAGCGCGTCGCCGGCGATCGCGGCCGCGAGGCCCGCGGCCGTGTACTCACGGGCCTCGACCGCGACCTCGAGACCGAAGGCGCGGATCGCCTCGCTCGTGACCGGGCCGATCGAGCAGAGCCGGACGCCGGCGAGACGCTCGGCGAGCGGCCGGCCGGCCGGCGCGTCGCCGGCCGCCTCCAGCAGCGCCGCGAGCTGCTTCGCCGTGCTCGCGGAGGTGAAGGTGACGTAGTCGGCCGCTTCGATGCGTGCCGCCGGGACGGCGAGCTCGCCGGCGGCCACCGTGTCGTAGATGTGCAAAACGTCGACGACGGCGCCCCTGTCGCGCAGCGTCTCCGCCAGCACGTCGCGGGCGTCGCGGGCGCACGGGATGAGCACGCGCGCGCCGTCCACCGCCGCTTCGACACGGTCGAGCGAGTCCAGCAGCCCCTCAGCGACGTACTCGTCGGGCACGAGGTGGCAGGCGAGGCCGTGCTTCTCGAGGGCGGCCGCCGTCGCGGGGCCGACCGCGGCGACAACGGGCCCTGCGGGCATCGTCGCCGCCTCCGTGCCCCGCGCCAGGTACCCGGCGAAGACGCGCACCGCGTTGGCGCTCGTGAACACCACGAGCTGATAGGTCGACAGCTCCCGCAGGACGGCCGCGACCTCGTCGTCGAGCGGCCGCGGCTCGATGCGGATGGTGGGGACGAGCAGGACTTCAGCGCCGAGCGCCTCCAGCGGCTCCACGAGGGAGGCCGCCTGCTCGCGTGGCCGGGTCACGACGACCGTGCGTCCGGCGAGCGGCCGGTCCGGCGACGGCGCCGTGTCCGGACCGGAGACGCTCACGGCGAGCGGATCTCGTCCAGGATCTCGCCGGCCCCGCGCTCGAGCAGCTCGGCGGCGAGGGAGGTGCCGAGACCCTCGGGGTCGTCGGCGAGGCGCTCGCGCTCGCCGCGCACCGCCCGGCGGCCGTCGAGTGCGCCGACGTAAGCGCGCAGCACGAGGACCCCGGCGCCCGGCGCGCCGCCCACCTTCCAGCGGGCGTGGGCGGCGATCGGGACCTGGCAGCCGCCCTCGAGCGTGCCGAGCAGGGCGCGCTCCGCCGCCACGGCGAGGGCCGACGGCCGGTGGTCGAGGGCGGCGTGCAGCTCCCCTCGCAGCGGGTGGTCGGTCCGTGCCTCGATGGCGAGGGCGCCCTGGCCGACGGCGGGAAGCATCTCGTCGAAGGCGAAGGCGAAGGCGACGGCGTCCGATCGCCCGAGGCGGGCGAGCCCCGCCGCCGCGAGGACCGTCCCCGCCATACCCTCGTCGACGACCTTGCGCATTCGTGTCTCCACATTGCCGCGGATGTCGACCACGTCGAGATCCGGGCGCAGCGCCAGCAGCTGCGAGCGACGGCGCAGGCTCGAGCTGCCGACGCGGGCGCCGTGCGGCACGTCGTCGATGGTGAACCCGCCGGGGCCGCGCGCGGCCAGCAGCTTTGGATTGGCGACGAACACGTCGCGCACGTCCTCGCGCTCGGTGAAGGCGATGATCGCGAGACCCTCGGGCACCGCCGTGGGCATGTCCTTGGCCGAGTGCACGGCGACGTCGATGCGCCCGTCGAGCAGCGCCGCTTCGAGCTCCTTGGTGAAGAGGCCCTTGTCGCCGAGCTTGGCGAGCGGCGCGTCGAGCAGCTTGTCGCCCTTGGTGTTGATGACCTCGATCTCCACGCGCAGGTCGGGATGGCGCTCGGCCACCCGGCCCCGCACCCACTCCGCCTGGACGAGGGCGAGGCGAGAGCCTCTGGAGCCGATGCGCACGAGGCCCCTGAGCGGTGCTCCTTCGGTGCCCCGCTCGATAGCTTGGCTACGCCGGCTGCTGAGCGGTGCCCCTTCGGTGCCCCGCTCGATAGCCCGCCTACGGTGGCTATTCACGCGTCCTCCGTCCCCGTGCCGCGCAGAGGATGGACGTTACCGGGAGCGGCGGACGGCTCGTCCACGGGCGGTTCCGCCGTCTCCGTCTGGCCGACCGGGCGCGCGTCCTCATCGGCGTCGAGGTCGAACAGCGTGCGCACCGCGTCGACGTAGAGGTAGCACTGGTCGCGCCCGGCGACCTCCTTCATCTTCACGGTCGGCACGTGCAGTATCTTGTTCACGATGCTGGCGGTGAGCATCTCGACCTGGGCGCGCTGCTCGTCGGTGAGGTCGCTCAGCCTGTTGCCCAGCCGCTCGAGCTCACTGCGGCGGATGTCCTCGACGGTCGCCCGCAGGGTGGCGATGGTGGGGACCACCTCGAGGCTGCGCAGCCAGTCGTTCACGCTCGCGAGCTCCTGCTCGACGATGCGCTCGGCGTGCTGCGCCTCCTTCTCGCGCTCGCTGCGGTTCTGCTCCACGACGTGCTGCAGGTCGTCGATGTCGTAGAGGTAGGCGTTGCGCACGCGATTGATCTCCGGGTCGAGGTCGCGCGGCACGGCGATGTCGATGAAGAAGATGGGCCGGTGGCGGCGCTGCTTGAACGCCCGCTCCACGCGCTCGCGCGTGATGACGTAGTGCGGCGCCGAGGTCGAGCTGATGACGATGTCGGCGGCCGTCAGATGCTCTTCGAGTTCCTCGAAGGGCACGGCTCGGCCGCCGACCCTTCGCGCCAGCTCCTCGGCAGCGTCGAACGTGCGGTTGGTGACGAGGATCTTCTCGATGCCGTGCGCCTTGAGGTGCGTCGCCGTGAGCTCGCTGGTCTCGCCGGCGCCGACGATGAGCACGGTGTGCTCGCGGAGCTTGCCGAAGACCTGCAGGGCGAGCTCGACTGCGGCGGAGCTCACGCTCACCGGCCGCTCGCCGATCGCCGTCTCGGTGCGCACGCGCTTGCCGACCTCGAGCGCGTGCCGGAAGAGGCGGTTGAAGACGACGCTGGTGCAGCCGCCGTCGCAGGCCTGCTGGTAGGCGGCCTTGAGCTGGGCGACGATCTGCGCCTCGCCGACGACCATGGAGTCGAGGCTCGACGTGACGCGGAACAGGTGCGCGATGGCGCCGTCGCCGGAGTAGCTGTACAGCGCCGGCTCGAGCTCGCCCGGCGCGACCCCCGCGTGCCGCGCCAGGAGGGCGAGCGCCGCCTGGCGCGCCGCCAGCGAGTCGCGCCCGTAGAGATACAGCTCGGTCCGGTTGCAGGTGCTCAGGGCGACCGCCTCGCAGGCGACGCCCTCGTCGAGCAGTTCCTGGGCCACGTGCAGCGCGGCCTCCTCGTCGAGGGCGAGGCGCTCGCGCAGCTCGAGCGGTGCGGTCTTGTGGGAGATGCCGGCGACGACGACGTGCATGCGGTCAGCCCCCGTAGGTGTGGAAGCCGCTGAGGTAGGGCACGGCGGCGAAGCGGATGACGAGGAGCAGCACGAGGCCCGCGACGGAGAGCCAGGACACGGCCCGGCCGGACCAGTCGCCGCGCACGCGGCCGGCGATGAGCGTCAGGTAGACGGCCCAGGCCGCGGCCGACAGCAGGACCATCGGGTCGGTGCCCCACCCGGGCACGCGGAAGGTCTCGGCGCGGATCACGCCGGCGGCCATGCCCATGGTGAGGAAGGGCAGTCCCAGCAGCGTGGCGTGGTAGATGAGCCGGTCGAGTGCCGCCAGGGAAGGCAGGCGCCCGAGGACGCCGCCCGTCTTGCGGCGCCGCAGCAGCGCCTCCTCCACGAGGTAGATGATGGCGGCGCCACCTCCCACGTAGAGGGCGCCGATGGCGACCAGCATCACGCTCACGTGGACGATGACGATGTCGCTGCGCAGCGCCGGCCCGAGCCCGACGGGCGGGTTGTACTCCACCAGGGCGACCGTCAGCAGCACGAGCACGACCGGCATCACGTAGAGGCCGACGGCCTTGATCTTGGTGAACGACTCGAGCACGTGCCAGACCAGCACGACGGCCCAGGCGACCAGCACCATCGACTCGTAGATCCCGACGAACGGGAAGTGCCCGGCGCTCAGGCCGCGGAAGATGATCCCCAGCGTGTGGCTCACGAGACCGGCGGCCGCGACGATGAGCCCGAGCCGGTTCATCCATGGGCGCTGCGTGAAGAAGCCGATCACGAACACGGCGAAGGCGGCCGCGTACAGCAGGTACGCGAGCCAGACCAGAATGACGGAGGCTTGTTCCACGGCGGCGGCTCAGCCTGCCGGGCGCCCGTTACGAGGCCGGCGCGTCACTCCGCGCCGGTCTCTCCCGCGGGCGCCTGCCCGCGCTTCGCCTCGTCCTCGAGCAGCTGGACGTCGCGCGTCAGCGCGCTCACGCGACGCGCGCTCATGAAGTAGTACAGGATCAGCACGGCCATGATGACGGCGTAGGCCGCGGCGACGTACTTGGCGCCTTCTTCGATGGTCATGGAGTCAGCCTCCCAGCGAGGTCTTGAGGTCGGTCACGCGGTCCTTGAGCTGTTCGATCTCATAGTCGCGGCGGATCATCGCCGCGAGCAGCAGCGTCATGCCGAGCATGCAGAGCGCGAAGCTCACCGCCATGCTGCCTTCCATGCCACCGCCCCCGGGGCCGATGACCACCGGATGCAGTCCCTCGGGCAGGAAGCGCGTCGCGAAGAACGTGATCGGCACGTCGATGAAGGCGATGATCGCGAACACCGCCGCGTAGGTGGCACGGCGCTGCTCCTCGTCGACCACCGAGCGCAGCACCAGGTACGCGACGTAGAGGAAGCAGACGAGCAGGAACGTCGTGAGCCGGGGTTCCCAGGCCCACCACGTGCCCCACGCCGCCTTGCCCCAGATCATGCCGGTGATCATCACGAGGATGCTGAAGAGCAGGCCGAGCCGCACGCACACGTAGCCGAGACGGTCCCACTTGAGATCCTGCGTGCGCAGGTAGGCGATCGCCGCGACGAAAGCGACCCCGAATGCGACGAGAGCGGCTTCGGCGATCGGCGCGTGGTAGTAGAGGATCTTCTGGCTGAAGCCCATCGACGACGAGTCCGTCGGCGAGTACCAGAAGGCGAGCAGCACGCCGACGATGAGCAGGATGCCGGCGCCCGCGAAGAGGGCCGACGCACTCAGGAGCTTCTTCACGCTCACTCTCCTATGGCGAAGTCGTAGGTACCCCAGGCGGCGACCAGGAACACGGCGTCGAAGCCGAGGAGAAACAAGAGCCGGGCGACAAGGTCACCGAAGCCGCTGCCTTCGGCGAAGATCAGCGTGGTCGCCCCCGTCGCGGCGATGAGCACCGGCACGATCAGGGGCAGGAACAGGATCGGCAGCAGCAGATCGCGCGAGCGCGTGTTCATCGAGATCGTCGCGAGCAGCGTCCCCAGGGCACAGATGCCCACGTCGGCGAGCAGCAAAACGACGAGGAACGGCAGGAGGTCGCCGAGATAGCTGCGCTCGATGAAGAACAGCGTGAACACGGGGACGGCGACCGCCTGGATGATCAGCAGGAAGATGAGGTTGCCGGCCGTCTTGGCGAAGAAGATCGTCACCCGGTCGACGGGGCAGAGCAGCAGGCCGTCGAGGCAGTGCTCGTCCTTCTCCTGGGCGAATGAGCGGTTGAGCCCCAGCAACATCGCGAAGATGAAGGTGACCCAGAGCATGCCGCCGGTGAAGAAGGTGAGGTCGGCGCCCTCCTTGACCGTGAACGCGTAGTGGAAGATCACCATCGCGAGCAGCACGAAGAGGATCATGCTGACGATCATGTCGCGCGTGCGCAGCTCGCGGATGAGGTCCTTGCGCAGGATCGCCTTGAACTGGGCCCAGCCGCGGACCGGCGCCATTGCGGCGCGTCGGTCGATAGCCTCGCTGCGCTGGCTATTCATGCCAGGCTCCCGTCGCGGACGTGCTCACGGTAGACGGCGCTGAACGACTCGTGGTCGACGCCGGCCGCGTGCTCGTAGGCGATGCGGCCGCCCTCGATGATCATGAGCTCCGTCCCCCACTCCAGTCCCTTGGCGATGTTGTGGGTGACCATCACGAAGGTGTGCTCGTCGCGGATCTCGGTGAGCAGCCCGTCGAGGATGTCGACGGCCCGCGGGTCGAGGCCGGAGTGCGGCTCGTCGAGCAGGAGGACGCGCGGGCGATGCAGGATGGCCCGCGCGATCGCCAGCCGCTGGCGCATGCCCTTGCTGTAGGTGCGCACCACGTCGTGGCGGCGGGCGCTCAGCTCGAGGCGCTCGAGCAGCTCCGTGATGCGCGCCTCCCGATCCGCCACGCCGTACATGTCGGCGTAGAAGCGCAGGTTCTCCTGCGCCGTGAGGTCTGGGTACAGCATCGGGTTGTGGGAGATGAAGCCGATGGCGCCGCGCACCGGCATCGGGTCCTCGCGCACGTCGTGACCGGCGACCGTGATCGCACCGTCACCGGGCGTCAGCAGCGTGGCCAGCACGCGCAGCGTGGTCGTCTTGCCGGCCCCGTTGGGGCCGAAGATGCTGAGAAAGCCGCCGCGGCGCAGGCTGAAGGACAGGCCCTTCAGCACCTCGCGGCGGCCGAACGTCTTGCGCAGCCCCTCGACCTCGATCTCGAGGGGGGCCGCGCCGTCCTGCCGGTCCTGTGCGTCCGACATGCCGAGGGCCTCCGTCAGGCGGTGACGCCGTCCGTGCCGGCCTCCAGCACGTCGACGGCCGGCTCGTCCGCGCGGGCTTCCTGCTCCTGCTTCAGGCGCCGGGGCCAGAGCGAGACGACGGCGCCGACGCAGAGCAGGATCGAGCCGATCCACACCCAGCGGATGAGCGGGAAGATGACCATGCGCAGGGCGATCGTCTTGGACGTGCCGTCGAACGGCTCGTCGGCGACGACGAAGAGGTCCTCGAAGGGCCGGCCGAGGATGACGGCGCGCACCGCGGCGCCGCTCACCGGGTAGATGTCTGTGTGCGGCCCCAGCGTGCCGAGGGACTTGCCGTCCCGGGACACCTCGAAGTTGGCGACGCTGCGCGTCGAGTTCTGCGCGCCGGTGCTGTCGGTCATGCCCTTGTAGGTGAGCGTGTAGCCCTCGAGGCTCGCCGTCTCGCCGGGCTTGACCTTGACGATGGCCGACTGCTCGACCTTGTACACGGTCGAGCCGAGCAGGCCGGCGACGACCAGGACCATGCCCATGTGGACGATGTAGGCGGCGGTGCGCGTGCGGCTGCCGGTGAAGGCGCGTCCCAGGCCGGACCAGAGGCTCTTGTCGGGTCCGGCCGCCCGGCGCGCCGAGCGCAGCACGAACTGGATGACGGCGCCGAAGGCGAAGCCGCAGACGAGCATGCCGATGAAGCCCCAGACGTTGGACTGGAAGCCCAGGTACAGCCAGAGCGGCACCGAGAGGATCATCGTCACGGTGGGCAGGATGAGCGTCTTGCGCAGCTGCGCGCCGTCGGTCTTGCGCCAGGCGAGGAGCGGGCAGACGGCGATCATGGCGAGGACGACGACGCCGAGCGGGCGAGCGACCGCGTCGTAGGTGCTCGCCCCCACCGTGCGCTCCATGAGCAGCGGCACGGCGACGGTGCCGAAAGCGACGGCCACGGCGAACAGCGTGAGCAGCAGGTTGGTGACGTAGTAGAGGAAGTCGCGCGAGAGAGCGCTCTCGACCTCGTCGTGGCTCTCGAACGTGCGCCAGCGCCAGGCGATGAGCCCGGCGCTGCCCACGGCCGTCACGACCAGGAAGGTCGAGAGGATCCAGATCAGCACCGGGTTCTTGCCGAAGGCGTGCACGGAGCTGATCAGGCCGGTGCGTGTCGTCCAGGTGGCGAGGATGGTGAAGAAGAAGGTCACGGCGGCGAGCCCCAGCGCCCAGCGCTTGAAGAGGCCGCGGGCCTTGTACAGCGTGAAGGAGTGCAGCAGCGCGGTGGCCGTGAGCCACGGCACCAGGGAGGTGTTCTCGACCGCGTCCCACGCCCAGAAGCCGCCGAAGCTGAGCACCACGTAGGCCCACCAGGCGCCGAGGCCGATGCCCAGCGAGAGGAAGAGCCAGCCGAAGACGGCCCACTTCTGCGAGCGCTGCACCCAGAGCTTGTCGCCGCGGCCGAGCACGAGGGTCGAGATGGCGAAGGCGAAGGGCACCGCGAGGCCCACGTAGCCGATGAACAACGTGGGCGGGTGCAGCACCATGCCCGGATGCAAGAGCAGCGGGTTGAGGCCGAAGGGCACGGCGCCCGCCTCGGCCTTCAGGAACGGGTTGGAGCTGGTGTCGAAGATCATGAGCGCGGCGAAGACGGCGGAGATGACGCCGAGGATCGCGACCGCGCCGCCGGTGAGCCGCTCGACCCGGTTGAGGTCGAGGACGGCGATGATGATGGCGGCGATCGCCAGGCACAGCAGCCAGAGGAGGAACGAGCCCTGCTGGCCGGCCCAGAAGCCGGCGATCCGATAGAAGACCGACAGCGTGGCATCGGAGTTCTCGGCCACGTAGCCGAAGCTGAAGTCCTTCTTCAGGAAGGCCTGGAGCAACACCGCGGAGGCGACGACCGTGGTGAGGAAGAACCCGTAGACGGCGTAGTAGCCGTAGCGGATGAGCTCCCTGCGATTCGTGCCCAGGCCCAGGGCGATGAACCACACGGCGCCCAGCGAGAAGATGAGCGCAGCGACGAGTGAGTATTTGCCGAGGAGGATCAAACGCCGGACCTCACTGCCCGCTCTGAGCCGCGGGCGAGGCCTGCCCCTTGTACTTGCTCGGACACTTGGTCTGCAGCTGCTCGGCCGTGATCAAGCCGCCGTTGGAGGCGTACTTGCCGATCACCACGACGTCGACGCCGGCGTCGAAGGTGCCCGGCATCTGGCCGCTGTAGAGCACCTTCACCGTGTCCGTCTTGCCGGTGAGGTCCTCGATGGTGAAGTGCACGCCCGTCGTGTCGCGCTCGATGGTGCCGTCGAGCACCCTGCCGCCGACCTTGACGTTCTTGCCGTCGTACTGACCAGTGGTCAGATCCGACACCTGCCGGTAGTACGCGCCCTGGCGCTGCACGAGGAAGATGACGCCGACGACGAAGACGGCGACGATGACGCCCGTGGCGACGAGCAGACGAGTGCGGGATTTCTTGTTCAAGCGGATACCCCTGGTTGTAGTGCCGGAGAGCCCGACTAGTGTAGCCGACGCGCAGCCGTCTTGCCATTTCCACTGTCTGCGGGGTGAGTATCGCGCGCGGTGAGCCGCCGCCGCGGCAGGAAAACTCTCGCGCGGCGGCGTAGCTAGCAGCATGCCCATCGACAAACGCCGCGAGACGAAGGTCATCGCCGTGGTGGTCGCCGACGTCCCCGGGGCGGGCGCCGCGGACCGCGACATGCTGCGCGGCGCCCTCGAGCGCGTCAACCAGCTCTTCTTCCCGGCGGTCGCCGAGCCGTTCGGCCTCACCGGCGAGGACCGCATCGACGGGGCGCTGGCCGACCCCGCCCAGACGCCGCTCTGCATCAGCGTCCTGCGCGAGATCATCGCGCCGCTGCAGCTGCGCGCCGGCATCGGCATCGGCACCGTCGGCCACCAGCGCGACGCCTCGGCGACCGACCGCGACGCCTCCTCCTTCGCCCGCCGCGCCCTGCAGTTCGTGGTCCGCGACAAGGGCCTCACGCGCTACCTCGGCACCGGCGACGCCGGCGACGTGCTCCTCGGCGCCCTCTGCCGGCTCGTCGACCCGCTGATACGTGCGCGCACCGTCAAGCAGTGGGAGGCCATCGCCGCCTATCGGGAGCTCGGCCACCAGCGCGACGTCGCCGAGCGGCTGGGCGTGACCCGCCAGAGCGTGGGAGACCGGCTGGGCGCGGGGCACCGGCGCGCGGTCGAAGAGGCCGACGCGGCGATCGCCACGTATCTGAGCTACCAGCGCCGGCGGCGGTTCGGCGGCTGAGACGCCGGCGCCGCGTCCGGCGATCGTGACGCCGGCGCCGCGCCCGGCGGCCGGCCGGAGCGCAGGTTCAGCCGGCGAGCGGCGGCGAGGGCGGAGCGCAGTCGCCGCCCAGGTCGAGCAGCTTCTCCACCCCGTGCGGCAGCGCCTTGGCGATCATCGCGAACTGCTCGGTGCAGGCGCGCGGGCTCCCCGGCATGTTGATGACGAGCGTCCTGCCGCGGACCCCACTCACCGCCCGCGAGAGCATCGCGTGCGGCGTCGTGGCGAGCGAGCCGGCGCGCATCGCCTCGGCGAAGCCGGGCGCCTGACGGTCGAGCACCGAGAGCGTCGCCTCGGGCGTCACGTCCCGGCTCGTCATGCCGGTGCCGCCGGTCGTCAGGATCAGATTGACCGGCGTCTCGTCGGCCCAGCGCCGCAGCTCGGCGGCGATCAGCTCGGCCTCGTCGGGCACGATCGCCCGCTCGACCGCGGCGACGCCCAGCTCGCGCAGCGCCGCCTCGAGCGCGTCGCCGCTCGTGTCCTCGCGCTCGCCGCGCGAGCCCTTGTCGCTCACGGTGAGGACGGCCGCGACGATGAGGCTGTTCTTCATGAGGACGATGCCGTTGCCGGGCTGGATCTCGCCGCCCTCGATCACCCTGGCGAAGATGCCCTCGCGCGGCATCACGCAGTCGCCGGCCTGGTGGAAGATGGCGCAGCGGTCGTGACAGACCTTGCCGATCTGCGTGACCTCGAGGAGGCACTCCCCGGCGTAGAAGCGCGCACCCACCGGCAGCTCGTAGACGACGATGCCCTCCGTGGTGATGTTCTCGCCGAACGCGCCCGGCTCGACCGACGGGCACGACGGCTTCATCTTCTCGATGCTCTCGTTGGCCAGCAGGCTGACCTGGCGGTGCCAGGGCCCGGCGTGCGCGTCGCCCTCGACGCCGTGCTCGACGACGAGGGTGATGGAGGCGACGGGCTGCTTGCGCACGCCCTTCGTGTCGGCGACGTTGACCGAGACGATGCGGCCGTCGACGCTGTGCGCGCTCACGGCCGTCCCCCGGATGCCGTCCCGGCCGCGCCGGCCGGCTCGTCGCCAACGGCGGCGCCTTCGCGTTCCCAATGACCGCTGCGGCCGCCGCTCTTCTCGAGCAGGCGCACGCCGGTGACCTCCATGCCGCGGTCGACGGCCTTGCACATGTCGTAGACGGTGAGCGCAGCCACCGAAGCGGCGACCAGCGCCTCCATCTCGACGCCGGTGCGGCCGCGGAGCCGCGCCTCGGTGACGATGCGCAGGCCGGGCAGCGACTCGTCGGCCGCGATGTCCACGGCGACCTTGGTGAGGTTGAGCTGGTGGCAGAGCGGGATCAGCTCGTGCGTGCGCTTGGCGGCCATGATGCCGGCCAGGCGGGCGGTGGCGACGACGTCGCCCTTCGGCACCGCCTCGTCGACGATGATCGCGAGCGTCTCCGGCGCCATGACCACCGACGCCTCCGCGCGCGCGACGCGGTCGGTCTCGTCCTTGGCGCCCACGTCGACCATCGCCGCGCGGCCGCGCTCGTCGAGGTGGCTGAGCTCGCGCATGGTCACCCTCCGATCTCGGACATCGAGCGCTCGTTGGCCTGCGCCTCGCTGCAGCGGTCGTACCGCTTGCCCGCGACCGCGGATTCGATCACGGCCCGCAGCGCGCCGGGGTCGGCCACCAGGGGTCGCACGTCGACCTCGCTGCCCGAGAAGAGACAGGTGCGCAGGCGGCCGTCGGCCGTGAGGCGCAGGCGGTTGCAGCTCTCGCAGAAGTGCTCGGACACGCCGGCGATGAAGCCGATGGTGCCGCGCGCGCCGGGCACGTTCCAGTACTGCGCCGGGCCGTGCCCGTAGGGGCCTTCGTGCGCCACCAGCACGTAGCGCTCCATGAGCCGGCGCAGGAGGTCACCGGCGGGCAGCAGCCGGCCCTCGCCGCCGAGGTCGTCGCCGGCGACGCGCCGGTCGAGCGGCATGAACTCGATGAAGCGCACGTGCAGGTCGCGCTCGCGCGTGAGCTCGACGAAGGCGTCGAGCTCGTCCTCGACGCCGGGCAGGAGCAGCGTGTTGACCTTGACCGGCGAGAACCCTGCCTCGAAGGCGGCGTCGATGCCGGCGAGCGTGTCCGCGAGGCGGCCGCCGCGCGTGATGCGCGCGAAGCGCGCCGCGTCGAGGCTGTCCAGGCTGATGTTGACCCGCTTGAGGCCGGCCGCGCGGAGCTCCGCGGCGTAGCGCGGCAGCAGCACGCCGTTGGTCGTCAGCGAGATGTCGTCGATGCCGCTGGTGCGGCTGAGCATGCCGACGAAGTCGGCGCAGCCGAGGCGCACGAGGGGCTCGCCGCCGGTGATGCGGACCTTGCTGATGCCGACGCCGGCGGCGACGCGCGCGAAGGCGGCGAGCTCCTCGTAGCTGAGGATCTCGCCGTGGCCGCGCGCCTTCACGCCCTCGGGAGGCATGCAGTAGGTGCAGCGCAGGTTGCAGCGGTCGGTGATGGAGAGGCGCAGGTAGTCGACCCTGCCCTGCGCGCGCTGAGAGGCGTTCACGCCGCCAAGTGTACCGCCCGCCGGGACGCTCGTCACATGCTGCAAGGCGGCGGCGCGGCGGGATCAGCCGCGAGGCAGGACGTGCACGTCCGCGGGCCGCACTGTCACGCTGACGACCTGGCCGACGCGGATGCCGGCGGCGTCGAGCTCGCCGGCGGGCGCCAGGGCCTCGAGCAGCGCGGGCGCCTCGAGCCGGACGAGGACGTGACCCCCCTGCAGCGTGAGCCGCGTGACGGTCGCCGCCAGCGTGCCCGGCGAAGGAGCGGCCGCCAGCCGCAGGTCCTCAGGCCGCACGACGACGACCACGCCGTCCGCCGGCAGCGGCTCGGCCACCGGCAGCGCGGCGCCCCCTTCGAGCCGGGCGACGCGCGGGTCGCGCGGATCGCGCGTCGCCGCCAGCACGTTGCGCGCGCCCAGGAAGCGGGCGACGACGGCGTCGGCCGGCCGCCGCAGCACGTCCAGCGGCCGGCCGGTCTGGTGCAGCCTGCCGGCCACCACGACGGCGCAGTCGTCGGCGAGTGCGAAGGCCTCGTCGCGGTCGTGGGTCACGTGCAGCACCGGCAGGCGCCGCTCGCGGCAGACGCGGCGGAGGACATCCTGGAGCTCCTCGCGGGCCTCCCGGTCGACGGCGCTGAGCGGCTCGTCGAGCAGCAGGGCACGGGGCTGGGCGGCGAGCGCCCGCGCCAGCGCGACGCGCTGGCGCTCCCCGCCCGACAGCGTCGCCGGGCGGCGAGCGAGCAACTGCGTCGCACCCACGGCCTCCGCCAGCCGGCCGACCTCCGCCTCACGCGCCGCGCGGCCGGCCGGCGCCGCTTCGGCGCCGGCCCAGCGCGCGGCGCGCATACCGTAGGCGATGTTCGCCGCCACGGTCAGATGCGGAAAGAGCAGGCCGTCCTGGAACACGAGCCCGACGCGGCGCCGGTCGGGGGAAAGGCCGGTGACATCGGCGCCGTCCATCCGGATCGTGCCTCCGGCCGCCGCCCGCACGCCGGCCACGGCCTCGAGCACCAGGCTCTTGCCGGCTCCGCTCGGGCCAAGCAGGACGACGTAGCGGCCGTCGCCGACCTCGAGGTCCAGCGGCCCCACGGTGAAGCCGCCGGCGGCGGCCTCGAGACCCTCGAGCTCGATCACGGCGCCCCCTTCGAGCGGCGCCGCCGCGGCACGAGGAACGTGCGCACCAGCAGGAACACGATGAAGGCGACCAGCACGATGAGCACGGCGGGCGGCTGGGCCGCGCTCAGGCCGTAGCCCTCGAAGCGCTCGAACGTCAGCACCGAGATGACCTTGGGGTTGTAGGCGAGGATGACGACGGCGCCGAACTCGCTGATGCCACGGCCCCACATGAGCACGGCGCCGGCGAGCACGCCCCGCCAGGCCTGCGGGAAGGTCACGCGGAGAAAGGCGCCGGCGCGCGACGAGCCCAGCGTGCGCGCGACGTGCTCGTAGCGCTCGTCGACGAGCGCGAATGCCTCCCTTGCGCCGTCGACGAGGAAGGGCAGGCTGACGAAGACCATCGCCAGCACGATGCCGGCCACCGTCTCCGTGAACTCGACGCCGAGCGGCGCCAGGAGCCGCCCGACGACGCCCTGCCGGCCGTAGACGGTCAGCAGGGCGATGCCGGCGGCCGTGTGCGGGAAGACGATCGGCAGGTCGATGATCCCCTCGACCGCGCGCTTGCCGGGGAAGTCCCGGCGCGCGAGGAGGTAGGCCAGGGGCACCCCGAAGAGGAAGCCGATCACGGTGGCGATGAGCGCCGCGGTCAGCGTGAGCACCAGGGAGCGGCGCACGTCGTCCTGCCTCATCGCCTCGCCGAGGAGGCCGGCGCCGGCGCCGATGATCATGCTCGCTGCCGGCAGGACCACGAAGGTGACGAGCAGCGCCCCCGCCACCGCGCACAGCGCCCAGAACAGCGAGGGGCGGCCGCGCATCAGAGCAGGCGAGGCGGGCGTGAGGGACGACCCGGACACACCGGGTGCCTGTAGTCCCTGAGGACGCTTACCGGGAGCCCGCACACGCCCGCCTCACCTCCTCCGGCGCGGCCGCCTTCGCGTCGAGCTCGGGCGGCGTGAGCAGCGGCTGGTGATCGGCCGTGAGGATGCGCCGTCCGTCCGGCCCGAGCAGGAAGGCGACGAACTCACGCGCCAGCGCGGCGTCGGGCGCGTTCGCCGGGATCGTGAACGCGTAGCGGATCACGTCTCCCCTGAACACCGGCCGGACGCTGGCGAAGCGGCGAAAGTCGAGCTTCACCTCTACGGTCCCGTAGTCGTCCCTGCGGCCCTCGTCGCCCAGGTCGATGGCCGCCGGTAGGCGCACGTAGTCGAGGCCGTGCTGACGGGCGACGCTCTCGTACTCGAAGGCGCAGTCGAGATCGCCGGATTCGAGCAGGGCGACGAGCTGGATGCTCGCGCCGCGAAGGACGACGTTCGATCCGGCGCTCGTCTCGAGGATCTCCGGCACCTCGATCACGTCCGTACCCCCGACGCGCTCGACGGTGATCGGCGTCGTGAAGCGGCCCATCAGCATGTCCTCGAAGAGGTACGGGTCCTCGTACTCGCGCTCGGCGAGCTGCAGGACCATCAGCGCGCGGTAGCCGGCCGCGTCGAAGCGCGGGTCGGCGAGGCCGAAGCGCACGTCGGGCTCTGTGAGTCGCCGATACCACGTCGCCGCGGTCAGCTCGCCGGCGAGCGGGCTCTTCGGCGAGACGGCGAGCACCATGCGATTGGTGGCGAAGGTGCAGTACCAGCTCGCCCAGGGCTCCCCCGTCGCCGGGTCCTCGCGCTCGTACATGAGCGGCGGGATGAGCTGCTCGTCGGCGCTGGCGACGAAGTCCATGAGGTCGCCGAGCTCGGTGACGTGGCGCAGGACCTGGATGCTCCCGTGCGCCTCCGTGACCACGTCGACGCCGGGGTGCTGCTGCTCGAAGGCAGCCGCGATCCGGTCGAACGGCACGATGAGGCTGCCCGCGTACATGAGCTTGACCTTGCGCTCGTCCGAGCCGCAGCCGCCGGCGAGGGCGGCGAGGCAGAGGAGGACGACGAGCGCAGCCGTCACCCGGGCCGCGCCGGGCCCCATCCGGCGGTGCCCCGGCAACGTCACCGCCGCCTCCTACCTCACCCGCACGACGACGCGTGCGATGCCCCCCGGCATCTGGGCCTCGCTCAGACCGGGGCCGACGAGCCGCAGGGGGAAGTACTCATCGGGCAGCTCGCCACCGTCGACCTTGGACGACAAGACGACGCTGTCCTTGCCGGCAATGTCGCGCGAATCGATGGTGACGACCTCGCCGCCCACGGTCTCGAACTGGATCTCGTACCCCTTCTTCGCGAGCGCCGCGTTGTAGGCGCCCGCGTCGTGCTTCTTCTTGTCGTCCACGAGACCGGCGACGAGGTAGAGCGGAATGCCCTCCCAGCGCTGCCCCTGGGCGTCGACCCAGCCCGAGCCGTGGCAGCCGGGCGAGGCGCAGTTGACGTAGGAGGCGCGGTCGAGCTTGCCGGGCACCGCGCCCTCGAGCTGAACCTTCCACGCGGCCGACGCCTTGGTCACCGACACCTCCTCGAGCCACTTGATCGCCCAGTGGCCGTCGACGACCTGGCCCGGCGTGTCCTCGGCCACGGCCAGCTTGAGCGGGCCGTCGTCCTCATCGATGGGCTTGCCCTCATGCCGGTAGGCGACGAGCACCGTGAGCTTGCCGTCCGCAGGCTCCTCCTCGCCCGTCGCCGGGTCGTAGGTGGTAAATCCGTTCTCCATGATCTGGCGGAAGGAGAACGTCATGCCGTACCCGTCCTTTGCCACGATCGTGACGCCGTTGGCCGCGCTGATGCCGCCGACCAGGTCGGCGAGCGCCGCCAGCGGGACGCCCTCGTACTTCGACGGCGGCGTGATCCTGCCGGTGCTGCTCTTGATGCCGGCGTAACCCTCGTAGGAGGGCAGCGCCTCCAGCTGGCCCATCGTGAAGGTGCGGCTGCCCTCTTCGCCCCTGACGGTCAGGATGACGGGGCCGGAGGCGCTCGGAGCGGGAGAGGCCCGGTCGCCGGAGCCGCCGCAGGCGGCGACCAGCGCCACCAGGCCGACGGCGATCAGGACGCCGGCCGGCGCCATGAGGCGCGCGGCCAGGGGCCGCGCGCGGCGGCGCCGGCCGTCACCGCCTTCACGCCCTGCGCCTCTCTCACCACCTGCATCCGCTCACATCGGCAGCATGGTGATTCTGACGATGCGGCCGATCGACTTGTACGAGGGCACGAACTTCGTCGGCCCGACCAGCCGCAGCGGGTAGTACTTCGCCGTCAGATCGGATCCCATGAGCTTGTTGGCGAGGATGATGTTGGTGCGGTTGCGCGCGGTCCGCGAGCCGATGATCGCGTACTTGCCGGTCGCCGAGACCAGCTTGATGCGGTATCCCCTGAGGGCAAGGGCCTCGTTGTAGGCGCCGTAGCTGTCGTGACCCTTCCCGCCGTCGACCTTGCCGATGCACAGGAAGAGCGGCACGCCGCTCCAGGTCTTGCTGGTCGTTGGGTTGGTCCAGGAGAAGCCGTGGCAGCCGGGAGCGGCGCAGGAATCGTACGAGCCGCGATCGAGCGTGTAGGTCTGGCGCGAGCCGTCCTTGCGCTTGAGGCCGTACATCCTGACCTTCCAGTCGGCAACGGCCCCTCGCAGGTTGACCCTGTCGACCCACTTGACCATGAGGTGGCCGTCGGCGACCTGGTTCACGTCGGTCTCCTGCGCCACGACGAGGCGCAGCGGGCCGACGTCGGGCGCGAGCGCGGCGCCGTTCTGCTCGTAGATGACGACGAAGTCCCACGGCGCCTTGGGGTCTTCCTTCGCTTTGGTGTCGGCGTTGTAGAGCTGAACGCCGGCGTGGCCGACCACCTGGGCGTAGGTGTACGTCATGCCGTAGTCGTCGGACGCGAGGACGTCGCACGAGTTGAGCGTCGTCATGCCGCCGATCGCGGCGAGGAGGTCGCCCAGCCTGACGCCCTTGACCGGCTGGGGCCTGTAGACAGTGCCGGCGCTGTTCACGAAGCCGAAGTAGCCGCTGTAGACGTTCATCGCCTTCAGCTCGGCCATGGTGAACGACTTCGACGTGCCGTTGCCGGTGACGGTGAGCACGACCGGGTCGGCGGCTTTGGCCTGCGGCGCGCCAGGTGAGACAGCGCCGGCGACGACCACGGCGGCGACGGCGAGCAGCGCGAGAAGCGCCGTCGCCACGATTGTTCTGCGGATTCTCATGGTGGCTCCCTCAGGGTGAGGTCGCCCGGCGGCGGCGCGGCGGGGTGAATGGGCGAGAAACCCCCCGCCGCGCCGCTCGTGACGGGCGACGACGGCTCAGAACCTGAGCCGTATCTTGATGATCCCGTAGGCGGACAGCTTGTTGTTGAACGGCTGCGTGATCGGAGGGCCCCCGACGAAGCGGAACGGCGCCTCACCGCCCTCCAGCAGCTTGTCGGCCTTGATCTTGGCGACGATCCAGTGCACGCGCGGCTTGCCGTTCCTAAGAATCAGCCGGCTGGAGATCTTCGGCTGGTAGCCGTCGCGGCAGATGAACTGGATGGTGTAGCCCTTCTTGGCCCGAGCGAGGTTGAACGACCCGGGCCGCCCATCGTCCACGAGTGCGAGCAGCTTGTAGAGCGACTGCCCCTTGTAGACGTAGCGCAGCGAAGGGTTGATGTCCCCCGCCTTGGTGCCGTCCCAGATGACCGTGGCCGGCACCTTGGCGATGGGCAGGACCTTGGTGAGCCTGCCTCGCAGGGTCAGCGTCCAGCCTCCTTCGGGCGGATCATCGGGACCAGATGTCGACTCGAGGGTGGGCGTCTCTTCACTGGCCCCCTGCTCAAAAGGGGGACGTGCTCCCGGCCTCCGCCGGGACGACGCTGATGCGGACGACGCCGGCGGCTTGCGGTTGTTGAAGACCGTGGCATCGCTGCTGACGACCTTGAGCGGCCAGAGCGGCTTCCAGGTGGCGTACCTCGTCCACGGTCATCGGATTCTTGATCGAGGCGCTGCCGAGCGTGAGCGGGGCGCCGTTGACGCGGTTGGCGACGACCAGCTTGTTCTTCAGGCCCGCGACCTCGGCGCTCGTGTAGGTGGCGCTGAAGCCGTCGACGCCGGTGACCACGACGTTGTAGCCGGGAGCGGTGGTGGCAAGCGTCCAGTTGAAGGACGCGGGGTTGCCGTCGTCGATGCGGCCGACGAGGCGCCAGAGGGCGACGCCCGTGTAGGTGAGGTCGTCGCTGGGATCGTCGGGGGTCTTGTTGTCGTCGACGACGGTCCGCTTGACGAAGCGGTCCGCGGTCCAGGCGCGGAACGCGTAGTCCGTCATCGTGCGCTTCGCCGTGACGCCGCGCAGCTGCAGGAGCCAGCCGTAGGGCACGCCGGCGTCGGCGGCGCGCTCGCTTGGCGCCTCCGCCGGGACGACGCTGATGCGGGCGAGGCCGGCGACCTTGCGGTTGTTGAAGACCGTGGCATCGCTGCTGACGACCTTGAGCGGCCAGAGCGGCTTCCAGGTGGCGTACTCGTCCACGGTCATCGGATTCTTGATCGAGGCGCTGCCGAGCGTGAGCGGGGCGCCGTTGACGCGGTTGGCGACGACCAGCTTGTTCTTCAGGCCCGCGACCTCGGCGCTCGTGTAGGTGGCGCTGAAGCCGTCGACGCCGGTGACCACGACGTTGTAGCCGGGAGCGGTGGTGGCAAGCGTCCAGTTGAAGGACGCGGGGTTGCCGTCGTCGATGCGGCCGACGAGGCGCCAGAGGGCGACGCCCGTGTAGGTGAGGTCGTCGCTGGGATCGTCGGGGGTCTTGTTGTCGTCGACGACGGTCCGCTTGACGAAGCGGTCCGCGGTCCAGGCGCGGAACGCGTAGTCCGTCATCGTGCGCTTCGCCGTGACGCCGCGCAGCTGCAGGAGCCAGCCGTAGGGCACGCCGGCGTCGGCGGCGCGCATCGCCGGCGCGGGGGCGGCGAACGCCAGCAGCAGCACCGCCGCGCCGGCGACCACCAGGATCAGTCTTGTTCTCATGATCTCACTCCTCCCCAGGGTTCCTTTTCGCGCCGCTCCGATGGAGGGGGGGCGGGAGCCGGGACGCCGAGGGCGGCGAGGCGAGGGACCGGGGGGGCGCGCCTCGCGTGAGGCGCCGCGCGCGGAGCACGAAGAAGGCCCGTCCGCGCGCGGAAAGGCCCGAAGGTCGCCTTCTCCTTTCCGCACTGGGAGACACGGCGGTTTCCCGCTGTACCCTTCCGGCATCCGGCTCCGTAGGCGAGGTGCCCTTAGGAGGCCGGCGCTCGGAGAAGCCAGCTCAGTCTAAGGAATACCTTAGCGTCCTGCAAGGACGCCGTGGAAGAAGGCTGGGCCGGCGAAGTGGACAGGTTGTCCTGCCCGCGCCGCCGGCCCTCGGGTCGCGACCGTCTGCGTCCCGGCCCTACTTGTCGATCATGACCTCGGTCGCCTTGATGACGACCTTGACCTCGTCGCCGGCCGAGAGCTTCAGCTGCTCCGCCGAGTGCCGCGTCACCGCCGCGGCCACCTCGTGGCCGCCGACGTCCACGACGACCTCGGCCATGACGGAGCCGAGGACGACGCTCTTGATCGTGCCGGGGAGCTGGTTGCGCGCGCTGATCGTCATGGCTGCCTCCTGGTGTGGCGCAGGCCGCCGCGACGCGGCGACGTCTTCAGTACCCGTACCCCGGTCGTCGCGCTAAAGAACTCCGTAGCCGACGGAGCGTCGGCGGGCGCCTCGAGGACTCGCAGACGAAAGAGGGGCGGCGGGCCCGAAGGCCCGCCGCCCCAAGCTTGGTGCGGCGCGCAGAAGCACCGCATGCGGGGCGTCTAGCGCGCCGCACCTCGTAAGTCAGTCAATGTCGCGTACCTCCTTTCCTCGTGGCTCCCGGTCGTCCCGCGGCGGGCTGGCTTAGTCACCGCCGCTCCCGACCGCTTGCCCGTCCGAGCCCCTTGTGGGCCGTGTCCGGGGCGGGCCCTCGGCCCGCCGTCCCTCACGGCCCCAGCGGCTCGCGCAGGCAGGCGTCGCTGGGTGTTCCGCCGGTCTGCCAGTCCATCTCGCGGATCGCCACCATCTTCAACTCTGTCATTTCCCTGATCGCATACTTCAATCCTTCCCGGCCGATGCCGGAACCTTTGATGCCGCCGTAGGGCATGTGGTCGACGCGGAAGGTCGGGACCTCGTTGATCATGACGCCGCCGACCTCGAGCCGCCTCGCGGCGTACATCGCCTTGTTCAGGTCATTGGTGAAGACGCCGGCCTGCAGGCCCATCTCGCTGTCGTTGCTGATGTCGATCGCCTCGCAGAGGTCGCGCGCCTTGAGGATGCTGAGCACCGGCCCGAAGACCTCGTTGGCGCAGACCTTCATCTCGCGCGTGACGTCCGTGAGCACGGTCGGCAGCAGGCGGCCGTCGTCGCGCACGCCGCCGGTCGCGAGCGTGGCGCCCTGCTCGACGGCCTCCTCGACCCAGCTCCTGACGCGGGCTACCTCGTCCTCGTTGATCAGCGAGGCCACGTCGGTCGTCTCGTCGAGCGGATCCCCCACGGTGAGCGCCTCGACCGCGGGGATGAGCTTCTCCATGAACGCGTCGTAGATCCGGTTGTGGACGACGACGCGCTGCACCGAGATGCAGATCTGGCCGGAGTTGGCGAAGCCGCCGGCCACCACGCGCTGCACGGCGAGATCGAGGTTCGCGTCCTCGTCGACGATGGTCGCCGAGTTGTTGCCGAGCTCGAGCGTGACCATCTTCATGCCCGCGTCGCTCGCGATCTGGCGTCCCACCGGCGGGCTGCCGGTGAAGCTCACCATGTTGGTGCGCTCGTCCATCACCAGCTTGTTGCCGATCGTCCGGCCCGAGCCGACGACGACCTGGAGGACGCCGTCCGGCAGGCCGGCCTCGGCCAGCAGCTCGGCGAGGCGAAGCGCGGTGAGCGGCGTGTTGGACGCCGGCTTGAGCACGACGGCGTTGCCGCCGGCCAGCGCCGGCGCGACCTTGTGCGCCACGAGGTTGAGCGGGAAGTTGAACGGCGAGATTGCGGCGATGACGCCGCGCGGCTCGCGGATGGTCCAGCCGAAGCGACCCTCGCCGCTCGGGTCGGCGTCCATCTCGATGAGGTCGCCGGCGGTGCGCTTGGACTCCTCGCTCGCCCAGCGGAACGTGCTCGCGCCGCGCTTGGCCTCGACGCGCGCGTCCTTGAGCGGCTTGCCGCCCTCGGCCGCGATGATGCGCGCGATCTGCTCCGGCGTTCTCCTCGATGAGGTGCGAGGTGCGCTCGAGGATCGCGGCGCGCTTCCACGCCGGCGTCCAGCGATACGCCTCCGCCGCCGCGCGGGCGCGGTCGAGCACGACGTCCATGTCCTCGAGGGTCGCCGTCGGGACCCGCGCCAGCTCGGCGCCGTCCCACGGCGCCCGCAGCGTCATCGGTTCGCCGTGGCCGAACGGTGCCTTGATCACGAGGTCCGGCACGATCACGTCGCTTACCCGGATCCCCGCCACGTGCTCTGCGGTCATGCCCATGCTGATCCTTTCCCCTCCGCCGTATCCCAGCGCCGCCTGCGTCCTTCTCTGTCAGCGTCCTTACCCGGACGGGCCGGCCGGCTCACGCGCCGCGCTCGCGGCGCGCCCTCCGGCCGGCCCCTGTCGTCTCCGCCGGACCGGGTCGCTCAGGGCCTGCAGTTCTCGCAGAACTCGACCCAGGCCTCGTCCTTCTTCGTCTCGCCCTCGCGGAACGGCCGCCGATCGCTCAGTGGCACCACCTTGCCGCGGCCGTTGCCGGACGCGCCCTCGCGAGAGGTGGCGCCCTTCTTCCCGCGCTGGTAGACGCCCATCGGCTCGCCGGTGAGGTCGATGTTGATCTGCTTGACCTCGGTGTACTCGTCGAGCCCGTAGCTGCCGAGCTCGCGGCCGATACCGCTCTGCTTGTAGCCGCCCCACGGGGCTTCGCTGTAGGTGGGGTGGTACGTGTTGACCCAGGTGATGCCGGCGCGCAGGGCCTTGACCACGCGCATCGCGCGCGCCACGTCTTTGGTCCAGACGGCGCCGGCGAGCCCGTAGATCGTGTCGTTGGCGATCCGGACCGCCTCTTCCTCGCTGTCGAACGGGATCACCACGAGCACCGGCCCGAAGATCTCCTCCTGAGCGATGCGCATCGAGTTGTCGACGTTCACGAAGATGGTCGGCTCGTAGTAGAAGCCGCTGCCGCTGAGCCGGTGGCCGCCCGTCGCCAGCGTCGCGCCCTCTTCCTTGCCGATGGCCACGTACTTCTCCACCGTCTCGAGCTGCTGCCTGTTGACGAGCGGGCCCATCTCGCTCTCGCCGTCGAGCGGGTCGCCCACCTTGATCGCCATCGCCCGGCTGACGAGCTCGCCGACGAAGCGGTCGTGGATGGAGCGCTCCACGATCAGGCGTGAGCCGGCAGAGCAGACTTCGCCCGTGCCGGCGAAGATGCCGATCAGGGCGCCGTCGATGGCCGCCTCGAAGTCGGCGTCGGCGAAGACGATGTTGGGACTCTTGCCGCCCAGCTCGAGACCGACCTTCTTCACGTTGTCGGCGGCCTTGCGCATGATGTGCTTGCCGACCTCGACGGAGCCGGTGAAGGCCACCATGTCGACGTCGGGGTGGCCGGCGAGGTAGTCGCCGATCTCGGCGCCGGGGCCGGTCACGACCTGGAACACGCCCTTGGGCAGGCCGGCCTCCTCGAAGATCCTGGCGAGCTCGAGGTTGGTCAGCGGACTGACGGTGGCCGGCTTGAGGATCATCACGTTGCCGGCGGCGAGGGACGGGCCGGCCTTCCACGCCGCCATGAGCATCGGGTAGTTCCAAGGCGTGATGCCGGCGGTGACGCCGACCGGCTCGCGGACGACCATGCTCATCGTCTCGCCGGGCACCTCGAGGGTCTCGCCGTGCTGGTCCTGGACCATGCCGGCGTAGAGCTCGAAGGTGTGAGCGGCGTCGACCATGTCGACGAGCGAGTCCTCGAGGAGCTTGCCCATCTGCATGCTCTCGAGGCGGGCAAGCTCTTCCGAACGCTCGCGCAGGAGGCCCGCCGCGCGCGTGAGTATCTCGGCGCGCTCGACGGCCTTCATCTTCGGCCACGGGCCGTCGTCGAACGCCTCGCGCGCCGCACGCACGGCCCTCTCGGCGTCGGCCACGGCGGCCTTGGGTACTCGGGCGATCACTAATTCGGACGCCGGGTCGGTGACCTCGTAGGTCTCGCCGCTGGCGGCGTCCGTCCAGCGCCCGTCGATGTACATCTGGTACTGCCTGACGTCTGAGTTCGGTACCACGGTCGCCATGGTTCTCACCTCGCGGGCGACCCGGCGACGCGCCGGGCCACGGGTCGGGACAATGGGACGGCGGCCGGTGCGTCGGTACGCTCACGCCGCTCCCCGGAATGGTCGTACTTCAGCCATTCCCCGGGCGTGTGCGGGGATAACACTACGGAGGCAGCGTTTACGCGGCTGCGTGGGGAAGCGGAGAGCGCGACCCGCGCCCGCGTCAGAAGCGATCGCTCAGAAGCAGCCGAGCTGGCACTGCATCATCTTGATGCCCAGCTCGTTGCAGGTGCTGCCGACGTCCGCGAGCGACACGTCGAGGTCGCGGGCGATCTTGAAGGCGTCGGCGCAGGCGAGGTGCTTGTCCTCCCCGGCCTGCGCCTTGAGCGTCTCGATCAGTCTGGGGATGTTGCCTGACGACATGGCCGGAGTGTAGCACCGCCGGGCCGGGCGGCAAGGGGCCGGATGCAGGGGGCGGCCACCCGGCCCTGGGACCCGCCTCACGACCGTCCGCGCGACGCCGGCGGCTTGGTGAGCTTGGCGAAGATGTAGACCGCCACGTAGATGAAGAGGAACAGCAGCGTGAACAGCAGCGTGAAGCCGAGCAGGCGGGGCTGAGAGGCCGGATCGGTGACGCGGCCGAGCAGTTCGTTGGCGAGCGGTCCCGGCCGCCTGACGATGTCCCAGCTGTTCCAGCGCAGGAAGCGGCCGAGGTAGATGCCGAAGCTCCCGAGGCCGGCGGCGGCGATGACGAACACCCAGCCCGCCGCGGTTCCCAAGCCGCGCGCGACGATCTCCTGCATGAGGTAGAGCGACACGATGCCCAGGATCAGCCCGGTCCAGGCGAACCAGTACAGCATGAGCACGTCGTACCAGCCAGGGACGATGTCGCCCATGCTGCCGAGGTGGAGGAAGTCGGTGAGGATATACGGCGCGTTCGGGAAGAACGCGAGCCACACGATGGCCGCTGCCACGATGAGTACGTAGAGGACGGCGCGACGCGCCGAGGCAAGGCTGTAGGCGATCGCCGCGAACACGAAGGGCACCCAGGCGAGCACCAGGTTCCAGAGCAGGAACCAGTAGTGATACGTGTGCGAGTACCAGAAGCGCGCCAGGATCAGCCCTATGCAGACGAACGAAGCGGCGCCGAGCAGGCCGACGATGGCGTAGGCGAAGCTGTGGCGTCCGGGCGCGCCGGCCTGCGGCGCGCGCCCCACGGGCGCCTCCGGCGGCGCCGCCCGCCGACGTCCGACGGCCTGCGGCGGGTCCGGCTCCGCCCGGCCCCCGTCCCCGTCCGGCGGGCGGCGGATCGCGCCGTCGAACGGCGCCGGTCCGCGCGGGTCCCCCGCGCTCACCCGCCCCCCAGCGGCGGGAACAGGGAGACCTCGTCGCCGGCCACGAGCTGCTGCCCAGCGGTCGCGTGCAAGCCGTTGACGAGTACGAGCCCGGCGGCGCCGGGCTCGAGGCCGAGCGAACTGACGACGTCGGCGACGGTGGGCGCGTCGGCCGGCGCGAACTCGTACGACGTGCGTCGCTCGCGGGCGCGCAGCTCGAGCCCCGCGAACAGCTTCACGGTGATAGTGTCGATGGCGGCCTTCATGCCAGGACGATACCACTCATCCCGACCGCTCACGCTGCCGATACGATGAGGCGTGCGCGAGCGCCTTGCTCGCGCGAGAATGGGGATGGCCATGGTCGAGGACGACAGCACCGCGGGACCGGCCCCGGCCGAAGACGAAGCCTTCACGGAGGCGACGCCGGGCGGTGGCCAGCCGGAGGACGGCGCGCCGGAGCTCGTCGCGGCCGAGGGCCGCGACGCGGCGCTGCGCGCCGTCCAGATCGCGCTGATCAAGGAGATCGACGCCTCGATCGCCAAGCTCGAGCGAGCCCGCATCGGTGAAGGTACGCGCGAGCACCTCGAGATCCTGCGCAGCCTGCTCAAGGCGCAGGTGACCGCCTACCTCGAGCACTTCGTCGCGCGCCGCGCGCAACTCTTCCCGCACACCTCGGTGATGTATGCGGGCGAAGTCGGATCACCGGGCGTGATCTCCACGACGTTCCGCGGCCTCCTCGATGGCGGCACGCTGACGAGCGGCCAGGGCGCCAAGCTTCACCAGTTCGTGGGCGACCGGCGCACGCTGATCATCTTCGGCGACCGCGCGACGGGGAAGTCGACGCTGCTGAACTCGCTCTTCGAGCTCGTTCCCGTCGACGAGCGCTTCGTCGCCATCGAGCGGGGACCGGACCTGCCGGCGCTCAAGGAGCGCTCGTTCTGCGTCCGCCTCGGCGTCGACGCCGACACCGACGTCCCGGCGCTCTTCGGCAAGGCGCGGGGTATGGTCCCGAGCAGGCTCGTCATCGGCGAGATGCACGCCGACGAGGTGCGCGAGTTCTTCAGCTTCCTCGCCGAGGACCCCCGGGTCGGCGGCCTCGCGACGCTGCGGGCGGAGACGGTGCACCGCGCCCTCGGCATCATCGTCGCGGCGTTCGGCGGCGACACTGCCTCCGCGCGCGAGCTGGTGGCGCGCGTCAAGCCCGCCTTCGTGCACATGCACTCCGACGAGAAGGGCCAGCCGCGCGTCGCGGCGATCTGGAGCGTCGAGGGGTTCAGCGACGGCGAGCTGCTGCTCCGCGAGGTCCAGACCGGCGCGCCGGCCGCGAGCGAGCTGGCGGCCGAGACCTGAGCCGCGGCCGGCCGCGCGCTGGCAGAGCGCAACGTCACCACCGGCCCATTCGCGTCACCCTTCCCGCCGTCCGCTGCAGGCGCTACGGTTGCCGCTGCAGGGTCCGGGCTGGTATGGTGCCCGTTCACGCCGCCGCAAGGCGACTGTTCACCCCTGCTCCAGCATACGGGCTGGGGCCGCACAGACCACAGGAGGTGATTGGGATAAACAGGTATGAGCTCATGCTCATCGTGAACCCGAACGCGGATGAGGATCGCCAGAAGGAGATCGTCGACCGTCTTCGCACCACCGTCGAGAAAGACAAGGGCACCGTTGCCGGCATCGACGAGTGGGGCAAGAAGAAGATGGCCTACGAGATCAAGAAGGAATCCGAAGGTATCTACACCGTCATCACGTTCACGGCGACACCCCAGACTCTCAGCGAGATCGAACGCGTGCTGAGCATCACCGACGAGGTCCTGCGTTTCGGGACCAAGCGGCTGAAGTCCTAGCGGCACGACTGAGGGAAGGGAGTCCACCGTGGCCGGGTCCATCAACAGCGTCGTCATCGTCGGTAACCTCACGCGCGACCCCGAGTTGCGGGCGACGCCGAGCGGCACCAGCGTGTGCAGCCTCCGCGTCGCCGTCAACGACCGCGTCAAGGACGCGACCACCGGGGAGTGGGGCGACAAGCCCAACTACTTCGACGTCGACGTCTTCGGCGGGCAGGGCGAGCGCTGCGCGCAGTACCTCGCCCGCGGCCGTCAGGTCGCCGTCTCGGGCCGGCTCCGCTGGCGCGAGTGGGAGACGCAGGACGGCCAGAAGCGCCAGGCCGTCTCCATCATGGCCGACACCGTGCAGTTCATCGGTCCGCGCGAAGTCGGCGCCACCGGTGGCGGTGGCTATCAGCAGCCTGCCGGCCAGAGGCAGAACGCCGCTCCGGTCTTCAATAATGAGGGCCAGGACGCACCGCCCCCCGGTGACTTCACCGAGGGCGACGACGACATCCCGTTCTGAGCACGACGAGATCGCGCCTCCGGGCGCTGTAAGGAGAGAGAACGCGCATGCCCAGCTCCAAGCCAAAGCCGCGGCGCGAGAAGAAGGGTAAGGCCGGAGGGTACGGCCAGGCCCGCCGCCGCTACTGCTACTTCTGCAAGGAGAAGATCGAAGAGGTCGACTACAAGAACCACTCGACCCTTCGCCGCATGATGTCCGACAAGGGCAAGATCCGCTCGCGCCGCATCACCGGCACCTGCCGCCGCCACCAGAACCAGCTGGCGTCGGCCATCAAGTTCGCGCGCGAGATGGCGCTCCTGCCCTACGTCAACCGCTGAGGAGGACGCCATGGAGATCATCCTGCTCCAGGACGTCGAGAACCTCGGCGACAAGGGCCAGCTGGCGAACGTCGCCCGCGGCTATGCCCGCAACTACCTGATCCCGCGCAAGATGGCTGAGCCCGCGACGCCGGGCAAGATCGTCGAGTTCCGCCGGCGCGAAGAAGAGCGCAAGGCACGGGAGGCGCGCATGGCCGTGCAGGCCGAGGAGTTCACGGCCACGCTCAACAAGACCGTCATCACGCTGGCCGCCAAGGCCGGCGAGGGCGACCGCCTGTTCGGCAGCGTCACCTCCGCCGACATCGCCGACGCCATCAAGGACGCGCGCGGCATCACCATCGACAAGCGCAAGGTCCTGCTGGAGGAGCCGATCAAGGAAATCGGCACCTTCATGGTCGACGTCGAGGTCGCCGAAGGCTTCGTCGCGACCGTCAAGACGATCGTCGCGCCCGCCTGAGGCGAGCGGCTGAAGACGCACGGTCCCGAAGCCCCGGGCGAGGCGCGCAGAGCGCTTCTCCCGGGGCTTCGTCCGTCCGGAGGCCCCGCGGACCCGCCCGCCCCGGTTCGACGGACCGGATAAGCGCTGAGCAGGGTGGCGGCACCGCGATCCAGGGGAGCGACCACGTCGAAAGCGCGCGCGTCGGCGGGTCGCGGGCACGCCACGGCGAGCTCGCGACGCGGTCAGCGAGGCTGCGATGTGCCGCGCGGCCTTCGCGGCGCCGTCGACGGGCAGCGAAGTCGCAGCACCCCCGCGCTCAAGTTCTTCGCGGATCATCTCGGCCAGATCGGCGGCGGAGGTCCCATGCAGTGACATCCGTCGTCCGGCGCCGTACCGCGCCAGCCGCGCCAGCCGCGCCGCGACCAGCTCTTGCTCGAAATAGTCTTCGATGGGCACGTAGATGAAGGGCCGTCCCAGCGCCGCGAGCTCTGCGGTGGACGATGCGCCGCACTGGACGACGGCGACGTCGCACGCGGCGAAGTACTCGTCGAGGCGCGGCACGTATCCTAGGACGGTGACCCCCTCGAGTGCGGCGATGTCGCTGACGGGGATGCGCGGACCCGCCACCAGGACCACCTGCGCGGCGGGGAAGCGCGCGCGCAGGGGAGCGACCGCCTTCGCGCACCTCTGGAGCAGCTCGCGACCGACCGACGTGCCGCCTGCCGAGCAGACGACGAGCGCATCGTCACCGAACCCGAGGCGGCGTCGGAGTGCCGGACGGTCGGCATACTCGTCCGGCCCGAAGCGCACGACGTGCCCGACGATCTCGTAGCATGCGCGAGCGTGGTCGCGCCTGTCCGGGAGTGCCCATCCGAACGGCCGCGAAGGGATGTCCGCGAGTTCCCCGATGAAGAGCGTGGTGTGGAGCCGGCCACGATAGGTGAACCGGTCCAGCGACCACAGGGCGTTGAGTGCCCAGGACCCGAAGCGGTACGGAAGAGTCTCGATCACTGCGTCCGTGCCCACGAAGTCGAAGATCATCACGAACGGGATGTCGAGCCGCAGAAGCCGCGTGATCAGGGCGATGTCGACCTCGTACGCTTCGTTGCCGACGGCAACATCGACGCCGCGTCGCGCGACGACGCGACGGAACACCGCAGCGTTGAGCGCCCATCCCGGGAGTGACCGATACACGTAGCTCACGAGGTCGAGGCGGCCACCCCGGAGACAACGCTCGGCGATCCGGCTCGCGCCACGCCAGCCCGAGGCTTCCGGGAGGACCTCTTCGCCGGCGGCGCGAAGCGGGTCGACCGCCGGCGGCGCGGCGAGCCACAGGATCTCGACGTCAGGGACCAGGCGCCTGAGCTGAGCCGCGATGGCCAAGTCCTTGCTTTACGTGGCCGAGGCCGATTGAGCTGCTCACGTAGAGAACCTTCGGACGCTGTACACGCGGCTCCTCAGTGCGACCGGCAGGCTGGCTCCCGGCCATTGTTCTCCGCGAGGGAGCTCACCGCAAGGCAGGGCCGCGACCCTGCGCGCAAGGGACCGAGGCCCGATGAATCCCTCGACAGGTCTAACTCTCAAGTTGAGGCTTGTGGTTGCTCCCTCGCGCCAGCCTCGGGGGGCCGTCTGCCGTCCGCCCGCGGAGCTACCATCGACCGGTCGGGTCACATAGACTCCGTACCCCATGTCACCGTCGACCGCCCCCGGGAGAGCCATGGCCGTCGAGCGCATCCAGCCACCTGTCAGTCCACATCTACCGCCGCACAACCTCGAGGCGGAGCAGTCGGTGCTCGGCGCCATGCTGGTCAACCCCAACGCGATCACCGCGGTCGCCGAGTCGCTCACCGCCGACGACTTCTACCGCGACACGCACCGGCTCATCTACCGCGCCGCGCTCACGCTCTTCGAACGCGGCGAAGAGGTCGACGTGGTCACGCTCAGCGCCCAGCTCGAGCGCGAGGGCATGCTCGAGCGCGCCGGGGGGCGCGACTTCGTGCACACGCTGGCCGAGTTCGTGCCGGCCGCGGCCAACGCGGCGCACTACGCGGGCATCGTGCGCGAGCAGAGCGTGCTGCGGTCGCTCATCCGCGTCGGCAACGAGATCGCCGAGCTCGGCTACCAGCACCCCGGCGACACCCACGACCTGCTCGACCGCTGCGAGCAGAAGGTCTTCGCCATCCAGCAGCAGCGCAGCGTCGGCGAGTTCGAGCACATCAAGCAGGTGCTGGTGCGCAACTTCGAGCACCTCGCGACGCTGGACGGCGACCGCGGCGTCACCGGCATCGCCTCCGGCTTCGAGGGCATCGACAGGCTCACCGGCGGCTTCCAGCGGGCCAACCTCATCGTCCTCGCCGCCCGCCCCGGCGTCGGCAAGACGAGCCTCGCGCTCAACATCGCCCACCACATCGCCACCGAGGGCGTGCTCGCCGACGGAAGCCGGCCGGCGGTCGCCATCTTCAGCCTCGAGATGAGCGCCGAAGAGCTGGGCGAGCGCCTCATGTGCTCCTCGGCGCGCGTCAGCTCGCACAAGCTGCGCACGGGCAGCCTCTCGCCGGACGACCACGCCAAGCTCGTGCAGGCGGCCGGCGTGCTCGAGAAGGCCGACATCTTCATCGACGACACCGCCGGCCTCAACATGTTCGAGCTGCGCACCAAGGCGCGGCGCCTGCAGGCCAAGCAGCCGCTCAGCCTGGTCATCGTCGACTACCTGCAGCTGATGGCCGGCGACGGCCGCGCCGACAACCGCCAGCAGGAGGTCTCCAACATCTCGCGGTCCATGAAACAGCTGGCGCGCGAGCTCTCCGTGCCGGTGATCGCCGTCTCGCAGCTCAACCGCTCCCCCGAGGCGCGCGCCGACAAGGAGCCTCAGCTCGCCGACCTGCGCGAGTCGGGCGCCATCGAGCAGGACGCCGACATGGTGGTGTTCATCTACGAGGACCCGAGCGACCCCGCCGCCAAGGGCGTCGTCAAGGTCAAGATCGCCAAGCACCGCAACGGCCCCACCGGCCTCATCCGCCTCGGCTTCGTGCGCGACTACACGCAGTTCCGTACGCTGCGCCAGACCGAGGACTACGGGTACGGCGACGACGAGTAGGCCGAGGCGGCCGGCCCGCCGTCGGGCCCGGCCGGCCGCGCCGCGGAGCACGCGCCGATGACCCCACACATCACCCACTTCGAGACGCCGGCGCTCGACCCCGTCGCCTTGATCCGCGCGCTCGGCCTCGAGGGCGAGGCGCCCGTCGTGCTGCTCGACTCGGCCGGCGGGTCCGCGCAGCTCGCCCGCCGGCACTACCTCGCCTGGGACCCGGTCTTCCGGCTGCGCGCCCGGCGGGCGATCGTCAACGTGACCACCGGCGCCGGCGTCCGCCGCGAGGGCGGGCAGGACGCCCGCGCCCTCGCGGAGCGGGCCGGCGCCCTCACCTCGCTGACGCCGTTCGAGGCGCTGCGGGAGGCGACGCGACTGGCGGCACTGGCGCAGGGCTCGAGCGGCGCGGCGGACGGCGGCCTTCCCGAGGCCGAGGCGCTCGTCGGCCTGCTCTCCTACGACGCGGTGCGCTACCTCGAGCGTCTTCCCGACACGGTGCGCGACGACCTCGGCATCCCCGACATCGACGTCTTCCTGCCGGGCCGGCTGCTGCGCTACGACATCGCCTCCGGCGAGGCGGTGCTCGTCGACCGCCTGGCCGCGGACGAGGGGGCGGCGGCGGCCGTGGCGGCGCGCGTGGGCAAAGCCCTCGGGCGCGCGCGCCGTCCCTCCCCCGCCGCGCTGCACGGCAACGACCTCCCGGTCTTCCGCAGCAACTTCACCCAGGCGGAGTACGAGGAGGTCGTGCGCCGGACCCGAGAGTACGTCTTCGCCGGCGACATCTTCCAGGCCAACCTCTCGCAGCGGCTCGACCTCTGCTACGTGCTGCCGAGCCTGCACCTGTACGACACGCTGCGCACCGTGAACCCGTCGCCGTTCGCCGGCTACCTCCACTTCGGCGACTACGAGCTCATCAGCTCGTCGCCGGAGCGCCTGGTCTCGCTCGACGGGGAGGGCTGGGCCGAGACGCGGCCCATCGCCGGCACGCGGCCGCGCGGCTCGCTCACGCCCGACGACCTCACCGACGAGCTCAACCTCGACCCCAAGGACCGCGCCGAGCACATCATGCTCGTCGACCTCGAGCGCAACGACCTCGGCAAGGTTTGCGAGTACGGCACGGTGCGCGTCAACGAACTGATGGTCAACGAGTTCTACTCGCACGTGATCCACATCGTCAGCAACGTCCGCGGCCACCTGCACGCCTCGCGCGACGCCGTCGACCTGGTCAAGGCGATGTTCCCGGGCGGGACGATCACCGGCTGCCCCAAGGTGCGCTGCATGGAGATCGTCGACGAGCTCGAGACGGTGCGGCGCGGCCCCTACACCGGCTCGTTCGGCTGGATCGCCGAACAGCGGCTCGACCTGAACATCATCATCCGCACCCTGGTGCGCAAGGGCGACCGGCTCTTCCTCCAGGCCGGCGGCGGCATCGTCGCCGACTCCGTGCCGGTGCGCGAGTACCGGGAGACGCTGCACAAGGCGGCCGGCATGCTCCGCGCCGTGAGCGCAAGCATCGCCGAACGGGCGGGCTGATAGACTCTCAGCCGTGACCGTGCTCATCCTCAACGGCGTGCTCATGAGCGAGTCGGCAGCCACCCTGCCGGCCACCGACCGCGCGCTCACCCATGGCCTCGGGCTGTACGAGACGATCAAGCTCGAAGACGGCGTGCCGGTCTTCTACGAGGAGCACATCGCCCGTCTCGTGCAGGGCATCGCGGCGCTCGGGCTCGACAAGGACATCGACAAGCCCGAGCTGGCCGGGCAGGTGTGCCGCCTGAGCGAAGCCAACGGCGGCACGGACAACTCCTGCCGGCTCCTGGTGACCGCGGGAGCGCCCGGCGGCTCGCCCAACCTCCTGGTGCAGACGGACCGCCGCGACTTCCCGCCGCGGCCGCTGCGCGTGGTCAGCTACCGCGGCGTGCGCGTCAGCGCCCAGTACAAGGCGATGACCGTGATGCAGTCGTACTTCGCGCAGCGGGCGGCGCGGGCCGCCGGGGTGGACGACGCGCTGCTCGTGGACGGCGAGGGCCGGATCTTCGAGGGCGCGACGTCGAACGTGTTCGTCGTGCGCGCCGGCGGCCTCATCACGCCGCCGGCCGAGGGAGACATCCTGCCCGGCGTGCTGCGCGCCAAGGTCGAGGAGCTCGCGACCGCAGCCGGCATCCCGGTCGTCGAGGCGTGGGCGCGCGTCGCCGACCTGCGCCCTGACGACGGTCTGCTGCTCACCAGCAGCGTCAGGGGCATCGTGCCGGTCGAGCGCGTCGACGGCGTGCAGTTGATGGTCCACGAGCAGGAGCTGACGCAGGTCCGCTCGCTGGTCGGCGAGGCCGAAGCCGCGAGCGTGGCCGCCTTCCGCGAGACGTACCTCTAGGGGAGAAGACCGGCCTACCGAGGTTAGGTGTACGGCGGCGCGCGGAATCATCCGGCCATGCGCCGCATCCTCTTCCTCGCCGGAGCCCTCGCCATCATCGCGGGGCTGATCGCCCTCCTCGTCACCCGGGGACCGAGCCCGACGGCCGCGAGCGCCGGGCCCATGCCGGTGCCGAGCGCCAACTCCGCTCCGTCGCCGGGCGACGGTTCGCCGTCACGTCCAGCGGCGACCGGCGCACCGCCCGCGACGATCGCCGCCGCACCGCCGACCGTCGCGCTGCAGGCGCTCGGCGTCTCCTTCGACCAGCCCGTCTACCTGACCGCCCCGCCCGGCGACGCCACGCGACTCTTCGTCGTCGAGAAGCCCGGCCGCATCCGCATCGTCAAGAACGGCGCGCTGCTGGCGCGGCCCTTCCTCGACATCTCGGGCAAGGTCTCCGGCGGGGGCGAGCAGGGCCTGCTCTCGATGGCGTTCGACCCGCGCTACGCGACGAACGGCCGCTTCTACGTGGACTACACCGACCTGAACGGCAACACGCGTGTCGTGCGCTACCGTGCGTCCGCTGCGCACCCCGACGCCGCGAACCCCGCCAGCGCGAGGGTCCTTCTCGGCGTCGCCCAGCCTTACTCGAACCACAACGGCGGCCAGCTGCAGTTCGGCCCCGACGGCCGCCTGTACGTCGGCATGGGCGACGGCGGCAGCGGCGGCGACCCGCAGGACCGTGCCCAGGACCCGCGCTCGCGTCTCGGCAAGTTGCTGCGCCTGAACGTCAACGTGTCGCCGGTCAGGGTCCGCATCTACGCGAAAGGCCTGCGCAACCCCTGGCGCTTCTCGTTCGACCGTGCTACCGGCGCCCTGTGGATCGGCGACGTCGGTCAGAGCACCCGCGAAGAGATCGACTACCTGAGGGCGGGGCGCCCGGCCGGGGCGAACCTCGGCTGGAACGCCTACGAGGGCACGCTTGTCTACGACGCGACCGCAGCGGCCAAGCTGAGCAAGAGCGCCCTCACCTGGCCCGTCGCACAGTACGGCCGCGCCTTGGGCTACTCCGTGACCGGCGGCTACGTCTACAGGGGCTCGGCGATCCCGGCCCTGCGCGGCTCCTACCTGTTCGCCGACTTCGGCTCGGGCCGGGTCTGGGCGAAGAAGGGGCCCGGCGGCGCGCGGTACGCGCTGCCCGGGGCGGACGGCCAGGTCAGCCAGATCGCGTCGTTCGGGCAGGACGCTGCCGGCGAGCTGTACGTCGTCTCGCTCGCCGGCCCCATCTACCGGATCGTGCCCGCACCCTAACTGAGTGGCGACGAAGCCGCGCCGGCCGGCGACTCAGCGCCGGCGCCCCTCCAGGAACCAGCTCGTGTGGTGGTGCAGTTGACCCTTCGCCTGCGTCTCGTCGTAGCTGCGCTCTTCGAGGTCGATGACCTCGAAGGCGGCGAAGTCGCGGGTGAGCTCCGCGGCGGTGCAGAAGTGCAGGTAGACGTGCTCGATCCAGCTGCGCTCCTCGCCCGAGACAGGTCGCCCGACGGCGTAGTGCTGCGGGTCCCGCGGCGAGAGT
>CAVQXS010000012.1:0-163473 GCA_963717965.1 uncultured Thermoleophilia bacterium | reverse complement strand
TGAAACGCAATCTGCAGGCGGGGGTGCGGCGCAACGCCGCCCTGCGTCTCGAGGTCTTCACCGAGGCGGACCTCGACGACATCCATCGCGCTACCCTGGAGGTGCTCGAGCGCACCGGGGTGTTCGTCGAGAGCGACGAGGCGCTCGATGTCTTCGCCGACGGCGGTTGCCGGGTCGACCGCGAGACCAAGATCGTCAAGATCCCGCCCCACATCGTCGAAGACGCCATCCGCTGGTCGCCGAGCAGCGTGCGGCTCTGCGGGCGCGTGCCGGAGAACGACGTCGTGCTCGAGGGCGGCCGCGTCGGCTTCACCAACTTCAGCGCCGGCATCATGGTCATCGACCCGCGTACCGACGAGTACCGCACGTCGACCACGCAGGACGTCGCCGATCTGGCGCGCATGACCGACTGCCTCAGCGAGATCGACACGTACGAGCACGCCGTCGAGGGCCGCGACGCGCCGGAGGAGACGCTGGCGGTGCGCGACACGGCCATCGCGCTCAAGAACACGACCAAGTGCGTCGGTACCGGCGCGCTCTCGACCTACGACGTCGACGCCATCGTGCGCATGGGCGCCGCCGTCGCCGGCGGCGAGGACAAGCTGCGCGAGCGGCCGCTGGTCTACTTCTGCGAGTGCCCGGTCAGCCCGCTCAAGATCACGCGCGACGCCGCCGAGGTCATCATGGGCGCGGCCCGCCACGGCATCCCCAACAACGTCATCTCCATGGCGATGTCAGGTGCGTCGTCCCCGGTCACCCTGGCCGGCACGCTGGTCACCCACAACAGTGAGGTCCTCGCCAGCATCACGCTGGCGCAGCTCACCGAGCGCGGGGCGCCCAGCATCTACGGCTCGTCGACCACCGCCATCGACCTCCGGCTCGCGGCAGCCTCCGTGGGCTCGCCCGAGCTCGGCCTGCTCAGCGCCAGCGTGGCTCAGCTGGCGCAGCGCTACATGCTGCCGAGCTTTGTCGCGGGGTTGTAGGCGGACTCCAAGCTCAGTGACATCCAGGCCGGTCACGAGAAGACACTGACCGCCCTCATGGCAGCGTTGGCAGGGGCCAACCTGATCTACGGGGCGGGGATGACCGAGTCGGGCGTCACCTTCGACTACGCGCAGTACGTGCTCGACAACGACATCGCGAGGATGATCAAGCACGCGGTGCAGGGCGTGCCGGTCAACGACGAGACCCTGGACCTCGCCGACATCCACGCCGTGGGGTCGTTCGGCGACTACATGTCGCTCGACTCGACGCTTGCGCACATGCGCGAGCTGAGCCAGCCGCGGTTCATGGACCGCCGCGTGCGCGAGGACTGGCAGGCCATGGGCGCGAAGGACGCCTACTCCGCCGCCAAGGAGGTGGCGAAGCAGATCCTCGAGGAGTACGAGCCACCGCCGCTGCCCGGCGACGTGGCCGGCGAGATCGACGCCGTAGTGCGCGCGGCGGAGGAGCGCGGCGGGGTGGCCTGACCCCGGTCGATACCCCCATCCCGGCATGATAGGAATGATCCCGGCAGCGGCATCCCGCCGCGCCGGAAGGAGACCACCATGCCGCGCGTATCCTTGGACAAGCCCGCTCCCGAGTTCAGCCTGCCCGACTTCTCCGGCAGCTCGGTGAGCCTCTCGGACTTCCGCGGCCGCAAGAACGTGCTGCTGGTCTTCAACCGCACCTTCACCTGACCGTTCTGCCGCCGGCATATGGCGCAGTTGCGCCATGACTACTCCGAGTTCGTGGCCCGCGACGTCGAGGTCGTGGTCGCCGGTCCCGAGGACGCCGCCGCGTTCGCCGGGTACTTCGAAAAGGAGTCGCTGCCGTTCGTCGGCCTGCCCGACCCCAAGCACAGCGTGCTCAAGCTCTACGGGCAGGAGGTCAAGCTGTTCAAGCTGGGGCGCATGCCGGCGCAGGTGCTCATCGACAAGGCCGGCATCGCGCGCTACGCGCACTACGGGCACGACATGCAGGACATCCCCGAGAACGCAGAGCTCCTCGCCCTGGCCGACGAGATCAACGCCTCGGCAGCGGAGGACCCCCGGCGCGAGGCCGCGCACCCGGTGTGACGCGCGGGCGGGGAGGCCTGCGCCGCCCGCCCGCGCTCAAGCGCTCACGCGTGCAGGAAGTGCAGGACCTCGTAGACGAAGTACGCCGGCCAGACGATCGCCTGGAAGACCCCGTAGGCTCCGTCCCAGAACGAGCTCGCGCTCGTGATGTAGTAGATGAGCGCCCCGATGAAGCCGAGCCCGTAGACGGCCCCGCCGACGGCCCCGCCGGCGTTCCCTGAGTTCTGTGCCATGTCCTCTCCTTGTCTCCCTGGTCCGTCACACCTGATTGATAGCACGCGAGGTCGGCGATAGACAGGTACCCCGCGCGCCCGGCTCTCTCGCCGGCCGATGCTAGGATCTTAGCGGACTTCTGGACGCCCGGAGCGGATCATGAGCGCAGCGCCGGTCAGCTGGCGGGACGTGCAGGGCAGGCGGGTCACCGTGGGACCCATCGATCGGCGGCGTAGGTGTCGAACACGAACAGCCCGGTCCAGCCCGGGATGCCGCTCGAGTCCCAGTCGAACAGATGTGGCAGCAGCTCTTTCTCGGCCTCGAGCTGGATGGCGTTGACGCGCGCCGTCTCGGCCGCGCTCGCGCCAGCCGCCAGCACGTCCGCCTTCGCCGCGAGCGCGGCGCTGTAGGCGTCCATCCCGTCGCGCAGCGCGCCCATGTCGGCGTGACCGGCGGCGAACGCCGACCGGTCCGCCTGCAGCAGGTTGGCGATGCCGACGCTCGCGACGGCCAGGTTCTCGTCCAGGTCGTACTGCACCACGCCCGACCTGTCGAAGCGCAGGAGGGCGAGGCCGTTGAACTTCATGTTGGCGCGAATGGCGTCGGGGTCCAGCACGTCGGGCACGTCCCCGGTCGTGTGGTAGAGCACGTCATAGGCCGGGCCCCAGAAGGCGATCTCCATGCAGGGGACGCCGGCCATGAAGAACTGCCAGTCGTCGTAGCTGGACGGCGGCCAGTACACCCACGTCTTGGCCACGTTGACCAGGCCGGAGTCCTTGGCGCACTGCTTGAAGAAGGCGGTCGTGTCGGGCGTCGTCTCGACGAAGACCGTGGCGTTCTTCACGCCGATCACGTCCATGTTCAGCATGGCGACGATCTTGCCCGCGCGCTCGCCGCGGAGCGCCGGCAGCAGGTCGGTGTCGTCCCACTCCCTGTACGTGTCGGCGAACGCGGTGTTCGAGCCGCCGGGCAGCTGCCCGACGATGTGCGAGAACGAGCCCAGGCACCAGTCGTACCAGGTGTCGGGCGGTCCCCCGAGCTCCTCGGAGTCGAAGGCGATGAACACCAGCGTGCGCTGCGGCTGCCAGCCTTCGGCCTGCATCTCCTTGACGGCCTTGGCGATGGCGAACATCGAGCCGACGCCGGCGCCGTCGTCCGCCGCGGACGTGATCCAGTGGTCGAAGTGGCAGCCCAGGTAGACGTACTCCTCGGGATACACCGAGCCGGTGATCTGACCGACCACGTTGTGCGCCATCGGGTAGTCGCCGACCTCGTTGTTCGACGACGAGCTTGACCGTCGAGCTGCTTGCCGGCCGCAAGGTCGGCCGCCAGCTGGTTCCACTCGACCTGGCGGATGTAGAGCGTCGGGATGAACGTCGGCGATCTCGTCCTGCTTCAGGATCTCGGGAGCGGTGACCGGGTAGTCCATCAGCGCGCCGACGGCCCCGCGTGCCTTGGCCTCCGCGAGCGACGGGCCGCCGTAGAACATCGGATCGGCGCGGTGCAGCAGGATGATCTTGCCGCTGACGTCGCCGGCCTTCTCGAAGTCGGCCCAGCGGCCGTACCCCACGTCGACGAGGGGCGCCGTGATGCCCTCCGGGCCGGTGCCGGCACCCTTGTACGCCTGCTTGGACGGCGTGATGGTGCGCGTGTACGGGCTGACGACCGTAGCGGACGAGCCGAGGTCCTCCCAGCCGTCGATCGGGAAGTCCTCGATGTAGGTGCCGTTTGCCGCACACAGCGACGACATGATCTGGTACCCGCGCTCCCCGACAGGTGCTTCTTCACCGGCCTCGGCGTGCTCGGGCGTGTGGAACGCGCCGGCTACTGGGACGGCGAGGAGTAGCTGCTACGCTGCCCGCGGCGGCACAGGGAGGCAGCATGCTCGTCGCGACGTTCGGCCCGACCACGGGCTGGGAGGGCCGGGAGATCATCTGGGACGTCGACCGGTTCATCCTGGTCGGGCACGGCTACGTGCCCGCCGCCGGCGTCCTCGACTACGACCGGCTCGGGCAGCTCGTCTGGGCCTCGCCCGAGCTCCGGCCCTGGGTCGCCGCCGTCGCGCAGTGGGAGGCCGGGGGACGGCCCGCCTCGCCCGGCCAGGGCGCCCTCGCCTCGCCCGGCACGGCCACCGGCGGCGCGGCCGGCGGCACTGCCGCCGCGAGCCGCCAAGGGCTCCCGGCGTGGGCCATCGTGCTCATCGTCCTCGGCGTCGCCTTCGTGGTGATCAGCATCGTGCTGGCGATCGTCGTCCCCGTGTTCGTCTTCCGCACCACCGAGAACGCTCGCGCACGACGCCGCCGTGCGCTCGGGCGTGCGGACCATCCAGATCGGCGTCGAGTCGTATGCGGTGGACCACGGCGAGTACCCGCCCGCCGGAGAGGTGAACAGCGTCGGCTTCAGCCGCTACATCTCCGCGTGGCCGGTGAACCCCTACACCGACATGCCGATGGCGCCGGGCGACGGTCCTGGCTGCTTCCGCTACGAGCCCGGCGGCGGGGGCGGCACCTACCGGCTCACCGGCTACGGCCGCGACGGCGGCATCGTGATCGACCTGACCGGCGGTTCGGACACGACGGTCTGACGGCGGGCCCGCGAGTGCGCCGCCGGCGCCGCCCAGGGCGATCGCTCAGGCGCGCCGGCGGAGCAGGGCGACGGCCGCGAGCACGACGCCGACGGCGCCGACGGCGATGCCCACGTAGCCGATCGTCTTGGCGCTCGAGACCTCGCGGCTCACGTAGTCGGCCGTGGCCACGCGCGAGAGCTCCGCGTCGAGCCGTTGCGCGACCTGTTCCGTGCCCGGCACCGCGACCGGGAACTGGGCGGCGGAGCCGTCCTCCACCGGGGAGAACGTCTTGGGCGAGCTCGCGACCTCCACGTCCACCTTGACGCCTTCGACGGTCCCGGTGATGTGGAACGTGTAGTCGCCGGGCGCCGTCGGGATGATGAGCGCGGCATACTCTCCCGGGGTACCGGTGCCGGCCTCGGCGTCGTAGGTCGGCGCCAGCGGGAACTCCTGCTGCGCCTCGCCGTAGATCACCATTGCGGTGAGCCTGGCGCCCGGGTCGTTGATCGGGTCGCCGTCCGCGGCGTGCGTGACGATGAGCTGCACGCTGTTCAGCTGGCCCACGTACGCCGGCTCCGTGCCCCACCCCACCTCGAGGGCGAGGTCGCCGGCCTTGGCCGTCTCGTGCGCCGCCGCCGGCGCGGCCAGGACGACGAACGATACGCACATGAGGACGGCAGTCAGGGCCGCCGTCAGAGACCGCTTCATGATCCCTCCTTCGCTGGAGACCCGTGCCCCACACGGGTCGAGGCGAGAGTGCCCGAGGACGCACGGGCCCAAACGGCGGAGGAGCCGAGCGGGCCGGACCTGCTCGGGGCGTGCCGGTTCCCGCTCAGGACGTCCCGCCGACCCCGCGATCGTGAGCTCGAGGGGGACGATAACGCCGGAGGACGTCTCCTGGATGTAGACCTTCACCTTCCACGGCCCGGCGACGGAGAACTCGAGACCTTCGCCGGTCCAGCCGCCGTCTCCCGCGCGCCGCAACGTGATGGTGATGGGCGCCAGCGACGGTCGCGCCGGCTGCGAGCACTCCATGCGCACCGCGGTCACGGTGCTCAGCGGCTCCCCGCTGTCGTAGCCGACCGCCCGGAGCCGGTAGGCGTTGCGGCCGGCGACGCCCGGGGTCACCGTCAACCCGACGCGCACGGTGGTCGCATAGTCGCTGCCGCTGGCGGTGACCTGGGTCGCCGGCCGGCTCGAGGGCGTCGTGCTCGCACCCGGTGAGCTCTCGGCGGCGAGCGCCGACCGCGCCGGCGCCAGCCCGCTGAGCACCGCCGTCGCCGCCAGCACGCCGAGGGCGACGGCGAGCTCGCCGCGTGAGTTCAGGCCGAAGCGCCGCTCGGCGGGCTCGCCCTTGCCCTCGGCGCGGACCGCCGGCACCCAGAAGAAGTGATTGAGGGCGCCGAGCGCGACGAGGACGGCGACGAGGCCGACCTTCAGCAGCAGCGTCGTCCCGTAGGTCGTGTGCAGGAGCGCGTCCACCGACCCGACTTCACCGGCCGCCCGCGCCAGCCCCGTCGCCAGGACGACGACCAGGGTGACGGTGGCGATGCGGGTGAACACGCCGACCGCGGCCGCGCGCTCGGCGTGCTCGCGGCCGCGGAACCCGAGGAGCAGCCAGAAGAGACCGCCGACCCAGACGCCGATGGCCGTCATGTGGACCCACTGGACGGCGATGTTCAGCACCCACGCCGACGACGGCGACGCGGCGTGGCCCGCGACGACGTGGACGAGGACCGCGGCGGCGCCTGCAGCGCCGAGCAGCCACAGGCTCCAGCGGGCGGGCCAGAGGTCGGCCGCGACCACGGCGCCGACGCAGAGGAGCACGGCGACCCCCAGCGCGAGCAGCAGCTCGCCCTGCCTGGTCAGGAACAGCGGCAGCAGGCTGGGCGCGCCGACGAGCGCCTTCTCGGCCCACACCACGATGCCCAGCGCGACGACGGCGACCGCGGCGGCGAACCGCAGTACGGTCACGCCGCCGGCGGGCAGCCTGCCGCCGTAGACGAACAGGCTCGTCGAGGCCGCCCCGATGAGAAGGGCGAGGCTCACGTACAGCAGCCAGCGCCCGATCACGGCGAGGGCGCGGGCCCAGGGCGACGCGTGGAGCAGCTCGACGACCACGGCGCTGCCGGGGGCCGGCGTCTCGCCGACCCCGAAGGCGAAGGCGCCCGACTCCACGTGGCCGTCGACCGCCGAGACGACGCGCCAGTTGACCGTGTAGACGCCGCCGGCGAGCTGCGAGGACGGCGTGACCTGCAGCGAGAGCGGGTCTCCGGGAACGGCCTCGGGTCCGCTGACGCCGGGCACGGTCTTGCCGTTCGCGTCGAGGACGCGGATCAGCGAGAGGGCGACGTCCGGGTCCTCGGAGAACGTCAGCACGATGTGCTCCGGCGCGGTCGCGACCGACGAGTCCGCCGCGGGATCCGTGCTCTCGAGCACCGCGTGCGCGGCGGCGCCGGCGGGGAACGCCGCCGCGCCACGCGGCGGCGAGCAGGAGCAGCAGCAGCGCCGCCGCGGCCAGCGCACGCGCGATACCGGGCCGCCCTCATCCGCTCAGAGCAGGTAGACGACGATGAAGACGAAGACCCAGACGGCGTCGACGAAGTGCCAGTAGTAGGTACCGGCGTCGACGAGGCCGGAGGTGCCCGGCGTCGGCTCCGCCGGCCGCCGCTCGCCCGGCCGCAGGCGCAGCTCGCGGCGCGCCCGGAAGAGGAGGTAGACGAGCGCCGCGATGCCGCAGGCGACGTGGAAGCCGTGGAACCCGGTGAGCACGTAGAACGACGACGCGACGATCGAGTCGGTGAAGCCGAACCCGGCGTGCGTGTACTCCCACGCCTGGCCGCCGAGGAAGACCGCGCCGAGGACCACGGTGAGCACCAGCAGGAAGAAGAACCGGCCGCGGCGCCGCGCGCGGTACGCGGTCTGGGCGTAGTGCGCGGTCACGCCGCTGGTGAAGAGGATCACGGTGTTGATGAGCGGCAGCGTGATCTCGACGCCGGAGCCGCCGCCGAACACCGAGTTGTGGATGCGCAGGTGGATCACGGCGGCGATGAGCGAGGCGAAGAACACCGACTCGGAGCCGATGAACGCCAGCGTCCCGGCGCCGATGAACGAGAAGCGATGCGCGACGTCGGGCGTCTCGGTCGGCGCCAGCTCGGTCCAGCGCCCGTTCATCCACACGGCGAGCGTGATCAGGATGAGGGCGACGCCGACGATGAACACCAGCGGCACGCCGAGCAGGCCGACGCCGAGGATGAGGATGCCGAACGCGACCCAGAACGGCGTGATCGTGCGCTGCTCGGGCTCGTGCGGCAGGTCGCGGAACGCCACCGGTCCCTCTCCCTCGGCGGGATGCTCGACGTCCCAGAGCGGCCGCTCGCTGCGGATGGCCGGCAGGCGCGAGAAGTTGCCGTGCGGCGGCGGCGAGGTGGTCGCCCACTCCAGGGTCCACGCCCGCCACGGGTTGTCGCCCGCCGGCTCGCCCGAGCGCAGGCTCTTGATGATGTTGTAGAAGAGCAGCAGGAAGCCGAGCGCGAGGATGTAGCCGCCGATCGACGAGACCAGGTTGAGGCCGTTCCAGCCGAGGTCGGGCGCATACGTGTACACGCGCCGCGGCATGCCGAGGATGCCGAGCGCGTACAGCGGGAAGAAGGTGAGGCTGAAGCCGATCGCGGTGAGCCAGAACTGCACCTTGCCGACGCGGTCGTCGAGGAACCGTCCCGTCATCTTGGGGAACCAGTAGTAGATGCCGGCGAAGGCCGCGAACACCGTGCCGGCCAGGAGCACGTTGTGGAAGTGGGCGACGACGTAGTAGGTGTCGGTCACCTGCCAGTCCCAGGGCACGACCGCCAGCGTGACGCCGGTGATGCCGCCCACGGTGAACAGGGCGATCAGGCCGCAGGCGTAGAGCAGCGAGGTCTTGAAGCGCAGCGCGCCGCCCCACATCGTCGCCAGCCAGTTGAAGATCTTCACGCCGGTCGGGATGGCGATGAGCATGCTGGTCCCGGCCATGATCGTGTTGAAGAACGTGGGCAGGCCGGTGGCGAACATGTGGTGCGCCCACACCATGAAGCCGAGGAGGCCGATCACCCCGAGCATGACGATCATCGAGCTGCGCCCGAACAGCGGCTTGCGCGAGAAGACCGGCACGACCTCGCTCATGATGCCGAAGGCCGGCAGGATCAGGATGTACACCTCCGGGTGGCCGAAGAACCAGAAGAGGTGCTGCCAGATGATCGGGTCGCCGCCGCCGGTGGGGTCGAAGAAGCTGGTGCCGAACTGGCGGTCGAAGTAGAGCAGGGCGAGCGCCGCGCTCAGGCTGGGGATGGCGAACAGGATCAGGTACGAGTTGATGTAGGTGGCGATCGAGAAGATCGGCATCTGCCAGAACGTCATGCCCTCCGCCCGGAAGCGCAGGCAGGTGATGATGAAGTTGATCGAGCCGAGGATCGACGACCCGCCGAGCAGCACGAGCGCGACGATCCAGAACGTGACGCCGTCGTGCGGCGAGTACGCCTTGAGCGTGAGCGGGGCGTAGCTGAACCAGCCGGTGTCGAGCGCGCCCCCGAAGAGGAAGCTGCTGTAGAGCACGAGGCCGCCGAACAGCAGCAGCCAGTAGCTCAGCGCGTTGGCGCGCGGGAACGCCATGTCGCGCGCGCCGATCTGCAGCGGCACGAGGTAGTTGGCCAGCCCGATCAGGATCGGCATCCCGAAGAGGAAGACCATCGTCGTGCCGTGCATCGAGAAGATCTGGTTGTAGGTCTCGGGCGAGAGGAAGCCCATGCTCGGGGCGGATCAGCTGCGTGCGCATCAGCATCGCGAAGATCACGGCGATGAGGAAGAAGACCAGCGCCGTGCCGATGTACATCAGGCCGATCTTCTTGTGGTCGGTCGTGGTGAGCCAGGCGCCGATGCCCTCGCGCCGCGCCACCTGCGTGACGGCGTCGGGCGCGACCTCCGGCGCCGGGACACGGCTCGCGGGCCGGCCGGCGCAGCGCCGCCGGGCGGGAGGACGACTGTCGCTCACTTGAGCTCCTCGAGGTAGGCCACGAGCTCCTTCTGCTGCTGCGGCAGCAGCGGGACGTTGGGCATCTTGCTCTGAGGCTTGACCGCCTGCGGGTCCTGGATCCAGCGGAGCAGGTTCTCCGGCGTGTTCGTCAGCGTGTAGGCGGCGATGCCCTTGCGGCTGCCGAAGTGCGTCAGGTCCGGCCCGAAGGTGCCCTTGAGGCTGGTGCCGCGGATGGCGTGGCAGCTGCCGCAGCCGACGCTGGCGATGACCTTCTCGCCGGCGACCGCGTCCGCGCCGGCGGGCTGCGCCGCGGGCTGCTGCTGGCGCTTGACCCAGGCCGAGTACTCGCCGGGTGGCACGACGACGAAGAGGAAGCGCATCTTGCCGTGCTGCACGCCGCAGAACTCGGAGCACTCGCCCAGGTAGGTGCCGGTCGTGAGCGGCACGAAGTGGATGTGATTCACGTGCCCGGGGATCATGTCCACCTTGCCGCCCATCTGCGGCACCCAGAAGGAGTGGATGACGTCGGCCGACTCCACGTCGATCGACGTGGTGCGTCCCCGCACCACGTACACCTCGTTGGGCGCCTTGAAGCCGAGCTCCTTGAACTCGAAGTCCCACCACCACTGGCGGCCGATCGCCGTGAACTGCGCGCCGGGGTCGGGCATCGCGATCTGCTGGGTGGTGTAGACCGTGAGGATGAAGAGCACGGTCACGATCACCGCGGGGATCGCCGTCCAGACGATCTCGATCTTGAGGTTGCCCTTCGTCTGCGACGCCTCAGACTCCGGGCGCCTGCGGTAGCGCAGGACGACGAAGACGAGCAGCCCCCACACGGTGATGAGCACGACCGCGAGGATGCCGAAGATCCACTTCGCGAGGGTGACGATCTCGTTGCCGGCCGAACCCTCGGAGCGGAGGATGCTCGGCGACGCGCAGCCGGCGAGCACGAGCGCGGCCGCCACGATGACGATCGCGGCGAGCCCCGCGGCCACTCCCCGCGGCCAGCGGCCGGCGAGACCGCTTGTCCACCCTTCCGGCCAATCCTCCCCCTCGTCCGGTGCCGGCGGCGGTGCGCGCCGGCACGCGTATCATCACACGAATCGGCGGCGATGCGGCAGAATGGCGACGATGGATTACCTCAGGGCCGCCCAGCCGCGCATCGTCGCGCTGTTCCTCGTCACCGTGCTCGCCGCCATGCTGCTCTGCGGCAGCCCGGCGGCGTGGCGCGTCCTCGTCGTCCTCGCCGCCACCGCGTCCACCGTCGGCGGCGCGGCGCTGCTCAACAACGTGATCGAGCGCGACGCGGACCGGCGCATGGAGCGCACGCGCCGGCGCCCCACGGCCTCCGGCCGCATCCCGCCGGCGCGGGCGACGGTCGCCGGCCTCGCCGCCGTGGCCGCCGGGGCCGCGGCCCTCTGGGCCGTCGCCGGCGGCCTCGCCGCGGTCTTCGCGCTGCTCGGCGCGGCGTACTACGTGCTCGTCTACACGCTGCTGCTCAAGCCGCACACCGCGCTCAGCGCCGTGCCGGGCGGGGTGGCCGGCGTCTTCCCCGCCCTCATCGGCTGGGCGGCGACCGGGGCGCCGTGGTCCGGGTCCATCCTCTTCCTCTGCGTGCTCATCCCGGTCTGGTCGCCGCCCCACTCGTGGGCGCTCACCCTCGCGCTCGGCGACGAGTACCGCGCCTCGGGCATCCCCACGCCGCCGGTACGCTACGGCGACGAGGTGACGCGCGTCCTCATCGCCGCCTTCGTCGCGGGCCTCACGGTCGTGCTGGCGGTGCCGCTCGGCGCCGGCCTCTTCGGCGTCGTCTACGCGGCCGGCGTGGCTCTCGCGGCCGTGCTGCTCTGGGCGTTCACCCGCGCCTCCTGCGGCGCCCGTCGCCGGCCGCCGCCTGGGCGCTCTTCAAGGTCACCGGGCCGTGCCTCGCCCTCGTACTGGCGGTGGCGGTCGCAGACCACCTCACTTGAGCGGCGGTCGTCGCCGACCGCACCTGCGCTCAGCGAACGGTCGACGCCCACCGGCGCGCCCTCGCACGCACGATCGCGAACGTCAGCAGCGCGACCACCGGCGGCAGCACGATCACGAGGACCTGCAGCACCCGAAGCAGCAGCGGCTGGTTCCAGCGGAAGTGGACGGCGAAGACGTCGTTGCCGCCGGCGATGAGGAGCACGCTGAGGAAGGTCACGAAGCCGGCGGCCAGCGCCGTGCGCACCGGGTGCTGGCCGGGGAGCAGCAGCACGTTGTGGAAGGCGCCGTCCCGGGTGATCGCCCAGTCCATCCACGGCAGCAGGAACAGCGGCGTGAAGATGAGGCCGGGCATGATCACCGCCGGCCAGAAGATACCCGGGATGAGCAGGCCGCCGATCTGGATGTCCCAGCCGGGCATCATCCGCACGGCGCCCTCGAGCCAGCCCTGGTACCAGTCGGGCTGAGCCGCCGTGGTCGCGTCCCAGGCGCGGTACGGGCCGTAGAGCCACACCGGGTTGATCTGCACGAAGGCGCCGAACGCGGTGCAGATGCCGGCGACCAGCAGCAGGTAGCCGGTCGTGCGGAGGGCGTAGGCCGGCACCATCGGCGTGCCGACGATGGTGCGGTCGCTCCTCCCGGGTCCGGGGAACTGCGTGTGCCGCTGCAGCCAGAGCAGCCCGAGGTGCGCGCCGAGCAGGCCGCCGATCGCCGCCGGCAGGAGGAAGATGTGCACCGGGTAGACGCGGGCGATGAGGCCGCCCGACGGGAACTCGCCGCCGAACATCAGTGAGGCCAGCGCCGGCCCCACGAAGGGGATCGACTCGGTGATGGAGAAGGCGATGCGCAGACCGGTGCCCGAGAGCAGGTCGTCCGGCAGCGAGTAGCCGAAGAGGCCGTTCAGGCCCACCAGGATCACCAGGGTGAGGCCGATGACCCAGTTGATGCGGCGCGGCCGCCGGTACGCCGCCGTCACCATCATGCGAATCATGTGGATGATCAGCGCGCCGACGAAGACGAGGGCCGCCCAGTGGTGCACCTGCCGCACCAGCAGGCCGGTGGGCACATCCAGGCTGAGCTGCAGCACCGAGTCGTAGGCGATGGACATCTCCGCGCCCGCCAGCGGGGCATAGGATCCGTCGTAGACGACCGGCGCCTCCGACGCCTGGAAGAACAGCGCCAGGAAGACGCCCGTCGCGACCAGGATGATGAAGCAGTACATCGCGATCTCGCCGAGGAAGAACGCCCAGCTGTCCGGGAAGATGTGGCGGAGCTCCTCGCGCAGCAGGCGGCTGCCGCCCAGGTTGGTGTGTAGCCAGCGGCTTGCGGGGCGCAGCGGCGACGTGCGCACGCCGAACGCGCGGCCCAGTCCTCGCTTGAGCTTGTGGTCGCCCTTCATGTGGCGTCCCAGAAGCCGGGGCCGACGCTCTCCGTGAAATCGCTCTGCGCGTAGAGCACGCCCTCATCGTCGATGGCCAGAGGCAGCTGCGGCAGAGGGCGGCCGGCAGGGCCGCCGGTGGGCTCGGCGCCGTGCAGCACGTCGAACGTCGACTGGTGGCACGGGCAGAGGAGCACCTGGTCGACGTCGGCGTATTGCGCCACCGGGCAGCCGGCGTGCGTGCAGATGCGGGAGTAGGCGACGAAGTTCTCGGGGCTCCAGGTCTCCCGTCCCGGCTGCGGCGTGAACTCTTCGTTCACGAAGTGGAGCAGGACGATCTGGGAGTCGGCCTTCTGGTCGCCACCCTCCGGGAAGGCGACGAGGAGCCCGCCGGTCGCGAGGACGTCGCGCGTGACCAGTTCGCCCTCGGACGTGACCAGCCGGCGGCCCTTGCGCCAGCCGGTGGTGAAGAGGCTGTTCCCGGGCAACGGGCCGAGCGCTCCGAGCAGTACCGCCTGGCTGAGGGCGAACACGCCGGCACCGAAGATCAGGAACTTGAAGAGGAACCCCCGGCGGGTGAGCACGGACGCGTGGTCGTCGAGCTGCGTCGCAAGCTCGGCCTGCCCCTCGGTGCCGTCGGGCGGCACCGGATAGCGGCCGGCGATGACCTCGTCGCCGGCGAGGTCGCGCCCCCAGAACGCGAGCGCGAGGCCGAGACCGAGGAGCGCCAGCGCGAGCGAGCCGCCGAGCCAGGCGTTGCTCGCATCCACCACGAAGCTGACCGCGAAGGCGACGGCGCCGCCGATGGTGGCGACGATGCCCAGGCCGACCGGCCAGGTGGTAGCGTGCCGGCGCCCGCCCCGGTCCTGATCGGAGGCGCGGAGCGGTGCCCCTCCGGCGCCCCGCTCGATAGCCTGCCTACGGCGGCTACTCACGGGGCGGCCTTCCGCGACGGCCACGCGAGCCAGACGGAGATCAAGATGAGGAGCAGGAGCGCGACGGCTCCGGCGGCGCCCTCGCTGACGGGGCCGAGGTACCCCAGCCCGTGACCGCCCGGCGACGGCGGATCGTCGATCACCTGCACGTACAGCGCGACGGCCGCCTGCTGACGCACGTCGAAGGTGTTGCCGGCGAACGACGGCATGTTGCCGCGGCCGAGGATCATGGCGGCCAGCGCCTCGGCCGGCGGGTACTGCCTGATGTTGGGCGCGTTGTTGAGGCGCGGCATCGCGCCGCCGCTGCCCACGGCACTGTGGCAGCCGGAGCAGTAGAGGCGGAAGAGGTCGCCGCCCGGGGCGACCTGGGCGGTCCGGGCGTCCGGATCAGCCAGCTCGTTCGCGACGAAGCCGGCGACGGCGTTCACGTCGGCCTCGCTGAGGACGCCGGCGAAGGGCGGCATGCTGATGCCGCCCTCCACGACCATGGGGCCGACCAGGCTGGCGAAGCCGGCGGCGGCGAGAGGCGGGCCAACGTAGCCTTCGCCCTTCGGCCCGTGACACCCGGAGCAGTTCTCGGCGTAGACCCGGGCGCCGGAGCCGGGCGGGTAGGCGGACGCCGGCGCCGGCGAGCCCGGCGTGGGCGCCGGCGTGAACGACCCGGAGCCCTGCGGGGCGGCGACGCCGGCGGGCGGCGACTGCAGGCCGGCCGGCGCCGGCGACGCGGCGGCCAGCACGGCCGCCGGCAGGCCGGCGAGCAGGACCAGCGCGAGGGCGCAGGCAAAGGCGGCGCGCCGGGTCCATGACCCCGTCGGGCGGCTTCTCCCTGCCGCGCACTGCACGAACGGTCGGCTCACTCCCTGACCCCCGTCGTCGGCCTCCGTCGCCCACGTCGCCCTCGCTCCCCGGGGCAACGAACTGCATCGTGTGCGTAGACACGAGCCGTCGGGCTTGATACTGATAGTTCTCTACCATGCATGCGTTCCGGCGTAAAGGACGGCGGCACGGGGTGAAGGGGGCGGAGTGGGTGGGACTCTCCTAGCGACTGCGGTCTGGCCGGCGGCCCTGTACGCCGCCCTGGTCCTGCTCGTCGCGGCGCTCATCCTCGTGCTGTCGCACCTGCTCGGCGAGCGCCAGCGCCACGGGCCGGAGACCGAGCAGTACGAGTCCGGCATCAAGCCGGCGGGGCCTCTGCCGCGCCGGCTGTCGGTCGAGTTCTACCAGGTCGCCCTCTTCTTCGTGATCTTCGACCTGGAGGCCGTCTTCATCTTCTCCTGGGCGGTCGCGGCGCGGCGGCTCGGCTGGGCAGGCTACCTCGAGCTGCTGGTCTTCGTCCTCCTGCTGTTCGCCGGCCTCGTATACCTCTGGCGCGTCGGCGCGCTGGACTGGGGGGCGGCGGGAAGGCGCCGCAGGGCGGCGCGGGCCGCGGCCCGGCACTCCGGGGGCGCCCGGTGAAGCCGCGCCGCGGACCGGACCCGTCGCGCACCGCCGAGGCGCTCGGCAGGCTGCTCGACACCGAGGGAGCGCCGCCGGAAGGCGCGGACGTCCCCGTCATCACCTCGAGCCTCGAGCGGCTGGTCGCCTGGGGACGCAAGAACTCGCTGTGGCCCTTCGGCTTCGGCCTCAGCTGCTGCTTCGTCGAGATGGCGACCAGCCTCACGGCGCGCTACGACATCGCCCGCTACGGCGCCGAAGTGCTGCGCATCTCGCCGCGTGAGGCGGACGTCATGATCGTCGCCGGTACGGTGTTCAAGAAGATGGCGCCGATCGTCGTCCAGCTGCACCGGCAGATGATGGAGCCGCGCTGGGTGATCTCGATGGGCTCGTGCGCCAACTCGGGCGGGATGTACGACATCTACAGCGTCGTGCAGGGCGTCGACTCCTTCCTGCCCGTCGACGTCTACGTCCAGGGCTGCCCGCCGGCGCCGACGGCGCTGATGGAGGGCCTGCTGCTTCTGCAGGCCCAGGTCTCGATCGAGAGCCGCCCGCTCACCTGGGTGGTCGGCGACCAGGGCGTGGTCAAGCCGCGCGGCATCTCGATGCGCGACCTGCGGCACCCGCGGCTGGCCGAGACGGACAAGCTCGCTCCCCCGGACGGGATGTGACGTGGACGAGAAGCCGCAGCAGCCGGCCAGTGGCCGGTGCGGAGAGGCCGGCGGAGGCGAAGCCCCGCCGCCGGCCGTCCTCGACGAGCTGCGCGAGCGCTTCCCCGACGTGCCGCTGACGCCGCAGGCGACCGCCGACGGCATCCCGACCGTCTGGGTGCCGGCCGAGCGCGCCGCCGAGGTGCTCGAGTACCTGGGCGACGCGGCGCCCGAGCCCTTCGCCATGCTCTACGACCTCGGCGGCGTCGACGAGCGCTCGCGGGTGCACCGCGACGGCCTGCCCGAGGCCGGCTTCAGCGTCTTCTACCACCTCGTCTCCTACGAACGGAACGCCGACGTGCGCGTGAAGGTGGCGCTGGAGGCGGGCGCGCCGCGGGTCGACTCCGTCGCCCGCGTGTGGCCCGCCGCCGACTGGTACGAGCGCGAGCTCTGGGACATGCTCGGCGTCGACGTCGCCGGTCACCCGAACCTCAAGCGTCTCCTCATGCCGCCCTGGTGGGAGGGCCACCCGCTGCGCAAGGAGCACCCGTCCCGCGGCACCGAGTACGGGCGGTTCGACCTGCCGGACGAGGTGGTCGACGAGATGCAGGAGCACCTTCGCTTCAAGCCCGAGGAGTGGGGCCTGCCGTCGAACGAGGACGACCCGACGCTGATGTACCTCAACATCGGCCCACAACACGGGGCCACCCACGGTCCGTTCCGGGTCATCGTCGGCCTGCGCGACGAGGAGATCGTCCACTGCATCCCGGACATCGGCTACCACCACCGCGGCGCCGAGAAGATGGCCGAGCGCCAGAGCTGGCACACCTACATCCCGTACACCGACCGCGTCGACTACCTCGGCGGCGTGACCAACAACCTGCCCTACGTCCTCTCGGTCGAGAAGCTCTGCGGCATCGAGGTGCCGGACAGGGCGCAGCTCATCCGCGTGCTGCTCTGCGAGTGCTACCGCATCGCCAGTCACCTGGTCTTCTACGGCACGTTCGCCCAGGACATCGGCGCGCTCTCCCCGGTCTTCTACATGTTCGAGGACAGGGAGATCCTCCTCGACGACGTCATCGAGCCCATCACCGGCGGGCGCATGCACCCCAACTGGTTCCGCATCGGCGGGGTCGCGGAGGACCTCCCCCAGGGCTGGCAGCAGCGCGTGCTCGACTACTGCGACTACCTGCCGCCACGCCTCGACGAGTACGACAAGCTCGTCATGGACAACCGGATCATGAAGGCGCGCACGGTCGGCGTCTCGCCGGTCTCGGTGGACGACGCCGTCGCCTGGGGGCTCACGGGCCCGGTGCTGCGCGCGGCCGGCGTCCCGTGGGACTGGCGCAAGCAGCGCCCGTACAGCCACTACGACTGGCTCGACTTCGACGTGCCCGTCGGCACCACCGGCGACTGCTACGACCGCGCCGCCGTCCACGTCGAGGAGATGCGCCAGAGCCTGCGCATCATGCGCCAGTGCGTCGAGCTGATGCCGGACGGCCCGTACAAGGCCTTCCACCCCCTGGCGACGCCGCCGATGAAGGAACCGCACACGATGCACGACATCGAGTCGCTCATCACGCACTTCCTTGGTGTGAGCTGGGGGCCGGTCGTGCCGCCCGGAGAGGCCAGCGTCTACACGGAGGGCACCAAGGGCCAGTACAGCTACTACGCGATCAGCGACGGCGCCAACTCGGCGTACCGGATCAAGATCCGCACGGCGTCGTACCCGCACCTGCAGGTGCTGCCGCTGCTCACCACCGGCTACGAGATCGCCGACCTCGTGACCATCCTCGGCAGCCTCGACTTCGTCATGGCGGACGTGGACCGATGAGCGGTATGCCTACGGCGTCCCGCTCGTGTACGCCGGAAGAGTGGGCGTCATGAGCCTGAACGACGACGAGACCCGGCAGATCGACGGCATCCTCGGGCACTACCCCGACCGGCGGGCGGCGGCCGCGACCGCCATGCGTATCCTGCAGGCGCGGCGGGGCTGGCTCTCCGACGAGGCGCTGGCCGACCTCGGCGAGTATCTCGGGGTGACGGTCGCGGAGCTCGACGGCATCGCGACCTTCGGCAACATGATCTTCCGCAAGCCCGTGGGTCGCCACATCGTGCTGGTCTGCGACAGCTTCGCCTGCTGGTCGCTGGGGTACGCCGAGCTGCGCGCCGCCGTCGAGGCGGAGCTCGGCGTCGGCATGGGGCAGACGACGGAGGACGGGCGCTTCACGCTGCTGCCGATCGTCTGCCTCGGCGCCTGCGACCGCGGTCCGGCGATGATGGTGGACGACGCGCTGCACGGGCCGGTCGTGCCGGTTCAGGTGGCCGAGATCCTCGGGGGCTACCCGTGAGCGACCCGGCGAACGCTCCGGGCGGCGCGACCTACCGCGGCGCCGTGGACCGGCCGTTCACGCGCGCGATGCGCGCCGACGGCCGGCCGGCGACGCTGGACGACTACGTGGCCGCCGGCGGTTACGAAGGCCTGCGCCGGGCGCTCGCCGACCTCAAGCCGCCGGAGGTCACGAGGCTGGTGACCGAGTCCGGGCTGCGCGGGCGCGGCGGCGCCGGCTACTCCACCGGCCGCAAGTGGAGCACGATGCCGCTCGGTCCAGACGCGCCGCACCCCAAGTACATCGTCTGCAACGCAGACGAGATGGAGCCGGGCAGCTTCAAGGACCGCTTCCTCATGGAGCGGAACCCGCACCTGCTGCTCGAGGGCATGCTGCTGGCCGGCTTCGCCACCGAGGCGGACGCGGGCTACGTCTTCGTGCGCTCCCAGTACGACGCGTCGCTCGCGGCGCTCGGGCGCGCCGTCGACGAGGCACGCGAGCGCGGCTACCTCGGCGAGCACGTGCTCGGTTCCGGCTTCTCCTTCGACATCGAACTGCACGAGAGCATCGGGCGCTACATCTGCGGCGAGGCGTCGGCGATGCTGAACGCCCTCGAGAGCCAGCGCCCCAACCCGCGCGCCCGGCCGCCGCACATGACCGGCGCCGGCCTGTTCTCGCGGCCCACCGTGGTGAACAACGTCGAGACGTACATGGCCGTGTCGGGAATCGTGCGGCACGGCCCCGACTGGTGGAAGGGCCTCTCGGTGACCGACGAGGGCGGCACCAAGATCTTCGGCGTCGCCGGCCGCGTCGCCCGCCCCGGCTGCTACGAGCTGCCGATGGGGACCCCGATGCGGCAGCTCGTCGAGGGCCACGCCGGCGGCATGCTTCCCGGGTTCACGCTGCGCGCCGTCAGCCCGGGCGGCGCCTCCACCGCCTTCGTTCCCGCGGAGGAGCTCGACGTGCCGATGGGGTTCGCGACCATGGGCGCCGTGCACAGCCGCCTGGGCACCGGCACGCTCGTCGTGCTCGACGACCAGACCTGCCCGGTCGGCATGACGCTCAACATGATGCAGTTCTTCGCCCAGGAGTCGTGCGGCTGGTGCACGCCCTGCCGAGAAGGGCTGCAGTGGGCCGCGGCGCTGCTCGAGGACCTCGAGTACGGCCGCGGCCGCCCCGGTGACCTGGAGCTGCTGGCGGAGCAGGTCTGGTTCATGGGCTCGGACAAGTGCTTCTGCGACCTCGCCCCGGGCGCCGCGCAGCCGCTGGAGTCCGCGCTGCGGCTCTTCCGCGGCGACTTCGAGCGGCACCTCGAGGAGGGCGCCTGTCACTACCGGCGGCACGGCTCGGACGCGCCGGCGATGAAAGGGACGGTCTGGTGAGCGGCGGCCGCGAAGCAGCCCCGCCGCGTCTCGTCACGGTGACGATCGACGGCCACGACTTCCAGGTGGAGGAGGGCCGCAACATGCTCGACGTCGCCCTCTCGCTGGGCTTCGACCTGCCGTTCTTCTGCTGGCACCCTATTCTCGGGTCGATCGGCGCCTGCCGCCAGTGCGCCGTGCGCCTCTACTGGACCGACCGCGAGGGCAACGAGAAGAGCGAGATCGCGATGGCCTGCATGACCGAGGCGCAGGAGGGCACGCGCCTGGACATCGCCGACGAGGAGGTGATCCGCTTCCGCGCCGAGATGATCGAGCTGATGATGCTCAGCCACCCGCACGACTGCCCGGTCTGCGACGAGGGCGGCGAGTGTCACCTGCAGGACATGACCGTCATGACCGGCCACAGCTACCGCCGCTACCGGGGCCGCAAGCGCACCTTCGAGAACCAGGACCTCGGCCCGTTCGTCACGCACGAGCTCAACCGCTGCATCACCTGCTACCGGTGCGCGCGCTTCTACAACGACTACGCCGGCGGTCGCGACTTCGGCGTCTTCGGGCTGCGCAACCAGGTCTACTTCGGGCGCGCCTCGGACGGCGCCCTGGAGAGCGAGTTCAGCGGCAACCTGATCGAGGTCTGCCCGACCGGCGTCTTCGACGACAAGCCGTTCGCCGGGCGGTACGCGCGCAAGTGGGACCTGCAGACGGCGCCGTCGGTCTGCCCGCACTGCGGCCTCGGCTGCAGCACGACGCCGGCGGCGCGGAACGGTGAGCTACGGCGCGTGCAGGGCCGCTTCAACCGCGACGTCAACAAGATGTTCCTCTGCGACCGCGGCCGCTTCGGCTACGAGTTCGTGAACGCGCCGGAGCGGGTGCGGGCGGCGCGGGTGGCGGCGGAGACCGCCGCGGACGCGGATACCGCCGCGGACGCGCCGGAGGCCGTCGAGCCGCCGCCCGCCGCGGAGCGGGCGCTGGACGCCGCGGCCAGGCTGCTGCGCCGCGGCCGCGTCATCGGCATCGGCTCGCCGCGCGCCTCGCTCGAGGCGAACTACGCGCTGCGCGCGCTGGTGGGCCCCGGGCGCTTCCACCGCGGCATGTCCGACGTCGACGACAGGCTGGTCGGCGCGGTGCTCGACGTGGCCGCCGACCCCCGGCTGCGGCTGGGCTCGCTCGCCGACGTCTCCTCCGCCGACGCCGTGCTGGTGCTCGGCGAGGACGTCACCAACACGGCGCCGATGCTCGACCTGACCATCCGCACGTGGCTGCACCTGCGCCCCTCGGCGGTTGAGGAGCGCAACCACATCCGTCGCTGGAACGACGCCGGCATCACGCGCATCAAGCGGCGCGAGCCCAGCGCGCTCTGGATCGCGACCACGCACGCGACCAAGCTGGACGACGTCGCCGCCGAGAGCTACCGGGCGACGCCGGACGACCTCGTGCGCCTGGCGCTCGCCATCGCGCGCGAGTGCCGACGAGGACGCTCCCGCCGTGCCGCAGATGAGCGACGACGAGCTCGCGCTGGCGCGGAGCTGGGCGGCGGCCTTCGCCGCCGCCGACGCGCCGCTCGTCGTCGCCGGCTGCTCGAGCGGCTCGCCGGAGCTGATCCGCGCCGCGGCCCAGCTCACGCTGGCGCTCCGGCGCGGGGCCGATGGTCCGGCGCCTCTGGTCCTCACGGTGCCCGAGCCGGACAGCGTCGGCCTGCGCATGCTCGGCGGCGGCACCCTCGTCCAGGGTCTGGCCGCCGTCGCCCGCGGTGAAGTCGACACGGTCGTCGTCCTCGACAACGACCTCGACCGGCGGGCGCCGGCGCTGCTCGTCGACGACTTCCTGCGCCGCCGGCCGCGGACGATCGCGCTCGCGACCCTCGAGGACCGGCTCACGGTGCAGGCGGACGTCGTCCTTCCGGCGGCGACCTGGGCCGAGTCAACCGGCACCTTCGTGAGCCACGAGGGCCGCGCGCAGCGCTTCTTCTCCGTGCTCCCGCCGCCCGGCGATGCGCGCCCGGCGTGGCGCTGGCTGCGCGACCTGCTGGAGCGGCTCGGGCGCAAGGAGGCGCACGGCTGGCGCACCCCCGACGAGGTGCTCGCCGCGCTCGAGATGGACCTGCCGGAGTTCCGCGGCGTGACCGCCGCGGCGCCGCCGGCCGGGTGGCGCAAGGACGGCCGCAAGGTCGCCCGCCAGCCGCAGCGCTGGAGCGGGCGCACTGCCATTGACGCCGGACGCACGGTCTACGAGCCGCCGCCGGCGCCCGACCCGGACTCCGCGCTCGCCTACTCGCTCGAGGGACTGCGCCCGGAGGAGTCGCCGGCGGCCCTCCGCGCCCGCGTCTGGTCGCCGGGCTGGAACTCGGTGAACGGCCTGCACAAGTTCGAGCAGGAGCTCGAGGCGGTGCGGCCCGCCGCCTCGCTCGGCGTCCGCCTGCTCGACGCGCCCGCCGACTCCCGCGAGCTGCCCGCGGTGGCCGCACCGTCGCGACGCGCCCCCGCCGACGGCGAGTTCACGCTCGTCGCGCTGCACCGCATCTTCGGCTCGGACGACCTCAGCATGTACGCGCCGGGCGTCGCCGCGCGCGCGCCGGAGGCGTTCGTCGGCCTGAACGACGAGGACGCCGCCCGCCTGGGCGTGCGCGCCGGCGACTGGCTCGAGCTCTGGCTGCCGTGGATGGACGCCCGCGCGCGCTGCGCGCTCGTGCCTTCGCTGGTCCCGGGGACCGCCGGGCTGCCGGTCGGCCTCCCCGGCCTCCCCTACATCTCGCTGCCGGCGCGCGCCCGCCTGGCGCGCGCCGAGGGCCCGTCATGAGCTGGTACTGGCAGCTGCTCACGGTCCTGCTCGTGCTGATCGCGGTGCTCACGATCGCCGCCGGCCTGATCTGGTACGAGCGGCGGCTGCTCAGCCTCGTGCAGGACCGCTACGGCCCCAACCGGGTCGGCCCGCTCGGCCTGCTGCAGGTCCTCGCCGACACCTTCAAGATCCTCTTCAAAGAGGACTGGGTGCCGCCGTTCTCCGACCGGCGGGTGTTCGTGGTCGCGCCGTCCGTGGTGCTGATCACGGCGCTCCTCTCCTTCATGGTCGTGCCGGTGGCCGAGGGCTGGGTCGTCCTCGACGTCAACATCGGCCTCCTCTTCATCCTCGCCATGTCATCCCTGGCCGTGTACAGCGTCGTGCTCGCGGGCTGGTCGTCGCACAGCAAGTACTCGCTGGTCGGCGGCCTGCGCGCCGCCGCGCAGATGGTGAGCTACGAGGTGTTCATGGGCCTTTCGCTCATCGGCGTCGTGACGATGGCGGGCTCGTTCAACCTCTCCGACATCGTCGAGGCGCAGCAGCGCAGCCTCTACTACGTCTTCCCGCAGTTCATCGGCTTCGTCGTCTTCCTCGTCGCCGGCTTCGCCGAGACGCGCCGCATCCCGTTCGACCTCGTCGAGGCCGAGAGCGAGCTCGTCGCCGGCTACCACACCGAGTACTCGGGCATGAAGTTCGGCCTCTTCCTCGTCGGCGAGTACGTGGCCGTGACGCTCATCTCGGCGCTGATCGTCACCCTGTTCTTCGGCGGCTGGCTCGGGCCGTGGCTGCCGGACGTTGTCTGGTTCCTCATCAAGACCGGCCTCTTCATCACGCTCTTCATCATCGTGCGCGGCACCTTCCCGCGGCCGCGCTACGACCAGCTCATGGCGCTCGGCTGGAAGGCGATGCTGCCGCTCAGCCTCGTCAACCTGCTCGTGACCGGCGCCATCGTCGTGGCGAGAGGAGGCTGAGGCGGTGACGGTGGACCGACCCGAGGAGGCGCGCCGCCCGCGGCGCCCGGCGGAGACGCACCCGCCGCTCACGTCCGACGTCGTCATCGTCGGCGGCCTCGCGCGGCGCGGCCAGCACCTGGTGCCGCGCATCGGCCGCACCGTGTGGTCGACCCTGGTCGGCATCGGCATCGTCATCAGCCACGCCTGGCGTAGCCGCGACACGATCCAGTACCCGGAGGAGATGGTGTACCTGCCGCCGCGCTATCGCGGGCGCATCATCCTCTCGCGCGACCCGAACGGCGACGAGCGCTGCGTCGCCTGCTACCTGTGCTCCGTCGCCTGCCCGGTGGACTGCATCGCCCTGCAGGCGACCACCGACGAGACCGGGCGCCGCTACCCGGCGTGGTTCCGCATCAACTTCTCGCGCTGCATCTTCTGCGGCTTCTGCGAGGACGCCTGCCCCACCTACGCGATCCAGCTCACGCCCGACGTGGAGATGTGCGAGTACGAGCGCCCCAACCTCGTCTACGAGAAGGAAGACCTCCTGATCGCCGGCCCGGGCAAGTACCACGAGCACGACTTCTACCGGGTCGCCGGCCTCGCCATCGGCGGCAAGGCCAAGGGCGAGGCCGAGAACGAGGCGCCCCCCGTGGACGTCAGGGACCTGCTGCCGTGACCGCGCTCTTCTACATCGCCGCGGTGGTCGCCGTGGTCGCCACGCTCATGGTGATCACGCAGCGCAACCTCGTGCACGCGCTCCTCTACCTCGTGATCTCGCTGTTCGCCGTGGCCGTCGTCTTCTACACCCTCGGGGCGCCGTTCGTGGCCGCGCTCGAGGTGATCGTCTACGCCGGCGCGATCATGATGCTGTTCCTCTTCGCCGTCATGCTGCTCAACGTCGGCGCCGAGTCGCCGCTGCGCGTGCCGCAGCGGGCGTGGCTCGGGCCGGCGATCCTCGCCGCCGTGCTGCTGGCCGAGGTCGTCTACGCCCTCGTCCTCACCAGCCCGCCGCTCTCCGGCGCGGAGGTCGGGCCGGGTGCGGTCAGCGAGGCGCTCTACGGACCCTACGTGCTCGGGGTCGAGCTCGCCTCGATGCTGCTGCTGGCGGCGCTGATCGGCGCGCGGCACGTGGCGACGCGCGACGGCGAGTCGCTCGAGGGCGAGTCCGGCGAGCCGGCGCGGGACCGCTCGCGACGGACCGTCAGAGGCAGGAGACGCCTGATGGCCTCCGTCTCCCTCGATCACGGCCTCGTGCTGGCGGCGATCCTCTTCGCCATCGGCTTCGCCGGCCTGCTGACGCGCCGCAACCTCATCGTCGTGCTGGCCTGCATCGAGATCATGCTGAACGCCGCCGGCCTCGCCTTCGTCGTGGCCGGCGCGCGCTGGGGCCAGGCCGACGGCCAGGTCATGTTCCTCTTCGTCCTCGCGATGGCGGCCGCCGAGGTCGCCGTCGGCCTCGCCATCGCCATCCGCTTCCGCCAGACGCTCAAGAGCCTCGACGTCGACGACGCCGACGAGATGAAGGGCTGACGATGCTCGGGCTGCTCTGGCTGATCCCCGCACTCCCCGCCGCCGGCTTCGTCGCCCTCACGCTGCTGAACCGGCGCCTCAGCCGCCGCTCCGCGGCCTGGATCGGCGCCGGCTCCGTCGGCCTCTCGGCGCTGGTCGCGCTGCTGGTCTGCGGCAGCTTCATCGCCTCACCGCCGGCCGGCGACGCGTACCACCAGGTCCTCTGGACCTGGCTGGACGTCGCCGGCTTCGCGCCCACGATCGGCTTCTACCTCGACGCCGTGAGCGTCACCTGGGTGCTCGTGATCACCGGCGTCGGCTTCCTCATCCACCTGTACTCCACCGAGCACATGGAGCACGACGAGGGCTTCACCCGCTTCTTCATGTACCTGAACCTGTTCGTCGCCTCGATGCTCGTCCTGGTGCTGGCCGACAACCTCCTGCTGCTGTACCTGGGCTGGGAGGGCGTGGGGCTCTGCAGCTACCTGCTCATCTCGTTCTGGCACAAGGACCCGCAGAACGTCTACAGCGGGCGCAAGGCGTTCATCGTCACGCGCGTCGGCGACACGGCGATGATCGCCGGCCTCTTCCTGCTGTTCACGCAGCTGCACACCCTGCAGATCCAGCCGCTGCTCGCGGCCGCCGAGAAGGACTGGGCGACGGGGTCCGGCGTCGCCGTCGCCGCCGCCCTGCTCATGCTCGGCGGTGCCGTCGGCAAGTCCGCCCAGGTGCCGCTGCAGACGTGGCTCCCCGACGCCATGGCCGGCCCCTCGCCGGTCAGCGCGCTCATCCACGCCGCCACCATGGTCACCGCCGGCGTCTACCTGATCGCGCGCACCAACGTCCTCTTCACGCTCGCCCCGGACGCGCGCCTGACCGTCGCCATCGTGGGCACGGTGACGCTGCTGCTTGCGGGCTTCAGCGCGCTCGTGCAGCACGACCTCAAGCGCGCCCTGGCGTACTCGACCATCAGCCAGATCGGCTACATGTTCCTGGCGCTCGGCGTCTCCGGCTGGGAGGCGGGCGTCTTCCACTTCATGACGCACGCCTTCTTCAAGGCCCTGCTCTTCCTCGGCGCCGGCGTGATCATCGAGGCCCTTGCCGACGAGCACGACATCTTCAAGATGGGCGGGCTGCGCCGCGAGCTGCCCGCCGTCTTCTGGACCTTCACCATCGGCGCCGCCGCCCTCGCCGCCCTGCCGTTCGTCACCGACGGCTTCTACAGCAAGGACCTGATCATCGCCACGAGCCTGGGCTCGGTGGACGGCAGCGTCTGGTTCTACGTCGGCTCGCTCGTCGGCGCCTTCCTGACGGCGCTGTACTCGTTCCGCCTCGTCTTCCTCGTCTTCTTCGGCGAGCGGCGCACCGAGGTCAGCCGGCGGCCGCGGCTGCGCCAACTCGTGCCCCTGTACGTCCTCGCCGCGCTCTCCATCGTCGGCGGCTTCGTCTGGATGCCGGGCTGGCTCGGCGGGTTCCACCCGCTGGAGACCTTCCTGGATTCGGCGCTGCCGGCGACGGAGCTCACCGGCAGCGCCGCCCACTATGCCGAGAGCGCCGGCGGAGCGCTCGTGACCATCGCCATCGTCCTCGCCGGCATCGCCCTCGCCTACGGGTTCTGGATGCCGTGGCGCGCCGGGACCTCCCGTTTCGCCGCGTCGCCGGAGATCCGCCCGATCGCCGCCTTCTGGCTCGGCGGCTGGGGCTTCGACTGGGTCTATGAGCGCGTCTTCGTGCGACCGGTCAAGTGGTTCGCGCGCGTCGCCCGCGACGACCTCGTCGAGCCGGCCGTGAGCGGCATCGCCTGGCTCAACGTCTGGGCCTGGCGCACGCTGAGCGCCGGCCAGACCGGGCGCCTGCGCGCCTACCTGGCCGTCGCCGGCTTCGGCATCGCCCTCGTCCTCGCCGTCGCGGTGCTGAGGTGACGCCGTGATCCTCCTCTGGTACATCGCCATCCCGGCCGCGGCGGCGCCGCTCGCCTGGCTGCTCGGGCGCTCGCGTCCGGATCTCGCCCGCTGGACGGCGATCGCCGGCACCGCGGCCCCGCTGGCGCTGCTGGCCGGGCAGTGGATCGGCGAAGGCGAACGCCCTCCAGGCGACCTTCGCCGCCAAGGGGCCCGGCCCGGCCGGCCTCCTCGCCGGCTCCTGGATCGCCGACGTCAAGGTCCACCTGGATCGACGCTCTCGGCATCAGCTTCTTCCTCGCCGCCGACGGCCTCACGATCATCATGCTGCTGCTCACCTTCGCGCTCGGCCTGCTCGCGGTGCTCGCCTCGTGGCGCGGCATCACCGAGCACGTCGGCGCCTTCCACTTCATGGTGCTCTGGACGGTCGCGGGACTGGCCGGCGTCTTCCTCTCGCTCGACCTGTTCCTCTTCTACTTCTTCTTCGAGATGATGCTGATCCCGATGTACTTCCTCATCGCCGTCTGGGGCCATGAGAAGCGCGTCTACGCGGCGATCAAGTTCTTCATCTTCACCCAGGTGAGCGGGCTACTGATGCTGGTCGCCATCGTCGCCCTGGTGTTCATCCACGGGCGCGCGACCGGCGTCTACACCTTCGACTTCACGCAGTTGCTCGGCACGCAGATGGCCTCGGGCACGGCCTTCGTGCTCATGCTCGGCTTCTTCTTCGCCTTCGCCGTCAAGCTGCCGGCGTGGCCGCTGCACACCTGGCTGCCGGACGCGCACACCGAGGCGCCCACCGCCGGCTCCGTGCTGCTGGCCGGCGTGCTCATCAAGATCGGCGCCTACGGCATGCTGCGCTTCATGGTGCCGCTCTTCCCCGACGCCGTGCGCGACTTCCGCACGCCGGCCCTGATCCTCGCCGCGATCGGCATCATCTACGGCGCGCTCATGGCCTACGGCCAGAAGGACATGAAGCGGCTGGTCGCCTACACGAGCGTCAGCCACATGGGCTTCGTCCTTCTCGGGGTCTTCGCCTGGAACACGCTCGCGCTCCAGGGCGTGATCCTGCAGCTCGTCTGTCACGCCCTCTCCACGGGCGCCCTCTTCATCATGGTCGGCGGCCTGCAGGACCGCATCCACACCCGCGACATGGACAGGATGGGCGGCCTCTGGCAGGTGGCGCCCCGGATGGGCGGCACGGCCATGTTCTTCGCCATGGCCTCGCTCGGCCTGCCGGGCCTGGGCAACTTCGTCGCCGAGTTCCTCATCCTGGTCGGCGTCTGGCAGGTGAGCCAGTGGGCCGCCGTGCTCGGCGCCGTCGGCCTCGTGTTCGCCACCGTCTACGCCCTGTGGATGATGCAGCGCGCCTTCCAGGGCGAGGAGACGCACGGCTGGTCGTTCGCCGACCTGACGAAGCGTGAGGTCGGCATGTTCGGCGCCATGATCGCCGCGCTCGTCGTGATCGGCTTCTGGCCGCAGCCGCTGATCACGACCGCGCGGCAGACGGTTACGGGGCTGCAGGAGATGACCGCGGCGAGCAGCCTCGCCCAGCCGCAGCCGGCAGCGGAGGCCGCCGGCGACCCGGCCGCACCTGCGGCCCCCGCGCCGGCCGGCGACATGGCCGGCTCGGCCGTCCTCGCCGACGATGGAGGCGCGCCGTGAAGGCCGGCGACCTCCTCACCATCTCGCCGCTCATCGCGCTCACGCTGACGCCCGTGATCGTGATGCTCGCGGCCGCCTTCTGGCGCTCCCACGCCCTCGCACTCTGGATCACGCTCTGCGGCCTGGGGACGACGTTCGGCCTGCTCTTCGTCGCCGCCGCCCGCGCCGGGCGCGTCGTCACCCCGCTGATCGTGATGGACGCCTACGCACTCTTCTTCATCGGCCTGCTGACCGTGGCCACGGCGATCGTCGCGCTCCTGTCGTGGGGCTACCTGCCGCGGCTGCGCGTACACCCCGAGGAGTACTACGTGCTGCTGCTGACGGCGACGCTCGGCGGCGCCGTGCTCGTCGCCAGCACGCACTTCGCGTCCTTCTTCCTCGGGCTCGAGATCCTCAGCGTCTCGCTGTACGCGCTCATCGTCTACCCGATCTACCGGCGCGACGTCGCGGAGGCGGCGGTCAAGTACCTGGTCCTGGCCGGCGCCACCTCGGCCTTCCTCATCTTCGGCATGGCGCTCGTCTACGCCGAGACCGGGACGATGACCGCGGCCGGCGTCGCCGCCCTCGTCGAAGGCGGCCTCGGCAGCGACCAGGTCGTCGTCACCATCGGCATCGTCATGCTGCTCGTCGGCATCGGCTTCAAGCTGGCCGTGGTGCCCTTCCACATGTGGACGCCGGACGTGTACCAGGGCGCCCCCGCGCCCGTCATCGCCTACGTCGCGACGGTGTCCAAGGGCGCCGTCTTCGCCCTGCTCCTGCGCTACCTGCTGCCGGTGGGTCTCGACCAGGGCTCGACCCTGTTCCTCGCGCTCACCGCCGTCGCCATCGCCTCGATGGTCGCCGGCAACCTGCTGGCGCTGCGCCAGGACAACGTCAAGCGGATCCTTGCCTACTCCTCCATCGCCCACCTCGGCTACCTGCTGGTCGCGTTCCTCGCGAGCGGGGAGCGCGCCGGGGTCGCCGTCGGCTTCTACCTCGTCGCCTACTTCGCGACCACGCTGGCGGCCTTCGGCGTCGTCACCGTGCTCTCGCCGCCGGACCGCGACGCCGACCTGATCGCCGACTACCGCCGGGCTCGCCGCCGGCGCCGCCGGACTGGCGGCGGCTTCACCGATCGCCCTGTTCTCGCTGGCCGGCATGCCGCTCACGATGGGCTTCATCGGCAAGTTCTACGTGGTGACCGCCGGCGCCGGGTCGGCGCTCTGGGCGCTCGTCATCGTCCTCGTCCTCACCAGCACTGTCGGCCTCTACTACTACACGCGTATCGTCGTGGCGATGTGGGTGCAGCAGCCGGGCCGAGAACGCCGGAGGCGGTCGAGCGCGGTCGGCGCGGCGGCTCGGCCGCCGTCCTCGCCGCGCTCACCGCCTTCCTGATCGTCTTCGGCGTCTACCCGGCGCCGCTCATCAGCTCGATCGAGCACGCGGTCGCGGCGCTGCCCTGACCGCCTTCGGGCGAGCGAGACCGCGCGGCGATCAGCTCTTCTTGCCGCTCTTCGAGCCGCTCGCGTCCGCGTCGCCGGCCTGCGGTTGATCGGCGTTCAGCCACGCCTTGAACCTGCCGACCTTCTTCTCCGGCCTCGGCGGACCGGCCGCCGGGGTTGCGGCCGCCGTCTCCGGCGACCGTGCCGCCGGCTCCGCGGTCGCGGCGACCGCCGCCGGCAGATCCGCCGGCGCCACCGGCGCCGCCACGACGGGCTGCGCGACCGTGGCGGCCGCCGCGAGCATCGCCGGGGTCGCCAGGGCCGACGCGTCCGGACCTGCCTCAGCCTCGTCCTGCCCGACGTTCATCCAGGCGCGGACCTTCTGGAGCCCGCGCTCGAGCAGGCCGTCGATGCCGGCGGGCCAGAACGCGAGGACGATGAGCAGGAGGGCGCCCTGTACCACCAGCCGCCACATGACGGTGTCGCGCAGCAGCTCGCTCAGCATGGTCACGACGAAGGCGCCGATGATCGGCCCGCGGACCGTGCCGAGGCCGCCCACGACGACCATGATCACCAGGAGCCCCATGGGGCCGAGGCCCATGAAGCTGGGCGTGATGCCGTGGTAGAAGGTGGCGTAGAGGCCACCCGCCAGACCGGCGATGAGGCCGGAGATGGCCGTCGCCATAACGAAGGCGACACGCCGGTTGATGCCCATACCGATGGAGTAGCGGATGGACTCCCTCAGGCTCACGAGCCCCATGCCGAAGGGCGAGTTCATCATGCGGTGCACGAAGAGCATCACCACCGCGGTGATGACCAGCGTCAGCCAGAAGTACGCGCGCAGGCTCCAGGAAGGCGAGAGCCCGTCGAACAGGCCGGTCACGCCGGGGAGCCCGAAGGGCCCGCCGGTGAAGCCGGTGCTGTCGGCGATGATCAGCAGCCTCACCACCTCCGCGAAGGCGAAGGTGAGCATCGACGCGTAGATGCCCCGGAGGCGGATGCTGGGCAGCACCATGATCACCGCCGAGACGCCGCCGGCGAGCACGCCGACCGGCAGCGCCAGCCACGGCGAGATGCCGAGCTTGACGACGAGGAGCCCGGTGGCGTAGCCGCCGAGAGCGATGATCGCGAGCTGACCGAAGTTCCAGATGCCGCACATGCCGATGGTGATGTTCCAGCTCTGGGTCATGATCGCGAACAGCAGGATGAGGGTGAACAGGCTGATGTAGTAGTCGTTGCGCCACACCAGAGGGACGATCGCCAGCAGCACGACCACCACGATCGTCGGCAAGATGGGCGTGCGCGTCCAGGACAGAGTCCTGGCGAGCTTGCCCTTCGCGGCGAGGGCCAGGTCGACGTCGCTCACAGCCGCTCCTCCTCGGGCTTGCCGAACAGTCCGTAGGGCCGCACGATCATGAACACGACGATGAGGCTGAAGAGCACGGGCAGCGACCACAGGCTGCCGATGTACGTGGCGACCAGCGCCTCGATCAGGCCGATGATGAAGGCCGCGTAGATCGTGCCGCGGATGCTGCCGAGGCCGGCGACGATGGCGACCGTGAGTGCCCTTGAGGATCGGCAGGTCGCCGGCCGACGGCGAGACGAAGTAGAGCGGCGCCAGCAGCACGCCGGCGATCCCGCCGAGCAGGCCGGCCAGCGCCATGGTGACCCAGTACACGCGCCCGGCCGGCACGCCCATGAGCCGCGCCGCGTCGAACTGCTGTGCGACCGCCATGATCGACAGGCCCTGGCGCGAGCGGTTGAGCAGCAGGCTCAGGCCCGCGAGACAGATGAGCGCGACCACAGCGACGGCGACCTGCTGCCACGACACCGAGACGGTGCCGAAGATCTGGAGGCGCCCGTCGACCAGCGGATCGATCGCCTTGTTGCGGGCGCCGAAGAGCAGGATGATCGAGGCGGAGAACATGATCGCCACGACGAGCGTCGAGATGTACGCGGTCATCTCGAAGTCGATGTCCTTGCGGCCGACGAGCGGCTTGACGGAGATGAAGTGCGTGAGCACGCCGATGCCCGCGGCCGCGACGGCGCCGAACAGCAAGCCGACGATCGGCGGCGCGCCGGCGCGCGCTCGTGATCACCCAGGCGGCGTAGCCGCCGACCATGCCGAACGCGCCCTGCGCCATGTTCAGCGTGCGCAGGCACCCGTACACGAGGGTGAGGCCCATCGTCATGATCGCGTAGATGGCGCCGAAGACAAGTCCGCTGATGATCGCCTGTACCAGAGTCTCCATGCGTCAGCTCCCGCGATCGCCGAGATAGGTGGATGAGAGGACGTCCGCGCCGAACTCGGCCATCGTGCCTTCGTGGACGATGCGACCCGTGTCCATGAGGTAGACGTAGTCGGCCATCTCGCGGGCGTTCGCCAGGGTCTCCTCGACGAGCAGCACGGTGGCCTCGCTGTGCGAGATCCTCTCCAGGGTGGCGTAGACCTCCTGCACCAGCACGGGGGCGAGGCCCAGGGCCGGTTCGTCGACCATGAGCAGCTTCGCGTTGCTCATGAGCCCGCGGCCGATGCCGAGCATCCGTCGCTCGCCCCCCGACAGTGTGCGCGCCTGCTGCGCGCGCCGCTCCTCGAGGCGCGGGAACAGCTCGTAGACGCGCCTGATGCGCTCGCGGCGGCTCTTCCAGGCTGCCGACGAGATAGGCGCCCATGAAGAGGTTCTGCTCGACGGTGAGGTCGACGAAGAGCAGATCGCCCTGGGGGATGTGGACCAGGCCGCGCCCGACGATGGTCGCCGCCGACCTGCCGTTGAGGCGCTCTCCGAGGAAGGTGATCTCGCCCTTGTTCGCCGGCAGCAGCCCGCTGAGCACGCGCAGGAGCGTCGTCTTGCCGTGACCGTTCGGGCCCGTGAGCACGACGAACTTGCCCTCGTCGACGGAGATGCTCACGTCCTCGAGCACCGTCGCCGCGCCGTAGCCGGCGCTCAGATTCCTGACCTCAAGCATCGCGCACCTCCGGGCAGGGCGCCGAACTCCTCGAGCGTGACGCCGGCCTCGGCGCCGACCTTGCCCAGGTACACCTTGATGACGTCCGGGTTCGTCTGGACCTCCTTCGGCGTGCCGACGAAGAACTTGGCGCCCTGGTGCATCATCATCACGCGGTCGGAGACGGTCATGAGGACGCTCATCACGTGCTCCACGATCATGACCGTGATGCCGTGCGCCTTGACGCGCCCGATCAGGTCGATGAGGTGCGCGCACTCTTCGTCGCTCAGCCCCCCGGCCGGCTCGTCCAGGAGGAGGAGGTCCGGCTGCGTGGCCAGAGCCGCGGCGAACATGACGCGCTTGCGGTCGTAGGCCGAGAGCAGGTCGCCGGGTCGGCCGAGCTCGTCCTGCAGGCCCACGAACTCGGCGGCCTGCTCCGCGCGCTCGACCGTCGCCGGGTCGTAGCTCAGAGCCAGCACGCCACGCGACCGGTGGCCGAAGTAGGAGGCCAGCACGATGTTGCCGAGCACCGTCTGCGTGGTGAGCACCGAGGCCACCTGGTAGGTGCGCGCCATGCCCATGTGGCAGATCGAATACGCCGGCAGGTGCTGGATCTCCTGGCCCTTGAAGCGCACCACGCCGTCCGTGGCGCGGGCATGTCCGCTGATGACGTCGAAGAGCGTCGTCTTGCCGGCGCCGTTGGGTCCGGCGATGCCGAACACCTCGCCCTGCTCGACCTCGACACGAGACGGCATCGACCGCCGCCAGCGCGCCGAACCGTTTGGTGAGATCCTCGGTCTCGAGGATCGCCGTCATCGCACGCTCACTTGAAATAGGGCGGGAGCTCGAACGTGCCCATCAGATACGGAACGGGGTCGATGACGACCTGCTGGACGTTCTGGATCTGATAGGACTGCAGAGGCATGCCCAGGCTCGGGTCGTTGTAGAAGGCCGGGTACGGCATGGCCTGGTTGTCCTTGGGGTCGAAATGGCAGGTACCGACGATGCCGCGGTGGATGCCCGCCCTGATCTGCTTGACGACCGCCGGGTAGTCGTCGGCGTCACCGGCCCGGCCCGCCGCGTTGGCCCACATCATGACCTGGTCGTAGATCGCACCGGCCGTGCTGAAGCCCATCTTGACCCCGTAGGTCTTCTCGAAGCGGGCGCGGAACTCCTGACCCATATCGTCGGGCAGCACCCCGATGTTGGTCGACCAGAGCACGCCGTTGGCGGCGTCGCCGGTCAGGTCGAGGTACTCGGGCATCGACGGGCCGAACTGCTCGTAGACGAGCGACTGCGTCGGCGAACTCGCGAACTGCTTGGTGAACGCGGCCAGGTCCTGGGCCAGCCAGTCGGTGTTCACAACGACGTCGGGATTGTGCGTACGCACTTTGGCGAGCACCGGGCCCCACTCCGAGAGCGGCGCCGAGACCTTCTCGAACATGACGACCTTCCAGCCGGCCTTCTGAATCTCGTCGCGGAAGGTGTTGGCGATCAACACCGAGTAGGGGTCGGTGCTGGTCACGATAGCCACGGACTTCTCCCTGGGCGTCCACTTGCCGGAAGCCCGGATACGCTCCAGCAGGCCGACCAGGTTGGGACCGTACCAGGTCTCGTTGGGATCGTTCTCGAAGATCATGCCGCGACCGACGGGATCCTCGGCGACCCAGCCGGTGTTGGTGATCGACGCGTTCGCGTGGAAGAGCGGCACGCCCTTCGTCGTCACCGGGTCCCAGCCGGTGTTCGCGTAGTCGCACCAGACCATCGAGATCATGGATGCGCCCTTCTCGTTGACCAGGCGCTGCAAGGCGTTGCGGACCTTGTCGGGGACCAGGTCGCTCTCCATGTCGAGGCTCGCGGTCTCGATCTTGCGGCCGAGCACGCCGCCGCCCTCGTTGAGGTCGTTGGCGGCCATCTCGAGCGCGCGTTTGGCCTCGATGCCGTCGCCGGCCGACACGCCGGTGAGCGGGTAGACGCCTCCGAGGACGATCGGCTCGGAGGTGGTGGCGGTGCTGCCCGAGTCGCTGCTTCCGCCGGTCAAAGCGCCGACGACACCGCCGCCGATCGCGAGACCGGCAAGACCGGCGGCGCCCGTGAACACCATCTCACGACGCGTCAGGCCTTCCTGGGACTTGATGGAATCCGTCACTCGAGCTCCCCCTTGCGAGTCGTCGGCCGCCTGCCCGGACGAGAAGGCGGTCACCGTCGCCGGCGAGTGCGCCCGTGCTCCGTGCTGGATCACAGACTGCACGCGGCGCGACCATCACGTGCCGCGCCGCTCACCGGTCCCGGCCAAGAATCTTGGTTGACCGGTCAAACCAGATGCGCGGTATGATACGGCCCGTCCCGACGTTGTCAAGCTCCGAGCCGTCGTCAGGTGAGCCAAAGGAATGTCCGCCACTCCATGACCCGCACGCAGGCATCACGCACCGAGCCGGCCGAGAGCGCGCCGCGCCTCTCGGCGTCCTACATCACCGGCGCACTGTCACCCACCGCGGCACGCATCCTCGCGGCAGCGCAACGGGTGCTGCGGCGCGACGGCTACTCCGGACTCACGCTGCAGAGGGTCGCGGCAGAGGCCGGTGAGCACAAGTCGCTCGTCATCTACCACTTCGGGAGCAAAGCCGCGCTGATCGGGATGCTCGTCGACTCCCTGTGGCACGACCTGGACGTGGACCTCTTCCAGTCCGTGAAAGAGCTGCCGGCGGACTCCGAGCGCCGGATCAGCGCCCTCATCGAAGCTCAGCGCCGGCTGGGCGACCTCACGGACCAGCAGCTGATGTACGTCGACCTCTTCGCCGGCCTCACGCGGCAGGCGGATGCCCGGCGGCATCTCGGTGCGCTCAACCGCTCGTACCGTGATCTTCACCAGGATTGCCTGACTGCGACCGGCCTCGCGGCGACGACCTCACGGCGCTTGCCGGTCTTGTCCTGGCCGTCGGCGACGGCATGGCGGTGTCCCTGCTCGTGCGACCAGGCGACGTCGACGACTCCGGCGTCTACCGGCTGCTCGAGGACATGGTGCTCTCGCTCGCTCGCCAGACCCGTCGAGGCGGTCGCCGGCACGGTCGATGCCCCGCGCCGGGAGTCAGCCGCCCCCGGAGAGCCGGGCATCGGCCGCCGGGGCGGCCGTTCTGGGTCCGGACCCGCTCGACGGTCTGGCGCCCGTGGCTCGCAAGCTCGTGCGCGGCGCCCGGACGGTCCTGCGCAAACGTGGGTTCCACGCCCTCACGCTCGACGCCGTGGGGCGCCAGGCCGGTGAACCACCTTCGTCGATCACGTACTACTTCGGCGACAAGAAGGGTCTCATCACCGCACTCATCGAGGCGCAGTTCTACGAGCAGCGCAACGTGGCGGCACGCATGTTCCTGCCCTCCGGAGACGGACACGACTGCGTGGTCGGAGCCATCTGCGCGGCCCGCGTGCTGCTCACCGACATGACGAGCTTCCGCGTCTTCTACGACCTGCTCCCGGTGGTCTTGCGCGAGACCCGTTTCCGGGAGATGCAGGCCGACCACGACCGCTGGCTGGCCGGTCTGATCGCCGCCGGGCTGCGACACAGTGACGTGCCGAGCTGGTCGACACGTGCCGCTGCTCGCCGTCCTCGAGATGGCGGCGGCCGACGGCCTGGCCATGCAGGTCCTCTCCGACCCCACGGGATTCGACCCGGGGCCCTCGTGCGCGATGCTCGAGCGTCTCATCGACCGCCACACGCCAGACACGCACCAGACGACGAATGGAGGCACGCGACATGACTGAAACGACGAGGGTCGAGGAGCGCGTACTCGAGCGTATCCGCGCCGGCAGGGACGAGCTCGTCGGGCTGCTGACCGAGCTGATCGCCTGCGACACCACAGCCCGGGTGCCGGGCGAGCCGGCGCGCGACGAGGCGAAGCTGCAGGAGATCCTGGCCGGGCGCCTGCGGCGCTCGGCGCCGACGTCGACGTCTGGGAGCCGGAGCCGTTCGTCGCCGGCGAATCGCCGGTCATCCCCTACGAGCTCGACTTCGACGGGCGCCCGCAGCTGCTGGCCCGGCTCGCCGGGGCCGGCGGCGGGCGCTCGCTGCTGCTCAACGGGCACATCGACGCCGTGCCCTCCGGCGACCTCGCCCGCTGGGACAGCCACCCGCTGGCGGCCGAGGTCCGCGATGGCTTCCTCTACGGCCGTGGCGCCAACGACATGAAGGGCGCGATCGCCGCGTTCGTGCACGTCCTCGAATGTCTGCGCGCCGAGGGCGTGCGGCTGCGCGGCGACGTCGTCGTCGCCGCGAACACCGACGAGGAGTCGAACGGCGCCGGCAGCCTTCGCGTCGCCGAGCGCGGCGTCAAGGCGGACGCCGGCATCTGCGGCGAGCCGACCGGCTTCGACGTGTGGGTCGCCTGCCGCGGCACGCTGAACGTGCGCGATCACGGTACCGGGACGCACGGGGCACGCGGAGATGCCGCAGCCGGGCTGGCGCGAGGGCGGCGCCGTCAACGCCATCGAGAAGCTCGAGCCCGTGCTCGCGCCATCCGCGCGCTGCGCGAGGACTGGCGCGTCGCGCGGACGGGCGGCACCCGCTCCTGGCGCCGCCCGACATCGTCCCCACCGTGCTGCGCGCCGGGGAGTGGATGGTCACGTACCCGGACAGCGCGGTGCTGACCTGCGACGCGCAGTACCTGCCGGTGCGCGTCGACCCGGCGGGCTACGGCAAGGGCGTGCGCGAGGAGATCGTGGCGCGTCTGAACGCCGCCGCCGCCGCCGACCCGTGGCTGGCCGAGCACCCGCTCACCATCGAGTTCGTCGCCGAGACGGCCCCGGCCGAGGTCGCCGGCGACCACGAGATCGTGCGGCTCGCCCTGCGGACCGCCGCCGAGCTCGGCCACGCGGGCCGGCACTCCGCGCTCGACTCCTGGCACGATGCGGCGACCTTCACCCGCTTCGGCACGCCGACCGTCTCGTTCGGGCCCGGCGGCTTCGAGACGGCGCACCGCGAGAACGAGCGCGTGCCGGTCCAGGACCTCGTCGACCACGCCTGCGCCGTGGCGCTCATCGCGATGCGCTTCTGCGGCGTCTGACGACGGGCGAAGCGGGCCGGGGCATGCGGGACCGCCGTGCCGGGAAAGCTGCGGGCAGTCCCTGTCGCTGACCAAGGAGCGACCATGGCGTCAGCCGAGATCGACAGCGGCATCTGCGGATTCTGCACCACCGTGCGGACGACCGCGGAGGGCCGTACCGTCCGCGTCGAGTTCGAGACGAGCTGCGGCTACGTCGAGCAGCTCGCCGAGGCGCTCACCGAGGTCGACCCGTACCGCGAGATCAGCTATCGCGGCGAGGGGCCCGTGACCCTGAAGCTCGCCGCCGAGCACCTCGTCCACCCTGCCTGCCCCGTGCCGCGGGATCATCAAGGCGATCGAGGTGGAGGCCGGCTTGGCCCTGCCCAAGGACGCCAGCATCAAGCCGGCGAAGGACTGACGGGGCGGTCAATCGCTGAGCCTGAAGCGCCAGACGGCGAGCACGAAGAACCCGGCGGCCCACGCCACCGAGACCGCGAGCGCGGGCAGTACGTCGGCGACGTCGAACCCACGCACGACGATGCCGCGCAGCCCGTCGAGGATCCAGGCTGTGGGCAGCAGATGCCCGACGAACTGGAACGCCGTCCCCGTGATCTCGAGCGGGAACCAGGCGCCGGAGAGAGCCGAGATGCTCATCGAGACGATCACCGTCGTCGCGATGAGCGCCTGCTCGCTCTTCAGGACGGACGCAAGCAGCAGCCCCAGCGTGCTCGCCACGAGCGACAGTGAGACCATCATCACGAGCAGCGCCGCCGGGTCACGCAGGTAGTCCACGCCGAAGAAGAGCTGCGCGACGCCAATGAGCAGGACCTGTTGCGCGAACGTCAGCAGGAACATCCCCATCGCCTTGCCGCCGATCAGCTGCCAGCGCCGGAGACGGGTGGTCATGAGCCGCTGCAGCGTGCCGTTCTGCCGCTCGACGATGAGGGCGACGCCAGCTGTGAGCAGGCTGAACATGATGAAGTTCACCATCATGCCGGGGGAGCTGAGGACGAACCCGCTCGGAGTCTGGCCGGCGGCGGCGCCGGCCTCGACGACCTTGGTCGCGACGGCCGGGCGAGCCAGGGCGGCGGCAACGACCGGCCGGGCCTGCAGCGCCATCTTTTCCTCGTAGCCCAGCGGCACGATCCGCGTCGTGGCCGACGAGGCGGCGTCGACAGCCGCCCGCGTCGCCAGCTCGACGGTCACCTGTTGCGCCGCGAGCGAGCGCACCTCGCTGGCGGCGGTCGACGCGCCGCTCGAGCCCTGGGTGGAGACGAGCGTGAGATCGGCCTTCTGCCCGGAGGCCACAGCGGCGCTGTAGCCCTTGGGAATGAGCAGACCGGCGGCGGCGCGCTCGTCCGCCATCCACGTCTCGAACTCGCGCCCCTGCTTGACGACCACACGGATCACCGTGGACTCGTCGAGGGCGGCGACGAGCTGCTTCGCGGCCGCGCCGCCGTCCGCGTCCCACACCGCCAGCGGCAGCTGGTCGGCGCTGCTGCCCGCGCCGAAGAGCAGGCCGAAGAACAGCGTGAACGCCAGCGGCATCACGAGGATGAAGATGAAGGACAGCTTGTCGCGCACCGTCTGCAGCAGGTCCTTGCGGGCGAGCACCGCGGCCAGCTTCACGGCGACCGCCTCACGCGAACCGCCTCCGCATCCGCAGCACGGCGAGGACGAAGAACGCCACCGCGAAGCCGAGTGGCACCAGCACCTGCCAGCGGACGTCGGCGGCGCCTCCGCCGCGCATGGCAGTGTCCCACCCGTGCAGGAGCCAGCCGTTGGGGGTGAACTGCTGGATGAAGGCGTAGGTGGTGCCGGTCTGCGCCGTGCCGGTGAAGTTGCCGCCCAGCAGGGCGAGGATGAGGTACACGCCGGCGCCGATCGCGCCCGCCTGCGCCGCCGTCTTGGTGAAGGCGATGACGAGCAGGGCCAGACCGCCGGCGACGCCGGCCGTGACCACCGTCAGCAGGACGACGGCATCGAGGGGACCCCACCGGATGCCGAAGATCAAGCGCCCGGCGACGAGCAGGACGACCGCCTGCGCCAGCACCGTGAGGAAGGTGGAGACGAACTTGCCGCCGATGATCACGCCGTGGCGCGTCGGCGTGGTGAAGAGGCGCGGGAGCGTGCCCTCGCGGTCCTCGGTGAGGATCGTGCGCGCTACGTTGGCCGCGCCGAAGAACATGAAGAACACCATCATGCCGGCGAGGATGAGCCCGATGACGCTGACCGCCTCCTCGGTCGCGCCGACCTTGGGAGCGCGCTCGCCGATCCGCAGGCCGGCGGAGACGCCGCCTTCGTGAGAGAACTGCTCGGCCGCACGAGCGGCGAGCACCTGCGGCTCGACGGCGCCGCTGCCTTTCGCAGCGAGCGCCACGGCGCCAGCGGCCGCCGCCCGGGCGCCGTTGAAGTCGGCGAGCACCTGCCGCACCACGCCCTCGACGATGGAGCCGCCGATCTCGCTGGTCGGGTTCTCGTAGAGCTCGACCTGACTGGTCGCCGTCGGGTCGCTGCCGAAGACGACGGCGCTGAAGTCCTCCGGGACGATGACGGCCACCGCCGCCTTGCCGTCGTCGACGGCCTGCCGGGCGGCGGCGGCCGAATTCCTCGTGCTGGTCTCGAGCACGTCCTTGAGGTCCTTGCTCGTGAGGATGCCCTGGATGGCGGCGCCGGCATTCTGGCCGGCCCCGGCGCCACCCTTGTCCAGGTTCGCCACCACGACCTTGGTCGCGGCGATGTCGAACCCGCCGCCGCCGCCGAAGGCGAAGCCGAGCAGGGCGGCGAGCGCCAGCGGCGCGCCAAGCATCATCACCAGCGCGGGCACGTTGCGCGACGTGCTGCGCAGGTCCTTCCAGGCGATGGCGAGAATCTTCCTCATCGGGCTGGCGGCAGCACCGGCCGTTACTCCCTCAGCGCGCGACCGGTCAGGTGCAGGAACACCATCTCGAGGTTCGGCTCGGTGACGTTGATCTCGGTGATGCGCGAACCTGCCGCGGCCGCGGCCTCGAACAGCCGCGGCAGCACCTCGTTCGGGTCCTCCGTGAGCAGCACAGCCTCTTCCTCTTCGATGTCTACCTTCTCGACGCCCCTGACCTCGCGCCAGCCCTCCGCCATACCCTCGAGGTCGTGATCGACGCGGGCCGTCACGCGCGCGCCCTCGCCCACGATCTTCACGAGTTCCTCGTGCGTGCCGAGGGCGATCATCTTGCCCTGGTCGATGATGCCGATGCGGTCGCTGAGCTCCTGCGCCTCGGCCATGTAGTGGGTGGTGTAGAGGATCGTCATTCCCTGATCGCGGAGCGCGAGGATGCCGTCGAGGATCGACCGCCGGCTCTGCGGGTCGATCCCCACCGTCGGCTCGTCGAGGTAGAGCACGCGGGGCTTGTGCAGCAGTGCGACGCCGATGTTGACGCGCCGCTTCATGCCGCCGCTGTACTTCTCGACCCGGTCCTTCTGGCGGTCGACGAGGGTGATCAGCTCGAGCACCTCATCGACGCGTGTCGTCAACGCGTCGCCGGAGAGCCCGTACATGCGCCCCCAGAAGACGAGGTTCTCGCGCGCGCTCATGTCCGGGTAGAGGGCGATGTCCTGGGGCACGACGCCGATGGTCTCCTTGACCGCCTGCGGGTCGGCCGTGATCGAGTGCCCCGCCACGAGCGCGTCGCCGCCGCTGGGACGCAGCAGGCAGCTGAGCATCGAGATGGTCGTGCTCTTGCCGGCGCCGTTGGGGCCGAGCAGGCTGAAGATCTCGCCCTCGCGGATGTCGAAGTCGACGCCGTCGACAGCCATGACTCCTTTGGGAGGGTCGTACTGCTTGCGCAGGTCTTTGACCTCGACGATGCTCACCGGCCGACCCTCCTCGTAGGCGCCTCCGCAGCACCACGTTATACACCTGAGACGGGTGCCCGTCACGCTCCGTTGAGAGCCAGATGGACGACCTGGATCTCGGTGCGGCCGAAGTCGTCGCCCACGGCAAGCAGCGGCAGTCCCCGGCTCTCGGAGAGGGCGTAGGAACAGCAGTCGAGGATGTTGAGCCCGGCAGCATGGCGACCCTTGCCGAAGCGACGCCACGCCTCCGCCGCCAGAGCCGCGTGGTCGGCCGTGAACGCGACGACCTCGACCGCGAAGATGTCCAGCAGGTGGTCGAGCTCGGCCTGCCCCGCCGCGCCAAGCCGCGAGGTCGCCACGATGGACGCCTCGAGCGCGCAGCACGACGAGAGGAGCACCGCCTCGGCCTCGGCGAGCACCTCCAGGATGGCGTCCCGTGAGGACTCCGCGAGTAGCGTCGCGAGGAGGGCAGACGTGTCGACGACGACCGCGGTCGTCACGGCAGGCCGTGCTCGTCGTAGTCGAGGATCTCGTCAGGCGTGCGCGCGTCGAGCACAGGCAGGGCGTCGACGCGCCGTAGCGCTGCGCGTGCCAGCGTCAGCTTGTCGGCCGGGCTGCGGCGGCCCTCGACGCGCTCCAGCCGCTCCTCGAGCGCGCGACGGATGGCCGTCGTCAGAGACTCCCCGGTCTCACGCGCGAGCTCGCGGGCAAGCCTCTCTGTCTGCTCGTTCTTGATGGAGATGCCCATGCAAGCATTCTACCATTCACATCAGATTCTAGAACCCTGTCGGGCGCGGCGGGGCCGGACGGGAACAGAGGCATGTTCAGTTCTGAGAGGGCAATGAGCGGTGTGCTTGCGACGCACCCCTCGTTGACTGAACCACGGCGGTCAACGGCCCGAGCCGGCGCAGGACGCAGACCGGCGTCTGCTCGTGCCCCTGCCCCAGCGGGTTGTCGCGCATCAGGCGCTTGGCGAGGGCGCGATCGGCGCCCGGCGAGGCGCCGAGCACCGTCGCCGTGAGGTCGTTGGCGTCGATGACGACGAACTCGACGCGTCCGCCGGCGGCGTCGCTGAGGACGTCCGCCAGATGCGCCGCCGCGCCGTCCGGATCGGCCGGTCCCAGCTTGGCGTGCGTATTGTGCGGCGGCAGCGTGTTCCAGGTGGGGCCGTCGATGGCCTCGACGTCGGCGCCGGCGACTTTGTAGAAGAGGCCGCGCTTGCCGACCACCTTGCCGGCAGCCGAGACGGCTGCCGCGGCGACTATGCGCGGTGCGCCGGCCTCGTCGATGGCGAGCTGCATGGTCTCGGGGATGCCGAGGCCGATGCCGTGCGGCGTCTTGGTCACGGCCTTGCTGAGGACCTTGGCGAGCCGCGTCGGATGGATCTCGTCGAGCGCGTAGCTGCGGCCCTGGCTGGCGGCGATGGGCTTCTCGGCCATGACGACGAGGTCGCCCGGCCGGACATGCTCGACGATCTGGCGGCGCATGAGGTCGTCCAGATCGTCGCCCCTGCCGACGAGGTCGGTGCGCAGGGGCAGGCGGGCGAAGACGGTGCGGCCGGCGACGCCGAACAGGTGCTTTTCCTCGTTCGGCGCGTACCCGGCCAGGAGGCGCCCGGCCTCGGCGGCCGCGGCGGGGCCCTGCGGGCCCGCGGCCGCCCCCAGCAGCGCCGGCACCTGGGCGTCGCCTGCCTCGGCGATGCTGCCGCGGTGCACCGGGCCGACGGGGACGGGCGCGCTCAGCGCCGCCTCCACGTCGGCGCCCTCGAGCACCACGCTGGTGTCGACGAACTCGCGCAGCCACAGCTCGACGTTGGCGGCGCGCCAGAAGAACATGCTCTCCTCGACCTCGCCGCGGCAGCAGGCGCGGAACGCGCTCACCACCTCGTCGCCGTCCCAGTACGGACGCGCCTGGAACGTCGGCGACTGATAGAGACTCGTGAACGCGGCGCGGCGCGCCTTGATCCAGCGCATCTCCGGCGTCGTGAACCCGACCTTCCAGCGGCGCAGGCGGATCTTCTCGGGCAGCGTGCCCTTGAGCGCCGCGCGCAGGATCCAGCGGCTCCAGCCGTGACGCACGATGGCATCCTCCGGCAGGCTCAGGATGTGGTCGACGAACTCCTGATCCAGGTACGGCACGCGGCTCTCGATGCTGAACGCCATGGAGTTGCGGTCCTCGTAGCGCAGCAGGCACGGCAGGCTGTACGTGAGCAGGTCCTGAAGGAGGCGCTCCTTGAGGTCCGACTGGGAGCGCCCGTACCCCGGATCGGTGGTCCGGGCGAGGAAGTCCTGGCGAAGGAGCTTGCGCGTCGGCAGCCGCTTGCGCCGCTGCTTGATGCGCCGCTTGGCCAGTGGCCAGAGCACGTCGCGCGCGGCAGTTGACTCCCTGCGCAGCAGGTCATAGTCGCCCTGCTTGCGCAGCTGGCGCAGGTAGACGAGCTGATACGGCACGTAGCCGGCGATCAGCTCGTCGCCCCCTTGCCCGTCGAGCAGCACGGTGACCTGCTCGCGCGCGGAGCGCATCACGCACCACTGCGCGTAGGGGCCGGTGCTCACGATGGGCTCTTCCTGATGCCAGACGAAGTCGCGCAGCTCGCCGACGAACTCGTGCGACGTGGGGTTGGTGTACGTCGTGTCGGCGCCGGTGCTCTCGACGGCGGTCTCGATGTACTCACGCTCGTCGATGGGGTCGCCGTCGAACACCGCGCTGAACGTCTTGAGCTGGCCGCGCAGCGAGGTCGCGTCGGGCACGTCATCCTTGAGCAGCTCGCTCATGAAGCTGACGATGGTCGTGGAGTCGAGGCCGCCGGAGAGGCAGGAGCCGACCGGGACCTCGGAGACGAGGCGCCGCTCGACGCTCTCGCGGAAGCGGCGCCGGAAGTCCGCCGGGTCGTCGCCGCCGTCGCGAGTGAGCAGCGGCGTCCAGTAGGCGGTGCTCTCGAGGGGCGCGGTCAGCGGGCCGGGGCCTGCGGCGGGGCCTGGCGCCGGAGCGGCTTCGCCGCCGGCGCCGTCGGGCGCTCCGGCGGTCTCGCCCAGCGGCACTTCGATCCAGGTCGCCGCCGGCACGTGATAGATGCCGCGGAAGAACGTCTCGGCGCGGTGGTCGTGGAGGCCGTGCTGCAGGTACTCGAAGACCATCTGCTCGTCGGGCTCGGCGCGCAGCTCGGGGTCCTGCAGGAGCGCCTTGATCTCGCTGGCGAAGAGCAGGCGGCCGCTCCGTGGCGAACGGGCGTAGTACAGCGGCTTGATGCCGAAGTGGTCGCGGTTCAAGACGAGCTTGCCGCCGCTGCCGTCCTCTGCCGCACCGCGGAGGTCGGCCACGGCGAAGGCCCACATGCCGTTGAAGCGCGCGGCGCAGGCCGGACCCCACTCCTCGTAGGCGTGGACGATGACCTCGCTATCGCAGTGGGTGCGGAAGATGTGGCCGGCGACCTCGAGCTCGGCGCGCAGCTCGCGATAGTTGTAGACCTCGCCGTTGTAGACGAGCCAGACGGTCCCGTCCTCGTTGGCGATGGGCTGGTGCCCGCCTTCGCGGTCGATGATGCTCAGGCGGCGGTGGCCGAGGCTGACGGCGGACGCCTCGAAGGCGCCGGCATCGTCGGGCCCGCGGTGGACGATGGCGGCGGCCATACGCCCGAGAAGTTGCCGGTCGGGCGAGCCGGCGATGCCGAAGATGCCGCACATGAGCGGGGGGACACTCCTGGGGATCGGGATCGTTGACCGGCGCGGCGGCTCTGCCGGCCCCCGCGCCGGTCAACCCTACCACAGGCGGTCCGGCCGCCCCGGCGAGCCGGCACGCGGGCAACGCCACGGCCCGGCACAGCCGGGAGGGCGAGCCTCGCCGGGCGCCGGCGTGTCACATCAGCGCCGCCCGGTTCTTCGGGTGCGACATGCAGTAGTCGTCCTCCGCGACCAGCGGGAAGACGCCGACCGCAGGGAAGCTGCCGAAGGGCAGTTCACGGGTCGAGCCGCGGAAGAAATGCTCGCCCTGGAGAGGCACGGGCGGGGCCGCCCGGCACGTACCCGCGTTGCCCCCGCCCGGGATCTTGAAGAACGCCGGACAGGTACGGCAGCGCTGCATGCTCTCCTGATCCATGCGTCCTCCTGTGCCGTGAGTGGGAACGGCGCGTGGGACGGTCGCCCGCGCGCCGGGATGGCCTCCTATTCCACGGCCCCCGCGCCGTGTCCTGCCTGGCTGGGCGCGCGCCTGCCCGTTCCTCCCGACCGACCAGCGGCGACGGCCGGGCCACGCCGTTGCCGCCCGACGGAGTCGCCGGGTACACTCGTGCCCGTCCCGCAGCCGACGTGGAGGTCGACCATGGCCGAGCGCGACGCAGCGCTTCGCGAGGTCCGTCGGCTGGACGACGTGTGGATCCCGATGCGCGACGGCGCGCGCCTCGCGGCGCGCCGGGCCGGTTTTACATCGTGACGCACGGGGAGATGTCCTGCGACGCGGACACGAAGGACCTGGCGCCACGAGGCGCCGCGCGACTTCGTCTGAGAAGGAGGACGGCAGGATGTACTTCGGCGCGCACGTGAAGTCGTCGGGCGGCGTCTGGCACGCCATCGAGAACGGCGTGGAGCTCGGCTGCGAGGCGGTGCAGTTCTTCGCCGGCAGCCCGCGCACCTGGGCGCCGACGGTCTACAAGGAGAAGGACGCGGAGCAGTTCCGGGAGCTGCGCGCCGCGTCGCCGATCCGCTTCGTCGTCATCCATACCATCTACCTGATCAACCTCGCCAGCGAGAAGGAGGACTTCTACGAGAAGTCGGTGACCTCGCTGTGCGGCGCCCTCGCCGCGGCGGAGCAGCTGGGCGCCGACGCCATCGTCACGCACATCGGCTCGCACATGGGCACTGGCTTCGCGGCCGGCCTCGAGCGCGTGCAGGCCGGACTGCGCAAGGCCCTCGCCGAGAGCGAGGGCTCCTCCGTGCGCCTCCTGCTCGAGAACACGGCCGGCGCCGGCGGCACGATGGGCGTCGACTTCGGCGAGCTCGGCACGATCATCGACGCCGCCGGCGGCGACCCGCGCCTCGGCATCTGCGTCGACACCGCGCACATCTTCGAGTCGGGCGTCGACCTGCGCACGCCCGAGGGGATGGCCGAGACGCTCCGGGCGGTCGACGCGAGCTGCGGCCGCGACCGCCTCGTCATGCTGCACCTCAACGACTCCAAGACGCCGCTCGGGTCCAACCGTGACCGGCACGAGAACATCGGCGAAGGCGACCTCGGCGACGATGCCTTTCGCGTGATCGTCGGCGAGCCGGCGTTCGCCGACCTGCCCGGCATCCTCGAGGTCCCGGGCTTCGACGGCAAGGGCCCGGACCGCGAGAATCTTGCCCGCCTGCGCGCCCTCGCGGGCTGAGGGCGGGCACCGCGACGGAGGGGCGCTTTCGTCCGCCGTCGCCGCGGCAGCGCCGCCGGAGAGGCGCCGTCAACCCGCGGGTATACTCGGGGTGCGCCGTGCGCAGGGCGCGAGGATCCGGACTGACCGCCGAAGGTGGGTCAGCTGGCGGTGCGCCGGGAGCACGCTACAGCGAGGTGACGCCATGGAACTCGTGACCGTGACCACAGTGGGCGACGCGGGCCTTGCGAATATCGTCGTCGGCGTGCTCGAACAGGCCGGGGTGGAGGCCGTGATCGGCGGACCCGGCGCGCCGGACGTGTACCCGATGCCGTCGGTGCATCCCTTCCGCATCCTCGTCGACGAGGGCGACCTGTCGCGCGCGCGCGACGTCCTCGCGCAGTACGAGACCATGCCCGACGACGCGGACGACGACGAGTGACGAGGCGTCGCCCCCGGGCGACGTCTGCTATCATGTGCCTTCTTGCAGCGTTTTTCGGCCCCGCGGGGCGTTCCTGACACGGGAGTGACGATGTTCGGACGCATCTTCGGCCGCGGCAAGGACGACCAGGACCAGGCCGTCTGCGCCGACTGCGGCCGCACCCTTCTCGCCGGCGAATGGACACAGACCGTCGTCGACGAGCACGGTGAAGAGCGACTCATCTGCTCGCTATGCGGGCAGGCGTACTCCGGCGTGAGCGAGCCCGTCGCCGCTGCGCCTGCGCCGGCGAACAACGGGCGCGTGCGCGAGACGCGCAGCGAATCCCGCCACGACGCGCCGGCGGCGGCGGCCGCGCCGGCAGCCCGTGCCCCGCGCGCCGAGAGCGACGCCTTCTGGCAGGCGCTCAAGGACAAGGACGCCCAGATCGAGGGCCTCAAAGCCGAGCTGGCGCGCGCCGAGGCCGAACGGCAGGAGCTGGCGGGCCGGTTCGCGCGCGCGGGCGCCGGCGCAGCGGACGACGAAGCAGAGCCAGCGGCGTCCCTCACCGGCGATTCATCCGAGCCCGGCGAGCGCACGTGGGGCGAGACTCCGGCCGAGTTCGCCGCCGAGATGGCGGCGCTGCGCGAGACCGAGGCGGCCGCCGTCGCGGAGCCTGAGGCCGACGAGCCGTTCGAGGCCGCGCCGATCGCCGAGGCGGCCGTGGCCGCGAACGCCGCAGAAGTTGAGCCCGCCGACGACGAGAGCACCGGCGAGATCGCCGCGGCCGAGGCCGCTGCGGCCTTCGCGCACGAGCCGACGGCCGCGGCCGAGACAGAAGAAGAGGCCGCGGCCGTGCCGGCGTCGGTCTTCGAGGACACGCAGCCGCTGCCGACCGTCTCGGACGAGATGCTCGCCGAGGAAGAGGGCGCCGCGAGCACCGGCGAGATCGCCGCGGCCGAGTCCGCCGCGGCCGTCGCGGGCGGCGACGGCGCCCTCCCGGGCGAGCCCGTCGCCGAGGAACCACCCGCCGCGTCGGCCGCCGACGCCGAGGCGGCCGCCGCGTCGCTCACGCACCTGCAGCGTGGCGTCGACCTGCTCAACGTCAGCGGCGTGCCACGCAAGATCGCCGAGACCAACGAGCAGTTGGGCCTGCCGCACGTCCACGTGGGCTTCGACGGCCGGCTCGTCGCCGCGACCTTCATGTGGACGATGGGCTGGTACCGCTTCTTCGTCGACGTCGAGGGCGGTGACGTCACCATGGGCGACCGCGGCTACGAGGAGTTGACCGACCTGCAGCCCAACGCCGGCGTACGCGCCGACGGCACGGTACAGCTGGCTCCGGCGCAGATCAGTCGCGCCGCCGCGCAGCGCGCGCAGGCCGCGCCCGAACCTGTACCGGCTCCGGCGGAACAGCCGGCGGCCCCGTCCGCCGCACCCGCCGGCGCGGCGCCCGAGCCCGAGACCCCGCGCGAGGCCGCGCAGAAGCCCCCTGAGTTCCTCAGCAAGTCGCTGCTCGGCCAGCGCAGCGACGACGAGTCGGCGTCGTGGGAGCAGACCAAGGCGCGTGACTTCGACTGGGACCGCTGAAGCCGGATTCTGCGTGACTGCCGCGGGCCGTGCCGAAGCAGAAGAGCCGGGGGCGCCTGACGGCGCCCCCGGCTCTTCCGGCTTTCGTGGTCCGGCGGCCGCGCGGCGGCCGCCGGATCGTTCCCTCAGAACGTCATGCCGCTGCCGCCCAACATGCCGCCGAACAGCTGCTGCATGAGCTTGTCGAACGGTTGCGCGCCCGCCGGCGGCGTCACCTCGACCGGCTCGTCGAAGTCGGCCATCGTGACGGTGCCCGTCATCCCCAGGCCGCCGAGGCCCTGCATGTCCTTCTGGCCCTTGGTGTCCATCGCTGCGGCGAACTGCGCCTTGTACATGAGCTGGTCGTCGACGCCGATCCAGTAGTCGACCGTCGCCTTCTTGAGGCTCTTGGCAAGCTCCTCAGCCTGCTGCTTGTTCTGGGTGAGGCCCTGGCCAAGCTGACCAAGCTCGCTGCCGGAGCCGCCGAGCTTGTCCTGCAGGCTCGGGTCCTCGGCGGCCTTCATGAGCGACTCGGCGAGCTTCTGCGGGTCGGCGACAGCGGTGACGTGGTAGACCTGCACGCCGCCCAGGTCCTCGGTGCCCGCCAGTTCGTAGGTCGTCCCCCACGCGGAGGGATCGACGCCCATGCTCTTGAGCTGCTCGGTCGGCGCGGCGCCGGTCGTGGCCTGCTCGTCGAGCGCCTTCGCGTTCTTGCGGTCGAGGGCGTACCAGGTGCCCTGGTACTGGATCCACGACTTGCTGCCCTGGCTCATCATGCCGAACTCGAGGTTCTGGCCGGCGATGCCAAGGCTGATGGTCAGGTCGACGGCGGTGGGATCGTTCGCGCTCTTCCCCTCCGCATGCACGGTGACGCCCTGGGAGAGCAGGGCCTTCGCCGTGGGGTCGGTCATCTGCTCGGGGTCGCCCTGGACCTCGAGCGCGAGGTCGGCGGTGAACGACGCGCTGTTCACCTGCTTCATCCTGGCTTCGCTCTCCTTGACGATCTGGTCGGCCGACTGGCCGGAGGCGGCGGTGGCGGCGACCGACGCGGCCGTCGACGCCTCGTCGCTGCCGCTGCAGCCTGCGACGACGACCAGCACGAGCGCCAGAGCGAGAAGCAGCAGCGCTCCGCGTCCGGGTTTCATGGCACGCATAGGATCCCTCCTGTCGTCTGCTCGGCGCGCTGACCGCGCCCGCTCATCTTCTCGGCCGAACACGAGCCCTCCTTTACGGAGTCACGCTCGCGCAGCTCAGGCCGACGGCTGTTTGGGAGAGACGACGACGGCGCGGAACGGTTCGTTGCCCTCGGAGACCGTCTCGACGCGGGGGTGGTCCTTGAGGTGCAGGTGGATCACCTTGCGCTCGGCGGCCGTCATCGGCTTGAGCGCGATGCTGACAGAGTCGCGGGCGACCTTCTGCGCCGTGCGATCGGCAAGCGCGCTGAGCGCCGCCGCCCGGCGGTCGCGATACCCCTCGGCGTCGACGATCACCTGGCGGCGCTCGCGCCGGTCGCCGTTCACGACGATCGCGGCGATGTACTGGAGGGCGTCGATGGTGGCTCCGTGGCGGCCGATGAGGAGGCCGAGGTCGTCGCCGCTGATCTCGGCGCGGACCCACTCGGGCGTCTCGCTGGCGCCGACGTGGGCCTCGATGCCCATCAGCTCGACGACGGTCTGGACGAACTCGCGCAGTGTCTCGGCGCCCGGGGGCAGGTCGTCCTCGACGCGCTCGCCCGACGGGCGCAGACGCGCCTCCACGCGGGCCTCGCTCTTGCCGCGGCCGAAGAAGCCGCCCCTGCTGCCTTCCTCGACCACCAGGTACTCGACGTCGGCGGGGTTCACGTAGGGCACGATCTTGCGCAGCTGGTCGAGCGCCGTGCGCTTGGCCTCGTCGATCGTGCCCGCGCTGGCGATGGTGGCGAACTCGGTCTCTTCTTCCTCTTCGTCGATCGGCTGGAGGTCGTCCGGCTCTTCCATCGCTCGTGCTCCCTCGTCGGGGTGAGAAAGGCGGGGCGGGACCCGGCGGCGTCAGTCGGCCGCGGGACCGCCTGCGCTCGTGTTCGCTCCTCCGTCGCCGGACGGCGACGAGCCGCCGCCGGCTGACCCATCGCCGGGCTTCTTGCCCTGCTGCTGGCCGCTGGGCGCGGCCTTCGGCTTCGCGCCGGGGGTCTGGCCGGGCTTGCGCTTGCCCTTGCCGGGCGGCGGCTTGCGGCCGCCGGGCGCGGCCTTCTTGGCGCCGGCTGCGCCGGCGCCCTGCTTGGCCGCGCTCGAACCCGTGGCGCCCTTCTTCTTCGCCATCTGCGCCTCGCGTTGCTTCACGGCCTCACTCTGCGAGGCAAGGATGGCGTCCATGAACTTGCTGCGCTTCTTGGGCTTCGCCTTGGCGCGCGCGGCCAGCTCTTCCGGCTTGGGCATGGTGCGCCGGATGACCAGCTGCTGGCCGATCGTCCACACGTTGGTGGTGACCCAGTAGACGAACAGACCGGCCGGGAAGCGGAACAGGAAGATGACGAAGATGATCGGCATCGCCCGCATGAGCATCTTCTGCGTCTTGTCGGACTGAGTGGCGAGCATCAGCTCGGTGGAGATCATCTGCGAGCCCACGTAGAGGACAAGCAGGATGTAGTACGGGTCCGGCAGGCCGAGGTGGGGGATCCACAGGAAGCTGGCCTGGTTGAGCGCCTGCACCGAGGCCTGGTACTCGGGTGCGCTGAGCGGCCCGAGCCCCTTGATCGCCGCGTACAGGGCGATGAACACCGGCAGCTGCAGGAGCAGCGGGAGGCACGACGCGAACGGGTTCACGCGGTGCTCCTGGTAGAGCTTCATCGTCTCTTCCTGGAGCTTGCCGCGGTCGTTCTTGTACTTCTGTTGCAGCTGCTTGACCTGCGGCTGGATCACCTGCATCTGCTGCGCCGACTTGTACTGCTTCCACGTGAGCGGGAAGAGGATCAGGCGCACGATGATCGTGAGGCCGATGATCGCGAGGCCCCAGGTCCAGCTCGGCCCGAGCCCGAGCGACGCCAGGAAGTCGTTGATCGTGACGAGGATCCAGTGCAGCAGCAGGATGAGCTCGCTGAGGATCGGCCAGCTATACATGCGCCCTCACATCCGTCTCGACGTGGTCGTGCTCGCAGCCCCTGTGCCGCGGCGGCACGGGGTCGTAGCCGCCGTTGCTCAGCGGGTTGCAGCGCAGGATCCGCCAGCACGCGAGGCCGAAGCCGCGGATGGCGCCGTGCTCGCGCAGGGCACCGATCGCGTAATTGGAGCACGACGGGTAGTACTTGCAGCGCTGACCGAGCATCGGCGAGAGGGTGTACTGGTACACCCTGATGAAGGCGATGAGGATCTTGTTCATCCCTGCTCCGAGGCGGTGAGGAGTCCGGCGCGGCCCAGCAGTTCCCGCACGGCCGCGGCCACGAGACCCTTCTCGCCCTCGCCCTCGCGGGTGACGAGCTCGGTGAGTTGCGGGCGCGCGATCACGACCAGATCGTACTCCTCGGCGAGCTGCCCCGCGCTGGCCTGGAAGGCCTCGCGCAGCAGCCGTTTGACGCGGTTACGGACGACGGCGCCGCCCAGCTTCTTCGACACCGAGAGGCCCAGCCTCGGCCCCTCGTCGCCCGGCTCCGCCGGGCGCCTGAACCAGTAGAGCACCAGGAAGCGGGAGGCCGTGGAGCTCCCCTGCCGGTAGATGCGCTGGAAATCAGAGGAGCGGGAAAGGCGGGAGCGCTTCGCGGCCATGGGGCGCGCAGCTACGCGGAGAGGCGCTTGCGCCCCTTCTGCCGGCGGCTCTTGATCACCGACCGACCCGCGCGCGTGCTCATGCGCTTGCGAAAGCCATGGGTCTTGCTGCGCTTGCGGGTGTTCGGTTGGTAGGTCCTCTTCACAGCTTCCTCGCATGATTGCCGATACTCAGAACGTGCAGTATAGCGGCGCGGCGGAGGCCCGGTCAATTTGGCCCGGAGGGGCCCGGACCGGGCCTCCGCCGCCCTCACGAATCCGGAATCGTTGCCGATATGGGCTACTGGAGGCGATAGTCCACCCGAGGCGACTGATGCTGCTCGAAGGATCCATCCACAGGTTCAACCTCGCCGGCGTCCTGCAGTTCCTCGCGCAGGGCGCCGCGACCGGCGTGCTCGAAGTCCGCGATTTCGAGGAGTACGGATTCATCTACCTCGAGAAGGGACGCGTCGAGGCCATCTCCCTGCCGGTCACCGACGAGAAGCTCGGCAGCCGCCTCGTGAAGGCGGGTTGCCTCTCGGACCAGCAGCTGGCCGAAGCCCTGATGGAGGACTCGGGGCTCTCCCACGAGCAGAAGAAGCTCAAGCCGCTCGGGCAGCGCCTCATCGAGAAGGGCTACACGACGCGGGACGAGATCCGTCACATCATGGAGCGGCAGACGATGGACCAGGTGTTCGAGCTGGCGCACTGGACCAACGGCGTCTTCCTGTACGACGAGCCCGAGCAGATGCCCCGCTTCCAGGTGACGATCCAGGGCGACGTGCAGGGCCTTCTGCTCGACGCCTACCGGCGCATCGACGAGGGCGAACGCGCGCGCAAGGCCAGGAACGTGGTCGAGAACGAGGTCTGCTACGCCTGCCCGCTCGGCGACGAGTGCGGCGTCGAGATCAGAGCCAGGTACCTGAAGAAGGACCTCTGCCTCTGGCGCGAGATGGGGGCCGTCCTCGACGAGGACTACGACCGCCTGCGCAACGCGCGCCAGCTGTACCGCTCGCGCGAGGTGGACGCGCGCGAGACGCTCGACGCCTCCCTGGACTCGGACTAACGCGCGCCGCCAAGGGGTACTGAGAGCGCGTGGCCGGCGAGCAGAGCATAGACGGCGGGTTCAGGCGCATCCTCGACGCCATCAGTGACGGGGTGTACGTCGTGGCGCCCGACCGCACCATCACCTACTGGAGCGCCGGCGCGGAGCGCATCACCGGCTACGCGGCGGACGAGGTCGTCGGGCACCGCTGCGACGAGGAGATCCTGATGCACACCGACCTGCAGGGGACGCGCATCTGCCTCGGCGGATGCCCGTTGCAGGAGTGCCTGGACACGGGCGAGGACCACGCCATCAGCGAGGTGTTCCTGAGGCGCAAGGGCGGCGAGCGGCTGGCCGTCTACGTCAAGACCGCCGTCTTCGAGGTCGACGGCCGCAGGCACGGGGTGGAGATCTTCGGCGAGCTCGAGAGCGTCGCCGGCAAGGAGCTCGCCGCCCACCTCCAGCAGCTCTCGGAGTCCTCGATCACGGACCCGCTCACCGGCCTGCTCAACCGGCGGTACCTCGACGCCGCCCTCGCACAGCAGTTCGCCATGTACCAGCGGCTGGGGCGGCGCTACGGCGTGATCCAGCTCGACATCGACGACCTCAAGTCCGTCAACGACCGGCTGGGTCACGCCGCCGGTGACGACGCGATCCGCTTCGTCGCCGACATCCTCTCCCGCCACGTGCGCGAGATGGACGTCGTCGCCCGCTACGGCGGCGACGAGTTCGTCGTCATCTGCAGCCTGGCGACGCCCGACGACCTCGCCGTCTACGGGCGTCGCCTCGTGCGCATGATCCGCGACTCCCGGTTCGGACCGGCGGAGGAGGCCGGCCTCCGGGTGACGGTGTCGGCGGGCGGGGCGCTGGTCGCGACAGGCGACGCCGGCGAGCGTGCGGCGCTCGAGCGTGCCGACGCCGCGTTGTACGAGGCCAAGAACGGCGGCCGCGACGGCTTCGCGGTCGCGCCCGAGGGTGACGGACGGTGACGGCGCCCGGCGGCGGCGAGCTGCGCCGCAACCCGGTGAACGGCAAGCTCGCCATCGTCGCGCCCGCGCGGGCGTCGCGTCCCGCGGATGCCACGGAGCCGGGCGCAGCGGCCACCCCGCTTTGCCCCTTCTGTCCCGGCAACGAGGCGCTGACGCCGCCGGAGGTCGACGCCCTGCGTCCCGCCGGCGGCGAGACGGACGGCCCCGGCTGGCGGGTGCGCGTCGTGCCCAACAAGTACCCGGCGCTCGAGGGGCGACACGAGGTGATCGTGCACGCGCCGGATCACGGGGCCGAGCTCGAGGACCTCGGCGACGACCGTCTCTCCGAGGTCCTCGGCGTGTGGCAGCGCAGGATCGCCGCCCAGCTCGAGGGCGGCGCGGCGGCCGTCACGCTCATCGGCAACCTCGGCGCCGGCTCCGGCGCCTCCCTCGAGCACCCGCACGAGCAGCTGTTCGCCACGCCGGTGGTGCCGCCGCTCGTGCTCGAGGAGCTCCTCGAGTTCGAGCGGCACCGCAACCGCTACGGCGGCTGCGTCCTCTGCGGCCAGATCGAGGCGGCCGGCGAGCGGCTCGTCGTGGGCGGCGACGTCGCCGCCTGGGTGCCGGCGGCCAGCCGCTTCAACGGCGAGCTCTGGCTGGCCCCGGCGGCACACGCGGCGGACTTCCGCGGGGCCGACGCCGGCGCGCTGGCGCCGGCGCTTCGCCGAGCGCTGGTCGCGGTCAAGCGGGCCGTCGGCGACGCTCCGCTCAACTTCTGGCTGCACACGGCGCCGGCGGAGCTGCGCGGCCCGTTCCACTGGCACCTGGAGCTGGCCCCGCGCACGGCGACGATCGCCGGCTTCGAGCTCGGCAGCGACATCGCCTTGGTGACCAAGGACCCGGCCGCCGCCGCGGCCGAGTACCGCGCGGCGCTGCCGCCGGCCTGAGCCACCCCCGCGCGCCGGCGGCGCGCCGCGACTCCCCTCCGACGAACGCGTCCGCGACGAGAGCGGCCCGCCACACCGCCTGGTCAGCGCGTGTCGTGCCGCAAGGCCAGCTGCCCGCAAGCCGCCTCGATGTCGCCGCCCGGCGAGTGCCGCACGGTGACGCTCACGCCGGCCCGTTCCAGCCGGGCGCGCAGCGCCTCGATCTCCCCTGCGGCCGGGGGCGAGAACGCGCCGCCGGTCTCGTTGTAGGCGATGAGGTTGAGGTGGTAGAGCGGGCGGCGCAGGCGCTGCGCCAGCGCCGTCGCCTGGGCGGGCGTATCGTTCACGCCGCGCAGGACGACGTACTCGAAGAGCAGCTTGCGCCGCGTGCGCTCGACGTAGCGTGCGCACGCGGCGACGAGGTCGTCGAGCGGGTACGTCCGGTTGAGCGGCACGAGGCGGTCGCGCAGCTCGTCGGTGGCCGCATGCAGGCTGACCGCGAGGTTGAGTTGCAGCGGCTCGGCGGCGAAGCGGTCGATGCCGGGGACGACGCCCACCGTCGACACGGAGATGGCGCGGGCCGCAAGCCCGACCCCGGCGGGATCGTTGAGCAGGCGGCAGGCGCGGAGCGTCTGGTCGTAGTTGTGGAAGGGCTCGCCCATGCCCATGAACACGACGTTGGTGACCCGGCGCTCGCCGCCGGCGCGCAGCACACGGGCGAAGTGCAGGACCTGATCGACGATCTCCTCGGCCGTCAAGTCCCGGCGCAGCCCCAGCCTGCCGGAGGCGCAAAACGAGCAGCCGACGGCGCAGCCGACCTGCGTCGAGACGCAGACGGTGGCGCGGCCGGCCACCAGCATGAGGACTGCCTCCACCGGGTGGCCGTCCGCCGTCGAGAAGAGCGTCTTGCGCGCCGTGCCTCGCGGCGCGGCGCGCGTCTCCACCTCCGCCAGCGAGAGCGGCGTGAGCCGCTCGGCCAGCGCCGTGCGCAGGGCAAGGGGCAGGGTGGTGACGGCGGCGAAGTCGGTGACCAGGCCGCGCGTGAGTGCCTCGTACACCTGGCGCGCCCGATACGCGGGCTCGCCCAGGTCGGCCAGCGTGGCCGCGATGACGTCGGGATCCAGCATCCGCCCATTCTACGCCGGGCAGGGAATGGCACGGGCGAACGCGAACTGGTAGCCGCCAGGCACGAACGACCCGGGACCCCATCAATGACGACCGTGCAGATCATCGGGATCGCTGTCGCATCCCTTGCGATACTGCTGCTCATCATCGCCCTGATCGTCACGCGGCGTCCGAAGATGCCGGACGCGGACGACGCGCGGCCGGATGGCGGCTCGTTCCTGGATGAGGCGCCACAGGACACCTTCTCCGTGCTCGGTAAGCCCGAGCAGCCGGTTGAAGACATCACCCTCGACCCGGCGCTCCAGCGGGCGCCGGCCCAGCAGGACCGGCCCCCGCAACCCGCGGGCCTGGGCCTGGACTGGGGGCCCGACCTCAGCGTCCGGACGACGGAGCAGCCTACGGCCGCCGAGCCCCCGGCGCCGGCCGACGACGACGAGACCGAGATCACCGGCGAGCTGGCGGCGGCCGCGGCCGCGCCGCTCGCATCCGAGGCTTCCTCCCCGGCCCCCGAGGGGGAGAGCGGCGGCCAGGCGGCCGCCACACAGCCCGCGCGGCCCGCTGAGGGCGGGTCCGCCACCGGCGAAGTGGCGGCACAGGAGTCCGGCTCAGGCGGTCGCCTGGTCCCGCTCTCGGACATCATCGTCACGACGAGCGGCAAGACGGTCGACCTGCAGGACCCCGAGGTGCGGCGGATGCTCACCGAGCTCGTCACCTTCGAGATCGACCAGGCGTCGGAGTTCCGGCGTCAGGGCCAGACGATCGACGCCGTTCTCCAGCTCACCGAGGCCGAGAAGGTCTCCCGCGCGCTCGGCCTGACCGAGTCGGCGCGGCGGATCCGGACGATGGTGGAGGAGATCCGCCGGGAGGCGTAGAGCCTCGGCGGGACCCCGTCGGCTAGTGTGCGGTGTGCCTGCGGCCCACCCCACGTTAGCTGAGCTGCGCCGGCTAATTCGTGAGACCCTGCAGGGGCGCGGGTATCCGCCCGCCCCTGCGCACGAACGCGCTGTTGCCGGCGGTGCTCACCTTCATGACCGGACCCTCGCCGAACAGCCCGCCGAGGGTGGCCCACTCCCCGACCTGCTTGCCGGCCGCCGGGATGAGGCGCGCACCGGTGGTCTTGGCGTTGATCATGCCGATCGCCATGACGTCGGCGATGGTGCCGGCGAGCGCGTCGCGCGAGATGTCGCCGGGCACGACGATCATGTCGAGACCGAGCGAGCAGACGGCGGTCATCGCCTCGAGCTTCTCGATGGGCAGGTGACCCTCGGCCGCGGCGCGCGCCATGGCGGCGTCCTCGGTCACCGGGATGAAGGCGCCGGAGAGACCGCCGGTGGACGACGTCGCCATCGTGCCGCCCTTCTTCACGGCGTCGTTCAGCATGGCGAGCGCGGCGGTCGTGCCTGGAGCGCCGACCGCCTCCAGGCCCATGCACTCGAGGATCTCCGCGATGGAGTCGCCCACCGCCGGCGTGGGTGCGAGCGAGAGGTCGATGATGCCGAGTTCGGCGTCGAGCATCCGCGAGGCCTCCTGGGCGATGAGCTCCCCGACGCGCGTGATCTTGAACGTCGTCCGCTTGATGAGGTCGGCGAGCTCGATGAACGAGGCCTCCGGGTTGGCGGCGACGACGTTGCGGACCACGCCCGGGCCGGAGATGGCCACGTTGATGCTGGCCTCGGCCTCGCCGCTGCCGTGCATCGCGCCGGCCATGAAGGGGTTGTCCTCCGGCGCGTTGCAGAAGGTGACGATCTTTGCGCAGCCGATGGAGTCGTGCGCCGCGGTACGCTTGCTCACCGCGAGCAGCACGTCGGCCATGCGCAGGACCGCGTCCATGTTGATGCCGGCGCGTGTGGAGGCGACGTTGACCGAGCAGCACACGCGCTGCGTGCCGCCGATGGCGTCGGGGATCGCCTCGATGAGGGCGGCGTCGCCGCGCGTGAAGCCCTTCTGGACCAGCGCGCTGAAGCCGCCGAGGAAGTCGATCCCGACCTCGTCGGCGGCCGCGTCGAGCGCGTGCGCCACCTCGACGTAGGCGGCGGGGTCGTCGGTGCCGACCACGTCCGCGATGGGCGTGACCGACACGCGCCGGTTCACGATCGGCACGCCGTACTTCTCCTGCAGTTCGGCCGCGACCTCGACGAGGCGGCCGGCGCGGCGCACGATCTTGGCGTGGATGCGCTCCGCGGTGCGCCGCGGATCGCGCTCGGCGCAGTCACCCAGCGAGATGCCCATGGTCACCGCGCGCACGTCGAGGTTCTCCGACCGGATCATGGTCACGGTCTCGAGGATCTCCTGGGCGGTGATGAAGACCACGGCTGCCGCCGGCTAGACGCGGTGCATGAACTTGAAGATGTTCTCGTGCTGCACGTGGATCTGCAGCCCGATGCGGTCCCCCGTCGCCTCGAGCGCGTCCTTGAGCGCGGCGATGGTCGTCTCGCCCTGATCGAACGACACGAACATGATCATCGTGAACATGCCGTTGGCGACGGTCTGGCTGACGTCGTCGACGTTCGCGTTCTGTTCGGCGATCGCGGTCGCGACCGCGGCGAGCAGCCCGTGGCTGTCGGGGCCGAGCGCCGTGACGATGACCGTGGTGCGCATGGGGGACGTCCCTGGAGGCGGGTGGGCGAGAACAGGCGGATAGTATACTGTACGGCGATTCCGATGCCCTCCGCCCACGGCTCCACAGACGCCGCTCCACCACCTCCCTCCGGCCGCTTCGATCGGCTCGACCGCGCCCTGTCGCGGCGCGCCGCCATCGAGTGGCCGCACCCGCGCTGGTTCACCCTGCCCCTGAGCGTGCTCTCACTGACGGCCAACTACGGAGTCCTTTGGTACGTCGTCTCGCTGCTCCCGTGGCTGTTCGGCGAGCCGCGGCCGCTGGCCAAGGCGCTGTACGTCGCCGTGCCGGTCACCCTCGTCGAGGCCACCGGCTTCGCGATCAAGCACTTCGTCGCCCGGCCGCGGCCGCCCGTGGCCGACCCGAGCCAGCCGCGGCAGATCCCCCTGCCGCTCAGCAAGTCGTTCCCTTCGTCCCACGCCAGCATGGGCGTGGTCGCGACGTTCACCCTCGGCGCGCTGTACCCGGCGGCGATCCCCGTCCTCGCGGTCCTCGCGCTCGTGCTCTGCTTCAGCCGCGTCTACCTCGGCGTGCACTACCTCGGCGACGTCCTCGGCGGCCTCCTGTACGGGCTCCTGTTCGGCGCCGCCTGGGTCCTCCTCGTCCCGGCGCCGGTGTGACGTGCACGCGCTGAGCACCCGTGGCGGCAAGATCGCCGTGGCCACCGCCGCCGTCCTCGTCCTCATCATCGGGCTCGCGGCCGGCGGCGCCCTGGACGGCTGCCGCCAGACGACGACGAAGGTCGGGCGGCCCTCGGCGGCCGTGTCCTCCTCTCCTCACGGCGGCGTCGCCTATGCGACCGCCAAGGCGCTCGCGCGCAGCGTCGGCCCGCGGCCGGCGGACACGTGGGGCGAGATCCGCGGGCGTGAGTTCATCACCGGCGCCTTCCAGCAGTACGGCTACTTCCCGCGCACCGACGAGTTCATCGCCCGCGCCGGCGACCGGCGGGTCCACTCCGCGAACGTGGTCGCGCTCAAGGAGGGGGACTCGGCGCGTCGCCTGATCGTCGGCGCCCACTACGACTCGGTCATTGTAGGAGAGGGGTACAGCGACAACGCCACCGGCGTGGGCCTGCTCCTCGAGGTCGCGGCCCGCATCAAGAACGTGCCGACGCCCTACACCATCGAGTTCGTCGCCTTCGGCGCCAGGGAGAACGGGTCGCTCGGGGCGAAGGACTACATGCGCCGCATGACCAAGGTCGAGCGGCGCGCCACCATCGGCATGATCGACCTCGACGCCGTCGCCGGCGGGGACGAGCTTTCCGTGGCCAGTCGCCCGGACGGCCCCACCTGGCTGCGCGACGACGCGCTCGCCGCGGCCGACTCACTCGACGTGCCGCTCGTGACCGGCCCGGAGGCCCCCGGCAGGCCGGCCGGCGTGGTGCTGGTCCCGGCCGACGACCTGCCCTTCGCGAACGACGGCATCCCGACGGCCATCTTCGCCGCCGTATCGTGGGAGAACAGCCGGGGGCGGCGCATCGCCGCGACCGCGGACGGGCCGCCCATCTGGCATACTCCTCGCGACACCGTCGCCTACGTCGACGAGCGGTATCCCGGGAGGGTCAAGGCGCAGCTCGCCGACCTCGCGCTGCTCCTCGAGACCCTGCTCACCAGCGAACTGAAGAGGCGCCCGTGAAGCTCGGCATCGTCGGTCTGCCCAACGTCGGCAAGACCACCCTGTTCAACGCGCTCACGCACGCGCAGGCGGCGGCGACCGCGTACGCGTTCACGTCGGCGGAGTCCAACCTCGGCGTCGTCGCCGTGCCCGACCCGCGCCTCGACCGGCTGGACGAGGTGCTCGAGACCCCCAAGAAGGTGAACGCGACCATCGACGTCGTCGACATCGCCGGGCTGGCCGAGGGCGCCAGCCGCGGCGAGGGGCTCGGCAACCGCTTCCTCGCCGACATCCGCGGCGTGGACGCCGTCGCGCACGTGATCCGCGTCTTCGCCAACCCCGAAGTCGCGCACGTCCGGCCCACACTGGACCCGCGCGCGGACGTCGACCTCGTGGAGACCGAGCTCGTGCTCAGCGACGTCGAGCTGGTGGAGCGCCGCCTGGACAAGACCCGCAAGGCGGCGCGCAGCGGCGACAGGGCGGCGAAGCACGAGCTCGAGGTCCTGGAGGCGCTGAACGCGGAGCTGCTCGACGGCACGCTGGCCAAGCGCATCGAGCGCTCCGCCGACGACGCGGCGCTCTTCCGCGAGCTCGCGCTCGTGAGCGACCGGCCGGTGCTGTTCGTGCTGAACACCGACGACGACCAGAGCGCCGCGGGCGCGCTCGAGCAGCACGTCGACTTCGTGGAGTGGGCGCGCGGCCGGGGCGACCAGGTGGTCGCCGTCGCCGCGCGCCTCGAGGCCGAGCTCGCCGACCTCGAGCCCGAAGAGGCGGCCGAGTTCCGCGCCGAGCTCGGCGCCGACGAGGCCGGCACGCTCGACGTCGTCCTGCGCGCCGCCTACGAGGTGCTCGGCTACATCACCTTCTTCACCGGCGACTTCCGCAGCAGCGAGTCGCGCGCCTGGCAGCTGCCGCGCGGCTGGACCGCCAAGCAGGCCGCGGGCCGCATCCACAGCGACATCGAGCACGGCTTCGTGCGCGCCCAGGTCGTCAACATCGACGACCTCATCGAGCTGGGCTCGTTCCACGCCGCGCGCGAGAAGGCGCTGCTGCGCACCGAGGGCAAGGAGTACGTCGTCGAGGACGGCGACGTGATCAACTTCATGCACACCGGCTGAGGAGTACCGCCTCGTCGTGCCGCTGCCGCAGGGGACCGACGTCGGAGCCGACCGGCTGCCTCAGCTCTCCTCCCCGGCCGTGCGGCGGAAGCTGTGCACGCGGTCGCGGCCCTGCCGCTTGGCGAGGTGCATCGCCCAGTCGGCCTTGTCCAGAAGCTCCGCCTTGGTCTCGGCATCGTGCGGGAAGGTCGCCGCCCCGACGCTGACGCGCAGCGCGCCGACCTGCACGCCGGCCCTCGCCCCCGCCACCCCCGTCCGTAGCCGCTCGGCCACCTCGAGGGCGCCCTCGGCGTCGGTGCCGACGAGGATCACGGCGAACGAGCCGCCGCCGTAGCGGGCGGCGAGGTCCACGTGGCGGATCGAGCTCTCGACGACGCGGGCGACCACGCGCAGCGCCTCGTCGCCCGTGCTGTGCCCGAACTCGTCGTTGAAGGCCTTGAAGCGGTCGACGTCGCAGAGCAGGAGCGAGAGCGGCGCGCCCTCGGCGCGGGAGCGCTCCACCTCCTCGTCGAGTCGCTCGTGCAGGTAGCGGTGGTTGTAGAGGCCGGTGAGACCGTCGGTGACCGCCTCGATCTCGGCGCGCCCGAGGCGAGCCGCGGCGCTGCGCAGCATCGAGGCGAAGGTCTGCGTCACGTCGCTGCGCAGGCCCTCCATCTCGGCCTCGTCGGCGCCGGGCGGCGGCATGTCGGCGGCGACCACGGCGACCACCGTGCCGTCCGCCGCACGAAGCGGGGCCAGCCCGCTGACCCAGACCCCCCACTCGTCGACGTACAGGACGACCGTGTCGAGCGCCGCGCCGGCGAACGCCTCCGGCAGCTCGTCGTCGGCGAAGACCTCGGAGCCAAACGGCGTGGGCTCCTCGGTCCCGTACCCGATGTCGACGGCGATGACGAAGCTGCCCTCGAGGCGCGCCCGGGTGCCCAGGTAGCGCGTCGGCGGATTGGCGTCGCGGACCTCGCGCAGGGCGGCGGCAGCCGCGGCGTACTCGGTCGTCGTCGCCGCCGCGGGGGAGTCGAAGGAGGCGTGCGCGGCGGCGTCCAGGCGCTCCGCCCCGAGGCGGGCGACCTCGAGCGCCTGGCGCTTGCGCTGTCGCAGACGGCGCAGCACGCAGATGAACGCCTCCGCGACGCGCGGGTCGAACTGCGTGCCGCTGCAGCGGCGCAGCTCGGCGAGGCACTCCTCGTAGCTGCGCGCCTGCCGGTACGGGCGCCGGAACGACATCGCGTCGTAAGAGTCGGCCACGCACATGGCGCGGGCGATCTCGGGGATCGCCGCTCCGCCGAGCCCGTCGGGGTAGCCGGCGCCGTCGAAGCGCTCGTGGTGATGGCGCACCCCCGCCACGAGCGTCTCGTCGAACAGCGGCCGGATGATGTCGGCGCTGAAGACCGGGTGCTGGCGCATCAGCTCCCACTCGTGCGCGTTGAGGCCGCTCGGCTTGAGCAGCACCCGGTCGGAGACGCCGATCTTGCCGATGTCGTGCAGGTAGGCCGCCTCCTCGACGTGCTGGATCAGCTCCGGCGTCCAGCCGAGCTCCTTGCCGAGCAGCACCATGTAGGCCGCCACCCGGGCGGCGTGGCCGAGCGTGTAGTAGTCCTTGGCGTTCAGCGCCGAACTGAGCGCCTTGAGGTTGCTGAGGTGCAGGCGCTTGATGTCGCCGTAGAGTTCGGCGTTGTCCAGGGCGAGACCGGCGACACGGGAGAGCGCCTCGACGGTCGCGACCTGTTCGGCGTCGTAGCTCCGTCGCCGGTGCTTGTCGAGCGAGTTCCACGACGGCGACCACGCGGTCCTTGGCGATCAGCGGGACGATGAGCACGCTGCGCACCGCGAAGCTCTGGCGGACGGAGCGCTCGACCGGCCCGACTCGGGGGTCGTCGAGCGACTCGACCGCCACGGCCCGCCGCGTCTCCACCGCCTCGCGGACGGTGCCCCAGTCCCGGAGGGGCAGGCGGGTGCCGATCCGGCCAGGGTCGTCACGCGTCCCGACGACGCTGGCCATGCAGACGAGCTCGTCGCCCTCGATCGTGAACACGTCGCTGTCGGCGAAGCCGCCGCTCTCGCGCAGGCTGCGCGCGGCGGCGGCGACCACCGCGTCGAGGTCGAGCGTGGCGGAGAGCTCGAGGCTCTGCGCCGCGACCAGCTCGAGACGGCGCGCGCTGCGGTCGCGCTCGCGGTACAGCGACGCGTTGGCGATCGCCTGCGCCGCGACCTGACCGAGCGCCTGGAGCAGGTCGACGTTGCGGAAGGCGATCGGCTCGACGCCGTAGAGATCGGCGAGGCCGATGACCTCGCCGCCCGCGATCAGCGGCAGGTCGAGGGTCGCGCGATACCCCCAGGCGCGCGCGGCCTCGCGGTCGCCTTCGTAGGCGGCCGGGTCGGTGAGGATGTCCTCCGCGAAGACCGGCCGCCGCTCCGTCACCGCGCGTTCCCAGTAGAAGTAGTCGCGCACCGGGAAGCTCAGACCGACGAACGCCTCCGTCGACGGCGCCGTTCTCGACGCTCATCAGGTTGAAGGCGGCGCCCCCCTCGATCCGGTAGAGGTCGCAGCCCGTCACCCCGGCGAGCTCGGCCATGCGCCTCGCCGTCGCCGTGAGCACGCGCTCCAGATCGAGGTTCGCGCCGACGTCGAGACCGGACTCGACGAGGAAGTCGAGCTCCCGGGTGCGCTCGCGCAGCCGCGTCACCAGCACGGCATTCTCGAGCGCTCCGCCGACGAGCTGGCCGACGCTGCGCAGGAAGTCCAGCTCGTCCGCCCAGTCGGTCTCCGCCCGCGAGAAGAGGTCGATGAGGCCCACGACGCGGTCGTCGACCACGAGAGGGAATGCTGACCTGACTGCGGTAGCCGTCGCGCACGAAGGGCTCGCGCTCGGCGGCCCCGAGCCGCCGGTCGGACGGGTCGGTCACCACGAGCGGCTGCCGGACCGCCACCACGGCGGCGGCGAACGGCAGCTCGGAGAGCGGCCGCCGGTGACCGTCGCCGGACGGTCGCCGGCCCGACTCCTCACCGACGGCGAGACAGGCAAGCTCGCCGTCCTCGACGCGGTAGATGCCGCAGCGCGCGGCGCCAGTGACCTCGCGCACGCGGCGTGCGACGGCACGAGCCATCGCGCCGGGGTCACGAGTCTCCCCGATGAGGCTGCCCAGCCCGACCAGCTCGCCGAGCGCGGCGTTCTGCCGCTGGACGCGCTGCATCAGGCGCGCATTCTCGAGCGCGTGCGCCGCCGTCTGCGCGAGGCTGGTGGCCGCCTCGAGGTCGAGACCGGCGTCGCGCGGCGCGCGGTCGAGCAGCTCGACGATGCCGACGACGCGACCGTGGGCGATCATCGGCAGCGTGACGCAGGACTGGTAGCCCCAGCGCTGCATGCTCTCGCGAGTCGTCCGGCCCAGCCGCCCGTCGTCCAGGCTGGTCACCGCGTTCGGGCGACCGGTACGGATGGCGGCGGCGCTCAGCGGGACGTCGCCGAGGGCGGTGCGCCGCCCCTCCCAGGAGCCGTCCCAGGAGCCGTCGGCGAGGCGCACCAGGCCGACGAGCTCGTCGCCCTCGAGCCGGCTCACCTCACATTCGGGCGCGCCGCTGAGATCGCAGAGCCGGCGCGCCACCGTGCGCAGCACCTCGTCGGCGCCCTCGGCGAACCGGGCCGTCACCTCGAGGTTGACATCGACGAGCGCGGTGAGGTCGGCGATCTTGCGACGCAGGGCGACGACGTCGTCGGCGGGAGCGACCGTCGCGGCGCGGGAGCCTGCGGCGGCGCGCGCGCCTCCCTGTGCAGCCTCGCCCAGCTGCTCCGCCGCGAGCAGGGCTTCCACGTCGGAGCGCCGATAGCGGCGATGGCCCCCGGGACTACGGTGGCAGCAGAGACCGCGGTACGAGGAGGCGCGGCGCAGGGTGTTGGCGCTGACGCCGAGGAGCCGCGCCGCGTCGGCGACGCGCAGCCACTCATCGCGCCCGGGTGGATCGATCTGCCCCGTCGTCCCGCTCCCCACGACGCGTGCCATCGGCACGAACTGCCACGAACTTGACCAATTCTCGCAACCCTTGCCGGGCAGCTGTCAAGTTCCTTGGCGTTCAGAGAGGCGAGAGGATCTCGATGTCGCCGGCCGTCGCCTGGACCGGATACGACTCGGCCACCGGCCCGGTGAAGCGGATCGCCACGCGCTGACCCGAGCTGAGGTCGTCGGCGCTGAGCTCGCGCCGGCCGCCGGCCGACCGCGCCCAGATCGTCGTGCCGGCGGTGACGCGGACCCAGGCGCGGTCGACCGAGCTCGTGACCGTGGGGTCCGCGACGACCAGAAGGGCCGGCAGGACGCCGTCGCCGGCCGCAGGCGTCAGGTCGCGGACGACGCCGGTGATGTCGGCGGGGCCGGCCGGCGGAGAAGAGGGCGGCGTCGGCGTCGGCCCTCCCCCCGACGGCCCCCCGCAACCAGTGACGACGGCGGCCCACAGCGCGGCGAGAACGGCCAAAGCCACCAGCGCCCGGTTCGTGTGTCTCATGAGCGCACCTCCCGCGGGGCGCCGCGGGCGCCCGCCGTCGTCTGCAGGCGGAGACGTGCGGGAGGCGCGCAGGGTTCGCAGGCGGCGGTACAATCCACTGCGTCCGACCGCCCCGACCATGAGCCCTTCACCCCGACATCCTTCCCTTCCGTCCGGCTACAGCCTCCGCGCCCCGTCGCCGGAGGACGCCGGGGCCGTCGCCGCGCTCAAGCGCGCCGTCGAAGAGGAGCGACGCGGCGACTCCGACGTGACCGTCGACGAGGTGCGCGAAGAGTGGGCGCTGCCGCGCCTCAGCACGAACGAGGACCTGTGGCTCGTAGAAGACGACGCGGGGGCGGTGGTCGGGTATGGGCTCTGCTGGGTCGAAGCGCCGCCGGACAAGATCGTCGCCGAGCAGGCCATAGCCCCTGCGCACCGCGGTCACGGCCTGAGCGAGCTCCTGCTCGACCTCGGCGAGGCGCGCGCGTTCGAGCTGTTGCGCGCGGCCGATCCGGGCGCCGGCGGCACGCTGAGCGTCTGGGCGCACGAGAGTGACGCCCGCCGTCTCGAGCTGTTCGCGCGGCGCGGCTACGAGCACGTGCACACGTTCCTGCGGCTCGAGCGCGAGCTCGACGACGGCCTGCAGGCCCCGGTGTGGCCCCGGGGGATCACGGTCGCCGCGTTTCGTCGCGGCGTCGACGAGGCCGCGGTCCACGCCGCCCAGGAGGAAGCGTTCGACGATCACTTCGGGCCCGCCGAGACGGACTTCGAGGAGTGGCTGCAGTCTCGCTTCGCTCCCGAAGGCGCGGACCTGGATCTGTGGCTCCTCGCCTGGCACGAGGGAGAGCTGGTCGGCGGCATCGAGGCCTCAGAGACGCCGTCGGGCGCCTATCTGGGAGAGCTTTTCGTGCGACCGCCGTGGCGCGGCCGCGGCATCGGCAGGGCGCTGATGCTCCAGGAGTGCGCCGAGCTGCGCCGCCGCGGTATGCCGGCCGCGTACTTCGCCGTCGACGCGGCCAACCCGACGGGAGCGCTGCGCCTGTTCGAATCGATCGGCTTTCGCTCCTCGCGCGGCGCGACGCTCTTCTTCGAGAAGAGGCTGGCCGCCGGCCACATGGGCAGCGGCCCAGACTGACTCTCCGTTTCCGACGCCGCGACCGGCGTGCGCCGCCGCGCCCGGTGAACGGCGGCGCGCGTTACGCGCGCCGCCGACGGGGAACACCTGCGGCACGGCCGCCGCGTGGGGGGGCGCCGAGGGGCACCGGGCGGCGGGGCGCCGCCGGGAGGTGAAGGGCCGTGGGGCTCAGACTCGTGGTCGTCTGTGCGTTCCTCGCTGCGGCCGCGACGGCCGGTCTCATCGCCTACAGAACGGGCATGCTTCCCGGCCCGACGCAGGCCGGCGCCGTCAAGATCGCCAGCCCCGTCTTCCGCGTGACCACCCTGGCCTGGCCGAAGCACGCGCTCGGGCTCACCGCCACGGACCGCATGGTGCTCTGGGAGCAGCGCGACCCCAGCCCGGCGGTCGCGGGCCTCTGGGCCTGCGACGTGCGCACCCGGCAGCCGCACCGGCTGCTCGGGCGGCAGGCGACCGGCAAGGCCTCCGGCTTCCCGAGCGCCTCGGGCGACGTCGTCGTCTGGACGGACCGGCGGGGCGCAGGCGACCAGTCCGTCGAGGGGTACGACACGCTGAGCACCCGGCGATGGATGGTCGCCGAACACGGCTGCGGCCCCGACGCCTCCGGCGAGACGCTGGTCTGGGTCGAGCCGCACGGATCGAGATCCGGCGGCGACGCCATCTGCGGTGTCGACACCGTGACCGATGAGGCGTACGTCATCTCCACCGACGAGCGCGTGCGTGACGTCGCCGCCTCGGACGGCTGGGCCGCCTGGCTCTCCGGCGGCGGCGCGAGCGGCGCCGTGTGGGCCGGCTCGTACCGCCGGACCACCCGCCATCAGCTCGCCTCCGCCGGCACCGCGGTCGCCATCGACCGCGCCCGCGTCGTATGGGCCACGCCCCCCGGCGGCGACTCCGCGGCCGCGGCGATCGTCTCCTGGAACCGGCGAACGAAGCGCTCCAGAGAGCTGTGCCGCGTCGCCGGAGCGGTCTCCTCACTCTCGGTCGGCAGCCACTTCGCCGTCTGGGTGACGAAGCGCGAGGAGGCGACGCCGCAGGTGTGGGTCTACGACTTCAGGCGCGGCCGAGCCTACCCGGTGAGCGCGCACGCCGGCGCACAGGCCAGCCCGGTCGTCGTCGCCGGCAGCGTCTTCTGGGCCGAACGCCGGAGCGGCAAGTGGGAGCTCCTCGGGCGGTCACCCCAGCCGTGACCCGCGCGGCGCCGCTTCGCGCTCCAGTTCTTGGCACCCTCCTCGTGTAGACTCCCGCGCAGTCACCCCGCACGCGACCTGGAGGGTCCATGCCCGTCATCAAGGCCGAGCGCCTGAGCAAACGCTTCGGCAGGAAGGTCCTCGCCGTCGACGACGTCAGCTTCGCGATCGAGGCGGGCACCATCACCGGCGTCCTCGGCCCCAACGGAGCCGGCAAGACCACGACGCTGCGCATGATCCTCGACCTCGTGCGTCCCACGTCCGGCTCGGTGACCATCCTCGGCAGCCGCTACCGCGACCTGCGCGCGCCCGCCGCCAGGGTCGGCGCGCTCCTGGACGCCTCCGGCTTCCACCCCGGCCGCTCCGGACGCAACGCGCTGCGCGTCATCGCGAGCGGCGCCGGCGTCCCGGACGCGCGCGTCGACGAAACGCTGGAGATGGTGGAGCTGACCCCCTCCGCCCGGCGGGCGGTGAAGGGCTACTCCACGGGCATGAAGCAGCGGCTCGCGCTCGCCGCGGCCCTGCTCGGCGACCCCGAGGTGCTCATCCTCGACGAGCCGGCGAACGGCCTCGACCCGGAGGGGATGCTCTGGCTGCGGACCTTCCTGCGCGCGCAGGCGGCCGAGGGGCGCACGGTCCTGGTCTCCAGCCACGTCCTCGCCGAGGTCGAGCAGACGGTCGACGACGTCCTCATCATGAGCAAGGGCAGGCTCCTCGCGCAGGGGCCGATCGACGAGCTCACGGCATCGGCCCAGCCCGTCGTCCGCGCGCGTTCGCCACAGGCCGAGCAGCTGGAGGCCGCGCTCCGCTCCGCCGGCGCGGCCGTCAACCGCCTGAACGACGCCCTCGCGGTGCGCGGGCCGACCGCCGCCGAGGTCGGCGCCGTGGCCCACGCCCAGGGCGTCGTGCTCCACGAGCTCCTGACGGAACAGCCCAGCCTCGAGGAGCTCTTCCTGCAGATCGCCGGCACGAGGAGGGAGCAGTGATCGCCCTCGCCCGTGCCGAGCTGCTCAAGCTGCGCAGCACGCGCACGGCCCTCGGCCTCTTCACCACCATCCTCGTCGTCACGCTGGTGCCGCTGACCATCATCATCTTCGCCGTGCCCAAGGAGTGGCTCGAGACCGACGGGGTGAGCGGCTTCCTCGGCGCCGCGGGTGCCCTCGTACCGCTCGTGCTGCTCGTGTTCGGCATCCTCGGCATGACCAACGAGTACCGCCACGGCACCATCACCTACTCCTACCTCGTCACGCCGAAGCGCTGGCAGGTCATGGTGATGAAGCTCGCTCTCTACGCCCTGGTCGGCATGGTGACGATGCTCGTCGCGGCGGTCCTCGTCTACCTGGTGATCCTCGTCGGCAGCGCCGTGCGCGGCGTGGACATCGACGCGACGGGTGGCTTCACCGCCGGCGACTACGCGCGGCAAATCGTCGTCGCCGGGCTGATCACGACCTTCGGGGTGGCGCTCGGGGCGCTCGTCCGGGCGCAAATCGTCGCGATCGCCGGCACGCTGATCTGGGCGCTCGTCGCCGAGAGCCTCATCGCCGTCCTGAAGCCCGCGGTCGGCAACTGGCTGCCGTTCGTCGTCTTCAACCAGGTGAGCACCGCGCAGCTGCAGGGCGTCGAGACCGCCGAGACGCTCGGCAGCGTGGGGCTCAGCCGGCCGGAGGCGTTTCTCGTGAGCCTCTGTTACATCGCCATCGTCGGCGTCGCGGCGGTGTTCATCTCGCTCCGCCGCGACGTGACCTGAGGCGGACGCCCCTCCTCAGGCGCCGGCCACGAGCGGCGACGGGATGCTGTAGACGCGCGTCGCGAGCTCCTTGTCGAGCTGGTAGAGCCCGGCCGGGTGTTCGCCCGCCATGCGGAACTTCTGCACCATGTCGGTGGCGGTCTCCTCCTCCTCGACCTGCTCGGCGATGAACCACTGCAGGAAGTTGTAGCTGGCGTGGTCCTTGAGCTCGAGCGCGAGCGAGGCCAGCTCGTGGATCCGCCCCGTGACCTTCTCCTCGTGGGCGAGCGCCTCCTGGAACATGGAGAGGCCGTCGGGCCACTCGCTGCGTGGCTTCTCGATCGCCTCGAGGATCACGCGGCCGCCGCGCGTGAGCACGTAGTTGAACATGATCTGCGCGTGCGCGAGCTCCTCCTGGTACTGCACCGTCATCCAGCTCTGCCCCCCGGACATGCCGGTCTCGGCGAACTGGCTCGCCATCGAGAGGTAGAGATAGCCGGAGTAGATCTCCCAGTTGATCTGTTCGTTGATCGCGTCCTGCATCCGCTTGTCCAGCATGGTAGGCCCTCCGTGAGCGTTTTCGGGGTACGGCGAACGCGCCGCATGTCCTCACCTATCTACCCAATCGCGAGGGAGTGCGTTCACGAACGTCGAAGGGAACACTCGGAGTATTCCCGATCGGAGTCCCCATGAGCAGAGCGTTCGTCAAGGAGCCGGACGAGGGCGCGCCCGTCGAAGGCGTGCCCGAGCGGCAGATCAGCGACCATCCGAACTACGTCACGCCCGCCGGCCTCAAGCAGCTGGAGGAGAAGGTCGGCGCGCTCGAGACGCAGCGGCTGGAGCTGCTCGACAACGAGGACGACCTCGGCGAGGAGCAGCTCGCCTACGTGGACCGTGACCTGCGGTACTACACGGCGCGGCTCGAGAGCGCGATCCCGGTGGAGATGAACCGCCAGCCGCGGCGCAAGGTGGCGTTTGGCGCCGCCGTCACCGTCAGCCAGAACGGCGGCGACCGGCGCACGTTCACCATCGTCGGTGAGGACGAGGCCGACCTCAAAGAGGGCAAGATCAGCTACGTCTCCCCCCTGGCGGAGGCCCTGCTCGAGGCCCGCGTCGGCAAGACCGTGCTCTGGCGGCGGCCGGCCGGCAACATCGACCTCACCGTCGAGGCGCATCGACTACCCGGAGGAGTGAAGGCCGGGCGCAGCCGCGCCCGTCCGCGTTCGCGAGTCCGTCTGGGTTCGCGAGCCCCTTTGCGAGCCCCCCGCCCGGCCCCTGTGCTCAGACCACCACGGCCGGCGCAACACGTGGTCATGCTGAGGCCGTCGGTGCCACGAACGGTACCGCCTCCGGTACCGGTAAGGGTCGCGAATGACACCACGAACGGTACCGCGACCGGTGTCGACCGGTACCAGCAACGGTGTCGCTCGTGGTACCGAGGCCACGATGAGCACCATTCCCCCAGCTTCGGACGTGAGCCTCAGCGGCGTGGACTCTACTCGAGCACGACGGCGAGGTACGCCGGCGTCGGCTCCTGCCCGAGCAGGATGCCGGTGACACCCTTCTGCGTGTCCCAGCCGTAGGAGCGCGTCGGGTTCTCGTCGCTCATCACCGCCAGCGCCCACTTCTTCTTGCCCTTCTCCAGCCACGCGGCCTGGATCATGAGCTTGTTGTCCAGGCCCAGCCAGCCGCTCTTGGAGTAGGTCGTCCAGCCCTCCGGCCCGGCGGCCGCGGGGATGCCCCAGCGCTGGATCGGGACGACGCCGGAGAGCAGCCGCCGCGCAAGCGACCGGGCCTTCGCGGGCACCAGGGACTCGAGGTCGTAGAAGAAGCGCGCCTGGTCGGCGGCTGAGACACGCGTGTCGATCCAGTCCGACCCCTGCTCGTAGTCCTGCATACCCGCCGCTTTCGCGACGGCGCGCATGCCCCTGGCGCCGACGCGGCCGAAGATCGTGTACGCGGCGCCGTTGTCCGACTCATCGATCATGCGGGTCAGCGTAGCCTCGGTGGACGGGTCGGGGGTCGGGTCGTCGCGCAGAGAGGCGACCAGCAGGATCGCCTTCGCCAGACTGGCCGCCTGGAACGTTTGGTGCTCGTGCAGGCCGCCGGCGTCCTCGCCGTTGGTGTCGACGACAGCGTAGGCGACGTCGCCGTCGCGGTCCTCGAGCCAGCCCTCGGCCGCCGCGGTCGCCTTCGCTCCGGGGAAGCCCGGGGGCAGCGGCGCGAGGACGCGGAGCTCGGCAGCTTGTTCGTCGACCCGCCCGCCGGCGCGCAGCGTGTATGTGTAGCGCCCGGCCGACAGGTCGATCGGGACGGACGCGGTCAGCCACCGTCCGACTTGGGCGGCATCCTTGAGGCGCCGCGCCTTGACCTGCGTGCCCGCGGCGTCGGTGACGACGAGGGTCACCGGCGTGGCCGTCCCGCCCGTGCCGACCACGCGATAGCGGATCGTCGCCTTCTCGCCGCGGTGCACGACGACGTCGGCGAGGCCGGCGAGGCGTGCCGGTGAGGCGGACGGCGCCGGCGAGACCGGCGCCGCAGGTGCGCCGGCGGATGCGCCGGTCCCGGAGTCGCCGGCGCGCAGCAGCAGTACGGCGGCCAGCACGGCGGCAGCGACCACCACGATCGTGATGAGGACGGCGGCGCGCCGCCGCCGGCGCCTGCGGCGGCGCGCGCGCGACTCGTAGATGGTCGGCCTGTCGCCCACGGAAGCCATCCTAACGCGACGGACCACCGCAAGGCCTTCTCACACAGGCTTCGCCCACTTGATGCGGTAGACAGCCCCCCCCCGGCCCGGCCCACGGCATGTTAACCCTGCGCAGAACGTGTTTACCCCCGACTCTCCCGGACAGGCTAGAAGGGTACCTTTCGTGGCGGGGGAGGCGGGATCGTCCGCCGGGAGATGAGGGCGGCGAGGTCTGCCGCGACGGCAGCTCCGGCGCCCAGAGGTGACACGATGAAGACCACACTACAGAGAAGGCTCACGTTTCTCGTAGGCCTGTTGCTCTTGTCGTTGCTCGTCGTCGCGATCGGCGTCCAGGTGGCGCCGGCGTTGGTGGTCTCAGATGGCGGGGGCGGGTCCGCACCCGCCGTGACGACGGCGGCCGGGACGGAGGTGGGCCGGGGTGGCGTCGGGCTAGTCGCACCGGCGGCCGGCGTCCAGGATTCGTGGTCCGTCACGGCAGCCACGACCGGCACGTCGTCCACGTCCGGCACGTCGTCCACGACCTACTGGCTCATCGGTGCGGCCGTGGCCGCGCTCATCGCCAGCATCGGCGCGTGGGCACTGATGCGCCGCCGCCGGCAGCCGGCGGAGTCCGCGTCGGCGGCCTACTGCGCACGGCACCCCGAAGACTCGCTGTGCGGAGCCGCATGACCACGAGCTGACATAGCTACCGGGCGCATCCGGGGCCGAGGACAGGGGCGGTGTCGCCGCAGGGCGCCACCGCCCCTCGCGATGGATCGCGGAGAGGCAAATGCGGCCATCGACCGCTGATCTCACGGGTCACCGATCCGGCAGCAATCCCTCGGCGTAGGGGCCGGGCGTCGTCTTCGGCGTCCCGGCGTAGGCCACCTCGCCGGTGGTCGCCTTCTCCGTCACTCCGGCCTCGTGGCGCAGCGCGAGCTGGGAGACCGGATAGACGAGTCCCTCACCCGCGTTGCGCGCGCCGACAGCCAGCATCACGCACGGGCCGTCGCCGGCGCCGACGAAGATATGCTCCGTCCACGGCGGGCAGTGCACGAAGTCCCAGGCGCGGAGGCGGCGTTCCTGCCCCTCGACCAGCACGAGGCACTCGCCGCTGAGGATCAGGAAGTCCTCTTGGCCCTCCTCGGCGTGGTAGTAGCCGTTGGGCTGACCCGGCCACATGACCTGGATGTTGATCCCGAGGTGCGGGAAGCGGGGCGTGCCCTCGAAGGTGACCCCGGCGCCGAACTTCTCGTTGTGGATCCACGCGGCCTCTCGCGCGTTGACGACGAACCACCCCTCGCCGGTCGGCTTCTTGCCGCCGGGGCCGTCCTCCATCTGAGCCTCTGGCACCATGTGCGGTTCCCTCCTCGCTCGCTGCGCGTCAGTGCGGACCATCGTTGGCGCCAGTGTACAAAGCGGTGGGCACGGCATGCGCCTCGGCGCCGCTGCCCACGGATCTGCCCCCCGGGACTGGGAAAAGCAGGGCTGGCGTGAGGCGCGGGAAGGCGGCCCGGCAAAATGAACTGGCGGAGCGACATGGGAGTCGAACCCACCCAGGACGAGATCATCGCCCCGCAGACGGTTTTGAAGACCGCGGTAGTCACCGGACCACGAGCCGCTCCGCTCTGCGACATCTTGTCACGCGCGAGGCGCGCGGTCACCCGCATGGAGCTCGGAGTCGGCTCGCGCCGCAACTCCGGGGCGGGCGGCGAGCGCAGCTAGCCGGCTCGCCGCCCGCTCCGGTTCACTCCTCCTCGGCCGCCCGGCGCCGCCGCAGGACCAGCGCCACGATGGCGACGACGGCGATGACCGCCACCGCCACGATGACCGCGATCGTCGTTCCGCTCGCGCCGCCAGTCTCCGCGGCCGCGGCCGCCTTCGGCTTCAGGTTCAGGTAGCTGTCGCGGACGTAGCTCGTGTAGAACGCGGCCCCCGCGCCGCCGTACATGCGCGTCCAGCCGTCCCAGCGCGACGTGTTGACCGCCTCGAGCTTGTCCGGGTAGTCGATCGCGATCTCCGGCGACTGCTCGTAGAAGATCTGCTGCGCCCTCCAGATGAGCTCTTTGCGCTTCTCGGGGTCGAGGGTCGTGTTCGCCTCGTCGACGACCGCATCGAACTCGGCGTTGGACCAGCACGGCTCGTTCCAGTTCTCGATCTGCGCGCTGGTGAAACTGGCCAAGGTGTCGCCCGGGTCCGCGTAGCCATCCCAGTCCCAGATGTACATGTCGAAGTCGGGGCTGTACGTGTTGCCCTGGTACGCCCAGATGCTGTCGTAGTAGATGCCGTCGTCCATGACCTGGTACTCGATCTTGAGGCCGAGGTCGCGGAACCAGCCGGTGATCAGGCTGCCCGTCTTCTGGCTCTCCGGCGACTCGGAGCGGGCCCAAAGCCGCAGCTTGATATTCTTGTCGCCGTTGTTGGGGTCGTTGAGCACGCCGTCCCCGTCGGAGTCGGTGTAGCCGGCAGCGGCAAGGAGCTGCTTCGCTTTCGCCGGATCGTAGGTGAACAGGGCGTCGGCCGGCGGCTGCCAGTGGTAGTCGGGGTCCACCCACGAGTCCGGCGTCATGATCGTCGACCCCGGCTTGCCGCGGCCGGCCCAGGCGAGGTCGGCGATCTTCTGCCTGTCGATGGCCCAGTTGAGCGCCTGGCGAAAGGCGACGTCGCGGAGCACGGGGTTGCCGCGGCTCGTGCCTTCGTAGCAGTTCATCGAGAGGTAGTCCCACGTGAGCAGGTTGTAGGAGATGGGCACGAAACCCGGCGTGTTCTCGACCTTGGGGAACTGCGCCGACGGGATCCCCCAGGCGGCGTCGAGCGTGCCGCTCAGCAGGTCCTGGGTCATGGTGTCCGGGTTCTGGTAGGTGACGAAGAGGATCTCGTCGATGGTCGGCTTCTGACCCCAGAAGGTCGGGCTCGCGACCATGCGCACGTAGTCGCCCTTCTTGACCTCGACGGCCTGGAAGGGCCCCGTGCCGACGATCGGCGGCCGGCTCTGGTACGAGGCGCCGGCCGCCTTCGGCTCCACCTTGCTCCAGATGTGCTCCGGCACGATCGGGATCCAGGTGCGGATCATGTTCGCCTTGGGCTTGCTGCAGCGGATCTCGACGGTGAGGTCGTCGACGGCCACGGCCTTCTCGATGAAGGTGGTGAGGCTCGAGTACGCCCCCATCTGGTTGTCGACGATGTAGTTGTAGGTGAAGGCGACGTCGGCGGCGGTGAACGGCTCGCCATCCTGCCAGGTGACGCCCTCACGCAGGTGGAAGGTCCACGTCTTGCCGTCGGGGGACGTCTCCCAGGACGTCGCCAGGCCGGGGGCCGGCTGCAGGTCGAGCGAGTAACCGGTGAGGAAGTCGTAGTTGAGCAGCCAGATCTCGTAGGACGAGGTCTCGGCGCCGATGAAGGGATTCAGGTTGTCGGGGTCGTTGGTCCAGCCGACGCGAAGGACGACCTTGTCCGCGGCAGGCGAGGCGCTCGGGTCGGCCGCCACGGCGGACCCGAGCCCGGACGCCAGCCCCACGGCGAGGACGCCGGCGGCGAGCAGCAGCAGGAGCAGGCGCGGACGCCGGAGACCGGCCCGAGCCGGCTGCGGAACGGGGTGCATCATGAGCGGTCTCCCCTTGATCGTGCCCCGCGGCGGTCGTGCGGCCGCCGCCCCGACCGCCGGCCGTGACGCGAGCTGGGGACCGGCCCCGTCCCAGCCGGCGCCGACCGGCGCTGTGGCCCGAGTATGGCCCGCGCCGGGAGGTCAGGCAAGCAACGGCGGGAGCACCCTGCCACGCGGCGCGAGGTTTGCCGCAGAATCCGTGGCGCCGTGGGCGAAGATCGCGGACTCTGCGCGAGGTGACGACCCCGAACACGACGCGCGGCCGGCCGCCTCTCGCGAGGCGGCCGGCCGCGGCCAGGGAAGGCTACGACAGGGTCTTACTTCGCCAGGTCGAGCAGCGCCTGGCGATCCTTGGCGAGCTTGTACTCCGACTCCATCTCGAGCAGGCCGCCGGGGAAGCCGACCTTCGGCATCAGCGCCACGTAGTCGTCGGCGTTGAAGGCCTCGGGGTTGTGGACGCCGCTCTTGGGGTCGCCCGGCTTGCTGCCGAGGCTGCCTGTGGCCAGCAGCTCGAGCGTGATGACGGGCGTGAAGCCGGTCTGGGCGGTGACGACCTGGACGCCGACCGTGTCGAGGCACTCCTGGTTGTCGGCGACCTGGTACAGGTACACCTTGCGCTCCAGGCCGTCCTTCTTGCCGACCACGTACGTGCCGGCCGCCGTCTTGCCGATGTACTTCTTGCCGATCTCGTTGGGGTCGGGCGCGGCGGCGGCGATGACGTCGCGCGGCGCGACCATGACGTCGCCGACCTTGATCTTCTCGGCCTTGTCGATGTTGATCGAGCGGAAGATCTCCATGGCCTGCATGAACTCGTCGCCGAGCGCGTACTTGAACTCGGCCTTCTTGACGCCCTTGAGCTTGTCGGCGTAGCGGCCGATCTGGACGACCTCCTCGTGCTCCACGTGGCCGACCTCGACCTCGCCGATGCCCTCCGGCAGCCAGAACTTCTCGAGCTCGGCGAACGGCTCCACGGTGTGCCAGTCGCCGTTCTCGAACACGATCGCCGGGTTGTTGCACTCCTCGATGGTGGTCCAGACGCTGAAGCCGAAGCTGATGCCCTTGGCGCCGGGGATGTCGAGGTTGCTGCCGTCGCGGATGCCGATGTAGTCGACCTCGTCGAAGAGGTGGTCGGCGGCGTAGCGGGCGAAGAAGTCGGCCATGCCGGGCTCGACGCCGAAGCCGGCGAGCGCGTACTTGCCGATCTTCTCGAACTCGGGGCTGAGCGCGTACTCGTCGTCGCCGAGCTTCTTGCCGGTCTTGTGGAACGGGTCGGTCGGGTGCCACTCGCTCAGCGTCATGGCGGTGTCGAGGTAGTGCACCTTGGCCTTGAGCGCGGCCTGGAGCAGCGGCGGGTTGAAGTTCGGCGCGCAGAGGTTCATGAGGACGTCCACGCCATGCTTTGTGGCCAGGGCGGCCACGGCATCGACGTCGCTCGCGTCGATCTGCTCGGCGACGAAGCGCGGGTCCTTGAGCGTGGCGACGAAGTCGGCGGCGCGCTTGCCGTCGTAGTCGGCCATCACCATCTTCTCGAGCCACTCGCCCTTGGGGTCGCGACGCTTGGTGATCGCGGCGATGGACTGACCGACACCACCGGTGCCGACAACCAGAGCTTTCATAACGTTCCCTCTCCTTGACGTGGCTTGTGCGAGCGCGCCGGACGGGCGCGCGCCGTGGCGGAGGCGGAGCGTGGGAGCTCAGCGACCCCTCCACGGACAGCGAATGACACAGATTGTATAAGCTTCTGCCGTACTTGCCAACGTTAAGTTAGCAGTCACGGAGGTTTGCCGGGGCGCCGGGGCGTCAGGCGCCGACCTTGAACATGGTGCGCTCGCCGAGGGCGGTGACGACCTTGGCGTAGCCGCAGAGCTGCTCGTCGAGGGCTGGATCGCCCGTGTCGACGAGCAGCGGCCGGCCCTCGAGGCTCAGCAGCTTGGTCTGCGTCGCCATGATGATGATGTGGTCCGTGCCGACGCGGCGGATCACGGCAGGGCTGATCTGCTGGTTGCCGCGCCCGAAGATGTGGCCCTGACCGCCGATGACGGTGACCACGATGTGAGCCTCCGGCGCGGCGGCGGCGAGGGCGAGGATCTCGCCCTCCGTGAGGTCCGCGCCTACGAGCTCGCCGTCGCGCACGGCGTCGACGCCGAGCAGCGTCTTGGGCAGGCCGAGCCGCACCATCACCGTGCGCGTCGTGGTCCCGGGGCCGAGGATGTACAGAGCCCCGGGACGCATCTCCGCGATCACCTCGGTGGCGACGTCGTTGAGGGCGCGCTCCTCCCCGGCGACGCCGCCGGCCTTGGCGCTCTGCGTCAGCCCGCGCGCATAGGGGACGGTCAGGTAGCCGTAGAGGCGGGCGGACACGCGATCGTCGCGGAACGCCTCCTCGTCGATGTCCATGACCTCGCCCTCGCGCAGCTGCACGCCGGCGGGCCGCTCGTGCAGGTACAGGGCGGCCACGTCGCCGGCGGCCGCCGGCGTGGTCGCGTAGACGGCGGAGTGGATCTTGACGCCGGCGGGCACGCCGATCACCGGCACGCGGTCGCCGACGGCGTTGCAGATGTTGCGCGCCGTGCCGTCGCCGCCGGCGAAGAGGATGAGGTCGACGCCGGCGGCGAGCAGGTCGCGGGCCGCCTGCTCGGTGTCGGCCGGGGTGGTCAGGACGAAGTCGACGCAGGCGATGGCGACGGGCTCGCCGCGCCGCTCTAGCTCGCAGTCCACGTAGGAGCGGCGACCCTCCAACGACCCGAGCACGCGCGGCTCGAACCCGGCGGCGCGCGCCTCATCCGCTCCCATCTCCCCCGGCCAGGTGAGGACCTCGACATGGTCGCGGACGCGCGCGAGGCGCGCGAGCGCCTGCCGCGCGCGCCGCGGAGCGTCGCGCACGGCGCCTCGCTCGAGCGCCGCGCGCAGCACCTCGGCGCCGTCGCTGCCCTTGAGGCCGACGCGGCCGCCGACCCCCGCGACTGGGTTGACGATGAGGCCGAGCTTCTTCATCTCGTCACGCCCGTCACCCGGCGGCACGTCAGCGGCGCTTCTTGCCGCCGCGCTTCTGCCGCGACCTCGCGGTCGAGGCGGAGCTGGACCGCGCGGCGCTCCCGCCGCCCGAGCCGGCCGGGCGACGGCGCGCGATGAAGAGGTAGACGATCATCGCCGGGGCGAGGAAGACGATCACGAGCGAGTTGCCGCCGAACAGGCTCGCGACGAGAGCGCCGAGCACGGCGACGAAGACGAGCGAGCGGAACATCTTGACGCTGTACGCCGTCATCTTGCGGCCGCGGACCCAGAGATCCGCCGCGTCGATGAGCATCCCGAACGCGGCGACGGCGGCGCACAGGGTGGAGAACGCCACCGCCGCCTTCTGCACGCTCTCGAAGGCGGAGCCCAAACCGGAGAGAAGGAGCGCGACGAGGAACGCCGCCGTGGCGAGGAAGATCGTGAGCCCGAGGGCCTGGCTCGCACGGACCCCCGGTCTCGCGGGTTGCCGAGTCACGCTGCCGCCTTTCGTCGTCGCCCAGGCCGGCCGCGACGCGCGGCCGGCCTGGTCCCCCGTCAGAAGCTCAGACCTTGTCCTTGAACTTCCGCCGGTACTTGCGCCACGTGAAGGCCCACTGGTCCGGGTCCTCCATGGCCTCGGTGCGGCGCATCTGGTCGATCGGCTGGGCGTGCGGCGCGTCGAGCACGGACTGCGGGTCGGCGTAGGCCTCGTCGCTGCCCTTCTTGATGACCGCCGCCCACTCGTCGAGGTCGGCTTTGCTGTAGGTCTCGCAGGGCTCCGGGGTGAAGGGCTCGGGCACCACCCACGGGTGGTGGCTCATCCAGTAGCTCTGGATGCCAAAGTCGACCATGCGGTCACGCAGGGCCTCGGTGCCGACGCCGGTGTCCTCCTTGAGCGTCTCCAGGCTGTAGCGCACCTGGTCGAGCCGGCGGTGCCCCTCGGCGTACGGCCGGCTGACGCCCTTGACGGCCATCAGCAGGTTGTCGAGGTAGTTGTTGTTGAGCACCGAGATCTCGGCGACCTCCTTGAGGCCGTCGGGGCCCATGCTGCGGATCCAGGCGTAGGCGCGGATGACGCCCATCCAGTTGCCGAGGAAGCCGCGCACGCGGCCGATGCTCTCCGGCCGGTCGTAGTCGAGGTGGTAGCGGTCGCCGTCCTTCACCACGACCGGGACCGGCAGGTACGGCGCCAGCTCCTCGGTGCACAGGTAGGCGCCGGTCGCCGGCCCCTCGCAGCCGTGCGGGCTCGAGAACGTCTTGTGCAGGTTGAAGTGGCAGGCGTCGAAGCCGGCGTCACGCGCCCGCGCGAAGCCGAGGATGCCGTTGGCGTTGGCCTGGTCGGTGAACGCCAGGGCGCCGGCGTCGTGCAGGATCTCGACGTACTTGTCGATCTGCGGGTTGTAAATGCCGGTGTCCTCGGGGTTGGTGATCATGCAGCCGACGGTCTTCTCGCTGACCGCGGCGCGGAAGGCCTCGAGGTCCGGGTAGCCGTTCTCGTCGGGCATCACGGTGATGACCTTGAAGCCGGCCACCATCGGCGTGGCGGCGTCGCACGGGTGCGAGAAGATCGTCGTGATCATCTCGGTGCGCTGGTCGAGCTCGCCCCTGGCCTCGAAGTAGCGGCGCATGACGCAGGCGTTGGTGTACACGGCGTGTGAGCCGCCGCCCGGCTGCAGCGTGAAGGCGTCCATGCCGCTGATCGACTGCAGGTACTGCCCGGTCTCGTAGACGATCTCGAGCAGCCCCTGCATGGTGTCCTCGTCCTGCCACGGGTGCACGTCGGCGGCCCTGTGGCCGCGGATGAGCTCCTCGTGCATCTTGGGGCTGTACTTCATCGTGCAGGTGCCCTCGCTGATATCGCTGCCGAGGTCCATGCCCAGCGTCATCTGCGCGTACCGCAGGTAGTGGCGCAGGACCTGGTACTGGGCCATCTCGGGCAGCTCGGGGGCGGCGGCGCGGGCCATCCCCTCGGGGATGTAGTCCGCCGCCGCGCCCACCTCGGCGGTGACGCCCTCCTCGGCGAGCGGCACGCAGATGCCGCGCTCGCCGGGCGTCCCCTGCTCCATGATGAACGGCTCGTCCCAGCGGGGAGAGCGGTAGTCGCGCAGCACGCCGCCGTCGCGGCGGAGCTTGGCAAGCCGGGCGACCTTCTCTTCGGCTGCGGTCTTCAGGTGCTCGCTGCTCATGCCGTCACCTCCTCGACGGCCGAGACCAAGGCGTCGATGTCGGCCTGGTCGTAGTACTCGGTGACGCAGAAGAGCGCGCTCTGGCCGAGCTCGGGGAAGTCGGCCGAGAGGTCCTTGCCGCCGAAGATCCGGTGGCCGAGCAGAGCCTTGTTGACCTCGGCCACGCTCTTGCCGGCGCCGTCGAAGTTCACGACGAACTCCTTGAAGAAGCTCGGCGAGAGCTTGATCTCTACGCCCGGCAGCTCGCCGAGCTTCTTGGCGGCGTAGTGCGAACGGGCGATGCAGGTCTCGCCGAGCTCCCTGAAGCCCTGCGGGCCCATGAGCGCCATGTAGACGGCGGCGGCGATGGTCCACAGGCCCGACGCCGTGCCGACCCAGTCCTTGCCCTGGTCGCGGGCGCCGTAGCTGGTGCGCTCGGGGAGCGCCTCGCCCACGGCGTACTGGCCCGGGGTGGCGGTCTCCATGACCGTGTAGAGCTCGAGCGGGCACTCCTGGGCGAACACCGGGTCGTCGTCCCTGAAGGCGATGAAGCCGGAGCAGCCGCCGCCGGCGTGCATGTGCATGCCCAGCGGCTGGATGTCGCCGCAGGCGATGTCGGCGCCGATCGCGCCGGGCGGCGCCAGGACGCCGAGCGTGATGGGGTCGACGCCGTTGATGGCGAGGGCGCCGACCGAGTGCGCGAGCTTCACGATCTCGGCGCCGTCTGCCTCGATCGTGCCGAGGTAGCCGGGGCTCTCCCAGTACACGGCGGCGAAGGAGTCGTCGAGCTTGGCCTTGAGGTCCTCGAGGTCGACCATGCCGGTCGCGCGGTCCCACTCGTAGAAGCGGATCTTGGTGCTGTTGGCCATCGACTCGGGCTGGCAGAGCGTGCGGATCTCCATCAGCCGCATGGGGCTGATGTGCGACGGCACGAGCACCGTGTCGCGGCCGGTGATGCGCCGGGCCATGCGGAACGAGCGCCCGGCGACGTCGCCCCAGTCGTAGATCGGGTTGGCGACGGCGTCGTAGTCGAGCAGCTCGCCGAGCATGCTGTTGAACTCGTAGCGCGTGAGGTACTTGCCGAGGTCGCTGTAGTCACCGCCGCAGTAGGCGCTCACGAACTCCGCCCGGTTGATGATCTCGTCGACGACGGACGGCACGTGATGCTGCCAGCAGCCGGCGCCGCAGAAGTTGAGGAAGTCGACGGCCGAGCTGTTCTTGTCGAGCAGGCCCTGCACGTGCTTGCGCAGCTCCCGCTCCGAGAGGATCGCCGGCGGGATGTCCAGCGTTCCCCTGGAAGCGCAGACGGTCCGGGATCTCGGCGAAGATCTCCTCGACGCTGCTCAGCCCGAGCTCGTCCAGCATGGCCTGCTTGACGGCCGGCACCGAGTTCGGGATGTAGGGGTGGATGAACGGTTTCTCAGCCATGGTGTGCGTGGCGCTCCTTCCCTTGCGCGTGAGTCAGTGGTAGCCGTACCCCGCCGAGGTGCCGAAGTCGATCGAGATGGTGGCGCCGGTGATCGGCGCCGCCGCCGGCGAGGCGAGGTAGAAGATCAGCTCCGCGACCTCTTCGGGCGTGATGAAGCGCGCCTTCTCACCCTGGGCGTAGCTGGTGAGCAGACGCTTGAAGTAGCCGTCGGGGTCACCGCCGCCGTAGGTGTCGGCCTGATACTGCAGCATCGGCGTCATGATGTCGGCCGGGCACACGGCGTTGACGCGCACGAGGTCCGGCGCCAGCTCGAGCGCCAGCGACTTGGTCATCAGGCTGACGCCGCCCTTGGACGCCGTATAGATGGCCGTCTCGGGCGTGCCCACGACCCCGGCGTCGGAGCTGAGATTGATGATGCAGCCCTCGCTCTTCTTGAGCTCGGGGATCGCGCGGCTGCAGCAGAAGAACGTCCCCTTGAGGTTCACGTCCACGACCCGGTCCCACTCTGCCTCGGTCATGGACTCCGTGGGCCCTTCGACCCAGAGGCCGGCCGTGTTGACGAGCACGTCGATGCGCCCCGTCGCCTCGACCGCCTCGGTCATGAGGTTCTCGACGTCGGTGACGCTGGTGACGTCGCAGGCCACGCCGTGCACCTCGGCGACGGCCGCCAGCCGGCCGCAGAGGTCCTCCAGGGTCACGGGATCGATGTCGCCGAGCACGAGCGACGCGCCGGCCTCGGCGAACCGGCGCGCGGTCGCGGCGCCGACCCCGCCGGCGGCTCCCGTCACGATCACCGTCTTGCCTCTCATGTCGGATGACATACGCCTCCCCCTGTGGCAGACGAAGAATGGTCTCGCTCGGCAAACGCTGAATGCCCGTTCACCGTCCGGCTAGCATACCGCTCCGCCCGGAGGCTGACCATGCGCCGGGTCAGTAGTACAGGTCGCTCGGGCCCTTGTACTCCTGGATGGTGTTGCCGCCGTCCACGACGACCAGCTGTCCGGTGATGTAGCTGGCGTCGTCGCTGCCGAGGAAGCAGACGAGCTTGGCGACCTCCTCGGGGAAGGCGGACCGGCCCATCGGCGTGTTCAGCCCGCCGACGTCCTCGCCCTCCGCCTGGGAGCCGGTCGCGATCCAGCCGGGGCCTACGGCGTTGACGGTGATGCCGTGCTTGGCCACGTCGAGCGCGAGGCCGCGCGTCATGCCGAGGACGCCCGCCTTGGCGGCGCAGTAGGCGGCCTCGTCGGGGTTCGCGACCACGGGGCCGGTGACGGAGCTCATGTTCACGATGCGGCCGTAGCCTTGCGCGACCATGCCCGGCACGACGGTGCGCGTCACGTTGAACTGCGTCTTCAGGTTGATGGCGATGCCGAAGTCCCAGTCCTCCTCGCTGAGGTCCTGGAACGCGGTGAAGTGCTCCTCTTGCCCGAAGACCACCATACCCGCGTTGTTGACCAGCACGTCGATGCGGCCGTGGCACTCCGTGACCTCGGCGACCATCGCCCGGACCTCGTCCATCTTCGTGAGGTCGGCGGTGTGGGAACTCATCGTCGCGCCGAGCTCGCGCAGCTTCTCGGCGCACCCGTGCACGGCCTCGGCGATGTCGCAGACGGCGATCAGCGCGCCCTCCTCCGCGAAGACCTTCGCGGTCGCGAAGCCGATGCTGTCCTGCTTCGCCACGCCCGTGATGAGCGCGACCTTGCCCTCCACCCTGCCCTTGCGTGCCATGCTCCTTCGCTCCTTGCTCGGACTGCATCCGGCGGATCCGCCGGCGATCGTCGACGGCCCGAATGCTACGCCGGGAGCCCGGCGGCAGCCAAGGGCGCCGCCGGGCTCCCGGCGGATCCGCCGTCTGCTTCCCGTGGACGTCATCCTCCCGAACCTCTCGTGTCGGCCCAACGGCGTGGGAGCTTTGGTCAAGGTTTTGGCGGTTACTGCCGATGGGACGGGGGAACTTGGCGGGTGCTGGAGAGGGAGTCCATGGCCACCGTGAGAGAGGGACCAGAGGCCGTCTGGCTGCGCGTCGGGGACGTCGCGGCCCTGCTCGGCGTCAGCGCGAACACCGTGCGGCGGTGGACCGACGTCGGCCGCATCGCTGCTCATCGCAGCCCCGGCGGACACCGCCGGTACATGGCCGACGACGTCATGGCGCTCCTACCGCGGGACGAGCGCGAAGGCGCCGCCCAGGTGGGCGACTTCGCCACCTTGCGGCGGCAGTCCCAGGACCTTCGCGCCGTGCTGCAGGCCGGGCTCGGGCTCACCTCCCTGCTGGCGGAGGACCCGCGCGCCGTGCCGGGAGAGGCGGCGCGTGCGCTCTGCGACCTCACCGGAGCGCCGCGCTGCGACATCTACCTCGCCGACGGCGACCGCCTGCGTCTCGACGTCTCGATGGACGGCGGCGACCTGGACCCCGGCCGCCAGGGAGCGGTGTGGGCGACGAGCGAGTGGGTGCCCGTCGACGGAGACCCCGCCGTCGCCCCTGTCACCTGCCTCCGGGCCGCCGACAGGGGACTCGGCCGGCGGGCCAGGCAGGCGCTCCAGCGTCGCGGCTGCCGCTCACTCGCGTGGGCGCCCATGGTCCTCCACGGCGAGCTCGTCGGTGCGATCGAGCTGAGCGATGCCAGAGACCGCGATTTCACCGACAACGCGGACGTGCTCGACGGCCTGGCCCGCATCTGCGCGGAGGCCGTCGCCGTTGAACGGACCTACGGCCAGCTCGCGCATCGCGACAAGACCGTGCGCGAACTCGTGGACCTCTCGCGGGCAGTGGCGCAGACGCATGACTTCGAGCGCTTCGTGGAGCGTTTCGCGGAGCGGCTGCTGATCGCCGAGAACGCGGACTGCGCCGACGTGTGGCGAGTGAGCGCCGGCGTGATCCGCAGGGTCGTCAGCTGCACCCGGGAGGGGACCGACCCCAGCTTGGCCAACACCATCCTCGACACCTCCGCGTATCCCTCTCTCGAGCGCACCCTTCTGGACCACACGCCGCTGGCGATCGACCACCTCCGCGACTCACGTCTCGGTCAGAACGAGGTCGCGCTCATGCGAGGGTGGGGGTACGCGAGCTCCGTGACGATGCCGCTGGTCGCCGGCGGCGAGCTCGTCGGGCTGGTCGATCTCTACGACGACGCCGAGCGCGACTGGAGCGCCGAGCTGGAGTTCCTCACCAGCGTCTGCCAGCTCGTCGCCGGGGTGTTCGACAGCGCGGCGCTGCTCGAGGAGGCCGGCGAACGAGAGCGCCTGCGCGAGGTGCTGGTCGAGCTCGGCGCGGACCTCGCCGGCGCCGAGGCGCCGGGCGACATGGCCGAGCGCGCCGCGGCTCGGCTGCGGCGCGCGGTGGACTGCGCCGACTGCGACATCTGGTGGCTGGAGGAGGGGTACCTGCGCTGCCTCGCCAGCGTCGACCAGGACGGCGTCGACGAGAGCGTCCGCGGCAAGATCCTCCGGCTCGACAACTACCCGTCCACGCTCCTGGCGCTGGAGGACCGGCAGATCCTGGTGTTCAGTTCGCTCGATGACGACCGGCTCACGGACTACGAGCGCGAGGACTTCGGCGAGTTCGCCTTCAACAGCGGCGTCTCCATCCCGCTGGTGAGCAACGACCTCGTGGTCGGCCTGATCGACCTCTTCGACGTGCGCGAGCGCGACTACAACGACGTGCGCTCGTTCCTGCCCAGCGCCGGCCGCACGGTCGCCGACGCCCTGCGCAACGCCGAGCTGCTCGCCGGGCTCCGGCGCGGCAACGCCGCGCTCAGGGAACTGGTGGAGCTCGGCGACCGCCTCAACGAGGCCGGCACGCTGGAGGAGCTCGCCCGGGCCGTGGCCGAGCGCCTGCGGACCGTCCTCGCCGCCGAGGACTGTGACATCTGGCAGGTCGACGGCGGCGTGCTCCGCTGTCTCGCCAGCGTGGACAGCCGCGGCTGGGACGAGGACGAGGTCGGCTCGGAGCGCGAGCTCGCCGTGTACGAGGCGACGGTCGCGGCCCTGGCCGCGAACGAGCCGATCGTCGTCGGCGACCTGGAGAGCACGGACCTGAACGAGCAGGAGATGCAGGCGTACCGCCGCTGGGGCTACCGCAGCATGGTCTCGCTGCCGCTGGTCGTCGACGGGCGGCCGATCGGCCTCGTCGACATCTTCGACACCGACGTGCGCGACTACACGGTGCACCTGGACCTGATCCGCAACGTGGGCCGCCTGCTCGCCGGGTCGTTCGAGAAGGCGATGCTCGTGGACCGGCTGGAGAGCGGCAACCGCGAGCTCGACGACAACCTGCGGCGCATGGCGCTGGTCAGCGAGTCGGCGCTCGAGCTGACGAGCAGCCTCGACCTGCAGGCCACCCTGCTCACCACGGCCAGGCGCCTGTGCGAGGGCGTCGGCGTCGGCGAGTGCGAGATCATCCTCGTCGAGGGCGACCAGCTGCACACGCTCATGCGCGTCAGTCACGGCGAGATCGACCAGGGGTGGATCGGGCACCGCCTGCCGCTCGCCGACGCCGCCGTGACCCGCGAGGTCGTGGAGACGAAGCGGCCGGCGGTCGTCGGGTCGCTGCGCGACCCGCGCCTCACGCCGGCCGTCCTCGAGATCAACAGGGGCTTCGCGCGCAAGAGCTGGGCGACCCTGCCGCTGATCGTCAAGGACCGCGTCATCGGCACGGTCGAGCTGGTGGAGAGCGGCGCCGAGCGGACGTTCACGCAGGCGGAGCTCGACACCGCGGCCGCGATCTGCCACGCGGCCGCACTCGCGATCGACAACGCGGCGCTCTTCCAGCGCGAGCAGCAGACGGCGCGCGAGACCCAGCTGCTCAACGACATCGCGGTGCGGACGGCCGCCAGCCTCGACCTCGAAGAGGTCGTGAAGGCGGCCGTCGACGAGCTCGGCCAGCTCATGCCGCTTCGACAGCTACGGCCTGCTGCTGCTGGACGGGGACAGCATCGGTCGCGTGATCTCCCCGCGGCCGCAGGCCGAGTCACTGCTCGGCCTCACGCTGGACGACTTCGGCCCGGGACTCATCGCGCGCATCGCCGCGGACGCGGTCACCGTCGTGCATCTGCCGGACGACGTGCCGGCGCTCGCCGGATCGCCGGCGATCGAGGGGCTCGCCTCGGCGATCGTCATCGCCCTCCCCTCCGACACCGGCCTCCTCGGCGTCCTCGACCTCAGCTCCACCGACGCGGACGCCTTCGCCGACGTCGACCCCTCCCTCCTCGAGCGTGTGGGCACCCAGCTGTCGCTGGCGATCACGAACGCACAGCTCTACGACGAGATCAAACAGATGCACCTCGGCAACCTCAAGGCGCTGAGCTCCGCACTGAACGCCAAGGACTACTACACCCTGGGCCACGCCGCCCGGGTGGCCGCGTACACGGTGATGCTCGGCCGCGAGCTCGGGTGGCCGGAGGACCTGCTGGCGTCCGTCGAGGAGGCCGCGTACCTGCACGACATCGGCAAGATCAGCATCTCCGACCGCGTCCTGCTCAAGCCCGGGCGCCTGAACCAGCAGGAGTGGGACCAGATGCGCGAGCACCCCGTGGTAAGCGCCGACATCATCCGCCCGCTCTTCCCGCAGGACCTCGTGCGCGCCGTACGCCACCACCACGAACGGTACGATGGCAAGGGCTACCCGGACGGGCTCGGCGCCGAGGCGATCCCCATGATCGCCCGGGCGATGGCGGTCGTCGACGCCTACGACGCCATGTCGTGCCGGCGCCCGTACAAGCCCGCCCTCACCTACCCGGAGTGCCTCGCCGAGCTGCACCGCTGCCGGGGCACGCAGTTCGACCCGGCCATGGTCGACGCGTTCCTCACCGTGCTCGAGGACGTGGCGCGGCGCCGCGCCAGGGCCGAGGAGATCGCCGCCGCGGCCGCGTCACGGATCCGCGGCGAGAGCCACCTGCAGCTGCGCAGCCGGGACGACGAAGCGTCCGAGGCCTACCGGGAGATCGAGGCCGTGCTGCGCGAGGTCCGCGACGCGAACCCGCCGACCCGGTTCCTCACCACGCACGCGCAGTTCGACAAACGGTTCGTGATCGGCGTCGACCCCGAAGAGGACGAGGCCGAGAAGTCCCACCTCGGCGACGAGATCTTCGCCGACGACGAGCTGACGCTGGTGCTCGCCGGCGAACGCCCCCTGGTGAACACCGTGTTCGCCGACGAGTTCGGCGTCTGGATCACCGGGCTCGCGCCGATCCGCGACGGCGCCGGCCGCATCGTGGCCGCGGCCGCCGCCGACCTGCCGGCGCTCTCCGTCTCCGAGAGCGAGTCGCTGCGCGGCGACGGGCGGCAGACCTTCGCGGCGATGCTGCAATCGACCGCCGTCCGCCTCAGCCGCGCCGAGATCGACGCCATCACCGACGCCCTCACCGGCCTCTACAACCACCGCTACCTGCACGAGCGGCTGAGCGAGGAGCTCCACCGCGCGCGCGAACAGCAGCGCCCGCTCAGCGTGCTGTTCCTCGACCTCGACCACTTCAAGGGCTACAACGACGCCAACGGGCACAGCGCGGGCGACGCCGTGCTGCGCGAGGTCGCCCACCTCATCGAGCAGTCGGTGCGCAGCGTCGACGTCGCCGCCCGCTACGGGGGCGAGGAGTTCGTCGTCCTGCTCGTGGAGACCGGCCGCGAGACCGCGCTTGCGGTGGCGGAGCGCATCCGCGCGCGCATCCGCGCGGCCGGGTTCACGGCCCACAACGTGCCGCTCACGGTGAGCATCGGCGTGGCCGGCTACCCGGACGACGCCGACCGCCGTGAGGACCTGCTGAACCAGGCAGACTGGGCGATGTACGTCGCCAAGCGCCAGGGCCGCGACCAGGTCGCCGCCTTCGGCGAGGCCTGACGCGACCGCGGCGAGGGGCGTCAGGAACGGCGCCGGGCGACGCGAGGCGTCAGGAACGGCGGCGGGCGACGCGGACGTCGCCGCGCCGCAGGGTCAGGCCCTCCCGGTCGAAGTACTCGAGGAGGGCCTGCGCGTTGCGGCGCCCGCAGTCGGCGGCGTCGCGGAAGCCCGCCAGCGTCACCTCACCGGCCGCGTCCAGGAGCTCGAGCAGCACGGCGCGGGCGTCGTCGACCGCGGCACGCGTGAACCACAGGTCCTTGTCGACGCGGACGACGTCGCCGCGCCGGGCCAGCACGTCCAGGACCTGGTTGAGCTCGCGCGGCGGGCGACGCAGCTCGTCGGCGAGCGTCGCCAGGGTGGGCGGCGCCGTCGGCTGAGCGCCAAGGCGGTCGACGATCGCGGCGGCCAGCGCCGCCTGCTCGTCGCCGAGCACGCCGGCGCCGGCGGGGGCGTAGCCGCCTTCGCCGGCGACGAGCTGCCCCTCCTCGACCAGGCGCTGCAACAGGAGGCCGGTATCGGCCGGCGGCAGCGCCGGCACCAGGGCGGCCAGCTCCGCGGCCCCGCAGAAGGGCCGCTCCGGCCGCGCCGCGGCGCGCTCCGCGGCGCCGGCGAGGAGGGCCGCGCGCAGCGCGGCCGGGACGCCGGCGGCGAACCAGCGGGCCGCCAGGCCGCCGGAGGCCGGCAGGTCCTCGAGCTCCCCGGCGGCGACGGCCGCCGCCAGCGCGGCGCCGGCCTCGCCGGCGCCGAAGCCGGCGGCCGTGAGGTCCTCCCGGGTCAGGCCGGCCTGGGCGCGGTCTGCGGCCAGGGCGAGGGCCGCCGCGCGTGGGTCGCCGCCGCGCACCGCGACGAGGAAGGCCGCGTGCCACTCGCGCGCGTGCCAGCGGTGGGCGCCGGCCAGGAGCACCTCGCCGCCGGCGATCGTCGCCACCGGTGAGAGCGAGCGCAGGATGAAGCGGTCGTGCGGCAGGACGAGCGCGTCGGCGTCCAGGCGCACGACCGCGGCGGCGGCGCTCCCCGGGGCGATCTCGCGCCCTTCGAGCGGCGCAACCCGGGCGAGGAACTGCGCCGTGCCGTGGTGGAGCCGCACCCGGTCGCCCGAGCGCAGCGGCCGGGCGCCGGGCAGCGCGGAGACCCAGGCGTCGAAGCGGCGGCCGGAGTGCCCGGCGAGCTCGGGCGCCACCAGCCAGTCGCCGCGGGTGACGTCCCCTCGGTCGACGCCGCGGAGGTTCACGCCGGCGCGGCTGCCCGCGCGCACGACCTCGGCCTCGTGATCGTGCACCTGGACGCTGCGCACGCCGGCGCGCGCCCCGCCCGGCTCGACGGCGAGCGCGTCCCCGGCCCTGATCTCCCCCGACCACAGCGTTCCGGTGACGACGGTGCCGATACCCTTGAGCGGGAAGACGCGGTCGACCGGCAGCCGGGCCGGGCCGGCGCGACGGCCGGCCTGCGTCCGGTCCGCGGCGCGCTCGAGCGCGGCCAGCAGGTCGGCGGTGCCGCGCCCGTCGCGGGCGCTCACGGTGACGACCTCGCAGCCGGCGTAGGGCGTGCCGGCGAGGAACTCCCGCACGTCCTCCTCCGCCAGCTCGAGCAGCTCGTCGTCGACGAGATCGGCCTTGCTCAGAGCAACGACGCCGTCCCTCACGCCGAGCAGCTCGATGATCGCCAGGTGCTCGACCGTCTGCGGCATCACGCCGTCGTCGGCGGCGATCACGAGGAGGAAGAGGTCGACGCCGGTCGCCCCCGCCACCATCGTGCGCACGAAGCGCTCGTGGCCGGGGACGTCGACGACGCTCAAGCGGCCGCCCCCCGGCAGCGCGAGCTCCGCGTAGCCGAGCTCGATCGAGATGCCGCGCTCCTGCTCCTCGCGCAGCCGGTCCGTGTTCTTGCCGGTCAGCCGCGTGATGAGCGCGGTCTTGCCGTGGTCGATGTGGCCGGCGGTCCCGAGCGTGAGCGGCGGACGTTCGCGCATCGCCGCGGCCTCAGACGAGCGCGAGCAGCGCGGCGCCGGCGAGGTCCTCGACCTCGGCGTCGCGCACCGCGCGGAGGTCGAACAGCAGGCGCCCGTCCTTCACGCGGCAGACGGCGGCCGGCGCGCCGCGGCGCAGCAGCCCGGCGCGCCGGTCGGCCTCGCCCTCGGGCACCGCGGCCGCGACCGCGACGCTCGGGACCTCCGTGACCGGCAGCGCCCCGGCGCCCGCCCGGGCGACCGTCTCGACGAGCTCGAGCCGGTCCGCAGGCACGCCGGCGTCGACGAGCAGCTGGCGCAGGCGGCCGGCGCGCTCGCGCACCTCGTCGAGCGGCGCCGCGAGCGCCTCCAGCGTGGGGATCTCGCGGACGGCGCGCTCCGGGTCGAGGTACAGGCGCAGCACGGCGTCGAGGGCGGCGAGGTCGAGCTTGTCGATGCGCAGGGCCCGTGCCAGCGGGTGGCGGCGCATCGCGTCGATCGCGGCGGCCCGGCCCACGGCGATGCCGGCCTGCGGGCCGCCGAGCAGCTTGTCGCCGCTGAAGGTGACGATGTCGCAGCCGGCGGCGATGCTGTCCGTCAGCGCCGGCTCCTCGGCGAACAGCTCGAGGCCGGCGAGCGCGCCGCTGCCGAGGTCGTCGACGAGCACGGCGCCGCGCTCGTGCGCCAGCCCGGCCAGTTCCTCCAGCGCCGGCTCGGCGGTGAAGCCGACGATGCGGTAGTTGCTCGTGTGCACGCGCAGGATCGCCCGGGTGCGCTCGGTCCAGGCGGCCTCGAAGTCCCTCGAGGTAGGTGCGGTTGGTGGTGCCGACCTCGACCAGCTCCGCCCCGCTCTCGCGCAGGATGTCGGGGATGCGGAAGCCGTCGCCGATCTCGACCAGCTGGCCGCGGGCGACGAGCACCTCGCCGCCGCGCGCCGTGGCGGCGAGGGCGAGCAGCACTGCGGCGGCGTTGTTGTTGACGGCGAGTGCGTCCTCGGCGCCGGTGACCGTGCACAGCACGTCGTGGACGTGGTCCTGGCGCGAGGCGCGGTCGCCGCGCGCCAGGCTGTACTCGAGGTCGGTGTAGCCGGAGGCGGCGGTGACGACGGCGTCGACCGCCGCCTGCGGCAGCAGCGCCCGGCCGAGGTTGGTGTGCACGACGACACCGGTCGCGTTGATCACGCGCCGGAGCGACGGCGTCACCGCCGCCTCGAGCAGGCGCGCGATCCACGGGGCGAGGGTGGCCGGCGCGAGGTCCGCCGCCTCCGCGGCGGACGCCTCGCCGCCCGCCAGGATCTCCGCGCGAAGCCGGTCGAGGACCGCGCGGGCGGCGTCGACCACCAGCGCGCGCGGGTAGCGCGCGAGCAGTCCTTCCACAGCCGGCTCACGCAGCACCTCGTCGACCGCCGCCAGCGAGCGCAGCCGCTCCTGGCGGGGGTCGCCCGCCGCGCCCTTCCTGCTCCTGGCCTCGCTCACTCGCCTACCTCCCGGACGCGCGCGGCGCCCTCCGCAAGCGGACGCCGGCGACGATCATCGCGAACGCTACCACGCCGAACGCGAACCACCAGTCGAGCGCCGAGAAGCCGAGCTCCTCCAGCCAGGCAGCCCGCGCACGGTCGAGGACCACGAGGCCGACGGCGGCCAGCCCCCAGACCGCCTGCGTGATCGTCCAGAAGGTCCGCCCGGCGTCCTCGCGGAAGCCATGCGCGGTCGCCCACGAGGCGACCAGGGTGACAACGACGGGGGCGAGCCCGATGAGGACGGCGAGCACCAGTTGCCAGAGCAGCTCGCCCGCCGACATCCCCCGTGCGGCTTCCCAGATGGGATCGCCCGAGCCGACGCCGAGCACGATGATGAGCACCCAGCTCACGACGGCCATGAGGCCCAACGCCGCCACGAGCAGGAAGGGGACGACGGAGAGGCCGCGGATGGCGACATCGACCGAGGGCCCTTCCGGGCCGGCCGCGCGTTCTTCGTCGTCCGGCGCCAGAGAATCGGGGTCGACGCGGCCGTCCGCGCCGAAGGGATGCCGCTTGAGCGAGTCGTCGGGCGGCGCCACGGTCAGCCCTCGAGCACGAGCGCGCCCTTCGGCCCGTCGAAGACCTCCCCGACGGTCCAGGCGCCGACGCCGGCGTGCTCTAAGGCGTCCCGCAGCAGGCCGTGCTTCTCGGGCGCGACGGCCATGAGCAGGCCGCCGGACGTCTGCGGGTCGAAGAGCGAGAGCACGACCGGCTCCTGCGCGGCGATGGGGCCGGCGAACCGGCCGGCACCCGCGCCGCCGGCCGGTTCGCCGGCGGCGATGAGCTCCGCGGCGCCGGCCGGGCCGACCTCGTGGAGCCGCGGGAGGAGGAACTCGCGGTTGTTGCGCAGACCGCCCGCGTACACCCGCTGCGCGATCAGCTCGAGTACCCGGTCGTGCAGCGGCAGCGCGCCGAGATGCACGACCGCGGCCACGCCGCTCGCGTCGAGCATCTCGCCGAGGTGACCGGCGAGGCCGAACCCGCTCACGTCGGTGCACGCATGCACGCCGACGCGGGCCATGGCCTTCGCCGCCGCGGCGTTGAGGACGGCGGCCTCCTCGATCGCCGGCATCATGTCGGCCTCGCTGATGACGCCGTTCTTGAGCGCGCTGGCGAGCACGCCGATGCCGAGGCGCTTGGTGAGCACCAGCCGGTCGCCCGCCTCGGCCCCGCCGTTGTAGACGATCTCTTCCGGCCTGGCGACGCCGGTGACGGCCAGGCCGTACTTGGGCTCCTTGTCGTCGATGGAGTGCCCGCCGGCCAGCTCGGCGCCCGCCTCGAGGACCTTCTCCATGCCGCCGCGCAGCACCTCGCCGAGGATGCTGAAGTCCAGGTCGGACGGCCAGGCCACCAGGTTCATGGCTGTCAGCGGCCGCGCGCCCATCGCGTAGACGTCGCTCAGGGCGTTGGCCGCGGCCAGCTGGCCGAACCAGTACGGCGAGTCGACGATGGGCGTGAAGAAGTCGACCGTCTGCACGAGGCAGAGGTCGTCGCTGAGCGGCACCACTGCGGCGTCGTCGCGCGTCTCCAGGAGACGCGCGAACTCACCGGTGGCGTCGGGCATGCTATCGAGGACGGCCTGCAGGTCGCACGGACCCAGCTTGGCCGCTCAACCGCTCTTGGCCGCGAACTGCGTGAGTCGGATCTTCTCGGTCATGCGACAAGCTTACCGCAGGCGGCCGGGGGCGAAGCTCCGCCGGCCGCCCGAACCGCCGCCTCGGCTTCGCCGTTGCACGGCCTCGCGTCACGCGACCTCACTCGCCTTGTGCAGGGCGACGATCTCGCGCACGTCGTTGTAGGCGCGCAGGCTGTCGATGTGCGCGCCGTGGACCGTCCACACGTGCGCGAACGGCACCTCGACGGCGTGCCCGGATCCCTTGGGGCTGACGTGGAACACACCGGTCACGATGACGGTGTCGCCGTCGCCGTAGAACTCGCGCGGCTCGAGGGCGAAGGCATCGTTGAGATCGGGGATGGGCGCGAAGATCCTGCGCAGCACCTCGTCGCGCCCGCAGAACGAGCCCGAGGCCGGCCCGTAGGTCCACTCGGGCTCGTGCCACTCGATGTCCTCGGCGAACATCGCGAGGGTGGTCTGGATGTCGCCGCGGCTGAAGCTCTCGTAGCCGGTGCGGACGATGTCGATGTTGGTGGCCATGTACGCTCCTCAGATATACCCCCGAGGGTACCCACGGGCGGAATGCCCTCACCGTTGTCCTGCGGACGGCGGCGCGGCGGCGCGGCGTTTGGGCCGCGCCCGCCGGTGGGCAAGTCATGGGGAAGGCGGTTGCTGCGCCCCCACGCGGCGTCCGCCACCAGCAGTCCCACCGGAGGAGGTACCGTCATGGCCGACGCACCACGCCGCGCCGACGCCGTCTGGACGGGCTCGCTCGCACAGGGGTCCGGCGAAGTCATCTCTGACGACGAGCGGAGCGGCCGGCCCGCTGCCCGTCACCTGGGCCTCGCGCACCGAACGCTCCAACGGCAAGACGAGCCCTGAGGAGCTCGTCGCGGCCGCGCACGCCAGCTGCTACTGCATGGCGCTCTCCAATATTCTCGCCGAGGCCGGCACGCCGCCCGAGAAGCTCGAGACGAGCGTGACCGTGACCTTCAAGGAGATCGAGGGCGGCTGGAAGACCGGCACCTCCGCGATCACGGTGAAGGGCAGAGTCCCCGGCCTGGACGAGGCAGCCTTCAAGGAGGCCGCCGAGGCGGCCAAGGACGGCTGCCCCATCAGCGGCGCCCTCAAGGGCAACGTCGAGTTGAGCGTCGAGGCGACGCTCGAGTAGGAGAGTCGGCCGGCGGCCGCCCGGCGACGTCCGTCAGAGGCCGAGCGCCGCAGGCAACTCGGCCAGCGACTCGATGCGCGGCACGTCCGCGCCTGCAGCACGGCCCCCGCGGTCGAGCAGGATGCCGGCGCAGCCGCAGGCGACCGCCCCGCGCACGTCGTCCTCGACGCTGTCGCCGACCATGACCGCGCCGGCCGGTGAGACGCCGAGCAGCGCGAACAGCGTGGAGAACATCCTCGGCGCCGGCTTGACGGCGCCGGTCTCGGCGCTCGAGACGGCCGCGTCCATGTAGTCGTCGAGCGCGAAGTGGGCGACGATCTCCTCCACGCCGTGGCCGAGCGCGTTCGAGAGCAGCGCCATGCGGACGCCCGCCCCGCGGAGCGTCTCGAGGCACGGCAGCACATCGTCGTACAGGCCGAAGTTCTCCGCCCGCGACCACGCCACGATGATGGCCGCGGCGGTCCGCTCGACCGCATCGCGCGGGCCGCCGCCCAGACCCTCGATGATGGCGTGGGCGATCACGGGGAGCAGGCCGTCGTCGTGGATGAGTCCCGTACGTTCGCGCCGCGCGGCGGCGGCTGCGTACGCGGCGCGCTCCGCCTGCGGCCAACGCGCCGGGTCCAGCTCGATCCCGAACCGGGCGCCGGTACGCACGTACCCCGGCGCCTCGAACTGGTCGCTCGGGCGCAGCAGGGTGTAGTCGAGGTCGAAGACCACGACCTCGGGAGTGGGCAGCGGCAGCAGGCCGGCCATCCTATGCGTCTCGACCGGCAATGCTGGGCGCACCGCCGCCGGCTCGCGGGCGGTCATCGCTCTCCGCGCAGCAGCTCGCCGGCGTGGTACGACGAGCGCACGAAGGGCGCCGCGACCACCGTCAGGCCGAGAGCGGCGCCGCGGTCCGCGTAGCCGTCGAACTCCTCCGGCGTGACGTACCGGGCCACCGGCAGGCAGCCGGCGTCCGGCTGCAGGTACTGGCCGACGGTCACGGCGTCGACCCCCGCCGCGGCGGCGTCGGCGAGCACCTCGCCGACCTCGTCCGCGGCCTCGCCCAGGCCGACCATGAGGCCGGTCTTGACGAGCGGGCGCGCCGGCGCCGCCGGCGCAGACGCGGCGTCGCCCGCCCCTGGGACCGCCGCGCCCGACGCGCGCGCCCACGCGGCGGCGCGCGCGAGCAGCTCGAGCGAGCGCTCGTAGCGCGCCTGCGGCCGTACCTCCGGGTACAGGCGCGGGACGGTCTCGAGGTTGTGGTTGAGCACGTCGGGGCGAGCGGCGAGCACGGTCCGCAGTGCCGCCTCGTCGCCGCCCAGGTCCGGGATGAGCACCTCGACGGTGGCGCCGGGCGCGGCGGTGCGCACGGCGGCGATCGCCGCCGCGAACTGCGCCGCGCCGCCGTCCGGCAGGTCGTCGCGGGTCACGCTCGTGATCACGACGTGGCGCAGACCGAGACGGCGCGCCGCCTCGGCGACCCGCCGCGGCTCGTCCGTGTCGAGGGCGCAGACGCCGGCGGCGCCCTCCCCCTCGACGGCGCAGAAGCGGCACGCCCGGGTGCAGACGTCGCCGAGGATCAGGAACGTGGCCGTCCCCGACGCGTAGCACTCGCCCTTGTTGGGGCAGCGCGCCTCGCGGCAGACGGTGTGCAGCTCGAGCTCGTCGAGCAGGGCGCCGGTGGCGCGGTACTGCCGCGGCGCCGGCGCCGTGTGCTTGAGCCATGCCGGTTTGCGGCCCGGGCCGGCTTCGCGCGAAGCGCCGCGCACCCCACCCGCGCTGTTCGACTCCTCGGCCATCGCCCTCAGAGGCTGTGGGCGCCGCGCCCGACGCCGGCGAGCGCGGCCTCCCCGACCGCCTCCGAGAGGGTCGGGTGCGCGTGGATCGTGGCGGCGACGTCGGCCAGCGTGAGGCCGGCGTGGGCCGCCAGGGCGAGTTCGTGCACGAGCTCGGTGACGTGCGGCCCGATCAGGCTGGCGCCGAGCACCCGGCCGCCGGCCGGAGCGCAGACGACGCGCACGAAACCCTCGGCGTCGCCGTCGCACACCGCCTTCGAGTTACCGTTGAAGCGCAGGTGCGCGACCTCATGATCGATGCCCTCGGCCTTCGCCCTGTCCTCGGTGATGCCGCAGCTCGCCACCTCCGGTGAGCTGAAGACGCAGCTGGGGACCAGGGTGCGGTCGCAGTGCAGGTTCGCGCCGGTCACCGCGTTCTCGGCGGCGACGGCGCCCTGATGGTAGGCCCAGTGGGCCAGGAGCGGCGGGCCCGCCACGTCGCCCGCCGCGAACACGCCGTTCACGTCGTGCGGCAGCTCTCGTCGGTGACGACGAAGCCGCCGGGGCCGATCTCCACGCCGGCCTCCGCGTAGCCGAGGCCGGCGCTCAGCTGGCCGGCGGCCGACGGCGACGAGCACGCGCTCTGCGGTGACCTCGGCGCCGCCGGCGAGGCGCAGCGTCACGCCGGCTTCCGCGGCCTCCGCCCCCTCGACCGCCGTCTTGACGTAGGCGGCGATGCCCGCCTTCTTGAACGCCTGCTGCAGCGTGCGCCCGATGCGCTGGTCCTCGCCGGGCAGAAGCTGGTCGAGCATCTCGACCACGGTCACCTCGCTGCCGAGGCGCGAGAAGACGCTGGCGAACTCGCAGCCGATGACGCCGCCGCCGACGATCGCCAGGCTCGAGGGGACGCTCCCGATGCGGAGCAGCTCGTCGCTGGTCAGCATCCGCTCGTCGCTCCAGTCGAAGAGCCCCATGCGCACCGGCTCGGAGCCGCTCGCCAGGACGACGGCGTCGCCCTCGAGCTCGCCGCCCTCCTCGAGCACCGTACCGTCGGGCAGCCTCGCACCGGGCGCGAGCGCGAGGCGGCCGCGGCCCGCGAGCGTCGCCCGCCCGGCCACCACCTGCACCTTGCGCGCCTTCAGCAGGTGGGCGACGCCGTCGCGCAAGCGCGCGGTCACGGCGTCCTTACGCGCCATGAACGCCGTGAAGTCGAGGCCGACCTCGCCGACGTGCACGCCGTAGGCGGCGGCGGTGCGGGCGTCGTGCAGACGCTCGGCGCCGGCGACCATCGCCTTGGTCGGGATGCAGCCGCGGTTCAGGCAGGTGCCGCCGATCTCGCGCTCTTCGACGAGCGTGACCTCGGCGCCGAGCTGGGCGGCGCGGCCGGCGGCCACGTAGCCGGCGGGACCGCCGCCGAGCACCAGGATCCTCGTCATCGGTACCTCCTCATCCGGCCGCCGTCCGGCGCAGGGCGGCCTCCAGACGCGGCAGCGTCGCGTTCCAGATCGTCTCCGGGGCGAGCGCCACGCCGGCCCCCGCCAATCCTTCTCCCTGCCAGGCCTCGCCGAGCAGGGCCTCGACCGCGAGGACGAGCTCGTCCGGCGGCCGGTGCATGAGGACGGACCCATGGACGAGCGTCCGTCCGTCCTTCTTCGCCTGCGCGATGGCGACGATCTTCTCTCCGCGCGCGCAGAGGTCGTAGCGCAGCGCGCCGGCGAAGCAGAGCGCGCTGCGCTGGTACGGCGTCTCGCCGCTGCCGTCGAGCGTCACGCCGAGCTCCTCGAGCGCGCCGGCGAAGGCGCCGGCGACGATGCCGTAGGGCCCGCCGACGTCCACCGCGGCGCGCGGGCCGCCGCCCGGCACGCCGGGCGGGAGCGCCACGGCGAACGACCACTCGAAGGCCTCACCGTGCAGCACCGCCCGCCCGCCGCTGGGCCGACGGACCACGTCGAACGGCAGGCCCGGCACCACCTCGAGCTCCTGGAACTTGCCCAGAGAGAGCGCCGGCGGCGCCCACGTGTAGCACCGGGCGATGACGTCGTCGACCGTCTCGAGGAGGCCGGCGTCGAACGCCATCTGGGCGCCGCCGCCGGAGCGGAAGTCGGGCAGGATCTTGACGATGCTCACGGCGCCTCGGACTGGCCCTCCGCGTCCTCCGCAAACCGCTGCCTGACCACCGGATGACGGGCGGCCTGGGCTTCGTCCAGCCGCCGCACCGGCAGCGTCACCGGGGCCTCGTGCAGCAGTTCCGGACGCTCCCTGGCCTCGGCGACCACGCTGCGGAACGCCTCGATCATGCGATCGAGCGCGTCCTTCGACTCGGTCTCCGTGGGCTCGACCATGAGCGCCTCGTCCACGATGAGCGGGAAGTAGGTCGTCGGCGGGTGCAGGCCGTAGTCGAGGAGCCGTTTGGCGACGTCGAGGGCGCGCACGCCGTGGTCCTTGAGGGGGGTCGCCGAGCCGACGAACTCGTGCATACAGCGGCGCTCGCCGTAGGGCAGGTCGAGCAGCCCACGCAGGCCCTGCATCACGTAGTTGGCGTTGAGCACGGCCATCTCGCTCACGCGGCGGAGCCCGTCGGGCCCCAGCCCGCGGATGTACGTGTAGGCACGGACGAGCACGCCGACGTTGCCGTAGAAGGTCCGGACCTTGCCGATGGACCGGGGACGGTCGTACTGGAAGAAGAAGCGGCCGTCCTCCGCCCTCTCGACGAGCGGCACCGGGAGGAAGGGCGCAAGCGTGTCCCGCACGACGATCGGGCCGGCGCCCGGCCCCCCGCCCCCGTGCGGCGTGGTGAACGTCTTGTGCGTGTTGAAGTGGACGATGTCGAAGCCCATATCGCCCGGCCGGCTGACGCCGAGCACCGCGTTGGCGTTGGCGCCGTCGTAGTAGACCAGGCCGCCCGCCTCGTGCACGAGGCGGGCGATCTCGGTGATGTTCTCGTCGAACAGGCCCAGGGTGTTGGGATTGGTGAGCATGAGGCCGGCGATGTCGCCGCCCGCGAGGATCTCGCGCAGGGCGTCCATGTCGACGCCGCCGCGGGCGTCACTGCGTACCGGAGCAGGCTCGAAGCCTCCCATGACGACGCTCGCCGGGTTGGTGCCATGGGCCGTGTCCGGGATGATGATCCGCTTCGGGTCGCGACCCTCGGCGAGGTGCGCCGCGCGGATCACGAGGAGGCCGGTGAGCTCGCCGTGCGCGCCCGCCGCCGGCTGCAGCGTGGTGGCGTGCAGGCCGGCGATCTCGGCCAGCCAGCGCTCGAGCTCGTACATGAGCTCGAGCGCGCCCTGGACGAGCGCCTCCGGCTGGTGCGGGTGAAGCCCCGCGAAACCGTCGAGCCGGGCCACGACCTCATTCACGCGGGGGTTGTACTTCATCGTGCAGGAGCCGAGCGGGTAGCTGCCGCTGTCGACGCCGTAGTTGAGCGTCGAGAGCCCGGTGAAGTGGCGCAGCAGGTCGATCTCGCTGATCTCGGGCAGGCGCGCGGGATCGGTGCGCCGGAGAGCCTCGGGGACGAGCTCGTCCACGGGGACCTCGGGCACGCCCAGCTCGGGCAGCGAGTACGCGCGCCGGCCGGGGCGGGACTTCTCGTAGATGCTCGCGCGGTCGATCGCCGGCGGGCGGCAGACGGGGGCATCGCTGCGCTCAGCCACGGTCCACCTCCCCACTCGCGACGATCCGCCCGAGGGCGCCGGCGAAGGCGTCAAGCTCGGCGCGCGTGCGCCTCTCGGTGACGGCGACCAGCAGCACGTCGTCGAGGGTCGCCGCGGCTCCGGAGGCGTCGGCGGCGCCGGGCAGCAGGCCGGCGTACTGGGCCGCGAAGCGGCCCGCCGGCACGCCGGCCAGGAAGCCCTCGGGCACCAGCGCGTCGACCGCGGCGGCCGCCGGCAGCGGCAGACGCACCGCGAACTCGCGGAAGATGGGACCGCCGGTGAAGGCCGCCACGCCCGGGAGCGCCAGCAGGCGCTCCCGCAGATAGGCGGCCTTGCGCGCGCAGTGCGCGCCGAGCTCCGGCAGTCCCTCCTTGCCCAGCCAGCTGAGGTAGACGAGCGTGGCGAGCGCGTTGAGCGCGTGGTTGGAGCAGATGTTGCTGGTCGCCTTCTCGCGGCGGATGTGCTGCTCGCGTGTCTGCAGCGTGAGCACGAAGCCGCGTCGTCCCTCGAGGTCGACGGTCTCGCCGACGAGACGGCCGGGGATGCGGCGCATGAGCTTGGTGGTGACAGCCATGTAGCCGACGCCCGGCCCGCCGAAGTTCATGGCGTTGCCGAGCGCCTGGGCCTCGCCGACGACGATGTCGGCGCCGAGCCTGCCGGGCGCCTCGAGCAGCCCAAGCGAGACCGGGTCTGCGACCACGACGAGGAGGGCGCCGGCCGCATGCGCCAGCTCGGCGACGGCGGGCAGGTCCTCGAGCGCGCCGAAGAAGCTCGGCTGCTGCACCACGACCGCCGCGGTGTCGTCGCCGATCGCGGCGGCAAGCGCGTCCAGGTCGGTGGCCGCGCCCGCCCGCAGACCGACGGTCCGCGGGCGCGGCCCGTACCCGGCCGACTCGGTCTCGAGCACCTGCCGGTACTCCGGGTGCACGCCGGCGGACAGGACGACCTCGCCGCGCCGCGTCTGCACGCCGGCGAGGAACGACGCCTCGGCCAGCGCCGTCCCGCCGTCGTACATCGAGGCGTTGCTCACGTCCATGCCGGTGAGCTCGCAGATCGCCGTCTGGAACTCGAAGATCGTCTGCAGCACGCCCTGGCTGCGCTCCGGCTGGTAGGGCGTGTACGCGGTCAGGAACTCGCCGCGGCTGATGACCGCCTCGACCACGGCCGGCACGTACTGGTCGTAGACGCCGGCGCCGAGGAAGCTGACGAGCTGCGTCGCCGGCACGTTCTTGCCGGCGAGGCGGCGCAGTTCCGCGACGACCTCGGCCTCACTGAGGCCGGCGGGCAGCGCCAGCGGCTCCCGCCGGCGCACGGCCTCGGGGATCTCGGAGAAGAGCTCGTCGATGCTGGATGCCCCGACGGCGGCCAGCATCTCCGCGACGTCGCCGGGGCTGTGCGGGACGTAGTCGGTGGCGCTCACGGCGCTCAGGCCTCGTCGAGGAACTTCTTGTAGGCGTCGGCGTCCATGAGGTCGCCGAGCTCACCGGGCGCGGTCATGCGGATGCGGATGAGCCAACCCTCGCCGTAGCAGTCCTCGTTGACGCGCTGCGGCTCGTCCTGCAGTGCATCGTTGACCTCGACGACCTCGCCGGTGAGGGGCGAGAACACGTCGCTGACCGCCTTGACCGACTCGAGCTCGCCGTAGGGCTTGCCCGAGATGACCTCGTCGCCCACCGCCGGCAGCTCCGCGTAGACGATCTCTCCGAGTGCGTCCTGGGCGAACCAGGTGATCCCGAAGATGGCGTCCTCATCCTCGACGCGTACCCAATCGTGCTCCTTGTAGTACCGCAGATCCTGAGGATACGTCTCGTCCGCCATGGTGCCTCCCTGTCGGTGCTCCCGCGCACACTGTCGACTATCGAACCTGCCCGGGTGGTCCGCCGTGGAAACGCACCACCCGGGGAGCCGCCGCTCCCGCGCCGGCAACGAAGAAGACAGGGTGGAGTATCCACCCTGTCTGACGGCCGGCGCCACCGCTGCGGGCGCCCGCACGCGCCACGAGCCCGTGGCGGAAAGCCATGCGTGGCCCACGTACCGGGTACGTCCGTCGACGTCCCGGATCACCGCGTGCACGGTGAGCCTGGTCACCCACTCGCCGCCGGCGCCGCGGCGCTGGAGGACGAGGTCGACGCTGTGCTCGCCAGCCGGGTGGTGCGGCGTGAGAGCGCCGGCGGCGGTCACGGTGCCGCCTTGTCCACCGTCGACGGGACCTTGGGCGTCGCGACCCCGGCGTGCGGCGTGACGACCAGCGTGCGGCTCGTGGCGTCGAGGTACGTTCGCGCCGACGGCTGCGCGGCCGGGGGAGCGAACGTCACTCGCAGGGTACTGGCGCCGGACGGCCGGTAGGCGAAGGCGCAGTGACCTTCGGCATCGCTCACGCCGAGTCTCACCGCCTGCCAGCGATCGTCAGAGAACCGCACCAGCTTGACGATCGCCCCGCGCAACGGGGCGCCCGCCGCGTTCGCGAGCGTCGCCGTGAGAGGCGCCTCCTCTCCCCAGCGCGGCGTGCTGTGGCCGGTGGCCAGCGTCGGGACCGGCAGGTGGTCGCTCACGGCGAAGCCCACCGCCGGGGCGACCAGGAGCGCGGTGTCGTAGCGGCCGGTGTCGAAGGCCGGGGCGGCCTCGCCCGGCTCGAGCGCCCGGCGCTCGCCGCTCGCGAGGTCGTGCCTCCAGGTCACCGACGCGGCGGCGCCCTCCTCGGTCCAGTAGGCGGCGCCAGCCGCCGCCCCATACTGCAGCGGCGGGCTCGCGGTCACGATCTCCGCCAGCGGCAGCGCCGGCGGGCGATACGCCGCGGCGCGCGGATTGGTCTTGAGGAACCTGACCGGGTCGACGAAGCCGCCGTGGTCGGCCCAGCTCTTGGGCACGTGCCCCGCGTAGGGGTTGCCGTCGCGATACCTGGAACCGGGGTGCGTGCTGAAGTGCAGGTGCCGGCAGCCGTTGACGCGGGCGATCACCTGGCCCGCCTGGACGCGCTCCCCCTCCTTCACGCGGAGGCCGTAGACGTGGCCGTAGAGCGCGTGGAACCTGGTGCCGGCGGCCGTGGTGTGCGTGATGATGATGCAGCCGCCCGGCGAGCCGCCGGCGCCGTAGCCGCCGGCGTCGGCGCGCGAGATGAAGACGACGCCGTCGCCGATTGCGTAGACGGCGCGGCCGTAGCCGCAGGGCATGTCCTGCGCGACGTGGACGTAGGCGCCACGCGGGGCCAGCCATCCCGCCCAGCCCTGGAAGTCCTCGGTGCCGATGGGCCAGTACCAGCCACCGCTCCCGGGGTGCGGGACGGCGAGCGCCGCACGAGCGTCATCCAGGACTGCTCCGGCGTGCGGAGGCTCCGGCAGGACCGTCGACGACGGCTGCGGCGTTGCCGCGACGGCCGGCCCGGCGAAGCCGAGCAGAACACCCGCGGCGAGCACGACCACCACGGCCAAGACCGCCGCGCCGGCGACGGCGTTCGCCGCCCGGCCTGAGGACTTCGGCACCGCGGCCGCTGCGGCCCTGCGCCCAGGCGCTGTCGTAGGGTCGTCCACTGATGCCGGAGTATGACACTGCAGACGGCGCGCTGCCGCCCCGCCGGCCGTCGTCAGGCGATCCAGGCCAGGCCGTTCCAGTACGCCTCGACCCTGCGCCGGCGCCGGCGCAGGGCGAACTCCATGGTCCTGGGCCAGATGCGCTGGTCGGCGTCGAGCCAGACGTCGAAGCCTTCAGCGCGGATGCGCCTGAAGTAGAGTCCCGAGGACTCCGGTGGATGCTCGGTCGCGGTCTCCAGGAGAGCCAGCGTGCAGAGCGCGCCACGGTGCACCGAGATCCAGACGTAGACGCGCCCGCCGCGGGCCGCGACGAAGTCGCGCACTTCGGCGGGCGCCACGATCTCGACGTCCGTGACGACGTCGGTGACCTCGGTGACTCCGACTCCCAATCGCTTCCGGGCAGCCATCACGCGCTCCATGAGGACGCTGGTCGAACCGCGGTACGGGCCTTTCATCGAGGTTGTTCCGCAACGGGGCCGAGGCGATGCCGTCGGTGGCGCCCCGGCGGCGACCGCTGCGTTCGGACACCGCGGCCGCCGTCCCGCCCCGCGCCGCCCGGCAGCCTCCTTGTGACGCCGCCGGGCCTCTGGTAGCGTCCGTCACCCCCCACCACGCCGAGACCAGGGAGCCCCTCGATGGCCCACGACCGCGACGCCTTCGCCGCCGCGCCGCCCGACCTGCGCGAGCTGCTCGCGCTCGCGAGCGACCTCGCGCTCGAGGCGGGACGCATCCACGAAGAGGGTCTCCGCGGCACGCTTCGCGTCGAGACCAAGTCGTCGCCGACCGACCTCGTCAGCCACATCGACAAGGAGGCGGAGCGGATCATCGTGGAGCGCCTGCGCGCGGAGCGGCCGGACGACGCCCTCCTCGCCGAGGAAGGCAGTCTCATGGACGGCGGCAGCGGCGTGCGCTGGGTGATCGACCCGCTCGACGGCACGACCAACTACATCTACGGCTACCCGGCCTACGCGGCGTCCATCGCCGTCGAGGTCGATGGCGAGGCGCGCGTCGGCGTCGTCCTCGACTCGAGCTCCGGGCGCCTGTACCGGGCGGTCGCCGGCCACGGGGCCGTGTGCGACGACCGGCCCATCCACGCCCGCGAACAGACCGACCTCTCGCGGGCGCTGGTCGCCACCGGCTTCTCCTACGACGCCGGGCAGCGCGCGCGTCAGGGCGCCGTGGTCGCCGCGGTCCTGGGGCGCGTGCGCGACCTCCGCCGCGGCGGGACGGCGGCGCTCGACCTCTGTCACATCGCCGCCGGCCACGTCGACGCCTACTGGGAGCTCGACCTCTCGCCGTGGGACTACGCGGCCGGGATCGTCATCGCCCGCGAGGCCGGCGCCACCGTGGAGCTGGCCCGGGCGGCGCACGGCGGCGGGCCGGCCGTGGTGGCCGCGCACCCGACGCTGATGCCCGCGTTCCGCGAACTGCTGCGAGAGGCGGGGGCGCTGGTGTAGGTCGGAGCGCTGGCGTAGGTCGCGGGCGCGGCGTAGCCGGACCGGCGCAGCGGCCGCGAGCCGAGGTGGCGCGGAAGCCGCCAGCGCCCGCTTCAGTCGCGCAGCGTCAGCAGGTCGAGCGGCCGGTCGATGACGGCCGCGGCACCGCTCTCCACCAGCTCGTCCTTCGTGCGGAACCCCCAGGAAGCCCCGACGGCGATCATGCCCGCCGCCGTCGCGGTGCGCATGTCGACGAGCGAGTCACCGAGGTAGACGATGCGCGCCGGCGGTAGCCCGAAGCGCGAGGCGATCGCCAGCGCGACCGCCGGGTCGGGCTTGAGCGGCGCGTCCGGTCGCGCGCCGCTCACGACCACGAAGTCCTCCGGGTCGAGCAGTGCGGCGACGATGTCGCGCGTCAGCGCGTCCGACTTGTTGGAGTGGATCGCGAGCGGGACGCCCGCGGCGCGCAGCTCGCGCACGAGCTCCGTCACGCCGTCGTAGGGGCGCGTCTTGACGAGCGAGTTGCCGCCGTAGTCCTCGATCATGCGCGCGTAGCAGCGCGCGACGGTCTCCTCGTCGCGCGACCCCGGCGGCAGCGACTCCGTGACCAGGTTGCGGATGCCGTGACCGATCAGGTAGCGGTACTCGTCGTAGGAGTGCCCCGGCGCGCCCTCGAGCGCCAGCACCCGGTCCATCGCGTCGGCGATGTCCTCGAGGGTGTCGACGAGGGTGCCGTCGAGGTCGAAGATGACGCCGTCGAACCGGAGACCCGGAGAGCCGGAGCCTCCTCCGCCCTTCATCGCCCGGTCAGCCCAGCGCCAGCAGCGAGAAGACCAGCACGAAGATCGCCACCGTCTCCACGATGCCGATCACGGCGAGGTAGTTGCTGAACCCCTGACCCGTCTCGGCGAGCGCGTCGGCGCAGTAGGCGCCGACCTTGCCCTGCCCGTAGGCGGAGACGGCCATGCCGAGGCCGGCGACGATGCCGACGCCGAGCAGCGCCCACGGGTTGTAGCCGGCGTCCGCCTTTCCCACCATCGTGATCATCAGGATCATGCCGTAGATCGTCTGCGAGAGCGGCGCCCCGACGAACGTGATCAGCGTGAACGACGCCGGCTTGCCCTGCGCCGTCAGCTTCTTCCAGGCGCCGGCGGCGCCGGCGCCGCCGAGGTAGGCGCCCAGACCGGATCCGACGGCGGCGATCGCCATGGCGGCCACGGCGCCGATCCGCCCTATCTCGGCTGCAGCTTCAGGACTCATCGGCACCCCTTCTTCAGATTGATCGATCTGCGCGCCGTCATGCCGCCTCCCGACGCTTGGCGAACGGTGCGTACAGGTTGTGGCCCTGCCAGGCCAGACCCTTGTGGGTCGAGAACTCGAGCGTGTTGAGCCGCACGGCGTGGACGAGCACGCCGAGACCGGCGAGGACGATGTTGAGCGCGTTCGCGAACAGGAGCAGAAGGCTCGCCGCGACCGCCGTGAGCACGCTGTCGAAGCCGATCGACGCGGCCATGTCGTTGAAGGCCGCGAGCACGGCGACCGACGCGTAGCCGACGGCGAAGAGGCGGATGTACGAGAGGATGTCGACGAAGCTGCCGATGAAGGTCAGCGGGAGCATGGCGAGATCGATCCACTCCGTCTTGGCCTCCCTGGGCGTCTTCATGAACAGCGCCACGAGCAGCACGCTGGCGGCCAGGCCGTAGAGCAGGTACTCGGGCATGGACCGTCCGAGCACGGCCTGCCGGGCGAGGAAGAACATCGACCAGACGAAGATGAGCCAGCCCACCTGCGCCAGCACCTTGGTCCACATCCTCTCCCTCACGTATGACACGGCGTTCCAGACGTGCGCGAACGAGAGGTGGACGGCGCCGATCAGGAAGCACAGGTCGATGAGGTTGTCGCGGTCGGCGAGCCACGCGACCTGGAGTGACTCGGCGTAGCGGGGCAGCGTCGGGATGCCGAAGTAGCTCCCGGTGACGACCCCCCAGAACAGCGTCGCGCCCCCGACGATGTACATCATGTGGAAGACGTGCGCCGGTACCTTCTTGAAGCGCCGCTGGAGAACCACCGTGAGGATGAGCAGGAGCGTGGCGTAGCCGGCGTCGCCGACGATCATCGCGAAGAACAGGCTGAAGAACGGGAGGAAGACCCAGCCGACGTCCCACTCCCAGTAGCCGGGGCTGATGTGCAGGAAGTCGAAGACCGTGCGCACCGGCTTCACCAGAGCCGACTGGCGCAGCTGGACGGGCACGTCTTCGCCGGGTACCGGGTCGTCGAAGACGACGCCCCAGCCGTGGTCCGAGGCTGCGCCACGCAGCGTCTCGCGGTGTTCCGCCGGCAGGTAGCCCGCCAGGAACGCGAGCTCATCGGCCTCACCCATCCCGGCGCGCACCTCGGCGACGCGCACCGCGTCGGCGGTCCGCGCCGCGTACCGCACAACGGCCTCGCGGCCGGCCGCGAGCTCCTCGATCCGCGCCGCGAGACGTTCGCTCTCGGCGGCGCCGGCATCGAGCTCGTCGCGCTGCTCCCGGAGCGGGCGCACAGGCCAGGGGACGATGTCGTAGTGGCAGCCGAGGTCCGGCCGGTCGTTCGGCCAGCCGCCGAGCGCCGTCAGGATGAAGAGTCCCGCATCGCCGTGGCGGCCGAGCTGGGTGAGCACGGTACCGTCCGTCGCGGCGGGGTGCTCCCCGGGTGGCGCCGTGCAGAGGAGCGTCGCCACGCCGGCGCGCTGCAGTCCGTGCACGGACCCCAGATCGAAGTCGCCGAAGGCCTCGTAGCGCGCCAGCTCGCGGCGGAGCTCCCCGGCGCGCTCGTCCAGCTCGCGGCGGCGCCCGAGCAGCGCGAGCGCCTCAGCGACGAGGGCCTCGGCCGGCCGCTCCGTCGCGGCCGCGGACGGCCGCTCGCCCGGCCGGAAGGGCCTCGAGCGCGCGCTCGGCGTCCGCCAGCCGCGCGCGCGCCGCGTCCAGCTCCTCTCCCTCCGGAGGGCGCGTGTCGGTGATGTGGACGACGCCCACGTCGCGCAGCGACTCGAGGGCGGCGTCGCGGTCCGCGGCGAGGCAGAGGAGCGTCAGCCGCTTCATCTTGACGATCATGCGCCGGCCGTCCCGGAGAGGAGCTCGGCGCCCTTGCCCTTGGCGAGCTTGGCGCGCGCGACCGCCGCGGTCTGCGCGTCGCCCAGAGCGATGCGGATCATGCGGATGCTGTCCTCAGCGCGCGGGATCATGACCTTCTCGAAGAGATTCACGCGCTGCGCGGTGATGCGCAGCTCGTCGCCGAGAAGCCGCTTCTGACGACCCAGCACGCGCTGCTCCGCCATGACGCTCGTCAGCTCGGTCACCAGCGCGATCGCGTCCTCGACCCAGGGAGGCGTCTCGAAGTAGTCGACCGCCGGACGCTCGAATCGCACCGCGGCGAGGACGGGCACGTTGACGCCGGCGATGTTGGCCGTCTCCAGGTCGAGCGCCTGGACGCGGACGTAGTCGCCGAGCGCCGGCGGTGACGAGAGCAGCCTGGCCCACGGCCGCAGCCGCTCGAGGAGCGCCGCCTCCCGCGCCGCGGCGTCGCGCAGCGCGGCCTCCGCTCTGCGCACTTCACGCTGGAGCTGCTGTTTCTTGAGCTCCAGCGTCGGCAGGAAGCGCTCGAAGCGGCGCAGCGCCTCGCGCTGCGCCTTGAGCTCGTTCTTCGTCTTCTTGACCTTGGCCATGGCTCACGCGACCGGAGCGGCGTCGCCCTCCGGCCAGAAGCGCTCCACGAGGCTGCTGGGGATCCCGGTCTCCTGGGGGGTGAAACACTCCGCCAGGATGCGCCAGCCGAGGTCGAGCGCCTCCTCCAGCGGGATGTTCACGCTCAGGTCCATCATCTGCGCCTCGAACATCGCCCCGTACTTCAGCAACTTCTCGTCCCAGGTGCTCATGCGGAAGCCCATCGACTGCTTCTCCTGGCTCTCCTTGAAGCCGGCGTACAGCTGGATCATCGTGTTCATGATCGTGCGGTGGTCGTCGCGAGTACGGGCGTTGACCTGCTGCTTGAGGCGACTGAGGGAGCCGAACGGCTCGATGCGCCCGTTGCGCAGGTAGAACTGGCCCTCGGTGATGTAGCCGGTGTTGTCCGGGATGGGGTGCGTCACGTCGTCGCCGGGCATCGTCGTGACGGCGAGGACGGTGACCGACCCCGCGCCCTCGAAGTCGACGGCCCGCTCGTAACGCGACGCCAGCTGTGAGTAGAGGTCGCCGGGATACCCGCGCGTCGAGGGGATCTGTTCCATCGTGATCGCCACCTCCTTGAGGGAGTCGGCGAAGTTGGTCATGTCGGTGAGCAGGACCAGGACGCGCTTGCCCTCGAGCGCGAGCTTCTCCGCCACCGCGAGGCACGTGTCGGGGACGAGCAGGCACTCGACGACGGGGTCGGCCGCGGTGTGCACGTAGAGGATGGCGCGCGACAGCGCGCCCTGTTCCTCGAGCGTGTCGCGGAAGTAGAGGTAGTCGTCGTACTTGAGGCCCATGCCGCCGAGGATGATCACGTCGACCTCGGCGTTGAGGGCGATGCGGGCGAGCAGCGGGTTGTAGGGCTCGCCCGCGACGGAGAACACCGGGAGCTTCTGCGACTCGACGAGGCTGTTGAACACGTCGATCATCGGGATCCCGGTGCGGATCATGTTCCTCGGGATGATGCGGCGCGCCGGGTTGACCGGCGGGCCGACGATCGGGATGAGTCCCTCATCCAGGGCCGGCCCGCCGTCGCGCGGCACGCCGCCCCCGGTGAAGACACGCCCGAGGAGCGCCTCGGTGAACGGAGTCCGGAGCTGCTCGCCGAGGAAGCGCACCTCGGCGTTCGTCGGCACGCCGCGCGTGCCCGAGAACACCTGCATCGTGACGTTGTCGCCCTCCAGGCGGATGACCTGGGCGAGCGAGGAGAACCCGGGCGCGTGGACGGTCGCCAGCTCCTGATTGCCCACGCCCGTGGCCTGGACGGTGATGACGTTGCCGGCGATCCGGGCGATCTGCTGGTAGACCTTACGCATCGCGTGCCGCCTCGGCGAGGAGGCCGTCGAGGCGCGCCTCGACGACCGCGAACTCGTCGCCCTGCATCTCCGCCCGGTTCCAGTCCTTGGTGAGCTGCGTGAGCGTGTGGAAGAAGGACCGGGCGGCGTCCTTGTCCGCGAACTCGAACTCGGCGCCCAGGATCCGGGCGATGCGCGCGAACACGTGGCGCTGCCGCTCCGCGGAGGACGCGCCGTCGACGGGGTCGAACGCGTCCTGCTGCAGGTACACGGCGTCGAGGTACTCGGCCTTGAGGTAGTAGACGAAGTCGGCCATCGCCGTGCCTTCCTCCTCCACGACCTTCATCATCTCCTGCACGTCGTGGCCCGTGGCCAGCACCCGCCGGGCGAGCCCGAGCTCGTCTTCCGGGACGATGCTCTCGTACTTGCTCCAGCTGTCCAGCGGGTCGATCGCGGGGTAGCGGCGAGCGTCCGAGCGCTGTTGCGAAAGGCCGTGGAAGGCGCCGACCACCTTGAGCGTCGACTGCGTGACCGGTTCCTCGAAGTCGCCGCCTGCGGGGCTGACGGTGCCGCCGATCGTCACCGAGCCGAACGAGCCGTCGTTGAGGCGCACGTACCCCGCCCGCTCGTAGAAGGCCGCGATGACCGACTCGAGGTACGCCGGGAACGCCTCTTCGCCCGGGATCTCCTCGAGCCGGCCGGACATCTCGCGCAGCGCCTGGGCCCAGCGCGAGGTGGAGTCGGCGAGGAGCAGCACGTGCAGGCCCATCTGGCGGTAGTACTCCGCGATCGTCACAGCCGTGTAGACGGACGCCTCGCGGGCGGCGACCGGCATGGAGCTCGTGTTGCAGATGATCACGGTCCGCTCCATGAGGCTGCGGCCCGTGCGCGGGTCGGTGAGTACCGGGAACTCGCGCAGCGTCTCGACCACCTCGCCGGCACGTTCGCCGCAGGCCGCCACGATGACGATGTCGACGTCCGCGTGGCGGCTGGTGAGCTGCTGCAGCACGGTCTTGCCGGCGCCGAACGGACCGGGGATGCAGTACGTCCCGCCCTTGGCCACCGGGAAGAACGTGTCGAGGATGCGCTGCTTCGTGACCAATCGCTCCGACGGCCGCAGGCGCTCCGCGTAGGCACGGATCGGCCGCTTGACCGGCCACGTCTGCATCATGGCCACGTCGCGGCGCTCGCCGGCGGCGTCCACGACCACGGCGACGCGGTCGGTCACCGTGTACTCGCCGGCCTCCGCGACCTCCGCGACCGTGGCGACGCCGGAGACCGCAAACGGCACCATGATGCGGTGCTCGAAGAGCCCCTCCGTGACGACGCCGAGCGTATCCCCTGCGCGCGCCCGGTCACCGGCGGCAGCTCGTGGGCTGAACTCCCAGGCGCGGTCCCGCGGCAGCGCCTCGACCTGCTGGCCGCGGGGGAGGAAGAAGCCGTGCCGCTCGGCGATGAGGTTGAGCGGGTTCTGCAGGCCGTCGTACACCTGGGTCAGCAGGCCGGGACCCAGCTCGACGGAGAGCAGGTCGCCGGCGAACTCCACGGGATCGCCCACCTTGAAGCCGGCGGTACTCTCGAACACCTGCATGTCGGCGTAGCGCCCGCGGACGCGGATGACCTCGGCGATGAGGCGGAGGTCGTCCTGGACGACGTAGGCGACCTCGTTCTGGCTCACGGACGCGTCGAACTCCACGGTCACCAGGTTGCCGTTGACCCCGATGACCCGGCCGCCGCGCGCGCTCATACGAGCGTCCCGGCGAGACCTCGGCCGGCGAGGTCGGATGCGATCAGGAGGCCCTCGGCCTCGTCCATCGCGGTCCACTTCTCGACGAGGCGCAGCTTGAGGGCGTAAGCGAAGACCGCCTGGACGCCGAACGCCGGGAAGGCTGCGGCTGCGTCGAGCAGGGCCCAGCGATGGCGATCGAGGACCAGTTCGCGTTCGAGCGGGTCCTCGAGGGCCATCGCGCGCGCGGCCACGTCGGCGGCGCGCACGTCGAACTCCGTCGGCACGTGCGGCGGCGGTGCCAGGACCACGCCGGCCCGCTGCGCGCGGATGCGCGCCAAGGCGACGCGCAGCCGAGCATCCGCGTCCACCAGCGCTCGCGCCTCGGGCGAGCGCACGTCGCGCGGCCTGTCCTCGACGATCGCCCGGAGGTCGTCCCAGTGGTCTCGCCGCAGGACGCCCTCGCTCGCGGCGAGCAGCTCGGCGGATGTGATCGGGGGTGCGGCGGTCAGCTCGAGACGAGGCAGGCTGGCGACCAGATAGACGTACTCCACCTAGCTCCGCTCCCCGGCGGCGCGCTCGACGATCTCTCCCAGCGGGCTCTTGAGGACGGGGGCGAGCGCCTCGGCCAGGGCCGGGAGGCTGAAGTCGTGATACAGGTTGTCGTCGGCGAACGAGACCTGGAAGCCCTTCTCCAGCTTCTCGTCGATGCGCAGGGTCAAGCCCTGGTTCACGAGGTCGCGGTACTGCTCCATGACGAGCGCCGCGAGGCGTTCGCGGTCGGCCGACGGCACGAGCACGTCGATCCGGCTCTCGTTCATGTCGTGGCCGGCGTAGGCGTCGGCGAGGCGCACCAGCATCTCGGCGACGAGGTCCGGCGTCAGCGCGGTCGCCACCGTGTCGCGAAGCGACTCGCGAAGGATCGCCTCGATGCGCTGCTGCAGCGTGAGGAGGAAGTCCCGCCCGGCCTGCTCGAGCGCCTTCTCGCCGCGCACCCGGCTCACCTCGGCGTCCGCCTCAGCCCGGCGGCGCAGGCCGTCGGCCTCGGCCTCGGCGGTGGCGACGAATGCCGGCCGCGCGCTCCTGCGCCTCGGCGACGATGCGCGCGGCCTCCGCCTCGGCGCGCTCCACCCCCTCCGAGCGGATGCGGTCCAGCAGGCTCTGCAGCTCGTCTGTCATGGCGGTCCTTGCGCTCGAGATACCGGCGAGCGGGTGGACGCAGGCGACGACCTGCCGGTCCACCCATGATGGCTCTCGTCTGACCCTATGCCACCGGTCGCCGCGGCGGCAATACCGGCCGCACGCCGGACCTTGAGCCGCCGCCTGCCCGGTGCTAGCGTGGCGCGGGGTCCGCCGCGTGGGGGACGCAGGCTAGGACGATGGACTGAGGCGTGGCGCGACGGAGATACCAGGACACGGGCGGCCCGGGAGTCGGCTTCGGCGGACTCTTCGGCACCGCCTACGGGTACGTGGGCACGTCCGTCTACTTCATCCTCGGGGGGGTGGCGCTGTACGCGCTCGGCGTCGCCCCGCTCCTGATGCTGATCGTGGGCGGCGTCTTCGTCGTCACCGCCTGGTCCTACGCCGAGGCGTCTGCGGCCATGCCCGAGGCGAGCGGCGTGACCAGCTTCGCGCGACGGGCCCTCAGCCCGCTCGCCGGCTTCGCGGCCGCCTGGGCCCTGCTGCTGGACTGCGTCATCCTCGTCGCCATCGCCTGCGCCTTCATCCCCTCCTACCTCGGCGTGTTCTGGCCGCAGCTGCAGGACTGGCCGTACCACTTCCTGGTCGGTGCTGCCGCGCTCGCCGTCCTCGTCGTCCTCAACGTGCTCGGGCTGCACGAATCGGTGCGCCTCAGCTCCTTCGTAGCTCTTCTCGGTCTCGCCACGCTCGTCCTGCTGCTCATCGTCGGGTTCCTCGCAGAGGTCAGACCCGGCGTCCTGTGGAATCAGATCGATCTCGGCGTCGCCCCTTCGTGGCGCAGCCTCCTCTACGCCGTCCCGCTGGCGGCGGCGGCGTTCACGGGCCTCGACGCCGTGTCCAGCCGCGCCGAGAGCGCCCTGGACCCGGCGCGCGACGTACCGCGCACCATGAACGTGGTGCTGCCGCTCATCGCCGCCCTGGGCGTCGGGCTGGCCATCGTGGCGCTCTCGACGCTCCCGGTGGGGTTCAACGTCGTCCCCGTCGACGGCGCGACCGGGCTCACCGAGCCGGTCCCGGTCGTCCAAGGTCCCGAACGCGGCGTGTTCGTGCTCGCCGGCGACCCGGCCGTCGAGGTCGTGGTGCCGGTCGAGGACTCGGGCTCCGGTCACGTGATCCCGGCACAGGAGCCGACCGGCGCGGTGGTGACGGTCGATGGCGGGCAGGCCACGCGCCTCTACGGCACGCTGCTCGGCAGCGCCTACCTGCAGGACCCCATGATGGGGCTCGTCGCGAGCCTGCCGGACGACCTCGAGTGGCTCGAGCGCATCCTGCGGCCGTGGATGGCCGTCGTCGTCGTGATCTCGCTGCTGCTTGCCGCCAACGCCGTGATCGGCGGCTCGGGGCGGATCGTCTACTCGCTCGCCCGGCACCACCAGATCCCGGCCGCGCTCGGTCGCGTGCACGCGACGCGCATGACGCCGTACGTCGGGATCGTGCTCTTCGGGATCGTCGCCGCCGTGCTGCTGCTGCCCAACGACCCGCTCCTGCTCCTCGGGCTGCTCGGGTTCGGGGTCACGCTCGCGTTCACCATGGTCCACATCTCCGTCGTGGCGCTGCGCTATCGCGAGCCCTCGATCTCACGCCCGTTCGTGGTGCCCTTCAACGTGAAGTATCGCGGCATCCCTCTGCCGGTCCCGGCCGTCGCCGGAGCGCTCGCCACGGCCGTCTTCTGGGCGCTCATGGTCGCCACGCACCCCGCCGGCAGGATCGTCGGCTTCGTCTGGCTGGGAGCCGGGCTTCTGCTCTACGTCATCTATCGGCGCTGGGCGGGATACGCGCTGCTGCGCCAGCCACGAGAGACGGCCCTCCCCGCGGCGGCCCTCTCGGACGTGGACTACGACCGCATCCTCGTGCCGGTCGTCGGCACCAGGCTCAGCGACGAGATGATGGTCCTTGCCTGCCAGCTGGCGACCGAGAAGAACGCCATCATCGATGTCGTCTACGTGCTCGAGGTGCCCATGAACCTGCCGCTCGACGCCTCGCTCCCCGAGGGCCGGCAGCGCGGCAGGTACGTGCTCGACGCGGCCATGACGGTGGCCGAGGAGTTCGGCGTGGAGGCATGGCCTCATCTCGTCAGCGCGCGCACGCCCGGCCGCGCCATCGTCGAGACGGCCGGCGAGTGGGACGCCGACGTCGTCATCCTCGGCGCCCTACGCAGACACCGCACGGACAGACGCCTGGTCGGCGACACGGTCGCCTACGTCATGCGCCACTCACCCGGCGAAGTGCTGCTCAACCTCGTCCCCGACGACTACCCGATGCAGGGGTCGGCGGCGGACTACGACGCCAGGCAGACCGCGAGCGCGGCGACCCAAGCGCGAACGCGCGACGAAGGAGAGTGAGGCGGCAGATGCACGTGATCATCGCCGGATGCGGACGCGTGGGGTCGAGCATGGCCGTGCAGCTCGCCGGCGAGGGCCATGACGTGGTGGTGATCGACGAGGATCCGCGGTCGTTCGCGCTGCTCGGCAAGGACTTCGCGGGCGAGCGGATCGTGGGCCAGGCCATCGACTGGGCGGTGCTTCGGGAGGCCGGCATCGAGGGGACCGACGCCTTCGCCGCCGTGACCGACGGCGACAACACCAACATCACCTGCGCGCTCATCGCCGCCCGGGCCTTCGAGGTGCCCTGCGCCGTCGCCCGGGTCTACGACCCTCGCAGGGCGGCCGTCTTCGCCCGCCTCGGCGTGCGCACGGTCTGCCCCACGGAGGACGCGCGGGTCCTGATGATCGCGGCGGTGCACGAGTGCCCCGCCGCGGCAGAGGAGGTCTGAGCCGTGTTCGTGGTCATCGTCGGCGGCGGCAAGGTCGGGCTCAACGTCGCCCGCAGTCTCAGCCGCCTGGGGCACGAGTACATCGTCCTGGAACAGCGGCGCTCGCGGTACGGTGAGCTGGAGGCGGAACTCGAGGACCATCTCCTGTTCGGCGACGGCACCGAGATGTCGGTGCTCGAAAGCGCGGGCATCGCCCGCGCCGACCTCGTCGTCGCCGTCACCGGCGACGACGAGGACAACGTGGTGATCGCCCAGCTCGCGAAGCACGAGTACGGCGTGGCCAAGGTGGTCGCCAGGGTCAACAACCCGCTCAACCAGGCGACCTTCGACCTGCTCGACGTCGACGCGACCGTCTGCGCCTCGACGATGGTGATCTCGATGATCCAGCACGAGCTTCCCGTGCACCACTTCGTGCCCTTGCTGTCGCTGCGGCACGAGAACATCGAGGTGGTGGAGATCGAGGTGAGCCACGACTCGCCCGTCGCCTACCTGCCCTTCAGCGAGGTCAGATTGCCCCAGGGAGTGCTGGTCGCGGCGGTCATGCGCGGCGACGACGCCCTCCTACCGCACGCCGTCGAGGAGCTGCGACCGGGCGACCAGCTGCTGTGCCTCCTCGCGCCCGGCAAGGAGAGGGCGCTGATCGGCTCGGTGCTGTCCGGCCGGCGCCCCGAGGACGTCCAGTTCGAGACGGGCGCCGCGCCCCTCGAGGAGTGAGTGTGACCGGCATGAGAGAGGAGCGCGGGTGAGGATCGTCGTCGTCGGCACGGGCGACCTGGGCTTCCACGTCGCCAAGAGGTTCTCCGAGGAGCGTCACGACGTCGTCGTCGTCGGGCAGGACGACGAGGCGTTGCACTGGGCCCAGGAGGTCCTCGACGTCAGCGCGGTGATGGGCAAGGGCAGCTCGCCCTCGGTCCTGCTCGAGGCGGGACTGCCCGCCGCGGACATCCTCGTGGCGGCCACAGGGAGCGACGAGACCAACATCGTCGCCTGCCTCATCGCCGAGACGGTCGCCCACGACACCGTGCGGGTGGCGCGCATCCACGACCCCGCCTATCTCGGCGGCGCCGGCATCATCGACCAGAGCTCGCTGAGCATCGACCTGGTCATCAGCCCGGAGGAAGAGGTCGCGCACGCCGTCGCCGTCCTTGCCGCCACGCCCGGGGCATCGGACTGTCTCGAGTTCGTCGGCGGCAAGGTCATGGCGGTCGGCGCTGAGGTGGACGCCGACTCCCCGATGGCCGGCAAGCCGGTCCGGAACCTCGTCCGGCGCACCGGCGAGAAGCTGCTCGTCGCCGGCGTCCTGCGGGGAGACATCGTGCTCGCGCCGTCGAGGGACCTGCGGCTCACCGCCGGCGACACGATCTTCCTGGTCGGCAGCCGTGACGCGATCCGCCGGACCATGGCGCGCCTCGGCAAGCGCTGGGTCCGCACCCGCAACGTCATCGTCGCGGGCGGCGGCTGGGAAGGCGTGGCCATCGCCCGCCGCCTGGCGGCCGCCGGCATCCACACCAAGATCATCGAGCGCGATCCGGCCATCTGCCACGAGATCGCCGGCCACGTGCACGACGCCCTCGTCCTGCAGGGCGACGCCCGCGACCAGAGCCTGCTGATCGACGAGGGCGTGCAGCGCGCCGACATGTTCGTGGCGGCGCTCGGCAGCGAGACCGACAACATCGTCGCGGCGCTGCTCGCCAAGCGACTCGGCTGTCGCCGCGTGGTGACGCTGATCGACACCCCGGGCCATTCGGCCTTCGCGTCGTCGATCGGCGTGGACGGCGTGGTCAGCCCCGTCCTCGCCGCGCTCAACCCCATCCTGCAGCTCTCCCGCCGGGGCGAGGTCATCTCGGTACAGACGCTGCGCGAGAACCTCGTCGAGGGCATCGAATTCGTCGTCGCCGAGGGCGCGGGCATCGCCGGCGTCCCGCTCGCGCTGCTACACATGCCGCACGGCTCGCTCGTCGGCGCTATCGTGCGTGACGGCGAGGTGATCGTCCCCGACAGCGGCTCCGTCGTGCGGGTGGGCGACCGCGTCCTGCTGTTCGCCCAGCCGGCCCTGCTGCCCCGGCTGCAGCGCCTCATCGCCGCGGAGTGAGAGCGGTCGCCCGCCCGTGACCACGCGCTCGTCGTACACCGGCCAGGCCAGGGTCCACCCGACGACCCTGCACGGCCTGAGGCGCGTCTGCTATCTGCTCAGCCTGCTGCTGATCTTCGCCAGCCTGACGCTCGCCGTGCCGCTGGCGATCGCGGCGGGCTACGGCGAGCCGGAGACCGTCGGCGACTTCGCCGCCACGCTCCTCATCGGCCTCGTGATCGGCCTGGCCGGCTACTTCTTCCTCCGCACCGACCTCGCGGGGTTCTCCCGTCGCGAAGGGTTCGCCGCGGTGGCCATCGGCTGGCTCATGGTCTGCCTGCTCGGCTCCGTGCCCTTCATGCTCTCCGGCACGCTGGACCCGCTGAACGCGTGGTTCGAGACCGTGAGCGGCTTCTCCGGGACCGGCTCCAGCGTCATCCCCGACGTCGAATCGCTGCCGCGCGGACTGCTGTTCTGGCGGAGCTTCACGCACTGGCTCGGCGGCATGGGGTTCGTCGCGCTCTACATCGCCATCTTCCCGCTGATGGGCGTGGGCGCCATGCAACTGTTCCGCGCCGAGGCGCCGGGCCTCGAGATGGACCGCCTGCGGCCGCGCATCAGGAGCACGGCGCGCATCCTCTGGCTCATCTACCTGGGCATGTCGACGATCCTCACGGCGCTGCTCATGGCCGGCGGCATGGGGTGGTTCGACGCCGTCTGCCAGATGTTCGCCGCCATCGGCACGGGCGGGTTCTCGACCAGGAACGCGAGCATCGCCGGGTTCCACAGCGCCTACATCGAATGGGTGATCATCCTCTTTCTCTGGTTCGCCTCCACCAACTTCGCCCTCTGGTGGGCCGTGCTGGGAGGCAAGCCCAAGCGGCTGCTCAAGGACCCGGAGTGGCGCTTCTACTCGCTCGTGCTCCTCGGCTCGAGCGCGATCGTGGCCGCCTTGGTCTACTTCCAGAACGACGTCTCACTGAACGACGCCGTCCGCAACGCCACGTTCGAGGTGGTGTCCACGGCATCCACCACCGGCTTCGCCACCGCCGACTACGAGAAGTGGGCGCCCCTCGCGCAGTTCATCCTCTTCATGCTGTTGTTCATGGGTGGGTCCGCGGGGTCCACGGCCGGAGCGATGAAGGCCATCCGCGTCTACCTGTTCGCCAAGCAGGCGCTGCGCGGCCTCTTCACCACCGTGCACCCACAGTCCGTGGCGCCCGTGCGCCTCGGCGGCAGGGTGGTGGCGCCCGAGGTGATGCACGGCATCTCCACCTTCATGGGCCTGTACCTGCTGACCTACGTGGTCGCGGTGGCCGGCGTCTCGCTCACCAAGGTGGACTTCGCGACCGCCATGTCGGCGGTCGCGACGGCGATGGGCGGCGTGGGGCCGGGTCTGGGCGAGGTCGGCCCCTACGACAACTTCCTCTGGATGCAGCCGGCCGCCAAGGGCATCCTCACCTTCTGCATGCTGGCCGGACGGCTCGAGCTCTTCACGCTGATGCTCATCTTCGTGCCGGCGTACTGGCGCCGCTGACGGGCATAGACGCGGGCATGGCGCGGGCGCGGCTGCGCCGGGCGCAGGCGCTGCGGCTGGAGTACGATGCTGCGGCAGCCGCACACATCACCGGGGGAGGTCTCATGAGCGGACGTCTTGAGGGCAAGGTCACGATCGTCACCGGCGCGGCGTCCGGTATCGGCAAGGCGACCGCCATCCGCTTCGCGGAAGAGGGCGCCCGGGTCACCTGCGTCGACATCGACGGCGACGGCAACGCGGCGACGGCGAAGGAGATCGGCTCCGCCGCCTTCGCCGTCCAGGCGGACATCTCCGATCCCGCGCAGGTCAAGGCGTACACCGACGGCACGGCCGAGCGCTGGGGCCGGGTCGACGTCGCCTTCAACAACGCCGGCGTCAACCTCCCCGGCGTCTTCCACGAGGTCCCGGACGAGGTCATCGACCGCACGCTGAACGTCAACGTCAAGGGCACCATGTACGGGTGCCGCTACGCGATCCCGTACATGCTCGAGCAGGGCGGCGGCTCCCTCATCAACACGACCTCGGTCAACGGCATCGTCGCCGAGCCGTTCCTCACCGTCTACGCCGCCTCCAAGGGCGCCATCGTGATGCTCTCCAAGGGCATCGCGCTCGACTACGTGAAGAAGGGCATCCGCTGCAACGCGATCGCCCCCGGGCTGGGTCGACACGCCCGTCAACTACGCCCACGCCGAGATGCTCGGCGGGCTGCAGCACGTCTACGACACCATCGACTCGTTCCAGCCGATCGGGCGCCCGGGTGAGCCGCGGGAGATCGCCAACTGCGCCCTGTTCCTCGCCTCGGACGAGGCGTCGTTCGTCACCGGGACGGTGCTGGTCGCGGACGGCGCGATGACGGCGCAGTAGCCTCAGGCGGGGCGCGCCCGGAGCGGCTTCGCCCCGGGCGCCCCGCCGCGGGAGGGCCGTCCGTCAGGCGGCCCGGCGGCTGCGGTAGTCGACGCGCTGCGCGTGCGTCACGAACATCGTCCGCGGCTGCGCAATCCACCCCGGACTCAGCCATCTTCTCCTTGAGCCGCGGATCGGCGAGGAAGCGCCTCACCGACGTCGCGGCTGGGGAACTCGAGGAACAGCGTGAGCTGGTTGGGGTCGTCGGCGTCGCGGTAGATGTCGTGCCCGGTGCAGCGGTGGCTTACGCGCACCGACTCCCCGGAATCGAACACCGCCTTCCAATCATCGTAGTCGCGCACGTGGGTCCACATCACGAGGTACATTGATCGCCTCTTCGTCTCGAAGGAAGGACGCACGGCCCGAACAAGCTCGGACGCGTGCGTCCGCATACTCGGGCCGTCCCCTCGTGCCCTCGGCGCCAAACCCCCGCCGGACGCGCGGGCGGGCTCGCGGGCGGCGGCGCGGGCGGGGGCGCGGTGGAGCCGCTCCCGCGCCTCAGCCCACCCAGGCCTGGTCGTTCCAGAACGCGACGACGGCGCGGCGCCTCCCGCGGAGCTCGAGCACGAGCTCGTCCGGGAGGCGCCGCCCGCCCATGTCGAGCAGGAGCTCGAAGCCGCCGGCCTCGTAGGCGCGGAAGTCCCGCGCCGCGCCCTTCGGCGGGCCGGCGCCGGTCTCGAGGAACACCATCGGCCCCGTGCAGCAGCGGTGCGAGCTGGTCCACACGTACAGGCGGCCGCCGCGCTCCCGCACCGCGGCCGCCACCTCGTCTGTCGTCCGGATCCTCATGGCACCCGGGGTGTTCCCCGCGGCTACTTCCTCCAGTACATCAGAGGGTCGAACCACAGGACCGGGTGCAGGTAGAACCCGCCGACGTTCTTGCTGCACATGGTGGTCATCACCGGTGAGTACAGCGTGATGTAGGGAGCCTGCTCCATGATGTGCTGCTGGATCTCCGTGTACTTGGCGAGGCGCGCCGCCGCGTCGGTCATGGCCTGCGCCTCGTCCGTCGCCGTCTCGACCCACGGGTCGACGTAGTACGACGCGTTCAGCCCGCCCGGCACGGCGTTCGCCTTGGTGAAGAACGGCACGATCCAGTCCACCGGGTCGGGGAAGTCGAGGAACCAGTCGGTGGTCCCCATGGCAGTCTTGTCCGCTTCGCTCGTGTAGGTGTAGTAGGTCGCGCGGTCCATCGTCTTGATCTCCGCGTCGACGCCGATGGCCTTGAGGTCGGCCTGGACGGACTGGACCAGCTTCGGCATCGGGTCGACGTTGCTCGTGGCGAGCTCCGTCTTGAAGCCGTCCGGATAGCCGGCCTCGGCTAGCAGCGCCTTGGCCTTGGCGGGGTCGTACCCGTAGTAGACCTTGTCGGGCTCGCTGCCGGGCAGGTTCTGCGGGTAGATCTGGTAGAGCGAGACGGCTTGGCCGCTCTGCAGCTTGACCAGCCTGTCGCGGTCCACCGCCCAGCTCAGCGCCTGGCGGACCTTGATGTCGTCGAACGGCTTCGCGGTCATGTTCATGAACAGGTAGGTCGTGGCGATGAGCGGCTGTGAGTACACGTAGGGCTTCCACTGCGGGTCGGTGGTGACGCGGGCGACGTCGGCAGGCGGCACGTTGTCGCCGAGGATGTCCACTTCGCCGCGCTCGAGCTTGAGCAGGGCCCGGGACGGCGTGACGCCGAAGGCGAAGTCGACGCCGTCGAGGTACACCTTGTCGGCGTTCCAGTAGTTGGGGTTCTTGAGCAGCTTGATCTCGCGTCCGGTCGTCCAGCTCTCCATGTAGAAGGGCCCCGTGCCCAGCGGGTGCCGGTTCACGTTCTTGCCCCACTTCGCGACCCACTCCTTGGGGACGACGTCGCAGAACTCCATGCTGAGCGCGTAGAGGAAGCTGAGGTCCGGAGAGGCGAGCTTGAACTCGATCGTCTGCGGATCGATCACCGTGACGCCGCTGATCGACTTCGCCTTCTTGTCGACGACGTCCTGTGCGCCGACGACGCCCGTGTAGAAGTACGTCGCCGGGCAGCGCGGCTCCGCCATCATGCGCTCGAAGCTGTACTTGACGTCCTCGGCCGTGACCGTCCTGTTCACCGGCGGCGCGAACTTGGCGTCGGGGCGCAGCTTGATGGTGTAGGTGGTGCCGTCGGCGGAGATCTCTGGCATATCGGCGGCCAGGTCGGGGATGAGCTCCGTGCCGGCGGCGTCCGCCTTGGGCGCGTAGCGGTAGAGGGCGTTGAAGATCGAGTCCTCGACCGTCCATCCCGACACGTCCCAGCTGATGGCCGGGTCCAGGGTGACCGGCTCGCCCTGGAAGGCGATGGTGATGGCGCCGCCGCTCTTCGGCGTGTCGGCGGCGCTCGTGGCCGCGTCCGTGCTGGCGGTATCGGGGGTGGTGCCGCAGCCCGCGACTGCGAGGACGCCCCCTGCCGCCACCAGCACCACGAGGACGAGCAGCGCGAGGTGGATGGCTCGCGTACGGATGCGTGGACGAACGCCCATGTGACCCCTCCCTGAGAGACTCCCCCGGTCCCGTGCGCAGTGCAGCGCGGGGTGACGCCGTTTCGACCCTAGTCCTGCGCCCCCGGCGCCGCAAGGGCCGAGGGTGCCGCGGCGGTCGGCGCCGCGGCCGCGCGCTCGTCCGGCAGGTCGACCTGGGGCAGCCACTGCAGCCAGCGCGGGAGCCACCAGTTCCACTCGCCGAGCAGCACCATCGTCGCCGGGACGATCACGAGGCGCACGATCGTCGCGTCGAGGAGGATGGCGACCGAGAGGCCGACGGCAAACTCCTTGAGGACGGGGTCGCTGGTCAGGATGAAGCTGGCGAACACGGTGACCATGATGAACGCCGCGGCGGTGATCACGCGCGCGCTGCTGCCGACGCCCGCGCGCACGGCCGCATGCGTCTCCATGCCCTCCGCGTGGGCGTGGAAGATCTGGCTGATGAGGAAGACCTCGTAGTCGGTCGACATGCCGAACAGCACGGCGAACATGATGAGCGGCACGTAGCTCGCGATCGGCACCGTACCGTAGGCGTTGTCGAGCCCGATCAGCGGGAGGCCCCACCCCCACTGGAAGAACGCCGTGAGGATCCCGAACGCGGCGCCGACGGCCAGCAGGTTGCAGAGAATCGCCTTGAGCGGCACGAGCACCGAGCGGAAGGCGACGAGCAGCACGACGAAGCTCAGGGCGAGCACGACGCCGATCACGAGGGGGAGGCGTGAGGAGATGATCGTCGCGAGGTCGTCGTAGGCGGCGGTGATGCCGCCGACGTAGGCGGTGATGCCGGCGCGCCCGGTCGCCTCCGGTATCACCGTCGTGCGCAGGCGGCGGACCAGGTCGGAGGTGACGGGGTCCGCCGGCCGCGTCGCCGCCGTGAGCGCGAACACGGCCGCGCTCCCGCTCTTGTTCACGCTGGGCGGCGAGACCGACTCCACGCCCGGCTCCGCGGCGAGCGCGTCCTGCAGGTGGACGAGCCGCGGGTCGGTAGCGCGCGGCGTCCCGCCGGCGTCCGTGAGCATCTCGACGAGATCGCGCCTCAGGGCGCGCGCACGTTTCGCCTGGTGCTGGAGGCGCCGCTTCTCGCGCTTGAGCGTGGCGGCCTTCTTCTCGAGGCGCGCGGCGCGCTTCTTGAGCGCGGCTCCCTCGGCGGCGAGCCGCGCGCCCTGCGCCTGGAGCGCCGCGCCCTGCGCCGTCAGCGCGGCGGAGTCGGCCTGGAGCTGCCGCCCGGCCGCCTCCAGCTGCTTGCCCTTGGCGGCCAGCCGCTCGCCCTGCTTCTTGAGCGCCGCGCCCCGCTTCTGCAGGGCGGCGGCCTGCGCCTGCACCTGCTGCACCCCGTGCACCAGCACGGCAAGCTCTGCCTGGAGCCTGGCGAGTTCCAGGGGATCGGTGGTCTGTGCGATCTGCGCCTGCACGGCGGCGATCTGCGCCTGGTAGTCCGCGGCGTCCGCCTGGAGCCCTGCGGCCTTCGCCGCCAGCCGCTGCTGCTCCGCCAGCAGCGCGCTCTTCTGCGTCAGCAGCTGCTGCCGCCGCGCCAGAAGTGCCTCCTTGCGCGCCAACAGCGGCGCGGCCTTCGCCTCCAGGGCCGCCTCCTGCGCCTTGAGGGCGGCCGCTTGCGACACCAGGGCCGCCCTGTCCGCCTTGAGCGTCGCGGCGCGCCTCTCCAGCGCGGCGCCCTGCCGCCTCAGCTGCCGCGCGTCCTCCTTCAGACCCCGCGCCAGCCGCTCCGCGCGCGCCCTCTTCGCCGTGTAGGCCTCGCTCGGCTCCGCCGCCGGCGAGAAGCGCGTCGCCACCAGCAGGCGCCCGTTGGCGCCGGCTCCCAGCCCCGCGGTGATGAGGTCGTAGGCGCGGCGCTGGGTCGCGGTCGCCGGCCAGGCGCCGATGTCCTCCTGGCCGAGGATGAGCGTCAGCGTCGGCGCGGCGAGGGGGAGCAGCACCGCCAGCGACGCGGTGAGCGCGATCCACGGGTGCCGGGTCACGGCACCCGACCAGCGCGCCCAGACGTTGTCCTCGCGGGCGGAGCGCCCGGCGCTCCTCCGCCACGGCAGCGGCAGGGCGTCGATGCGCCGGCCGGCCACCGCCAGCACGGCCGGCAGGAAGGTGATCGCCGTCAGCATCGCCACGAGCACGGCCAGCGCCGAGGCGTAGCCCATCGCGCCGAGGAGCGGCACACGCGCCACCAGCAGGGAGAGCAGGGCGATGATCACCGTGACGCCGGCGAAGACCACGGCACTGCCCGAGGTGCCCATGGAGCGCGAGATGGCCTCACGGACGTCCGCGCCTGCGTGCAGCTCGTCGCGATAGCGGAAGACGATGAACAGCGCGTAGTCGATGCCGACGCCGAGACCGAGCATCGTCGCCAGTGTGGGAGCCACCACGGGGATGTCGGCGACGTGCCCGAGCAGCCCGATCAGGCCGAGCCCGGTCACCAGCGCGACGATGGCGGTGATGATCGGCATGCCGGCGGCGACGAGCGCGCCGAAGGTGATCGCGAGGATCACGATGCCGACGGTGAGGCCGATGACCTCGCTGCGCCGGGACGTCTCCTCGGACAGCCTGACGCCGAGGACGCCGCCGGCCTCGACCTGGATACCGGCCTCGCGCGCCGGCCTGGCCGCGGCCATGACCTCGCTCGCGAGCGCGCGCGTGACCTTGCCTCCGTTCACGTCCAGCAGCACCTGGGCGATCGCGGTCTTGCCGTCGCCGCTCATCAGCAGGGAGCGGGCGCCGCGGGCGAACGGGCTCGTCACGCTGGTGACGTGACGCACCCTCTGCATGCGCCGCACCGATTCCTGCAGTGCGCGCCTCGCCGCGGGATCGGTCAGGGCGCCGTCGCTCGCATGGAAGACGACGGCGCTCTGCCCGTTCTGCTGCGGCGGGAACTCGCGGGCCAGAAAGTCGGTCGCCCGCTGCGTCTCCGTGCCCGGCAGGCGGATGTCGTTGGAGGTGCGCGCGCCTACCAGCAGCCAGCCGGCCCCGACGGCGGCGACGATGCACGCCCAGACGAGCAGCACGAGCCAGGCGCGCCGAGCGCAGAGACCGCCGAGTCTGTAAAGCAGGCCGGACACGCCGACGTCCACTCCTTTGGCCGGGGATGCTGACGATACGTGGCGCGCCGGGAGTGTCAACCGAACGCCGGCGCGGGCTGGACGTCTCTCCGTTTCTAGTGAACGATTGACGGGGTACCTCCCGGTCGCAGAGCACCGACGAAGGAGAGCAGCGTGAGACACAAGATGCGCATCTTGAGCGCGGCGACGGCGACGCTCGCCGTCCTCGCCGTGGTCGTGGTCCTGGCGGGCTGCGGCGGCTCGACCGCCCCGTCCGAGACGCCCTCGACGATCTATCCGGAGTCATCGCCGACCGGCACCGTCCCCGCGCTCAAGGCCTACTTGCAGGACGCGCGGGTCGTCCTCTCCGACGTCGGCGCCACGGCGGCGGCCCTGCCGGGCGCGGTCAAGGGCATCAGCAGGACTCCGGACGGCACCTGGACGACCGCGGCCACCGACCTGCAGGACATCTCGGCGCAGCTGGGCGACGAGGCGGCGGCGCTCGCGGCCCTGCAGCCGCCGAGCGGCCTCCAGCCGATCCAGGACGCCGTGGTCGTGGGCATCGAGGGTGCGCAGTCGGCCGTCGACAAGCTCGCCTCGGCCCTGGAGAGCCGGTCGCAGAGCGCCGAGACGAGGAAGGCGAAGGTCCAGTCGACGCTCGACGGCCTGAAGTCGCAGCTCGAGGGCCTGAGCCAGCAGCTCAGCGGCGCCCTCGGCGGTCTCTGAGCGGCTCGGGCGACGGCGCCCCGGATCGCGCCCCGCGCGGCGTCCCGCCGGGCTTGAGCAAAGGAGGCGCGTCATGAAGATCGTCGGCTGCAGCGTCTTCCGCGCCGAGCTGGAGCACGTGCTCGGCGCGGACGCCGAGGTGGAGTGGCTTCCCGCGGGGCTCCACGTGAGCGAAGAACTGCTCGGCGAGGCGATCTCGGCCGCGCTGCACGGTACCTCCGGCGCGGCCTGCATCTACGGCGCCTGCTTCCCCGACATCGACGCGGTGCTGGCGAGGCACGACGCGCGGCGTCTGCCCGTGCGGAACTGCGTGGAGGCGCTGCTCTCACCGGAGGAGCGGGCTGCCTTCGGCGACCGCGCCTACATCATGTCGCCCGGCTACCTGCGGCAGTGGCGCAGCATCGTCGAAGGCCTCGGCTGGGACGAGATCGACGGGCGCATCAACTTCGGCATGTTCGACGTGACCATCGTGCTCGACTTCGGCCTCGAGCCGATCGACGACATCGACGTGCTCGAGTTCTTCGACTTCACCCAGACGCCGGTGGAGATCGTGCCCTCCACCCTCGACTCGTTCAAGGCGCAGGTGGCAAAGATTCTCCAAGAGCAGGAGTGAGGCCCGCGGAGGCGAGGCGACCGCCGGTCAGCGCACGGTGACCGGCACCGTCTGGACGAGGTTGTTGCCCATGCCCTGGTAGTTCCAGGGCTGCTGCAGCGGCTGGACGTCGCCGCCGGCGTCGGTCGCCCGGCAGGAGAGCACGTGCTCGCCGGGCGCGGCCCGCCAGCGGTAGCTCCAGCCGCGCCACACGAACTCGCCGACCGGCGGCTCGAGCGTCGCGTCGGCCCAGGTGCCGTCGACGCCGACCTCGACGCGCTCGACGAGGCCGGAGCCGCTCCAGGCGCGCCCCCGCACCTCGACCTCGCCCGCCGCGACGAAGCGGCGGCGGGAGAGGAAGTCGGGGTCGCCGGGCGGGATCATGAGGGCACGGACCCGGATCCGGCTCACGGTCTCGCCCGGGTCATCTTCGTCCTGTTGGTAGCGGTAGGCCACCGCCTGCTGATAGCCACGGAAGGGCTCGGTGACGGCCGTGATCCGTGTGAGCCACTTCACGCTCGTCATCCCGTACCACCCCGGGACCAGGAGACGCACCGGGGCGCCGTGCTGGGGCTCGAGCGGGCGGCCGTTCATCTTGTAGGCGAGCAGCACCTCCGGGCGCATGGCGTCATCCAATGACAGGCTCCGCTCGTAGTCCTGCTCGGCGCCGCCCTGCACGCCGTGGTCGGCGCCGGTGAACACGAGCTCTGCGGTGTCGGGTCGCACGCCCGCCGCCGCCAGCACCTCGCGCAGCGGCGCGCCTGTCCAGACCGCGGTCCCCACGGCCTCGACCAGCCACGGCTGGCTGATGGGCCGTGGCGAGAGCCGGGCGCGGCCGTTCCCGGCACACTCCATCGTCACCGGCAACGTCCGGGAGGGCATCTCGCGCAGCTCCTGCAGGCCGAGCGTGCGCGGCGCCTCGACGTTGCCCCCGATCTGGAGCCGCCAGGTCGCCGCATCGATGTCCGGGACGTCGAAGTGGACGAGCAGGTAGTGCATCCCGGAGGGCGTGACGTCGTAGCGCAGCGCCTCCAGCGGCATGCCGTGGTTGCGCGCCGCAAGCTGCAGTTCCTCGGCGGTGAGCGGACCCTCTGTGGGCTGCGAACCGGTCATACCTGGACTGTTGACCGTTCGCCGCGAACGCTAACCACGCCGCCGGCGTCCGGTCGCGGCGCACCGCGTCTTCGGCCGACCGCACTTGACCGGCCCTGGCGGGGCGGTCACGCTTGACGCCGTGGAGGGACTGCCTCCGCGCGCGACCAGCGAGTCCACGGGAGAGACGTGCCGGCGATCCTCACCGAGCGGCTGACCAAGAGCTACGGCAAGAGCCGCGGCATCGTCCGGCTCGACCTCGAGGTCCGGCCGGGCGAGGTCTTCGGCTTCCTCGGCCCCAACGGGGCCGGCAAGACGACCACCATCCGCGTGCTGCTGGACCTCATCCGGCCGACGGAAGGGCGCGCCCTCGTCTTCGGCCTCGACAGCCGCCGCGACACTCTGGCGATCCAGGCGCGCAGCGGCTACCTGCCCGGTGAGCTGAGTCTGTATCCGAACCTCACCGGGCGCGAGACGCTGCTCTACCTCGCCAACCTGCGCGGCGGCGTCGACTGGGAGTTCGTCGCCGAGCTCACGGATCGACTGGATTCCGACCTCGACCGCAAGGTGGCCGACCTCTCCAGCGGCAACAAACGCAAGCTCGGTCTCATCCAGGCGTTCATGCACCGCCCCGAGCTGCTCATCCTCGACGAGCCGACGTCGGGCCTCGACCCGCTCGTCCAGCACGAGTTCTACCACCTGATCGACGAGGCGCGGGACGCCGGCCAGACCGTCTTCCTATCGTCACACGTGCTGCCCGAGGTGCAGCGCATCTGCGACCGGGCCGCCTTCATCCGCGAGGGCGAGCTCGTCGCCGTGGAGGACGTCGCCGCGTTCACCGGCAGGGCCGTGCGCGAGATCGAGGTCGTCTTCGCCGAGCCGGTCCCGCCCTCGGCATTCGAGGGCGTCCCCGGCGTCACCAGCGTGACCGCCGACACCAAGGACGCGACCCAGCTCCGGCTCACGGTCACGGGGTCGCTCGACGCCGCGGTCAAGAAGCTCGGCGAGTACGCGGTCCTGGATCTCACCAGTCGCCTTCCCGACCTCGAGGACGTCTTCATGACCTTCTACGCGGAGGATCATGACCGTGCTCCGTGACCCGTTCCTCAAGTGCCTGCGCGACGAGCTCCGGCCGCTCCTCCTCTGGGCAGTCGGCGTCGCCTTCTACGTGGCGCTCCTCATCTCGATCTACCCGAGCATCAGGAAGAGCGCCGGCGCCATCAACGAGTACGTCAAGAACATGCCGGAGGCGGTGCGCGTCGCCTTCATGGGCTCGAGTGACTTCACCACCCCCGTCGGCTATATCAACGTGGAACTGCTGTCGTGGCTGGCGCCGATCGTCCTCATCGCGTTCGCCGTCACCGTCTCAGCGCGCTCGCTGGCCGGCGAGGAGGAGCGGGGCACGCTCAGCCTCGTGCTCACGCACACCGTCGGGCGCCGACGGCTCGCGCTGCAGAAGTACGCCGCCATGCTCGCCGTGGTCATCGCCCTGGGCGCCGCGTTCTGGCTCTCACTGACCGTCGCGACGGCGATCGCGGGCACGCCGGTCGGTGCGGGGGACCTCGGGAAGGCGTTCCTCGGCCTGACGCTGCTCGGGCTCGCCGTCGGCAGCGTCGCCTTCGCCGTGGGCGGCGCCACCGGGCGCCGCCAGATCGGCGGCATCGCGGGCGCGGGCGTCGCCGTCGCGATGTACCTGCTCAACACGCTGGCGGTGATGAACGAGACGATCAGGCCGTTCCGCTATCTCTCGTTGTTCCACTACTCCGGCGGCGCGTCGCCGCTGGGCAAGGACCTGGACGTCGCCGGCCTGGCCGTGCTGGTCGCCACGTCGGTCGTCATGCTCGTCGTGACGCTCGTGCTGTTCGAGCGGCGCGATGTGCGCGTGTAGTTGCGCGTCGCGCCGCCCGTTCGGTCATCCGGGCGTCCGCGGTGGCTCCCGCGCGCTCGTCCGGGCGTCCGGCCGTGCCGCCGGCCTCACCCCTGCGCGTGCAGCCCGACCGTGTTGCCCTCGGTGTCGCCGATCATCGCGAAGTAGCCGGCGCCCTCCATGGGGATCGCCGTCTTCGGCATGAGGATCGTGCCGCCGGCGCCCTCGACGCGGTCGAGCACCGCCTGCAGGTCGGGATTCGCGTTCAGGAAGACCGCCGTGCCGCCGGAGCTGGGCACGGCGCCCTCCCCGCAGACGATGGCGCCGCTGATCTCACCCTTGTCAGCCTCGGCGGGAAACGCCCACATCTCCATTCCCGGCTGGTCGGGCAGCTTGTCGAGTGAGAGGCCGCAGATCGTCTCGTAGAAGGTCTTCGCGCGCGCCATGTCGGCCGCAGGTATCTGGAACCAGGTGATCGCATGAGCCATCGGAGCACTCCTCGGTGCGGATTCCCCCGAAGGGGCCTGCCCCGTTGATTGCCCCTGCGCGGCGCCGGAAACCTTTCGGCGCCCGTCTCAGTCGTCAGAGGGATCGGGCGCGGCCGAGGGCGCGGCCTGCTGCCCGGAGAGTGGCCGCGGCGGGACGGGCTGCAGGACCGCGCGCCAGAACACGACGTCCGCGATCGCCAGTGCGGTGCCGACGGCGAGGTAGAGGATCCCCAGGAAGGTGCGGCCCCACCAGTAGTCGACGAGGGCGGAATGACGCAGCAGCAGGCCGCCGCCCATCATGGCGATGATGAAGACCCACGAGCTGAGCGCGAAGAAGCCGAAGAACGAGGCGTGGCCCCGCGTGCGGATGCGCGCGACGGCCTTGTTCGCGTACCTGATGAGGATGAAGCGCGCCTTGACAAGGCCGATCACCACGGCGACCAGGGCGATGAGCAGGACCCCGTAGCCGAAGCGCGCGTACTCGTCCGGCGCCGCGACGTACATGACGCCGCGGACGAGCAGGATGCTGGTGCCGATGAGCCACAGCAGCGCCGCCGCCGCCAGCTGCACGCGCACGCCGGCGTGGGGGGTGAGCCTGCGCCACCATGGGCCGATCGTGTCGATCTCGGTCATCGCTCGCTCGCAGAGAGGGGGCCGCGTCACCTACAGGATAGCGCGTGTTCGCCCCGGGGCCGACCGCTGACGGCTCACCGTCGCAGGCGCAACGAGTTGAACACGACGAGAAGGCTGCTGACGGACATCGCCACGGCGGCAAGGACCGGTGTCAGAAGCCCGGCCGCCGCAACGGGTACCGCCACCAGGTTGTAGGCGAAGGCCCAGCCCAGGTTCTGTCGTACGATCCCGCGTACCCGGCGCGATAGCTCAAGGAACCGCGGGATCAGGGTGAGGTCGTGGCGAAGCAGGACGACGTCCGAGGTCTCAGCCGCTACATCCGTGCCACCCGCGGCGGTGACGCTCAGGTCGGCGCGGGCGAGCGCCGGCCCGTCGTTGACCCCGTCGCCGACCATGGCAACGAGGTCGCCCCCCTCCTGCCATTCCTGGATGAGCGCGGCCTTGGCCTCGGGCGAGGCGTCGCCTTCGCTCGTCGCGATGCCGATGCGCTGAGCGACGGCCGCGGTCGTCGCCGCGTGGTCGCCGGACACCAGTGAGGACGCGATGCCACGGCGGGCCAGCTCGGACAGCGCCTCGGCGGCCGTCGGGTCGGGCCGGTCGCGCAAGATGATGAAGCCCATGACCCGCGCTCCGCTCGCGACCCATACCACGGTGTCGCCCGCGGCGACCCGCGGCGACGCCTGCGCTGCGGTCGCAGCGTCGGCGCCGGCCCCGGCGAAGCCGGCCGACCCCACGAGGATCCTCTCCCCCCTCTCGAGCCGGGCGCTGACCCCGTGCCCACGGAGCGACCGGTACTGGTCGACGTCGAGGCCGGGGTGCGGAGACGCTGCGGTGATCGCCCGCGCCAGTGGGTGCGCGGAGCGCTCCTCAACGGCGCTGGCGAGGCGCAGCAGGCCGCGTCCGTCCACCTGCGCGCCGGGCGCGGCCACAACGCCCACGACCGACATGACGCCGGCCGTCACGGTCCCCGTCTTGTCGAAGACGACGCGCGTGACCATCCCGCCGGTCTCGAGAGCCGCGGCGTTCCGGATGAGGATCCCGGCGCGCGTCGCCCTCCCCGTGGCGACCGAGAGCGCGAGGGGCGTCGCCAGGCCGAGCGCACACGGACATGCCACGACGAGGACGGCGACCGCCGGCAGCAGGGCCGCACCCGGGCTGCCGGTTGCGATCCACCAGATGATGAAGCACGCCCCGGCGGCCAGTACGATGACCGCACCGAGGATCGCCGACGCGCGGTCCGCCAGACGTTGCACCGGGGCCTTGGCCGCAAGCGTCTCCTGGACGAGGGCGGCGACCTGCGCCAGGCGCGTCGAGTCCGGCGGCTGCGTCACGCGATAGACCAGCGCATCGTCGGCGACGAGCGATCCGGCAAGCACACGCGCGCCGACCTCCTTCTCCACCGGTGCGGATTCACCCGTCAGCAGCGATTCATCGACCGCGGCGGAGCCCTCGAGGACCTCGCCGTCCGCCGCCACCCGCTCGCCGGGGCGCGTGAGCACGACGTCTCCCTCCACAAGAGCCGCCGCGGGCACGTCTTGCCACGTGCCAACCTCGCGCCTCGATGCACGCTCGGGCTGCAGCGTGAGCAGTTGCCGGACGTCCTTGCGCGCGCGTGCGCCGCCGATCACCTCGAGGTAGCGGCCGAGCAGGATGATGGCGATGATCATGCCGACCGAGTCGAAGTACGTCGGCCCACCGCCGCGGACCGTGGTCCAGACGCTGTAGGCATAGGCGCTGAGCGTGCCCACCGCGACCAGCGTGTCCATGGTCGCTGTGCGCGCCAGCAGCGCCTGCCACGCCCCGCGCAGGAACGAGACGCCGCCGTAGAAGAGGACGGGCGTCGTGAGCGCCCAGACCGCGTACTCGAACACCTCGACCTCGGGCAGATCGAACTGGCCGCGCGAGTACAAGGGATACAGCCTCAGGATGTAGATGAGCATCACCTGCATGCCCAGCGCCACGGAGACGACGAGGTGCAGCAGCGTCCGCTCCTCGAGCCGTTCCCGGTCGCGCCTCCCCGGCTGCGTGAGGAGACGAGCATCGTACCCCATCCGGCCGAGAACGCTGAGGGCGTCGGCCGGGTCGGTCGAGCCGGGGTCGTACTGAAGACGTCCGCGCTCAGCCGCGTAGCTCACGTCCACGCTGAGCACGCCCGGCCGCCTGCCGAGCAGGCGCTCTGCCGCGACGGCGCAGCCCGAGCACCACATCCCGCCCAACGAGAAGTACGCGGTCTCGCCGCGGCCGAGCGCTACGTCCAGCGAGCGCGGACGGGGACGGGAGGCCGGGATGACGTCGTCCAGCATGTTGTTGTCGGCGGCGACCTCGTATACGCGACGGCACCCTTCACAGCAGAAGTTCCTCTCGGCTCCCGCGACCACAGCGACGACCGGGTCCATCGGCAACGGGAGACTACAGGTGTCGCAGCTGGCTCGGGCTCTCACCACAGGACCAGCGCTCCCCAGCTCACGTGCGGCAGCAACCCAAGGGCGGCTCCGCCGCGCAGCATGAGCTGGACGCCGACGGCGATGATGAGCACTCCGGCAAGCGTCGTGAGGACGCTTCGACTCCGGGCGCCGAGCCGTGACGCGCCCAACCCCAGGGCGATGAGCACGGGCATGGTCGCAGCCCCAAAGACGACCATGGCGGCCCCCCCGCGGGCCGGGCTGCCCCCGGCCGCCGCGGCGAGCAGGGCACTGTACACGAGGCCGCACGGCAGGAGACCGTTCAAGGCGCCCAGAGCCATGATCCCGGACGTCCCGCCGCGCCGCACCGCACGACTCATCGCGTTCGTGAGCGCGTCGCCACCCCAGAGCGCTCGTCCTGCCCAGCCGGTCCGCGCCAGAAAGGACGCGCCCAGCGCCACGACGGCGGCGCCGAGGACGAGGCTGAGGAGACCGGCGGCGGTGCTCAGGCTGTCGCCGAGACTGACGAACGAGCCGACGGCGCCCGCCGCGAGCCCAAGCACGCCGTACACGGCGATGCGGCTGGCGTGGTACAGCAGGTGAGCCAAGGCGGGAAGCCGCGACCCGTCACGGCGAGCCGTGACCCCGAGCATGGCGACCAGCGGGCCGCACATCCCCATGCAATGACCGAAGCTGCCGACGAGGCCCGCGAGCGCCAGGGCGCCGAGTGACACGCCGGTCGAGTCCACGCGCCGGCGACCCTACTGGGCGGAGAAGGTGAAGGGGATCGTCAGGGGCAGGCCCTGCCCGCCGATCTCCACGGTCAGCCGCCACTCCCCGGCCATGGAGAGGATGCTCGTCGCCTCGTAGACGCCGGCGCCGGTAGAGCTCGCGCTGGGCCGGTTGGGCGCCATCGTCATCGACGGCATCGAGAGGTCGAACGTCACCGTGCGATCCTTGACCGGTCGCCCACTCGCGTCGGCGAGGGCGACCGAGAGCCGAAGCGGCTTCATGACCGGCGCCGGCTCCGGCGACAGGGTGAGGCGCGCCGTGATGCCGCCGGCGGTGCCTTGCCGCGCGACCGGGTCGTGCTGCGCCGCCGCGGCGCCGCAGCCGGCGCAGGCGATCGCGGCGGCGCACAGCACCATCGCGATGGCGCGCCTGGCTCTGGCCGCCGCCGGGCGAGCGTCGGCGCCGGCCGATCGCGGCGTGCGACGCACCCCTAGGCGCCGATCTGCCTGAAGATCTGCGACTCGGGAGGCTTGGCGAGGTAGTTCTCGCCCCATGTCTCCATCATCCGCTGGGCGTTGAGCCCCGAGTCGAGATGCCGCTGCAGGTCCGACCAGCTCTCCCAGATGCTCTGGAAGATGACGCGCACCGGAGCGTCCTCGTCGAACGAATGCATCTCGACGGCGCTGACCAGACCGGGCTGACCGGGCAGTTCCAGGCGCACGGACGCGGCCAGAGCCTCGATCTCCTCGCCCATGTCGAGCTGGCTCGCCTGCTCCTGGGTCAGCTCGATCTGCGTCTGGTAGATGTAGATGTGAAAAGGCACCTCGACACCCCTAGTGCTTGTTCCAGTAGATGATCAGGTAGCTCAGCCACCAGATCGGCACGCCGATCAGGACGACCCACCCCAGTATGGGGAGTCGCCCTTCCCCCTCCTCGACATTCTTGTTGAACACGTCGATGACCCCCCCGGGACGGTGCTTCTGGTCTGCGACGGCGGCGCTGTCGGCGAGCTCGCCCTTCTCCGGGGACGTCCTCCGGCGCCGGCGTGCGCTCGACATCTCGAGGGCGGCCGCGATCGACCAGACGAGGAACACCGCGGTCGCAAACACGATCAAGAACGTGAGCCAATCCACGCGGAGCGCCGCCTCGCTCATGTGGCCTCCCCCCTCCCGGCAGGCCGGCGCCGGGCAGCTTTCCGCGGCCACGGCTCCGGTTCGCGTTCTTCGAGCATCGTGCGCTTGCTGGCCTCGACGTCACGGAACTGGCCGCTGCGCCAGCCCCAGCCGAAGAGCACGACGCCGATCACGACCATGAGGGCCATCCACGACGCGACGAGCCATACTCCAAGGGCCATGTCCTCGCCTCCCGTCCTCAGTCCGCCTGGCCCGGCGCCAGCTTGCCGACATAGGCGGTGATGTCTCGCAGATCGGCCTCGGTCAGCGACTTCGACCCGCCGGACACCCCGGTCGTCGTGACCTGCGACTGGTACTGCAGGGCCGCGTACCCGGACATCATCGATTCGGGGACGCCTTCGGCGATCCGCCAGTAGATGTAGGCCGGGGCCATTCCGGCGGGGAACGCGGCGGGGGCGCCGCTGGCGCCTGCGGCCGCCGCCGCCCCGCCGCCCTCGCCCTTGCCGCCGTGGCAGCCAGCACAGAACGCCTTGTACTGCGTCCTGCCGTTCGCCGGCGACAACGTGCCGCCCTCATCCTGGAAGATGCCGTCGTCGTAGGTGGCGTAGCTGTCGGGCACGTCGCCGTTTCCCATGACGCTGGCCGTGACGGGACGGCCCTTCTGGAAGCCGTCGACGATGAACCGGACGAGGTCCCAGCGCTGGTCGATCGGCAGCCACTCGCCCCACGCCGGCATCGCTGAGTTGCGGATGCCGAAGGTCAGGATGCTGTTCAGCGCCGGCGGCGGGTCGAGGTCCTGCGCCTGGTCCTGCAGGTTGGCGGGACGCGGCTTGAGATAGAGGCCATTCGACCCGCGACCGTTCCCCGCCTGCCCATGGCACTGGGAGCACATGTTCGCGTAGATGGCCTTGCCACGCTCGAAGGACGCCGACGCCGGCATCGTCTGTTCCTTGTAGAGCGCCGGGTACGTGTACTTGTCCGGATCCTCCAGCTTGGGAAGCGTCGGTTCGGTCTGGGTGAACATGGTCCGCAGGTAGTGCGTCACCGTCCACAACTCATCGGTCGAGTACTGGAAGCCCCAGGCCGGCATCGCGCTCCATGGGACTCCGACCTTGAGCCGCCAGATGTAGTCGCCGTCTGTGAAGTCGCCGTAGCTCCCGTCGCCCAGATCCGGCGGCAGCGGCTCGAGGCCAGTGCGGTACGGACCTTCGCCGCGCGCCGAGGATCCGTGGCAGACCTGGCATTCGCGCGTGTAGATCGCCTTCCCGCTGTCGAGCACCTCATACGAGTTCGTCAGCGGGTTCGTCATGTCCGCAAAGGGTGGCGGGACGTCGCCCTCGTCGGGATCGTGGTAGATGGGCTGGGCGAACATCTGCTGCACGTAGCCGATCGTGTTCCAGAGCTGCGTGTCGCTGAGCGTGACCTTCCACACCGGCATCAGCGTGCCGGGGACACCCTCCTTGACGTGCCAGAGCCACTCGTCGTCCGGCATCGCGCGAAACGGCTCCTGCTTGAAGTTGACCGGCGTGACCACCATCGTGCCGCCGTAGGTACCCAGGCCGTTCCCCGCGCACCCGTGGCAGGTCTGGCAATTCGTCAGGTAGATCTGCTTGCCCTGCCAGAGCCCCGCCGACTTGAAGGTCGACCACCCCTTGGGCGTGTCGGTGACGCCCGGTTCGGTCGTCGCCTGGGGACGCGGGCCCTTCTTGTTCAGGTAGATGGTGTTGTAAGGACGCACCATCCAGGCCGCCGAGTTCCTGTCGCCCAGGTTGAAGAGGTAGGCGACGATGTCGTGCTGATCCTTACCGGGGAGCGCCGCGAAGTCGGGCATGATCGAGAGGGGAGACAGGTCTCGCGGATGCTGCAGATGCTTGATCTCCCACTGCTCGCTGCGCTTGCGCCCGATGTACGAGAGGTCCGGTCCGGTCCTCTCCGACCCCAGGATCATCGGGTCGTCTTCGGTGTAGTTGCCCCCTTGCGCCCGGGGGCCCATGGCCACGTCCTGCTCGCGCACGTACTGCGTGTGGCAGTAGTTGCAGCCGTTCGAGTAGTAGAGCGTGCGGCCGCGAGCGGCGTCGCCCTCGTACCCCTGCGCGATGATCGTGCGCTCCGGCTGCCAGAGCGCCGTGGGCAGGAAGACGACCCAGGTCACCACGGCGAAGAAGCCGATGAGCCCGCCGACGATGATCACTTTGAACGTCATGCTCATGACGGCTCCACCCCCGCCTCAGGACCGCTGAGCGGCGGCGTGGTCGCGGCAGGCGCCTGCGTCCGCCCGCGCCCGAATGTGAAGTGCGGCTCCCTGTTCGGCACCCGCTTGGCCAGCGTGCCGATGACGATGATCGGCATCATGAGGAAGCTGCCAAACATGAGGCCGCCGCCGAAGATCCGCATCGCCATGTAGGCGCGGATGCCCGGCAGGACCTCCCAGACCGGCAGGCCCTGCTTCACCCAGTTGGAGCCCTGCACCAGACCCGCCAGGGTGAAGCCGATGAAGAAGAACGAGAAGCCCACCGCGTACAGCACCCACTGGATGCCGGCCAGCCGGCGCCCGTAGAGCTCGCAGTTGAGGATCCGGGGCAGTGCGTAGTAGACGCCGCCGATCACGATCGACCCCGAGAAGAACAGCAGGCCGAGGTGCGAATGCCCCGGGACGTACTGCGTGAAGTGCGCCAGCGGAGTTCATGCCGAAGAGCGCGGTCTGCGAGCCCTGGAACGAGACGATGATGTAGGCGATCGCTCCCAATAACGTGAACCGCAGGGAGACGTTGGAGAAGAAGCGGCTCCAGTTGCCGCGCATGGTCATGACGGTGTTGATGAAGAATGCGGTCACCGGAAGGATCATGCCGATGCTCTCCGCCACGGCGGTGACCTTGAGCCAGCCGGGGATGGGAGCCCACAGCAGGTGGTGGCCGCCGACGCCGGTGTAGAAGAGCAGGGTGCCCCAGAACGAGATGAGCCCCAGCTTCACGCTGTACAGCGGGGTGTGCACTTCCTTCGGGAGCAGGTAGTAGAAGACCCCGATCATGCCGGTCGTGAACCAGAGGCCGAGGACGTTGTGGCCGTAGAACCAGTTCCAGATGGCGTCGTTGATGCCGGTGAGCGCCCCGGTCGGCGGGTTCCACACGACGTTCCCGATCGCGTAGAGCAGGGGCATCCACATCGACGTGCCGATGATGAACCACAGGGTCACGTACAGCTTGGACTCGACCCGGCGGGCGATCGTCATGAAGACGATCACGAGGTTGATCACCAGCGCCACCAGGATGGCGACATCCACCCCCCAGACCATCTCCGCGTACTCACGGCTCTGGGTGTGCGCCATCGAGATGAGGACGACGCCGATGAGCACCCCGGCCGTCCACAGGATCAGCACGACGTTGGCCAGCGGCTCACTCCAAAGACGGCGTCCGGTCAGCCGCGGCAGGATGAAGTACCACAGACCGATCATCCCCGTGGAGAGAAACCCGAACATGACGGTGTTCGTGTGCTCCTGACGAAGGCGGGAGAAGACGAACGGAAGCCACGACATGAAGTCGGGGAAGACGAACTCGACGGCGAGCAGCAGTCCCATCGCCGTGCCGAAGACGAGCCACAGGGAGGAGACCACCATGAAGTTTCGCGCGGCGCTGTCATCGGCGCGAAGGAGGCGGTACCCCACCCCGCGGCGCTGCACCCCCGCCGTGGCCTCCTGGGCATCGGACTCTGCAGCCATGGCCCCACCCCCTCCCCGTGGCCGCGGCGCCCCGGCAGCGGCCGATGTTGCGGACCTGCGCGCCTCGATTATGTGCACAGATCGCGCGGTCGCGGAAGTGATTCCGTTGATGCTTTTGATGCCGCCGCAGGCAGGGCGGCCGAAGAGCGTCTTCCGGGCTGGGCTACAGCTCCCCGCGCAGGAGCGCGCCGGCGCCGTAGTACACCACGTAGTAAAGGATGACGGCGCCGGCGAGCAGCGCCACGAGGGTGACCAGGAGCGGCAGGCAGCCCTGCTGTTCCAGCCCTTCCGTCCTGCGGCGCGCGAAGACGCCCAGCCAGCCACCGGCGAGCACGACCCCGGCGACAAGCACGGAGAAGGCGATCGCCCCCGCCGCCATCACGCTCAGGCCTTTGTAGGCGGGCACGATCCGTAGAAAGACGGGCGCGACCGCCAAGATCAGCACGCAGCCGGCGGCGGTGCGGATGACGCCGCCAGACCGATTCGGTTTGTCGTCCACGTCGCCCTCCCGGCAGACCGGGCCCGGGACCCCCCGGACCCCCGCAGCAGCATACGCCCGATCGCAGGCGTCGGTGAGGGCGGCGGGGATGACGAGCGCCACCCGCTCTACGGTAGAATCGCGGCAGTCTCGTCGACGGCCGTGGACGGGCCGGGAGCAGGTCTAATGAGCGCATCGGGCAGGAGTCTCGCGTCGAGGGCGGCCCCCTGGGCCGGCGCGAGCGCGCTCATGCTCGTCGCCGTCGTCGTCCTGTACTTCTTCACCGGCGCGGCCGCGACGGAGCCGTCGAAGGCGGCGGCGCCCAGCGCAAACGACATCACCTACGGTCCCGCGGATGCACAGCTCTCGGTGATCGAGTACTCGGACTTCGAGTGCCCGTTCTGCGCGGCTTACGCCACCTGGCTCGGCCGGCTGCGCCAGAAGTACGGCGACCAGGTCCAGTTCGTCTATCGCTTCTACCCGCTCGCCAACCACAAGTACGCGACCGTCTCGGCGAAGGTGGCTTACGCTGCCCATCTGCAGGGGCAGTTCTGGGAGATGCACGACCTGCTCTTCAAGAACCAGGAGGAATGGGTCTCGTCCGACGATCCGCGGCCGTACTTCGACGCGTACGCGGAGAGCCTGGGACTCGACATGGACAAGTTCCACGCCGATGCCGACGCGCAGTCCACCACCGACTTCATCAAGCAGCAGGCCGCCGAGGGCAAGAAGGCCGGCGTGAAGCACACGCCCTGGCTCATCGTCGGCGACGAGGTCGTGCTGCCGCGCAGCTACGAGGAGTTCGACAAGCTCATCCGGGAGGCGCTGTGAACCGCCCGCGCCGGTGGGTGCCGTGGTTCCTCACGGGCGCGGCCTACGCGGGGTTCGTCATCTCCGCCTACCTCACGATCGTGCACTACCGCGGCTACGTCTCGCCGTGCTACGTGGTCAGCGGCTGCGAGGAGGTGCAGACCAGCGAGTACTCCGTCATCCTCGGCGTTCCGATCGCGCTGGCCGGCGCCCTCTTCTTCGGCCTCATGTTCTATCTGGGCGTCGGCCTGCTCACGGGCTCCAGGGTGAGGCTGGTGCGAGTGTACAAGGTGCTGGCGTTCCTCGGCGCGCTGGCGATCATCCCGCTGTTCCTGCTGCAGGCGATCGTCCTCAAGGCGTTCTGCACATACTGCGTCGCAACCGAGGTCGTCATGCTCGCGATGTGGATCGTGAGCTTCTTCTTGACGGCGCCGGCGGTGAATGGGAACACCGGCAAGCCCGCCAAGGCCGGCGCCCCGGCGAAGTAGCGCGTCGCCCGACAAGGCACGTCGTACTTGAGCACGCGTCGGGCCACGTGGCGGCTGTACAATCGCGGGGCGACGCAGGAGGGCGCGTGAATCTTCCCGGAGTGCTGATGGGCGTGGCGGCGGGGATCGGCATCCACGCCGCGCTGACGCACGGTCTGGTCGGGTTCGCGAGGCGGCCGCGTGACCGGGCGAGGATCGCCTTCGCGGCCGCTTCCGCGGCGGCGGTCGTCGCGGCACTGGCGGTCCTCGCAATGTACTCGGCGGAGAGCATCGGGACCTACGTCGCCATCACGAAGTGGGTCTTCTACCCCGCCAGCATCGCCTGGACGGTCGCCACCATCTGGTTCGTCGCCTTCTACACCGACGTCCGGCCCAGAGGAGTTCTCCTGGCGTTGACGGCCGGCTTCTGCGTGGCCGTCGTGTTCGACTTCGCCCTCCCCGGCGGCCTGCTGCACGACGAGGCCGGCGAGCTCGTCACGGCGCACGTTCTCGGCGGCGCGGTGATGGTCACCTCGGGCGCCTCGTCGCACATCCTGCACTACCTCACCGACGCCCTGACGATCGCCGCCTTCGTCTACCTCTGCTACGCCGTCTATCAGGTCTACCGGCGGCATGCGCCCGTCAGAGCGGGCTACCTCGGCGCCATGACCGTGCTGCTCGCCGTCGCGACGCTGCTCGATACGATCAACGAGCATTCGATCGTCACCACCTTCACGACCCTGTACCTGACGCAGATCTGCTTTGCCGCGGTCATCGTCGCCGTCAGCCTGGTCCTGCGGCGTGATTCACTGCGGGTCGAGGCCGAGCTGCGCCTGTACCAGACGCAGCTGGACTCCCTCGTTGAGCTCCGCGTCGCCGAGCTCGACGAGGCGAACGCGCAGCTCGCCGTGGAGGCGCGCGAGAGGCGCGCCACCGAGGAGACGCTGCGACGCCGGGTGACCGAGCTCGACGCCCTGCGGCACATCGCGCAGGTCCTCGCCGGACGCTCCGATCTCGGCCCGGCCCTCGACGAGGCGACGCGCGCGATCGAGAGGCTCTTCAAGGCGCGCTACGCGCGCGTGCATCTCCTGACGGAGGACGGCCGACTGGACGCGGATGAAGCCGCGGCAGGCGAACCTGGGGGTCTCGCCTCCAGAGACGCGCCCGCCGGCGGCGCGATCTCATCGAGCGGCCGGCCGCTCGATGCAGCAGTCACCGAGAGGGTCCTGCGGGAACGCGCCACGATCGCCTCGGACGGAGCCACGTGGCCGGGTCTGCCGGAAGAGGCGCGCGCGAGGGCCGAGACGGAGGGCATCGGCCAGGTCCTGGCCGCGCCCCTGGTCGCGACCTCCGGCGCTGTGGGTGCGCTCGTCATCGCCCGAGACGGGGACGGTGCGCCCTTCTCGACGGAAGAGCAGCAGCTGGCGCGGATGGTGGCCGAGGCGCTGAGCGCCGCCGTGGAGATCGACCGCCTGCATCGCACGGAGACGAGGCGGGCGGCCGAAGAAGAGCGCCAGGCGCTTGCGCGCGATCTTCACGACGCGGTGACGCAGAGCATCTACAGCGCCAGCCTGATCGCCGAGGCGCTGCCGGCGGTGTGGGAGCGGCAGCCCGAGGAGGGCCTGCGCAACCTCGAGAGGCTGCGTCGCCTGGTGCGCGCCGCGCTGGCCGAGATGCGCACCCTCCTGTTCGAGCTCCGTCCCGCGACCCTCGAGGCGGCGCCGCTTGGTGCCTTGCTGGACCGCCTCGGCGACTCGCTCGGCGGCCAGGTCCAAATCCCCGTCGACATCGACGTCGACGACGCGGCCGACTTGCCCAGCAACGTGAAGCTCGTGTTCTACAGGGTCACGCAGGAGGCGTTCAGCAACATCACCAAGCATGCGCGCGCCACGCGCGTCACCGTCCACGTGCGCGCCAACGGCGACGGAGCGACGCTCATTGTGGAGGATGACGGCAAGGGATTCGATCCGGACGCCGTCCCCAGCGGCCACATGGGGCTGCACATCATGCGCGAGCGGCTGGAGCGCGTCGATGCGGCGCTGACGATCGACAGCACGGCGGACCGCGGCACGACGATCCGGGCGGACTGGCCGCGGCCCGCTTCAGACGAGCCCCGGCAGGAAAGAAAGGGAACGTGAACGACTCGGCTCACATCCGCGTGATGCTCGTCGACGACCACTACATGGTCCGCGAGGGCCTCAAGGTGCTTCTCTCCACCTGCGACGACATCGAGGTGGTCGGCGAGGCCGCCGACGGTGCAGAAGCCGTGGAGCAGTGCCGGGCGCTCGAGCCGGACGTCATCCTCATGGACGTCATGATGCCGGTCATGGACGGCGCCGCGGCGACGGCGCAGATCACCGCGGCGTGCCCCGACGTCAAGGTCATCGCGCTGACCAGCTTCGTCGACGAGGATCTCGTCGAGCAGGCGCTCGACGCGGGCGCGATCAGCTACCTGCTGAAGGACGCGCGGCCCGAGGCACTCACGCAGTCGATCCGCGACGCATGCGAGGGCCGGGGGACCATCGACAGCAGCGCGATGAAGGCGATCATGAACCGCCGTCACGACGAGGTCGGCAGGGACCTCACGCCGCGCGAGCGGGAGGTGCTCGGCCTGGTCGCCGCCGGCATGAGCAACAAGGAGATCGCCGAGAAGTTGACGCTCAGCGTCGGCACCGTCCGGCTGCACGTCAGCAACATCCTCACCAAGCTCGACGCGCCCAACCGCACGACGGCAGCCGCCATCGCCATGAAGCACGGCCTCACCTGAGCGACTATCACACTTGTTCAGTGCCGCACTGGCCGAATGACGCTGGCGCGGGAGTGCGCGGGCGGCGATGCTGAGGCCATGCACAGTCTCCACGAACAGCCCGCCACCAACGGTGGTACGACGCGCGTCATCTTGGCGACGGATCGGCCGGACCTCGGGCACGCGCTCTCCCTCTTCCTCACCGAGCGCCGCATCGACGTCGTCGACGTCGTCGACGATGCCGGCCGCCTCCTCGCCCAGACCGAGGTCGCTCACCCCGACGCCGTGCTGGTCGACTGGCACCTCGGAGCATGCGCCTCGACCCAGATGGTCGCGGACCTCCAGGGCTGTCCCGACCACCCGACGCCGGTCATCATCCTGAGCACGAGCCGAGAGCGCCACAGCGCGCACGCCTCGGGTGCGGCCGCCTACGCCACGCTCGGCGATCCCCCGGACTCACTGCTCGCAGCGCTCGCGCAGGTGTGCTCCCGACCGTAGCGCGCGCGCCCGTCCCTTCAGGCCGTATCGCCGGCGCGCTCGCCGCTCATCGCCGGCTCCCGGTGGGCGGCGATCTCGAGGACCACTGCGGTGTACCCCGGCCGCGTGGTCAGGAGCACGCGCTCGCACAGCTGGAGCATGATGGTGAAGCCCATGCCCAGGCTGGCGGTGGTCGAGAACCCGGGGACGAGGGTGGCCCTGGGCAGCGTCCTGAAGTCGATCCCCGGGCCCTCGTCGCTGATCTTCACCTGCAGAGAGTTGCCCTTGGCGAAGACCTGGTAGGCGCCTCCCCTGGCGTGCTTCAGGGCGTTGTCGAGCGCCTCGCCCACGGTGCTGAGCAGGTCGGTGTGGCGGATGAGCCCCGGATAGGAGCGCTCGGCGGCGCCGACGACCGTGCGGCGCGCATCCGCGAGCTGGCCGGGAGCGCTGAACGCTACGGCGTCGCCGAGCGACGTTCCGAGCTCGCCCGCCAGCTGCTCCTCGGTGAGGAGGATGAGCTTGCCGCCGGTGACCGCGTCGAGGACGTCGACGTAAGCCCGGCGGATGCCCTCCTCCTGACGGCGCAGCGCCTGCTCGGCCTCGCGCAGCTCCGTGACGTCCACGGCGGAGAGGGCCCACAGATCGCCGCCCGTCGGGTACGCCGTGAGCAACTCGTAGGCGTCCTCGGTGCGCAGGCACACCTCGCAGCGGGCGGACCGCCCGGCGGCCGCCGCCTCGGTGATCAGGTCGAAGTACGCGCGCAGCCGCTCGTCACTCCCGTCGCACTCGCTCAGTCGGCGACCGACGAGCCGCTCGCGGGCGATGTGCGTCCGCGCCGACTGCGTCGGGTTGAGGTCGATGACGACGACGTCGTCGACCTCCCCGCCGGGACCGCGCTCGACGCGGAAGACGATGAGGCCTTCCGCCGCGTTGTCAAAGAGGCGCCGGTAGCGCTCCTCGCTCTCCCCGAGCTGCTCGTGCTTCTGTTCCCGCTGCAGCGCGGTGAGCCCCATCTCGCTGAGGATGCCGACGAAGTCGTTGAGGAAGCTGATCGACTTCTGCAGGCGCTCGTGCGAGATGACCGGCACGCGCGCGAGTGCCTTCAGATAGGCGCCCTCGTCGAACCCCAGCCGCCGCGCCCGCTCGGCGAAGACCACGGGGTCGACGTCGTCGTCGGCGAAGAAGAACTGCCCCGTGAAGATGTTGGCGATGTGCTCGCCGCCGATGACCAGGGGGAAGGCGACGTCCCACAGGCCGTTGCTGCAGCGGTAGGCGTAATGCTCCCCCGCCCCGAGGCCCTCGACCAGCCGCTGGTTGATGCGCAGGTCGCTCTCGAGGCAGCCGCGCAGGGTCTCGGGGTTCTCGCGGTGGAAGCGGGTGCAGATCTCCTGCCAGCCGGTGGCGATAAGCACCGTACCGTCCGTGTCCAGGACGGCGAGGGCGATGTCGAAGGCGGAGGAGAGACTGTCGCAGAGGCGCTGCACGCGGTCGAGATCGATGAGACTGGCAAGCTCAAATCCGTTCGATCCCATATCGCAGTCCCCTCACCCCACGCCCGCATGCTGATGGCGTTGCGACGCCCGGCGCCCCCCGGGCTGCATGCACACTCTAGTTCGTTACCCGGAGCGCGCGGCCTGCGAACCGCAGTCGCCGCTGCGCGAGGACCGGCAGGTGTTGACAGTCGCGGCTACAGCAGGCGGTGAGTCCGGGCGCGGGCCGGTGTCTTCACCGGAATCCGGTGATTCTTCATCGCAGCCCAACACGCAACGGCGTGTCTCATCCTTGATTGGGCAAGAAGAAACGGTCCTGAATCAATCCCGAGGAGGTTCCTCGATGCGTTTCGTGCGAGTATCGGTCGTCAGCCTGCTGGCGGTCTTCCTTCTGCTTCTGAGCTACGCGACGGTCGCCGGCGCGCAGCCACCGGCCGCGCCGCGGACCTACACCGTCCTTGTCGGCGCCGAGAGCGCCCAGCGCGGCGCCGGCATCATGGCGTTCTTCCCGCACCACGTCACCGTCCACGTGGGCGACACCGTCCACTGGATCCAGAACAGCAACGAGATCCACACCGTCACGTTCCTCGGCGGCGCCCCCCTGCCGGACTTCATCGTCCCGGCCGCCAGCCTCGGGCTTCCCGAGGCACCGAGCCCGCTGGTGTTCAACCCGCTGGTCGTCGGGAGGACGGCCCAGCCCGGCAGCCTGGGAAGCGCGAAGACCTGGGCCAACTCCGGCATCATGGGCCGCGAGGCAGGTCAGTTCCGCTCCTTCAGCCTGACCTTCACAACCGCCGGCACCTACCCCTACGTCTGCGTCGTGCACGGCATGATGATGTCGGGCACGGTCACCGTGATCGGACCCGGGACGCCCGTGGCCTCTCCTGGCCGCCAGCTGGCCCTCGGCCACGCGCAGATCGCCGCGCAGTTCGCCCAGGTGCCGGCGGTGCTCCGCGAAGCGAGGCGGCAGATCCAGCCGGCCACCGAGAACCCGGACGGCACGCTGACCCACCACATCCTGATCGGCTACCACAAGGGGCAGATCGACCTCATGCGCTTCTTCCCGAAAAAGGTGCACGTGCGCCCCGGCGACAAGGTCGAGTGGATCATGTCGCCGTTCAACGAAGCGCCGCACACGGTGACGTTCCTGAACGGCCAGGAGGAGCCCGGGCTCGTCGTGCCGGTGCCGCAGTCCAGCGGACCGCCGGTCCTGTACGTGAACCCGGCGACGCTCTTCCCCAGCCCGCCGGCGCCCGAGTTGACGCGGACGGGCATCTACAACTCCGGGCTCATGCTGCCGATTCCCGGCACCACCTGGTCACAGGTGATCGGCCACGTGACGCCCGGCCCGCTGCACTACCTGTGTCTGCTCCATGACCTGAGCGGGATGAAGGGCACCCTGGTGGTGCTGCCGCTCTGAGCTGACCATCGGGCCGGCGGCGCATGCGCCGCCGGCAGGCAGGGTCACGGGGCCGGCCGTCGCTCGCGACGGCCGGCCCCGCCCTTCGCATCGCCACTGATGTGGACTGCTACTGACTGATCCAGCCGCTCACGTCGGTGCCCTCGGCCGCCGCAACGGCTCGCGGCGCAGCCGGGAGGGGTACATATCGTGAGTGAGGGCGGCACGTCCGGCGACTGCCATCCGGCAGCGGCCGGCCTTGCCACGCAGGTGGGAGGAGGCAGCCATGCCACGCTTCATGGCCGTGCATCCGGTCGCGCTCAAGGACGAGGATCTCGCGGCACTCGTCGCAAGGCGCGACGAGATTCCCTCGACGGTCGTCTGGCGCACCAGCTTCGTCGCCGAGGACGACCACGTGACGTACTGCGAGTGGGAGAGCCCCAGCGGGACCTTGCTCCAGGAGGTCTTCGAGGCTTTCGGTGTCCCCTACTCAGCGATCCACGAGGTCCGGGTCTTCGACCCCGCCGCGCAGATCGGCAAGGCCGCCTGACGCGCCGGAGCGGCAGCTCCGCGCGCAATGCTTCTCCGGTCCCAGGATCGGCGGGACGACGTCGCGCCGTGACGCCGCGTCTGCTGCAGCCACAGCGGCTGCATGTCAGCGCACGTGCACCCTGAACACCGAGGTGAGCGGACGGCCTGTCATGAGTCGCCCCTTCGCTACCCGTACTCGATGGATGCCACGCTGGTCGCGCTAGGCGGGGGGCGGCTCCGTCCCGGAGCCGCCCCCCGCTGCATACGTCGTTCACCTCTTTGGGTTCACCTCGGGATGTGCTTGAGCCGGTAGACGAGGCTGCCCTCGTCGCCGGTCACGTAGACGTTGCCGGCGGCGTCGACCGCCACGCCGCTGAACCACGAGTAGGGCAGGTAGGTCGGCGACGGCGGCAGCCCGACGCGCAGGCCGGCAGCCACCGTGCTCGTCGCTCCAGACACCGGGTCGATGCGAGTCAGCCGCCGGGCGTTCACCTCGACGACCAGCAGGGAGCCGTCACGGTCGACGGCAAGGCCCTCGGGTCCCGCGAGGCCGAAGGTGACGGGCCGCGATGGCGTGAGTGTCACGCCGTCCGCCACGAGTTGCCAGACGATGCCGGTGACCCAGTCGGCGACCCATAGGTCGTCGTCGGTCGCGGCAAGGCCGGACGGGAGATACAAGGCTGGAGCCGGAGGCGGCGGGAAGACGAACGGGGTGCGGGCGCCGCCCGGGGTCTGCCTGATCACCGCGCCGCCGCCGCCGATCGTGGCAATCACCAGATCGCTCCCGAAGCCGATGGCATTCACAGGCGTCGGCAGGTCGATCCACTCGCCGAGCGACATCGCAGCATCCGGATCCCAGACCTGTACGGTGTTCCCGAAGTAGGACGTCAGTACCAGGTCGTCGCCGTACGACCCCAGGGTGAAGGGCATGGAGAGAGCGCCCCCGGAGAACGACTGCCACTGCGTGTCCTCGACGTGACCCGTGCGCGCGTCGAACTTGTAGTAGCTGAACACGTTACCGACGTAGAGCGAGACGGGATGGCCCGGGCCCCTGCCCGGCGCCGTGACGACGCTGGTGGGGATGCTGACGCCGCCCATGCTCAGGTTCCTGGCGATGCCGGAGGGCAGGATCCGCCAGACGCTGCCGTCGGCGCCCCCGGTGCAGTACAGCTCGTCACGAGGGCCGAAGGCGAGGTTGTCCATGCCCGACAGGCCCGTCGGGACCGTCGCGACCAGATGGATCCTCGCGCTGGCCACGTCGATGCGGACGACCTGGCCGTCGTCGGCTGAGGCCACGGCGAACAGACGTCCCCGAGAGTCGAACTTGACCGCCGTGGGGAACGAGAGCCCCGTGGCGATGATCTGCGGGGTGATCGGCTTCACGGCCAGGTTCAGGCGCACCACACGCCCCAGGTAGGGCTGCGGCGCGTAGAGCATCCCATCGGGGCCGAAGTCGAAGCCGTTCAACTGCTGCAGAAATGGAGAGCCGTCGGCGGCAGTCCAGACGGGAGTCCAGACAGGCGTCGGATCGAGAGCGAGCGTCGGATCGATCTCATACAGCGTTTGTCCGTAGGGCATGATCGCCTGGGCGACGAAGAGGCGCCCGTCGGCCGAGAAGGTGATCGGGTTCACACCGAGCCCGACGAACCGCCGCGTCACGGTGCCGTCCGGTGCGAGCGCCCGACCTTCCCCCCCAGGATGTCCGTCCAGTAGAGGGAGCCATCGGGCCCGATGGTCACGTCGTCCGCGGTCCCGTACGACAGGCGATCGATGACGTGCCCGTTCCGCGCCTCGAGCACCGCGATCTGCGCACCCGCGGCGGTCCCCACGTAGAGGTGCCCGTCGGCATCCGCCCAGATGCCGTTGGCCTGGTGCAGCGGCGCCCCTCGCACCAGCACCTTCATCACGTAGTCGTCGTCCACTGCCGTGGCCCGTGCCAGCGCCGTCGCCGCCGTCGCCGCGATCGCGACGATCAGCACGACGGTCAGCACGACCAGCACGCTGAGCTTCCGTGTCATGGCGGTGCCTCCTTTTCTCCGCCGGTGTGTGGTGCTCCCAGCGCGCCGGCGGCGGACCAGCGCCTCCCATCCGCACCAGTGTGGAGGCGCCGCGCGCCGGTGTCTTCACCGGAATCCGGTGATTCCTGGGCGGCGCGCAGCCCGAACTGCCTGCGCGCACGGGACGGTGTGGACGGGCAAGAACTGTCGCCGAAGGCCGCTGAGCGCACGCGGTACATGTGTCTAGAGGGGGCTTGTCATGCCGCCCGTCCGGTCGATGCACCTGTTGAGAAGACCAGCCCACGGACCACGACGAGTGGGGGCATGACGTGAGCGGACAGGACATGAGGGCACGCGCGATCACGCCCCTGGCGGAGATCAGGCCGGTGAAGCGCTGGACGGAGATCGTCCTCGTGGCCTGCGTGGCCGCCGTGGCCGTCGCCCAGTGGCTCGTGCCCGCCGCGATGCAGGGCTTGCTCAGCGGGCTGCTCCTGGGCCTCGTCATCCTCACCATCTTCTCGCAGCGCAGCGCCGTCCAGCACACCTTCGGCTCGCTGAACGCGGCTCACATGGAGCAGCTCGAGAGCGAGCGCCGGTACCGCGCCCTGTTCGACGCCTGCAGCGACGCCATCCTCGTCTACCGCCTCGAGGACGACGGCCGTCCGGGGCAGCTCGTCGAGGTGAACGAGGCGGCGTACCTCGGTCTGGGCTACTCGCGCGCCCAGCTGCTGTCGATGACCGCCGAAGACGTTCACGCCCCGGAGGCCCAGCGCCACGTACAGGAGCGCGCACAGGCGCTCAGCGAAGCAGGCACCGTCGTCTATGAGACCGTGCACATCACGAGTGACCGGCAGCGGCTGCCCGTGGAAGTCAGCGCGCGGCTCGTCCGGATCGGCGGGCGCCGGCTCTGCCTCACCGTCAGCCACAGCATCGCCGCGCACAAGGAGATGGAGGGGTTCCTGCGCGGCCTGACGGACGTCGACGAGCTCACGGGTCTTCTCAACCGGCGCGGGTTCTTCGTCAAGGTCGAGGACGTCAGGCGCCGGGCACGACGCACCGATTCACAGGTACTCCTCATGTACCTAGACGTCGACGGCCTCAAGCGCGTGAACGACGAGATGGGCCACGCAGAAGGCGACAGACTCCTCGTGGCCGCCGCCGATGCGCTCCGCGGGGCGTTCCGCGAAGGGGACGTCCTGGCGCGCCTCGGTGGCGACGAGTTCGTCGCGCTGGCCCTGCTCGGCCGTCACCGCGACGAGCGTCTGGACTGCCAGACGATCGAGGCACGCCTGCAGGACGCCATACAGGCCAAGCGGACCGAGTTGGGTGACGACTACGCCTTCTCCGTCAGCTTCGGCCGCATGGTGGCCAACGGTGAGGAGCTCGGCGAGATCGACGATCTGCTCGCCCGGGCGGACCAGAGCATGTACAGGACCAAGCGTGCGCGGCGTTGCCAGCCGGACGTCGTCTCCCTGGTGGGGAACGACGGGTGACCCGCGGCCGGCGCCGCGCGCGCCGGGGCGTGACTCGGCCGGCGGGACCGGCGGCTGCGCCGCCCATCCCGCCGGCCGATAGCTTCAAAGCCTACGCGGCCTTGGCCACGTACTCGCAGGTCTCGGTCTCCTCGACCCAGGTGACGCGCGGCTCGCTGATCACGCCGCCACGCTCCATCGCTTCCCGGAGGGACGGATCGGAGGCGAAAGCCTCGGCCTGCTCCCTCGAGGGAAAGCTGCTGATCACCGTGATCTCGTTGGGATCGTCCGCGCCCCGGTAGAGTTGGTGGCCGGTGGCCCCGTGGCGCCTGCGTACCTCGCCGTGCTCGTCGAAGACGGGCTTCCACGCCTCGTAGTCACGTACCTTGTGCTGCACAATGACGTCCATGATGGCCTCTCGAAACAAGCGGGGACGTCGCTCCTGCCGGGAGTCGCACGCCAGACCGCAATAGTGGCTTGTACCGCACTAAAGACGATCGCAACCCTGTGCTGCCGCCCGGGCCCGCAGACGGTGACCGGCCCCGCTCAGTGCACCCTGACCCGGTCCTTGCCGGCCCGCTTCGCCGCGTAGAGAGCGGCGTCCGCGCTCGCGACCAGGTCGTCCATGCTGTCCGCCGCTCCCGGGAACGATGAGACACCGATGCTCACCGTCACCTTGATGGCGGCGTTGCCCGGTCCCGTCCGGAAGTCGCAGGCGGCGATCCGCCGGCGCAACCGCTCCGCCAGCGCCGCCGCTCCCTCGCGGTGGCCGCCGGAGGCGTGCGCGCCGGCGGCGTCACCCGGACCCCTGGCGTCCGTATTGGGGAGGATGACGCAGAACTCCTCGCCGCCGTAGCGAGCGGCGAGATCGCCGGTGCGGAGTTCCTCCAACATGATCGCGCCGATGCGTCGCAGGACCTCATCGCCGGCGGGGTGCCCGTAGGTGTCGTTCAGCCTCTTGAAGTCGTCGATGTCGAGCATCAGCAGGGCGACCGGCGCGTCGTAGCGGCGCCCACGCTCGAGCTCCTCCCCGAGGCGATCATAGAAGCGCCGGTGATTGGCGAGGCCGGTGAGGCCGTCCTTCATCGCCAGATCCTCGATCTGCGCATAGAGGCGAGCGTTGTTCAGGGCGATGGCGGCATGCTCGCCGAGGGCGCGCGCGAACGACAACTCGCTGTCCGCGAACCGCCGGTCACCAGCGCGATCGCCGAGGCGCATCGCCCCGAGGGTCTCGTCCTTCATACGAAACGGGACCCACACGACGATCTGCTCGCCGGCCTCGTCCATGCGCGCCGCCGCCCCAGGTGCCAGGCCCTCATCATCACGATGATCGATGACGGACTCCCCGTTTCGCAGGGCGGCGGTCAGCGCGGCGTCGAGGGCGGCATGAGCGCCGGCCGGAGCGACGTCGGCGTCGGCCGCCCGCGGGATGAACATGGCGTCGTTCTCGTCCCACTCATAGACCAGCGCGCGGTCCACGAGGAGCGATGCGGTGGCGAGACCCGCCACGTCCCGCAGCAGCTCGACCCGATCCAGCCGAGAGCCGATCACACGCGTCGCCTCGGCGAGGGCGGCCAGCCAGCGATGCTGGTCTTCCTCGCGGCGGTGGAGACGGGCGTTGTGCAGCGCGGCGGCAGCCTGCTCGCCGATCACCCTCGCCATGCGGATCTCGTCGGGCGTGAAGCGTCGCTCGTGCTCGGTCTCGACGAGGATCATCATGCCGAGCACCTCGTCGCCGTAGACGAGCGGCACGCTCAGCCGGGTCTTCTCCCCCCTCTTCACCATGCGAGCGCGATCGGCCGTCGCCAGGTCCTCGTCCGACAGCGACTGGGCGGCGACCACCTTGTCGCGCACCGCCCGCATGCCGCCTGGATAGTCGCTGGCGTAGTAGGTCGTACCGATCAGGCTTTCGGCCGCACGGGACCCGGGATCACGCTGGTAGCACACTCTGTACGTCGCCACGTCGCTGCGCCCCGAGTACTCCCAGATCACGCTCTCGGGGCAGACGAGCGCCTCTGCGGCGGCGCAGACCACCTCCTGCAGGACGACGTCGTAGTCGATGCTCGAGGTGATCGCCCGGCTCGTGGTCAGCAGCGCCGCCAGCTCGTGGGAGCGCTGCACGAGTTTCGTCACGACCTGCTGGCGCTCGATCGCGGCCGAGATCGAGCTCGCCGCGGAAACGAGGATGCTGGTCTCGCCCTCGCTCCAGAGCCTCGCCCGGTCGCAGCGGTCGAGGCGGAGGAAGCCGCAGAAGGCGCCGCCGACGAAGAGCGGCAGGAGGAGCGTCGCCTCGACACCCTGCGCCGCAAGACGGGCCGCAGTGCGGCCCGGCAGGAATTCCGTCCTGCTGCCGAAAGGCTCGCCCGCATCGAGTCGCTTGAACAGGCTCGGGGCGAAGCCGTCATAGGCTTGGGTCTCGCCGGCGCACGCTTCCATGAGACTCCACTCGGGAGAGACGACTGCCTCGGCGTGCAGCGCGTACTCCTCTCGATCGCCACCGTCCCCACGATTCAGGAAGGCGCAGACCCTGTCTGCACCCGCCGCGGTCATCAGCCGCTCAAGAGCGAGCTCGTACACGTCGGCCTGCGGGTCGAGCAGGAGGAGCCGGTGCTGGAGGTCGTTGACTGCGGCGCGCATCGTCTGGCCGTGACTCACCTCGTCGATGTCGGCGCCGGCGGCCACATACAGGCGCCGCTCCTCGAGCTCCTCGAGACTGGCGACCGCCGCGAGCTCGGGACGCTCCCCGACTCGCAAGCGTTCGCGCGAGGCGACGGCGCGCTCATGCTCGAGCTGTGCGCTGCGCTCCGCCCAACCTGTCCGCGCCTCGGCCATGATCTCCCCCGTTGCCTATCACCCCGTATCGGCACGGGCACGACCGGGCATGACCGCCGAACGACGGATGTACCAAGGCCGTACCGCGGCTGAGAAGAGCAGGGCGTTCCCACCACAGAGAGCAGGCTGGTCCGCCGCGGGCATGGAGATGAAGCACCTGCAGCCTTGAGCGCGGACCGAATGCGGATGAGGGCGCCGGCCCCTGGCCGGCGCCCTCATCGCGCCCCTGACGCGGCCGTCTGCGAGCCTCAGACCGCGCGAGCGAGACCATTGAGGCCAGAGGCGGGGTACAATGCCCTTCAGATTCCCGCCTCTCCGCCGCCAGTCAGATAGGAAGTCATGAGCACGTCGACCATCGCAGCGGGCCGAAGCGTCGGGGCGGCCCGCGCCGGAAGCCTCAAGATCCGCCTCATCGAGCCTGCGCCGCCCAGCGTGAACATCCTGTCCTACGGCTTCTACCCCCGCCTCGGCCTGCCCCTGATCGCGCGCAGCGCTCAAGGCCGCCGGCCACGACGTGCGCATCTACTGCCCGCAGGCGGCGCCGATCGACCGCGAGGACGTCGCCTCAGCCGACCTCGTCGGCATCTCGACAACGACGTCCACGGCGCCGGCCGCCTACGCCCTCGCCGACGAGCTGCGGGCCGCCGGACTGCCCGTGATCATCGGCGGCCCGCACCCGACGTTCGTGCCCGACGACGCTCTGCCGCACGCCGACTTCGTCGCCCGCGGAGAGGGCGGCGACGGCCTCATGCTCGAGCTCATCGACGCGCTCGCCGGCAAGCGCGAGCTCGAGAGCATCCGCGGGCTCTCGTTCCGGCGCGACGGGCTCCCGGTGCACAACGAGCTGCGCGAACGCCCCGCCGACCTGGATTCCCTCCCGGTGCCGGACCTCACGCTGATCGTCGGCGCGGAGCGCATCTGGGAGACGCCCATCATGACGAGCTTGGGCTGCCCGTTCGACTGCACCTTCTGCACGGTGACGATGATGTTCGGCCGCACCTATCGCTGCCGCAGCCCCGAGAGCGTGATCGCCGAGCTCGAGGCCAAGAAGCCGAAGCGGGTGTTCTTCTACGACGACAACTTCGCCGCCAACAAGCGGCGCCTCAAGGTACTCCTCCGGATGATGATCGACCGCGGCCTCAACATAAAATGGATGGCCCAGGTGCGCACCGACGTGGCCCGCGACGAAGAACTGCTGACGCTGATGCAGCAGTCCGGGTGCAATCGTCTCGCCCTCGGCTTCGAGTCGATCGACCAGGCGACGCTGGACGGCTACGCCAAGTCGCAGACGGTCGAGGACATCACCGACGCCATCGCCGCCCTGCACCGCCACGGCATCAAGTGCCACGGCATGTTCGTGGTGGGCGCCGACAACGATACCGGGAGTACGCCGCGCGACACGGTCGCCTTCGCCGAGAGGTACGGCATCGACAGCCTGATGCTCAACGTGCTCACGCCGGCGCTCGGCACCAAGCAGTACGAGCTGATGGATGCCGACCACCGAGTCTTCGAGGACCGGTGGCAGTTCTACGACGGCCAGCACGTCGTCTTCGAGCCGCAGAACATGACGCCGGTGCACCTGCAGACCGAGATCGTTAAGGGCTACCGGCACTTCTACTCGTTGCGGCGCAGCCTCAAGTACCTGGTGAGCCTGCGCTTCGGCAGGTTGCTGGAGCACCTCTGGGGCTGGGTGTACATCCGCCGCTGGCAGAAGGAACCGACGAACCGAGCTTACCTGCGGGCGCTTGGCGCGCGCTCCGCGCCCTCGAGCGGCGGCTGATCGCCGGCCGACCCGGGCGCGAGCGCGTCAGCTCGCCAGGCGCTGGCGGGTCGCCACGATCCGCCCGGCGACGACCGTCGCATCCTCCCCGACGCCCATCAGGAGCGCCGACTTGCGCTTGCGCAGGAAGTGGACGCCGAGGAAGAAGAGCCCGGGGATCGTCGTGCTCTCGCCGTCGACCTGGAGCGGAAAGCCGAGATCGTCGAAGGCGTCGGGCCAGGGCAGCCAGGAGCGGTAGTCCGGACGGAAGCCGCCGGTGAAGATGACGGCGCCGAAGCCGGTGAGGTCGAGGCGCTCCGGCGCTGCGGGGTCGAACGGCTCGGGGTCGGCGATCTGCACACGCTCGAGGCCGCGCTCCTCCGCGAGCCGGCCGAAGAGGTCCATGAGCTCCCGGTACCGCGCGTCGCCCCAGGCGACGCTCTGCGCCAGGTCGGGCGCGAACCGCGCCTCATGCCCGCTCGCCCCCCTGAAGCGCCCGGTCAGGGTCACGCCCATGGCCCGCAGCGTGCGCAGGTCGAGGTCGTGGCCGCCGCCGTGGCCGGTCGCGAGCGGGTTGGAGATGAGCCGCGCCTCCGGCGCGGGCAGCGCCATCACCGCCTGATCCATGAAGCCGGACTCGGCCAGCCACCAGACGATGTCCTGGCCGCCCAGACGCCGGGGGACCCACGGCGCACGACCGCAGGAGAGGTACACGCGGCGGCCCGCTTCGTGCAGTTCCTCCGCGATCTGTGCCCCGGACTGACCGCTGCCGACGACCAGGACGTCGCCGGCCGGCAGCGCGCCGGGACCGTGGTAGTCCGCGGCGCCGAGCTGCAGCAGCCCGGGCGGCAGGGCGTCGGCCCCGACGATCCGATGCGGCCGCTGATAGGCGCCCGTGGCCAGCACCAGCGTGGCCGCGCCGACGGCGCCCGAGGTCGTGTGCAGGATGAACCCGCCGGCCCGCCGGCGGCGCACCGACTCGACGGCGATGCCCTCCCGCACCGGCGCGCCGAACGAGCGCGCGTAGCGCTCCAGGTAGGCGACGATGTCGTCGCGCACCATGAAGCCGTCCGGGTCGCCGCCGTCGTAGGGGAATCCTGGGAGCTGGACGCTCCAGTTGGGCGTCACGAGACAGAAGCTGTCCCAGCGATGACGCCAGGTGTCGCCGATGCGCCCTCGCTCCAGAACCACGTGGTCGACGCCGCCAAGGGTGAGCTCGTGACTCAGGGCCAATCCCGCCTGCCCGGCACCGACGACCGCCACCTCGACCTGCTCCACCGTGCCGCTCCATCTCCGCGCTGTTGCCTTAGTGGCTGGTTCCACGGGCCGCGGCCGCGAAACGCGTCCCTCAGCGGGAGCCGGCGCGGAGCCCTACTCGAGGTACTCCCGCAGGCACTGGGCCTCGCGGTACGCCTTGAGCTTGATGAGCGTCTTGGCCTCGATCTGGCGGATGCGCTCGCGCGTGACGCCGAAGACCTGGCCGACCTCGTCGAGGGTGCGCGGGCGACCGTCCTCAAGACCGAAGCGAAGCCTGAGGATGCTGCGCTCGCGATGCGAGAGCAGGCCGAGCACGGCGACGATCTCCTCCCGGCGCACGATCTCCGCGACCTCTTCGACGGGCGCCGCGGACTGCGTGTCCTCGACGAAATCGCCCAGCTGGGAGTCGCCCTCGTCGCCGACCTGCTGGTGCAGGCTCGCCGGCTCCTGGCTGATCCTCTGGATCTCGCGGACCTTCGCCGGCGTCACGCCCATCTCGGTGGCGATCTCCTCGGGAGTCGGCTCGCGGCCGATCTCCTGGATGAGCTGACGCTGCACGCGGAGGAGCTTGTGGATGTTCTCGACCATGTGGACGGGGACCCGGATGGTGCGCGACTGGTCGGCCAGGGCACGCGTGATCGCCTGCCTGATCCACCAGGTGGCGTAGGTGCTGAACTTGAAGCCGCGCCGGTAGTCGAACTTCTCGACGGCGCGCATGAGACCCAGGTTGCCCTCCTGGATCAGGTCGAGGAGCGGCATGCCTCTGCCGACGTGCCGCTTGGCGATGCTCACCACGAGCCGCAGGTTGGACTCGATGAGCTTCTGCCGGGCGGCGTTGTCGTGGCGCTCGATGCGCTTGGCGAGCGCGACCTCCTCGACGCCCGTCAGCAGCGGCACCTTGCCCATCTCGTGGAAGTACAGGCGCACGGGATCGCTGCTCACGGTCTTCATCGAGAGGTCGAGCTTGGGCGCGGACTCGCCGTCCTCGCTCGCGTCGTCGGTCCCCTCGGCCACAGCCGGGGCGTCGTCCTCGACGATCTCGATGCCCATGTCCGCGAGCACGAGCAGCAGTTCCTCGAGCTGCGTGACCGTGACCTCGACGTCACGCAGCGCGACCGCCACGTCCGTGCTGCTCAGGCAGCCCAGCTCGTGTCCTTCTTCAATGAGGCACGTGACTTCCGCGCGGTCGATCAGCGCGATGCCGAGAGGGCCTGTGTCGTCCGGTGCGGCGGGTCCGAGCACGCCGTATCTCCTGCCGTTGGTCCTGCGCCCAGGTGATGGGGACGTCGAGTTCGTAGAGAGAGCCGGGGCGCCGGCGCCCGATCCTCGCGGCGGGCGACGCGGGCGCCATATCGAACCGGGGGGACGTCAGGCGACGAGCGGAGCGAGGCTACCATTGTAACAGGCCGGCGGCGGCGCTGCCGTGGTCAGTTGCTGATCGCCGGGGCTGCTCGCAGATACGTCGTGTCGCCGAGCTGGCCGACGAGGAAGGCGGCGATGTCGCTGCGGGTCATCGCCCAGCCCACCGGGTCGCGGCCGAGAAAGCCCGCGCGCACCGTGCCCTTGGCGGGCCCGTCAGTTGGCCTGATGATGCGTGCCAGCGTCCACTCCAGGTCCGACGCGGTGACCGCTGCCGTCAGGCCACGCAGCTCCGCGAGCGCGTTGGGGAACGCGACGCGGGCCATCAGCGGCAGCAGCCTGCCCTTAAGGGTGGGACGGTCGCGGGGGTCGGGGACGCTCGGTGTGGCCAAGCCGATGAACCGGCGGACGCCGGCGCCGGACATGGCCGCGACGATCGATCGAGCGCCCGCGGAGACCGGCATGCCCCGAGCGCCGCGCCGGAGCGACGGCCCGAGGGCGCTGATCACCGCGTCGCTGCCGCGGACGATGCCGGCAACGGCCTCGGTATCGGAGAGCTGCCCGACGTGGACGCTGAGGTGTGGGTCGCGGATCGTCAGCTTGTCGGGGCTGCGGACCAGGGCCGTGACGTCGTGGCCGGCGGCCAGGAGCTGCAGCGTGACCAGGCGGCCGATCCTGCCCGTGGCCCCGAAGACGGCGACGCGCATCGCCACTCCGATCGTACGGTCACTCGGCGAAGGCGGCATCCGCGTAGCAGTACCGCCACTCTTCGCCGGGCTCGAAGGAGCGGACCACGTTGTGGCCTGTCTCGTGTGCGTGGGCGGTCGCGTGTTTGCCGATCGAGTTGTCGCAGCAGCCCACGTGTCCGCACTCGAGGCACTTGCGCAGGTGGACCCACCGCTGCCCGATCTCGAGACACTCCTTGCATCCCGCGCCGCTCGCCTCGGGCTCCGGCACGGGAACGGTGTGCATGTGCTGGCACTCGGCCATGGTCTCTCCCTTCGCTTCCGTCAGCCGCGCGGCGAAGCCGGCGGCCGGATGTACTCGTGCGCGGCGGCGTCCCAGCCGCCCAGCGAGGTGGCGACGTCGTAGGCGCAGCCGAGGAAGTCGAGGATCTCGCGCCGCGGGTCGGCGCAGGTCCGCACCTCGTCGTAGGGCATCAGCCACTCACCCATCTCCTCGACCCAGCTCGCGTAGTGGGGGCCGATCGGCGCGGTCTCGCAGCCCGGCGGCCGCGGCACCAGGTAGGCGTAGAAGGCCGGCTGAGGGGCGTTGTCGTCGCCGGCCCAGAAGCCGGCGTTGAGATGCTCGGCGTCGAGGTCGTACTGCATGATGTAGCCGCGGTCGGTGGGCGCCGGGACGGCGCGCCCGTTGAAGAGCAGCACGGCCAGGTCGAAGCTGCCCCACCAGAACTGGACGCCGCTGCGGCCGAAGAAGCGCGAGCGGAACTCCTCGTAGACGGCGCTCGTCGACGAGAGCACGCGGTGGAAGCGCTGCGCGTGCTCGGGCACGAACGTGTGGTCGTGCTCGTTCTCCGAGAAGGGCGTCACGTCGGCGACCTCCTGCGGCTTCTGCCAGAGGTCGAGCTCCACGCCGACCTCGGCGAGCGCATCGCTGGAAGCCGGCCCAGATCGCGGCGACCGAGCGGTCCGGCCCGATGGCCGCGCTCGCACGCCGGCCGTCGCTTCCGGCGACCCACAGCGCGCTCTCGAACAGGTCGACGCCCATGGTCACGACGCGGGCCGCGCAGGGGATCGGCCCGGTCGTGAAGCCGCGCGCGTCGAGGAAGAGGCGGGAGTGCAGCCACTGCGGCTGGGGAGGCGCCAGGGCGAGCTTCGCCTTGCCCAGCATCTGGGTCACCATGTGCAGCGTCTTCTTCGTCGGCGCCCACTCCGCGTAGGGCAGCGCCGGCCAGTCAGCGTGTTCCGTCATCGTTGCTCCTTGTCCACGATGCCCACCGCGCGGCGACGTCACGCGTCCATCGTCGCCTCGGCCTTCCCGGAGACGACCGTCCCCCTGCGTGTGACATCGCGCCCGGTGGGTATCTTTGCTTCTGCAAGTTCTTTGTCCATAGTAGCACCCGGCAGGCGTACCTGGTGCAGATCGAGGGCGCTTCTTCCGTCAATGGGATCGACCTGCGCGAGCGGGACGCCTTGGAGACCGTCGGCGAAGACCTCGTGATCAGGGCCGAAGAGACGTCGCACCTGCTGGTCGTCGAGATGGCGGCGTAGCGCCGCCGCTCGCGGTCAGACCGTCGTGCGCCGCACCCACGTGAGGCTGCTGGGGACCTCCGAGGCGCGGACGGGCCGAGCCGGCGCGCCCCGTTTCAGCAGGCTGAAGCGAGCCTTCTTGCCGCCGCCGCCGCAGCACTCGTAGGCGACCTCCGTGCCGTCTTCGGCCACCACGGTCGCCGCGATCCAGCACTCCCTGTTCGAGCCCTCGGCGCATTGGACGACCTGGGCCGGCGTCATGCATCCGAGGTCCGTGCACTTCGAGTCGTCGTTCATGGCAAGCTCCGCATTCGCTCACCCCGCGGGCCGCGCGGGACGGATACGACGCAGTGTACCCTGCTCCGCGGAGCACGGACCCGGGTGGCAATCGCGGAGAATGCTGCTACACTGTTCGCAGACGGGTCGAGTGGGCCCGCAGGATTGCGACGTGACAAACCGCATTTCGCCGCGGAAGTCACGTCGTTTTTGTTTGCCCCGAGTGGGCGAAGGGATTTGATCAGCATGGCACAAGGCAAAGTGAAGTGGTTCAGCGCCGACAAGGGATACGGGTTCATCGAGCACGAGGGCGGCGACGACCTCTTCGTTCACTTCTCGGAGATCCAGAGCGAGGGCTTCAAGTCCCTCGACGAGGGGCAGACCGTGACGTTCGAGCAGGGCACCGGCAAGAACAACAAGCCGCAGGCGACGAACGTGCGCGTGGTGTCGTAACCGAAGCGACAGCTTCGTAGCTCCACCTTGAGACCGGGCGGCTCCCAGAGCCGCCCGGT
>CAVQXS010000011.1:5000-213673 GCA_963717965.1 uncultured Thermoleophilia bacterium | reverse complement strand
GGACGGGAGCACGCCGCGCAGCTCGCGCAGCAGCCTGGAGGCCTTGAAGCCCTCAGGTTCGTGCGGCACGACGAAGGCGACCGGCACGTGGCCGAGGATCTCGTCCGGCGCGGCGACGACGGCGACGTCGGCGAAGCGCCCGAGGCCCTGCAGCGCCTCCTGCACGTGGATGATGCTGACCTTCTCGCCGCCGCGTTTGATGATGTCGTCCTTGCGGCCCGCGATCCACACCGCGCCGCTCTCGTCGACACGGCCGAAGTCGCCGGTCTTGAGCCCGTGCGCGGTGAGCGTGCCGGCTGTGATCTCCGGCTCGTCGAGGTAGCCCTGCATGAGCAGCGAGCCGGTGACGAAGAGCTCGCCGGTCTCGCCGGGCGCGGCCTCCTCTGCGTCGCCGCGCCGCGCCACCACGCGCATGTCGCCGATGGGCCGGCCGACGGAGCCGACGCGCACGTCGAGCTCGGCCGGCGGCAGGATGCAGAGCCGGCCGCTCACCTCGGTGAGGCCGTACATGTTGAAGAGGTCGACGCCGGGCAGGACGCGGCGGAACTTCTCGATCACCGGCAGCGGCAGGTGGTCGCCGCTGCTGACCCAGAAGCGGAAGGAGTGCGCGTGCGGCTTCTCGAGCGGCTCGACCACGCGCACGAGGTGCGCCGGAGCGCCGCCGAAGCCGGTACAGCCCTCGGCCTCCATCTCATCGAGGAGGCCGGCCCCGAAGTAGAAGCCGAGCTGGCCGGCGACGCCGCCGCCGTTCGCCAGCAAAGTCAGGAAGTGGCAGATGCCGCTGGTGAAGTACGGCGGCGTGTTGATGAAGATGCGGTCGCCGGCCTCGAGCCCGAGGGTGAGAGCCACGTTGCCGGCGTTCCCGGAGATCGCGCGCAGCGTCTGGCAGACGCCCTTGGGCAGGCCGGTGGTGCCGGAGGTGAACATGATCATCGCGAGCTCGTCCTCGCGCACGGCCTCAAGCGCGCTCGCCGGCGGTCTTCGACATCCGAGCCGGTCCCCGGGCTCGTTGGCCGGAGCGGCTCCGCCGCCGGCCGCGCGCACGCCGTCGACGAGGCCGTCGCCGTCGGCCGCCACGACGAGCCGCAGAGGCCCGCCGGCTGCGGTCGGGCAGGCCTCGTCGCCCGGCAGCACGATCACATCCGGCCGCGACTTGCCGATCAGCCAGTCGAGGTCGTTCTGCGGCAGACTCGTGTTGAGCGGCACGACGACCTGGCCGGCCAGCCAGGCGCCCAGCATGCAGACGAAGAACTGGTCGAACTCCTCGAGCGCGAGCGCGACGCGGGCGCCGCGGCGGCCGGCGGCAGCCAGGAGGGCCGCCGCGACCCGCGTCGCCCGCGCCTCCATGTCCGCGTACGTGTAGGTGCGGCCGCGCGTGCGCAACAGCGTCTCGTCGGCGCGCTCGGCCGCCCAGCGGCGCAGGCGCGCGACGGCGTCGGTCATCAGTGGGGCGGGTGTCATCGGGGCGCCGGAGATGCGGTCAGAAGCCGACGTATCTGAACTCGGTGAGCTGGCCGCCCACCAGCACGGCGACGGTGATCGCCAGGAACAGCAGGAACCAGAGGAACGTCTGCAGGCTCAGGCCCAGGCCGTAGTAGAACCAGTGCCCGCGCGGCTGGGCCGGCGTGGCGTCGTCCGCACCCTCGTCCGGCGGCGTCTCGGTGCCGGCCTCAGGCATCGCTCGCCTTCTTGCGCGCGACGTAGGCCAGCATGTGGCTCACGGTGTCGAGGTTCTCGTAGACGATGTCCATGGGCTTCACCCTGATCGCGAACGTCTCTTCGAGAAACGCGATGAGCGCCGTGAGGTTCATGGAGTCGAGCAGCTGGTCGCGGAACAGCGACGTGTCGGCGTTGACTTCGTCTTCTTCGAGGTCGGCCTCGTCGCGGATGAACTCGAGGATGGTGTCGGCGTCGGTCATGAGGCGTCCTTCACGGGTCGAGATGCTGAGGGACTCAGCTGCGGGTCCCCTGGCTGTAGGAGAACTTCATCTGGTTCACGAAGCCGGAGGCCTCGACGCCCGCCTTGATCAGGCCGCCGAGCGTGAACACGCGCTCCGCGGTCTGGAAGGCCTGCTCGAGGCCCCACTCGTCGCCGAGGATGTGCCCGCGCGCGCCGGCCCAGCCGTAGGCGCCGAACTGGGAGGTGCCGTCGCCGTTGCCCACCACGAGGCACCCGTTGCGCACGAAGGGCAGCCAGGTGGCGAGGATCGCCGTCTCGGCGCCACCGGAGCGGCGCCCGGCCGTGGCGAGCACGGCGACCGGCTTGTTGGCGAGCTTGAAGTCCTGGTGACGCAGAGGCCGGGTGCGCATGATGAACCTGGCGAAGAGGTCCGACGGGAGTCCGAAATACACCGGCGTGGCCACGAGGATGCCGTCGGCGGCGACCATGGCGTCGAGGATCGTCTGGACCTCGTCCTCCTTCTCCCTGACGCAGGGGATGAAGGTGCCGTCCTTCTTCTTGCCGCAGACGTTGCAGGCCTTGCAGGGCTCGATGTGCCGGTCGCGCAGGTGGATGACCTCGTGCTCGCACTCGCCCACATAGGTGGCGTCGAGCTTCTCGAAGGCCGTGTCGAGCATGATGCCGCTGTTGCTGTTGTCGCGGGGGCTGCAGTCGAGCCCCAGTAGCCGCACCGTCATGCGTCGCGCTCCTCTCCATGCACGGCCGCCCGACAAGAAGGAGGGGCGGAAGGAAGTCGTCATGCCCGCAGTCGCGTACGGGCCTGTAATGCTACCAGACGCGGTGCGCTCTCGCGCGCGGGCGCGACAGGCGGGAGAGGTGGTGCCGGAGGTGGGACTCGAACCCACACGCCCTTGCGGGGCACCCGATTTTGAGTCGAGCGCGTCTACCAGTTCCGCCACACCGGCACCGTGTGCCGCGCCACCGGCGCGGCGCGCCTATTGTGACGCATCCGCGACGGTCAGTGCACGCACCCGTGGCCGCGGGCGCGTCGCGGGAGCCACGGAGGCGCAGGACAGGAACGGCCGCCGGAGCTCCCGGAGCTCCGGCGGCCGTTCCGTCGGTCGGGCCGGCGCCGCGAGGCGCCGCCTTGTCGTTCTGGTTCAGTACTGCGACGCGAACGTGGTGGTCCACATGGAGGGACCCATGCCGCGGCTCACCGCGTAGCAGGTCGCGAAGATCTGCGAGCTGCCGTCGTAGATGCTGTCGCCGCGCCACGGGTTCCAGCCCGCGGCCCAGGTGCCGGCGTGGTACTGGAAGAGGCCCTTGAAGGCGGAGCCCGAACCGGCGAAGCGATGGCCGCCGGACTCGCGCATCATCATGCGGTAGATGCCGGCGGCGCTCACATGGTACTTGGCCGCGGCGATCTCGATGATCGGCGTCCACGTGCCACCGCGCTCCCAGGCGGCCTGCTGCTGCTGCCCGCGGTACTGCCTGGCCAGACGATGCACGCGGCGGTCCCACATGCGGACGGAGCGGCGGACCGTGCGGACCCGCGCCCTCAGATCGTCCACGGTCGGCGTGGGCGCGGCGCTGGGCGTGGCCGTGGGCGTCGGGCTGGGGGTGACGTCCGTCGGCGACGGAGAAGGACTGGGCGTGAGGTCCGTCGGCGACGGCGAGGGGCTCGGTGTCGCCTCCGTGACGGTCCCGGTCGTCGTGATGGTGGTCGTCGCGGTGAAGGCCATGGCGAGCCTCGACTCGGCGGTCCTCAGGCGGTGCCGCGATGCGCGCAGGGCGCGCTTGGCGACCCGAAGCTTGCCTTTGAGAGTGGTCGCGTCCGCCTTCTGGGGAAAGACGACGCTGGCGAGGGCGGTGACGATGATGAGGATCGCGCCGATCGCGATCCAGCTCCTGCATCGACTCACAAGGTCCTTTCGACGTGATTACCCTCATGGGCAGCGGCTGCGCCTGTACCCGCAGGGCGTTCCGCGTCCGGATCACGCGAGCCCGCATGCGAACGCCGCGAAGGGTGAAGTGGAAAGGAGAGAGGGGCGAACGAATGTGGGGGCGTGTCGGGACGCCTCGTTGTGCGTTCGGGGGCTCAGTCAAGCAGGTCGGGCGGCGGCGTGCAACCCGAACGGGCTGCGCGCGGCGGCCTCGACGACCCAGCCGGCGACGTGCGCGCGCTCGCGCAGGACCGTGAAGCCCGCCTCGCGCGCGAACCTCACCGTGTCTCTGTCGAGGCGGCAGCCGCCGGCCACCGCCGCCCACGCCGGCGCCGCCACGCTCTGCACCGTACGGCCCGGCTCCCAGGGCAGGTGCACGTGCTCGAGCAGGAGCAGCGTCCCGCCGGGGACGAGGACCCGGCGGAGCTCGGCGAGCGCCGCCGCCGGGTCCCTGACCGAGCAGAGGGCGAAGGCGCTCACGGCGACGTCGAAGGCCCCGTCGCCAAACGGCAGCTCCTCCGCGCGGCCCTCGACGACGCTGACGCGCGCGGCGGCCTGCGCCGCCCGCCGCCGCGCCCGCTCGAGCATCCCCGCGTCGGGCTCGAGCGCCGTCACGTCGGCACCGGGACCGTACCAGCGGAGCTGGCTGCCCGTCCCGGCGCCGATCTCGAGCACGCGGCCGCGCGCGGCCTCCGCCAGGCGCCGCCGCCAAGCGCCGACGGCGGCCCGCTCGAACGGCCACATGACGGCGTCGTACACGGCGGCGTGGCCGCCCGGTGGGGTTGAGATTCGTGGCTTCATCCTGAACACTTGCGCCCGTCTCTCGCGTCCTCCGGTACATGCCCCGCCGGCCGGCGCCACACGCATGGGGCGGCGGAGGCGGATGGCCCGCCTGTTCCACTTCTTCACGTACGACCAGGACGCCCCCGGCGCGCGGGTCGACGCCGCCCAGGCGCTCGAGTTGCGGCGCCTCGCCAACCTCTTCCTCCTCGCCGGGATCACGCTGGTCCTCTTCGTGCTGCGCGCGTTCGCGGAGGCGCTCACCGTGACCTTCATCCCGCAGGCCGTCTACGTCGCCTGGGGCGTCGTCCTCCTCGCGGGCTGGGCGGCGACGGTCGTCTACGGCGCGTTCGTCACCTTCACGGCGCGCAGCTGGGGCTGGTTCGTGCTCTGCCTCATCCCCCTCACGGGTGTCCCCTCCGCCGCCGCCTACGCGTGGATCCGGCGCCAGACGATCGAGCGCCAGGTCCTCGGCGAAGGAAGGGCGGCGGCCTCACGCCAGCGCCGCGGCGGCAGGAACCGGCGCTGAACGGCGCGGCCGCACCGCGCCGGCGGCACCCTCTGCGCGCGGCGATCGTCTTCCTCGTCATCGTCGTCGCGCTGTTCCTCATCGTGCCGCGCCTCGCCGGTCAGGCGCACGCGCTCGAGCTCGTCCGGGACGCCAACCCGGCGTGGCTGGCGGTGGCGGTGGCCGTGGAGTGCGTCGCGCTCCTCTTCTACTCCCTGCTGTTCCGGCGGCTGCTCGGCCTCCTGCGCTACCCTGTGAGCCTCGCCCTCGCGCTGCGCATCAACCTGGCCGGGCTCGCCGCCGCCCACCTCTTCTCCGCCGGCGGCGTGGGCGGCGCCGCCGTGACCTACCGCGTGCTGCAGAAGCGCGGCATGCCCCACTCGCTCGTCCTCATCGCGGTGATCTTCCAGAACGCCTTCGCCTACCTGCTCCTCTTCGCCCTCTTCCTGGCCGGCCTCACCGTGCTCATCCTCCGCGGCCAGGGCGGCGACGCGGCGACGCTGATCGCCACCGCCTTCGTCGTCCTGCTGCTCGGCCTCGCCGGCTACGGCTTCTGGCTCCTCAACCACCCCACGTCCCTGCGCCGGCGCACCCGCCAGGTGGTGACCTGGCTGCAGCGTCGCGTCAAGCGCCTGCAGGTCGACCCCGTCCTCCTCGACGAGTGGCTGGACGGGGTCGTCGACGGCTGGCGCCGCCTGCGCCGCGACGGCTGGGGCCACCTGCGCACCGTCGGCCACGCCGCCGGCTACTGGGGCTTCGACATCATCTGCCTGTTGCTGGTGATGGTGGCCTTCCACCAGGGCATCGCCCCGGACAAGGCGATCATCGCCTACGCCGTGGCCAACGTCGTCGGGACCTTCTCCCCCACCCCCGGCGGTCTGGGCGCCGTCGAGGGCGTCATGATCGCCCTCCTCGTGGGCTTCGGGATGCCATCCGCCGCGGCCGTGGCCGTCGTCCTCGTCTACCGCCTCATCAACTTCTGGCTGCCCATCCCCGCCGGCCTCGGGACGTACCTGACGGTGCGCTGAGCCCGGCGGCTCCTCTTCTCTCTGTGGTACTGTCTGGGCCCTGGCGGGAGGGCCCGCCGGCCCCGGGGGGGACGCCATCAAGAAGACGCTCCGCCACATCATCGTCTTCGCCATCATCGTGGTGGCGCTGTACCTGCTGCTGCCGCGCCTCGTCAATACGCAGCAGACGCTGGAGTACATCTCGAGAGCGAGCTACGTCCTGCTCGTCCTGGCCGTGCTGCTGGAGATCGCCGCGCTGCTCGGCTACGCCAACCTCTTCCGCTACGTGCTGCGCGTGCTCGACATCCGCATGCGGCTGCCCGAGGTGCTCGCGATCACGCTGAGCGGCCTCGCCGTGAGCCACATCCTCTCGGCCGGCGGCGTGGGCGGCTGGGTGGTCACCTACAACGCGCTGATGAAGCACCGCGTGCCGCACGGCATCATCTTCGTGGCCATCGCCGCGCAGCAGTTCTTCAACTACGTGGTGCTGTGGTTCTTCTTCGCCGTCGCCCTCGTGTACCTCATCGTCGTGCGCGGGGGGACTCCGTCATCGGCTACCTGGTCGGCGTCGTCCTGATCGGGCTGATCCTGTGGCTGACGATCTACGGCGTCTACCTCTACAACCACCCCACCCGGCTGCGCCGGCGGGTCGCCCAGCTGGGCCGTCTCGTGAACCGGGTCATGCGGCGCGAGGTCGTGCAGGAGCGTCACGTCGACGGCTGGATCGACAACCTGCTCGTCGGCATGCGCCGCATGACCGGCCACCGCGGCGCCTTTCGCACCACGCTGGTGCTCGCCTGCGCCTTCTGGTTCTTCGACGCCCTCTGCCTGTGGTGCACCTTCGCCGCCTTCGGCACCACCATCGGGCTCGGCCACCTGCTCGTCGCCTACGTGGTCGCCTACTCGATCGGCACGCTGGCGCCCACGCCGGGGGGCCTGGGCGCCGTCGAGGGCATCATGATCGCGCTGTTCGTCAGCTTCGGGGTGCCGTCCGCGGTGGCCGTCGCCGTCGTGCTCGTCTACCGCATCATCAACTTCTGGCTGCCGATCCCGCCCGGATTCCTCGCCTACGCCATCGTGCGGCCGGGCCGCCGCCCGATCACGGAGGGCGAGGTCGAGGCGGCGGCCGGCGAGGCCTCCGAGCGAGCTCAGCGGCCGGGGCCGCTGAGGCGGTAGAGCCTGAGGACCGGCCCGCGCTCGCCGGGTCCGGGCCGGAACTCCCTCACGAGCTCGGCCTCGGCGTCGAGCCGCCGGTAGAAGGCGACGAGCTCCGGATAGTCCGCCGCCGCCGCGAGCACGCGGTCGCGCACGCGTGAGCTCACCACGACGTACTGCACCCCTTGCTCGCGCAGACGCTCGAGGTCGTGCGTGCGCTCCGGCGTGCCCGGCACCGGCAGCTTGAGACGGACCAGACGGTAGGCGGCCGGGTCGAGGCCGGCGGCGCGGTAGTGCGGCAGCTGGTCCTCCCGGACGAGCGGCGGGCCGTAGTTCTCGACGGCGACGAGCGCCCCCGCGGGCACATTCTCCTGGATCCACTCCCTGGCCACCTCGCGCGTGTCGGCGCCGCTCAGCGTGCGGTCGAAGGCGAGCGACGCGGCAAGAGGCAGGGCGCAGGCGACGACCAGCAGGGTCGCGACCAGCGGCAGGACGAGGCGGCGGGCGCGCGGCCGGAGACCGACCGCCTCGACGCAGACACGGACGGCCAGGAGCAGGAGCAGCGGGACGATCGGCAGGAGGTAACGATCGGCCAGCTCCTTCCACGTTCCGATGTACAGGAGGTAGACGATGACGTAAGGCGCGACCATCAGGTCGAGGCGCGTCCGCCGCCACAGCGCCCAGGCGAGGCCGGCGGCGGCGAGCACGACGAGCACGACGCCGATCGCCCCGGTGAGGTTGGGAGTCACGTTGTACCAGAACCCGTTGCCGACGTGTTCGAAACCCAGCCAGCCGCGGTCCATGATCCGGTTCTGGCGCGCGAAGTCGGAGAGGAAGTGCCCCGCGTCGAGCACGACGAAGGGCGAGGCGAGGACGAAGGCGACGGCCATCGGCAGGTAGAGACGCAGCGCGAGCAGGCGCGCCCAGACGAGCGCCGCGCGGCCGCCGGCGGCGACGCGGCGGCGGGCCTCGGCGCCGCAGGCGTACACCGCCGCGACCGTCGCCGGCAGCACCAGCATGCCGAGGTTGTACTTGGTGGACGTGGCGAGGCCGGCCGCGAGCGCGCCGAGGACGAGCCAGCGGGCAGCGTCAGGCTGGCCGGCAGGGCGCTCGGCAGCTGAGCCGGCGGGCGACTCGCCGCCGGCAGCCGCCGGGCCCGGCCCCGGCTCCCCGCCGGCCGCGCGCTGCAGCAAGACCAGCGCGAGCAGCGAGAAGGCGACGGCGGTGACGTCGGTCACGGCCATGTGCGAGTAGGCGACGTGCAGCGGGGCGACGGCGAGGAAGAGCGCGGCCAGCACGCCGGCCGGGCGGCCGAAGGCGACCCGGCCCAGCCGGTAGACCAGGTACACGGAGGCCGTGCCCATCGCCACCGAGAGCAGGCGTCCGAGCAGGAAGTACGGCCCCTGATCGACCACGAACGAGGTCACCGCGAGGAGGTTGCCGTGCCCGAGAAGCCACCACACCGGCGCGGCCAGCACGTAGAGCGCCCCGACCAGATAGAAGAAGAGCGAGGGATAGAAGAAGAACTGCGGGTTCAGGTGCCCGCGCGCCGCGGCGAACGCCCTCGGGACCACCATGCTCTCGTCGGCGTTGACGAAGCTGTAGGGCAGGCCCCACGCGACGCCCTTGAGGCGCAGGGCGAGAGCCAGGACGAGCACGGCGAGCAGCAGGACGCCGGTCGACGCCGTGGCGCCGCCACAGGCCCGCGGCGGCGCCCTTCACCCGCCGCCGGCCGCGGGGCTGGTCGCCGCGCCCCCGCTGGCCTCGTCGCGGAAGCAGCTCACGGCACCGGTGTGACACGCGGGGCCGGCCGGCTCGACGGCGAGCAGGACCGCGTCGTGGTCGCAGTCCAGCCTGGCCGAGACCACGCGCTGGACGTTGCCGCTGGTGCCGCCCTTGTGCCACAGCTCGCGGCGGCTGCGGCTCCAGAAGTGCGCGTCACCGGTGGCGAGCGTCGCCCTCAGAGCCTCTTCGTTGGCGTAGGCGACCATGAGGACCTCCCCGCCGCGGGCGTCCTGGACCACGCACGGCACGAGGCCGTCGGCGTTGTAGCGCACGAGCTGGAGGAAGCTGTCGTGATCCACGCTGGTCTCCGCGCCTCGCCGGGTCGCCCCGTCAGGCGAGGCCCTCCTTCATGATGGCGGCGCCGGCGCTGGTACCGACCCGGACGGCGCCGGCGTTGACCATGCGCTCGACGTCCGCGGCGGTGCGGATGCCGCCCGAGGCCTTGACGGCGATGTGCTCGTCGAGGCAGTCGCGGAGCAGCTCGACGTCCTCGACGGTGGCGCCCTTCGGGCCGAGGCCGGTGGACGTCTTGACGAAGTCCACGCCCGCCTGCTCGCAGATGTGGCAGGCGAGCCGCTTCAGCTTCTCGTCGAGATAGCAGGTCTCGATGATCGCCTTGACGATCACCTGGCCGCCACCGGTCGTGGCGCCGCGCATGCGCACCGCGCCCACGATGGCGGTGAGCTCGTCGCGCACGAGCCCGAACTCGCCGGAGAGAAAGGCGGGGACGTTGATGACGACGTCCACCTCGTCGGCGCCGCGGGAGACCGCCTCGTCCGCGGCGAGCGTCTTGGTCCTCGGCGTGTCGGCGCCGAACGGGAACGAGATGACCGTGCAGGTCTTGACGTCGCTGCCGCGCAGCAGTCCGGCGGCGAGCGGGACGAAGTGCGGGAACAGGCACACGGCCGCGAAGTGGTACGTCGCGGCCTCCCTGCAGAGCGTCTCGACGTCCGCGCTCGTCCCGTCGGCGCGCAGCAGGGTGTGATCGATGGTCTTGGCGAGTTCCTCGGGCTGCACGCCCCGACCTCCGGACAGCGGGCGACGGACAGGCGAAAGCCTCGGCGAGTATAGCAGCCGGGCCGCCTAGAGCAGGTGGTCGACGTAGCGGTCGTCGCGGCGCCAGCGCTTGCGCACTTTGACGCGCAGGTCCAGGAACACGTGCACGCCGAGGATGGCCTCGATCTCGTGCCGCGCCCCGCTGCCGATCGCCTTGACGACGCGCCCGCCCTTGCCCACCACGATCGCCTTCTGGGACTCGGTCTCAACGATCACGCTGGCCTCGATCTCCACCAGCGGGCGATCGCAGCGCTCGGTGATCGAGCCGACCTCGGCGGCGATCGCGTGCGGCACCTCGTCGCGGGTCAGCCGCAGCGCCTGTTCGCGGACGAGCTCGGCCACGAGCATCTCGAGCGGCTGGTCGCTCTGCTGGCCGTCGGGGAAGTACACCGGGCCGGGCGGCATCGCCGCCGCCAGCCGGGAGAGCACGTCGGCGAGCCCGTCGCCGCGCAGCGCCGAGACGGGCAGGACCTCGGCGCCGCCGGCGAGGGCGCGCGCCTCCTCGAGGCGCGCGCCGAGCCGGTGTCCGTCGACGAGGTCGATCTTGTTGAGCACGAACACGGCCGGCTGGCCGGCGGTGGCGACCGCCTGGGCGATGTAGCGGTCGCCGGGCCCGAAGGTCTCGGTCGCGTTGAGGAGCACGAGCGCCGCGTCGACCTCGTCGAGCGCGTCGTCGACCGTCGTCTGCATGCGCCGCGTCAGCGAATCGAACGGCTTCTGGAAGCCGGGGAGGTCCAGGAGGACGATCTGGCACTCCTCCAGGGTGACGACGCCGGTGATGCGGCGGCGCGTCGTCTGCGGGTGGTCGCTGACGATGCTCACCTTGCGCCCCACCAGGGCGTTCACCAGCGTCGACTTGCCGACGTTGGGCCGGCCGAAGACGGCGACGAAGCCGCTGCGATACTCGTCAGCCATCGGCGCCCGGCTCCGGCCTCGTGAACGGCGTCGTGAGCAGCTCACGCAGGCGCACGACGCTCAGCTCGCCGCCGGCGCGGGCGACGATCTCGGGGTCGCCGAACTCGGCGAGCGCCTGCAGGCACATCCCGCAGGGCAGGCAGTCGGAGCCGTCGAGCGCGGCGACGGCCACGTAGCGCAGCTCGCGCTCGCCGAAGACGGCGAGCGCGGCGAGCGCGGCCCGCTCGGCGCAGATGCCGGCGGGAGACGAGGCGTTCTCCACGTTGACGCCGTGGTGGCTGCGGCCCGACGGGCCGACCGCCACGGCGCCGACCGCGTAGCCGGAGTACGGCGCGTAGGCGTGCTCCGCGATGCTGAGCGCCTCCTGGAACAGCAGCCGTTCGGACAGGTCCGGCGCGCGACTCATAGAGCGACGCAGTGAACTTCTCGAGCGGTCATCCGAAGGCGAACCGCTCATAGAACGACGCAGTGAACTTCTCGAGCGGTCATCCGAAGGCGAACCGCTCATATCGGGTACCAGATCCGGAAGATCAGCGCCGTGACCGCCATGCCGAGGGCGGCGCCGACCGCGACCTCTGGGATCGTATGGATCTTCGCCTGGACGCGGCTCTGCGCCACGAGCAGGGCGAGGAACAGCGTGATCGCCGAGATCGGCAAGGCGAAGGTCGTGCCCACGGCGACGAACGTCACCGCGACCCAGGCGGCGAAGGCGAGCGCGGCGTGGACCGACGGGAGCCCCCCGTGGAAGGCGGAGCCGCGGTGCGTCATCGCCTTCAGGGCGATGGCGGCGAGGATGACGATGAACAGCGCGATGACGGTGACGTCGATCGGCGAGCCGCGCAGCTTGCTGAGGATCGTGTAGGGCACGCTGGTGATCTTGTCGTAGAAGACCAGGTAGGCGACCGCCACGGCGTTGACGGCGGCGACGAGCACGGCGCCGGCGGCCACGTCCTTGGCGATCTTGGCGCGCGGGTCTTCTTCGTCGGTGACGAGGTCGACGATGTGCTCGATGGCCGTGTTCAGCATCTCGGTGATCAGGACGAAGGAGATCGCCACCAGCAGGGCGATGACCTCGAGTCGAGTCAGCGCGAAGAAGAGGCTCGCGAGGAGCACCAGTCCGGCGATGGCGAAGTGCACCCACATGTTGCGCTCGTAGCGCAGCGCGTGGACGATCCCGTCGAACGCCCAGTTGAAGCTGTGGAGCAGGCTACCGCGACGCTGTGACAACGAGTCCCTCCCACTCGACGAGCTCGAGGACCTCCGCCTGGCGGAGTGCCATCTGGCCGGCGTCGGTCTCGTGGTCGTAGCCGAGCAGGTGCAGCGCGCCGTGCGCGAGGAGGACGGCGATCTCGAGTGACGGAGGCAGCGAGTCGGCGCGCGCCTGGCGCAGCGCCCGGCGCGCGCAGATCACGACGTCGCCGAGCAGCAGCGGCGGGCCGGCCGTCCCGGCGACCACCGCCGCGGCGACCTCGCCGAGGTCGGGCGCCGGCGACGCCGCGGCGGCGGCGCGACCGCGCGGGCCGGCGTCAGGCTCGTCCTCCCAGTCCTCGAGCGGAAAGGAGAGGACGTCGGTGACTTCGTCCTTGCCGCGGTGCTCGCGGTTGAGGGCGCGGATGCGGCGCTCGCCGACGAACTCGACCGCGACCTCGGCGCCGTGCACGCCCTCAGCATCCAGCACCGCCGCCACGAGGCGGGCGACGAGCTCCTCGTCGACCTCGGTGCGCGTGGCGTTGACCACTTCGACGAGGTTCACGAGCCCGCTCCCTCGCGCTGCGGGCCGGGCGCGGAGCGCCGCGCCCGCGCCGCGTCGAGCTCGTCGTCGTGCGCCTTGTAGGCGTTGACGATGCGCTGCACGAGCTTGTGGCGCACGACGTCGTGCCCGTCGAACTCGACGACGGTGATGTCGTCGACCTCGTCGAGGACCTCGGGCACCGTCACCAGCCCCGAGGTCCGGCTGTGCGGCAGGTCGATCTGCGTGACGTCGCCGGTGACGACCATCTTGCTGCCGAACCCGAGGCGCGTGAGGAACATCTTCATCTGCTCGGGTGAGGTGTTCTGCGCCTCGTCGAGGATGATGAACGAGTCGTTGAGGGTGCGGCCGCGCATGAAGGCGAGCGGCGCCACCTCGATCTCGCCCTTCTCGATCAGCGCCGCGAGCTTCTCGCCGTCGATCATGTCGTAGAGCGCGTCGAACAGCGGGCGAAAGTACGGGTCGACCTTCTCGCTCACCGTGCCGGGCAGAAAGCCGAGGCTCTCCCCCGCCTCCACGGCCGGGCGCGTGAGGATGATACGGCCGACCTGCTTGCCGAAGAAGGCGCTCACGGCCATGGCGGTCGCGAGGTACGTCTTGCCGGTCCCGGCCGGCCCGATGCCGAAGGTGATCGTGTTCTTGCGGATCGCATCGACGTACAGCTTCTGGTTGACCGTGCGTGGCCCGATCTGGCGGCCGCGGTGGGTCCACACCACGTCGCCGTACACCTCGGACGGCTTGCCCGAGGAGTTGACGGCGATGTCCATGAGCGATTCGACGATGCCCGGGTTGAGCGGTCGCCCGCTCCGGATCACGGTGAGCAGCTCGTCGACGGCGGCGCGCGCCTGCTCGACCGCGTCGGCCTCGCCCTCGAGGACGAGCACGTTGCCGCGCAGCGACAGCGTACAGTCGAGGCGCTGCTCGAGGATCTTGAGGTGGGCGTCGTGCTCCCCGGCGAGGTCGAGCGCGTCGCTGTTGCTGTCGAGGTCGATGACCAGGCGAGACACCGGCGTCACCTCATCCTCCCAGGCGGCTGCGGACGAGGTCGCTGAGCTTCTTGCCGTCGGCGCGGCCCGCGACCTTGGCCTTGAGCCAGCCCATCACCTTGCCCATGTCCTTGGGGGTGACCGCATCCGTGGCCGCGATGCCCTCGTCGACCAGCGTCTCGAGCTCGGCGTCGGAGAGCTCCTCCGGCATGTAGCCCTTGAGGAGCTCCTCTTCGTAGCGCTCCTGGTCGGCGAGGTCCACGCGGCCCGCCTCCTCGTAGAGCTCGATCGCCTCAGCGCGCCGCTTGCGCTCGCGCTTGAGCACCGTGAGCTCGTCCGCCTCGGTGGGCTGCTTGCGGCTGTCGATGCGCTCCTTCTTGAGCGCCGCGCAGAACGAGTTCAGTGCGCCGCGCCGGCGCTTGTCGCCCGCCTTGAGCGCCGCGGTCGCGTCGTCCTTGACGCGCTGTTCGATGGCGCCGAGCTCTCTCATACCATTCCTCCCAGATGCGCCCCGCCGATGACGCCATTCATGCCTTCACTCCCGGACCCTGCCGGTCACGCCGTCCTCAGCCACGCCGTCGGCGACAGCGCGCACGAGCTCGCCGCGGCGCGCGGGGCCCCGCAGCGAGTAGCGGATGTACTCCGAACTGTACCCTCTCCAGAGGCCGTCGCGCCGCTCCTCGACGAGCACCTCGGCGGCGCGCCCCACGGCGGCGCGGCGCGCGGCCAGCGCGGCCGCCCCGGCGGCCGCGAGCGCGCGCCCCATGCGCTCCTTGACCACGGCGGCAGGGAGGGGCGGCAGCTCCGCCGCCGCCGTACCCGGCCGGGCCGAGAACGCGAACACGTGCACGCGCCCGAAGAGTCCGGCCTCGAGCGCTCCAAGCGTGTGCGCGAACGCGGCCTCGTCCTCGGTCGGGTAGCCGATGATGACATCGGTACTCAGCATAACGTCCCCGGGCACGCGCCGCAGGAGCTCGACGGCGCGAACGTAGTCGCCGAAGGTGTAGGGGCGGCACATCGCGCGCAGCACGCCGTCGTCGGCGGACTGCAGGGGCACGTGGAGGTGACGGGCGACGCGCGGATGCGCCAGCAGTCCCACGAGCGCCTCGTCGATGTGCCGCGGCTCCACCGACGACAGGCGCACGCGACGCAGGCCGTCGAGCTCGATGAGCGCCGCGACCAGCTCCGGCAGCCGGGCGTCGCCGTCGCGCCACGCGCCCAGATCGATACCACTGAGCACGACCTCGCCGCAGCCGCGCGCCAGCCCTTCGCGCGCGGCGCCGAGCACGCCGGCCAGCGGCAGGCTGCGCGGCCGTCCGCGCACAAGGCGCACGACGCAGTAGGCGCACGCCCCCGCGCACCCGTCCTGGACCTTGAGCACGAGTCGCGTGCGGACGCCGGGCGTGGCCGGCGGCGCCGGCGCGTCGCGATCGGAAGGTGCCTCGACCCTGCCCTGCCGCCACCCCCCGCCGCCGCGCCGCCGTGCGCCGCGCGAGCATCACCGCCGCCGAGCTCCTCGGCCACGGCGGCCCAGTCCGGACGCGCCGCGACGGTCACGCCGTCGCCCTCGAACTGTTCTGGACGGAGGGCTGCGGCGCAGCCGGCGACGAGCACGCGCCGGCCTCCGGCGGCGGCCCGCCGCACCAGCCGCCGCGACTTGCGCTCGGCCTCGGCGGTCACGCAGCAGGTGTGGACGACGACGACGTCGGCGGCCTCTCCGGCGGTCACCGGCTCGAGGCCGGCCGCCGCGAGACCGGCGAGCGCCTCCTCGCCGTCGGCCTGGCTGACCTTGCAGCCGACGAAGCTCGCGGCCACCCGCGTCACGACCGCCTCGCGAGGTGGAGCGTGAGCCAGGTGCCGTCGTCCGTGCGCGCGGCCTCGTCGTACCCGGCGAACGCGGCCGCCGCCTCATCGCCCTGCTCGACCAGGAGCCCGGAGAGCAGGAGCCGGGCGGGCGACGTGGTCTCGTCGAGTCCGCCTCCGGTCGTCCGCCAGCGCTCCGCCAGGCGCAGGATCGGGCGCAGGGCGATGTTGGCGACGACCAGGTCCGCCGCCGGCAGCGGATACGAAGGGTCGGTCGCGTCGCCGACCAGGAGACGTCGGGGCCAGGTCGTTCAGCGCCGCGTTGCCCGCGGCGGCGTGGACGGCGACCGGGTCGATGTCGATGCCGCAGACGGGCGAGAACCCGAGGCGCAACGCGGCGAAGGAGACGACGCCGGAGCCCGACCCGAGGTCGAGCAGCGAGCAGCGCGCGATCGTCTGGATGAGCTCGAGGCACTGGCGCGTGCTCGCGTGCCCGCCGGTGCCGAAGGCGAGGCCCGCCTCGACCACGATGTCGAGCAGGTCGTCGCGCGCCGGGCACCAGGGCGGGCGCACGTAGAGTCTCCCGATCACATGAGGCTTGTGGAAGCGCCGCCAGGCGTCCTCCCAGCCCGGGCGCTCGCGCGAGACCTCGAGCCGTCCGAGCGCCCCGATGCGCCTCAGCGCCGCGGCCACGCCGGCGTCCGCCTCGGCGCCGTCCTCCAGCCAGAAGACGAGCGTCCGGCCGCCTTCGTCCTCCTGCCAGCCGGCCGGCTGCAGCGCCACCAGCTCTGCCACGGCGCGCGGATCGGCGTAGTCGAGCGCCTGTTCGTCCGGCCGGGCGGCATACGCGGCCGTCCCCGACCAGTCGTCGTCGGGATCGGCATGAGGGGGTCCGGGCGCCGGAGCCGGCGCGGCCGGGGGCCGCGCCCCCGCCGACGGCTCCAGCCGCAGCGCGTAGCGCGTGTACTGCGGCCGCCTCACTGGCGGAAGACGGCGCGGACCTTGTCGAGAAAGCTCTGGTCGGGCTCGTAGGTCGCCTCGCCGCTGAGCGCCGCGAACTGCTCCAGCAGGTCGCGCTGCTCGTCGGTGAGCTGCCGCGGCACGAGGACGTTCACCACGACCTTGAGGTCTCCCCTGCCGTAGCCCTGCAGGACGGGCACGCCCCGGCTGCGGTACGTCTTGACCTCGCCCGGCTGCGTGCCCGGCTTGAGCTGCACCTCGATGTCGCCGTCGAGAGCGGGGACGTAGGCGGTCGTGCCGAGCGCCGCCTCGACGATGTTGACGTCGAGGCGGTAGATGAGGTCGTCGCCGTCGCGCATGAAGTGGTCGTGCGGCTCGACGGCGACGGAGGCGTAGAGGTCGCCGGGCCGGCCGCCGCGGGTGCCGGCGCCGCCCTCGCCCGCGAGGCGCAGGCGCTGGCCGTCGGAGATCCCCGCCGGCACGTCCACCGGGACCGTGCGCTTCTGCCGCACCCGTCCCGTGCCCAGGCACGTCGCGCACGGCTCCTTGACGATGGTGCCCTGCCCGCGGCAGACGCTGCAGGTGCTGGTGCGGATGAACTGGCCGAACCCGCCGAGGCTCGAGACCTCGCGCATGCGGCCGCTGCCGTGGCACTGGGGGCACTGCTCGCGGCCGGTGCCCGCCTTGGCGCCGCTGCCGGCGCAGGTCTCGCAGCTCGCGTCGGCCGTGACCTCGACGTCCTTGGTGACCCCGAAGACGGATTCGGCGAAGGTGAGGTGCAGCGCCGTCTCGATGTCGTCGCCGCGCGGCGCGGGCGCGCTGCCGCCCGCCGCGCCCCACGCCCCGCCGGCGTCGCGCAGCACCGAGTCGAACATGCCGCCGCCGAAGAAGATGTTGAAGAGGTCGCCGAAGCCGACGTGCTCGAAGTCGGTCATCTGCCGCCCGCGCAGGCCGTCGAAGCCGTAGTGGTCGTAGGCGGCGCGCGAGTCGGCGTCGCTGAGGACCTCGTAGGCCTCGGCCGCCTCCTTGAAGTCCGCCTCGCACTGCGCATCCCCGGGGTTCACGTCCGGGTGGCACTCGCGCGCCAGCTTGCGGAAGGCCTTCTTGATCTCGCCGGCGTCGGCATCGCGCCGCACGCCGAGGACGTCGTAGTAGTCGCGCTTCACAGGTCGCCCCAGTCGGAAGTGGTCACCAGATGTCTTCGAGGTACGAGCTCAGGCCGTCGGCCGTCGCCTGTACCGTCGCGATCACGCGCTGGTAGTCCATGCGCGTGGGGCCGAGCACGCTCACCGTGCCGAGGTCGCGGTTGGCCACGCCGTACTTGGCCGCGACCAGCGAGCACTCCTGCAGCGACGGCGCCGTCATCTCGTGGCCGATGCGCAGGTAGATGCCGTCCTCGCGCAGCGCCCCGGCGAGGAGCTCGAGCAGGTTGTAGCGCTCCTCGAGCATCTGCAGCACCTCGTTGAGGTGGCCGGCGCCGGCGCGCGTGAGGTTGTCGAGCAGGCGTGAGGTGCCGCCCAGGTGCAGGCCCTCGACGTCGCCCGGCCCGGGCGTCTCGAAGGCGGGGCGCAGCGCGTCGAGGAAGGCGCGCTCCTTGAGGCGCAGGTCCGGGCTCTCGAACACGGAGGCCACGCGGCGCGTGCCCAGCTGCGCGCCGACCAGGCGCTCGTTGAGGTAGACGCGGGCGAACTCGGCGAGCCCCTCGTCCACGGGGTCGGCGAAGGAGAACATCCGCTTCGTGACCTGACCTGAGGTCGTGATGAGGACGACCATGACGAGCCGCGGCTGGAGCGAGAGGATCTCGATGTGCCGCAACGTCGAGGTGTTCACCGCCGGCGTGGAGACGACGGCGAGCAGCTCGGTGACGCGCGACAGCGCCTCGGCGGTCTCGCGCAGCGCGTCGTCGATCTCGCTGCGCGCGCGGTCGTGCTCGAGCAGGACGGCCGGCGGCGCCTCGCGCCGCTCCGTGACGACGGCGTCCACGTAGTGGCGGTAGCCCGCGTCCGTGGGCACCCGGCCCGCCGACGTGTGCGGGTGGGCGAGCATGCCCATGTCCTCGAGGTCGGCGAGGTCGTTGCGGATCGTCGAGGCGGCGACGCCGAAGGCGAAGCGCTCGCTGAGCAGCTTCGAGCCGACGGGCGCGCCCGATGCGATGTACTCCTCGATGACGGTCCTGAGGACCTGCTCCTGCCGTAGCGTGAGCGGCAACCTACCCCCTTAAATACGAATCGCGAAACAGGCGCACGCACACCTCGTTGGCCACGTGCCTCCCCTTTCGCGTCACGCGGATTGTACCACTGTGCAGGGAAACCAATCCAGCGCGTGCGAGGGCGGCCGCGGCCCGGTCGTCGACGGCGGCGGCCACCTCGGCGAGCGGGACCCGCTCGCCGCAGCGGGCCGCCAGCAGGAGGCGCTCGCGGGCGCGCGTGTCGGCGTCGAGGACCTCGACCTCACGCGGCGGGCTCGCGCCCGCGGCCAGCGCCGCCGCCCAGGCGCCGGGCTCGGCGGCGTTGGTCCAGCGCCGGGCGCCGATCGTGCTCACGGCGCCCGGCCCCAGCCCGAGGTAGGGCCGGGCGCGCCAGTACGCCGCGTTGTGGCGCGCCCGGCGCCCCGGCAGCGCGAAGTTGCTGACCTCGTACCAGTCGTAGCCGGCGCGCGAGAGCTCGCGCACGATGCGCCGATAGCCCGCCGCCCGCACGTCGTCGTTGGGGTCGGCGGGCATCGACCGCGGGATCGAGTCCGCCCTCGGCCCTCCCGTCGCCGGTCCGCCCGGCGCCCGCGACGCGCGCCGCGAGCGCCGTGCCCTCGATCACGTCCAGCTCGTACCACGAGACGTGGTCCGGCCGGAGCCCGAGAACGGCGGCGATGTCGGCGCCGAGCAGCTCCGGCGTCTGCCCGGGGATGCCGTGGATCAGGTCGAGGCCGAGGTTGGCGACGCCGGCGCGGCGCAGGCGACGGAAGGCGGCGCCGGGGTCGGCCTCGGCCGCGCGGCCGAGCACAGCGCGCAGGACGCGCGAGAAGCTCTGCGCGCCGAGCGAGACGCGGATGCCGCGGGCCGCGCCGGCGCCGCCGGCGACCGGCGCCGGCTGCCGCCCACGCCGAGTAGGCGTCGTCGACGTCCTCGGGGTTGGTCTCGACGGTGACCTCCGCGTGCGTCGTCAGGTGAGGCCGGAAGAGCTCGAGCAGCCGCTCGAGCCGCGCCGACCCCAGCAGGCTCGGAGTGCCGCCGCCAAGGTAGAGCGTGTGCAGGCGACGCACGTCGTGCGCCGCCCACTCCCGCTCCCACTCGGCGGCGACGCCGTCGACGAACGCGTCGAACCGGCGGGCGGCCTGCGCCCCCGCCCGCCCGTCCGCCGGGTCGCCCACCGCCGTCGAGGCGAAGTCGCAGTAGTCGCACCTCGCCCGGCAGAACGGCACGTGCACGTAGACGTGCCGCACCGGGCCGGCGAAGGCGGCCTGAGCGGCGGTGGAGCCTCCGCCGCTCACGTCGTCGGCACCCAGAAGTACAGCGTGCCGTCCCGCTCCTCGTCGAGCACGCCGCCGTTCTTCTCGATCACCCGCCGCGAGGCCGCGTTGCCGGCCTCGCAGTCGAGGCGCGCCGGGTCGACGCCGAGGGCAGCGGCGAGCGGCAGCGCCGCGGCCAGCATGGCGGTGGCGTGACCGCGGCCCCGGGCGCTCGGGCGGACCTCGAAGCCGACGCTGCCGCCCTCGTAGAGCAGATGCGGCGTCAGGCGATGGCGGATGGAGACGCGGCCGAGGTAGCGATCGCCGGCGACCCACCACAGGTCGGTCTGCGGGACGTGGCCGCCGGGCCACGACTCCGGCTCGGCGCCGCGCAGCGCGGCGACGTAGCGCACCGCGGCTCCCGCCAGCGTGGCGTTCGCCTGCAGGGCCGCCACGTAGCGGGCGAACTCGGCCGGGTCGGCGAGGAGGCCGGCCGGCAGCTCCGCGTGCCGGCCTTCGGCGTGGCACTCGCGCAGCGCGGCGAGAAACGAGTCCTGGTACCCGAGCGAGGGCGGCACGAGGTGCGGCGCCGGCGAGGCGTCGGCGGCCGGCGCCGCAGGCACGTCCGGCCCGCCCGCGCCGCCGCGCATCAGCGGTCCTTGTCGCCCGGCTCGAGCTCGAGCACGGCGAGGAAGGCCTCCTGCGGCACCTCGACGACGCCGAGCTGCTTCATCCGCTTCTTGCCTTCCTTCTGCTTCTCGAGCAGCTTGCGCTTGCGGCTGATGTCGCCGCCGTAGCACTTGGCGGTGACGTCCTTGCGCACCGCCTTCACGGTCTCGCGCGCGACCACCTTGTTGCCGATCGCCGCCTGCACCGGGACCTCGAACAGCTGCCGCGGGATCTTCTGGCGCAGCTTGGTCACCAGTGCCTTGCCGCGCAGGTGAGCCCGCTCCCGCGGCGTGATGAGCGACAGCGCGTCCACCGGCTCGCCGGCGAGGAGGATGTCGAGCTTGACCAGGTCGCTCTTCCGGTAGCCGGAGTACTCGTAGTCGAGGGAAGCGTAGCCGCGCGTCCGCGTCTTGAGCTGGTCGAAGAAGTCGAGCACGATCTCGCCCAGCGGCAGCCTGTAGTGCATCTCGACGCGCTCGGGCGAGAGGTACTTCATGTCGACGAAGTCGGCGCGCCTGCCCTGGCAGAGTTCCATGATGGTGCCGACGAACTCGCTCGGGACGAGGATGCTGGCCGTCACGAACGGTTCCTCGACGTGGTCGATGTAGTTGGCCTCGGGCATCTGCGCCGGGTTGCGCACGACGGTCATGCCGCCGTTGGTGAGGTACGCGTGGTACTCGACGTTCGGCATCGTGGTGATCAGCTCGAGGCCGTACTCGCGCTCGAGGCGCTCGCGCACGATGTCCATGTGCAGCAGGCCGAGGAAGCCGCAGCGGAAGCCGAAGCCGAGCGCGACCGAGCTCTCGGGCTCGTAGCTGAGCGCCGCATCGTTCAGCTTGAGCTTCTCGAGCGCGTCGCGCAGCTCCTCGAACTTGTCGCCCTCGGTCGGGAACAGGCCGGTGAAGACCATCGGCTGCACGACCTTGTAGCCCGGCAGGGCTTCGCCGGCCGGGCGCTTCTTGTCCGTGATCGTGTCGCCGACGCGCACCTGCGCCACGTCCTTGACGCCGGTGATGATGTAGCCGACCTCCCCGGTCTCGAGCCGGTCGGTCGGCTTCATCTCGGGCCCGAAGTAGCCGAGCTCCTCGATCTCAGCCTCCTGGTCGGTGCGCATGAGCCGCACGAGCTGGCGCTTGGAGAAGCCCCCGTCGATGACGCGCACGTAGGCGATCACGCCGCGGTACTGGTCGTACTCGCTGTCGAAGATGAGCGCGCGGGGGGACGCCGCCGGGTCGCCTTCGGGCGGCGGCGTCCTCGTGACGATCGCGTCGAGGATGGCGTCCACCCCCTCCCCGGTCTTCGCCGACACGGTGAGGATCTCGTCGTGCGTCGCGCCGGTGAGCTCGTGCAGCTCCATCTCGGCCTCGGGTACGTCGCTGGCCGGCAGGTCGATCTTGTTGAGCACCGGGATGATCTCGAGGTCGTTGTCGATGGCCAGATACGCGTTGGCCACGGTCTGCGCCTCCACGCCCTGGGTCGAGTCGACGAGCAGCACCGCGCCCTCGCAGGCAGCGAGACTCCGTGAGACCTCGTAGGTGAAGTCGACGTGGCCGGGGGTGTCGATCAGATTCAGCTGGTAGGTCTGCCCGTCGTGCGCCGTGTAGGCGATGCGGACGGCCTGGCTCTTGATGGTGATGCCGCGCTCACGCTCGAGGTCCATCTTGTCGAGGAGCTGTTCCTTCATGTCGCGCGCGGCCACCGTCCCCGTGGACTCGAGGATGCGGTCGGCCAGCGTCGACTTGCCATGGTCGATGTGCGCGATGATGCTGAAGTTGCGGATGTGGTCGAGCGAAGTCACGACCGCCAATGATACAGGCTCACGGCGAGGGAGGCTCCCCATGGCCAGGCTGCTCTACTCGATGATCACGTCGCTGGACGGCTACGTCGCCGACGAGGACGGCGACTTCGACTGGGCCGTGCCGGACGACGAGGTGCACAGCTTCGTCAACGACCTCGAACAGTCCGTGGGCACCTACCTCTACGGGCGCCGGATGTACGAGGTGATGCTCGCCTGGGAGACCGGGTACGACACCGCGGACCAGCCCGCCTTCATCAGGGACTTCGCGCAGCTCTGGCGGGCGGCCGACAAGGTCGTGTACTCGACAACGCTTGAGACGCCGTCCAGCGCCAGGACGCGGATCGAGCGGGACTTCGTTCCCGAGGAGGTCTTGCGGATGAAGGCGGCCGCCAAGAGCGACATCAGCGTCGGCGGCCCCGACCTCGCCGGTCAGGCGCTCGGGGCCGGGCTGGTCGACGAGCTGGGGCTGTTCGTCACGCCCGTCGTGGTTGGAGCCGGCAAGCCTTGCCTGCCCGATGGCGTCCGCCTGAAACTCGAACTGCTGGAGGAACGCCGCTTCGGCAACGGCACGGTCTTCCTCCGCTACGGCGTCACTCCGTCGGCGGCGTAGCCTGCGGCCCACTCCCGCGCCGGCGACGGCGCAGCACCTGCCGCACCACGCTGAGCTCCTCGAGCTTGAGCACCTTGGCGAGTCCGAGGTAGACCGCGCCGCCGGCCGCCACCGCTGCGACGACGGTCACGACCAGCTGCGGGAACCCGCCGGCGGCGTAGTCCTCGAGCCCCCACCAGACGGCGTAGGAGACGGTCGCGAGCGCCGCGGCGCAGAGCAGGGCTCCGCCCGCCGCCGCGGCCATCCGGCGGCCGTCGATGCGCCCCACATCGCGGCGGAGCAGCACGAAGAGCGCGAAGAAGTTGACCGCCGACACGGTCGCCATGCTCAGCGTGATCCCGGGCACACCCAGCGGCTTGTAGAGCAGCCAGCACAGCAGGACGTTGACGGCCAGATTGCCGAAGCTCACGTACATCGGCAGCCACGGCTTCTGCATGCTCTGGAAGGCCCGGTTGAGCATGATGTTGGAGTTGGCGAAGACCAGGCCCACCGAGAAGAAGGCCAGCGCGCCGGCGACCTCGACCGTGGCCCCGGAGCCGAACTGCCCGCGTTCGTACACCATGCGCACGAACGCCTGCGGCATCACCGCGAACCAGGCCACGAAGGGCAACGAGACGAACACCATCTGGCGCACGCCCAGCGAGACGGTGTCGCGGAAGCGCACCTCGTCTTTCTGCGCCGCGAAGCGTGAAAGCGACGGGAACAGGATGGTCCCGATGGTGACCGCGAAGATGCCTTGCGGCAGCTGGTAGAGGCGGAAGGCGTAGCCGATCTCCGCCGCGGCGCGGTCGCTCACGAACTGCGCGAACCAGGTCCCGATGAGCGCGTTGAAGTTGAGCACGCCGAGCGTGATGGTGATCGGCACCATGAGCAGCAGCACGCGCCGGAGCAGCGGGTCGCCGAGCCCGAACCGGGGCCAGAGCCAGCGGCCGTGGTAGCGGGCGGCGGCGGCCAGCATCACGACCTCGAGGACGGTGCCGACCAGCATGCCCCAGGCGATCGCGTCGACGCCCAGCGTCTCGTTGAGGGCGGCGATCGCTGCGATGATGGTCAGGTTCCAGACGATGGAGACGACCGCCGGCATCGTGAACCGCTCGAACGAGTACAGCACGCCGCTGATGGTGCCGGCGATGGAGAGGAAGAGGATCGTCGGCACGAGGATGCGCAGCAGGTCGGCGGCGAGCGTGGCGCCGGCCGGCGTGCCCGTGAGCTCCGGATACATCCAGCGGGTCAGCGGCTCTGCCGCGAACGCCAGCACGACGACTGCCGCGCCCACGACGACCACGATGAGGCCGAGCAGGTTCGCGGCCAGCCGGTAGGCTCGCTCCCGCTCCCCTTTGGTGAGCAGCGACGTGAACACGGGCACGAAGGCGGCGCTGATGGCCGCGTCCGCGAACAGCTGCTGCACGAGCTGCGGGATGACCGAGACCGAGACGAAGGTGTTGTACGAGGGGTCGACGCCGTAGATCGCGGCGGTGATGACCTCGCGGCCGAGACCGGTGAGGCGCGAGATGGCGGTCGCCGAGGCGACGACGACCGCCGCGAGGGCGAGCTTGCGCTTGTGATCGCTCATCAGTCCTCTGATTCGACCGCCGGCCGCGAAGTACTGCCCGGCGAGCCGGGCAGAGCCGCCCGGCCGGCGGCGAGTGTAGCAGAGCGGGCCGCGCCGCCCCCCTCACACGGGTACGGCTGCGGCCGCCGCGCGCTCCTCCTCGTTTGCCCGCCCTCGCGCGCCTGTGGTAGCATCTCGCGTCCGGACGCAGTCCCCACTGCACCTGGAACCGTCACGACTCTAGCCTGATCGAAGGGATCACGTGGCCAACATCAAGCAGCAGAAGAAGCGTATCCGCCTGGCCGCCAAGCAGCGGCTGCGCAACCGGCACGCCAAGTCGACCCTCAAGACGCTGTTCAAGCAGCTCGAGAACGAGGTCGCCGAGGGCCAGACCGAGGAGGCCGCGAAGACGGCGACCTTCCTCACCTCGCGCATTGACAAGGCCGCCGCCAAGGGGATCCTTCACAAGAACAACGCCGCCCACAAGAAGAGCCGCGTCGCGCACACCATGACGCAGCTTCCTTCCTGAGCGAAGCGCACTGAGAACGGCGAAGCGGGCGGGCCGCGCGCGGCCCGCCCGCTTCGCCGTTCCTGCGCCCGTCCGTCTCTACGCGAGCAGGCGGGCCAGCGCCAGTTCGACCACCAGCCGGTCGCCGTCGTTGACGCCGCCGATCGAGTCGAGCGTCACCGGCGCCCGCCCGCGGAGCCCGGCCTCGGCCTCCGCCAGCGCCCGATACGCGCGGCCCAGCCGGCGCCGGTCGAAGCGCTCGCGCTGCTCCAGCAGCTTCTTGGCCGTGAACGGGTGCACCTTGAGCTGTTTCGCCGCCGTCGCCGCGTCCGCGTGCGGCAACTGCGCCGCCTCGTCGAGCAACGCGATGTGGCGGCGCAGGCTGTAAAGCACGCCGTTGGCGTCGTTGCGCGGGTCTCCGGAGGCGTAGATGGCCTCGAGCAGCTCGAAGCTGTGGGCGCGTTCGCGATGCCCCACGGCGTCCATGAGGTCGAAGATCCGCGCGTCGTCGTCGGGCGTGCACACGGCGTCGACGTCCGCCTCCGTCGCGGGCTCGCCGTGGCAGTAGTGCGCCAGCTTCTCGATCTCCCGCTCGAGCCGCTCGGCGTGACCGGGATCGGCCCCGCAGCGGTCGAGCAGATGACGGGCGACCGTCGAGCTCATGGGCAGGCCATGGGCCTTCGCCCGCTTGGTCACCCACCCCGCCATCTCGTACTTCCTCGGCAGGTCGAACTCGAGCACGCCGCCCAGCTTGGTCACGGTCTTGCGCAGCGCGTCGGAGGCGGCGAAGGTCTCGCCCTCGATCGCCAGGCACGTCTCGGGCATCGGGTCGTGCAGGTAGGCGACGATCTCCTGCCGCTGCTTGACCTTCCAGCGGTGGCCGTTGAGCACCAGCAGCAGCCTCGTCCCGAGCGTCAGCCCGGGGCTGGACGCGGCCACGAGGAGGACCTCCACCGGGTCGTGCTCGGCGTCGACGACGACGATGTTGAGGTCGCTCCCGGCCTCGTCGATCACCCGCTGGCGGAGACGCGCCACGGCGCGCCGCACCTTGGGGCGGTCGGTGCCGATGATCAGGTAGGCGGGGAGCAGCGGGGAAGCGTCGGCCATCGTGGCCGAAGGATAGCACGGGGTGCCCAGCGCCGACGCCGGCCGCGGCGCACCGTGTCGACGTCAGGCGTGCCGGTACGCTAGGCTCGGGCGAACGACCGGCGACGAGCGAAAGAGGAGTGCATGAGCGGACTGTTTGCGGCCGAGACCAACCTGCCGGCGGGGGCGCTCGTCGCCGTCGTGGTGCTTGCCGTCGTCGAGATCGGCCTGGCGGTGTTCTGCATCGTCGACATCGTGCGTCGGCCCGCGGTGCTCGGCGGGCGCAAGTGGCTGTGGATCGTCCTCGATCCTGCTCTTCAGCCTCGCCGGCCCCATCATCTACCTGGCCGTGGGGCGCGTGCCGCCGCCGGCGGTCGCGGAGACGCGCGACGAGCCCGAGGCGATGACGCGCACCCGGGCCGAGTCCGCGGCCGACCTGCTCTACGGTCCGGCCGGGCCGCCCGCCGCGGACGACGCGGACGAGGCCGGCCCGCGGTGACCGCGGGCCAGCAGGACGCCGCGGTCGTCGTCTCCGGCCTCACCAAGACGTTCGGCGCCTCCCGGGCGCTCGACGGCGTCGACCTCGACGGTGCCCGAGGGCGCGGTCTTCGGCTTCCTCGGGCCCAACGGCGCCGGCAAGACGACGACGCTGCGCATCCTGGCGGGCCTCGCCCGGCCGACGAGCGGCTCGGCCAGCGTCTTCGGGCACGACGTCACGCGCGACGCCGACAGCGTCCACGCGCTCATCGGCTACCTGCCGGACGTTCCCGGCTTCTACAAGTGGATGACGGCGGCCGAGTACCTGGAGCTCTCCGGCCGCCTGTTCGGGCTCGAGCCGGCGGTCCTCGAGCAGCGCGCGCACGCGCTGCTCGACCTCGCCGGCCTCACCGGGGTCGGCACGCGCATCGGCGGCTACTCGCGCGGCATGAAGCAGCGGCTCGGCGTGGCGCAGGCGCTGATCAACGCCCCGCGGCTGCTGCTCCTCGACGAGCCGACCAGCGCCCTCGACCCCATCGGGCGCCGCGAGGTGCTGGAGATGATCGCCTCGCTCGCCGGCAGGACGACGGTCTTCTTCTCGACCCACATACTGGCCGACGTGGAGCGTGTCTGCAGCGACGTCGCCGTCCTCGCCAGGGGACGGGTCGCCGCCCAGGCCGGCATCGATGATCTCAAGGCGCGGCACGGCGGCGCCCACCGGGTGGTGATCGAGGTCGACGACCCGGCCTCCCTGGAGTCTGAGCTCACCGCGACGGCCTGGGCGGCATCGGTCGCGCGCGAGGGCCGCGAGCTCATCGTCGAGGTCAGCGACCTGGACGCAGCCCACCGCGAGGTTCCCGCCATGGTCGCCCGCCTCGGCCTCGCGCTCCGTCGGTTCGAGGCCGCAGAGGTCTCTCTCGAGGACGTCTTCGTCGATCTCGTGGAGGGGGCGGCGTCATGACCGGCTTCTCCGCCTTTGTGCGCAAGGAGGCGCTGGAGACGCGCAAGACGTGGCGCCTCTGGGTGCTCCCCGGCGTCCTGGTCTTTCTCGGCCTCACGACGCCGATCCTCGCCGCCGTCACCCCCGCGATCCTCAAGATGACGGCGGAGCGCACGCCCGGAGTCGTCATCCGCTTTCCGGACCCGACGGCGATGGACTCCTACGTCCAGTTCATGGGCAACCTCGCCCAACTGGCCCTTCTCGTGGTGATCATCACCGGGGCGTCGCTCGTCGCCGGCGAGCGCCGCGCCGGGACGGCGGTGCTCGTCCTCACCAAGCCGCTCTCGCGCTCCGCCTTCATCTTCGCCAAAGCGCTCGCGAGCCTCGGGGTCCTGATCCTGGCCACGGTGCTCGGCGCCGCATTGTGCATCGTCGTGACCATCCTGCTGTTCGACACAGCGCTCATCGCCCGCTTCGTCGAATCCGTCGCCGTGTGGCTGGTCCTGGCGGCGCTGTTCACCTGCATCATGGTGCTGCTCTCGGCCGCCTTGGACCGGCAGGCGGTCGCCGCCGGCGCCGGGCTCGGCGTGTACGTGTCGCTGTTCGTGCTCACGGGCTTTCCTCTCGTGCGCGACAGCTCGCCGGCCGGCCTGTTCGCCGCCAACGACGCCATCCTCAAGGGACGCGACGCCGCCCTGACGACGCCGCTCGTCGTCACCGTCGTGCTCGCCGTCGCCTGCGTGCTCGCAGCCGCGTGGGCGTTCAAGCGCAAGGAGCTCTGAGGGGCGGCCTCGGCCTCGCACGTGCCGGCCGCTCACTCAGCCGCCGCGCACCGTCGCTACCGCGAGTCCCCCGTCCCGCACCGACACGGCCACGTCGCCGCGCTGGTCGGTCCGCGCGCACGGCACCCCCGCCCCCGCCAGCAGATCGAGCATCTCGGCCGTGGGATGGCCATACGTGTTGGGACCCACCGAGACCACGCCCAGCAGCGGAGCGAGCCCCGAGAGCTGGGTCTCGTCCAGGCCTCCCCTGCTGCCGTGGTGCGGCAACTCGACGACCTCGCACGGAGGCAGTTCGAGGTCGGCGAGCACCTCCCCCTCCGCGTCGCCGGGCACCAGCGCCCGATGGCCGGCCAGCTCGGCCAGGACGACGAGCGCGCAGTCGTTCTCGCCCTGGTTGCCGCCCTCGCCGCCCGGCGCCGACGTGGGCAGCACGCGCAGCGCCCACCCCTGCCCTGCCACGTCCTGTTCGGTCGTGACGCGGCGCACCTCGGTCCCCGCCGCCTCCAGCCGTGCGGCGAGCTCGTCCAGCGCCTCCGACGGCTCCGGCGGCTGCGGCAGCAGGGCCGTGCCGACGTGCACTCGGCCCACCACGTCCTCCAGGCCGGCGACGTGGTCGGCGTGGCCGTGCGAGATCACCAGGAGGTCGATGCGGCTCACGGCGTGGCGTCGGAGCGTCGCGCCCACAGGCTGCGGCCCGGCGTCCACGAGCACCGTCGGGCCACCGGGCGCCTGGAACAGCGTGGCCGCCCCCTCCCCGACGTCCAGGAACGTGAGCGTCGGCCTGTCCGGCGGCCTCACGGGGGCTGGCGCCAGGAGCAGTGACGCCGCGACCAGCGCCGCCGTCGCGGCGGCGAACGGCGGCCAATGGCTGCGGTCGCGGATGTAGGCGAGCAGACCGCCGCCGGCCCGCGCCGCCAGGGCCGCGACCACGGCGGCCTCCACCAGCAGGCCCACGACCAACACCAGGCGCAGCGTCACCCCCTGATACTCGTACACGGCCCCCGGCAGGCCGGCGAAGAAGTGCGACACCGCGAGCAGGAAGCCGATGAACAACCCGGCGACGACGTTGAGCGGGGCCGACAGCCACTCGCTCACGAACCCCAGCAGCAGCGAGAGCATCCCGAGGAACATGATCGGGCCGAGGACGAACCCGCCGGCCACGTTGGCCGGCACGCTGACCAGCGAGGCGGAGCCGAACGTGAGTACCGACACGGGAGCGGTGGAGATGCTGGCCGCCGTCGTCACTCCCACCTGTTCCGGGAGCGGACCCGGCAGGAACGAGACGGCGCGGGTGAGCGGCCGGGCGAGCACGAGCAGCCCCACGACCGCGCCGAACGACAGCTGGAAGCTCACGTCGAACAGGTTGTTCGGATTGACCGTGAGCAGCCACGCCGCCGGGGCGAGCCAGAGCAGCCAGCCGTCACTTGGGCGCGAGGCGAGGATCGCGAGCAGGCCGCAGATGCCGGCGACGCCGGCGCGGACGATGGACGGCGACGCGCCGGTGAGCAGCACGTAGGTCGCGACGACGGGCAGCAACAGGGCCGTGCGCAGAAGCCGGTGCATGCCGAGGAGCGCGAACGCGAACGACCACATGGTGCACAGCAGCACCACGTTCTCCCCGGAAACGGCCATGATGTGCAGCAGGCCGCTCTTGCGAAAGTCGTCGACGAAGGCCTGGTCGACGCCCTCGTCATCGCCCAGGACCATGCCCTGCAGCACGTCGCCCACCGGCGAGTGCACACCGGCGGCCAGGTGCGCGCGAGACGCCAGGCGAAGCCGGTCCACCGCGCCCTGGAGGCCGCCCCGGCGTCCCACGATCGCGAGGTCGGCGAAGTCGCCCTCCAGCAGGACGTGTTCGCCGCGCCGCCTCAGGTAGCGCCCGTAGTCGAAGGCGCCGGGGCGCGGCTCCGGCAGGGGCTCCACGCTCGCGGAGGGCAGGCGCAGCAGGGCTCCCTCCGTGAGCGGTCCGGTCGGGTCGTGGCCGAAGGTCTGCCCCTCCTCGAGCCGCAGCCGCAGGTGAGCCGGCTCGCGCACGTCTCGGCCCGCCACGCCGGTCACGCGCACGGCCAGGGTGACCTGGTCGTCCTTGGCGACCGGCAAATCGGTCAGCACCGCTGTGAGCCCGACGCGCTCGCCGGTGTACGCGGCGAGCGAGGACCGGGCGACGGCGTCGAGCCGGGCGCTGCCGAGCACGGCCCCGGAGCAGACGAAGAGCAGGGCGAGGCCGGCGGTGGCCACGAGGGGAGCGCGGCCGCCGAGAGCCGGCGCGCGCACGGACGCCACCAGCGCGCCGGCGGCCAGCACCGCGGCCACTCCCAACAAGGCCAAGGGCGGCCGCCACGCCAGCACCAGCAGCAGCCCGGCGCAGTACGCGCCGAGGAGCACGTGGGGAGGCGCGGGCAGACGCACGCCGCCTCCTCAGACGGTGATGGAGGCCTGCATGGCCGCGAACTTGGCGTCGCCGATGCCGGGGACCTCCTTGATCTCATCAATGGTCTTGAAGCCGCCGTTGGCCGTGCGGTAGTCGATGATCTTCTGCGCGGTGGACGGCCCGACCCCGTCGAGTGCGTCGAGCTCCTCGAGCGAGGCCGTGTTGATGTTGACGAGCGCGCCGGGAGTCGATCCCACCGGCGCGGCCCCCAGAGCGCCGGACGAAGAACCGCCCGGCGCCGGCGCCGCTGCGACCCCCGCGGCGCCGCGCTCCGGCACCACGATCTGCTGGCCGTCGGCCACTTGCGCGGCGAGGTTGACGGCGGCCAGCTCGGCCTTGGCCGTCGGCCCGCCGGCCAGCTCGAGGGCGTCGGTGACCCGGGCACCGGCCGGCAGGCGCACGACACCCGGAGAACGGACGGCGCCGCACACGTACACCACCACGTCCGGAGCCGGCGACGCGGCCGCCCCGGCGCTCTCCGCGGCGGCCGGCGACGCCGGAGCGGACACCGGGGCCAGCACGACGGCCTGCGCCTCGGACGGGCCGGCCTGCCGCGGCAGCACGACGTAGCGCACACCGACCGCAACGACCACGGCGGCGACGGCGACGTAGGCGATGATCTGGCGTCGCGAGAGCTGCACGGCCCACCTCCGGCGCCGCTGTCGCTGAAGGGAGTGACGGGCGCCGGGGGCGCGTCCGGCGCCCGTCGCAGCGCAGGCTACGGCAGCGGCCGGCGGCGCGCATCGCCCCTCAGGGGCGATTTCACCGGGTGACCGGGCCTGCGCTATGGTCGCTCCCAGATCCGGCGATCACCGACCGCGAGGAGGCGGCATGACGAGCAAGGCGTTGTTCACCGACGACGAGTGGGACACGCTCCAGTGGGCCGTGACCGACACGATGACCTACGTCTCGATGGCGGACTCCGGGTTCTGGGACACGTTCAGGGAGGCCACCGCGGCGGCGAAGTTCATGACGAGGGCCAAGTCGGACAGCGGCAGCCCCCTGATCCACGACCTGGCCGGCGACATCAAGTTCGGGCGGGACAAGGCGGTCACCCACGACGTCGCCGACATGGCCGGCCAGGTCACCGCGCGCGTGCGGCAGGCCGCCGACCTGGTCGCCGCGAAGTCGCCACAGGACCTCGCGGCCTTCAAGGCCTTCATCCTGGGCATCGCGCAGGCGACCGCAGAGGCCACCAAGGGCGTCAGCGACCACGAGACGACGGCGATCGCGAAGCTGCAGGACGTGCTGTTCTAAGGCGCCGGTCGACCGGCTGGGGCCGACCGGCGGAGCGGACCCGGCCTAGCGCACCACGAAGTTCACGAGCTTGCCGGGCACGAAGATCTCCTTGACGACGTCTTTGCCCTCGAGGAAGCGCGCGGCGTTCTCCGCCGCGCGCGCCCGGGCGAGCACGTCGTCCTTCTCCGCGTCCACCGGCACCTCGAGACGGTCGCGCAGCTTGCCGTTGACCTGTACGACGACGGTGACGACCTCGTCTGCGGCCAGCTCGTCGTCCCAGGAGGGCCACGGCGCGTCGAGCACCGTCTCGCCGTGGCCGAGCAGCTCCCAGACCTCCTCGGCCAGATGCGGCGCCATCGGCGCGACCAGCAGCGTCATGGCGCTCACGACCTCGCGCCACTGGGCGAGCGTCAGCGCGCCGCGGGCGCCGCCCCAGACGTCGAGCACCTCGTTCTGCAGCTCCATGAGCGCCGACACGGCCGTGTTGAAGCGGAACGTGTCCATGTCGCGCGTGACCTTACGGATCGTCTTGTTGAGCGTGCGCAGCACGCTGGCGACCCTGCTCGGCCTCGGCCTCGTCGGCCGCCACCCCGCTCCCCTGTGCCTCGGCCACCTCGTTCACCAGGTTCCAGAAGCGGTTCAGGAAGCGCAGGCAGCCCTGCACGCCGCGGTCGCTCCAGGCGACGCTCTGCTCGAACGGCGCGATGAAGAGCTCGTACACGCGCAGGCTGTCGGCGCCGTACTTCTCGACCACGCTGTCCGGCGTGACCACGTTACCCTTGCTCTTGCTCATCTTCTGGCCGTCCTCGGCCTGGATCATGCCCTGGTTGCGCAGGCGGGCGTAGGGCTCGCCGAAGCTGAGGTAGCCGGCGTCCTCGGCGACCTTGCAGAAGAAGCGCGCGTAGAGCAGGTGCATCACCGCGTGCTCGGCGCCGCCCACGTACAGGTCGACCGGCAGCCAGTACGCGGTCTTGACGGGATCGAAGGCGGCCGTCTCGTCGTGCGGCGAGGCGAAGCGGAAGTGATACCAGCTCGAGCAGGCGAACGTGTCCATGGTGTCGGTCTCGCGCAGCCCCGGCCCGCCGCACTCCGGGCAGGCCGTGTGGACCCACTCCTCAGCGCGCGCCAGCGGCGAGCGGCCGTCGTCCGTCGGGTGGAAGTCCTCGAGGTCGGGGAGCAGCACCGGCAGCTGGTCCACCGGAACCGGCACCGGGCCGCACTTCTCGCAATGGACGATCGGGATAGGGCGCGCCCCAGTAGCGCTGGCGGCTGATGAGCCAGTCCCTGAGCTTGAAGTTGACCTTCTTACGCGCGACGCCGCGCTCGCCGAGCCAGGCGACGACGGCCGCGAACGCCTCGCCGGGCGCGGCCAGGCCGTCCAGGCGGCCCGAGTTCACCATCACGCCATCGCCCGTATAGGCCTCGGCGAGCGTGCCCTGGGCGCCGCTCGCCGGCGCGATCACCTCGACGATCGGGATCGCGAACTGCGTGGCGAACTGGAAGTCGCGCTCGTCGTGCGCGGGCACGGCCATGATGGCGCCGGTGCCGTAGCCCATGAGCACGTAGTCGCTGATCCAGATCGGCACCGGCGCGTCGTTCACGGGGTTCACGGCGTAGGCGCCGATGAAGACGCCGGTCTTCTCCTTCTCCGTGCTCAGGCGCTCGATCTCGCTCTCGCGCCGCGCCTCGTCCTGGTAGGCCATGACGGCCTCCCGCTTCTCCGGCGCGGTCAGCTCGTCGACCAGCGGGTGTTCCGGCGCCAGGACCATGTAGGTGGCGCCGAAGAGCGTGTCCGGGCGCGTCGTGAAGACGGTGAGGACGTCGTCGCGGCCCTGCAGGCCAAAGTCGACCTCGGCACCCTCGCTGCGCCCGATCCAGTTGGTCTGCATGAGCTTGATCTGCTCGGGCCAGTCGATAGTCCCGAGGTCGTCGAGCAAGCGCTGCGCGTAGTCGGTGATGCGAAAGTACCACTGCTCGAGGTCCTTCTTGGTCACGAGGCTGCCGCAGCGCCAGCAGCGGCCGTTCTCGACCTGCTCGTTGGCGAGGATCGTCTTGTCCACCGGGCACCACCACTGCTGCCCCGTGGACCGGTAGGCGAGGCCGCGCTCGTGGAGCAGCAGGAAGAACCACTGCGTCCAGCGATAGTAGTCGGGGAAGCAGCTGGTGACCTCGCGCGACCAGTCGAACGAGAGCGAGATGAGGTCCATCTGCCGGTGGTAGTTGGCGATGTTGCGCTCGGTGGTGATGCGCGGGTGCACGCCCATCTTGATGGCGTAGTTCTCCGCCGGCAGGCCGAAGGCGTCCCAGCCCATGGGATGCAGGACGTTGAAGCCCTGCATGCGCTTGAACCGCGCGACCGCATCGGTGGGCACGTAGTTGCGCAGGTGGCCGACGCTGAGCCCGTCGCCGGACGGGTACGGGAAGAAGTCGAGGGCGTAGAACTTGGGCTTGTCGCTCTCGTCGGGCGCGCGATAGGCGTCGCGCTCCTTCCAGAGGCGCTGCCACTTCTCCTCGATGGCGTGCGGGTCGTAGCGTCGGTCCACGTGCTTCCTCTCTTGCGGCGGTCACCCGCGCGCCGGCGAGCGGTCTCGCGGGCGGCCGCAGGATGAGGGCGGCCGCGCGGGCGCGCGGCCTCTGATTCTACATGAGCCGCGCGCCGGCCTTCGCGCCCGCGACGCCTCACTCCCCGAGCGGGCTGTACGTGACCACGGTCCGCCCCGCCGCGGCGTAGCTCACGGTGGTTACCGCGACCGGCCGCGGCTGGTCGTCGCGCGAGAAGTCGATGAGCTGGAACGTGTAGACGTCGCGGCTGCCGGCCAGCGGCTCGAACTCCGGCTGGGGCGACGCCGCGCCGATGGCCTCGTAGCCGGAGGCGCCGGCCGTCCCGGCGTCGACTTGGATGACGCCGCCGCTCCGGCTCACGCCGGCCGTGTGGTCGTTGCCGTAGGCGACGAGCAGACCAGCGCCGGCGTCCGTGGCCGCGGCGATCGTGTCGCCCGCCTGGCGGATGTCGTGGACGAGGACGACCTGGGGGCGCGGCTGGCTCAGCCGCCAGAGCGCGGCGAGGCGCACGCCGGCGCCCGCCAGCGCGGAGACATCGGAGGCGACGCGCGCGTCTCCGGCCACGGGGTCGGAGGCTCCGAGGACGGTCACGCCGGCGACCGTCGCCGTGGTGTAGTCCAGCACCTTGTAGCCGGCGCGGCGGAACACGCGGAGCGCCGGCGCATCCTCGTGGTTGCCGCCCACGAAGAGCACGGGCCTGCCGGTGCGCCCGAACACGCGCACGAAGAGCTGCGCCTCCTGCGCCGTACCCGAGTCCGTCACGTCGCCGGCGAGCAGCACGGCGTCCACCGGCTCCCCCCCGCCGGCCGCGAGGCGCGCCGCGGCGCGCGCGCCGAAGACGTTGTCGTGGATGTCGCTCGCGAGGAGCAGGCGCACGACGTCGGCGCGCACCGGCCGGCGCGGCTCGGTGGTCAGCTGCGTGGCCACGGCCTCGAGGCCGTCGAGCATGTCCTGGATGCGGCTCAGCCGATCGCCCTGATCGCCGCCGGTGCTGAGGGCGCGCAGCAGGGGCAGCATGGCTGGGACCCTGGAGGCCAGCCCCGAGTATTGGACCGGCGGCGAGCGGTCAAGGGTCGCGTAGCTCGCCACCGCGATGGCGCCGCCGAGGAGCAGCACGGCGGCGGCGCCTCCGGCCGCGCCCCAGACGAGGCGCCGCCGGTCCCACCGCCCGACCACGAGCAGCCCGGCCGCGGCGCCGATGACCAGGAGCCACGGCACGCGCCCGGCGAGGTACCGGGCGAAGGCGGCGCGAGTGCCGCCTTCGAGGAGCGGCAGGTCGTCCGCGGCGGTGCCGCCGAGGAGGGCGGCCGTCTGCGCCGGCAGGCGGTAGTCCATGACCACGTCCACCGGCGTGCGGTGCGTGCGCAACGAGAGCTCGCCCACCGGTCCAAGCGGCAGGATGAGGTGCCCGCCCGGCCACGCCGGCCGCAGCTGGAACGTCACGGTGCCGGCCGGCACCCGGTAACCGGCCGCAGCCAGCAATTCCAGCAGGCCCACGGCGACGACCAGCAGGAGGGCGACCCGGAGCGCCAGCCCCGGCAGGCCCGCCGAATACCTCCCCTGGTGCGGCCTCTCGGGCGCGCTCTGCGGATCGTCCGCCATCGTGCCTCCAGACCCCGTCTGCCTTGCCCTCGGAAGAGACTTACCCCGTGCGACGCGTCAGGTTGCCCGGCGAAGCGGGTATGCTACAATCCCAAGCCTGCCGGCACCGCCGGCGCCCCATCGGTGGGGGTATAGCTCAGTTGGGAGAGCGTTTGGCTGGCAGCCAAAAGGTCACCGGTTCGAGCCCGGTTACCTCCACCACCTCCGGCCCTTCGAGCAGCCCGAGATGACGCCCGCCCCGGACCGCGCCCCCCGCTTCCTCCTCCTGCTCGTCTTCCTTGCCGGGATCGGCTCCATGGCGACGGAGATCTGCGCCTCGCGCCTGCTGGCCCCGTACTACGGCTCGTCGACCGTCGTGTGGGCCAACATCATCGGGCTCATCCTCGCGTCGCTCTCCGTGGGCTACTGGCTCGGCGGCCTGCTGGCCGACCGCCACCCGTCTCCCACGTTCCTTGCCACCATCGTGCTGGCGGCGGCCGCCTGGGTGGCCGCGATCCCCTTCGTGGCGCGGCCCTTCCTCGACCTCTCGATCAAGGGGATCGAGACCGTCTCCACCGGCGCCGTCGTCGGCTCCTTCGCCGCGTCGCTGGCCTTGTTCGCTCCGCCGGTCGTGCTGCTGGGCATGGTCACTCCGTTCGCCATCCGTCTCGCCGCGACCGGCGTCACGGACGCCGGCCGCGTCGCCGGCCGCGTGTTCGCGCTGTCGACGGCCGGCAGCCTCATCGGCACCTTCGTCCCGGCGCTCATCACCATCCCGCTGATCGGCACGCAGCGGACGCTGATCGGGGCGGCGCTGATCATCGCCCTGGCCGCGGTCCCTCTCCTCGCCGGCCGCCGCCTCGCCGCCGGGCTCGTGGTGGTCGCCATCCTCGCGGCCCTGCTGGCCGTCCCGCCCGCCGTCGTCAAGGCGCAGCCCGGCCTGCTGCACGAGGAGGAGTCGCGCTACCAGTTCATCCAGGTCGTGCAGTCGGGTGAGGATCGCTACCTGTATCTGAACGAGGGCTACGCGATCCACTCGGTGTGGCGCCCGGACACCGTGCTGACCGGGGGCGAGTGGGACATGTTCCTGACCGCGCCGCCGCTGCTCGGCCGGCCGGCGGCGCGTGTCGCCACGCTGGGCAACGCCGCCGGCACGACGGCCCGCGCCTACGGCGTCTACTACCCCGAGGCGCGCATCGACGGCATCGAGCTGGACCCCGCCGTCACCGCCGCCGGGCGGCGCTGGTTCGGGCTCGGCGACAACCCGCGCCTGACCGTGCACACAGCGGACGCGCGCCCGTACCTCGCGAGCACGGGCGCGCGCTACGACCTGATCCTGATCGACGCGTACCGCCAGCCCTACGTGCCGTTCTACCTCGCCACGCGCGAGTTCTTCCGGCTGTGCCGGGAGCGCCTCGCCCCGGGCGGCATGGTCGCGCTCAACGTCTCCACGGTGCCCGGCGATCACCGTCTCGCCGAGGCCATCGCCGGCACCCTGCGCACCGAGTTCCCGCAGGTCGTGACCTGGCAGGCCCTGCGCTTCAACCAGTTCGTCGTCGGGCTCACGGCGCCGCTCCCGCGGGCGGTCATGACCGCCCGCCTGAAGGCGGCCCCGGCCGACCTCCTGCCCATCACGCGCCTGTTCGCCCGCGACCTGCGCGAGGCGGCGCCGGCGGCGACCCCCTGGACCGACGACCGCGCCCCCGTCGAGTGGGTCACCGACCGCATGATCGCGGCCTACGCGCTGCGCGGGACGGCGACCGGCGAGGACCTTCTCCCGACGGCGCCGGACGAGCGCTGAGCGCGCCAGCGGCCACCCCCGCGCCGGCCCTCTCGCCCGCCTCACGGGCGTTCATCGGGGCGAGCTCCTCGAGACCGCATTCGGGCGCTCGCCGGGGTTTAGCCGCACTCCCTGCAGGAAAGTATCCGGGCACATGTGCAGTCGGGCCATGACGGCTGTTCGAGCCCACTTTCTGGCGGGAGGCGCGTATGGAGGACAAGCCGCAGTTCCGCGTCGACTACGAGGCCACAGCCGGCGACGTCGGCATCGTGATCCTCGAGGGCGAGATCGACATCTACTCCGCGCCGGAGTTCAAGGAGGTGCTGGTCAACGGCATCGAAGGCGGCGCGAAGCGGGTGATCGTCGACCTCTCGCAGGTCACCTTCATCGACTCGACGGCGCTCGGGGTCCTGGTCAGCGGCGCGAAGCGCGTGCGGCCGCGCAACGGCAACCTCGACATCGTCTGCACGGACGAGAACATCATCCGGATCTTCGAGATCACCGGCCTCGACCGGATCTTCGGGATCTTCCCGAGCCGGGGCGAGGCTCTCAAGGCGGCGTCCGCCTGAGAGAGAGGACGCCGAAGCACCGAGCTGGTGGCGGGCGCCGGTAGGTCACGGGGCGGCCGCCGGGGGCGACAGGATGGAGTACCGCACCACGAGAGCGCTTCGGGGCAGCAGGCTCCACGACGTGGCCGACGTCATGCTGAAGACGAAGACATATGGGATCGGGCGTATCTGCATCGTCGACGGCTGCGGGACCCGGCTGTCGGCGTATAACCCTTCGAGCGTCTGCGCCCTGCACGGCGGCGCTTGGCAGGACGACTATCACCGCAGCACCCGCAAGGCCAGCCAGCGTGAGGAGATCACGCGGCGCTGCGCCTTCGAACCGTGCGGCCGCGAGTTCACGACCACCAACCCGGCGAAGAAGTACTGCAGCGACGCGTGCCGCATGAAGGCGTTCCAGGCACGCGTCATGGCGACTCGCCGAATGAGTGACGTGGACGCGGTGCGGCGCGCCAGCTGACGACCCGAAGACTGCACCGCCCACGCCGCGGCCCTCCGGGCCGGCAACGTCTGGTGCGCCTCCCCTCGCCCTCAGGCCTCCGCCGCCCGGAACGCCGGCGGGATCACCGGCAGCCGCCCGCTCAGCAGGCTGTCCACGGCGGCCTCCACCGTCTCGAAGACCGGGATCATGTTCGGCAGCCCCACGAGGGCGAGCACGCGCCGCACCTGCCCGATGGGCCGCACCAGCAGCAGTTCCCGCCGCTTCGCGCGCTGGGCCGCCGAGAGCCGCACCAGGAAGGTGACGAAGCTCGAATCGACGAAGGTCGTCTGCGCGAGGTCGATCACGAGATGGTCCTGGTGATAGAGCGGCCCGAGGGTACGGCGGAGAAAGGGGTCGATCTCGGGCACCCTGTCCAGGTCGAACTCGCCCTCGAGCTCCAGGACGGGGGGCCTGCCGTCGCCCTCGGAGGCGCGCACGCGGAGCCCGGCCGCTGAGGCGGTCTGCAGTTGCCGGGTGACTCGAGCTGCCACGCTGCGCCATCTCCTTCCGTCGAGCCCCCAAAGGGGCCTGCGACCTTGCATCCTGCGGGCGCGCCCAACCGGGCGCGTCCGCCACGCTAGGCGACGGGACCGGTGAAGTAAAGGGCGCGGCCGGGAGGATTGGGAGGTTGGCCCGTCAGGCTCTCGCGCAGCCTGAGCCCTGCGGGCCGACCTTCGACCACGCCTCGAGAAGGGCTGAGGCGCAGCTGGAGGGTGTCAGGCCCCGTCGGCGCGGGCCGACATCTTGAGCTTGCGGTACCTCGGCTCGCGCTCCTTGAGGATCGTGAGCACGGGGCTGGCGATGAAGATCGTGGAGTACGCACCCGAGACGATGCCGACCAGGAGGGCGAAGGCGAAGTCCTTGAGCGTCTCGCCGCCGAAGAACAGCAGGCAGAGTACCGGCAACAGGCTCATGAACGAGGTGTTCAGCGACCTGGTCAGCGTCTCCCACAGCGACTCGTTCACCATGTCGCCGTAGGGCATGCGCGCGAGCTTCGGCTCGTTCTCCCGGACGCGGTCGAAGATGATCACCGTGTCGTACAGGGAGTAGCCCATGATCGTGAGCACCGCCGCGATCGTCGCCGTGGTCACCTCGCGGCCGGTGAGCGAGTAGATGCCGATCACGATCAGGAGGTCGTGGATCTCGGCGGCGATGGCGCCGACCGCGTACTTCCATTGGAAGCGGAAGGTGACGTAGGCGAGGATCAGCAGCAGCGCGATGGCGACGGCCTTGAGCGACGAGCTCACGACCTGCCGGCCGAACGAGGCGCTGACGCTCTCGATGCCCCACGCGGGCTTGCCGTCTTCGGTCGCGATGGTGAACTGCTCGTCCAGCGCCGTCCGGAGCTCGGCCTGTTGAGCAGTGGAGAGGAGCGGCACCTGGATCTGGAAGCCCTCGACGCCGCCCCGCGACACATCGGCCGTCTTCTGGATCTGCGCGTTGTCGTACCCCGCTGCGGTGACCGCCTGCCGGACCTCGGCGAGCCCGGGCGCCGGGTCGAACGTCACCGTGATCCGCGATCCCTCGCGGAACTCGAGGCCGTACTTGAGGCCGTCGACCGGGTTGCCGCCGCCCTTGACGAACAGGCTGATCAGGCCGATGGCGATGATGACGCCCGAGAGCGTGAACCACCACGCCTTGTGGCCCATGTAGTCGAACGTATACATGCGTCGCAGGAAGCTCACGTGGTCATCTCCGCTTCTTGCGCTTGCGGGCCGTGGACGCGCGCCGGGGGGTCTGCTTCGGCGCGGGCGCCGAGGCGCCCGTCGTGGACGGACCCTCAGCGGCGGGTTCGGGCGTCGCCACGCCACGACGGCCACGCGACGCCGTAGCCCGCGTCGCCGCAGTCTGGGCGGCGAGGGCGGCCTCCATCTGCGTGGACGAGACGCCCATCAGCGACGGTCGGTTGAAGAAGGCGAAGCCGGCCAGCACGCCGAGCATGGCGCGCGTGAAGAGCACCGCGGTGAACATGCTCACGATGACGCCGAGGATGAGCGTGACGGCGAAGCCGCGCGGCTGCGCCGTGGCGAAGATGAAGAGCACCAGCGCGGTGAGCATGGTGAGGATGTTGGCGTCGAGGATGGTCCTGAAGCCCAGCGCGTAGCCGGAATTGACGGCAGAGCGCACCGTCTTGCCGTGGCTGACCTCTTCCTTGATGCGCTCGAAGATGACCACGTTGGCGTCGGCGGCGACGCCGATCGTGAGGATCATGCCGGCGATGCCGGGAAGGGTGAGCGTGACGGGGATCGCGTTGAAGAGCCCCCACAGGAGGATGCCGTACACGATCAGGGCGAGGTCGGCGATCAGCCCGAGGAAGCGGTAGAAGGCGAGCATGTAGACCAGCACGAGGCCGAGGCCGACCAGCCCGGCGATCAGGGCCTGGTTCAGGGAGTCCTTGCCCAGCGTGGCGGACACCTGCTGCTGGAAGGCCGGCTCGAGCTTCACCGGCAGCGCGCCGGTGTTGAGGACGAAGGCGAGGTCCTTGGACTCCTGCACCGTCATGTTGCCGCCGCTGATCTCGGCGCCGCCGCTGATGCCGTCACGCAGCTGGGCGTCGGTGAAGTCGATCATCGGGTCCGACTCCATGACGTTGTCGAGCACGATGGCGAACGTCTGAGGCGTCTGCTTGAGGAGCCCGGTGCGGTACAGGTCGCGCGTGATCTCCTGGAACCGCTTGCTCCCGTCGCTCGTGAAGTCGATGAGCACGTTCGGCTTGCCCGTCTGGCTGGCGAAGCCGGCGCGAGCGCTCTTCACGGCATCGCCGGTCATCGTCGGCGGGCGCTTGAAGACGTACCACTGCTCGGGGATGCCGTTCACGGTGTCTTCCGGGCTGACGACCACCGAGTAGCCCTGGCTGGTGCCCTCGGTGCGCAGCTGCTCGATCTCCGCCTTGCTGACGCCGTCACGACGCAGTTCCTTGAGGGCGGCCTCCTTGCTCTCCACGGGGCCGATCGGGCGCGCCTTCGGGTCGTCCTTGAAGAACTCCAGCTGGGCCGTCTTCCCGATCACCGCCAGAGCCTTCTCGGCGTCCTTGATACCGGGCAGGGCCACGGCGATCTGATCGCTCCCCTGCGTCTGGATCTGCGACTCGGTGACGCCGAGGCCGTTGACGCGACGGTCGAGGATGCCGACCGTCTGATCGAGCTGGGCCCTGGTGGGCGGCTTGCCCTCGGCGGTCTTCGCCGTGTACACGACCTCGAGACCGCCCTGGAGGTCGAGCCCCAGCCGCGTCTTCACGCTCGGTGGGATGATGTAGTACAGCGAGACCGCGACGAGCACGACCATGCACAGCATGACCAGCCAGTTCTTGCGCCGGAAGGTCGCCCAGAGCGCCACGGCGATCGCCGCAGCCGTCGCTACCCAGATCGCGATATCGGTGAGATCGTTCAAATCCGCTCAGTCATCAGCCATCGGATGGCACGGCGGTAGAGCGTAGCCGACGCGCCAAGCCGGTGCAACTCGCCGCGGCACGCCGCAGGCATGCCGCCTGCGGGCGAGCCGGCAGCCCGAATGACCACTGCGACCCGTGGCTCAGTGATCGCGCAGGAAGCTCGGGATGTCGAGGACGTCGTCGTCCACGTCGAAGGACGGCTTGGACTCCTCGGAGAAGAGCGGCGTTCCCTTGGGTTGGCGCTCGGCGGTCTCCTGCTCGACCGGCTGCTGGCCGGCCACGGGGCGGTCGAACCCGGTCGCGATCACGGTCACGCGGACCTCGTCGCCCAGCGACGGGTCGATGACGGCGCCGAAGATGATGTTGCAGTCGGCGTCGGCCGCGCTGCTGATGATCTCCGCGGCCTCGTTGATCTCGAACAGCCCCAGGTCGTTGCCGCCGGTGATGTTGAGCAGGATCCCGCGGGCGCCCTCGACGCTGGCCTCGAGCAGCGGCGAGCTGATCGCCGCCCGCGCCGCCTCGACGGCGCGGTTCTCGCCGCCGGCGACGCCGATGCCCATGAGCGCCGAGCCGGCGTCCTTCATGATCGTGCGCACGTCGGCGAAGTCGAGGTTGATCAGGCCGGGCACGGTGATCAGGTCGGTGATGCCCTGCACGCCCTGGCGGAGCACGTCGTCGGCGACCTTGAACGCCTCGATGACCGAGGTGCGCCGCTCGACGACCTGCAGCAGCCGGTCGTTCGGGATGATGATCAGCGTGTCGACCTTCTCGCGCAGGCTCTGGATGCCGTCCGAGGCCTGCCGCGCGCGGCGCTTGCCCTCGAAGGCGAAGGGTCGCGTGACGACGCCGACGGTGAGCGCCGCGAGCTCCTTGGCGAGCTCGGCGATGACGGGAGCGGCGCCGGTACCCGTGCCGCCGCCCTTGCCCGCGGTGACGAAGATCATGTCCGCGCCCTTGAGCGCGTCGCGAAGCTCGTCCTTGCTCTCCATCGCGGCCTGGTAGCCGATGGCGGGGTTGGCGCCGGCGCCGAGGCCGCGGGTGATCTTGCTGCCGATGTGGATCTTGACGTCGGCGTCGCACATCTGCAGCGCCTGAGCGTCGGTGTTGACGGCGATGAACTCGACGCCGCGGAGCCCTGCGTCGACCATGCGGTTGACGGCGTTCGTGCCGCCGCCCCCGATGCCGACGACCTTGATGACGGCGAGATAGTTCGCTGACGCGTCGATCATCGTGCTGACCCTCCTGTCGCGGTCGAGACTCGCCGTCGAGATCCCTGGCGAACCCTCAAGCCGGGCTTGAGTGTTGCTGCTGACTTCTGCATCGGCGCCCGAGAAACTTGGCGCTTTGCAGCGATTCTTGACGACCCTTGACGGCTTGGGCGAACTGGTGCCGCGGCCGTTGACTTACCATACTGAGGCCCCTGAGGGGTGTCAAACGACCGCGCCGCGCGAGCACTCATGCGCCCCGCCTCGACCACTGCTTGAAGACAGGCTCGACCATCACTGGAGCACGGGCCTGGCGATCACCCGGTCGGGGATGGCGACGTCGAGCTCGGTGCAGGCCTTGCCCACGTCCTCGTAGTGAGCCAGCACCGTGCGCAGGGCGACCGTCTTGGCGAGCGTCCGCTCTGCGTCGCCCCAGGCGACGATCGGGCCGCCGGCGAACCGCAGCGTGAGCTGGCCGTCGTCGTTCTGCACCGCGGCGAGTCGGCGCCGGAGGGAACCGGGCAGCGCCGTGACCACCTTGAGCATCTCACCGGCCGCGGCGTCGCCCACGGCGCTGCCCTCGCGCACGCGGCCGGCGACGGCGAGGCGAGGCAGCGGCAGCGACGCCTCGGCCGGCCCGGCGAGCAGCCGTTCGGTGAGCGACGCACCGGCCTCTGGCGCGGCGCACCGTTCTCGCCGGCCCCCGATCGCCGGCGACGCCTCGCCGGTCGCGCCGGCCACCGACGCCGACGGGCTCGGCGAGGGCTTCGCCGGCGCGGCGGTCTTCCTGGCGGCGGCCTGACCGGCGACCTGGCCGGCCGTGCAGATGACGTAGCCGTGCTTGTCCACGACGTACCAGCGGTCCCCGGCCAGGGCGTAGGCCGCCGGGACGTACTCGATGATGGTCGCCGCGAGCGTCTCGGGAAAGTCACGGTCGATGGTCACGCCCGAGACGAAGCACAGCGGGCGGAGGGTGTCGCGCACGTCGCTGCCGGTGACCGTGAACAGGTTGCGGCCGACGTAGTCGCGCCGCAGCAGGCGCAGCGCCCGCTTCTGGGGCACGAGCCGCGTCCCTGTGACCTTCACCGCCGTGACATCGAACGAGGACGAGCTGCGGCCCCACGCGTACACCACGGTGGGCAGGCCGAGGATGGCCAGGGTGAGCAGCACGGTAGGTAGCAGGCGGAATCGCGGGCGGCTCGCCCCGCGTGCACTCGTCATGCGCCGGCCCTTGGTCGGGGGTGGGATCTACCTCTGACTATTCGGCGCCGCCCGGCTCTTCCCCTTGCCCCGCGAGCGTGGCGAGCAGTTGCTCGCCGGCGTGGAAGACGTCGCCGGCGCCGAGGGTGAGCACCAGGTCGCCGGACCGCACGCGCGGCGCCAGCCGGGCGACAACGTCGCTCAGCCGGGGCAGGAAGGCGACGGGGCCTCCGGGCCGCTCGGCGAGGTAGGCGTCGACGACCAGCTTGCCGGTGACGCCGGGCTCCGGCTCCTCGCGGGCCGGGAAGATCTCCGTGACGATCGCCTCGTCGGCGAGCGTCAGGGCGCGGCCGAACTCGCGCTGCAGGTAGCGGGTGCGCGAGAAGAGGTGCGGCTGAAAGACGGCGATGACGCGCTCGTGGCCGCCCTGCATCGCCGCCGTGAGGGTCGCGGCGATCTCGGTCGGGTGGTGGGCGTAGTCGTCGACGACGAGGACCCCGCGCTGCTCGCCGAGGCGCTGGAAGCGGCGGGCGGCGCCGCTGAAGGTGAGCAGATGCGGCGCCGCATCCTCCGGCGTGACGCCGGCGTGCCGCAGGACCGCCAGCGCCGTCAGCGCATTGAGCACGTTGTGCTCGCCCGGCACGCGCAGCTCGATCCGGGCGAGCTCCGCGCCGGAGGCGTCGACGACCGTGAACACGCTGCCGCGGTCGTCGACGCTCTCGACCTCCGCGCGCAGCTCACCGGCACCGATGCCCACGACGACCACGTGCGCTTGCGTGTGCGCGGCAAGCTCCTCCCCGCCGCTCCCGGCGACGAGCACGAGCAGGCCGTCCTCGGGCAGCAGGGCGACGAAGCGGCGGAACACGTCGTGCACGTCGTCGAGGCAGCCGTAGTTGGCGTGATGGTCGAGCTCCACGTTGCTCACGATCGCGACCTCGGGACGCAGGAACAACAGGCTGCCGTCGCTCTCGTCGGCCTCGGCGACGAGCCACTCGCCCTGGCCGACGCCGGCGTTGGAGCCGACGTCGTTGAGCTCGCCGCCGACGAGGAACGTGGGATCGAGCCCGGCCTGTCGCAGCACGTGCGAGATCATCGACGAGGTGGTGGTCTTGCCGTGCGTGCCGGCCACGGCGATGCCGCGGCGCATGGCCATGACGCGGGCGAGCATCTCGGCGCGACGCAGGACCGGCAGCCCGGCGGCGCGCGCGGCGCGCACCTCGGGGTTGCCCTCCGGGATGGCCGACGAGGTCACCACCAGCGCGGCGTCGCCCAGGTTGGCGGCGTCGTGGCCGACGGTGACGGGGACGCCCGCGGCGATGAGATGGCGCGTGTAGCGTGACGCCTTGAGGTCCGAGCCGCGCACGTCGACGCCGAGCTCCGCGAGCACCATGGCGATGCCGCTCATGCCCGCCCCGCCGATGCCGATGAAGTGCACCGGCTGTGGGAAGTCCCTGGTCGCCTCGTCGGTCATCGCGTTCCTCGTCCCTTCATGATGGCTTCCACCTGATCGGCCACGCGCCGCGCGGCGTCGGGCCTGCCGAGCACCGCGCTCGCGTCGGCCATCGCGGCGAGTCGCCCACGGTCGCCGAGCAGTTCGGCGACGAGACGCTCCAGCAGAGCGCCGTCGAGGTCGGCGTCGTCGACGAGGACCGCCGCTCCGCGCGCGACCATCTCCTGTGCGTTCTTGCGCTGGTGGTCGGCGGTGGCGTGCGGGTACGGCACCAGGATCGCCGGCTTGCCGAGGGCGGCGAGCTCGGCGACGGAGCCTCCCGAGCGCGCCACGACCAGGTCGGCCGCCGCCATGGCGGCGGCCAGGCGGTCAGTGTAGGGCACCAGCCGGTAGCGCTCAAACCGCTCGCCGCGCTGCTCCAGCTCGCGGCGCACCTCGTCGGCGTTACGAGGCCCGCATACGTGGACGAGCTGGAAGTCGATCTCCTTGCCGCCGAAGGCGTCGACGCAGGCGCGGTTGATGCTCTGCGCGCCCTGGCTGCCGCCGAACGCCAGGACTACCGGCAGGTCGGCGCGCAAACCGAACGCCTCGCGGCCTTCTTCCGCAGTCGCGTCGAGCTGCGCCGGACTCAGCGGCCGCCCCGTGACGACGTAGCGGGGCGGCTCCAGCCCGGCGATCGGGAAGCTCAGGCAGAAGCGCTTCACGAACGGCCGCAGGAGCCGGTTGGCGACGCCGAGGTGGGCGTCGGCCTCCAGCGCCAGTCCGGGGACGCCGTGGAGCGCCGCCAGGGCGACCACGGGTCCGCTGGCGAAGCCGCCGCCGCCGACGGCGACGTCCGGCCGGGTCTCCTTGAGGACGCGCCGGACGCGCGGCACGGCGGCGGCCAGCAGCGCGAAGGTGCGCGCGTAGGCGCGCGCGTCCACGCGCCGCTCGAAGCCCTTGAGCTCGAGCGCGTAGGTCGTGTACTGCTCGCGGACGCGCTCGACCTGCGACGGCGTCGTCACGACGACGACGCGGGCGCCGCGGGCCCGCGCCTCAGCCGCGAACGCGAGCGCCGGCTGCAGGTGACCTCCGGTCCCCCCCGCTGCCAGCAGCACGGTCGCGCCGCTGAGCGCTGACGGCAATGTGGCTCCTTCGGTTGGTGGCGATGTTGAGCAGGATGCCGAGGCCGGCGAGCACGACGAGCATGCTGGTGCCCCCCAGCGAGACGAGGGGCAGGGGCACGCCGGTCAGCGGCAGCACGCCGAGTGCGGCGCCGACGTTGATGCACGCCTGGCCGACGACGATCGCGGTGATGCCGGTCGCGAGCAGCTTGCCGAACGGGTCCTTGCAGTCCAGGGCGATACGGAAGCACGCCCACGCGAGAGCGACGTACAGCGCCAGCAGGACGAGCAGGCCGACGAGCCCGAGCTCCTCGCCGATGATGCCGGTGATCATGTCGGTGGTCTGCTCCGGCAGGAAGCCGAACTTCTGCACAGAGTTCCCGAGGCCAACGCCGAAGACCCGCCCGGAGGCGATGGAGATGAGCGACTGCGTCGCCTGGAAGCCGCTGCCCTGCGGGTCCTTCCACGGGTCGAAGAAGGTGACCAGGCGTTCCAGGCGGTACGGCTCCGCGGCGATGAGCGCGAGGATCGCCAGCACGCCCGCAACCGCAAGCCCGAACAGGTAGCGCAGCGGGGCGCCGGCGGCCACCAGCACGGCGACCACGGCGGCCACCAGCACGAGGGTCGTGCCGAGGTCCGGCTGGAGCATGATGAGCGCCGCGGCCGGCAGGATGCCGACCGCCGCCAGCGTGAGGAATCCCTTGAGCGTGAGCACCTGGCGCGGCCGGCGCACGATCAGCGCGGCGACGAGGACGACGGCGGCGAGCTTGGCGAACTCGCTGGGCTGCACCCCCTGGCCGCCGATGATCAGCCAGCGCCTGGCGCCGTTGACCGAGCTGCCGGCGACGAGCACGGCCACGAGGCCGCCCAGGGCCACCCCGGCGATGGGGACCGCGGCCTTGCGATACCAGGAGTAGTCGAGGCGTGAGAGCGCCCACATGGCGCCGACGCCGAGCGCGACCCAGACGACCTGGCGCCCGAAGAAGTAGTAGCTGCTCCCGTAGGCGAAGTACGCCTTCGCGGCCGAGGCGCTGTAGGCCATCACGAGGCCGTAGACGACGAGCAGGAAGGTGACCAGCATGAGCGCGCGGCGCTCGGCCACGCCCGGACCCAGGGCCGCCGCGGGTTTGGCGCTCCGGGCGCGCCGCGCGGGCGGCCGCGGCGCGGTCTTCGCCGCCGCCGATCCGTTCGCGCGCGTGCCACCGCTCGCGGACGAGCGCCGCTCGCCCGCGCGGCGGTCGGTGGAGCGGCGCTCCGGCGCCGGCTCCCGACCGCCGCCGGACCGCCTCTCGGCGGTGCGGCGGTCCCCGCCGGCGCGCGCGCGCCGCGGTGCGTCCTCGACCCAGTCGAGGTGATCCAGCTCGACGTGTTCGGCCCCTCGGCCCGACGACCTCACGCGGCGTCAGCCCCCTGCTTTCAGCTTGTGCACCAGCTCGAGGAAGTGTTCGCCCCGCTGCTCGTAGTCCCTGTACTGGTCCCAGCTCGCGCAGGCCGGGCTGAGCAGCACGACGTCTCCCGGCGCCGCGGCCGCCGCGGCCGCGCGCACCGCGGTCTCGAGGTCGCCGCACTGCACGTACGGGGTCGGGCGCGACCCGGCGGCAGCCGCGCGGGCGGCGAACGCCGCCTCGAGCTGCGGCGCCGTCGCGCCGATCAGCAGCACCTCGCGGACCCGGCCCTCGGTGGCGGCGGCCAGCTCGTCGTAGTCGGCGCCCTTGTCGTAGCCGCCCAGGATGAGGTGCACGCCGCCGGAGTAGGCCGTGAGCGCCTTGAGGGTGGCGTCGACGTTGGTCGCCTTGGAATCGTTCACGTAGGTCACGCCGCCGACGACGCCGCCGACCTGGAGGCGATGCGGCACGCCCTCGAAGGTGCGCAGGGTGGCGGCGGCCGCGGCGGCCGGCGCCCCGGCGGCGCAGGCCGCCGCGGCCGCCGCCAGCGAGTTGAGCAGGTTGTGGTCGCCGCGCAGCGCGAGCTCGTCGCGGCGGCAGAGACGCCGGAGCCCGCCGCCGAGGCGCAGCCAGAGGAAGCCGTCCTCGCCGACGCCGGCGACGAGCTCTTCCCCGCCGCGTCCCTCGGTCCGCCCAGGCGCGGCGGAGAACCAGCCGCGCCGCGCCCGGCCGCCGAGGCGGCCGGCGGACGCCTCATCGAGCAGACCCGGGTCGTCGGCGCAGAGCAGCGCCACGTCGCTCGGGGTCTGGTTCTCGAGGACCCGCAGCTTGGCGTCGACGTAGCTCCGATAGGTGCCGTGACGGTCGAGGTGGTCCTCGCTCAGGTTGAGGAGCACGGCCACGGCGGGCCGGAAGCGCTCGATGTGCTCGAGCTGGAAGCTGGAGAGCTCGGCGACGATGGTGGCATCAGGCCCGACCACGCCGGGCATCGCCGCGAGGGCGTGGCCGATGTTGCCGCCCACGGCGACCGGCAGCCCGGCGTCGCGAAGGATCGCGCCGGTGAGCTCGGTGGTCGTCGTCTTGCCGTTCGTGCCGGTGATGCCGACCAGCGCGTTCTCGAGGAAGCGGCAGGCGAACTCGACCTCGCTCCAGAGCGTCGACGCCTCGGCGCAGGGCCTCTTGGACGGCCGCGCTCTCATCGGGGACGCCGGGGCTCTTGACCAGGAGGTCGGCATCCTCCGGCAGCGACGCCGCCGGGCCGGTCAGGACCTCGACGCCGGCCGCGGCGAGCACGTCCACTGTGTCGTCGGACGGCGGCGTGCCCTCGTCGAGGGCGACGACCCGCGCCGCCGGCAGCTCACGCCGGGCCAGCAGCGCGGCCGGCCGGCCGCTGCGGCGCAGGCCGAGCACGGCGAGACAGCGCACGGCGGCGAGGTCCATCATGCCTCCCTCAGAAGGTGGCGTAGTACGCCGCGAACCCGGCGCCGGCGAAGATCGCGGCGATGATCCAGAAGCGGACGATGATCCTGGTCTCGGACCAGGCCTTGAGCTCGAAGTGATGATGCAGGGGCGCCATCAGCAGCACCCGCCGGTGGAACAGCTTGAACGAGATCACCTGCGCCATCACGGACCCGGCCTCGAGCACGAAGAGGCCGCCGATGATGATCAGCACCAGCTCGGTACGCGTCATGACGGCCATGCCGGCGATGGCGCCGCCCAGGCCCAGCGACCCGGTGTCGCCCATGAAGACGTCGGCCGGGAAGGTGTTGTACCAGAGGAACCCGAGCGCGGCCCCGCCGACGCAGCCGGAGATCACCATGAGGTCGGAGATCCCCGGGTCGCTCGTGTTGCGGCCGATGATGAAGGCGATGCCGGCCATCGCCACCAGCACGATGGCGGAGGCGCCGGCGGCGAGACCGTCGAGCCCGTCGGTGAGGTTCACCGCGTTGGAGAACCCGGCGAGCGTGAGGAAGATCAGCGCGTAGAAGCCGACGGTGCCGAGCTCGAGCTTGTACGAGGTGAACGGGACGTCGACGGCCGTGTCCAGCCCCACGAAGTGCAGGGCGACGAAGCCGATGAACAGCGAGAGGAGCAGCTGCAGGAGCAGCTTGTAGCGCGCCGACAAGCCGAGCGAGCGCTTGCGCACGATCTTGATCCAGTCGTCGGCGAACCCGATGGCCGCGTTGCCCAGCGCCGCGACGAGCACGGTGAGCGATGCGACCGAGAAGCGGCTGGAGACGATGTAGGAGATCAGGACGGCCAGCCAGATGAGCACGCCGCCCATGGTCGGCGTGCCCTCCTTGGTCTTGTGCGCCGCCGGCCCATCCTCGCGGATGTTCTGACCGAACTCGTTGAGCCGCAGCCAGCGGATGAACGCCGGCCCGATGAGGAGGACGAGCACCATCGCCAGCACACTGGCGCCCATCGCCCTAAGCACGGTCCCGCCTCCCTTCGGCAAGCGCCTCGGCGACGCGCTCGAGGCGCATCAGCCGGGACGCCTTGACGAGCACGGCGCTGCCGGCGGGAACGACCTCGGGCAGCGCCTTCAGGCAGTCGTCGACGATAGGGAACCAGCGCTCGCCGGGAGCGCCGGTGAGGTAGCCGCGGGCGAGGTCGCCGACGGCGACCAGCCGCACGCCGGCGGCGGCGCAGTGCCCGCCGACGGCGCGGTGGTACGTGTCGGCGCCGGCACCGAGCTCGTACATGTCGCCGAGCACGGCGACCATCGGACGCCCGTCGGCGATGGAGACGAGGTGGTCCACGGCGGCCGTCATGGCGACGGGGTTGGCGTTGTAGGCGTCGTTGAGAAGTAGGCCGCCGCCGGGAAGCGAGGAGACGGCGCCGCGCAGGTCGCTGAAGGCGACCTGCGCGGCGCCCTCCGCGGCCTGGTCCAGGCGGAAGCCGAGCTCGACGAACGCGGCGACGGCTGCCTGCGCGTCGTGCAGGTAGTGGCCGCCGGTGAAGCTGAAGTCCATGCGCGCGCGGTGGCCGAAGGCGTCGAGCAGCACGTGCGTGCTCTCGCCGCGGCGCTCCTCGACGACGATCTGCACGTCCGCCGACGGCGCCCCGAAGGTCACGACCCGGCCGCGGTGCCGGCGCAGGTGCCGGTCGAGGAGCGGCTCGTCCACCGGCACGACGGCCGTGCCGCCCATGAGCTCCTCGATCAGCTCGGCCTTGGCGGCGGCGACGTCCTCGACGGTGCCGACGAGCTCGAGGTGCACCGGCGCGATGTTGGTGATCACCCCGACGTCGGGGAGCGCCACGCGCGCGAGCTCGCGGATCTGGCCGGCGCCGCGCATCGCCATCTCGACGACGGCCACCTCGGTGCCCGGTTCGATGGCGAGGAGCGTGAGCGGCACGCCGACCTCGTTGTTGAGGTTGGCGGCCGTGGCCACGGTGCGCGCCACCGGGCGCAGCAGGGCGGCCAGGATGTCCTTGGTCGAGGTCTTGCCCGCACTGCCGGTGATGGCGACGACCCTGACGCCGGAGAGGCGGCGCACGGCGGTCGCGAGGTCCTGGAGGGCGCGCAGGCCGTCGTCGACGACGACGCGGGCCGCGCCGGCCGGCAGGGACGCCTCCGTCCCGGCGCGCACGACGACGGCGGCGGCGCCGGCGGCGAGCGCCGCGGCGGCGTACTCGTCGCCGTCGAAGTTCTCGCCGCGCAGGGCGACGAAGAGGTCGCCGGGCTGGAGGCAGCGGGTGTCGGTGCAGACGCTCCGCACCACGACGTTCGGGGCCGGCGCCTCGAGGCGGCCGCCGCAGGCGGCCGCTACCTCGGCCAGCGTCAGGGGGATCACGCGCTCACCACTCCCCGCGCAGCCGGCTCAGCTCTTCTTCGGCCACCGTGCAATCGTCGAACGGAACCCGCTGGTCGCCGACGATCTGTCCCTGTTCGTGACCCTTGCCGGCGATCACGACGGTGTCGCCGGGCCGCGCCTCGGTGAGCGCGATGCGGATCGCGTGGCGCCTGTCCGGCTCGACCACCACGCTGCCGGCGCGCTCGTCCGGGACGCCGGTGACGATCTCGTCGATGATCGCCAGCGGCTCCTCGCTGCGCGGGTTGTCCGACGTGATCACGGAGCGGTCGGCGAGGCGCGCGCCGATGGCGCCCATGAGCGGGCGCTTGCCGCGGTCGCGGTCGCCGCCGCAGCCGAAGACGACGAGCACGCGGCCGCCGGTGACGGCCCGGGCCGCGAGGAGCGCGTTCTCGAGCGAGTCCGGCGTGTGCGAGTAGTCGACGACGACGCTGAACGGCTGTCCGGCGCGCACCGCCTGAAAGCGGCCGGGGACGCCCTCGGTCACGGAGAGGCCGCCGATGACCGCCCCGGGCGGCAGCCCGAGGGCGAGGCAGGCGGCCGCGGCGGCGAGGGCGTTCTCGACGTTGAAGCGCGCCGCGAGGCGCAGCGTGACGCGCTCCTCGATCCCGAGGCGCGGGCACGCGAGCGTGAACGCGGAGCCGTCCGCGCGCAGGTCGAGGTCGTGCGCCGTCACCGCGGCGCCGGCGCCCGAGCCGTCGCCGACGGCGCAGGTCCACAGATCGTCGCCGTACTCGGGCCGGCACTCCCCGGCGAGGCGGGCGCCGAAGTCGTCGGAGATGTTGACGATCGCGACCGCCGCGCCGTTGCGCCGCTCGTCGGGCAGGAAGAGCCGTCGCTTGGCGGCGTAGTAGTCGTCGAGGTCCTTGTGGTAGTCGAGGTGGTCGCGCGTCAGGTTGCTGAAGACCACGGCGTCGAAGTCGATGCCGGCGGCGCGGTCCTGGGCGAGGGCGTGCGAGCTGACCTCGAAGGCGCACGCCCGGTCGCCGGCCGCGACCATCTCGGCGAACATGCGCTGCAGGTCGAGGGACTCGGCCGTCGTGAGCTGGACGGCGTGCTCCACCCCGCCGATGCGGTTCACCACGGTTCCGAGCAGCCCCGACGGCAGTCCGGCGGCGGCGAACGCTCCGGCGATGAGGTGCGCCGTCGTGGTCTTGCCGTTGGTCCCGGTGACGCCGACCACGCGGAGGGCGCGGGACGGGTGTCCGTACCAGCGCCCCGCCACGAGCGCCATGGCGCGGCGCACGGAGGGGACGATGACCTGCGGCGCGGTAACGCCGGTGTCGCGCTCGCAGACGAGCGCCGCGGCGCCGGCCTCGACGGCCGCGGCGGCGAAGTCGTGGCCGTCGTGCCTGAGTCCGGGGACACAAAAGAAAAGCGTGCCGTCGGCGACGTCACGCGTGTGGTAGGCGAGGCCCTGTATCCCGGTGGCCGGGTCGCCGCGCACGGTGGCTTCGGCGACCCCTTCGACCAGCTCGCTCAGCTTCATCGCGGCGGATTCTACCAGACCGGCCACCCCCCTTCACCTGGCCGCGACGGGGTGGCAGGGGCCGATCCGCCCGAGGCCGGCCGGCGCCCCGACAGGCCGATCACGGCGCGATCTCGAGGTGCTGGAGTGCGAAGCGCATGATCTCCCGGACCACCGGCGCCGCGGCCTGGCCGCCGTAACTGGCGGTCCCGTTGACGGCACAGAGCACGACCAGCCGTGGGTGGTCCGCCGGCACCATGCCGACGAACGAGGCGACGTAGACGCCCTTGGCGTACCCGCGGCCGTTGTCGAGCGCGATCTCGGCGGTGCCGGTCTTGCCGGCGACCTCGTAGCCCGGGATCTGGGCCTCCTGGCCGGTGCCCGCGTCCACGGCGAGCTGCAGCATGGAGCGGACCTGGCGGGCGACCTTGCCGGGGATGACCCGGTGCTTGGCGACTTCGTCGTTGACCGCAGTGCCGACCTGCGCGACCAGCCGCGGCTTGATCTCCCAGCCGTTGTTGGCGACCGCCGAGAAGGCGACGGCCATCTGGATGGGCGTGACGGCGATGCCCTGCCCCATCGGGATGTTGCCGATCGAGGAACCCGACCACTGGTCGACCGGGGGGACGATGCCTCCGGATTCACCGGGGAAGTCGATGCCGGTGGGCTTGCCGAACCCGAACGCCTCGACCCACTTCGACAGGCCCTCCTCCTTCATCTTCATGCCGATGGTCACGGCGCCCACGTTGCTCGACCATTGGAGGATCTCGCGGACCGAGTAGGTGACGGTGCCGCGCGGGTGCGACTCGTTGATCTCGCGGTCGGCCACGTGGATGCTCGGCGGCAGCGTGAACTTCGTGCCGGGCTTGACCAGCCCGTCGGCCAGCGCGCCCGAGATGGTGACCAGCTTGAAGATCGAGCCCGGCTCGTACACGTCGGTGACGGCGCGGTTCTTCTCGGCGGCCTGGTCTCCCTTGCCGAAGCCGTGGAAGCCCTTGCGGTCCACATTCGCCATGGCCAGCACCTCGCCGGTGCGCGGGTCCATGACGATCGCCGTGGCCGATTTGCCACCCTGGTCGCGCAGCGTCTTCTCGAGCACGTCCTCGGCGTAGACCTGGATCTCACTGTCGAGCGTGAGCCGCACGTTCGCCCCCGAGACCGGCTGCGTCTGCCGCACCGTCTTGATCGTATGGCCTGCCGGGTCGCGCACGATGGTCTCGCGGCCCTCCTTGCCGGAGAGCTCCTCGTCGTAGAGCAACTCCATGCCGGCGAGACCCTGGTTGTCGGTGCCGGCGAAGCCGAGGACCTGCGCCGCCGAGCCCTTGAGCGGATACTTCCGCTCCTCCTCGGCGTAGCTGCCGACGCCCGGCAGATCGAGGGCCAGGGCCGCCTTGGCCAGCTCGGGGTCGACCTTGCGTGCCACGTAGGCGAAGCCCATCTCCCTGTCGGAAAGCACCTCCGCCACGGCGCGGCGCTGGCGGCGGCGGTTGATCTGGAGCGCGTCGCAGAGCTCGTCCGCCGCGGCCTTGGGATCGTCCAGCAAGTACGGCGTCGCGTAGACGGTCTGCTGCGGCTTGCCCACGGCGAGCTCGTCGCCGTTCCTGTCGACGATGGACCCGCGGTGGGCCGGCAGGACCACCGTGTCCCTCTGCTGTTCCATGGCGATCCTGGTGAGGTGCTGCGACGACGACGCGAGCGCGACGGCCTTGCCGCCGACCAGGACCAGGAACACGATGAAGACGAAGCGCAGGAGGCGGATGCGGCCGTCGACGCCGGCGGCCCGGCCGCCGCTCACGACGAGACCGCCGCCGCGCCGGCGGGCCGGGCGACGACGTCGTGTCGAGCGAGCCGCCATCAGCGGGCCGCCGCGACCTCGACGACCGGCCCGCGCTTGAGCGGCTTGAGGTAGACGATGTGCGTGGGGTCGACCAGGCCCAGCTCCGACTCCGCGATGTGGCGGATGCGCAGCGAAGAGGCCAGCTGGGCCACCTTCTCCTGACGCGTGTCGTTGAGGGCGGTGACGCGGCGCTCCTCACGTACGACGGCCTCGGTCTGCAGGCTCTTCTGGACGACCGCGAAGCTGAGCGCCACGCGTCCGACGGCGAGCACCGTGAGACAGGCGACGAAGATGACGAAGGTGCGCGTGAGGCGCGACCGCTGCGCCGCGCGGCGGCGCGTCCGCGGCGCGCGGTACGCGTAGGCGGGCGCGTGCACGCGCGCCTCGCCCTCGTACCGGGGCTCCGCGGCCGTGCGGCGCGCCTGCTGTGCGGCCGTGGCTGCGGGCATTAGTCCGCCTCGCGCTTGGCCCTCACGGGCCGCGAGCCGCTCAATAACACTGCGTCCATTAGTCTTCCAGCCTCACGGCGACGCGGAGCTTGGCGGACTTGCTGCGGGGGTTGGACTCGATCTCCGCGGTGCGCGGCGTCACCGGGCGGCGCGTGAGCAGGCGCAGGGTCGGTTCGTGCCCGCACACGCACTGGGGCAGGCCCGGCGGGCAGATGCAGCCGGCGGCATGACCCTTGAAGTAGTCCTTGACCATACGGTCCTCGAGCGAGTGGAAGCTCATCGCCGCGAGCCGGCCGCCGGGACGGAGGACCCGGTACGCCTCCTCGAGGCCCCGGGCCAGCGACCCGAGCTCGTCGTTGACGACGATGCGCAGCGCCTGGAAGACCCGGCGCGCCGGGTTGCCGGCGGCGAAGCGGGCCGGCGTCGGGATCGTGCGCTTGACGATCTCGACCAGCTCGCTCGTCGTCGTCAGCGGCGCCTTCTTGCGCGCCTGGACGACGCCGCGGGCGATGTTGCGCGCGTAGCGCTCCTCGCCGTAGCGGCGGAAGACGTCAGTGAGCTCGGCCTCGGACAGCGTGTTGGCGAGATCCGCGGCGGTGACCTCGAGATCGGGGTCCATGCGCATGTCGAGCGGGGCGTCGTAGGCGTAGCTGAAGCCGCGCTCGCGGCGGTCGAGCTGCATCGACGAGACGCCGAGATCCATGTAGACGATGTCGGCCGAGGCGGACTCGCGAGCCGCGAGGACGTCGGCGAAATTGCCGTGGTAGAGCTCGCACGCGCAGGGTGCGGCGCGGGCGACGTCGCGGAAGTACTCGGCGACGCTCGGGTCGCGGTCGACCGCGATCAGCCTGCCGCGTGCCCCGAGCGCGGCGGCGACGGCCTCGGCGTGGCCGCCGGCGCCGAAGGTGCAGTCGACGGCCGTCTCGCCCTTCGCCGGCCGCAGCAGCTCGAGCAGCTCGTCGAGAAGGACCGGGGTGTGGGCGAGGGCCATCTCGTACTCACGGAGTTGCATGCTCGTCTGCGGTAGCATCGGCCTCCTCCTCAAGGTGGGCCAGGTACTCTGTCCAGGCGGTGCGGTCCCAGACCTCCAGGTGGTCGGCGACGCCGATGATCGTGACGTCTCTGGTGATGCCCGCGTACTCGAGGTGCCTCGCCGGAAGCGTGACGCGACCCTGCCGGTCGAGCTCCGGGAAGAACACCGCGGTGGCGGCGATCCGCCGCTTGACGTCGCGCCGCGCGGGTGAGCCGGCTTTGGTGACCTCCACGTCCTCCTCGAGTTGGCGCTGGAACTCCTCGGGGCTGTAGCCGCCGAGGCAGCGCTCGATCCCCTGGGTCACGTAGATGCCCTCGGAGAACGCTTGACGCAGGCGTGCGGGGACGGCGATGCGGTTCTTCGCATCGAGCGTGAATTCGTACTCCCCCACCAAGAGCGGTCGCTGCATGTGCGCCACTCTACCCCACTTCTCCCCATCACGCAACACTTCTTTCAACTGGTTCCCCACTTCGTGGGGAGCCGGTCTCTCCGCCGCAAAAAGGGAGCCGCGGCGCGGGGATGTTGGGGGAGCGCACGACGGCGCGACCGTGCGGTAGGGCGTGCGTGGAAGATGCTGGGAGATCGAGGCGTGACCCGCGGACGACGGGGCGCCCGGCGCGCGGCCGGCTACTGGGCCGGGACGACGATCCTCTGGCCGACCACGAGCGTGCTCCCGCTCAGATCGGGGTTGAGCTCCTGGAGGGCGCTGATGGAGGTGCTGAACCGGTCGGCGATGCTCGAGAGCGAATCGCCGCTCTTGACGACGTACTTCTTGGTCGCGGCGAGCCGTGGTCCCGCCCTTGGTCTGCGTCGCCTTGACCATGGGCGTCGGCGTCGGCGCGGGCGAGTCGCTCATGACGCCGGACTGCACGACGATGCCGATGAGGGCGATGACGGCGACGAGGAACAGCACCGGGGCGGCGATGCGCGCCACGGCACGGGTGGACCTCGGGCCGGCGGCCGGCCGCGGGCGCGAACGCGGCGCGCGTTGCCTGGAGCCCGTGGGTCGCGACGGCCGAGCGGAGTCCGGTGGCGTCGACAGGCCGGCGACGGCCGGGGCCGGCGGTAGCGGCGAGGAGCCGGCCCCGCCCGGAGCGCCCATCGACTCGAGCCGCATGAGGGCGGCGTCGGGGTCGTCGACATCGCCGGGGCCGGCGCCGGGCGCGGCGGACGCCGGCGGCGCGGCGTCACCGGCCGCGGGACGGCGGCCCGTCCGCTTCTTTGGTGTCTCGTCGGTCACACGCTGTCCTGGAGGTCGCTGCGCATTGATTCGGCGGCCGCGGCCGCAGCCCTGCGGTAGTCACCGCCGGCCGCCTGCCAGGCGAAGATGATCGACCGCGACGCGTTGACGACGAAGCCGGCGGCGTCGCCGGCGGTGATGCCGGCGAGAGCCTCCGCGCCGGCGCCCTGGGCGCCGTACCCGGGCACGAGGAGGAAGGCGTTCGGCAGCGCCTCGCGCACGAGGCGCAGCTGCGCCGGCGCGGTCGCCCCGGCGACCGCGCCCACGTCGCTGTAGCCGGCCTCGCCGACGTGTACGGCGCCGAGCTCCCGCACGAGGTCGGCCACGCGCAGGAAGAGCGGTCGCCCGCCGATCTCGACCTCCTGGAGCAGGCGCGCGCCCGGGTTGCTCGTGCGCGTGAGGACGAAGACGCCGCGCCCCTCGGCGCAGTGCTCGACGAGCGGCGCGAGCGAGTCGTCGCCGAGGTACGGGCTCGCCGTGACCGCGTCGGCGTCGAGGCCGGCGACCGGCGCCTCGAAGCCGGGGGCGCCGCCGAAGGCGGCGCGCCCGTAGGCGGCGCCGGTCGAGGCGATGTCGCCGCGCTTGACGTCGAGGATCACCGGGAGGTCGTACTCGTGGGCGCAGTGGACGACGGCGCCGAGCGCGCGCCAGCCGGGGGCGCCGTACTGCTCGAAGAAGGCCGCCTGCGGCTTGACGCAGGCGGCGACGCCGGCGACCGCGTCGATGACGCCGGTGCAGAACTCCTGGAAGCAGGCGGCGACGGCAGCCTCCTCGCCGAGCTCGGCCGCCTGCGGCCGGTACTTCTCCACCAGCTCCGGCGGCATGCGCTCGAGCACGGGGTCGAGCCCGACGCAGACGACGCTGCGTCGCGCGCGCACGGCCGTGGCCAGTCTGTCGGAGAAGTGTCGCAGGGGGTGTCCCTTGCCGGTGAGCGAGGCCATGGTATCGCAAGATGCCCGGCCGAGACAGCGCCGGGTGGGACCTCAGGCGGGTGCTCCGCCGGTCGCTGCGGCGCCGAGCCCACCCGGGCTGGCGGCCACCGCGCCCGGCGCAGTCGGTCTGGTGACGCGCCTGGAACCGGCGCACGTTGCGGCGGATCGTGGCGATCTTGGCGCGCACGTGGTCGGTCGCCTCGTCGTGCGCGCCGTCCTCCGCCTCGCCCGCGGCCTCGGACTCGGCCTGCATCTGGCGGAGGACCTCCATCAGCTGCCCGTCGTCCATCGCGGAGAGCGTGTCGAGGTCCCACTTCATCGCCCTGCCCGACGTCTGGTGCACGGCGTCGAGCCTGGCGCGCACCACCGGGTTGAACACGGCGCCCGGGTCCACCTGCGCCGTGATCTCGTCCACGTCGCGCATCATGTCCTCGATGCTGGCGCCGGCCCTGGGGATGATCCTGATGCGGCCTTCGTCGTCCTCGACCACGCGATCGATGGAGAGGTACGCCCTGAGGAAGCCTTCGGTGAACGCCACCGGCACGGTGACCGCGTAGGCGATGACCTGGAGCACCTCCGCCGCGAACTGCGTGAACGTGCCCGTGTGGAGGTAGCTGTCCGCGATGAGGCCGAGGAGCATGGACTTCAGGTACGGGTCGGCGCGCGCGGCGCGCGGCCGTCCGCCGTGAAGGGCAGCGTGTGCGTTGTCGGGAGGGTCCGTCATCTCTCGCCGAGTATCGGCACTCCGTCGGGGCACCTTGACCGCAACGATGGCGGTCGTTGGCGAACTCTCGTGCATCGGATACGCTGGCGGCGAGCGAGGCTGAGGGGCCGCCGTGGACGCCGGGTCACCGATCATCAGTGGAGCAGAGGCGCTGGACGCGTTCGTGCGCGCCGCCGCCGGGGCGCCGGCCGCGGCGGCGCTCTTCTGCGACATCGATGGGACCATCTCGCCGATCGCGCCGCGCCCGGCCGACGCACACGTGCCCGGTCACTTCCGGGACCTGCTCGCCGGGCTCGTGGAGCGGCTGGGACTCGTCGCCTTCGTGACCGGCCGGTCGCTCGAGGACGGCAGGCGCATGATCCCGCTCGAGGGCGCGGCCTACGTCGGCACCCACGGCATGGAGACGATGACCCCCGACGGTCGCGTCTCCGTCGATCCGCAGGCCGAGCGCTACGTCGACACCATCCACGAGGTCGCCGCGGCGGCGGCCCGCGACCTGGACTGCGAGGAGCTCGGCGTCGTGCTCGAGGACAAGCGCACGGTCCTTGCGGTCCACTATCGGCTGGCGGCCGACCCCGCGGCCACGCGCCACGAGATCCTCACCCGGGTGGTCGAGCCGGCCAAGCAGCGCGGCCTCACCGTCGGCAGCGGCCACTTCGTCTACGAGGTGCGGCCCCCGGTGCCGGGCACCAAGGGGACGGCCGTGCGGCACCTGCTGCGCGCGAGCGGCGACCTCATGAGCGCGATGGGCTGCGGCGACGACCTCACCGATGTCACCATGTTCGACGCACTACGCCACTGGGGCGAGGGCGACGCGCGGCGGCGCGCCTGCGCGGTCGCGGCGGTGACCGGCGAGACGCCGCGGCCGGTGCTCGAGGGCGCCGACGTCCTGGTGCACGCGACGCCGGGCATCCACGCCGTCCTGCTGCGACTCGCCGAGGCGTCGGCGCCTGACGGCGACCGGGCCTCGGGGCGACCTGTGCGGGTCGGCCGGCCGGCCCGAAGGCTCAGCGGCCGCCGAACTCCGGCGCCCGCTTCTCCAGGAAGGCGGCCATACCCTCGGTCTGGTCCTCGGTGGCGAAGGCCAGCGCGAACAGGTCGCGCTCGATACCCTGGCCGGTGACGATGTCCGTGTTCCGGCGGCGTTCACCGCGGCCTTGCAGTAGCGCATCGCCAGCGGGCTCTTGCCGGCCAGCTCCTCGGCCAGCTTCCTCGCCTGGGTCATGAGCTCGTCCTTGGGGAACACGTCCTGGACGAGCCCGATGCGCAGCGCCTCGTCGGCGCGGATGTGGCGCCCGCTCAGCACGAGGTACTTGGCCCAGCCCGTCCCCACGTTGCGCGAGCAGGCGCTGCGTGCCGCCGAAGCCGGGCGTGATGCCGAGGTTGATCTCCGGCTGGCCGAACTTGGCGTTCTCGCTCGCCAGACGGATGTCGCAGGCAAGCGCAAGCTCGCAGCCGCCGCCGAGGGCGAAGCCGTTGACGGCGGCGACCCACGGCTGGGGCGCCGCCTCGATGCCGCTCATGACCGACTGGCCGAGCGCCCCGAAGCTGCCGCGCCTGCTCGGCGCTGAAGTCCGCTCATCTCGGCGATGTCGGCGCCGGCCACGAAGGACTTGTCGCCACCGCCGGTGAGCACCACCGCGAGCACCGACTCGTCGGCGGAGAGCTCGCGCACCGCGGCGAGCAGCGCCTCGTTGGTCTCCGTGTTCAGGGCGTTCAGCGCCTCGGGGCGGTTGACGATGACGACGGCGACGGCGCCCTCGCGCGTGACTTCGACGGCCATGGCTGACCCTCCTCGAGCCATGAGTGGACTGGCTGCCCCACTCTATCGCAGGGCGGCCGGCGCCGGGCCGGCGGCGCGGGCGCTGAAACGACCTCGCCGGCGTCGAGGCGGTCTCCGCGATTGTCATCCTGTACAGACAGACCGGCCTGTGGTGAGCTTGGTCGCACGACCACGCCGACGCAGAGAAAGGGGCCGCCGTGTCACTCCCAGCGCGCGTCGCACCGCCGGCGTTCACGCCTCCCGCCGGGCCGCCGGGGCAGGCCCATGCCCGCCCGCATGAGGGGCCCGGCCCCTGCGGCCCCGTCGGGCCGGGGTGCCCCGCGCGCCGCTCTACCTGGCGTGACCGCGCCGCGGCCGCGGCGCTGCTCGCCCAGCTCGCCACCCTCGCGTGCGCCGCCCTGCTCGCCGCCTGCGGCGGCTCGCCCGGCGGCTCCTCGCCGTCGTCGCCGGCCGCGACGGGCATCGCGCCCACCCCGGTCCCGTCCCCGCTCGTCACGAAGGGCGCACCCCCGGCTGCCGCGGTCGACGTGGTGCGGCAGTTCTGGAGGCTCGTCGGGCAAGGGCGCATGAAGGAGGCTCAGCGGTCCCTCGTGGCGCCCGGATCGCCGATGCGGCAGTGGGACGGCTTGGACATCGGCGGCGCCAGGTTCATCCACGTGGTCCGCGGGGGCATGTCCGCCGGCCCTCCGGCGGGGGCCACCGTCGAGTTCGCCGCCCGGGTGTGGATCGAGCCGGCCGGCAGCGTCACCCCGTGGGGCGAGGCCGGCACGCACGACCTGTTCGAGAGCGTCGTCCGCATGTCCGACGGCTCGTGGCGGATGTGGGCGAGCGGCACCGGCCCGTAAGCCATCTGCTTCGAGGAGGCCACCCGTGACGATGACTGGAGGTGCGCCTTCTCGGCGGCCTGATCACAACCAGGACGCATACGACGACTGGAGCGCCTCGGTCGCCGGCTGGACCACTTGGGACGAGCAGTGGTCGCAGTTCTCTGCACCAGTCAACGGACTTCTGGTAGCGGGGGCGCGGATCCGCCCGGGCATGCATGTCCTCGATGTCGCCAGCGGCTCCGGAGAGCCGGCGCTCACGCTGGCCCGCGTGGTCGGCCTGCGGGGCCGCGTGACCGCCAGCGACTTCGTCCCCGGAATGCTCGAGGTCGCGCGGCAGAGAGCGGCGGCAGCGGCCCTTCACAACGTGGACTTCGTGGAGGCCGATACGGAGGATCTGCCATTTCCCGACAACACCTTCGACGCCGTCACCTGTCGCTTCGGCCTCTACTACGCCGGTGACGCGCGGCGCGCACTGTGCGAGATGCGCCGCGTGCTCAAGCCCGGGCATCGCGTGGCCTTGGTCACGTGGGGTCCCTTCCACCTCAACGCGTATTGGTCGGCAGAGTCGGCGGCGATCGAGGAGGTGATCGGTGAAGCGGCGGGTGAGCCACCCGAGGAGTTCCGCTTCTCGGACGCGGGGGCTCTGGCTGCTCTGATGGAGGCCGCCGGATTCGCCACGGTGGAGAGCAGACTCAGGCGTCTGACGCTCGCATGGCCCGGTGAGGCGGAGGACTTGGCCGCGCGAGACCTCGCGGACGACCCGCTCGTTGAGGCTCTTGCGCCTGAGGACGCGGAACTTCTGCATTCCCTCCTCATCGCTGCCTATCGACGTTTCGCCCAGAGAGGATGCGTGGTGCTACCGTCGGCGTTGGTGATCGCCTCAGGCGCTCGCTAGCTACGAGCGGAGCTTCTTGAGCGGCGCCACGCTGGCCATGAGCCGGCGCTCGGAGCCGTCGTTCTCGAAGTGCACGACGACTATGCCGCCGCTCTGCATGGCCAGCACTGTGCCCTCGCCGAGGGTCGCGTGGAGCACGCGGTCGCCGGGGCCGAAGAACTGTTCCACGACCTCTTCGTCGAGCTGCTTCTTCTCGAGCCCGGTGAAGGTGCGCCCGGAGGCGCCGTCCACGTCGCTCCCACCCTCGGCGTCGCGGCGTGGCCGGCCGCCCCAGCCGCCTCCGGCGCGGCCCCGCGACTCGGAGCCCCAGGCGCCGCCGCCCCACCCGCCGGGCGACCGTCCCCCGATCGTCTGCCGCTCCGTGAGCTCCGTGGGGATCTCGTCGAGGAAGCGCGACGGGACGTTGTACTGCGCCGCGCCCCAGAGCGTCCTCGCGCGCGCGTGCACCAGGTACAGCCTGTCCATCGCGCGCGTGATGCCGACGTAGGCGAGGCGACGCTCCTCCTCGACGTTCTGCTCGTCGAGGGAGCGCTGGTGCGGGAAGACGCCCTCTTCCATGCCGGCGATGAAGACGACCGGGAACTCAAGGCCCTTGGCGTTGTGCAGCGTCATCAGCGTCAGCAGGGCGCTGGTGTCGGCGTAGGCGTCGGTGTCGCTGTAGAGCGAGATCTCCTGCAGGTACCCGTCGAGGCTGGGCTCGTCGGCGCGCTTGTCGTACTCGGCCGCTACGCCGACGAGCTCCTCGATGTTCTCGAGGCGGCCCTCGGCCTCGAGCGTGTTCTGCGCCTTGAGGGCCGGCTCGTAGCCGCTCTCCTGGATCACGCTGCGGACGACCTCGGCGACGGGGCGCCCGGCGAGCCCGGCCTGCAGGTTCTCGATGATCCCGGCGAAGGCCAGCAGGCCGTTCACCGCGCCGGGCGAGATGCCGGGCACCTCGTCGGCGCCCCGCAGCGTGGTCCACAGGCTCTCCCCCACGCTGGCCGCGTGCGCCTGCAAGCGTTGCAGGCTGGTCGCGCCGATCCCCCGCTTGGGGACGTTGACGATGCGCAGCAGCCGCTGCGCGTCGTCGGGGTTCACGAGCACGGTGAGGTAGGCGATCACGTCGCGGATCTCGGCGCGCTCGTAGAACTTCGGCCCGCCGATGACCTGGTAGGCGATCGCGTAGCGGCCGAACTGCTCCTCGAGCACGCGGCTCTGCGCGTTCGTGCGATACAGCACGGCCACCTCGTCGGGCCGGTAGACCCTGTCGGCGCCGGCCTCCCCCTCGAGCAGCTTCTGGACCTCGCTGGCGACGAACTGCGCCTCGGCGCGCTCGTCGCTCACCTCCACGACCTGGACGAGCGCGCCCTCCCCGCGCGGCGTCCACAGGTTCTTGCCCTTGCGCCGCCGGTTGTGCGTGACGACCGCGTTCGCCGCGTCGAGGATCTTCTGCGTGGAGCGGTAGTTCTGCTCCAGCCTGATGATCTCGGCCTCGGGGTAGTCCCGCTCGAACTCGAGGATGTTGCGGATGTCGGCGCCGCGCCACGAGTAGATGCTCTGGTCGTCGTCGCCGACCACGGCGAGGTTGCCGTGCGCCCCGGCGAGCAGGTTGGCGAGGCGATACTGCGCGTGGTTGGTGTCCTGGTACTCGTCGACGAGGACGAAGCGGAACGAGCGCTGGTAGTGCTCGAGCCGGTCGGGATAGCCCTCAAGCAGCTCCACCGTCTTCATGAGCAGGTCGTCGAAGTCCATCGCGTTCATCTCGGCGTGCCGCTTCTCGTAGAGCGTGTACACGTCGGCCGCCACCTGCGCGAAGCGGCCGCCCTGCTCGCGGAACTGGGCGGGCCCGAGCAGCTGGTTCTTGGCGTCGCTGATCTGGCGGCTGATCGACTCCGGCGGGTACCGCTTGGGGTCGACGTCGAGCTCCTCCATGCAGCGCTTGATGAGCCGCCGCCGGTCGTCCTCGTCGTGGATGGTGAAGGTGCTCTTGTAGCCGAGGCGCTGAGCCTCGCGGCGCAGGAGGCGCGCGCACATGCTGTGGAAGGTGCTGATCCACATGGTGCGCGCCACCGGCCCCACGAGGCCCTCGATGCGCTCCTTCATCTCGCCGGCGGCCTTGTTGGTGAAGGTGATCGCCACCACCTCGTCCGGGCGCACGTGCTCCACGCGGAGGAGCCAGGCGACGCGGTGCGTGAGCACGCGCGTCTTGCCGGAGCCGGCGCCGGCGAGGATCAGCAGTGGGCCGTCGACGTGCGTGACGGCCTTGCGCTGCTCCTCGTTGAGGCCGGCGAGCAGCGGGTGGTCCGGCTGCGCCGGACCGCCCCGGCCCTCGCCGGCCGTCCGCGCCGTCACCCGATGCCTCCGCCCAGCAGCAGGCTGATGGCGAGGGCGATCACGCCGGCGACCACGAGGCGCAGGCCGGACAGCCAGAGGCGCTCGCGCGAGATCGCGCCGAGGAACATGCCGAGGAAGAACAGCTCGATCAGCCCGACGCCGACGGCGAGGAAGTAGGCGGTGTGCATGGTGATGACCGAGGTGAACGCGAACGGGATCATCGCAATGAGCGCCGCCCCGAACGGCGAGGCGCCGTCCACGAAGGCGATGACGATGATCGCGTAGCGGGATGCCGAGGCGATCGTCGTGTCTCGCAGGCTCGACAGGGTGGATTCCTCGAGCTCGCGCATCGCTCGCCCGCGCTCGGCGCGCTCGACCAGGTAGGAGCCGTAGAACCCCGACACGCCCATGCCGACGGCGGTGGTGAGCACGACGGTGAAGATCGCCCGCGCGCTGTCGACGCCGCCCAGATAGCCGCCGACCAGCACGCCGATGGTGGTGAGCACGCCGTCGAAGGCGTTCATCGCGAAGTACCGGCGCGCGATCTCGCCCACCTCGGCGATCTCGTGGTAGTGGCGCAGCGTGGCCAGCTGGCGCCGCACGCGCGTCCCGATGCTGGGACTGCCCGGAAGGCTCATCGGCTACTCACCAGGTTGTCAGCGGCGCGAGGTCAGCGCAGCCAGGGCGCGCCGGCGTCTTGAGGGGTCTCGACCTCGTCGATGATGCGTTTGCCGGCCGAGACCTTGTCGATGGAGTGGATGCTGCCGCCGGCGTCCTGCACGACCTCGGCGACGTCCTGGAAGTCGACGTCGTCGCCCTCCAGCGTGATCTTGATGTTCTCGACCTTGTTGTCGATCTCGATCAGCGTGATGTCGACCCCGTGGATGCCGTCGAGATCGCCGAGCTTATCGGCGAGCACGAGCATCGTCGGCTGGTGGGGCTTGAGGACGTCGAGCACGAGACGCCTGACCTCGCTCATGTGGGAATCACGCTCCGTTCACGGGTCGCCGGGGAGACGGAGCAATCGTAGCATACCCGCCTCCGCGCTCCGGTCACCTCCGCGGGTGATGATCCGCCGGTTCCGGGGGCGGCGCGCCGGCGGGAGCGTCAGATCCCGGCGCCCGCGTCGAAGTGCAGCAGCTCGGCGAGCATCGCCTCAGTCTCGCGCAGCGCCTGTTCGCGTTTGCCGCTGCGCTCCGGGTGGATCTCGTCGAGCTCCTTCTCCATCTCCACGATGCGCGCCACCAGGCACTTGATGGCCTCCGCGACCGGGTCCGGCAGGTGCCGGTAGTCGATATCGGGGATGCCGACCCGCTGACCCTGCAGCAGCACGGGCCGGCCCGGGTTACCGACCACGGTGGAGTTCTTGGGCACGTCGTTGACCACCACGCTGCCGGCGCCGACCTTGGCGTTGTCGCCCACGCGTGACGCCGCCCAGCACCTTGGCGCCGGCGCCGAAGATCACGTTGTCGCCCACGGTCGGGTGCCGCTTGCCGCTCTCCTTGCCGGTGCCGCCGAGCGTCACGCCCTGGTAGATCGTCACGTTGTCGCCGATCTCGGTGGTCTCGCCGATGACCACGCCGGCGCCGTGGTCGATGAACAGCGCGTGGCCGATCCGCGCGCCGGGGTGGATCTCGATGCCGGTGGCGAAGCGGTTGAACTGGCTGACCCACCGCGGCAGCAGCGGGACGCCGAGGCCGCTCAGCTTGTGCGCCAGGCGATGCAGCCAGAGCGCATGGAGGCCGGAGTACGAGGTCAGGATCTCGAGCTTGGAGGTGGCCGCGGGGTCGCGCTCCTGCACCGCCTTGACGTCGCTGCTGATCTCGTCGATCGCCGTGCGCACGTCCTGGCTGACGGCGCCCGAAAGAGCCAGCAGCTTGCGGATCACGGCCGTCACCTCCTCGCCTCGTGGTGGTGGGCGCGGCTCACGTCGGAGCCGCCGCGCCCGGGGTACGCTATCACGCCTCGTTCATGCTTCCCGTGCGGAAACCGTCCAGGTCAAGCGCCACGTAGGTGAACCCGGCGGCGCGGACTCGCCGCGAGAGCTCCTCGCGCAGCGCGAACGCGCGCTCGAGGTCGCCCGTCTCGATCTCGAGGCGGGCGACGTCCCCGTGGTACCGCACCCGGCACTGGCGGAAGCCGAGCTCGTGCAGCGCTCGCTCGGCGCCGGCGACCGCCGCCAGCTTCTCCGGCGTGATCGCCTCCCCGTAGGGCAGGCGCGAGGCCAGGCAGGCCTGCTGCGGCGCGTCCCAGGTGGGCAGGCCGAGCGCTCGCGCCAGCCTGCGGACCTCGGCCTTGCCGATGCCGGCCGCGAGCAGCGGCTGCAGCACGCCGCGCTCCGCGGCGGCGCGCATCCCGGGACGGTGGTCGCCGGCGTCGTCGGCGTTGGCCCCGTCGACGAGCGTCGCGCCGCCGTGCGCCGCGGCGACCTCCACCAGCGCGTCGAGCATCCCCGCCTTGCAGTGGTAGCAGCGTTCGCGCGAGTTCTCCACGAAGCGAGGGTCGTCGAACTCGTGCGTCGCGACCACCGCGTGCGCGACGCCGAGGCTCGCGGCCACCGCCGTGGCCGCCGCGAGCTCCTCGTCGAGGTACGTCGGCGAGGTGGCCGTGACCGCGACCACGTGGCCGGGCCCGAGCGCCCGCGCGGCGGCGGCGAGCACGAGGCTCGAGTCGACGCCGCCGGAGAACGCGACGCAGGCGTCCCGGACGCCGTCGAACTGCGCCAGCAGGCGCTGCAGGACGGCGTCGTCAGCCATCGAGATCGACCAGCTCCGTGATCGTGGGCCGCTCGCCGCAGACCGGGCACGACGGCACGCGCGAGACCTCGACCTCCGTGAAGGTCATGGCGCCCCCGTCGTACTGCAGCAGCCGGTCGTACAGCGGCCGCCCCGCGCCCGTGATCACCTTCAGCGCCTCGAGCGCCTGGATGGAGCCGATGAGGCCGGGGATCGGGCCGAGCACGCCGGCCTCGGAGCAGCTGATCACCCCGGCCGGGGGCGGCGGCTCGGGGAACAGGCAGCGGTAGCAGGCGGACTCGCCGCCCTTGATCGTCATCGCCAGCCCGGTCATGCGCAGCACGGCGCCGTCGACGAGCACCTTGTGGCGCAGCACGCAGGCGTCGTTCAGCAGGTACCGGGTCGGGAAGTTGTCCACGGCCGTCACGACCACGTCGTAGCCGTCGACCGTGGGGAACGCCGTGGCCGCCGTCAGCCGCGAGGCGTGGACCTCCAGCGTCACCTCGGGGTTGAGCGCCGCGAGCCGCTCCGCCGCCACCGCCGCCTTGAACCGGCCGATGTCGGCGGTCGTGAAGAGGATCTGACGCTGCAGGTTGGAGAGCTCCACGAGGTCGTCGTCGACGATCCCGATGCGGCCGACGCCGGCGGCGGCGAGGTAGTACAGGACCGGCGCCCCCAGCCCGCCGGCGCCGACGACCAGCACCGAAGCGCGACGCAGCGCTTCCTGGCCCCGCTCGCCGACCTCCTTGAGGACGAGCTGGCAGTCGTAGCGCCGGCGCTCGTGCCCGCTGATCCTCACGCGGGCTTCTCCGGCAGGTCGGCGAACAGCGGCGTCGAGAGGTACCTCTCCCCCGTGTCGCACAGGATCGTCACCACCACCTTGCCCTTCATCTCCGGACGGCGGGCGATCTCGCCCGCGGCCCACACGTTCGCGCCGGCGGAGATGCCGACGAGCAGCCCCTCGGTGCGAGCCAGGTCGCGGGTGACCGCGAAGGCGTCGTCGCCGCCCACGGTCAGGACCTCGTCGTACACCTCGGTGTCGAGCACCTTGGGCACGAAGCCGGCGCCGATGCCCTGGATGCGGTGCGGGCCGGCCGGACGGCCGGAGAGGACCGCCGAATCGGACGGCTCGACGGCGACCACCAGCACGCCGGGTCGCCGCTCCTTGAGGACCGCGCCGACGCCGGTCAGGGTCCCGCCGGTGCCGACGCCGGCGACGAACGCGTCGACCTCGCCGCCGGTGTCCTCCCAGATCTCCTCGGCCGTGGTCAGGCGGTGGATCTCCGGGTTGGCCGGGTTCTCGAACTGCTGCGGGACGAAGGCGTCGTCCAGATCGGCGGCCAGGTCGACGGCGCGGCTGACCGCGCCGCTCATGCCCTCGGAGCCGGGCGTGAGCACGAGGCGCGCGCCGTAGGCCTTGAGCAGCGCGCGCCGCTCGACGCTCATCGTGTCGGGCATCGTGAGCACCATGTCGTAGCCGCGCGCCGCGGCCACCATCGCGAGCGCCACGCCCGTGTTGCCGCTGGTCGGCTCGATGATGGTCGTGCGTCCGGGGGCGATGAGCCCGTCCCGCTCGGCGGCCTCGAGCATCGCCAGGCCGATGCGGTCCTTGACGCTGCCGCCGGGGTTGGACGACTCGAGCTTGCCGAGCACCTCGGCGCCGGTCTCGTCGGAGATGCGGTTCAGCCGCACCAGCGGCGTGTTGCCGATCAGCTCGATGACGCTCGCTGCCCTCTTCATGCGCTCTCCTTGTCAGATGTGGTACATCGGCGCCGCCGCCCGCAGGGCGTCCTCGCGTCGGAGCAGGTCGCCGATCGTGGTCGCGGTCAGCACGTCTTCGAGCGCCTGCTGCGCCTCGATCCACACCGAGGAGGCGCCGCAGCGGTCGACCTGGTCGCAGAGGCCCCGGGTGCACTCGGCCGGCGACGGCACGCCGTCCAGCGCGGCGACGACGTCGAGGACGGTGATCTCGCCGGCCGGCCGCGCCAGCGCGTACCCGCCGGAGGCGCCCCGCCGGCTGCGCACGATGCCGCCGCGGCGGAGCGCCGCGAACACCTGCTCCAGGAACTGGAGCGGCATCTCGCGGCGCTCGGCGATGTCGCCGAGGCGCACGGGCTTGCCCGGCTGCGTCTGCTCGAGACGGGCGAGCTCGGTGAGCGCTCTGACCGCGTATCTGCTCTTCATGGAGATGTTCACGGCTGTCGCACTCCTCGCTCAGGCTGATTCCCGATAATTCCAGTCAAGATTACGGAGGGCGAGCGCCCCCTGTCAATCGCGCCCCCGCCGCCTGCGCGGCCCCCAGCGCCGCAGCACGAGGCCGGCGAGGGCCGTCAGTGCCAAGGTCACCGCCGCCGCCCAGGCGATGCGGTACACGATCACCCAGAAGAGGCTGGCGCCGAGGGCGATGAAGATCAGGGAGTCCTCGACGATGGCGTGCACCATGCTGAGGAACACGCTCATGATGAAGACCTGGCGGCGGCCGAGGTCGTTCCGGCGCACCTCACGGACGATCACGCCGCCGCCGTAGGCGAGGCCGAACAGGAAGCCGATCAGCGTCGGGGCCGCCGAACGCTCGTCGAGACCGACGTGACGGACGAGGCGCGCCCACGCGCGCACGACGGCGCGGAAGGCGCGCGTGCCCTCGAACAGCTCGAGCACCACCATGATCGGGACGACGATCAGGAACACGCGCAGCAGCAGGTCGAACGATCCGGTCGCGAAGGTGCGCAGGAACTCCGTCATCAGACCAGCCCCATGAGCAGGTTGGCGACGATCGCCGCGGCAAGGCCGGCGACGATGCGCAGCGCGCCGAAGGCGAAGCCGTTCATGCCGGCCCTGTGGAGCACCGCCCCCTCGACGATGAGGTTGTGCCCGATCAGCACGGCGACGGCGAGCACGGTGACCTGGCGGGCCGTGAGGTCGAGCGCCTGCATCGACCCGACGGCCGCATAGATGTTGAGCACGTAGCCCACGACCAGCGGCACGGCGGCGTCGCCCGGCAGGCCGAGCGCCTGCATCAGCGGCCGGGCGACGCCGGCGAGCCAGCCGATGACGCCGAGCTGGTCGAGCGCGAGCGTGACGCCGTAGGCCGGGATCATGACCTTGGCGAGGTCCCAGAAGGTCTGGAGCCCGGCGATGACGCCGATGCGGAGGTCCCGGCGCACCGTCGCGGCGAACCCTTCGGGCGGACGCGGCAGCGGCGCGCCCGGGATGTTGTCGTCCGGTCCGGTCATGCGCCGGGATTCTCGCACGCGGGGGCCGGCGCGTCACCGGCCGGCGCGCCGGCGACGGCCAACGTCACCGCGCCGCGCCCCGCGTCACCCTTGAGGCTCACCGGACCCGGGGCGCACGATGCAGGCATGCCGCACGCCCGCACAACCGCGCTTCTCGTCGCCGTCCTCACCGGGCTGCTCACGCTCGCGACCGCCTGCGGGGACCGGGAGGTACGGGCGCCGGTGGTCGTGCCCTCCGACGTGCACCTCGCCTCGGCGGCGCCGGTCCTGCCCGCCGCGCCCGTGCTGCCCGCGGCGCCCCCCGGCCCGGCGGCGGGTGCGGCCGACCGGCTCGAGGCGGCGCGCACGGTGGCGCTGTACTGCCGGCTGCTCGACGACGGCCAGTACGCGCGCGCCGGGGCGCTCTGCTTCCGGCGCCGTCTCTCGTCGCGCCGCGCGCTCGCGTCGCTGCGGCGCGTCCACTTTCGCTCGGCGCGCGTGTACGCGGCGCCGGACCCGCGCACGCTCGTGCTCGCGGCGCGCGTACGCGTGCGCGCCGGGCGAGGCTGCCCGCTGCCGGACGGCCTCACCACGCTGTTCTTCACCCTGGGGAGGGTCGGCAACGCCGTGGGGGGGTGGCTGATCATGGCCGTCTCCACCAGCCCGTAACCCTCCAGAAAGGGGTCAGAATGAGCACACGGCACTGGGCGCACGCAGTAGTGGCCGTCGCGGTGATGACCGCCTTCGCGGTCGCCGCCCCGGCGGCCGCGAGCGGCCCGCCCGCCCGGGACGCGGCGACGGCGGCCACGGCCTACCTCGAGGCGAGGGCGGCCGCGATCGCTGCGGCCGACCCCGCGGCGGCGCTGGCGGGACGCGTGGTTCCCGGCAGCACCCTGGCGCGCGACGAGGCGCGGGTGGCCCGGGGCACCGCGCTGCGCGGCCGCAGCCTCGGGCGCACCGTCGCGTCCGCCGCGTGCCACGCCGCGGTCCTCCACGTCCGCACCGCCGCGGACGGCCTCTCGGCCGTCGTGACCGCCCGTGCGCTCACGACCGTGACCTGGCGCACCGCGGACGGCACGACCGACGTGGAGGCCAGCGGCATCGACCACGCCCTGACGCTCTCCCGCCCGGGCGGAGCCTGGGTCGTCATCGCCGACGCCTACACCGACGTCTCGCGTCCGGGGTACCTCGAGGCCGCCGGTGCCACCCGCGCCCGTGTCCGGGCCGCGGTCCGGGCTCTCGAGCGCACGGCGCCTTCCCTCGTCCTGCCGAACGGGCCGCCCGCCACGGTGGCGATCCCGCAGCGGCGGTACAGCGACGTGATCGAGTACGACCGGCCGGCGGCGCAGGCGTACGCCGACAAGTACGCGTTGTCGTACAACCCGACCTTTGTCCGCTTCTCCGGCGCCGACTGCGCCAACTTCGCCTCGCAGTGCGCGCGCGCCGGCGACATGCCGCCGGCTGGAGGCTCGGTGAGCAGCGGCTGGTGGTACGACAAGGCCGGTACCGCCTCACCCGGCGACGACACGTACAGCCTCAGCTGGATCAACGTCACCAAGCAGATGAACTTCTGGAACACGCGCCGCACCGACTGGGAGTCCTCCGCGGGCATGCTCAGCCGCGGCGACTTCATCTACTACGACTGGTCCGGCGACGGCGTCTGGGACCACGTCGCCGTCGTCGCCGGCACCAACAGCGCCGGGCAGAAGATCATCGACGCCCACACCACCGACCTCTACCACGTGTACTGGAAGCTCGGCTCGAGCAGCACCAGGTACAAGTACGCGAAGGTGCGGCCGCGCTGGATCGTGTGAGCGGCGGCTGACGGGACGGCGTCCATCGCCGGCGGCGGGCCGGCGGCAGTCCGCCGCCGGCCCGCCGCCGCCCGCTCAGTCGAAGCCGGGCGTCAGGTCGTGCGCCACGAGGTCGGCGTCGGTGTCACGGCGCCTGATCTGCGCGAGCTCGCCGGCCGCCGTCACGGCGAAGGCGGCCGCCGTCGGACGCGCGTTGTAGGGGTTCATCAGCTCGAGCGTGTAGGCGCCGGCGTCGAGGAAGGCGACGACGTCGCCCACGGTCGTCGTCGCCGGGAACCGGCGGTACGGCGAGTCGGCGTCGCCGGCGAAGACGTCGCCGCCGTCGCAGAGCGGGCCGGCGAGGCGGAACTCGGTGCTCCGCCTCCTCCCCGGCCCGGGAGGCGACGATGGTGCGGTAGTACCAGTGATAGTTGGTGTGCTCCAGCAGCGTGTTGAAGCCGGCGTCGACGGTGAGCCAGCGGTCGTCGCCGATGCGCCCTCCGGCGCCGTCGCGCCGACCCTTCGTCTTCTCGTTCTCGACGCGCGCCGACGAGCACCGCCGTCGTGGCCGCGATCGAGCGGCCCGGCTCCAGGAAGAGCGCGAGGTCGGGCCGCCGCGCCGCGATCGCGCCGCCGACCGCGGTGGCGTACTCGCCGGCGGTGAGCTGCGAACAGAAGTAGTCGCTCGGGTGGCACGTCACCGGCGCCTCGCGATACTGCACGGCGAAGCCGCCGCCGGCGTTGAGGAAGCGCAGGCGCACGCCGGCGGCCTCCTCGACCTCGGCCACGATGTCGAGTGCGGCGGCGATCGCCTGCCGGTACGGCTCGACGCTGGTGATCTGCGAGCCGATGTGCAGGTGCATGCCCGCCGGGTCGAGCGCCGGATGCTCGGCCGCGAGCCGGAAGGCGGCGACGGCGTCGTCGCGGTCGATGCCGGCCTTGCCGCCGTGGGCGGTCTCGAGGCCGGGGTGCGTCATCGTCGGCACGTGCACGTCGATGCGCGGCGCGACCGGGGCGACGCGCCCCATCGCCGCCGCGACCTCGCCGATCCGGCCCAGCTCGTGCAGCGAGTCGACCATGAAGGCGCGCACGCCGCAGGCGACTGCGCGCTCGATCTCCGCCTTGGTCTTGGCGACGCCGTTGAAGACGATCTGGCGCGGCTCGAAGCCCACGGCGAGCGCCTTCTCGAGCTCTCCGCCGGCGTTGACCTCGACGCTGGCGCCCGCCGCGCGCGTCACGTGCAGGAACCACAGGTTGGAGCACGCCTTGCTGGCGAAGAACACCTCGGTCGCCGCGTGACGCTCACGGAAGGCCGTGGTGAGGCTCTCGATGTTGGCGCGCAGGCGCCGCTCGCTGAAGACGAAGAACGGCGTCTCGTGCCGGTCCGCCAGATCGACGAGATCGACACCGTCGAAGCACAGGTGTCCGTCGCGGACGGTGTACAGCGGGTCGGTCGCCGGCATGGTACCTCCTGCTTGTCGGAGCCTCGGTGCAGCGAAGTATACTGCGCCCGCTCTGTCCCACCGGCTACGGGAGACAGCCAACCGAGTGGTAGACGCAAGCCCCCACGACCGTCGCCGCACCGCCTTCTCGGGCGGCAAGGTCCACGACTTCTAATACCCCTCCCCGGTAGCGCGCACCGCGGTCGCCCATGCCACGTTGGGACGACCGCGAGACGGCGCCGCTCCCGTGCCCGCAGGCGGCCTCTGCCCGCAGTGGGCGGCGCTCGTGACGACGGCCTCGCCGGCGTCCCGCCTGCCGCCCGGCCGGCAGCGCCCCGCGGGGCCGCTCACGACCCGACGAAGTGGAGAAGGATGACTCTGCCCCGGCTCACGATCGACCTGGACGCCGTCGCCGAAGCGACGCGGCATCTCGCCGCGGACCTGCACGCCCGCGGGATGACGCTCACCGGCGTCACCAAGTGCGTCGACGGCGAGCCGCTGGTCGGGCGGGTGATGCTCGAGGCCGGCTGCGCCGGCCTCGCCGACAGCCGCCTGCCCGCGCTCGCGCGCCTCGCGGCGCAGGCGCTGGGGCCGCTCACGCTCATCCGCGCGCCCCAGATGGACGAGCTCGAGGCGACGGCCCAGGTGGCGGGCCGCGTGCTGCTCAGCGACCCGGGCGCCGCCCGCGTGCTCGGAGAGCACGCCCCCGGCGCCGCCATCCAGGTCCTGCTCACCGTCGACCTCGGCGACCGCCGCGAAGGCGTCCTGCCGGACGCCGTTCCCGCGGTCGCGGCCGAGATCGCCCGGCTGCCCGGCGTCGAGCTGGCGGGCGTCAGCGTCAACTTCGCCTGCCTCTCCGGGCAGCTGCCGTCGCGGGAGTTGTTCGTGCAGGCCGAGGACGTGCTCGACGAGATCGCCGGCCTCTGCGCCGCCGAGCCCGTGCTGAGCCTCGGCGGCACCTGCGCCGTCCAGCACCTCGAGGGCTACCGGCCGCGCTTCGCGACCGAGATCCGCTCCGGCGGCGGTCCCATCTACGGCTACGACTTCGTCAGCGGCTGCGGCATCACCGGGCTCGGGCGCACCGACCCCGTGCTCACCGCGGCCGTGCTCGAGTGCTACCGCAAGCCGCCGGCGCCGCAGGGTCCCGGCGGCCTCGACGCCTTCGGCCACGTGCCGGAGGTCGACCTGCCCGGCGAGGACGCCTGGTACGCCCTGCTCGCCGTGGGGCGCCGGGACATGGAGCCCGGCGGCCTGCGCCCGCTGCTCGAGGGCGCCCGCCTCGCCGGCGCCACCAGCGACGTCGCCGTCCTCATCACGCCGGAGCCGCTGCGCCCCGGCGACGAGGTGGCGTTCGCCGTGGACTACGACGCGCTGGTGCGCGCCGTGACCTCGCCGTTCGTCGCGGTGGAGTATGTGCACGGCGGAGACGGCGACGCGAAGGGGGACGTATGACCGCCCACGCCGACGGACGCTACGTCGGGCCGCGGCGGCCGCTGCGCATCCTCGAGGCGGCCGACGTGGAGCGCATCCACGAGGCCGCGCTCGACGTGCTCGCCGAGACCGGCGCCATGTTCCACTCCGACCGGGCGCTGGACGTGCTCGAGGCCCACGGCGCCACCGTGGACCGCGAGACGACCGTGGCGCGCATCCCCGCGAGCGCCGTCGAGCGAGGCGCTCGCGACCCTCCCCGCGCGGCTTCACGCTCGGCGGCCGCACGCCCGAGTTCGACCTGCCCATCGACGGCGAGCACGCCTACCTCTGCTCCGACGGCTGCGCCACGATGGTGCGCGAGGCCGACGGCGCCGTGCGGCAGAGCGTGAAGCAGGACGTCTACGACGCGGCGCGCGTCGTCGACGGGCTCGACAACCTCTCCGCGACCTCGGCGCTCGTCTCCGCCCAGGACACGCCGGAGGAGAGCCGCGTCCTGCACGAGTTCGACGCCTGCATGCGTGCCTCGCGCAAGCACAGCATCGTCGTCAGCATCAAGGACGCGGCCGAGGCGCGGCCGCTGATCCGCATGGCCGAGGCGGTGGCGGGCGGGGCCGCGGAGCTCGAGGCCCGCCCGCCCTTCTCGGTCATCCTCTGCACCGTGAGCCCGCTGCACATGGAGCGGTTCGGGATGGAGCTCGCGCTCGAGCTCGCCGACGCCGGCATCCCGATGATGCTCTACCCGATGCCGATCCTCGGCGCCACGAGCCCGGTCACGCCGGCCGGCACGGCCGTCGTCGGCGCCGCCGAGATCCTCGCCGCGGTCACGGCCATCCAGCTGGCCTCCCCGGGCGCGAAGCTCGTGCACGCCGGCGGCCCGACGGCGCTGTTCATGCGCACCGGCTCGTACTTCGCCAACGTCCCCGAGGCCCTGCTCCTGCGCGCCGTGCAGGGCCAGATGGCGCGCTACTGGGGCCTCCCCGCCGGGCTCGGCTGGGGCGGCACCAAGGCCAAGCAGCCGGAGGCCCAGAGCGCCTACGAGAACACGCTCGGGCTGGTGCTGGCGATGGCGGCCGGCGCGGACTTCCTCTTCGGCGCCGGCCTCCTCGACAGCGTGCAGCAGATGAGCCTCGAGGAGCTGGTCATCGCCGACGAGGTCTTCGGCATGGTCACGCGCCTGCTGCGCGGCGTCACCGTGGACCGCGAGACGCTGGCCGTGGACCTCATCAAGAAGATGGGCTTCAACGGCGACTACCTCTTCGAGCAGCACACGCGCGCCCACGTGCGCGAGCTCTGGCGGGCGCGCCTCGGCGAGACCGGCACCTACGACGGCTGGAAGAACGCGGGCAGCCCGCGTCTGGAAGACAAGGCGCGGGCCGTCGCCGACGGCATCCTCGCCTCCCCCGCGCCCGGGTTCCCCGAGGACCTCGGCCGGGAGTTCGACGACATCATCGCCGCGGTCGAGTCCGGCCGCTTCTGAAAGGGACCCCATGGCACACGCAGACAAGTGCTCCGTCGGCAAGCGCGTGAAGCTCGACCTGCTCTCGCCGGACGAGGTGAAGCAGATCCACGAGGCGACGCTCGACGTCATCGAGAGCGTCGGCGTCAAGTTCCACTCGCAGAAGGCGCTCGACATCCTCGAGGCCGGCGGCGCCACGGTCGACCGTCAGACGACGGTGGCGAAGATCCCGGCCGCCGTCGTCGAGCAGGCGATGAGCACCGCGCCGCACGCGTTCACGCTCGGCGCCCGCAACCCCGAGTACGACCTGCCGCTCGACGGCGAGCACATCTACATCAGCTCCGACGGCTGCGGCGTCTTCTACCGCGACCCTGCGACCGGCGAGGTCCGCCCCTCGCGCAAGCAGGACCTCGCCGACTGCGCCAAGGTCGTGCAGGCGCTCGACAACGTCAGCGCCACGAGCGCCGTCGTCAGCGCCCAGGACTGCCCGCCCGAGACGCGCGTGCTGCACGAGTTCGACGCCTGCGTGCGGAGCAGCGAGAAGCACAGCATCGTCGTCTCGATCAAGGAGGACTGGGAGGCGCGCAGCCTCATCAGGATGGCCGAGGCGATGGCCGGCGGCAAGCAGGAGCTGAAGGCCCGCCCGATGTTCACGACCATCATCTGCACCGTCAGCCCGCTGCACCAGGAGCGCTACGGCATGGACCTGGCGCTCACCCTGGCCGAGGCCGGCATCCCGGTGAGCTTCTACCCCATGCCGATCCTCGGCGCCACGGGCCCGATCACGATCGCCGGCTCGGCCGTCATCACCAACGCCGAGTTCCTGAGCGGCGCCGTGCTCGTGCAGCTCGCCCACCCCGGCGCCCCGGTCATGCACGGCGGCGGCCCGACGGCGATGTACATGGACTCCGGCGCCTACGCGAGCAACTCGCCGGAGGCCCTGCTCCTGCGCAGCTGTCAGGGCCACATGGCCGACTTCTACGGCGTGCCGGCCTGGTACGGCGCCGGCGCCACCACCGCCAAGGAGCCCGGCATCCAGAGCGCCTACGAGAACGCGCTCGCGATGTTCATGGCCTACGCCAACGGCGCCGACGTGACGTTCGGCACCGGCCTCCTCGACGGCTCGCGCATCCTCTGCCTCGAGAACATGGTCGTCGACGACGAGATCATCGGCATGGTCAGGCGCATCCTCACCGGCATCGAGGTGAGCGAGGAGACGCTCGCCGTCGAGCTCATCAAGAAGATGGGCTTCAACGGCAACTACCTGTTCGACAACCACACCCGCGCGCACGTGCGCGAGCTGTGGCAGGCGAAGCTCGGCGAGACCGGCACCTACGACGGCTGGAGGAACGCCGGCGCCAGGAGCACGACCGAGAAGGCGCAGGAGAAGGTCGCGGAGATCCTCGCCGCGCCGGCGGCGCCGTTCCCGGCCGACCTCGGCGCGGAGTTCGACGCGATCATCGCCGCCGCCGCGAACGAGGCGGCGGCCATCTGAAGCCGGCCCTCCTCGGCGCACGCGGCCCGTGGCCCGGGCTCTCCCGCGCCACGCCGCCGGTGCGGTAGCATGAGGCGCGGGCGGCCGCACGCCGCCCGCGCCGCCCGCCCACCGTCCGGAGCGATGCCGTGAGCCCGAACAGAGTCCGCGAAGAAGGCTTCAGCAAGGACGCCGACAAGCTGATCCGGCGTCTCTCGCTCGTGGCCCTGCTGCTGTCGCGCCGCGGCCAGCCGGTGAGCGTCGCCGAGATCCGCAGCCGGGTCGAGGGCTACCCGACGATGACCGAGGAGGCGTTCAAGCGGCGCTTCTACGAGGACCGCTACGAGCTCAAGGAGCTCGGCATCGAGATCCTCTCCGACGAGGACCCGCTCTCGGAGACCTCGTCCGAGCTCTACAGCCTGCCGGCGGACGCCTACTACCTCGAGCCGGTGACGCTGGACGGCGAGGAGCTCGCGGCGCTCGCCGCGTGTCTCGCCGTCCTCGAAGACCGGTTCGCCTACTCGCAGCCGCTCCGGCTCGCCCTGCTCAGCCTCGCCCAGGGGCGCCCCGAGCTCATCGCCGAGGCCGAGGCGCCGCCGCTCACGGTGGTGCCCGAGGCGCACGAGCCGGCCGCCGCCCTGCCGAAGCTGCAGGCGGCGGTCGCCGAGCGCAAGACCGTCAGGTTCCAGTACTACGCCATCAGCCGCGACGAGACGATGGAGCGCGTCGTCGACCCCTACGGCCTGCAGCTCGTCGCCGGCGAGTGGTACCTCATCGGCTTCGACCACCTGCGCGAGGCGCCGCGCACCTTCCGCCTCTCGCGCATCCGCTCGCGGATCACGCACGCCACGCGCCGGCCGCACGACTTCTCCGCGCCCGCGGACTTCGACCTCGCCGGCTACCGCGACCGGCCCGCTTGGCAGCTCGCGGCGCCGCACGCGACGGCACGGGTGCGCGTCTCGCCGGCGATGGCCTGGTGGGTGGAGGCGCACTGGTCGCACTGCGGCGCGGTGACGCCGCTGGACGACGGCGCGATCGACTACGAGACGCCCTACGCCGACGCGCGGCCGCTGCTGGGCTGGGTCCTCGGCCTCGCCGACGAGGCCGAGCTGCTCGAGCCTCCCGAGCTCCGCAAGCGCCTCGCCGACCGGCTCACGGCGCTCGACGGCCTGCTCGACGCCCCGGCGCCCGCACGCCCCGCGACCCGTGCCCCCGCTCCCGCCCCCGGCGGGCGGCGACGCCGACCCGACGGCGACCTGCGCGTCGAGGTCGACCGGTTCACCCGTCTCACGGCGCTCACGAGCTACCTTCTGCGCCGCTGCGAGGGAGACGAGGCGGTCGTCGACGTCGCCGAGGTGCGCTCCGCGCTCGGCGTGAACGCCGAGGACCTGCGCGCCGACGTGCGCCTCCTCAACCTCGTCAACTTCGGCGCCGACGGCTCGCTGCTGTACGCGGAGTTCGAGGGGCGCACGAAGCTGCGCGTGTCCTGCGAGCTGGCGGGGCCGGCGCTGGTGCGCCCCGCCCGCCTCTCTCCGCTGCAGGCCGACACGCTGCTGCTCGCCATCGAACTCGTCGGCAACCAGCTGCCGACCGCCTCCGGTGCCGCCCTCGGGAGCGCCGCCGACAAGCTCCGCGCCGCCCGCGGCGGCGCGCCGGCGCTCGTCGGCGGCGACCTGCTGCACCCGGCGGACGAGGTCCTCGCCGCCGTCAACCGGGCGATCGTCGAGCGTCGTCTGCTCGCCATCGAGTACTGGACCGAGGGCACCGACCGGATGACCGACCGGGTCGTCGAGCCGTACCTCCTCGTCCACAGCCGCGGCGAGTGGTACTACGTCTGCTGGTGCCGGACGGCCGGGGGCACGCGCGTGTTCCGCGTGGCCACCACGAAGTCCGCGCGGCTGCTGGACGAGACCTTCGAGCCGCGCGCCGATGTGGAGCTCGACCTGTACCGGCGCGAGGGCATCCCGACGACGAGCAGCTACGCGCCGAAGGCGGCGACCGTCTGGTACAGCCCTACGGTCGCCCGCTGGATCGCCGAGCGGCAGCCGGTGGAGGAGCTCCCGGACGGCGCCTGCCTCGCGAGCCAGCCCTACGTGGACGTGCGCTGGCTCGCCGCCCACCTGCTCCGCTTCGCCGACCAGGCGCGCCCGCTGGACCCGCCCGAGGCGGTCGAGGGCGTGCGCAGCGTCGTGCGCCGGCTCCTGGGGCGCTACGCTTGATCGCGGACCTCGCCGACAACGCCCTCGCCTACGGGGCCTACGTCGCCGCCTGGGCCTTCTTCGCCTACGGGCCGCAGCTCGTCATCTGCATGCTCTTCGCCTGGTCGGCCTGCCGCCGCACCGGCGGCGACCTGCTGGACTGGCTGGTCCGCGGCTTTCTGTGGTCGCTCCTGCCGTTCATCGGCGTGATCGCCACCTGGTGGATCTGGCGCCGCGCGTCCCGCGACGCCACCGGGGCCCCGGCGGCCTCGTGAGCGCGCCGGCGTGGACTTGGTGCGGCGCGCGGCGGCTGCCGGTCGCGCGCGCCGACGCCTTCGAGCCGCCGGCGACCCTGCGGCCGCTGGCCGACCTCGACGCCGCGACCCGCGCAGCGCTTGCCGCTCCGCTCGGGGCGCCGCGCCTGCGAGAGCTGGCGCGCGGCGCCCGCTCCGTCGTCGTCACCATCCCCGACGCCTCGCGGCCGTGCCCCAACGAGCCCGTCCTCACCGCCCTGCTGGACGAGCTCGCCGCCGCCGGCGTCCCGGACGGCGCCGTCACGGTGGCGATCGGCTGCGGCCTGCACGCCACGACCGGCGCCGCCGAGCGTGACCGGCTCGCCGGCGCCTCCGTCACCCGGCGCCTCGAGGTGATCGACGCCCAGGGCATCGAGTCGGAGACCGCCGATCTCGGGGTGACGTCGCTCGGCGCCCCGGCCCGCATCGACCGCCGCGTCGCCGACGCCGGACTCGTGGTCACCGTCGGCGTCGTCGAGCCGCACCTGTACGCCGGGTTCTCCGGCGGCGTGAAGGGCGTCGCGATCGGCTGCGCGGGGCGCGAGACCATCGCCTGGACGCACCGCCCCGCCTTCATCTCCGAGCCGGGGGTGGTCGTCGGCAGCCTGCGGGACAACCCGTTCCAGGCGACCCTTCGCGAGATCGCCGCGCGCACGCCGCTGCGCTGGGGCGTCAACCTCGTGATGGCCGACGACGGAGCGGCGGCGTCCGTGTGCGCCGGCGACCCCGCCGCCGTCCAGGAGGAGCTCGCCGGCGAGGCGGCCGGCGCCTGGCTGCGGACGGTCGACGGGCCGTACGACGCGGTCGTCGCCGGCGTCCACGCGCCCAAGAGCGACAACCTCTACCAGGCCAGCCGGGCGGCGACGTACATCGGCCTCGCCGCCCGCCCCGCCGTCGCCGACGGCGGGCTGATCGTGCTCTGCGCCGACCTCCCGCGCGGCGCCGGCGACGGGCCCGGCGAGCGCAACTTCCTCGACGTGCTCGCCGCGGCGGCCTCGCCGGCGGACGTGCTGGCACGCGGCCTCCGGGAGCCGCTCGGCCCCGGCGGCCAGCGCTCCTTCGTCGTCGCCCGCGTGCTCGAGCGCTTCCGCCTCGCCGTCGTCGGCGCCGCCGACCCGGCGTTCCTCGAGCCGCTGGAGCGCCTGGGGGTGGCCGCGTTCGACTCCGTCGACGCGGCCCTCGCCGCCGAGGATGCACGGCTCGGGCGTCGCGCCCGCGTGCTCGCCGTCGCCGACGCGATGGCCACGGTGACGTCGGCGGCCTGACCCTCCCGTCCGCTGCCTCCCGGCCCGCCGCCTCCCCGCCTGCGGTGGTGTTTGGCGCGTGGAACAAAAGAGACAGCATCGTGTGTGAGGAGGAATCGTGAACGGCATCCGCATCGGCCGTCTCTTCGGCATCGACGTGGCCATCCACCCCAGCTGGTTCCTCGTCGTCGCCTTCTTCGCCTTCACGCTGGCGACGGGCTTCCTCCCGACCGCCTATCCCGGCTGGGGCGCCGGCGCCACCTGGGCGACGGCGATCGTCGCCACGCTGCTGCTCTTCGCCTCCGTGCTCGCGCACGAGTTCGGTCACTCGCTGGTCGCCCGCTCCCAGGGCATCCCCGTCCAGGGCATCACCCTGTTCCTGCTGGGCGGCGTCGCCCGCCTCGGGCGTGAACCCGAGTCGCCGGGCCGCGAGGCCTGGATGGCGCTCGCCGGACCGCTGGTCAGCGTGGTCGTCGCCGCCGGGTCGATCGGGCTCGCGCTCGCGCTGCCCGGGCCAGAGCAGGTCGTCGCCGTCCTCGCCTACCTCGGCGTGACCAACGTCGCGCTCGTCGCCTTCAATCTGCTCCCCGGGTTCCCGCTCGACGGCGGCCGCGTGCTGCGCGCCTTCCTGTGGTGGCGGTCGCGTGACCTCGTGCGCGCGACGCGCCGGGCCGCCCTCGTCGGCCAGGTCTTCGCCTGGGGGTTCATCGCCGCCGGCGCCGCCCAGATCCTCGTCAGTGGCGGGCTGGGCGGCATCTGGCTCATCCTCGTCGGGTCGCTGATGATCCAGGCGGCTCGGGCCACCGCGCGGCAGGTGGAGATCGACCGGGAGCTCGCCGGCGTGCCCGCCAGCCGGATCATGACCACGCCGGCCGCGTGGCTCTCGCCCTACGTCACGCTCGGGTGGGCGGCGCAGGACCACCTGCACGACTACGACTCGCGCTGCCTTCCCGTGAGGCCGGAGGACCCCGCCGCGGACTACGGCGGCCTGGTGTGCGCGCGCGACCTCGAGCGGGCGGCGCGCGAGCGCTACGACCGCGACCGTGTGCGCGACGTCATGACGGCGGCGCCGGACCTCCCGGCGGTCACGCCCGAGACCGAGGCGACCGAGGTCCTGCGACTGCTGCGCGAGGGCGCGGCCGACCGCGCCGTCGTCGTCGACACCGGCGGCCGCCTGCTGGGGTTCATCGACGCCGAGGCCTTCGCGCGCTTCCTCCGCGCCGGCCGGCTCCGCCGGCCTAGGGCAGTTTGACGGCGACCACGGCGCAGTCGTCGGCGAGCACGCCGCCGGCGTACTCCTTCACCGTCTCGAGCAGGGTGTCGGCGAGCGCCTGCGCGTCGAGCGGCAGGTTGGCGCGCACCGCCTCATTCAGCCGCTCCTCTCCGAACAGGACGCCGTCGCGGCGGGCGTCGGTCACCCCGTCCGTGTAGAGGACGACGCACGAGTCTTCGGGCAGGATGGCGCGGTTGGTCGGGTAGGTGACGCCGCGGAAGATGCCCACCGGGACGTTACCCTCGCCGGGCATGGGGAACTCGCCGTGCCCGGCGAGCACGATCGGCCGCGGGTGTCCCGCTACGGCGTACTCGAACATGTGCCTCGCGACGTCGACGTAGGCCACGACGAGGGTCACGAACGGCTGGTTGGGCGTCTGCGTGATCACCGCCGAGTTGAGCCGCGAGAGCGCCTCTCCCGGCGAGCCCTCGGCGGCGTAGGCGCGCAGCATGTAGCGCACCACCGCCGACTGGGCGGCCGCCGAGAGGCTCTTGCCGCACACGTCGCCGACGATGACCATGAGCCGGCCCGGGCCCAGGCTGACGAGGTCGTAGAAGTCGCCGCCGACGCGCGCCGCGTCGGTCGCGGCGCGGTACTGGACGCCCACCTCGATCCCCGGGATGGCCGGCGGCTTCATCAGGAGCGCCTGCTGGAAGGTCTCGGCGATGACGTGCTCGCGCTGGTAGGCGATGGCGTTGTGCATGCTCGCGTTGAGCTGGGCGCCCAGCGTCGCGAGCAGCAGGCGGTCCTCCTCGTCGAACTCCCCCTCCCGCTTGTCGGCGACCACGAGGAAGGAGGTCTGCTGGCCGGCGTCGCCCTCGAGCGGCGCGAAGAGCAGGCCCTCGCTGCGTCCGACGGGCGCCGAGAGCAGGTCCCCGCCGGCGAAGTCCTCGTTGCCCGCCGGCACGGTGCTGAACGCGCAGCGCTCCAGCAGGTCGGCCTCGGCGGACGCGTGCGCGCTCGGCGAGCGACGGGTCGGCGACGGCCAGCGAACGCACGGCCAGGTACTCGCCACCGCCGGCCATGACCGCCGCCGTGCGCACGTGGAGCAGGTCGACGGCGGCCCGGGTGACCTCGTCGAGCACCTCCTGCAGGTCGGCGCGGTCGAGCCGCTGGTTGAGGTCGACGGCGAAGGACTGCAGGCGCTGCAGGCGTCGGGCGAGACGGTCGCGCCGCTCCGTGGTGGCGCGCTGCTGATCGAAGAGGCGCGCCTTGTCGATGGCCAGCGCCGCGAACCGGCAGATCGTGCGCGCCAGGTCGATCTCCTCGTCGCTGAACTGGCGTCCATCGCGGTCGTCGAACAGCTCGACGAGGGCGATCACGTGGTCGCGGATGCGCAGCGGGATGAGCAGCCCGGTCCGATGCCCCCAGCGCTGCATCAGCTCACGCTCCACATCGTTCAGGCGCGGGTCGTCGAGGGAGGTCACCATCACGGGGCGACGGCTGCGGACGGCGAGGGCGCTGGTCGCGAAGTGGTCGACGGGATACTCGCGACCGACCCAGTCGGCCGTGTCGAAGGCGCCGTCGTCGTAGCTCACCAGCGTGCGGATCACGCCGGCGACATCGTCGACCTCGTAGATGTCGCAGGCGTGCATGTCGAGAGCCCCGAGGAGACGCGTCACGACCGCCTCGAGCACCTCGCCCATGTCGATGCTCTGGGCGAAGTCGAGGCTCGAGTCGCGCACCAACTCGAGGTCGCGGCGGCGCGTGCTCAGCTCGAAGAGCAGGTGCACGTTGTCGATGGTGACGCCGAGGTAGCGGGCGAGGCCCTCCGCGAGCTCCACCTGCTCGTCGCTGTACTCTCCCGTGTCCTGCGGCCGGTTGTAGATCATCACGCCGACTTCGCGCTCGAGCGCGCGCATCGGCACCACGAGCACGCGCTCGAGCCGCACCTGGGCGGCGAGCGGCGCCAGCGGGGACGGGTCGGCGCCGCTGAAGTCCCGCACGACGGCCGCGTCGCCACGAAGCGCCTGCACGGCGAGCGGCACCTCCACGGAGGCGGCGGCGACCTCGCGCGCGTCGACCCCGAGACCGAAGCCGGCGCGTCCCGCCCAGGCGCCGTCCTCGAGCAGCAGGAGCACGCCGTTGGTGGCGTCCAGCTGCTCGCCCAGACGCTCGAGGGCGTACTCGAGCAGCTCGTCGAGGTCGTCGCGGGAGCGCCCGCTGCCGAGGATGTCGGCGCCGGCCTCCGAGAGCTGGGCGCGCAGCATCGCGTACTCCGTGATCGTCGAGAGCCGCTTGATCAGGTACGACAGGATGACGAGCGCGGCGCCGATGATGGCCCCGTACATGAGGATGAGGAAGCGGTCCGTGTCGAGCGAGTCCTCCCAGACGATGACGAAGGCGGAGAGCGCGATGCACATGAAGACGGCGAACGCGACGGCGCGCTCGTTGACGGCCAGGGCGAGGAAGAACAGCGGGATGATGTAGAAGCCGTTCATCAGGTAGCCCGGAACGGCGAGGTCGAGGAAGAAGACGCCGGCGATGGCGAGCGTCCCGATGATCCCGCAGAAGACCTGGTGGCGGCGCATCCACGTGATGCCGCGGAGCAGCCGGGGATGGCGACGCTGGATGGCGAAGAACGAGCCGTTGGTCTCGGCGACCGGCATCGGACCCCCCTGCCGACGATGGTGGGACGCGGCCGAAAGAACTAGTAGCGTACTACCAGAAGCGGAGCGCCGCCAGAGCCGCGGCCGGTCGCCGCGGTGGCCGCCGACGATGGGCGGCGCTTCAGCCGCGGCGACGCAGCCGCTCGACGACCATGTCGCTGCGCAGCTCGCGCAGCGCGTCCCGGGCGATCCAGCGCGCGCTGCGCACCGCCGGGTCCTTGCGGCCTTCGGGGGCGGCGGCGCGCTCCTCGGCCGAGGCCAGGATGGCCTCGGCCGCGGCGATCGCCGCCGCGTGCAGCCGGAGGTTCCGCTTGCCGATGTTGCGCAGCGCCCAGTTGACCGCCTTCTTCACGAAGTTGCGGTCGTCCCCCGCCTCGCGGCGCACGAGCTCGAGGATCTCGAGGAAGGGTTCGTCGGCGGCCTTCTTGTCCTGGACGGCCAGGGCCGCCGCGGTCGCGAACGCGGCCCGCTTGACCCACTCGTCCTCGGCCTCACTCCACTCGCGCACCTTGTCCCAGGCGTACGGCGTCTTGTCGAAGAGGTTGGAGGTGACCTGGTCGCACACGTCCCAGGAGTCGAAGGCGGCCGCCCAGGCGTCCATCTGGGCCTCGGTCACGCGTGCCGGCTCGTCGACCATGCTCGCCAGCAGCCGGGCCTCGTGGTTGCCCGTCTCCCACAGGGCGAGCGCGAGCTCGTGGTCGCGACCGATATCCGCGGCGACGCGGCGCAGCTCGTACACGGAGACGCCGAAGGCGCCGTCGGTGTTGATGCCGTAGCGCGCCATGCCGGCGCGCGCCTCCTCGCTGCCGCGCGGAGCGAGGTCGGCCAGGATGGCGGCCGCTCGAGCAGTCGGCGTCCGATGCCCGCAAGGGTGCGCCCGGCCTAGCCGAAGTGCGCGTCGGCGTAGTCGTGGAAGCGCTCGAGGTGGGCGACCGCCCGCCGGAAGGTCGCCTCGACCTCCTGCCCCGTCTCCGGGTCCGAGGGCCGCAGGTCGAGCTCCAGGCTCAGCGTGACCTTACTGCGCGCCGTGCCGACCGCCTCGAACGAGACGTCGCCGGCGCCCATCACGCCGCAGGCGTTGTCCACCTCGAGCCACTCGTCGGGGACGAAGTTGTGGTCGGCGATCCGCTGGCGCACGAAATCGGCCCACAGATAGCCGGCGCGCTCGACCGGCTCGTCGATGACCACCGAGTGGCGGACGACGATCATCCCAGCCCGAGGCGATGAGGCCGGTGACTCCACGCCTTGACGCCGACGTAGCCGGCGGCGGCGGCGAAGGCGAGACCGGCACCGAGGCCGGCCGCGAGGCCGAACGCCGCCGCGGCCAGCGGCCCGAAGAGGATGCGGCCGCCCTCGCCGACCTCCACGTGTCTCGCGAGAGCCACGCCGACGCCGCCGCGCTCGACGTGCACGTTCGGCGCGATCGCGGCCACGCACCCGCCCTTGTCGATGCTGACGTCCCCGGCGGCGACGACCCACTGCGCGCCGCCCTTGTCGATGCGCACGTCGCCGAGCGTGGGGACCGCGACGGCGGCCGCCATCGTCAGCGTCGTGTCCCCGCCCGAGACCACGGCGACCGAGGCGCTCTGCTGAAGCTCGGCGCCGCCCCGGGCGGTCGTGACCCACGACGCGCTCTGCTCCAGATGGACGTCACCGGCCCGTACCATGCCGATGAGGCCGTGCCGGACGTCACCGCTCTCTGCGCTCTCTCCGCCGGTCTGCCCGACGCTGCCGTTGTCATCCATGGTGCTCCTCTCAGTCGGTCTTCCAGAGAAGCTTTCCACAGGTGGGCCGCGTCTACGCTTCCCGTGGTGGAGAGGGCCGCCCGCGAGGCGGAGCCGAGCTCACGGCGCGGCGAGCCGCGGGCGCGGCGGGCCGCAGGCTAGCCGCGCAGCTCGGCGTCGGCCGCCGCGAGGATCCTCGTGAGCTCGGCGGCCTTGTCCTCCTCCAGCGGCTCCGGCAGGTAGTCTCGCCAGAGCTCCTCCGCCCGCTCTCGCGCCACGTCGAGCGGATCGCGGAAGGCGCCGTCCGGCCCTACCTCGTGGGTGATCGCCGGCGTGACCGCCTCGCGCATGTACCGGCGCGTGTGCCGGTTGCCGAGGAAGTGGCCGCCCGGCCCGACCTCGGCCACGGCGTCGAGCGCCATCGACTCGTCGTCCAGGTCGAGGTCCATCACGGCGTACCGCGCGCGCCGGTAGATGTCGTCGCCGAGGAGGAGGTGCTCGGGGTAGAAGAGCGTGTACACGTTCACGAGGCCGATGCTGGGCAGCAGCTCCGAGCCCTCCTGGGCGGCCTGCACGAGGTCCAGGGCTTCTTCCACGCCTGCCTGCCACGTGCCGGGCACCGCCGAGTCGGTGCCGCAGGCGGCCGACTCGGCGGGCACGCCCCAGTGGTGGGCGAGCTCGGTGCCGAGCGCCCGGACGCGGCCGTCCAGCGGAAAGCTCACGAAGTTGCCGGAGCGCGGATCGGCCCAGCTCTGGATGATCGAATGCAGCACCGGCGCCCCGGGGCTGGCGAGCTGCAGGACGACCGTCGCGGCCACGAGCTCGGCCGCGCCGAGAGCGTAGGCGCCGGCCCTGGTGGCCGGCGCCGTCGTCCCCAGGGTGGGCATCGTCACCCACGTGACCGGCACGCCGGCCGCGGCGAAGACGAGCGCCGCCTCGATCGCGTCCTCGTCGACCACCAGCGGCGAGATCGTGCCGATGAGGTCGCTCAGCACCGGCCGGCGGCGGAGCTCCTCGGCGCTGCCGGCGATCACCGTCGCCATCTCGACGGCGTAGCGGGCCTCGCGCTCGCCGTTCACCATCCCCTGCAGGTGCTTGACGGTGTTGTGCCAGCCGGCGTCGAGCTCGTGCAGCTGCGCCGTCTCGCCGCAGTCGCCGGCGCTGACCGTGGGCCACCAGAACGAGATGCTCGAGAGCGCGTCCTGGAGCCGCGTCACGTCCGCGAGGTCGGCCTTCGTCGACCGGCGGCGCTCGCGCGTCGCGAAGTCGACGACCTCGACGCCGCAGCCGTCGGTGGTGCAGTAGGTGCGGCCGTCGCCGACGGCGATGTCGCAGGACGCGTCGCGGGCGCCGAGGCCGAAGCGCCGCGGCGCCCTCGCCATCGCCGCGAGCACGAGGTCCGGCGGCAGCTTCGCCACCTCGGCTCCGCGGTCGACCGTGGCCCCCGCCTCTGCGAGCAGGTCCAGCGCCCTGGCGCTCTGGAAGCGCACGCCGACGGTCTCAAGGATGTCGAGCGTGGCCTGCTGCAGGCGGTCGAGCTGCGCTGGCGAGTGATAGCGAACGCTGAAGGCCGGCTCGATGGGTTCGATCGGCGGTCTCTCCATGGCTGCCACGCGCGCCTCCCCGTTGCTGTTCGCCATTCATACCAGAAGCACCGGCGGCCTCACCAGATAGGCAAACTGTGCAGGTAGTTCGCGCGACCTTGGGCGAAGTTCACGGCGGGCGACGGCACCACGAGACGGGGCGGCGGCCCCTCGCGGGACCGCCGCCCTATCGTTCGGCGTCGTGGCCGGCGCCCGAGGACGCCGCGGGATGGTCAGTTGACGAAGCGCGCGTACACGTTCGCGGTGCCGATCGGCAGGCCGCCCGCGAACAGGGTGGTGCCGAGCTTGGCGTTGAGCGCCGCGGCGGCAACGTCCGTCAGCGTCGCCGGAACGGGCCCGACCTTCGTGTAGGTAGTCTCCGGGGTCACCTTCACGCCCGAGAGGTCGAGGTCGAGGATCGGCGCACGCACGCCGAGCGCCGGGATCTGGGCGGTCAGCTGGGCGCTCTTCGTATCGATCGTGAAGTTCTTGACCGTCAGCGACTTGCCGTTTCTCAGGTTGGCGAACTTGAGCCCGCCGGAGTGGTAGATCTCACCGCCGAGGGTGGCGCCATCGATCTGGCCGCCGGTGATGTAGAAGCGGTAGCGCAGCGCCAGCTTGCCGTCCTGCGTCGTGGGGATGACCCATGACGGGAACACGGGAAGCGGCAGGATCCGGTTGGCGACGAGCGCCTTGGTCGTTCCTGGGTCCGTGGTCAGCTGCGTGTAGCCCCCGGCGAGCGTGAGCGTCTGCGCCTGTGCGCTCGCCGTGAGGGCGAAGAAGCCCACGGCGAGCGCTAGAAGCGCGACGGCGAGGGCAAGATATCTCTTGCTGCTTGTCAGTCGTGGCCGACATGAGAACCCCCTGCTGGGTCATGGCTGTCATCTTCCGCCGCGATGGGCGGCGACGACGACGTTCTACCCTTCATCAAAGTAACTAAACCAGACAAGTTACTTTCCCTGCGTCGAACAGCTGACGCGCTCCGGCACATGACGCCTGCCTGCACTGACTGGCCAGAGCGGGCCGTAGTGGCCGCGGCGCGAGCGATGGTATCGTCCCAACATGCAGACGACCGCTGCCGGCGCCGAGAGGCGCCCCCTCGTGATCGCCAACCCGACGGCGGGCCGCGGCCGCACCGGCCGCGGCCTCTCGCAGCTCCTCTCCGGAGTCCGAGGCGCCGTCGGCGACGTCGACGTCGTCGAGACCCGCCGCCGCGGCGACGCGACGGCACTGGCCGGCGCCGCGGCCCGCGACGGGCGCCCGCTCGTCATCGGGCTCGGCGGCGACGGCACCCTCGACGAGATCGTCAACGGCCTGCTGACGGCCGCCGGCGGTGCCTCGCCCGCCACAGGGCCGGGTGATGCCGACCTCATCCCCGCGCTCGGCATCGTCGGCAGCGGCACGGGCGGCGACTTCGGCCGCTCCCTCGGCATCCCGCACGAGCTCGGCGCGTACCTCGCCGCCCTCGAGCGCGGCGCGGAGCGCGCCGTCGACGTCGGCTGGGCCAGGTTCCCTGCCCTCGACGGCACGCCGGTCGAGCGCTACTGGATCAACGTGCTCTCGGCGGGCATCGGCGGGCTCGTCGACCGCTACACCGCGGCCGCGCCCGCCTTTCTCGACGGCCGCCTCGCCTACGCCCAGGCCACGGTGCGCGCCATCTTCACCTGCCGTCGCACCCGGCTGGTCTGCCGCTACACGACGCCGGACGGCACCCCCGGTGAGCTGCTGCTCAACGCCCACGCCGTCGCCATCTGCAACGGGCGCACCTTCGGCGGCGGGATGAACATCGCGCCGATGGCCAGCCTCGACGACGGGCTGCTCGAGGTGATCACCATTCAGCCGAAGACGCGCTGGCGCCTGATCGGCCGCTTCAGGACCATCTACGCCGGGACACACCTGGCGGAGCCCGGCATCGACCACTTCGCCTGCCGCGAGGTGGAGCTGAGGCCGGCGGGCCCGCCGGGGGGACGCCGGCCCCGCGCCGGCCTCTTCCCCCTCGACGTCGACGGCGACGCGCTCGGGGACGTGCCGGTCACCGCGGGGGTGGCGCGCGCGGCACTGCGCGTGCGCGCGCCCCTCACCTCCCGCTGAATGGCGGCCACCGCCAACGGCCTCTGCAACGGCGTGCGCCACGGGCTCCGGGGGAATGACGAGATCGGCGGAGTGGGGCCGCGCGCCGGCGAGCCGCGCGTCACGGACCCCCCGGCGCGCGCCGCCCGACGCGCGATCCCACTCCGCTCACGACGCCGCGGCGAGGCCGGCCCAGTGCCTCCGGCCCTCGCCGCGGCGCCGGACGGGACTCTGCCGACCGTCAGCCCTTGGCCGGCGGTTTGTACGTCGGCGCCTGGCCCTTCTTACGCACGAACGTGCCGGGGTTGAGCCTGGTGCGGGAGATGCCGACCCTGAAGCCGCCAAGGACCGGGGTGACCTCGCGGCCGCCGCAGTCCGGACAGACCGCGTTCCGCTCGCGGTCGGCGTGGCTGGAGATGATCTCGAAGCGCTCGCCGCACTTCGTGCACTGGAACTCGTAGAGAGGCATCACGGCCGATTGTACGGCATGCCTCAGTACTTGTCCGGCGGCGGCGACGAGAAGGCGGCGGTGAACTGCTGGTCCACCTTGTGGCTGCCGCACTTGGGGCACGCCGCCTTGGCCTCGCGTTCGTCGATGTGGCAGGTGACCTCGAACTTCGTCCCGCAGTCACGGCACTCGAACTCGTAGGTCGCCATGGCCTTCACCCCCTCGGTCCGGGTCGACGCTTCCTGCACAGGGGATGTACCCGCGGCGCGCCGTGAGCTGACTGTTGGCCGGCCGGGCGCTCGCGAACGCCCGGCCGGCCCGATCAGTCGCCCTCGTCCGGCGCCTCACCCGGCCAGGTCGCGAGCGCGCTGGCGATGAGGTGCTCGCACGGGTGCTCGACCGCCTGGCCGCAGGTGCAGGCGTACGTGAGCTGCTCGCCGCTGAGGCTCCATTCCACTTCGACGATGTCGCCCGCCTCCACCGTGGTCAGCAGACGCGCGTCGTCGCGCTCGAGGATGCGCACCGCGCCGGCCTCCACGGCGGACGCCCCGCGCACGAACACGTCCATCGGCACGAGGTCGATCAGTGTGCTCTCGTCGAACCAGTCGTCGATCCTGGCCATGTCTCTCCTTCGCTCGAACCCTCGGGTGAAGTGACGAGGGGCGCCGCACGGCCGGCAGAGCCACGCGGCGCCCCTCACAGTCGGCGCGGCGGCCATCTCGCGGCCGCCGCGGCCGTCCTCTAGCCCAGCGTCGCCTCGCCGGGCTGCCAGTCCACCGGGCAGAGCTCGCCGGTCTGGAGCGCCGCGAGGACGCGGAGCGTCTCGTCGGTGTTGCGGCCGATGTTGTTGTCGTGCACGACGGAGTACTTGAGCGTGCCCTCGGGGTCGATGACGAAGGTGCCGCGTAGGGCGACGCCCTCATCGTGCAGGAGCACGCCGTAGGCCTCCGTCGCCTCGCGCTTGATGTCGCTGAGGAGCGGGAAGCCGAGCTTGCCGAAGTCGCGCTCGGCCCACGCGAGGTGACTCCACTTGCTGTCCACGCTGGCGCCGAGCACCTGGGCGCCGAGCTCCTCGAACTCCGCGAGCCGCCGGGCGAAGCCCTGGATCTCCGTCGGGCACACGAAGGTGAAGTCGAGCGGATAGAAGAACAGGACCACCCACTTGCCGCGGTAGTCGCTGAGCTTGACGTCGACGAACTCGCCGTCGAGGACGCCCTCGAGGGCGAACTCGGGAGCGGGCTGACCTACCTGGACCATGACACTCCTTTGTGGTGATGCGGACTCTGGTGACACCGTGGGTGGCACGGTACCCGGGCGAAAGCGGCTGCAAACGGTCAGCCTTCGTCCGGGCCCTCCGTCTGCGTGCCGAGCGGCCTCAGGCTTCGCGCCGGGCAGCCGCTGACGCGTCCCCCTCCACCTGGTCCGCCATCTCCTGCGCCTCCTCCTCTTCCTCCACCGCCCGCTCGATGCGCAGGTCGGGGACGATCCACATCAGGGCGACCCCGACGTAGATCGCGTAGGAGACCCAAGGCTGCCAGAGCGCGGCCGGTATGGCGATGGCGTACAGGATCGGTGACGACTTGCCCTTGAGATCCCGGCCGACTGCCCTGGCCAGCAGCGAATCCTCTCCCTGGCTGTGGATGATGCTGCGCTGCAGGATGAAGTACGCGATCGCGTCCATGAGCAGCACTGCTCCGTAGACCGCCGTCGGCGTCTTGGCGAAGTCGTTCTCCCCCATCCAGGCGGTGGCGAAGGGGATGAGCGAGAGCCAGAAGAGCAGGTGCATGTTGGCCCACAGCACGCCGCCGGTGATGCGCTCGGTGACGTACAGCATGTGGTGGTGGTTGTTCCAGTAGATGGCGAGGTAGGCGAAGCTCAGCACGTAGCTGATGAACACGTAGCGCAGGTGCCACAGTGCGGCGAGCGTGTCCCCGTCCTTCGTCTCGTGCACGCTGGGGACGGAGAGCTCCAGCACCATGATCGTGATGATGATGGCGATGACGCCGTCGCTGAATGCCTCGAGCCTGTTGCTGCTCATGCCGCCGTCCTTCCCGCGCGGGGGGTTTCGTCAACCTGCCGAGGTCCGGAGTGCGCGGGCCGGCCGGTGGCGCCGGCGTGCGCCGGCTGGGGCAAGCGCACGGCGGCCGGCCGCGTCAGGCGACCGCCGGCGGCGAGACGAGCAGCACGACGAGCTGCCGCGGGCCGTGCACGCCCTCGACGCGCTGCAGCTCGATGTCCGAGGTGGCCGAGGGGCCGGAGACGAAGACCACCGGCCGGCCCTCCTCGCGGACCAGGCCGGCGATCCGCGGCGTCGCCGCCGGCAGGTCGGGCTCGATCTGGTCCTCGGTGACGACGCACACGTAGATGTCGGGGACGAGCGAGAGGGCTCGCCGCCCGTCGGCAGGGCCGGCGGCGAGCACGAGCGTGCCCGTGTCGGCGATCGCGAGCGTGCAGCCGGTGAGCACGGCGTCCAGGGAGTCGAGCTCGGCCGGCGTGAGCCCGTGGTCCTCGACCACGGAGACGCCGGCCGGCCGCCAGTCCGCCGGCAGGCCGGGCGGCACGCCGAGCCGGCGCACGCCGCGCTCGGCGCAGACCGCGGCGGCCGCGGCGGCGACGCCGTCGGGGGCGACGCGGCGCACGTCCGTCTTCTGCGCCTCGAGACGCTGGACGAAGAGGTCGACGAGCGAGGCGCTCACGGCTCTCCCCCGCGCTCCCGCGCCCACCACTCGCGGAACGTCTCGCGCGCGACCGGCCGCAGGTCGCGGCCGCGCGTCCAGCCTTCGAGCGGGCCGGGCAGGCGGCGGACGAGGCCGCCGCGCGCGAGCGGCAGCTCGGCGACCCTCCCCACCTTCTGCGCGGCGGCGAAGCGCCGCGGCGCGCCGAAGGCCCACGCCGCGGCGCCGAACGCCGCCCTCTCGGGCGCGGGCGCCAGTTCGCGCACGGCCCGCGCCCGCAGGTGCAGCAGCACGCGCGGGATGTCGATCTTGACCGGGCAGACCTCGGCGCATGCCCCGCAGAGCGACGAGGCGAAGGGCAGCGTCGCGTACTCCTCCATCCCCCACAGCTGCGGCGTCAGGATCGCCCCGATCGGCCCCGGATAGATGGAGCCGTAAGCGTGCCCGCCGACGCGCTTGTAGACGGGGCACACGTTGAGGCAGGCGCTGCAGCGGATGCACTGCAGCGCCTCCCTGCCGACGGGATCGGCCAGCACGTTCCGTCGCCCGTTGTCGAGGAGCACGACGTGGACCTCGCGGGGTCCGTCGCCCGCCGTCACCCCGGTCCAGAGCGACACATACGCGCTCATGCGCTCGCCCGTCGCCGAGCGCGGCAGCAGGCGAAGCAGGAGGACGAGGTCCTCGAGGCGAGGCACCACCTTCTCGATGCCCATCACGGTCACCAGCACCGGCGGGATCGTGGTGCACATGCGGCCGTTGCCCTCGTTCTCGACGACGCAGATGGTGCCCTTCTCGGCGACGCCGACGTTGGCGCCGGTCACGCCCATGCGCGCGCGCAGGAAGCGCTCGCGCAGGTAGAGCCTCGAGACCTCGGCGAGCTCGCGCGGGTCGTCGGAGAGGTCCGTGCCCCGGGCGATCGTGCGCCGGAAGAGGTCGCGGACCTCGCCGCGGCTGTAGTGGATCGCCGGCACCAGGATGTGCGAGGCGGTGTCGCCGGCCAGCTGGACGATGAGCTCGGCGAGGTCGGTCTCGACGGCCTCGATGCCCTCCTCCGCGAGCGCCGCGTCAAGGCGGATCTCATCCGTCGCCAGCGACTTCATCTTGACCAGCTCGGTGACGCCGTGCCGGCGCGCGATCGCCGCCACGATCGCGTTCGCCTCCGCGGCGTCCGCGGCCCGGTGCACGTGCCCGCCGGCGACCGTGAACGCCGCCTCGAACTCGTCCAGCAGCTCCTCGAGACGGTCCAGCGCCCCGGCCTTGACGGCCCGCGCCTGCTCGCGTAGCTCCTCATAGTCGGCCAGCTCCGCGACGGCGTCGGCGCGCCTGGCGCGGATCGTCTGCGTCGCGCGCCGCAGGTTGACGCGCAGCCGCTCGTCGGCGAGCGCCTCGCGGGCGGCGGCCGGGAAGTCGTGGCCGCCACTCACGCGCGGGCCTCCGGCCGGGCAAGCTGCGCCCCCGGCCTCTCCTCCGCCAGGATCTGCGCCAGGTGCACGGCGCGCACCCCGCTCCCCATCCGGCTCAGCCCGCCGCCGATGTGCAGCAGGCACGAGGGGTCGACGGCCGTGACCACGTCGGCGCCGGTCGCGACGATGTTGCGGCACTTGTCGGCGAGCATCGCCAGCGAGACGTCGGCGTTCTTGACCGAGAAGGTGCCGCCGAAGCCGCAGCACTCGGCGGCCTCCGGCAGTTCCAGGAGCTCGAGCCCGCGCACGTTCGCGAGCAGCCGCAGCGGCGCGTCGCCGATGCGCGTGACGCGCTGCGAGTGGCAGGTCGGGTGATAGGTCACGCGCCGCGGGTACGCCGCGCCGACGTCCTCCACGCCGAGGCGGCGGACGAGGAACTCGGAGAACTCGTAGAGCCTGCCGCCGAGCGCCTCGGCGTCGCGCGCGAGCCGCTCGTCGCCGGCCGCGCGCGCGACCGGCGGCACGAGCTCGCGGATCATGCCGACGCAGGAGGACGACGGCGAGACGACCGCCTCCACACGGTCGTCCCGCGCGAAGATGTCGACGAACCGCCGCGCCAGCCGCAGCGCCTCGTCCTCGTAGCCGCTGTTCAGGTGCATCTGGCCGCAGCAGGTCTGCCCGGCCGGGAAGACGACCTCGTGCCCCAGTCGCTGGAGCACGCGCACGACCGCCCTTCCCGTCTCCGGGAACATCGTGTCGGCGACGCAGGTGATGAAGAGCGCGACGCGCACGGCGTCAAGCTCCCGGTGCTGATCGGTCCCGGCCCATCGGCGCAAGACTACACCGGCACGCGCTCGCCACGACGGGGCGGCCGCCCGGTGAGGTCAGTAGATCACGGCGTCCAGCAGCGAGAGCGCTTCGTCGACCACCGCGGCCGGCGCCCGCCCGAGCCGGGTCGCGGCGCGGGCGCGGTAGTCGACCGACTTGAGCTGCTCCACCATCACGAAGCCACGGACGCGACCACCCTCGGGGATGGCCACATGGAAGGGGTAGTCGCGCTCGGTCTGCGTCACCGGGCAGACGAGAGCGAGACCGGTGTGGCGGTTGAAGAGATCGTTGCTCACGACGAGCGCCGGTCGGCGGCCGCGCTGCTCGCGCCCCGACTCCCCAGTGAAGGCGAGCGTCACGAACTCACCTTTGCGCGGTACGTAGTCCGCCACCTCACCACACCTCGTTGCCGGCCGGAGGACCCCAGTCGACTTCTTCGGGGACGTAGCCCGGAGGGATCCGGCGCACGAGCGCCAGCAGATCCTGACCGCCCCGTACGCGGCGGAGCGGCGTGATCACGATCGCGCCCTCGCGAACGGCGACGTCGACTTCGTCGCCGACCGCGATCTCGACCTCTGCGAGCACCTGACGGGGGAGACGCAGGCCTTGGCTGTTGCCCCATTTCTGCACTCGCGTGACCACGGCCGCACCTCCTTGGGATAGCCGAAGTATATCCCTCAAGGATGAGGAGCGCCAGTGCCCCTCGTCGCCCGCGGAGCGGTCACGTTCCATACGGAAAGCCTGCCCTCGGGAGGCGCGGCACGCAAGGATGACGACCGGTGCGCGCGGTGGACACTTCTCGCATGGCCCCTGCTGCGAACCCGCCGCACGCTCGCGCCGTCTCACGGTATGCTGAGTCACCGCGAACGAACGGACTGCCCCCATGGCCATCGTCACCTACAGCAACCCCAACTTCGGCTTCGGCGTCACCTACGACGATGCGCGGATCACGCACGCCGACGAGGCCGCCGACCCGCGGCTCCACGCCGCGTGGAGCACGCGCATTCCCACGAAGATCGCTGCCGCCGTCCTCTTCACGACCCGGCACGCGACCGCCGACAGCATCTCCCGCGGGCTCGCGCCCAGCCTGCTCCTCACCACCGACGGCGCACCGCCGCGACCGGGGGTCCTGGGCACGTGGGACTGGGACGAGGTCGCGCCGCGCGCGGGCCGCGCCTTTCTCGAGCGGACCGGCGCCCACGCGATCGAGGGCATCGGCATGTACTGGCGCGGCTACCCGGTGCTGCAGTACACGACGGTGCCGCCGGGCGACGCCGACCCGCCGGCGCCCGTCGAGTGCCTCTCGATGCTGTACACGCCGGCGCAGACGTTCGCACTCGAGCTCGTCGTGCCGGTCCCCGACCTGGACGAGTGGTCGGGACCCCTCCAGGAGATCGCCGACGGGTTCTTCCTGCTCCCGATCGAGCGTGAAGGCCGCATGCGCACCGGTCACCAGCACGCGTGGTCGCTCCGCCTCACGGCGAGCGACCTGAAAGACGATCTGGCCGCACACTGACGCCGGGCGAGCGGCGGTATCCTGTACCGAGCCCGCCGCCCAACGCCGACCCCGGAGCCCGCCGTGTTCATCCTCGAAGAGCCCTACGTGTCCGACCTCCTCGCCGCCACCGTCGCCGGCCTCGGGCTGCCGGTTCTGGACACGCCGATGGCCCGGCGCCGGCTGGCGGAGCCGCACGCCGGCCTCATCATGGACGACGACGCCTTCGCCGCCGCGGCCTCACGCCCGGGCGCGCGGCTCTACTCGAACTCGGAGAACGCCATCGGCTGGATCGCCGGGCACCTGGGGCACAGCGACCTGCCGCGGCAGATCGAGCTGTTCAAGGACAAGGTCGCCTTCCGCGACGCGCTGGCCGACCTCTACCCCGACTACCGCTACGTGGGCCTGCGCCTGGACGAGCTGCGCGCGTTCGATCCCTCGCGGCTGCGCGCGCCCTTCGTCGTCAAGCCGGCGGTGGGCTTCTTCAGCCTCTGCGTGCACGTGGTGGAGTCGGCGACGGCGTGGTCGGCGGTGGTCGCGGAGATCGAGCGAGAGGTGCAGGCGTTCGATGTCGGTGTATCCGGACAAGGTGCTGGGGCTGGGCCGCTTCGTGGCCGAGGAGGTGATCGAGGGCGAGGAGTTCGCCGTCGACGCGTACTTCGGCGCGGACGGCGCGCCGGTGCTCGTCGACCTCTACGCGCACCCGTTCGCCGGCGCCGGCGACGTGAGCGACCGCGTGTACCTGACGAACGCCGACACGGTAGAGCGTCTTGGGCCGGCCGCGATGGAGTTCCTCCACGAGATCGGCCGGCGCGCCCGCCTCGCCGACTTCCCTGTCCACGTGGAACTGCGCGTCGACGGCGCCGGCCGCGTGGCGCCGATCGAGGTCAACCCCATGCGCTTCGGCGGCTGGTGCGCGGCCGACCTCGCGCACTTCGCCTACGGGGTGGACCCGTACCGCACCTACCTGCTCGGCGAGCGCCCGGACTGGTCGCGCCTCGCCGAGGAGACGACGGGGCGCACGACGGCGCTCATCGTCGCCGACCTGCCGAGCTCCGTGGACCTCGCGCGCATCGAGGCGGTCGACTACGAGCGCTTCGCCGCCCGCTTCAGCACGGTGCTCGAGCTCCGCCCGACCGACTTCAACCGCTACCCGGTGTTCGCCTTCACCTTCGTCCAGGTGCCGAGCGGCGACCTCTCCGAGCTCGACGCCGTGCTCGGAGCCGATTTGCGGGAGTACCTGCGGCCGCGGCCTGGAGCGCTGACTCCCGGCGCGTGCATTCAGCGCCGCGCGGGCCGCTCGGCCAGCCGGCCGGTCACGTAGGATCTCGGCCTCGTAGGTGTCAAGCTCCGGCATGGCGCCCGCCTCCTTGCCTGTACTGCCGGCGCTCAGGAGCCGGCTGCGGACCGTCACGTAGGCCGGCTCGGACGTCACCGCGGCGTGGTCCGCGTCGGCCGGGGCGTAGGCCACGAGCTTCCAGCGGCCCGTCTTCCCCAAGCCGAACTTGGCCACGTACTTGGTGATGCCCTCGAAGTCGAGGTTGGCGGCCAGGAGAGTCCTGCGCAGCGCCCAGGAGGAGCCGTTGTAGCGGTAGCGCGGATCTCCACCGAGCTGGCGCCGGCTGGATGCTGCGGTGAGAGCGTGCCGGAGACGGTGAAGCGGACGCCGGCGTCGACGCGCTTCTGCACCCGCGGCACGCTCAGGGCGGGCTTCGGCAGCGGCACCGGGCTCCACCAGTGCGCCGGCAGCGGCGTCTGGACGGGCGGCACGGGGAAGCCGCCCACCAGCGACTCCGTCGGCACCGGGGTCACCGGCAGGCCGATCCACCAGCCCTCCGGCCCCGCGGCGATGTGCCCCCAGACCTTGTACGGATACGAGTTGGCGGCCTTCCAGCCGTTGTACGCCCAAACGGCGAAGAACCAGTTCTCGTAGCAGCGCGGGTCGCCGTCGCCGATGAACGGGATGACCGTCGGCGCGTACCACCACTTCTCGACGAGGATGTCGGCGCCGACGGCGATGTTGTAGTCGATGTCGGTCTTGAGGCGCTCCATGTCGACGCCGGCGGGGATCGTGGTCACCTGCATGATGCCGATGCCCTTGCGGTCGCTGCCGATGAGCGGGTCGCCCTTGGCGTCGAACTGCTGCCAGGTGCTCTCCTGAAAGGCGATGCCGAAGAGAATCCTGGGCGGGATGAGGCGGATGACGGCCGCGCTGCGTAGCTTCTCGCGGATCTCGACCGGTGATGGGTTCACGTAGGGACCGGCGGAGGCCTCCGGGGCGGCGAGGCCGGCGCCGGTGAAGAGGGCCGCGGCGAGGAGCGCGAAGAACGCGCCGAGCGCCGCGGCCCGCCGCGCACGGGCCGTGTGCTTGATCGCGATCGTGCTCACTTCGGCCGGGCTGCTGCTCACTCAAGTCCTCTCGATGACGGTCGTAGGTCCAGTGTACCCGGCACGTCACAGCCGGCGCCCGCCGCGACCCCTTCACCGCCGCCCCTCCACCGCCATGTCCAGCCCGCTTGGCGTGGGGACGCATGGTCATGCAAGAGCTGGTGGTGCCACGAACGATGCCGCCGCCGGTACCGGGAAGGGTCGCGGATGGTTCCGCGGATAGGGCCGCTCCGGTACCCGCCGTACCGGAAGCGGTGTCGTTCGCGGTACCGAGGCAACCCGAACACATGACGCCCCCGCCCCCGGCCTTGCCCCAGACGGCGAAAGTCGGTCGGCTGCCGCACCACCGGCCACGCGGGTCTCGGGCGGCGTCAGTCCAGACCGGGCGTCGCCGGCATGCCCTCGTACTTCACGATCTGCTCCGGCTTGCCGGCGAAGGCGAAGCTGGCGTTCAGGTGGTCGCGCTCGTCGAGCCCGATGCGGCGGAAGACATCGGCCCAGGAGCGGAACGAGCCGTACTTCCGCACCACCGCGCTGGTGACCGGCTGTTCCTCCCACTCCGGGTGCAGGCCGACCAGCTCGGCGTAGTAGTGCTCGGCGTGGTCCTCGGCCTCGGCGTTGAGGAGGAACGCCCGACGAATCGACAGGCGGCTCAGCGTGCGCGACAGCACCGCCCACGAGCCGGTCATGAGGTCCGGCACCGGCCGCGAAAGGCGCAGTGGGTCCTGCTCGCCGTCCTCCGCGAGCTTGACGGCGATCACGCGCAGGTGCTGGTACTCCTTGTCCTGCGCCTCGCGCGTCCACCTCACGATGGCCTCGGCCTGGCGCACGAGTCCCTCGTCCGCGTAGCGCGTCGTCAGACGCCTGTACTGGCGGTTCTCCCAGGCCCGATACGGGATCGGGGCGAGAGCCTCAACGAGCTTGGCTTTGAGCAGGGTGGTCTCCGGGCCGGCCAGCGCGTCCATGCCCCGGACGCCGGCCCGCGTGAAGGAGGAGTAGTCAAGGCGGGGCCGCGCCAGCGCAGCCCGCTGCTCCTTCTCGAGATCGATGCCGGCCTGGTTCATGCTTCCTCCCGTCGCAGATGAGTCTGCTCTCGGGTTCCCGCCACGGAGCACCGGAAAAACCGTTGCGCGGCCGCCGCCGACAACCGCGGCGCCGGCTCAGATCTACTCCCGGCTGATTCGCCGGCGCAGCGCGGCGACGCGCTCGCGCGCCGGCGTCTGCGGCAGGTGCTCCAGGTTGAGCGGCGAGTCGAGGCGCTCGACGATCGCACGCTCAAGGCCGGCGAGGCTGTCCCGGTCGTCGTGGGGGTGGACGGCGACGGCGAGATGCTCGCGCATCCACTCGCTCAGGGCCTCCTCCGACGAGGCCAGGAGGAGCATCGGCCCCGGCACCACCAACTCGAGCCGGTCGAAGAGGATCGATGCGAGCGCCAGGCGCAGCGGCGAGCTTCGGACCTTGCCCGTCAGGTGGATCCGGATGCGGTCGCCGAGGGTGTCGTCGCCGGACCGGCCGGAGGGCCACTTCGTGGCTCCGGCCTGCCCCGCGTAGATGCGCCCGGGCTCGAGAGGCAGGTCCAGGCCTCTGGAGAGCTCAGCTGCGCCCGCTTCGTCGACCCAGAAGGCGAAGAGCCCCGGACGGTCCAGACCAGCGATGCCGGCCGGCCACTCGCGCGCCTGCACGAGCGTAGGCGAGACGTCGAGGTCGTCGAGCGCCGTCCAGGCGTCGCGCTCCTCCCAGGCCGGCGCCTCGCGCGCTGGCTCGCTCACGGCGCCGGCGGCTTCCGCCGCGGGATCACGCGGCCGACCTTGCTCCGCAGGCCGCTGGTGGCGCCGCGAGCCCCCCGGCCGGCCCTGCCGCGCGCCTCGCGCGCCTGCCGAGCCATGGGCTCGGTCACCGCCCGGGCCTTGCCGTCGCCTCGGCGCGGAAGCGCCGCAGGTCGGCCCTGGAGACGAGGCCGGTCTCGTACCAGAGCTCGGCGGCCCGGCCCGTGATGTAGGTGCCGGCGTAGGCGACCGCCGTCTTCGGCAGGATCCCGTACCCAGGGACCAGGCCGACCAAGCCTCCCGCGACCTGCCGCCACACCACGGCGGCGCCGACCACGGGGGTGATCTCCATCATGCGCTTCTGGAACTCCGGCGGCGCCCCGTAGGCGAGCGCCAGGCGGTAGACCATGAGCGCCTGGTTCTTGGTCAGGACGACCGTGTCCGCGGCCGAGATCGGGATGCCGAGAAGCGGCACCAGCGACGGCACGCCGGAGGCCAAGGCGAAGGCCGCGTTGGACAGCGAGACCTCCGCCGTCAGGCGCCGCGCGAAGACGGGCCGCAGGCCCGCCAGGCGTCGCGCGGCGGAGAGGTGGAGCCCGGCCGGCAGCGCCGTCAGGACCGCCGCGGCGAGCCGCTCTGCGGCGTCGGCGGCCCGCGGGTCGACGAACGTCGTCTGGCGCTGGTCGAGGCGCGACAGCCACGGCGCCACGTCCCGGGACCGCTCGCCGAACACCACCAGGATGCGCTGCTCCGACCGCAGGGCCGCCAGGCGGTCGAGGCCGGCGACCTCCGCAGGGCTGAGCGTAGCGCCCGCGTCCAGAGCCACGATCAGCAGCTCGGCGCCGGCGATCAGCCGTTCCCGTTCGCTCACCTGGTCGAGCCCGACCAGCCCCAGCGCGGTCAGCGGCGGCCCGTACCGGTCAGGACCCCCGAACAGCAGCCCGCGTGCGTGCTCGAGCGCCGCCGGGTCGCCGACGCAAGCGACGACGACGTCGTGCTCTGCCTCACGGCGGATGGCAAGGACGTCCACCTCGCGGATGGTCTTCCAGATGCTGCCGAAGTCGCTCATGTGAGGACAGGGTACGCCATCTCCCGGCGGCGGCCTACCGCGCCACGTTCGCCGCCCTCCGAGAACGGCGGACCTCTGCGCTACGCCAGCTCGACCCTGAGCTTCTTGCCTACCGCGGACGCGGCGCGCTCCAGCGTCGACAGCGTGACCGAGCGATTCGCAGGGTCGAGCAATCGGTCCACGGCCGGCCTGCTCGTCTTCATGCGGTGCGCCATCTCGGACTTGGTCACCCGGGCTCGCTTCATCTCGCGCGCGATCTGGAAGGCGATGACGCGCTTGGCGGCCGTCGCTTCCGCGTCGTGTAGCAGATGATCTTCGCTGAGGAACTCGTCGAAGTCCCCGCCGACGTGCTGCTCCTTCATCGCTTCACTCCTCACGTAGCCTCGCCAGACGCCGGCGCGCCGCCTCGAGATCCGTCGCGGACGTCTTCTGCGACTTCTTGACGAACCCGTGCAGCAGGACCATGATGCCGCCCTCAACGGTGAAGACGACCCGTGCGATCCCTTCCGGGAGGTGCGAGCGCACCTCCCACAGACCAGGTTCCAGCTTCCTCACGAGCGGCATTCCGAGCGGCCATCCGTACTGCGCCGTCTTGATGTCCTGACCGATGGTTCTGCGATCGGCCCGCCTCAGGCTCGCGAGCCACTCTCTCACCGGCTCGCGCCCATTCGATGAGCTGTAGAACGCCACCCTGAGGATGGGCTTCCGGTCGCATCCGCGATCCTCGTCTCGTTGAGAGTGTACCACAATTGATGCGCATCCCACACGCCGGCAACGAGAGCGCCCCGGACGTGGGCGCGGGCGAACTCGATCACCGGCCTGATGGGAGAAGTCCGTGTCGTCCCTGCGAGCGTAGCGACGAGGCGACGGCGATACGAGGCTCACGACATCCCGCGCGGTCGACGTTGGCAGGCGGACTGCGGATCGGACCACTGCCTGAGGTGAGGCCGGCTGCGCCCGCTCACGCCTTCCCCTGCTCGAGCAAGCGCGCGAACGTGTCCTGGTCGGAGCAGCGGTTGAGCGCCAGTTCCCTGGAGATTCTGCCGCTGCGGACCAGATCCACCAGGGCGGCGTCCGTGGTCTGCATGCCGTACGTGCCGCCCATCATGATGGCGCTCGGAAGCTGGTGCGTGCTCCCCTCGCGGATGTGATGCCGTGCCGCCGGCGTGGGCACGAGGATCTCGCAGGCCACCACGCGGCCACGGCCGTCCCTGGTCGGCAGCAGCTGCTGCGTGCAGACGCCCATCAGCCGCGCTCAGGCTGTTGCGCTGGAAGAAGGCGTTGACGCGGAAGCGGGCACGGCCGGGGACCGAGTAGGAGAGGTCGAGCTCCCACTCGTTCTCGAGGCGCTGGCGCTGGTCCTGGGACAGGATGCTGTAGATGAGCTCTCGCGTGTCGGTGGCGCTAAGGCGCGGGTGGTCCATGTGCTCGAGCACGCCGTTGACGCGCGCGACCGGCGGCGCGCCCACGCCGAGGTGCAGGTCGCTGGCCCCGCGCTCCAGGACTTCCAGCAGAACGTGGTGACGGTCGCCTACCTGGCGGTCGCGCCCACCCGCAGCCGGCCGCACGCGGGCGGCGACGCGAGGCACGCCCGCTGGATGCACGTGAGCACCGTGCTAGAGGCGGAGGGCGCACTCGCCTTCGACCACTCGCGCATCCTCGCCGACGCCGTGCGACGCACCTCAGAGCTGGTCGAGTCGACGGCCCTGGGCGTCGCCTTCTGCAGGCACTGGTTCACGATCCCCTACCTGCGGCGCGTCTACGAGATCCTCTGGGACCTGCCGCGCGACACGCTCGACCCGGCAACTTCCACCACCGCGTGATGGGCCTGAGCGGATTGATCGAGCCGGTGACGGACGGAGAGCTCGCGATGAAGGCGGAGGAGGACCGCGCGATCGAGCGGCGCCTGGGCATGATGGCCACGCTGGACGAGCCGGCGACGGGCCGCGGCCGGCCGCCGCGATGGTTCAAGCGCGGCCAGCTGATCCGCGAGCACGGGGCGGCCGCGCCTCTGGAGAGGCCGTTCACGCGGCCGCAGGGCTGAACGCCGGCGTGCCGCAGGCGCGGCGAGACTCGGCCAGCCCGCTTGCAAAGCCCGGGCACCTTTGCAAATATCGTGATGTGAATTTACAAAGCTCGCGAGGCTTTGTACGTGGCTCGCGAGCTTGAGAGCGGGAGGCGCCCGTGGACACCAGCCGATTCCGCAGTACGGAAGCCGGCCGAGTCGTGAGGACTCCGGAGGGCTACGACGCCTACGTCCCGGCCCCACTCCCCCCGGAGATCGACTATGGCAAGGACCTCGTCCTCGCGCTCTCGCGCGCCGACGCCGGCTTGAGCGAGCTCTCAGTCGCCGGGGAGCAGCTCCCCAACCCCAATCTCCTCATCGCGCCATACTTGCGGCAGGAGGCGGTCCTCTCATCACGCATCGAGGGTACACGGACGACGCTCTCCGAGCTGCTCATGGATGAGGTCGCAGGGTCACCGCCAGACCGCGACCCCGACGACATCCGCGAGGTGCGCAACTACATCGAGGCGCTCGAATATGGGCTCGGGCGACTGGAGAGCCTGCCGCTGTCGCTCCGATTCGTCCGCGAACTGCATGAGCGCCTTATGCAGGGGGTGCGTGGCGCCCACATGACCCCCGGCGAGTTCCGCCGCTCACAGAACTGGATCGGCCCTCCGGGCTCCACCCTGGCGACGGCCACCTACGTCCCGCCGCCCGTGGTTGAGATGAACGAGGCGCTCTCCGACTGGGAGCTCTTCCTCCACGACCGGACCAGCCTGCCCGACCTCGTGCAGTGTGCGCTCATGCACGAGCAGTTCGAAGCCATCCACCCGTTCCTGGACGGAAACGGGCGCGTCGGTCGCCTCTTGATCACGCTCTTCCTCACCGAGCGCGGGCGCCTCACCCAGCCGCTCCTCTACCTCTCCGCGTACATCGAGGCGCATCGCAGCGACTACTACGACGCTCTCCTTGCAGTGCGGACCGATGGCGACTGGCGCAGCTGGCTGCTGTTCTTCCTCACCGGCGTCCGTGAGACGAGCGTCCGCGCCGCCAGTCAGGCGCGAGAGATCATGCGCATGCGCGAGGACTTCCGGCGGCGGGTGCAAGGGAAGCCCAAAGCCCTCGCCCTCGTCGATCAGCTGCTGCGGACGCCCTACATGACCGTGGCGGAGGCGCAACGTCTCCTCGGCGTGAGCAACCCCACCGCTCGCACCGCAGTGCGGACGCTGGTCTCTGCCGGCCTCCTGGAGGCAGTCGGCGATCGCGCGTGGCGGAGGCTCTACGTTGCCCGCCCGGTGCTCGATGCGCTCGAGGCGCCCATGGAAGCGCTGTGACGGTGTGAACCCGGGTGCGGTCAGTCGACCGTCAAGTGCGGATGACGCACCTCGAGCACAAGCGGCGTCCCGCGGCTGCCGTACCCCAGGAACAGTAGTCCGTGACCTGAGACCAGTGTCGACGTAGACCTCTGCGTTCGCCGACCTCACGACAGGGCCGGCAGTTCCACGATGCGCACCGGACCGGCAGTCTGGCCCTGCATCAGCTCCGCCGTCTCGGGATGACACGTGAACAGAAGCGCCTGACCTCCCCTGGACCGCTCGGCGAGCAGCGCCGCGAGCGAGGCGGCCCTGGCCGGATCGAAGTTCACGAGACAGTCGTCCATCACGATGGGCAAGGGCTCGGAACGCCCGGCGAACATGCTCGCCAGAGCCAGCCGGATGGAGAGATACAGCTGCTGCTGGGTTCCCGTGCTCAGCTGGTCGGGCGACTTGCGCGCACCGTTCCGGTCGATGACGACGATGGACTCGAGCGCTCCCTCCCCGTCTTGCTCCACGCGCACGTATCGGCCGTTGGTGACGGCTCGGAATGCGGTGGAGCCGTCCTCGAGGACGGCGGGCTGCCTGTCGCGGACATAGGCCTTGAGCGTATCGGCCACCAGCGCCCTCGCCGCACTGACGACCTTGTACTCGCGTGCCAGCTCGAGGAGCCGTGCGCGATTCGATTCCTGCTCCCCCTGCAGGCGCGCGATGTCCGCCGACTCGGCGATCTCGCGCATCTTCATGCGCGCTTCGGTCGCCTCCCTGACGGCCGCGTCCCGCTCCGCGCGCAGGTCCCGGACGTCCTCGTCCAGCTGCGCCGCCTGGTCCTGCCAGATGCCCGGGTCGCCGCCGGCCAGCTCGCGCCTCGCCGCCTCCGGGTCGCGACTGGCGGACAGGCCGATGTCGATGGTGCGCTCCAGGCCTTCCACCGCCGCGAGGACATCGGCGCGGCGGCTGAGATCGGCGTCGAGCGCCACGAGGGCGCTGCGCAGCGCCTCACGGGACAGGCCGTCGGCCGTGCGGCCGACGCGCTGCAGAAGCTCGCTCGCGGTGGCGTCCCATGCGCTCGCCGCCTGCTCAATCGCCTCCAGAGCAGCCGCCGCGATGTCGCGGTCCTTGCGCGCGCGCCGAGCAGTCTCGACCTCGTCCATGACGGCGAGGACGGCGTCCGGCGACAGGCCGGCGAGTCCCCTGGCAGACCGCCGCTCCTCCCAATCCACGGCAACGTGGGCAGCCTCGGCCTCGGCCGCCTCGTACCACTCCCTGGCGGACGCGAGGAGGCCCTCCTCCTGCTCGGCGCGCCTGCGTGCGTCGTCCATCCGCGCCAGCAGCGACGCCCACTCGCCCCGCCGCGTGCGCTGCGTGCGGAAACCCGCCTCACGAGCGGCGAGATCCTGTGACGTGGGCGAGTCCGGCAGCTCAAGCGCGCGGGCGGCGGCGCGGACGGCCCCTTCCGCCTCGGCGACGACGCCCGGGCCCGCCGTCGCGTCCCTCGCGGACGCGCGTTGCCCAGCGCGCGCCACGAACGCCGCCGCGGCGGCGAGCACGGCGGCCACGAGCAGGCCGACGCCGAGTTGCGCGTAACCGAGCACGAAACAGACGGCCGCCGCGACGGCCGCGACGGCGGCCAGCACGATGATGGCCAGGAACCCCCCTCCGGCAGCCGGCGCCTCGCGCTCGGCCTGGAGACGCAGCACCTGGAAGTGGTCGACGTCGCTGCGCAGCGCAGTCAGGGCCGCCTCGCCGGCGTCGATCTGCTCGATGGTCAGCGGCTCCGCCTCGGGGAGCTCGCGGCGCACGTCTTCGTGAGCGCCTCTCGCCTGCGCGGCTGCCTCCTGCGCATCCTCGTAGCGTTGCCGGGTAGTGGCGAGCGTCGACTCGGTCGCGCTCACCCGAGCAGCCAAGCCACGCACCTCGTCCCTCGCGGCGACGCTGACGTCGAGCGCGTCGACGCGCGCCGCGTCCCAGCCGTCGCCGAGCCTCGACAGCGACTCCTCCAGCGCGTCGGACGCCGCCGCCCGGTCGGTGCGCAGCTCATCGAGGCGCTGCTCCTGGCCGCGCTGCACGGCGAGCTCGGTGACAGCGCCGCCCACCGCGCTCGCCAGGCTCTCGTCCGCGACGGACGGTAGGCGGTCCAGCTCGAGCCGCAGCCCTTCCAGCTTCTCCCACTCGGGGCGCAGCGTGAGGAGAGCTTCGACCTCGCTCTTGAGCCGCTGCCGTTCGTCGGCCTGCTCCCTGAGCTCCTCGGCGACCGCATCCCTGTCGTCCGCCGCCTGCTCGAACTCGGCGTACCGCGTCGCCAGCTGCCGGGCCTCCGTCATCTCGGCTTCGACGCGCTGGATCTCCCTGGCCAGGTTGTTGAGCTCCGCGTCGCCGCCGCGCTGCTTGAGCAGGACGGCCTGCTGCTTCTCGAGACTCGCGATCGCCTCGCGCGCCGACTTGCCGGCGCCGGTGATGCCGACCGAGAAGATGCGATCGCGCACCCCTTCAGTGGTCAGCGTCGTGAACTGCTGCAGCTCCTCCAGACCGAAGGCGAACACCGACTTGAAGAGCGGCCGGTCGGTGTGCCCGAGCAGCAGCGCGAGGTCCTCCACCTCGCCGATCGTGCCGTCCGGGCGCGTGATCTCCACGCTCTTGCCGTCCACGTAGCGGCCCACCACCCACAGGCCATCCTCACGGTCGCGGAGCAGCAGCTTGCCGCCGTGGCGGCCCCCGTTGAGCGGCGCGTACGAGCGCTCGTCGCGGGCGTTGGCGCGCGGGAAGCCGTACAGGACGGCGCGGATGAACGCGAGCAGCGTGCTCTTGCCGGCCTCGTTCTCGCCGAGCAGCACGGTCACGCCCGCGCCCAGACCCTGCTCGGTGGCGTCCTTGAGCACCCCGAAACCGTCGACCTGCCAGCCGTCGATCCTCACGGCGTCACCTCGGGGTCGAGCAGCTCCAGCGCTCGTTCGAGGGCCTCCGCGAGGACGCCGGCCGTCTCGTCCGCGGCGTCCTGCTCGTCCCCTGCCGCCTCGCCTGCGGCGCGCACGGCGTTGAGCACCTGCCCGGGCCTGGCCAGCACCTCGGCCGCCTGCGCGACGAACGCCGCCACGGCCTCGTCGCCGCCCCGGCGGACGTCGTCGTAGCGCTTCAGGAGCTCCGCGGCGAAGTCGTCGCGCTGCCGCATCATGTCGAGGTCGAACTCGGCCTTGGCCTGGTTCCTGAGCGCCTCGATCCAGACGAACGGCTCGCGCCCCGCGAACCGAGCCCGCAGCTCGGCGAGGAAGCCCTCGGCGCCGTCCACGTGCCGCAGCTGCGACGCCACCGGGCCGCGACCTTGGACGAGCACGCGGACCAGCAGACCCCGGCCGGCGTGCTCCTCACGCAGCGCCTCGACCTCCTCCACCACGGCCGCCTGCAATGCAGCGACGTCCGACAACTCGCGCACGTCGACGGCGCAGGTGACGAACCGCACCACGTCGACCGGCTCGAACGTCACCGAATCGATGGCGCTGCCGCGCGCCTCCACGAGCAGCACGCCCTTCGCACCGGTCTCGCTGGGCTTGGGGCTGCGCCCCTGCGTGTCGCCCGAGTAGGCGATGCACGGCGACTGCGCGCGCAGCACCTCTTGCTTGTGGATGTGACCCAGCGCCCAGTAGTCGACGTCGCAGGCGACCAGGTCCTCGAGCGTGCACGGGCAGTACGGGGCGTGCCCCGCCTCGCCGGTGGCGTTGGTGTGGAGCACGGCGACATTGAGGCCGGGGGTGGGCGACCGGCGGAACCCGGCCGCGAGGTTGTCCCGGGTGTCCCGGGTGCGGTAGCTGACGCCGTGGACGAAGGCCTTCTCGCCGCCGACCTCGAGCTCGAACGTCTCCACGGCCTCGTGGCCGAACACGTGCACGCGCTCGGGGAACTCCCTGATCGCCGACCACCCGTCCAGAGGATCGTGGTTGCCGTGGGCGATGAACGTGTCCACGCCGGCGTCGGACAGCCGCTTGAGCCCGTTGAGGAAGCGCAGCTGGGCGCGCACGCCGCGCTCGGAGCCGTCGTAGATGTCGCCGGCGATCACGACGAACGCGGCCTCGCGCGCGAGCGCCAGGTCGACGACGTTGTCCCACGCCTGGAACGAGGCCTCCCTGAGCGCCGCCGCCACCTCCGGCGCCGGACCGGCGACGCCCTCGAACGGCGTCTCGAGGTGCAGGTCGGCTACATGGACGAAGCGGATCGGATCCGACACGGGCTCCTCCCTCACGAGCGACTCCGGGCTGCCCCGAGCCCTTCGTTCACCAGACTACACAGAGGCGAGGACGACTGCCTCGAAAGCGTCGCTAGTCCCGACCGCGCCGTCCACCACGCTTCTCTTCGCCGCTGACGGAAACCGTGTACGGCAGCAGGGCCATCTCACGCGCGAACTTGATGGCCGTCGCGACCTGGCGCTGGTGACGGCGGCAGGCACCGCTGACGCGGCGCGTCTTTATCTTGCCGCGATTGCTCACGTAGTGGCGAAGGGTCGCCACGTCCTTGTAGTCGACCTCGTCGACCTTCTCCTTGCAGAAGGAACAGTAGCGGCGCCGCGCTGGGTCGATGGGACGGCCCTTCCTGGGCGCTCGTGGTTGACCTTTGCTCTTCGGCATTCGTGTCCCTTCTGAACCGTTTGCATGTGCGGGCGCCCTCAGACCAGCCTGCGAGGGAGACTATCATCCGCATCTGACTGACATGACACCGCGGAGTCAATCGTCGCCGCTGACCAGCCACAGCGTAGCGGCGGGCCCGGACGGCGTCCGTCGAAATCGATCAGGTCTCAGGGCAGCGGGTCTCGCGCAGCCCCCGCATGCAGCTGGAGACCCAGCGCGTCGACCACGCGGAGGATCGTGTCGAAGTCCGGACTGCTCGCACCGGAGAGCGCCTTGTAGAGGCTTTCACGCGACAGGCCGGCGTCACGCGCTACCTAGGTCATCCCCTTGGCGCGGGCGATGTCGCCCAGGGCTTTGGCGATGAATGCGGCATCCCTTCCGCGACTACCCTGCGCGCGCCGCATCGCCGGAGCGCGGTGACCTCGACCGTCCGATCACGCGAACGGTGGCGTGGTCGCGATTCCGCGGCTTGGGAGTGACGACGATCTGTACGTCCCTGTCGAGCGCGTTCAAGCAGCGGATCAGGCGTTCGATGGAGAATCCGTCGAGCTTGCCGGCGAGCAACTCGGAGACCTTCGGCTGACCGGTGCCGAGGACGCGAGCGGTCTCCACCTGAGTCAGATGGCGGTGCATGACGATGCTGGCAATCTGGTTGGCGAGCGCAGCTTTGGCCAGGAGCTCATCGGACTGGGGAAGGCCAAGATCGGCAAAGACGTTGCCGCTGCTGCCGGTGCATTCAGGCGTGTCTGCGCTCATGTGTCCGTGTCTCCCTTCCGGCGAGCCTCACCTCGGCGCGACTCCTGTGCCATTCGCAGCCGGGATCGCACCACGTCCATCTCCCGTCTCGGGGTCTTGATGCCCCTCTTGGACCTCTTCTGGAACGCGTGCAGCACGTAGACCGCATCCGCGAAGCGGACGGTGTAGACGGCGCGGAGCCCTCGCGCACGCGCTCGGCGCCGAGCTTCATCTGGGCCTGTAGGGGGTCGCACCCATGGAACTCAAGCTCACCGCGGTGTTCGAGCAGGTGCCCGAGGGCTATATCGGCTACGTCGAGGAGTTGCCGGGCGCCAATACGCAGGCCGACACCCTCGACGAAGCCCGAGCCGGCCTTCAGGAGGTGGTCGAGCTCGTTCTCGACGCCAACCGCTCCTGTTGGCCGAAGAACGCCTCGGCAGTCGCGTCGTCATCCGCGAGCCTCTTCGCATCACGGCGTGAAGCGGACCGCACTCGTCCGCCGACCTCGAAGCGGCCGACTCGTCGAGCCCGCCTATCCCGTCACCGACCCCTCGGCATCGACGGTGTCGAGCCACTTGGCAAGCTCATCCGGAGGCATCGCCAGAAGCCGCGTGACGACACGGTGGTCGCCCGCGAGGGTGAGCATGTTGTTCAGGGCGAGGTAGGCGACGAGAGCGTAGTGGAAGGCGGCCTGCGCCGGACCGCGGACGCCGCTGTCCTCGTCGAGCTGCACGAAGACCATGTGGATCTGCTCGATCGCGTGCCGGCTCTTCTCGGCGACGTAGGCGAGCGGCGGTCCGGTACGTCTCTCCACGCGTTGATACGCCCCGGCGTTCGAGTCACCGAGGATCTCGTCGAGATCGAAGTCGCCGTCGGCGTCGAACCCGGCGTCGTCATCGTCGTGGTCAGTGGGCATCGTCTGCCTTTCCTCTCCGCTGTGGCGCGTGGACGCTGCTACCAGCCGGCCTCATCGAGCAGCTTCATGAGACTGCGCTTCTGTTTGTGCGCGGCGCGCACCGTGGCCAGATACGCCGGGAACTCGTCACCGCTGCCCAGCCGGTCCATCAACTCCCTGACTCTCCGCAGCAGATCCACCGCGTCCTCGTATCCCCGCCTGGTCTTCTCGTCGATCGCCCGCTCCACCTGTTGCCTGTAGATGGGCAGCGCGTCCTCCGGATGGTCGGTCGAGCGCGCGGACGCCACCTCCATCCAGAGCCGGACGGTGCAGCCGCCGGCGAGCGCCTCCTCCCAGGCGGCATCGGCATCGTCCTCCCACAGGAGCGCCCTCACCACCTCGGAGCGATCGGGCGTCCTGCCCCAGGCGATCGAGCTCGGCCGGGATCCCGCCTCGCGCAGGCAGTCGAGCGCCTTGGTGCGCAGGGCGTCCCACCGGCCGGCCCGCGCCGCGCACTCCTTGAGACGCTGGTAGGAGTCGAGGGTCGGTCGCCGCTCGAGCAGCGACCACATCAGCGCCACCGCGTCCTGCGCGCGACCGTGGCGCTCGTACTCGCCGGCGAGCGCCTCGAGCAGGCGCACGTCCGTGCACTCGGGATAGGCGGCCACGCCCCGCTCCGCCCACGCCAGCGCCTCGTCATGGCGGCCGGCGGCGCCGTAGATCTCCGCGATCCGGAAGAACTGATAGGGCGAGCTGAGATCCCGAGCCACCACGGCCACCAGCGCGTCGGCATCCTGTGAGAGGCCGGCAAGCGTCTCCATGATGTACGTGATGACGAACTGCGACGTGGAGTGGTCCGCGTCCTCCCCGGGAGCGCGGGCCGGGGTCCGTGCCCACACCTCCTCGGCGCGGCTTCGGTAGGCGGCCAGGCCCGCCTCGCCGAGGACGTCGGCGTACGTGGCCGCCGCTCCCAGGAAGATCTCCCAGTCGGAGTGCAGCTCCCACTCGAAGAGCCGCTCGGCGAGCGCGACCGGATCGGGGCGAGCCTGCAGGCAAGCCTCGTGATGCAGGCCGATGAGTCGGTCCCTGACGTCGCCCATGAGGCCGTCGGAGTCGTCCACGGAGCCCAAAGCGTCTTCCAGGCAGGCCAGGGCGTACTCGCAGAGGTCGATGGCTTCGGCGGCGAAGCCGCCCGCGAGCAGCCCGGCCAGGGAGTCGATGAGATCGTCGATCCCCCGTGAGTAGTCGTACATCGACCGATAGTCGATGAAGTCGCCGGGGTTCATGACGTCGCGAATGGCACGGCGGTAGCGCTCGACCTCGCCGCCGGCGCCCCGCGCAGCGGCCGCCTCGAGCTCCAGGCGGCCGCGAAGAAGCTCGTCATTCTCCGCTTGCGCCAGAAGGAGATCGACGAGGCGGGCCTTGTCCAGGCCCTCGAGGTGGGCGCGCACGTCGGCGGCCGCAGTCCGCCGGTGCGCGCCGGCCCGCGCGCCGCCGGGCTCGAACGCGACGAGGCCGACCGCCACGCAGTGCTTGCAGAACAGACCGTCCGCCGCCACCGGGCAGGTGCACGAGTACAGCAGCGCGCCGTCCGCGAGCCACAGGCGCACCCGGTAAGCGCGCGCACCCCGCACGGTGGCCGAGGCCTCCCCGTCGGCGACCTTCAGCCGCTTGACCCTGCCGTCGGCGGCGTAGGCGACGCCACGCTCGAAAGAACGGCCCCAGGCGAGCGCGCGCAGCGCGTCCGGGCCGAACGCCGTCTCGAGATCGGTCGCCATACGAGCGGAGGATACAGCAGCGTGAGACGGCTATGCGCGCCGAATCTAGGGTTCGAGACGCCGCACGAGCCCCAGCAGCCGCTCGTGCGGCCGGCCGCGCAGCGCGCAGCGCCAGCCCTTGTACCCGGGCCTGGCGCCGAACAAGGCGAGCACCCTGCCGTCCCGGCGGCGCCCCTCCGCCAGTGCGCCGCCCCGGGTGACCTGACCCCTGGCGCCGCCCGGCAGCAGCGCGGCACTGGGCGCTTTGAGCGCGGTGGCGCCGCGACCGCGCAGCCGCTGCGCCTCCGCCTGGCAGGCCGCGTAGCTCCCCAGCCCGCCCTTGAGCGTCGCGGCGTCCAGGTCGGGACGCCGAGTCCGCTCCGCGTCCGTGGACACGTCGACCGCCCACATGGCGCGCTCGATGCCGGCGAGGTCGGCCGCGTCGGTGATCTCTTCGTGACGCAGGAACTCCGCCCAGGCGCCGTCCGGAGTGTCGGCGAGGTACTGCACGGGGCCCTCGTCCGGTCCGTGCCAGCGGCCAGGGCGTTGGTCACCGGCGTCCCAGAAGAACGGCCAGCGCGCGTCGCAGGTGCGGAACCAGATCATGCGTGAGCGCCGGCCTCCGCCCGGTCAGGTGGCCGCGCCGGCGCCGACGAGGTCGTCGGCCAGGGCGATCGCCGACGAGCAGGAGTTCGTCGTCCTCGTCCTTGGCCGTCTCGAGCACCTGCACGGGTGCGAGCCCGCCGAGGGCCGTGCGGCGACGCTCGAACCAGCGCCGCACGCCGTAGGCGTTATAGGAGCCGAGGAGCGCGGCGAGGATCCGGGCCACCACGTGCAGGCGCCAGGCGATGTCGTCCGGCGTCTCGCGCGCACCGCTCGCGTAGCGGCGCAGCGACGACTGCGAGACGCCGCCCACGAGGCGCGCGAGGAGCTCGTCGCCGAGCAACTCGCGCGCCGGACGCCACTCGCCCTCGGGCATCGGCGACGCGTCGAGAGCCTCGACCATCGCGCGCAGGTCGTGCGCCGAGAGGCGCGACCTGCGCCGGCCCGCGATGCCGGCACGGAGCCTGGCGGCCGGCTCGCTCGCCACGCCGGCCCTCTGCAGGCACGCCGCGAGCTCGTCCAGCAGTGCCACGTCAAGGCGAGTGGGCTCCACAGCGTCCTCCGGGCAGAAGCCCATGGTCTGCGCCCGGCCGAGAAGGCCGTAGGCCCAGCGCATCACATCCGGCGACTCGAGCAGCTCGGGCGCGATGGAATCTATTCGGACTTCAATCATGCGCCGGATCATATCCGTTCCGAGTCCGGACGGCAACGGTGCCCGGCCGCTTCTTCCGTCCGACCCCTCCCCTACACTTACGTATCCCGCTGAGAGCGGCTCGCGCGCGAGGGGGCATTCGGCGCGAGTCGGCATCCGGCGTCCTGTCGTCTACCATCGGAGGAGCCTTTGGCAGTACAGCTGTTCCCTGCAGACGGGGTGACGTGGGTCGTCTCCCTGCCGACCGGTCTGGCCGCCGACACCATCTGGCCGGACATGGAGTGGATCGAGGCGCTGGCCCCGGTCCCCGGCGAGGCGGAGGCGGGCGAGTCGGCGGAGACGCTCGAGGAGGTGCGTGCGGCATGACGTTCGAGATCAGGCCCTATCCGGAGTTCAGCTGGTCGATCAGCCGGCAGCGCAAGCTCGACCAGTGCCCGCGCGGCTACTTCTACACGTACTACCTCGGCTGGAACGGCTGGATGCAGGAAGCGCCTACGGAGGCGCGCGTGGCGTACCGGCTCGGCAAGCTGACCTCCCTGGACGCGCTGCTCGGGCAGCAGGTCGACGTGCGGGCGCGCGAGCTCGAGGCGGCCGCGCGCGCCGGCGAGCAGCTGCCCGCGGCCGCAGAGCTGGAGGCGCGCACGCGCGAGGCGCTGCGGCAGCTCTGGACGCGGTCGCGGGACGGCCGGGCTGCCTTCGAGGCCCGCCCGAACCGAGTCACCATGCTGCGCTCGCTCTACCTGGGCCAGGACACGCAGCCCGAGACCGACCGCCTGAACGAGAAGGCCGGCCCGTCCATGCGAGGCCTGCTGGCGACCTCCCACTGGGAGCGCCTGGGCACGTGCGGGCCGGACGGCTGCGTCGTGGTCCCCGACTTCGCTCACTTCATGTGGGACGGCGTCAAGGTCTTCGCCGCCCCCGACCTCGCCTACGTGCAGGGCGGCGCGCTGCACGTCGTCGACTGGAAGACCGGCCGCGAGGACGAGACCCAGGCGCTGCAGGTGCTGCTGCAGATGTGGTGGGCCCTCGAGACCCTTCCGGAGCTGGCGCAGGCGGCCGCGGGCGGCAGCCTCGAGATCCGCGGCTACCTGGAGTACGTGACCGCCGGCCGCACGCAGCCGGTCGAGGCACCGGCCGCCGCTGCCGACCTCCGCGACCAGTGCGCCGAGACCGTGCTCGCCGGCGTTGCCCAGATGCGCGGCCTGCTGGCCGACCCGGAGCGGAACATCCCGCTCGAGATGGCGGCCTTTGAGCGCTGCGAGAGCGGGCTCTGCCGCACCTGCAACTTCGCGCCGGTCTGCGCGTAGCGCGTAGCGGACACGCCACATTGACGACATATGGGGAAGTCTCCATAATGGCGCAAAGGATGTGACGCATCGTGAGCACGTACCAGGACATCATCGCCCGACGCAAGGCCCGCTTCGGCCCCCAGGCGAGCCAGGCACGAGAGACCTTCGCGCAGGCCTACGACATCGCGCTCCAGGTCATCACGCTCCGGGAGGCTCACGGCCTGACTCAGCAGCAGTTGGCCGACCGGTGCGGCGTCGACCAGGGCGACATCAGTCGCATCGAGCGCGGCGCCACAAGCCCGACCACCCGCACCCTCCAGCGCATCGCTGAAGCCTTGGACGCGGACATCCGGCTCGTCTCGCGCGCGTGACCGGACCGGGGACGTCCGAGTGAACCGAGATCCGAGCTACCACCTGGAGCTTCCCTACCAGCGGGTGTGGGAGTGGCGCGAGGACGACGCCGAGCCGTACTGGGTCGTGCGCCTCGGTGAGATACCCGAGGTTGCTGGCGACGGGGTCACGCGCGGCGAGGCCGAGGCTGCGCTACGCGAGTGCCTTGCCGACTACGTGCGGTACCGGCAAGCCGAGGGACTCACCATCGCGGAGCCCACGCCGCGTGCCGCCGCCGGCTGAGCCGGCGCCTTCAGCGCACCGACAGCCGCCTCGACGATCGCCGCGATCGTGTCGTTGTCCACGAGATCCCCGCTGGCATTTGTCACCAGGTGTACAATCTGTACAGAAGGTACAGAACGGCTGGCGGAACGCCTACAATGACCCCATGGATCGCGAGGTGCCCAGATGGAGACCTGGCCGATGACCGAGGCACGCAGACGGCTGCCCACCCTCTTCGAGAAGGCACGCGCCGGTGAATGGCAACTGGTGGGGCGCCGCGGGCGGCCGGAGGCGGTGATCGCCGGCGCGGCGGACCTCGACGAGCTGCTCGGCGCCGCCTACCGGTTCCACCCTGAGCTCGTCTTTGGCGAAGGAACGGTGGGAGCGTGGCTTCCCGAGCTCGAGACGCACGCGGCCGGCGCGACCGTCGAGGACGCGCTCGCCGACCTCGCGGACGTCATGGTCGAGTACGCGGAGGACTGGCAGGATCACCTGCACGGCGCTCCGAACCAGCGGCCTCGCGCAGGCTATGTGCGCCGCATCCAGCTGGCGGGCGACGCGGCCGGAGTGCTGGCCCTCCTGGAGCGCGACGCTTCGGAAGAGGCCGCCGCGTCGTGAACCCCGTGCGCTTCGACGATCTGCGTACGTTCTGCCGGGTGGACGGCTGGACGCGCAAGGCGGACGCACCCGGCGCCGCCGTGCGCAAGCACGAGGTCTGGACCAGGCAGCTGCCGAACGGCGAGGTGCTGCGCGTCGCGATCTCCAAGGGACGCGGCGAGTACTCGCCTCCCCTCGCACACCGCATCCTCAAGCATGAGCTGCGGGTCACCGAGCCTGAGTTCCGGGCCGCCGTGCGCGATGGTGTGCCGCCAGAACGGCCCCGCGCGCAGCCGCGGCCGCCCGAAGGCCCTCCACTCCCCTATGGCCTCGTGCGCGCGCTCCTCGCCGCCGGCCATAGCCAAGCCGAGCTCGCGGGGCTTACGCTCGAGCAGGCGAAGCGTCTGCTCGAGCGGGAGTGAGAGCGGCCGCGCCGGCCCGCACGCCCGCCTGCCCGCACGCCTACACCTGCCCGCGCGTCTACCTGCCCGCGCGCTTCGCCCCGCGTAGCCAACCAGTCCTCACCCGCATAGACTGGCGCTCAGCACCCGGCAGCGAGGAGGCCGCCCCCGATGCGCCGCATCGGCATCCGCCGAGAGGACAAGGACCCGTGGGAGGCTCGCGTCCCCCTGATCCCCGGCGACGTCGCCCGCCTCACGAGCTCGGGCGCCGCGGAGATCGTCGTGCAGCCGTCGGCGCAGCGCGTCTTCACCGAGGATGAGTTCGTGCGCGCCGGGGCGCGCGTCGACGAGGACCTCGGCGCCTGCGACATCGTCCTCGCCGTCAAGGAGATCCCCCGCGAGCTCTTCGCGCCGGACAGGACCTACGCGTTCTTCTCGCACACGATCAAGGGCCAGCCGTACAACATGGACATGCTCCGGCGCCTGATGGAGCTGGGCTGCCAGCTGATCGACTACGAGCGCGTCACCGACGTGCGCGGCCGGCGGCTCATCTTCTTCTCGCGGTTCGCCGGCCTCGTCGGCGCCGTCGACTGCCTGTGGGCGCTCGGCCGGCGCCTGGAGTGGGAGGGCATCGAGCCGAATCCCTTCGCCGCGCTCGAGCAGACGTATCGGTACCCGACGCTCAAGGCGGCACTCGAGGCGGTGCGCGGCGTGGGCGCGCGGATCGCCGCCGGCGGCCTGCCCGCCGAGCTCTGCCCGTTCGTGATCGGCATCACCGGCTACGGCAACGTCTCGCTGGGCGCGCAGGAGGTCGTCCACGCGCTCGGCGCTGTGTCGGTGGAGCCGGCCGGGCTCGACGAGCTGTTCCCCGGCGCCGCGTCCGGGAGCGCCCCCGCCCGCCACGCCGCGCACAAGGTCGGTGTTCGCCGAGCGCGACATGGTCGCGCGGCGCGACCCCTCGGCGCCGTTCGCGCTCGACGAGTACTACCGGCAGCCGGAACTGTACGAAGGCACGTTCGAGCGCCGGCTGCCGCAGCTCGCCGTGCTCCTCAACTGCGTCTTCTGGGACACGCCATATCCGCGCCTGGTGACGAAGGCGGCGGTGCGCAGCCTCTTCGCCGACGCCTCCTCCCCGCCCCGCCTCCGCGTCATCGGCGACATCAGCTGCGACATCGAGGGTTCCGTGGAGCTCACCGTCAAGGAGACCCACATCGACGAGCCCGTCTACGTCTACGACCCCGAGACCGGCGGCATCACCGACGGCGTGGAAGGCAGCGGTCCCGTCGTGCTCGCCGTCGGGAACCTGCCCTGCGAGCTGTCCCGCGAGTCGTCCACCGCCTTCAGCGCGGCGCTCTCCCCGTTCGTGCCCGCCTTGGCCGCGGTCGACTTCTCCCTGCCCTTCGAGCGGCTGAGCCTCCCGCCGGAACTCCAGCGCGCGCTCATCCTGCACCACGGCGACTTCACCCCGGACTACGAGTACATGCGTCAGTTCGTCTGACGACGCACACGGCGCCGGCGATGAAGAAGCAGGCAGGCCAACCAGCCTGCCCGACACCGTCACCGCTCACTCCTCTCGTTCCCCCCTGGCGCCACGTCGGCCACACGTTCGGGATCATCGTGAAGACGGCCGGGAGCCTTCGTCCCCTCTCCGTCGCCCGGGTAGACAACGCGCCGGCGGGCGTGTAGCGTGCCCCGAAACCGCTGCCGTCAGGGGACGGTTCCGGCTACTTCTCCCCTCTCAAGGACACCCAAGGCACGGTCGTGGCGTGCAGCGTCACGGCGAGCGACCATCGGGAGGCGCCCGTGAGAAAGGCCCTCGTCGTCATCCTGCTCTCCCTCACCTTTGGCATGCCCGCGCTGACCTGCGCGCTGCTGCCGGCCGCGGCGGAGGCGGCCACCACGCCGACCCAGAGCGAGCGCCTCGTCATCGCGGCCGTGAACCACGAGCGCAGTGTGCGGGGGCTCGCCAGAGTCTCCTTTCAGGCCGCCCTGACCCGCGCCGCCCGGTCGCACGCGAGCGAGCTGGCCCAGCGCAGACTGCTCAGCCACGTCGGTGCCAACGGCTGGACCATCGGTTCGCGCGTGCGTCACTTCGGCTACTCGGCCGTGGGCTGCACCCAGTGGACTGCGGGTGAGACCCTCGCCTGCGCGACGAGCGGTTCGCTCGCGGCGACGCCGCAGGTCATCGTCAAGCTCTGGATGGGGAGCCCCGCGCACCGTGCCGTGCTGCTCACGGCGCGGCTGCGAGACGTCGGCGTGGGCATATCGTCGTCGGCTCCGACGGCAGACGCTATTTCACCCTCGACCTCGGGCGGCGCGTCAGAGGGTGACGCGCAGATGTCCTGAGGGGACGGGCCACGCCGTCGGGGTCGCGGTGCGCGTTCACGCTGGCGACCGCCCCGGCTTCGTGACACCATCGGCAGAAGCCTTGACGCGGTCGTCCGCAGCCCTGGGGCGCCGCTCTCGAGGGCTCACCGATGCGAGGAGCACTGAGTTGACGGAGAGACCTGCGACGCCCGAGGCGGACGACGCCGACGGCGCGACGATGGTCCCGGATGGCGACGCCTGGTCGGCGACGGGTCCGGGCGGGCCGGACGAAGCCCCAGCCCGCCTCGGCCGCTTCGAGGCACTGGACAAGCGGCCGGTCAACCTCGACGGGTTCGCGAAGCGGGACGACGAGGCGGGACTCGTCGCGTTCGCCTCGGCGAACGATCCCGAGCCCTCCGTCGCCCTCGACGCTGACGGCCGCATCACCGAGCTCGACGGCACGCCGGCCGCCGACTTCGACCTCATCGACGCCTTCGTCGCCGCGCGCGGCATCGACGCAGCTAACGCGCCGGAGGCGAACGCCCTCGACGACGTCGCGTTCGCCCGCCTGATCGTCGACCCCGGGACGCCGCGCGCGGACGTCGTCCGCCTCGCGCGCGGCGCCACCCCAGAGAAGCTCGCCCGGGTCGTCGCCCTTCTCCGGCCGGTCGAACTGCAGATGGCGATCTCCAAGATGCGCGTGCGCCGCACGCCCAGCAACCAGGCGCACGTCACGAACCGCCTCGACGACCCGCTACTGCTCGCCGCCGACGCGGCCTCCGCGGTCGCCTACGGCTTCCGCGAGGTCGAGACCACGGTGCCGGTCAACGCGGATGCGCCCTCCAACGCCCTGGCCGTGCTCATCGGCTCGCAGGTCGGCGCCGCCGGTGCGCTCACGCAGTGCTCGGTCGAGGAGGCCCTCGAGCTCGACCTCGGCCTCAGGGGCCTCACCACCTACGCCGAGACCGTGAGCCTCTACGGCACCGAGAAGGTCTTCATCGACGGCGACGACACGCCCTGGTCCAAGGCCTTCCTCTGCTCGGCCTACGCCTCGCGCGGGCTCAAGATGCGCGTGACCAGCGGCGGCGGCGCGGAAGCGCTCATGGGCGCCGCCGAGGGCCGCTCCATGTTCAGCCTCGAGTCGCGCTGCGTCGCGCTCGCCCGCGCCATGGGCGCCCAAGGCGTGCAGAACGGCGGCATCGACGGGGCGAGCGTCGTCGGCTGCGTCCCCGACGGCATGCGCGCGCTGCTCGCCGAGAACCTCCTCGTCATGCTCCGCGACCTCGAGTCGTGCTCGGGCAACGACGCCCTGGTCAGCGAGTCGGACATGCGCCGCACCGCCCACACCGTCCCGCTGTTCCTCGCCGGCTCGGACTTCCTCTTCTCCGGCTTCGGCTCGATCCCGCGCTACGACAACATGTTCGGCCCCAGCAACTTCAACGCCGAGGACCTGGACGACTATCTCGTCCTGCAGCGCGACTGGGGCGTCGACGGGGCGCTGCGGCCGGTGACGGAGGACCAGCTGCGCGCCGTGCGCGAGCGCGCCGCGCGCGCGTGCCTTGCGGTGTATCGTGAGCTCGAGCTCGTGCCGGCCTCGTCACCCCCCATCGGCTTCACCGACGATCACGTGGCCGAGGTCGTCGTCGCGGAGGGCTCCAAGAACATCACGCCGCCAGACCCGCAGGCGGTCCTGGCGGCGTCGGACGCGATCATGGAGCGGCAGCTGGGGATCCTCGACGTGGTGCGCGCGCTCTGGGCGACCGGCTACGAAGAGGAGGCCGGGCGCGTGCTCGCCATGGGCCGCGCCCGCGTCGCCGGCGACTACCTGCAGACGGCGGCGATCTTCGACGAGCAGATGAACGTCCTCTCGAAGGTGACCGACCCCAACGACTACCAGGGGCCGGGCACCGGCTACGAGGTCGCGCCCGCCCGGCGCGAGGAGATCGCCGGCATCCGCCAGCAGCGCTCGCGCGCCGACCTGCTGGCGCGGCACGCGGCCGGCGCGCCGCCGGCCGCAGCCGACGGGTCCGTCCTCTTCACGCACGCCGGTACAACTGGCGGCACCACCGGTTGTACAACTGACGGTACAACACCCTCTGACACACCACCCCGGGCCCCTCGCCACTCCGTCGAGGAAGGTCCGTCCTTCCGCCTGATCGAGCGCGGCCCAGCCCAGGCGGGCACCGACCCGCGCGAGGTCTGCATCGGCGTCTCCCCCGCGTTCGCGACCAAGCTCTGGCTCACGATGTCCGGCCTGCCGGTGGGCGAGGCGCTGGCCGAGGTCATGGCCGGCATCGCCGCCGAGGGCTGCACGCCCCGCATCGTGCGCGTGCCCTCCACCGTCGACCTCGGGGTGATCGGCCTGACCGCCGCCGAGCTCGCCGGCTCCGGCGTCGGCGTCGGCCTGCAGGCCAAGGGCACGGCGCTCATCCACCGCAGGGGCCTGCCGCCGCTGGCGTGCCTCGAGCTGCTCTCGATCGCGCCGCTGCTCACCGCCGAGATGTACCGCGAGCTGGGCGTGAACGCCGGCCGCCACGCGAAGGGTCTGCGGCCGGCGCCCGTCCGCAACCCCTACACCGAGCAGGCGATCGAGGCGCGCTACCACGCCGAGGTGGTCTCCCTGATCGCCGTCGAGCGCGGCGAGTCGGTGCCCGGCGCGCCGCCCGTGGACCTCGAGGTGCAGCGATGACGCCCGGCATCGAGCCCACGCCCCGCGCCCTCAGCGGCCGCCCCATCGACGAGATCACGCTCGAGGCGGCCATCCGCGGTGACCTCTCCCCCGCCGACCTGCGCGTCCACCCGGACGTGCTGCGCCACCAGGCCGCGGTCGCGGAGGAACACGGCAACCCGCAGCTGGGCGAGAACCTGCGCCGCGCCGCCGAGCTCACGGCGCTGCCCGACGACGAGGTGCTGGCGATCTACGAGGCGCTGCGCCCGGGGCGCTCGACGCTGGCCGGGCTGGAGGCCATCGCCGCCCGGCTCGAGACCGCGGACGCGCCCCTATGCGCGGCGCTGGTGCGGGAGGCCGCGGCGATCTACGAGCGCCGCGGCCTGCTCCGGCTAGCGTCGCCAGCTGGCGCGCCCTGGTTCGCTCCCGGGCTGATCCAGCCCGGAGACACCGTCAAGTTTGGTGAAGTTCCGTGCCGTTCCAGGCGCCGAGGCGCCGCCGGTAGAGCTCCGCGTCGGCGGCGCCGAAGCAGCAGAAGGTCACCGTGCGCGGGAGGTCGTGGGTCGCGAGCCAGTCGGAGACCACGCGCACGGCCACGTCGCACGCCTGCTCCTTGGGGTAGCCGTACACGCCCGTCGAGATGCCGGGGAAGGCGATCGTCTCCAGCCCGGCCTCCTCGGCCAGCCGCAGCGACTGCGTGTAGCACGAGGCGAGCAGGTCCGGCTCGCCGGCGCCGCCGCCCTTCCACACCGGCCCCACCGTGTGGATCACGTGCCGCGCCGGCAGGTCGTGTCCGCGGTGATGCGCGCCTCGCCGGTGGGGCAGCCGCCCAGCGTGCGGCACTCCGCCAGCAGGCGCGGGCCGGCGGCGCGGTGGATGGCACCGTCGACGCCGCCGCCGCCGAGCAGCGAGCTGTTGGCGGCGTTCACGATCGCGTCCACATCGAGCTTCGTGATGTCGTCCTCCACCACCAGCATGCGTGCGCGCTGGGCGTCGTCGATCGCAGCACGGTGCATCGTCGCCTCCTCCGTCCGGGGCTCCCGCCGAGCCTACCAGACGAAGGTCGGCCGGAGGCCCATGCGGGAGACTGCGTGATCATGCCTTTGAAGGTATCGGCGCCCAGTGTCCGGTGACGATCACCCCGTCCGAGCGCGCGCTATGCTGGGGAGATGACGGATCCCCGCTCCGATGCCGCAGCTTGGGCCACGCGCGCGCCTGAGGTCGACGAGACCTGGTTCCTGCACCGCTCGCGTCTGCACGGCGTGAGCCACACGCAACGCGTGCACATCCACGTGCAGCGGCTGCTCGGCGAGCTCGACTGGGACGAGGCCGACGCCGGGCTCGTGCTGCGCGCCGCCCTCTGGCACGACATCGGCCGCATCGACGACGGCTGGGAGCCGCCGCACGGCGAGCGGAGCGCGGCGCGGGCCGACGAGCTCGGCCTCACCGCGCTGCTCGCGCCGGCCGACGCCGCGATCGTGCGCTTCGCCGTCCACCGGCACTCGCTGCCGGACGCGGGCGCCGCCGCCATGGCGGAGCAGTTGGCGGCGGACCAAGATGAGGCGCGCCGTCTGGTGGATCCGGAGCGCGCCCTGCGCATCCTCCGGCTGCTCAAGGACGCCGACGGCCTCGATCGCGTCCGCCTCGGCTTCGGGGAGTGCGCCGATCCCCGGCAGTTGCGTCACCCCGAGACGGTCAGGCTCATCCCGTTCGCCGCCGCGCTGTTCGCCGTCGTGTACTGACGCGCAGCGCCCAACGTCCACCCTCGTCACCCTCGATGCAGGCGCCATGCGCCTGCTAGCGTCGGTGGCCGGCCGGGCGAAGCACGGAAGGCCCGGCCGGCCACCCAATGAGCACCGTCACCGCCGACAAGCCGTCCGCCGCCGTCCCGCGTCTCGTGTTCTTTCACGTGACCGGCCGCCGCGACCTCGCGCAGCGAGCGGCGGCGGCCGCCTCCGGCCTCCGCTTCGCCTTCCATCACTCCTGGACCGAGGACCCCGGCGAGCCGCGGCGTCCGCTGCTCGGTGGCCAGCCGCCCGTCGGCCTCTGGCTCTGGAAGGACACGGCCGACGACTTCGCCGCGCAGGTGAACGACGTGCTCCTGCGCTTCGTCCACCCCCTCCTCGCCCGCGGCCTGCCCTTCTGCCTCGGCTTCCCCTTCGCGCCCGAGGTGCTCGCGCCGCGCGGCCTCGCCATCGCCGAGGCCGCCCGTCTCGACCTCGAGGACATCGGCCGGCTGCTCGACGACGCCTGTTCGGTCCCGGCCGGTCGTCCTCCGGAGCCGAGCGGGGTGTCCCGAACCGCGTCCAGCCGTCGGCGGCGCGGCGGTCGCCCCCGCCCGCCACGCCCGCCCGCCGCCCGGCGGCGGGCCCCGGCGCCGCGCGACTCGACGACGCCCAGCGCGCCGCCGTCGAGCACCGGCGCGGCGCCGCCCGGGTCCTCGCCCCAGCGGGCTCCGGCAAGACCAAGACCCTCGTGAGCCGCGTCGTCGAGCTCGTGGATCGCGGCGCCGACCCGTCCGGCATCCTGATGCTCGCCTTCAACCGCAAGGCGGCCGAGCAACTCGAGGAGCGGCTGGCCGCACTCGGCATCGCGCACGACGCGGCGTCTCGGATCTCCACCGGACGACGGTAGTGGCCGTGGCCGGACCCGCGCGGGCGGCCGCGGCACTCCGGCGACCGCCCCCCGCAGCCGGCGTCCCGGCGGTCCCGACCGTCCGCCCGGCGTCCACTGCGCCACCTTCAACGCCTTCGGCTACCGCTACCAGCGCGAGGTGCTGCGCGCGCGGTTCTCGCTCGACCACGACGGCCGCTCGTTGCGCACGCTCATGTCCCGGGCCATGGAGACCGCGGGCGTCTCGCTGCGTGAGCTCCAGCCGCGCCGCGGCAGCGACCCGGTCGGCGCCTTCATGAGCGCGCTCACCCGCGTGCGCGCCGCGCTCGAGCCCGCCGACCAGGTGGAGGTGCGCGTCGAGTGCGTCACCGACACGCCGATCGTCGCCGTCCCCTTCGCCGCCACGCACGCGCAGTACGCCCGCGCCCAGGCGGCCACCGGCCTGCAGTCCTTCGACGACCAGATCTACTTCGCCGTCGCCGACATGCTCGCCGACATGGCGCACCGCGCCTTCATCCAGGGGCGCTTCGACCACGTCCTGGTGGACGAGTTCCAGGACCTGAACGGCGCCCAGCTCGCCCTCGTGGACGTGCTCTCCCGGCCCCACCGCAAGCTCTTCGTGGTCGGTGACGACGACCAGCTCATCTACGGCTGGCGACAGGCGGACCCGCGCGGCATCCTCGAGTTCCACCGCCGGATGCCGCTCAGGCCCTGGTCGGCCACCTACACGCTGTGCACCAACTACCGCTGCTCTCGCGCGATCGTGGAGACCGGCGCGCGCCTCGTGGCCAACAACGTCGTGCGCGAGGCCAAGGACATCCGCCCGCGGACGGGCGCGCAGGACGGCGCGGTCCGCTTCGCCGGCGCGCCCTCGTGGCCCGAGCGCGCCGAGGCGATCTGCGCCTTCCTGCGCGCGGAGAAGGCGCGCCTCGGCTGCGGGTGGCGCGACCTCGCCGTGCTCTGCCGCTACCGCTCGCAGCAGCTGCTCGTGGCGCTCACGCTCGACGCCGGCGACATACCGCGGACGCCGGCGCTCGGCTGCCGGCTCTTCACGCACCCGGCGGCCCGCCTCCTGCGCGCGTACCTGGACCTGGTGCGCGCGCCGGACGACCTGCCCGCGGCCGCGCTCGCCGGTCTGCTCAACCGGCCGAACCGCTACGTGAGCCGCGCGGCCGTGGAGGCCGTCGGCGCAGCCTCACGGCCGTGGGAGCACGTACGGGCGCTCGCGGCCAGGGAGCCTGCGGCCGGGCCGCGCCCCTTCTCCGCCCTCGTCGACCTCGTCGAGGGTGTCGGCGCCGAGCTGGCAGCGGAGCCGGGCGCCTCCGAGGATCGCCCGCGCACCTCCGAGGACCTCGTGTGGACGGTCGTCGAGGTCTTCGGGCTCGACGAGCACTGGGCGGCGGAGGCCGACGCGGCGGCCGGCGGTCTCGCGGCCGGAGGCGGCCCGGGCGGACTCGCCGCTTCCTCCGGCCCCGCGCTGCGGCTCCGCTCCCGACGCCGGCGCCGACGGCGCCGGCTCTCTCCAGGTCCTCGACTCGCTCCTCCTGCTCGCGGAGACCTATCCCGACCCCGCCGCCTACCTGCGCACCTGGGACCGCCTGCTCGCCGACGAGGAGGCCCACGAGGGCGTGGCCGACGACACGCTGGCGCGCGAGGAGTCCGAGGAGGACCGCGTCGTCATCGGCACCATCCACGCGGCAAAGGGTCGCGAATACGACGCGGTCGTCATCCCCGACTACGACTGCGACGTCTCGCGCTGGGAGCCGCCGCAGGTCGAGGAGGAGCGCCGCGTCGTGTACGTCGGCGTCACGCGCGCCCGCGACACGGCGCTCTTCACCGTCGACACGTCGGTGGGCTTTGTGCATCCGTTCCTGCGCGAGCTGGTGGAGCCGCCGGAGCCCGGCGAGCACGACGCGCTGACGGCCTGGCTCGACGAGGAGAGCGACCCGGACCTGCCGTCCGCGCATCACCGACCGTCTCGCCGAGATCGAGGTGCTCTTCCCCGAGCTGGTCCCGGAAACGCCACCGCCAGGTGCGCCGCCAACCTGCCCGCCTACCTGAGCCACAGCCGCGTGGACGGCTCCGGCGGCGCCACGAAGTGCTTCGCCGTCGGCTGCGTGCCCGGCAGCAGGTACCGCCAGGCGTCCTCCTGCAGCTCGAGGTCGGTGACGGTGCGCCGCTGGTGCTGCCGCATGTGCTCGTTCCAGCTCGGCAGCACGAACGACTCGATGAAGCGGTGGGCGCGGTCGGCGTCACGGTACACGGACCAGTCCGTGGCCCCGGTCCGGCGGCGCCCCCGGCCGACCAGGCGCAGCGCGCGCAGGAAGTCCTCCTCGGCCTCCGGCCGGACCTCATAGGCGACCACGACGAGGGCGGGGCTATCGGCATCCTCCCCGCCGATCAGTCGCGCCTCCGGCGCGGCCATCGGCGCCGGGCGCAGATCGACGTCGGCGATGCGGTCGAAGCGCCAGCGCCAGGCCAGCGTCGCCGTGACGACGATCGCCAGGGCGCCGCCGGCGAAGGTCCATTCCGTGCCGGCGGCGTCGGCGAGCTTGCCCCAGAGCGCGGCGCCGAGCGCGATGCCGGCCGAGACCGCGGTCAGGTAGAGCGCCAGGCCGCGCGCCCGCACCCAGCCGGGCAGCACCTCCTGCGAGGCGACGTTCAGGGTCGAGAAGCAGAACAGCCAGCCGAGGCCGGCCAGGAAGCAGGAGGCGACCGCCAGGGCACGTCCGTCCACGAGCGCCAGCGCCAGGAGACCGGCGGCGACCATGACGCTGCCGGCGGCGAAGACGCGGTCGGCGCTGAGGTGGTCGCGCACCCCGGGGAGCACGGCGGCGGTCACCACGGCCCCGCCGCCGATCGCCGCGTACAGGATCCCGAGGCCGCCCGACCCCCAGCCGAGGACCTGCGTGGAGTACACGGGCAGCAGCGACATCAGCCCGGCACTGGCGGCGCCGAAGACGAACGAGCGGACCATCACCCCGTGCAGCAGGTGCGAGAACATCGCGTAGCGGACGCCGGCGCGCACGGCGCCGGCGAAGCGCTCCGGCGGCCCGACGTCCTCCTCGACCGGCCGCCGCCAGCGCCAGAGCACGGCGAGGACGAAGGCGAACGAGGCGGCGTTCAGGGCGAAAACGAGCCACGCGCCGGCGGCGGCGATCAGCAGGCCGCCGACCGCGGGCCCGATCGCCCGCCCGAGGTTGGTGTTGGCGCCGCCGAGCGTCACTGCCTGCGTCAGCTCGTCCGGAGGCACGAGCTCGGGCTGGATCGCCTGCCAGGCGGGGTAGTTGAAGGCGGCGCCCAGGCCGAGCGCGAAGGTGAAGCCCAGGAGCAGGAGCGGCGTCATCAGGTCGAGCGCCGTCGTGACGGCGAGCCCGCCGGCCGCAGCGAGCATGAACCCCTGGGTGACGAGCAGCAGGCGCCGGCGTTCGACGAGGTCGGCTGCCGCGCCGGCGACGACGCCGACGAACACGACGGGCAGGAAGGTCGCCGTCTGGACGAGCGCGACCATCGTCGGCGAACCGTCGAGCTCGAGCATCAGCCAGGCCGCGCCGACCGCCTGCATCCAGGCGCCGATGTTGGACGCCAGGAGGGCGATCCACAAGGCGCGATACACGCGGTACTGGAACGGCGACCAGGCGGACATGGGCTCAGCGTATCGTGCCCGCCCGCGACCGGCACGCCGACCGGGGCGCCGACGTCGCGAGCGGCGAGGCGCGACGCGCCCCGCCGCTCGCCCCGCGTCACCGCGCGTCGTCCTCGCCCTCGGGCCGTGGCGTGCGCGTCCGCGAGGTGCGCTGCTGCCGCCCCTTTTTCTCGGCGATCACGTTGGCCATGAACGCGACCGACGGCTTCGCCGACTCCACATCGGCCAGGCTCATGCCGTCCAGGTCCTGGATCATCGCCGCCGACATCGCCACGCCCTTCTCGCTGAAGTAGGTCGCCGCCGCACTCGCGTGCCGCTCGGTGCGCAGCTCGGTGCGCTGCAGGTAGTAGTGGCTGATCATGTGGAAGACGTCGCCCTCGCCCCAGCGGAACCACACCGCCACCGGCGCCTCGCCGTACTTCTCCTCGAGCTCGCGGCTGGTGATGAGCACCTGCACGCGCTCCGCGTCCACGATGGTGATGGGGTACGACGAGCCCTCGAGCCACCACTGCGGGTCGTCCTGGCCGTCGAGCACGCCCTGCAGGTAGATGTTCTCGTGGTCCTTGACCTCGATGCGGACCACGTCGTCCGGCGTCGGCCGCTGGCTGAAGGCGAGCACCCCGGGGAAGGCGGGCTCGATGACGTGCTTGAGCGCCCAGTCGGTGGTGAACAGGCTGCCGCCGGCCTCGACGAAGGCGCGGACGCGGCGGATCGCCGCCGGCGAGATCTGGCCCGGGCAGTTGACGATGAGCAACTGCTCGGGGCGCAGCGCGAGCCGGTCGAGCTCGTGCGGCTGGACGACCGTGTGCGGCACCTCGAGCGCGCCGAGCACCGACTCGACGTGGTCGTAGACGCCGGCGACCACGACCACGTCGCCGGTCTCGACCTGCTCGAGGATGCGCGCGCGCTGCGGATCGTCGCGGCGCAGCTGCTCGTGGGTGATGTGGGCGGCCGCCTTGTAGGCCCGCTCGCGAGTATCGTCCGTCATGGTCTCCCCCTCCTCCTTCAGTGGGACTGGCGCCTGCGGGCGCGCTCGCGCGCGTCGGCGATGCGCCACTCCGGATGCGGCCGGCTCGTGCCACGTGGGTCGCCGCCGGTGGTCTCACCGGCGCCGCCGCTGACGCCGCCGACGTCGAAGAACGCGGCGTGCACCGCGTGGCCGCGGTAGGTGAGGGCGGACCCGAGCAGGCCGCCGCCCTCGTAGCGCACGTCCCAGCCGAGGCCCGGGCTCTTGTACCGCTGCCCGGGCAGCCCGGCGATGCGCTCGAGGAAGGCGTCGGCGACCAGCCGGTCGCCGGCCTCGCCGCCGGCCAGCAGCGCCTCGAACGCGTAGCTGCGCAGCAGCTTCTCGTGCAGCTCGGCGTACTGCGGCGCCCGCGAGACGAGGTCCAGGCCGATGGCACGCGAGCCGTGCAGCACGAGCATGCCCTGCTGCCCGTTCCACGAGCGGGAAGGCGGCGAGCACGGCGTCGAGGTCGCGCTTGCGGCTCTCGTAGGCGTCGCGCATGGCGCCGGTACCCGAGTGCGTGCCGTGCCTCGCGTGCAGCGCCTCGACCTCGCTCCACACCCTGCCCTGGTCGGAGCGGTGGCCGGCGCCCGAGCGCAGGGCGACGTTGCTGCTGTCCTTCATCGCGTAGCGCACCTGGCGCTCGGCGACGATGTCGCTCTCGGCGAACTCCCGCGACGCGTAGGACCAGCGGCCCTGCTCGGTGCAGCTCACGGGGACGACCAGGCTGCTGTGCTTGCCGATCAGGATGCTCGTGTTGAGCACGCGGTTCTGCTTGGCGCCGCGCAGTTCCTCGCCGTCCAGCACGAGGATGCGCGCGTCGCCCTTGTTGACCACGCGCAGCTCGGGCACCGAGCCGCCCTCGCTGACCTCGGTGATGACGGCGCGCTGCCCGGCGAGGGCCTCGCGCAGCGTGATGTAGCGAGGCCCGGCCCCGCCCTCGTCGCCGTCGCCGTTCAGATGCAGCGGGAACACCGCCAGCGGTCCGTGGACCTGGCGGTCCCCGACGCGCAGCGCCTCCACCAGTGCCGCGCCTGCGAGTGCCTGCTTGCTCTCGGGCATGTCCCACCTCCGTCTCGTCGGCCGCTCGCCGGCCCTGCCCGGCCGGCGAACGGCACCCTCCTATTCGTGACTCCCGCGAGTCGTGGCGCGTCGTCGCCGTCGCGCCCGCCCACATCGCTGATGATCAGGAATCATCAGCATCATGGTCTCTATTCCACCAATATGATGCTATTATAACATCAGCAACAAGCCGCTTCAACGCGCCGGCAGGCAGGAAAGCGGCCGCCAGAGGGCGTACACTGATGCACGAGTGTACTCGCAGGAGGTGACGGAACCGATGCGCGATGAACATCAGGCCGGGATCGGCGCGCAGATCGCCCGTCTGCGCGAGCAGCAGGGCTGGAGCCAGCGCGCCCTGGCCAAGTGGGTGGGCATCGACCAGTCCGCCGTCAGCCGCATCGAGGCCGGCCGCCGGCGCCTCTCGGCCGACGAGCTGCAGCTCTTCGCCGACGCCCTGCACATCTCGGCCGACGAGCTGCTGCGTGGAACGCCGGCCGCAGCGCCGGCGGCGCCGCCGGCGTCCCACGCCGCCCTCCCGAGGGCTGCCGGACCCACCAGGGGGCAGAGCTTCAGCAGTCCCTCCTCTCCCGGGATAGCCTGGGACGACGCTGCCGAGGGGCCACGGCCGTTCGAGAGCCGGCACATGATGGACCGGATGGCTTCGGCATCGCGCCTCGAGGTCGACGCACCGCTCGAGCCGGTGGCAGGTGCGAGCCTTCGAGCTCGGCGACCTCGCCGGCTTCGCCGACCTCGCCGAGAGCGCCGCGTACAGCCGCGCCGAGCGTCTCTCCCTCGATCTGGCTTCCGGGTCGGTGACGTCGCCTCGTCTCCCCCGCCTCGCGGGCCTCCCCGATGAGGTCGCCGGCGTCGTCCGCGACTGGTTCGACCTGCGGCGGCTGGGGACGACGCCGGAGCCGGCGCAGCCGTGGAGCACCGGCCACTCGGCGGAGGGCAAGCCGGAGCGCGTCCCGCACGCCTCCGCCTCGCTGCACCCGCCGGTGCACACGGGCGACGTGCTCTACGACCGCGTCGCCCGCTTCTGGCGCAGCGAGTTGCACGTCGACCCCGACGACGGCCCCCTCCCCGACCTCGTACCCCTGCTGGAGGACGGCTACGGCGCCCAGGTGATCGTCGCCCGTGTCGCAGCGGCGGCCGAGCGTCCCGTGGCCGCCGAAAGTCCCGTCGCCGCGGCCTTCACCGCCGGCGGCGTCCCCTTCATCTTCGTCAACGCCGCCCGGCCGGTGCTCCTGCAGCGCTTCGCCCTCGCTCACGCCTTCGCGCATCTGGCCCTCGGCCACGGCGACGTCGTCGACCGCCGCATCGAGTGGAACCGCACCATCCCGCCGGAGGCGGCCGCCAACGACTTCGCCGAGGAGCTGCTGGCGCCGGTTCGCGCCGTCGAGCGGTGGTACGAGCGCCGGTCGATCCCGCGCTCGGTGCGGCTCGAGGACCTGCTCGAGCTCGGCAACGCGTTCGGCATCAGCGCCTGGGCGGCGCTGTACCGCTCCCGCGCCGCCGGCCGGCTGCAGGGCAAGCAGTTCCACGTCCTGCGCGGCGAGCTCGAGCGGCAAGAGTGGCAGCTGCTGCCGCGCCAGGCGTACCTCGGCGGGCTCAAGGACTCGCTGGCGCAGCTGACGGCGGGCGAGGCCCTCCCGCCGGGAGCGTACGGAGGGCCGGCGGTGCTGCGCGTGCCGGCCGCGATGCGCGCCTCTGCGCTCACGGGGCTCCAGAGCGGCCGCCTCAGCCTCGAGGCAGCGGCTGCGGCCCTGCGCCTCGAGCCGGGCGCGCTCGCCCGGGAGCTCGCCCTGCTGGGCCTCGAATAGGGGCGGCGGGCGCAGCCGCACCGCTCCGCGCCCACTGCTCCCTCCAAACGGCGATGCGTGCTTAGGAGCGCCACCGCGGTGCTATGTTGTCAGTAGCACCCTCACCCACCGGGGGTCCGGGGTGATCGGGGAGCCGGGAGACGTGGGTACGAACACGGGATCCGAGAGCGCCTGCTCACACCACTGGGCGATGACCGACGTGCGCGGCGGCTTCCTCGTCGTCGAGGGGTGCTATCACTGCGGCGCACGCTCCTCCTTCTTCTCCGCGGAGCCGGCCGCCCCCATGGACGAGTACCGCGAGGGCGAACACATCTGGGAGTTCCTGTCCGGCGACCAGGCGGTCTCGTTCGGCCTGCACTGCGGCAGCTGCGGCAAGACCGCCGACCTCAACAGCATGACGGGACTCATGATGTCCCTCTGCGACGACCCCGACTGCGCCATCGGACGCCTGGCGCTGCAGTTGGGCGCCTCTGCGTCCATCTACGTCGCGCTCTGCGGCGACTCCACGCACGAATCCGGCCGCTGCGTCAGCGACGAGGGCGTGGCGGCCCTGGAGGAGTACTTCAACCAGGGCCGCCGCCCCGGCCGCCGGCGGATCGTCGTCGTCCCCTGCAGCATGCGCAGCCACGCCGACTGCTGCCGGGGGATCGTCATCAGCGACGCGGGGCTGACCGAACTCTGACGGGCCCGGCCGCGAGACCTCACGAGGAGGGAGAGACCGTGAAGATGTCTGAGATCGTCGAGAAGACCGGACTCGAGGCGCTGAGCGCCTGGGAGGACGGCGACGTCGCCGGGGTCTACGTCTCGGACATGGCCTCGGACATCATCACCGGCGCCCCCGCCGGCTGCCTGCTGCTCACGCTGCAGACGCACAAGAGCCTCATCGCGGCCGCCAACGTGGTCGACGCCGGCATGGTCGTGTTCGCCCACGACAAGCGGCCGCCGGACGACGTGCTCGAGCTGGCGGCGCGCGTGCACATCCCTCTCTTCTGCACGGCCACCGACACCTGGAGCTACGCCCTCAAGCTCTTCGAGCTCGGGATGAGGTGACGGGGGGTTCCCGTGGCGGCCGATCCCTGGCCGGGCATCCTGCGGGGCCTGCATCACGACCGCTCCGACCTCGTGCCGGCGCTGCAGCGGGCCCAGGCGACGCTTGGCTACCTGCCGCCCGAGGCGGTGGAGCGCATCGCCCGCCGCCTCGGGATCACCGAAAGCGAGGTCTTCGGCGTCGCCACCTTCTACGCCCAGTTCCGGTTCTCGCCGCCGGGCCGCCACCGGCTGCGCGTCTGCCTCGGCACGGCGTGTCACGTCCAGGGCGGCGTGCAGATGCTGGAGACCCTCGAACGTCGCCTCGGCATCACCGCCGGGGAGACGACGCCCGACGGAGAGTACGACCTCGAGCGCGTGGTCTGCCTGGGGTGCTGCGCGCTCGCGCCCGTGTTCACGCTGGACGAGCGCATCTACGGCCAGATGAGCGTCCTCAAGCTGCAGGGGGTCCTCGATGCCCGCCGCGCGGACGCTTGAGCGCCGCCGCCGCCTCGCCGCACGGCGCTGGCGGACCATGCAGACGAGCCCGCGACCGATCGTCTACATCGGGCTCGGCTCCTGCGGACTCGCCGCGGGGGCGGGCGAGGTGCTGGACGCGGTGCGCACTCACCTGGAGCGCCTCGGCGTCGACGCGCAGGTCGTCACGGTCGGCTGCATCGGCCCGTGCTACCTCGAGCCGCTGCTCGACGTGCGGCTGCCTGGCGGCCCGCGACTGAGCTACGGCAACATGACGCCGGAGCTGGCCGTCGCGACGCTCGAGGCCCTCCTCGCCGGCGAGATCCCGGCGCGGCACCTCCTCGGCTCCCTCGACGACGCCGCCGAGGGCGGCGGCGACGGGCGGGCCGCGGTCGCCGCCGCGCCCGAGGCGCCGGTCCCCCGGTTCTTCGACCAACCGATGCTGGCGCGGCAGACCCGTCTCGTGCTCCGCGACTGCGGCGTCATCGACCCCGAGGTCGTGGACCACTACCTGGCGCGCGACGGCTACGCCGCCTTCGAGCGCTGCCTCTCGCTGTCGCCAGAAGCGATCATCGACCTGATACGGACCGCCGGTCTGCGGGGACGTGGCGGGGCGGGTTACCCGACCTGGCGCAAGTGGCAGGCCTGTCGCGACGCGGAGGGCGACCGCCGCTACCTCATCTGCAACGCGGATGAGGGCGATCCGGGCGCCTTCATGAACCGCTCGCTGATCGAGGGGGATCCTCACGCCGTGCTCGAGGGCATGCTGATCGCGGCCTATGCGATCGGCGCGCGGCAGGGCTTCGTGTACATCCGCGCGGAGTACCCGCTGGCGATCCGCCGGCTGCGCACGGCGATCGCGGGGATGCGCCGCCTCGGGCTGTTGGGCGACGACATCCTCGGGAGCGGCTTCTCGTTCGACCTCGCCGTGAAGGAGGGCGCCGGCGCCTTCGTCTGCGGCGAGGAGACGGCGCTCATCGCGAGCCTCGAGGGGCGGCGCGGCATGCCGCGCACGCGGCCGCCCTTCCCCGCCCAGTCCGGCCTCTGGGGCCGGCCGACGATCATCGACAACGTCGAGACGCTCGCGACCCTCCCGGTGATCGTGAACGGCGGCGCCGAGAGCTACGCCGGCTACGGCACCGAGACGTCCCGGGGGACCAAGACCTTCAGCCTCGTCGGCAAGGTCCGCCGCACGGGCCTCATCGAGGTGCCCTTCGGGATGACGCTCCGCCAGGTGATCGAGGACGTCGGCGGCGGCGTCGCCAAAGGCTTCAAGGCGGTGCAGACCGGCGGCCCTTCCGGCGGGTGTCTCGGCGAGGAATTCCTCGACACCCCCGTGGACTACGAGAACCTGGCGGCCGCCGGCTCCATCCTCGGCTCCGGCGGCCTGATCGTCCTCGACCAGGACACCTGCATCGTCGACACCGCCCGCTACTTCCTCGGCTTCACCCAGGCCGAGTCGTGCGGCAAGTGCGCGCCCTGCCGCATCGGCACCGGCCACCTCGTCGAGATCCTCGACGCCATCTGCGAGGGCAGGGCCGAGCTCGCCGACCTGGACCGCCTCGAGAAGCTCGCCCGCGTGGTCAAGCGCGGCTCCCTCTGTGGCCTCGGCCAGACGGCGCCCAATCCTGTGCTCACCGCGCTCAAGTACTTCCGGGACGAGTTCGTCGAGCACATCGTCGACCGCCGCTGCCGGGCGGTCGTCTGCCGCGACCTCGTCACGTACCGCGTCGTCCCGGGAAGATGCACCGGGTGCCAGCGCTGCGTCCAGGTCTGCCCCACCGGCGCCATCACCGGCCCGCGCGCCGAGGCGCACTCGCTCGATCCGGAGAAGTGCATCAAGTGCCGCTCCTGCTACGAGGTCTGTCGCTTCGACGCGATCGCCGGCGACGCCATCGTGATCGCCTCGGGAGCCGACCATGTCGCCTGACGTGCGCCTGCAGATCGACCTTCGCGACGTGGCCGTCGCGGCGGGCAGGACCGTGCTGGAGGCGGCGGAAGCCGCCGGGGTCAGCATCCCGGCGCTCTGCTCCCACCCTGAGCTCACGCCCTTCGGCGGCTGCCGGCTCTGCGCCGTGGAGATCGACGGGATGAAGCCGTACCCACTCGCCTGCAGCACCGCCGTCGCGGAGGGCATGCGCGTGCTCACGGACACCGCCGGGCTGCGCGAGGAACGCCGGGAGATCCTCGGCATGATCCTCTCGCAGCACCCGTCGAGCTGCCTCCTGTGCGGCGAGGAGGACGACTGCCGGCGCACGCAGAAGACGATCCGCAAGACCGGGGTCGCGACCGGCTGCAGGAGCTGCCCGCGAGACGGCGCCTGCGAGCTGCAGCACGTAGCCGAGCTGGTGGGCGTCGAGGGCGCCGTCCACCCGGTCGACTATCGCGGGCTCGAACCCGAGCACGACGAGCCGTTCTACGACCGCGACTACAACCTCTGCATCCTGTGCGGCCGCTGCGTGCGCATGTGCGCCGAGGTCCGCGGGGCCGGCGTGCTCGCCTTCGTCAATCGCGGGCCGCGCACCCTGATCGGCCCCGCCTTCGGCAGCTCGCACGAGGCGGCCGGCTGCGAGTTCTGCGGCGCCTGCGTGACCGTCTGCCCCACGGGCGCGCTGACGGACAAGGTGTCCAAATGGGACGGCGCGCCCGACGGCGCGGAGACGTCGACCTGCCCCCTCTGCCCCATCGGCTGCCGCGTCGAGCTGGCGCACGCCGGCGGGCGGCTCTCCTTCACGCGTGGCGCCCCGGACGCCGAGCTCAACGACGGGCAGCTCTGCCTGCGCGGCCGGTTCTGCCTGCCGGAGACGACGCAGCACCCCTCGAGGATGCGGCGGCCGCACCTGCGCAAGGGGCCCTACGACCGCGTCGTCGACTGGGACGAGGCGCTCGACCGGGTCGCCGCGCGGCTGGCGGCAGCGCGCCCGGCGGATGTCCTCGTGCTGGCGTCGGGCGACCTCACGAACGAGGCGCTCTACGCCGCACAGCGGCTGGTGCGCGAGGGGCTCTCGGGCCGCGGCGTCGATTCGACCGTGCGTGCCGACCTGCCCGGCGGGGCGGAAGCCTGGTCGCGGCTCTTCGCCCTACCCGTGTCGATCGCCGCGGTGGCCACGGCCGACGTGGTCGTGGTCGCCGGCCTCGACCCGCGCTACGCGTTCTCGGTGGCGGGCGTGCAGGTCCGCCGCGCCCTGCGGCGGGGGGCGCGGCTGGTGACCGTCGATGCCCGCGAGACGAGCTTGACGCGGGCGGCCGACCACGACCTGCGCCCGGGACCCGGCGAGGAGGCGGCCACGCTCGCCCGGCTCCTCCGGACGGCCCGTCGCGGAGCGCCGCAACGGGCGGACGGGCGCCGAGACGCCCTCGCGGAGGCGGCGGCCGAGGCCGCGGGGGCGCGAGCCCCGGCGATCGTGATCGGACCACGCGTGTTCGACTGCGCGGACGCGGCCGCGCTCCTGCCCGAGCTCGAGGCGCTGGCCGCCCGGCCCGGCGTCACCGTCGTGCCGCTCACGCACGCCGCGAACGCGCGCGGCGCCCTCGAGCTCGGAGCGCTGGCAGGCGTGCTGCCCGGCCCACGCCGGGAGCCCGCCGGCCGGCGGCGGCCGCTCGACCTCGCCGCCGTGCGGACGGGCCGCGTGCCCGCCGTCCTCTGGCTGATCGGCGAGACCCCGTTCACCGAACGGCCGGCCTGCGACTACCTCATCGCCCAGGACCTGTTCCCGCCTCCGTTCCCCGTCGACGCCTTCCTGCCGGCGGCGTCCTTCGCGGAGGCCGGGGGGACGCTCACCAACCTCGAGGGCCGCGTGCAGGAGCTGCGGCCGGTCGAGTACCCACCTCCGGGCGCAGACCGCGACGGCCCGCGCCCCGACTGGGCGATCCTCTCGGACATCGCCGGCCGGCTCGGCCACACGGGGCTCACCTACGAGGACGCGGAGGCGGTCCTGGCGGCGATCCGCACCGACGTTCCCGGCTTCCCCGAGCGCGGCGACCGGTCTCGACGGCGCATGGCGCCGCTGCCGCCGCGGCGCTCACGGGCGGCCGAGGAGGAGGCGCCCGGCCGCGGCCGCTTCACGCTCGTGCCCGAGCGCGCCGCCTTCCGCCATCGCGGCATGGACCTGAGCGCGGTGGTCGAAGGCCTCGGAGAACTGGGCCTCGAGGACGGGGTGCGCATGAATCCCGGCGACCTCGCCCGCCTCGGCCTCGAGCCGGGCGGACGCGTCGCCATCGGCCTCGACGGTAAGCGCGTGTCGACGACGGCACGGCCCGACCCTGCGTGCCCGCGGGGCGCGGTCTACGCCACCCGCGTGGCCGCCTGGGGAGGGCTGGATGCAGGCGCCCGCCTGGAGGCGCTCTCGCGCCTGCCGGCGCGGCCGCTGCGCGTGCGCGTGGCCGCCGCCGAGAACGGCGCCGCGGGCGGAGGAGGGGAGCAACGTGGTCGACGTCGTTGAACGGCGCATGATCGCGCCCAACCTCCACGTGCTCACGGTACGGGCCCCGGACGTCGCGGAAGCTGGCGCAACCGGGCATGTTCGTGATCCTGCGCCCCGCCGACGACGGGGAGCGCATCCCGCTCACCATCGCCGACTGGGACGCCGCCTCGGGCACCGTCACCTCGGTCTTCGCCCAGGTCGGAGCCTCCACGGCACGGCTCGCGCGCCTGCGGGCCGGCGACACGATCCCCTCCTACGCCGGCCCCCTCGGGCGCTCGACGCAGATCGCCCGCTTCGGGACGGTCCTCCTCGTCGGCGGCTGCTACGGCATCGGCAGCATCCATCCGATCGCGCGGGCGCTCACGGCCGCCGGGAACCGCGTCGTCGCGGTCCTCGAGGCGCGGAGCGCCTACCTCCTCTTCTGGGAGGAACGGCTGGCCGATGTCACTGAGCGGCTCATCGTCCTGACGCGCGACGGCAGCCGCGGGTACAAGGGCCACGTCACCCGCCTCGCCGAGATCCTCACGCTCGAGGGCGTCAGGCCGGACCGCGTCATCGCCCACGGCTGCACCTTCCAGATGATGACCGTGGCCGAGCAGCTTCGGACGCTCGACGTCCCGATCATGGTGAGCATGAACCCCATCATGATCGACGGCACGGGGATGTGCGGCGTCTGCCGCCTGACGGTCGCCGGGAGCAGGAAGTTCGCCTGCGTCGATGGACCGGAGTTCGACGCGCGCGAGATCGCCTGGGACGAGGTCCTGGCGCGACGTGAGAGCTACGCGGCCGAAGAGGTAGCTCCCCTGCGCCGCAGCGGGTGCGCCTCTCACTTCTGAGACCGGGATCGGACCGGGAGACACGGAACGATGACGACGGTGGCCAAGAAGAGCGTCGACGAAGGCCGGCGGCCGATGCCGAAGCAGGACCCCGCGGAGCGCGTGCGCAACTTCGACGAGGTGGCGCTCGGCTACTCCGCCGACGCAGCCGGGCACGAGGCGTCGCGTTGCCTCGCGTGCAAGAAGCCCACGTGCGTCGACGGCTGTCCGGTCGGCATCGACATCCCCGCCTTCATCGCACTGATCTGCGCCGGCGATCTCAGCGGGGGCATCGCGAAGCTGAAGGAGACGAACGCCCTCCCGGCCGTCTGTGGCCGGGTGTGCCCGCAGGAGGAGCAGTGCGAGCGCGCCTGCGTCCTCGGCAAGAAGCGCGAGCCGGTCGCCATCGGGCGTCTCGAGCGCTATCTCGCCGACTGGGAGGCGGAGCAAGGGTCGACGGCGCCGCCCAAGGTCGCGCCGGCCAACGGCCGGCGCGTCGCCGTGGTCGGCTCCGGCCCGGCCGGCCTCACGGTCGCCGCCGACCTCGCCGTGCAAGGGTACGCCGTCACCGTGTACGAGGCCCTGCACGAGGCCGGCGGCGTGCTCACCTACGGCATCCCCGAGTTCCGCCTGCCCAAGGCGATCGTCGCCCGCGAGGTGGACTACGTGCGCAGCCTGGGCGTCGACCTGCGGCTTGACTTCGTGGTCGGCAAGACGCGGACCGTGGACCGCCTCCTGGACACGGTGGACGCCGTCTTCGTGGCCGCCGGCGCGGGGCTGCCCTGGTTCCTGGACATCCCGGGTGAGAATCTCAACGGCGTCTATTCGGCCAACGAGTACCTCACGCGATGTAACCTGATGAGAGGCTACCGGTTCCCGGAGTCGGAGACGCCGCTCAAACGAGCCGCCCGGGTCGCCGTGTTCGGCGGCGGCAACGTCGCCATGGATTCGGCGCGCACGGCCCTCAGGCTCGGCGCCGACGAAGTGCACATCGTGTACCGGCGCAGCCGGGGGGAACTGCCGGCACGCCTCGAGGAAGTGGTGAACGCTGAGGAGGAAGGCATCATCTTCGACTACCTGACCCTTCCCGTGCGCCTCATCGGCGACGCACGTGGATGGCTCGCCGAGATCGAGTGCCTGCGCATGGAGCTCGGCGAGCCCGACGACTCCGGGCGGCGGCGCCCGGTGGCCATTCCCGGCTCCGAGTTCCGCATGCGCGTGGACGCGTCCATCTGCGCCATCGGCAACAGCCCCAACCCGCTCGTGCCGATGACGACGCCCGGCCTCGCGGTCGGCGACCGCGGCACGATCGTCGCCGACGAGGCGACCGGCAGGACCTCGCGCGACCGCGTGTGGGCCGGCGGCGACGTCGTCACCGGAGCGGCCACCGTGATCAGCGCGATGGGCGCCGGTCGTCGGGCGGCGCGTTCGATCCACGAGACGCTCTCGGGCGCGTCCGGCGGTCGGCCATGAAGCTCGACGAAGTCGCCTCCGTGCTCAGGTGCGAGCTGCTGAGCGCCGCCGACCGCGACACCGAGCTCGACGTGCACTACGTCGTCGCGTCCGACGGCATGAGCGAGATCCTCGCCTTCCACTGCCCGCACGCGCTGATGCTCACCGGGCTCACCAACATCCAGTCGGTGCGCACCGCGGTGGTGGCCGACGTGCACGCGATCGTCTACGTCCGCGGCAAGCGGCCGCCGGAGCAGGTCCTGCAGCTCGCGCAGGACAAGGGCATCCCGGTCCTCTCCACGTCACTCGGTATGTTCGACTGCTGCGGCCTCCTGCACCGCGCCGGTCTCAAGGGGGCGATGTAGTGGCCGACGAGCTCCTCGGCTGCTGCTACCGCGTGCGCGGCCGCGACTTCGACAAGGGCGGCGAGACCTCCACCGAGATCAAGTCGCTCCTCGCCAGCCTCGACCTCGACCCGCAGATCATCCGCCGCGCGGTCGTCGTCGCCTTCGAGGCCGAGATGAACGTGATCATGTACGCCACCGAGGGCGAGCTGACGCTGACCATCACCGACGACGCCATCGCCCTCCAGATGAAGGACCGCGGGCCGGGGATCCCGGACCTCGAGCTCGCCATGCAGGAGGGCTGGTCCACCGCGACGGACGAGATGCGGGAGATGGGGTTCGGCTTCGGCATGGGTCTGCCCAACATCAGGCGGAACTCCGACGAGTTCTCGATCACCTCGGAGGTCGGGCGCGGGACCGTCGTGACGAGCAGGATCGGGCTGAACGGCGATGGCTGAGTACACGCACGGCTTTCGGCTCGACGAGGCGCGCTGCAACGGCTGCCTCGCGTGCATGCGCATCTGCCCGACCGCGGCCATCCGCGTGAAGCGCGGCAAGGCCAGGGTGAGCCGCGACCTCTGCATCGACTGCGGCTCCTGCCTCAAGACCTGCCCGACGGGCGCGTTCACGGCGACGACGAGGACGCTGGAGGAGTTCGACGACTTCGCCTTCAAGGTCGCCATCCCGTCGCCGACGCTGTTCGGGCAGTTTCCTCTCGCCATCCGGCCCGAGCACATCGCCCAGGGGCTGCTCGCCGTCGGGTTCGACGCCATCTGGGACTACGGCGTCGAGATGCGGCTGGTCACGCAGGCGATCCTCGACTACGTCGAGACCTGGGACGGCCCGCGGCCCGTCATCTCGATCACCTGCCCGGTGATCGTCCGGCTGCTCCAGGTCTCGTACCCGCGGATGCTGGAGCAGCTCATCCGCGTCCACCCGCCACGCGAGATCGCCGGGCGCGAGCTCAAGCGCCGCTACGCGAAGGAACTCGGCCTGCCGCCCGAGCAGATCGCCGCGATCTACGTGACGCCCTGCCAGGCGCGCACGGTGTCGATCATGGAGCCGGCGGAGGGCGGGAGGAGCTACCTCGACGGTGCCGTCGGCATCCCGGAGCTGTACAACCAGATCCTCGTCGAGGCGCGCAGCGGCGGCCGAGTCGACGCCTCTCCGTCGTGGGACCCGGTGCGCTCGGCGATCATGCTGCGCTGGTCCACGTGGCGCCCCCTCGCCGACCTCCTCCACGGCCACCGCTACCTCTCCGTCACGGGGCTGCCGAACGTGATCCGCGTGTTCGACGACATCGAGAAAGGCAAGCTCAAGGACATCGACTTCCTCGAGTGCAACGCCTGCTGGGCGGGGTGCTCCAACGGCAACCTCACGGTCGACAACGTGTACGTCTGTCAGGCCAAGTTGCAGAGCCTCATGAACGATCTGCCCGACACCGACCCGGCGACCGAGGCCGAGCTGGTGCGGCGCTACCCGAACGAGGACTACTCCACCGAGCGCGCCTTCAAGCCGCGCCAGCGGGTGGTCGTCGGCGACCTGCGCGAGCGGGTGCGCCGGCACAAGGAGGCTCAGCTCATCGCGGCGTCGCTGCCCGGCTACGACTGCGGGCTCTGCGGCGCGCCGTCGTGCGCGCACCTCGCCCAGGACGTCGTCGCCGGCGACGCCGACAAGGCCGACTGCGTGTTCCTCTCGCGGCGCCGGCTCGACGAGCTGCGCCACGACCGGCCCGGCCCGGCCCAGGTCGACCAGTGACGCGCCGGGGGCGGCGGCGCCTTCCGCGCCGCCGCCCCCGGCGTCCTTCCCGACGGGCCGGCCGCGACGCGCGCGGCCCGCCGTCACACCATCTCGTGGTACTTGTACGAGATCTTGACCTTGGTCCTGTAGGCGACGATCTGCTTGTTGTCGATCTTCATGTCGAACTCGACGGCCTCGGCGATGCGCAGGTCCTCGCGGTGGATGCCCGCCTTCTCCACGGCGTTCCTGGCCGCCTCTTCCCACGAGTTGGGGCTCGAGCCGATCACTTCCATGACCCGATACACGCTGTCCGACATCGCGACTCCTTCGCTGGTAGGGCTCAAAGATGGTGACGTATCTTAGCCGGTAGCGGCGGATTCGGAACCCCGCCGACACGAACATCTGTCCGCCCCTCCTGCTACCCTCGAACGCGAACGCCGCCGCAGGCCACGGGCTGCTCAGCCAGTCCGCCACCGACGCAGTCGCTGCAGACCCCGCGTCTTCGGTCGTGCGGCGGCGTTCCATCCCGAGTGCAGCGCCGACCGCAGGGAGCCGCCATGTCCAGCCTCGACACCGCGTTCGACCCCGGCGCCGCCGGATCCGCCCCGGAGTCCCCCGGTCTCTCCACGTGCATCCCCGTGCGCGGCCCGCGGCGGCGCCCGGTCGAGCCCGTGGCGGTGGACGAAGAGCTCGTCTGGGTCACGACGGTGCCGGTCCACGGGCTGGCCGCCGCGCGCCTCTCCTCCCCGGCGGCGCTCGTGCACCTCAGCGTCCGCCTGGCGCAGGACCTGGCCGCCGCGAACGGCGCGGCCCTGGGGGCCGCGTTCGCGGAGGCCGAGCTCGTCGACGCGGCGGCCCGGGTGGTCGCCGGCTATCTCGACGACCTGCCCGACCTCCCGTTCGTCGGCGAGCCGTTCGGCGGCGAGGAGGGCACCGACTGACGCCGCCCGGCGGTCGCCGGCCGGCTGGATGAGGTCGCGGCGGTCCGGGCAGGCGGTTCAGCCTGCCCAGCCCGCCGTTTCGCTCAAGGAATCGAGGCCTCCGGCCGACGCCGTAGGGAGCAAGCGCGTGCCCCCGTGATCGACGCCAGGGTCCAGCCCGCCGGCGTCCGGGCAGCAGTGGGAACGCGGACCAGCGCGGACGAACGGCGTCGCCATGACACGATCCTTCTCGACACGGCACCCCCGCCTCGGGCGGGCCCTCGCGACCGCGCTGATCGCCGTCGCCGCCTGCCTCGTGGCCGTCTGGGTCGCGCCACGCGCCAGCGGCGCCGCTGCCGCCTGGGTGCACGCCCCCGCGGTGCGTCTGCAGACGCTCGCGCTGCCGGGCGACGGCAGGCTCGTGGTCGCAGGATCCTCGGCGCGCGCTGCGTCGCCGGTCACCCTCGACGCCGGCATGCGCTTCTCCATGGCCGGCGTCGTCTGCGAGCTGCCCGCCAAGGGCGCCGTCACCGTGCGCGTGCGTACGAGCCTCGACGGCGCCGCCTGGGGCCCCTGGATGGAGACGCCGCTGGAGGAAGCCGACGAGGGCGGCGCGGCTCACGCCTTCACCGACCCCCTCTGGACCGGGGCGGCCCGCTACGCCCAGGTCGCGGCCGCTGCCGGGGGCCGCGGCGGCCCGGCGGCGCTGTCCGGCGTGCGCCTCGTGGCAATCGACGCAGAGGAGGACGCCGATCCCGTCGCCCGCCTTGCCGGCGCCGCCCGCCGTCTCGCGGCGACGGTCGCCGGCGTCAGCCTCGCGCCGCCGGCCTCGGCGGCAACTGCCGCCCCGGCCATCGTCACGCGCGCCGAGTGGGGCGCGGACGAGACCTTGCGGTCGGCCTCGCCGTCGTACTCGCCGGTCAAGATGGCCTTCGTCCACCACGCGGCGAGCGGCAACACGTACACCCCCGCCGACGCTCCCGCGCTCGTGCGCGGCATCTACGCCTATCACACGAAGAGCCTGGGCTGGAGCGACATCGGCTACAACTTCCTGGTCGACCGCTTCGGTACCATCTACGAAGGACGTTTCGGGGGCGTCTCGAGGGGCGTCGTCGGCGCCCACGTGTACGGCTTCAACACCGGCAGCACCGGCGTCTCCGTCATGGGCACGTTCACGGATGAGGCGCCGCCGGCCGCGGCGGTGGCGGCGCTGGAGCGGCTGCTCGCCTGGAAGCTCGCCTTGAGCGGGCTCGACCCGGCCGGGACGGCGACGCTCACCTGCGGCGCGGCCGACAAGTACGCCAAGGGCGCCGTGGTCGCCTTCCCCGTCATCGCCGGCCACCGTGACGCCAACTTCACCGAGTGTCCGGGCTCGTCGCTCTACGCGCTGCTCCCGGAGGTCCGCGGCAACGTCTCCGGGCGCGTGATGCCCGCCGTCGTCGCCCGCCTGAGCGCCAGCACCCCGCTCATCAGCCCCAACGGCGACGGCGTGCTCGATCGCGTGGAGCTGGCCGTGAAGATCACGGCGAGCGCCGACTGGCGGCTCCTGGTGCGCGCCGCCGACGGCGGCGCCATCGGCTCCTGGAGCGGCCAGGGAGACTCGGCCACCGTCACGTGGGACGGCGTCGCCGGCGGCAGAAGAGCTGCCGGACGGCACGTACACGCTCGAACTCACCGCGACGACGGCGGCCGCCGAGGCCGAGCGTGTGTCGACGACGATCACGATCGACACGACCGCGCCGCGCCTGGCGAGCTTCGCCGGCGCGCCGCACACGTTCAGTCCCAACGGCGACACCCAGGCCGAGACCGCCGCCGTCACGTACGGCCCGGCCGAGACGTGCAACGTCCGCGTCGGTATCCTCGACGCGGCGGGCAACGTACTGCGCTGGCTGCACGGCTGGCGCGCCCGCGGGACGGGCTCGTACACGGTCGAGTGGGACGGTAAGGTCAGCGGCGGCGGCGGGCTGGTGACAGCTCCCGACGGCGAGTACCGTTTTGGCGTCGAGCGCCGCGACGCGGCGGGCAACGCCGCGAGGCAGGGCGTCAAGGTCACCCTCGACCGCACGCTGGGCTTCCCGACCGCGGCTCCGGTGACCTTCTCTCCCAACGGCGACGGGACCCGCGACCAGACGATGCTCGGCTTCAGGCTCACGCGCCGCGCCGCGGTGATGGTCACCGTCCTGCAGGGCGACGAGGTCGTGCGCACCCTCGACCTCGGGACGCTCGCTGCCGGCGCGCACTCCGCTCCGTGGGACGGCAGGGCCGGCTCCGGCGAGTATCTCGCCAGCGGCCGGCCCACGTTCACGGTCGCGGCCGCCTCCACCCTCGGCCAGAGCGGCGCGAGCAAGGAGCTGGTGATCGACCTGTACCGCCCCAAGCTGTACGCAGCCGCGGGCAAGACGACCAGCCCCGGCACGACGACGCGCCTCTCGGTCAAGGCGTCGGACCCCTACAGTGTCAAGGCGGACGTCCGCTACGTCGTCACCGACGCCAAGGGACGGAGCGTCGCCTCCGGCCACCCGGGATGGCTGCCGACCGGGCGGTCACGGAGCATCGCGTGGAAGCCGGCGTCGCGCGGCATCTTCACGGTGACCTACCGCGCGACGGACCTGGGCGGCAACCGCGAGGCGAGCCCCGCGCGCACCGTCGTCACCGTGCGCTGACGGCGGCGGGCTGTTCCGGCGTCAGTAGACCTCGGGCACGAACGTCTGGCTGTCGATCGGCGGCCGCACGTACCCCTTGTCCGGCGGCCGCTCGGCGAGCTTCAGGTTCTTGTGGGTGACGTCCTCGTACGGGATCTGCCCCAGCAGGTGGCGGATCATGTTCAGCCGCGCGCGGCGCTTGTCGTCGGCGTTGACCACCCACCAGGGCGAGTCCTTGGTGTCGGTGTAGGCGAACATCTCGTCCTTGGCCTGCGAGTACTCCACCCAGCGCATGCGGCTCTCGAGGTCCATGGGGCTGAGCTTCCAGACCTTGAGCGGGTCCTTGAGCCGCGCCTGGAACCGCTTCTCCTGCTCCTCGTCGCTCACGCTGAACCAGTACTTGATGAGGATGACCCCGCTGCGGATGATCATGCGCTCGAACTCGGGGCAGGTGCGGAAGAACTCCCAGACCTCGTCCTCGCTGCAGAACCCCATGACGCGCTCGACGCCGGGGCGGTTGTACCAGGAGCGGTCGAACAGCACCATCTCGCCGGCCGCCGGCAGGTGCGGCACGTAGCGCTGGAAGTACCACTCGCTGCGCTCGCGCTCGGTCGGCGTGGCCAGGGCGGCGATGCGTACGACGCGCGGGTTGAGGTGCTCGGTCACCCGCTTGATCGTGCCCCCCTTGCCGGCGGCGTCGCGGCCCTCGAAGATCACCGCGACGCGCAGCCCGGCGTGCTTGATCCACTCCTGCAGCCTGACGAGCTCGACCTGCAGTTTCTCGAGCTCCGCCTCGTACGGTCTCACGCTCGAGCCTCTTGTGGTGCCCTGCCTTCTCGGCGGGCGGCGTCCTCATGTCCGGCAGCGGCCCGGTCTTCTCGGGAGCGTCGGCTTTCTTCTTCTCCCTTGCCTTGTCAGCCATGGAGCTCCCCCTCACGCGCGGGCGGGCGGTCCGCCACATCATAGTCCAGGCGACGTGCACGCGGGAGTGGTGCCGCGTATGCGCAGGGTGCGGCCGCCGGCGCCTGTTGTATCCTGTCGGCGAGCGAGCAGCGTGGAGTGGAGGCCCCCGTGGAGCTGTCCGACCCTCAGCTCGAGGCCGAACTGGCCGCGATCGCCGAGCGTGCCGAGCCCGGCCGCACGGCGCGGCTCGCCGTGCGCCACTGGGGCTGGGACGGCCGCGGCGGAGCGACTCTCGAGGCCGCCGGCCGCGAGCTCGGCATCACGCGCGAGCGCGTGCGCCAGCTCTGCGAGCGGCTCGCGCAGCGGCTGGGGCCGGCCGGCGTCGCCGCCCCGGCCCTCGACAGGGCGCTCGTCCTCGCGGCTCACGCCGTCCCCACAACGGCGCACGACCTCGCCCGCCGCCTGGCCGACGCGCGCATCGCCGCGCAGCCGTTCGACCCGGTGGGCCTCCTGACGGCCGCCGCCGTGCTCGGCCGCCGGCCGACGTTCTCGCTCGGGACGGTCAAGGACGTGCGCGTGGTCCTGCCCGACCCCCCGGACCCGGGCAGCGACACCGAGGCCGTGATCGCCGCGGTCGTCGACACCGCCCGCGCCGTCGTCCGGCGGGCCGGGGCGGCGCGCGTCGGCGAGGTCACGGGGCGCGTCGCCGCCGAGCTCGCCGTCTGGGTCGACGACGCCCTCGTCACGGCGGTCGTCTGCGAGTCCGCCGGCTTCGTGTGGCTGGAGCGACGGACGGGCTGGTTCTACCTGCCGTCCGTCGCCAAGAACGCCGTCGTCTCGCGCGTCGCCAAGGTGCTCAGCGTGACCGGCGCGGTGCGCCTCGCGGAGCTGCACGCCGGCATCCGCCGCGACGAGCGCATGCGCGAGTTCGTGATGCCCGAGTACATCCTCGCGGAGCTCTGCGAGCGTCTGCCGGGCGTGCGCGTGCGCGGCGAGGTGGTGTACGCGGAGCAGCGGCAGGCGCCGGAGGACGTCCTGGAGACGACCGAGCTCACGTTGCTGCGCCTCCTCGAGCAGTCCGGCGGGGAGGCCGACCGGCACGAGCTCGAGCACGCCTGTCTCGCCGCCGGCATGAAGGCCTCGAGCTTCAACAACCGCATCGCCTACTCCCCCATCGTCAAGGAGCTCGGGCACGGGCGCTACGGGCTGCGCGGCATCGAGGGCGGGGCGAGCGCCGAGGCGGGCGGAGACGGCCGCGAGGCCGGCGGAGCCGTCGGCGCGGACGACGTGCCGCGGCCGGGCGAGCTCGCGCAGTCCCGGCCGCCGCACCGCCGCTGAGGAGGGCGCCGGCCGTGCTCTACCTGCGCATCGCCGCCGTCGCCTGCACGGCGCTCTTCGTCGCCCTCCTCATCTGGCTCTACGGCGTGAAGACGACGCTCGTCTGGGCGGCCGCCATGGCCGCCTTCCTCCTCGTCCTCTGGGCGCTCACCACCCCGCTGCGGGCGCGGCAGCGCCGGGCCTGGCGCGAGATGGGGCTCGGGCCGGACGGACGGCCGCTGCCCGAGGTCGAGGAGGACGAGGCTGCGGATGACCGGGACGGCGGCCCGGCGGACCCGGGCGTGCCGGGCGCGGGGCGATGACCGGCGCGCAGGGCATCGTGGGACGCCGGTTCCCCGAGGTCGCAGGGCGGGCGCTCTCCGGCGCCGTGGTCCGCCTCCCGGAGCGACCTCGCCGGAGCGCCGGCGCTGCTCCTCTGCGCCTACCGGCGGGGCGCCCAGGCCGACGTCGACCGCTGGGCCGCCTTCGCGGGGCGGGAACTGCCCGCGCTGGCCGCCTTCGAGCTGCCCATCATCTCCTCGCGCGTGTGGCGACCGCTGCAGGGCTGGATCGACGGCGGCATGCGCGGCGGCGTGCCGCCGGGCCAGTGGGACCACGTCGTCACGCTCTACGAGGACGGCGCGCGGGCGAGAGCGTTCGTCGGCGACGGCGGCGGCATGCGCGCGCAGGTCGTGCTGCTCGACGCCGCCGGCGTGGTCGCCTTTCACGACGCCGGCGGCTTCAGGGATGACGCCGCCGCCGCGCTCGTGGCCGCCGTCGCGGCGCTCCGCGACTGACGGACGCTTCAGCCGGCGCCGAAGAAGTCGTGCGCGAGCTCCGGCGCGACGATCGTGAGCAGCTCGGCCGGCGAGGCGGCGATGCGCTCGGCGCCGGCCTCGAGGAGCATCTCCGGCTCGTGCCAGCCCCAGGACACGCCGAGCGGCGTCACGCCGGCCTCGCGCGCCTCGCGGATGTCGCCGGAGGTGTCGCCGACGTACCAGCAGACGGCCTGCCCCGGGAAGCGCGCCGTGAGCGCGCGGATCTTCTCGACCTTGCTGAGCGCGGCCTCGGCCCCCGCGACCTCGGCGACGCCGGCGACCTCGTGCGTGCGCAGCCAGCCGTCCACCACGGCGGTGGGGCTGGAGGTCACGATGACGACGGTGCGCGACTCCCCGAGCTCTTCGAGCACCTGCGGGACGAGCGGGAACGGCTTGAGCCAGCGGCGCCCGCGGACCAGCGCCTCGCCCACCCGTCGCAGCACCTCGGCGCAGCGCTCGTCGTCGACGCCGCGGGCACGCATGCCGGCGAAGAAGTTGTCCTCCATGACCGCGAGCAGGTCGTCCTGCGTCGTGAAGCCGGCGACGCCCACGGCCGCGCAGGCGGCGACGAAGGCGGAGCTGAAGACGTCGAGCGAGTCGACGATCACGCCGTCGAAGTCGAACATGACGAGCTCTCGGCGGTCCTGGTCCACGGCCGTCCTCACGTGCGGGAGACGAGCGGAGGGCCGGCCGGCCGCGTGACGCGGCCGGCCGGCCCCTCACAGACTCAGTAGTGCAGTCCGGTCTTGTTCTTGAACTGCTCGACGCAGTTGATCTCGATGTCGAGCAGCTGGGCGATACGCGCCTTGGCGGCGATGCCCTTGGCCACGCCGGGGACACCCGTGATCGTCCCGATGTCGAGCTCCTCCCTGAGAAGCCGCATGGTGTAGGGATCACTGAGTTCCAGCGGGGTCACGTGGAGCTTGTCGGCGACGTACTTCTTGGCTTCGTCGATCCTCATCTTCTTGCTGAGCTGCATGCGAGCAACGAGATCTCCCGCTGCCCTGATGCCGCCCATGGACGAGGCCAACAGATGCGCCATGTGCATGCCGGCGGGGTCACCGGTACCCACCTACAAGCCGTCGGCCTTGCCGATCTCGATCATGGCCGCACTGCAGCGGGTCACGACGTCGACGGCCGGGGTCTCGAACATCGGCACACCGCCGACGCCCATGCCCACGTTCGGGTGGATCGGCACCTTGGCGATGTCGGTGCACGACTTGACGAACACGAGCGCCTTGCCGAGGTTCCACGGCGTGGACTTCTTGGTGTTGGTCGTGCTGACCGGGCCGAAGATCGCGACGCCGGCCTCCTCGCACACCTGCAGCTGCTGATGCGGCCACATGCCGGCCAGCCGCTTGCCGTTGTACTCGATGGTGCCGTGGATGCCGGTCACCATCTCGGTCGACATGCCGATCTCGACCGGCATGCCGGTCTCCTTGGCGACGTGCTCGGTGCTCTTGAGTACCGCAGCGAACTCACCGTCGCCGGTGGACGCCACGGTGTCGTAGTCGATGCCGTCGGCGCCCATCTCGACCATGCAGTCGCTCATCTCGATGCAGTCTTCGAGACACTTGGCGCCGGCCGCCTCCTGCGTCTCCTGCGACTCCTTGATCTTGCCCTGCTGCATGAGGTCGTAGGGGTTGTCGAAGGGACCGTCGGTCTTGAAGTACAGGCCGAGGTTCGGCATGAACCCGTAGAGCAGCGGGAGGATCGTGGTCTCCTGCAGGATCTCGACGTGGAGCATCTCGAGCTTCTTGAGGAAGCGCTGCGGCTTGACCGAGTAGTCGTTGTGCGAGATCTCCATGGAGTCGAAGCCGAGCATCGACTCGTAGAGCCGCACGCCGACCTCGCGGTTGACCGGAGCCACGACTCCGCTGGACATCTGCGACGAGTTCAGCGCGTTGACGCACCCGTCCTTGGTCATGACGACCTCGTTGCCGCGCTGCACGCCCCAGATGCGCGTCGGGGCGGCGAACATGTCGACCAGCCAGTCGATCTCGTTCTCGGTCAGAGGCGGGACCTTCGCCTTCTTGGCCGCGAACTCCGACCCGTCGATGAACTCCTGCCGGAGCTCGTCCCTGGTGAACTCGACGTTCGAGTTGTCACCCATTCTCGTCAATATCTTCATCTATACGGCCTCCGCTGTGTCGCTGATCAGAAGTCCCAGGCCGTCCCGGGGGTCTTGCCTATCTTGTCTGCTTTGCGTGTGCGTTTCGTGAGGGCGCCGGCGGCGGCCCTTCGACCACCGCCGGCGCCGGTATCACTTCGCCGCTTCGGCGAATCCGTCAGTCCTACTCGACCGGAATCTCCTTGGCGACGGCCTCGAGCTCCATGCCCTGCCTCTTGCGCACGAAGTACGAGATGAGCCACACGACGGCGGCCGTGCCGTACAGGGAGAGCATGAAGATGAAGGACGCCTTGTTCTTGTAGCCGACTGCATAGGCTCCGAGCGGATCCCAGATGAACATGTAGATGTTCCAGCCCATGAAGACCGCATAGATCGCCGCCAGGATCGACATCCAGGGGATCCCTGCGAGACCGGTCTTCGGCAGGGAGCTGTTCTCCCACACGCCGCGAGCGCGCCACTTCATCACCATGAAGGCGAGACCGCAGAAGAAGAACATGATGACGATGCCCAGCGTGGCGTCGTAACTGATGTCCTTGATCCAGGTCGTGCCGGAGGTGGCATTGGTCCAGCTGATCGGCCAGCCGGCGTACAGTGACCCGACGATGATCGACGGGATCGTCATCAGGAGGATCAGCGCGTTGTACGGCACGCCGCCCGAGCTGACCCTGGCAGCCCACTCGGGCAGGATGCGGTCGAACGCCGCGGCGAAGATCATACGGGTGGACGACAGGAACAAGGTGCCGAACCAACCGAAGAGGATCAGGCTGCACGCCGCGATGAGGATGATCTGGAGCGCGGAGTTGGGTAGCAGGAACGAAACCATGGCTGTCGGCGAGATGGAGTCGCCGCCCAGGGGCGAGATGCCCCACCAGTAGGCCGCGTAGGTGCCCAACCACGATTGGTAGCCCACCTTCCAGTTCATCAGGAACAGGAAGATAAGGACGATGGCCGTCGGCAGGAAGAGGCCGCCCGCCATCTGGTAGATGTTCTTGCGGAAGTCCTTGGCGCCGCGGACCTCGCCGTACAGAGTCGCGCCCCAGTTCGGCCAGGCCATCCAGAAGAGCATGAGCGGGATGAGCCACAAGGTGCCCTTGAGGGTGCCCGTGAACGCCGACGACGGCATTCCGGTGCCGGAGCCAGTAGCCTCGATGGACTCCCACGCGGTAGCATGCGTGCCGTCCGCGATGTAATTGCCGTCGGCGTCGACGGCGAAGAGGCCGTTGGCGTCGGTCTTGTACTTGGTCAGGTCGAGCTTGCTCTCCTTGAGGCTGCCGCCCTGCGCGGTGTCGCCGTAGTACTTGACTGCCGCGCTGTTGAACTTCTCCTTGAAGTTCTGCGAAGAGCTGATCAAGAGCAGGATGCCCAGTACCAAGAAGGCCGCAAGCCCGACGTACATGAAGTACTTCTGCATCTTGGCGTAGGTCTTCATGCCGATCGCGACGAGGATCGAGGCGATGGCGATCACGACCAGGACTGCGACGAAGATGCCGACCGGCTTGCTCAGGAAGTCGGCAGCGCCGTTGAGGCCGAGGATGCGGAAGATTGGCTTGATCGTGGTCTGCACGCCCATGTCGGCGTAGAGCGGCGTCCAGAGCCAGAGGATGAACCACCAGCCCACGGCCGCGATGATGAAGCCGATCGAGGAGTGGAAGATACGCGTGAGCCACACGTAGTCGCCGCCCGCGCGCGGCATCGCCGAGATGAGGCCGGCGTACACGACGATCTCCACCACCATGAAGGCGGCTGTGATGACGATGGACCAGAAGAGGCTACCATCGGTGATGAAGCATGCGTACGCCATCGACCAGAAGGCGAGGAACAGGTTCACCGAGAAGAACGAGTAGCGGAACCCGTCTCCCGTGGACCAGCCCTTGACCAGGCCGCTTGCCTTGCGGACGAACAGCGTCTGTTCGCCCGACTTGCTAGCGTCAGTCGCCATCAGCTAAGACCCCCTTTTGTCGTTACCGCCCCGGCGACGCACGACGCGCCTCCGGAGCCCTCCGCCAAACGTCCCGGTGCCCTCACCCGGACGTCAGCCTGTACCGCTTGATCTTCTTCTTGCCATCGAGGTCGACGACGCAGCCCGCGACCATGCCTTCCGTGTACGAGCTGCCGGGGTTGATGGCGAGCGTGCGGCCGATGCGGACCGCAGCACGACTCTCGTGGATGTGCCCGTGCAGCGACAGGATGGGCTGGACCTCTTCGATCACCTCCTTGACGGCGGTGGAACCGACGTGCGCCTCATCCTGACCCTTGACGGTGAGCGTCTCCCAGTCGATCTTCGGGGCCACGTCGAGCTGCGTGTCGAACGGCGGCGCATGCAGTCCAAGCACGAGGCGCTCGGGCGGCACGGTCGCCTGCTTGACGATGCCCATGATGCGCTCCTTGAGCTTGGGCTCGTCCTCTTCGCGCGGGGTGTCCCAGGGGGTCAGGTTGGTCCAGCCGCTCGAGGCGAGCTGGTAGCCCTCCGGGCAGGTCGAGGACGTTGCCCTCGCCGACCTGCAGGTGCTTCGACGTCGCGAGGATCTCGTCGATGTCCCAGCGGTCGTCGTTGCCGGGGCAGACGATGCACTGGATCTTCATGGTCTCGAGCTTGTTGTCGGCCCACTCGACCCATTGCTCGACCGTCTTGCGCATCTGGGCGTGGAACAGCTCCTCGAGCGCGTCCTGGTTGGTCGTGTACTCGTCGCGCTCCTCGGGCGTGAGGGCGACGGGGTAGTAGCCGTGGTCCTTGATGAGACGCTCGGCCTTGGCGAGATCGTTCGCGCCGTTGAGGTCATGCGTGATGTCGAGCATGTGATAGCGCCACTGCTCAGGTCCGGTCTGCACGATCGGCACGATGGCCTTGCCGGTCATGTCCCCGCCGAGGATGAGGACGTCGGCCTCGTAGTGCTGGGCCGAGTTGATGAACTTGCGCCAGCAGACTTCCGAACCATGGACGTCGGTGGCGAAGAAGATCCTTACCGTCACGCCGTTCCCCCTTTCGCCGCGTACGCGGATGCGCTGGTCACTGTGCCGCCAGCCACTTCTGGTAGTCGGGGTCGGCGATGCCGCGCTCGGCACGTCCGACGCGCTCCATCGCCCATTCCATGTAGTCGAAGTCGATCTTCGACACCGTGTGCTGGATCATCGCCCAGACGTCCCACCACACGGCGGAGACGATCTTGTAGAGCATCATCCGGCCGAACAGCCGCTCATCCATCTCGCCCAGGTAGGTCTCGATGATGAGCCGCTCCTCCTCGCGCGAGTACGGATGCTCCATCACGTGGTCGCCGAGGTCGAAGTACGGGTCGGTCATGCCGCCGTACTCCCAGTCGATGATCCACATCTTGCCGTCGGCGTCGATGATGAAGTTCTCCGAGAGGAGGTCGTTCTGGCAGGCGACGTCGGGTACGGGATTCCGTTCGACGGCCTCCTCGATCTCGGGCATCCTCTCGAGGAGCGCCGCGAGCCGCTCAGGCATGGGAGCGTTGATGTCCTGCGCCACCTTGGTGTAGCGGCGCAGCATGTCGAAGATGTGGATCTTGTTACTGAAGACGGCCTTGTCGTGGTACACGCGGACCGCCTCGATGGCCTGCCTGATGCGCTCCGGGTGCCCGGCCATCGTGTCGGGGTGCATGACCTCGCCGTCGATGAAGTCGATCACCATGGCATTCTCGGGCTCGATGATGTGGGCGACCCGGGGAGACGTGCCGATCCTGGCCACCTCGAGCATGCACTCGCGCTCGATGTTGCGGTCGATGAACATGTCGGTACCCGCGCCGGGGACGCGCAGCACGTACTTGCCGCCGCCCGGATTGCCCCAGCCACCGTTCACCCAGACGATGTAGTTGTGGTTGGTGATGCCGCCGCCGAGCTCCTCCCAGCGGATGTCCTTGCCCTTCCAGTCGTCGATGCGCGCGATGAGCTCGTCAGGCGAAAGGTGGTGAGCCTCTGTTGCCATGTACCCTGCCTTTCCTTACGGGCGGCGCTGCGGCCGCGCGGTTGTCTGCGTTACTGCAGGGGCGCCAGTCGCGCGCCGGGCGTGTGCCCGCGTCCCCGCCGCCCGTGGACGGGCGGGCAGGGCGCCGGCGAAACGACGTGAGAGACGCAAGCTCACGAAACGGGGACCTCGAGACCCATGTCGGCGAGCTCCGCGCGGACCTCGTCCATGGCCTTCTGGTAGTCGGCGTTCGCGACCCGCTTGGTCTGCATGTCGTAGACCTCCTGGAACGTGAAGCCCTTGTCCGGGTCCTTGAGCTTGTCGCCGAACAGCGGGAAGAGCTTCTGCGCGAGCGGCTCCGCCTGCGCGCGCGTGAGCTTCGAGGCGGCCAGGCCGATCTCGGCGTGGAACTTGTGGTCGTCCGGGACCAGCGAGTCCGACTGGACCGCCATGGCAGGATGACCGGAGAAGACGTTTCCACCAGACGTCACGACCGCGAGCATATAGCAGGCCATTTCGTAATGGTACTGCTTCGTGCCCGAGCCGCCGCCGAGGTACGGCAGGTTGACCATCGGGTAGCCCATGTTGCGGCCGATGGCCGCGTTGGACATGGCGATCGCCCAGATCAGCGGCTTGGTGGACGAGAGGTGCAGCTTGCTGTGCAGCGGGGCGTTGTAGTGGTAGCTGCCGCGGAAGACCAGGTTGCCCATGATCATGTACGCGGTCGCCGTCACGGCCACGCCCTCAGCGCCGCCCGCGTAGCCGCCGAAGAGCGGCGTCGAGGTGGAGCCGATGTTGGCGCTGATGCTGTTGTAGAAGGCGACCTTCTGCAGCGCCTCGTACCCGACGACCATCTCGGAGAGGAAGTCGATCAGGAAGCCGTCGCTCGGGCGCAGCCCGAAGTCGGGGTAGCTCGCGGCGAACATCGAGGCCGGCTGGGAGGCCGCGGAGATGCCGTTGATGATCGGCATGCCGGCGCGGCCGGAGCGGCGGATGCCCTCACGCGCGAGGCGCACGGTCTTGCAGGCCGAGAGGATCTCCTGGGGCGAGCGCACGCGGGAGTCCCTGCCGCGCAGGTGCAGGATCGAGGGGACGCTCACCGAGTCGACGATGTTGTAGGACGCCATCTTCTCGACGGTATCGACGTAGATCCTCTCGTCGGTCGTGTAGATGCCGCCGCCGACGTGCACCCACGGGCGGTCGTCGGTCGTGTCGGGGCGACGGCCGCGCATGACCTTGCGCTCGCGCCCCTCGCCGAAGGTCGACTCCGTCGGGCACTGCCGGCAGGCGGTGACGATCTCGTCACGCGTGAACTGCATCACGCGGTTGGTCTCGGGGCAGTAGGCGCCGGCCTCCGCTATCAGATCGACTGCCGCCTCGAACACCGCGTCGGTGAGGACGTCGTCCGTGTTGATGATGGTCTCTTTGTCCCACTTCACCTTGTGCCGCGCGATGACCTCGGCGAGCTTGGGGACGTAGCGCTTCATGTAGTAGTCGGTCTCGGAGGTGAGCGGGCCGGTCTCGGCGCGATCGAACACCTCGATAAGGTCGATCATGTCGTGCTCCTCGTCGTCGTCGTGGTCGGCGTGGTCAGGAGACCAGCTTCGCGGACAGGGTCACGGCCTCGTAGGCCGTCGCGGCCCAGCCGTCGGCGCCGATGGTGTCGGCCCACTCCTTGGTGGTCGCGCCGCCGCCGATGATGACCTTGAACTTCTCGCGCGCGCCCTGGTCCCTGAGCGCCTCGATGACGTCCCTCTGGCCGACCAGCGTGGTCGTGAGGAGCGCCGACATGGCGATGATATCGGCGTCGACTTCCTTGGCCTTGTCGACGAACTGGAACAGGTCGACGTCGATGCCGAGGTCCCAGACCTCGTAGCCGGAGGTCTCGTAGAGGAGCTTGAGGATGTTCTTGCCGATCGAGTGGAGGTCGCCCTTCACGGTGCCGAGGACGATCTTGCCCTTCTTCTCACCCTCGGCGCCCTGCTCCTTGATCTTCGGCTCGAGCACCACCATCGCCGACTGGAAGGCGAGGGCCGCCTGCATGAGCTCGGGCAGGAAGATGTCTTCGCACTCGAACTGCTCGCCGATCACGTTGAGGCCCGGGAGCAGGCCCTGGTCGATGACCGCCTTCGCCTCGACGCCGTCGGCGAGGGCCGCGTTGACTGCCGCGAGGACCTGGTCCTCGTCCTGGTCGATGATCGACTGCTTCAGCTTGTCGAAGTGGTCTGCGTCCGCCATGGAATGCACCTCTTCTGGTCCGGTTGAACGTTGCCCGGCCGCCCTCCGGCGACCGCTCACTCGTGGTACTCCTGATCAGCTCGTCGTCTCAGCCCTCCAGCGGTGTCGCGTCGCCGGCGACGAGGCCGGCGAAGTGCTCCCGGATCTTCGCGTCGAGCGCGGCGTCCCACACGGCCTCGTTCGGCTGCGCCAGGATGCGCCGCGCCTCGGCGAGCGCGCGGTCGTGGATGACCGGCCGGCCGGCGTCCTCCCACTGCTGGCGCATGTCGCGGTTCGCCAGCTTGGGAAGGACGGCGGTGGTCTTCATGCGCGCCTTGGTGTGCTTGCGGCTCATGTAGCTGCCGCCGGGGCCGACCGCGGCGATCTCGTCGAGCGCGAGGTTCTCCTCGCTGAACTCGAGGCCCCGGTAGGCGCGCTTGTCCATCAGGGCGATCTCGTTGTCGACGACGGCCTTGGCAAAATCGAAGGCCATGAGCGAGCTGAAGAGGCCGCCCATGTTGAGGAGCGTGGCCCCGGCCGAGACCCCGAGCACGGTGTTCATGCCGGTCTCGTAGCCCGACTGGGCGTCGTTGGAGTGCGCGTTGGTGAGGCCGATGTAGCCACCGGACGGCACGCCGTAGAAGCGCGCCAGCTGCGCCTGGGCCGCCAGGAGGATGCCGGTCTCGATCGCGCCCGGCGCGTAGGCGCCGGTGCGCATGTCGGCGACGGTCGGCAGGCTGGCGTAGATGACCGGCGTGCCCTCCTTGACCATCTGCTGGAACACGGTGATGGCGAGGAACTCGGCGTTGCCGACGACCAGCGTCCCCATGAGCGTCATCGGCGAGGTGAGGCCGGCGTTGGGGACGACCGTCGTGTACACCGGCAGCCCGCGCTCGGTGAGCCACATGACCGCCTCGGTGGAGTCGACGTCCATGGTGAGCGGGCTGACCATCGGGCAGTAGTGGTGGTTGATGATCGGCCGCTCGGCGTAGGCCTCCTTGCCGCCGGCGATGAGCTCGCCGAGCTCCACGACCTGGTGCAGGTCGTTCATGTTCGGCGTGTTGCTGCGCACGGGCTTGAGGCAGTTCTTGAGGGCCGGATAGAACCGGCTCAGGCTGAACTGCCCCTCGGGCGCGTCATCGGCCAGCGTGGAGATGCTGAACACGTCGAACCCGGGCAGCTCATTGATCAGGTGCGCGATGTTGGCGATGTCGGTGGAGGTCGCCCGGCGCTCGACGCCGGTGACCGGGTCGACCACGTTGGGCGCCGACGAGCCGGTGACGACGATCGGGCCGTCGTCCGGGATCGTGCGGTCGTACTCAGGGTCGCGCCCGCGGAAGGTGAAGCTCGGCGGCGCCATCCTGCGGTACTTCTCCACGACCTCGGCGGGAAAGCGCACCAGGCCCGTCTCGTCGTCCACCGTGCACCCGTGCTTCTTGAAGACCTCGCGGGCGGGCGAGAAGTGGGCGAGGATGCCCACCGTCTCGAGGACCTCGAGTGAGGCCTCGTGCGTGCGTCTGACCTCGGCCTCGGTAAGCAGCTCGACGTACCTCATGGTCATTCCCCCTCTCCCTCTGCGACCCCGCGGGCGGGCGCCTTGGCGCGCTCGGCCATGGCGGCCAGCTCGTCGAGGTGAGCCTCGATGAAGTCGACGAACGCCACGTTGTGTTCAAGGAAGAAGAGGTATTCGTCGTCGTTCGGGTCGCGGTCGATGTAGTAGGCGACGATGTCCCAGCTGACCACGTACAGCGCGGCGATCGCCAGCATGCGGGGCAGCGCCGCGAGCTCACGTTCGGTGACCGGACCGGGCGCCGCGGTGCGCGACGCCTCGTCCTGGTAGGCCTTCAGGAAGATCTCGGCCTTGTCCATGCGGAGTTGGCCGTCGTCCTTGTCCTCCCACGAAGAGCAGAAGTAGACGATGCCGATGGCGATGTCGAAGAGGCGGTAGTCGAGCTTGGTCCAGTCGAAGTCGAACAGACCGACGCCGTGCTCGTCGCGCCATTTGAGATTGCCGGGATGGTAGTCGCAGAAGACCGGGCAGCGCGGCAGCCCCTCGAGCTCGGGAGCGAGCGTGAGGCCCCGGTCGATCGCCGCGAGGATCTCCGGCAGCCTGGCGAGGAAGTAGTGGTCGTACTTGGTGCCCTTCGTCCCGGCGGCGTAGCCGTTGAACGTGCCGGGCATCGTCGCGAGGTAGTCCATGATGGGCGGCTGCTCGCGGTCCAGGTCGCCGGGCTCGAAGTCGTAGGCGGCCTGGTGGAAACGCGCCAGCACGCGGGCGCCGTCCTCGTACTCGGAGTCGGTGCAGCGGTTCTCGGTCCAGGTGTACTTGTCCTCGCCGCTGAGCATCTCGTACACGGCGAAGAAACGCTCGACGCGCTCGGCGCCGAGGAGTTCCTCGCGAGCCACGAGCGTGTCGCCGTGCTTGTTCTCGAACACGCGCGCGGGAAGCACGAAGCCGTTGTCCCTGATGTGGCGGACGAGCGCGTGCTCGTAACGGATCTCGCGTTCGACCGTGCCGTACTTGTACTTGCGCACGAAGTGCCGATGCTCGCCTTCGCCGTCGTGGGTGATGACGGCGAAACTCAGGTTCTCGAAGCCGCCGAAGATCTGCTCGACGCGGAGCACCTCGCCGAGGTCGTAGTCGCTCGCGACCACCTCGGCCAGCTGGCCGCTGAGGAACTCGACCTGCAGGGCGTCGCGCAGAGAGGTCGCGTCCGCGGCCAGCCGCACGGTCATCTCGTAGAGCTCGTTCGCCTTTGCTACGTCCACTCGACCTCGTTTCGTCCGCTGTTGCCTGCCGTGAGTCCCGACTCGCTCAGACGACGATGCATCGCAGCCCCAGTCGCACGATCTCCTCGCGCACGCTCTCGTCGGCGCCGTCGTCGACCATGACGGTGTCGATCTGGTCCAGGCCGCAGATGACGACGTCGGCGACCACGCCGATCTTGGAGGCGTCGGCCAGGGCGACGACCTCTCCGCGCGTCTGCGCGAGCATGGCGCGCTCCACGCCGGCCATACCCATGGTCGGTGTGGTCAGTCCTTCTTCGAGGTCGAAGCCGTCGACGCCGATCAGCATCTTGCCGGCGTGAAAGCGGGCGATGTGCTCGATCGCGAGCGGCCCGCTGACGGCGTTGGAGCGCGGCCGGTAGATGCCGCCGACGAGGACGATCTCGACGCGCAGGCCGCGGGCCTCCTGGACGGCCCCGACGTTGTGCGTGACGATGCGCGCCTCGAGCAGGGGGTCGATGTGGCGGACCACCTGCGCCGCCGTGGTCCCCGAGCTGAGGAAGACGGTCTCGCCCGGCTCGATGAGGGCGGCGGCGTGCTGGGCGATGCGGCGCTTCTCCTCGGCGCTCGCGCTCTCGCGCTCGACGTAGAGGGTCTCCTCGGAGATGTGCCGCTTGAGGACGGCGCCGCCGTGCGTGCGCACGAGGACACCCTCGACCTCCAGCCGCTCGAGGTCTCTGCGAATGGTCATCCCCGAGACGCCCAGGTCTTCGCTGAGCGACGACACCCGTACCGCTCGCCGTTCCTTGACCAGGTCGACGATGCGGGCGCGACGCTCCGCGGGGATCATCTCGTGGACTTCCGGGACTTCTGGCGACAAGGCTGTTCCCCCCGTAGGTAGCGCCTTACGGCCCGGCAAGACCGAACAAAGTTGAACACATCATAGGCGCGTACCACCACCCGGTGTCAAGCGTATCGCGCGCCGCAGGGTCCGTAGCCCAGCCGACCCGCGAGGCGGAGCCGCGGAGCGCGGCGTACGCAGGTCGGGCGAGATGCCCGAGTCGGGGCCACTCTGACGCCGCCCGGTGCGCGTCCGGGCTGTTCGAAGGGACATGGCGGCCGGGCGCTTCACTGCCCGCTGTTGGCTTCCCGCGCCGGAGGCTCCCACTGTTCGCATCCCACGGCGCCCGACCGTTCCCCGTGCTTCGACGGAGAGGTCCCGGTCCAGTGCTCATCGCACGCTCATCCGAGCACTTTCGAGCATAACCGAACGAAGTCTAACGGGTTCTGATGCCGCGTCAAGCCCGGTCGCGCAGCGCGCCGCGTGCCTAGTCGCCCTGGAAGGCCCAGGTGTAGGAGGGATCCCACCAGGCGTGGCCGTAGCCCTGCCGGAGGGCGAGCGCAGTCGCCTTGATCTGCGCTCCGCCATCGGTGATGGCGGACGAACGCCACGGGTTCCAGCCGCCCTTCCAGGTGGCCGGTGAGTACTGGAAGAGGCCGCAGTACCCGCCGGGGCCGACGACGGTGGCGGAGCCGCCCGACTCGACCATCATCAGGCGGTACATCCCGCGCGCGCTCACGCCGTTGCTCGAAGCCGCGCTCTGGATGAGCGGCCACCAGGGCCCGGAGCCGTCGCCCTGTGCCGGGGGCTCGACGGTCGGCGCCGGCGAGGCAGCCACCTTGGCCACGTCCGCCGCCAGGCGGCGGATGTCGGAGCGCACGCCGGCCAGCATGGCGCGACGCTCGTTCAGCCGGCTGCGGATGGTGGCGAGCTCACTCCTGCCGGTGACGACGAGCCTCTCCGCCGTGCGCTCGTCGGCGGCCAGCGTCTTCGCGCGGTCGGCGAGCTCCCGCTCGGTGGTCTCGATGGCGCGCACGACGTCGCGGTCGCTGCGCGCGATCTTGCGCACCATGGTCAGCTGGGTGACGAGGTCGCCGAGGTCGGCCGAGTCGAAGACGACGTCGAGCGGGCTGACGTCGTCGTGCTTGTACATGGCCACCGCACGCGACTCGAGCGTGGCGCGCGCGATGCCGAGCTGCCGGAACGCCAAGCCCTGCAGCCGGCGGTTCTGCTTGAGCTCGAGACGCACGGCCTCGAGCGCCTGCGTGGCGCGCGCGTACCGCGTGACGGCGGCGCCGATCCGCGCATCGAGCGCGGCGACGTCGGCGGCGAGGACGCGCGCCTTGTCGCGGGTCTGCTGCAGTTGGCCCGAGAGCGCGTCCGCGGGCGCGGCAGACACGGCCGCCGCGCCCGCGACCGCGCACAGCGCGATCAGGGCGGCGACCGCCGCACGACGTATCGGATGCCAGTCTCTCAGTGCGCCTCCTCGGGAGGCAGGCGGCCCGCAGGCCACGCGATCCGGGACCCTGCGCGACCGGGGTCAGGCCCGGGCGCAGGGGCAGGGCTCGAAACCTAACACTCGGGCGCACCGCCGCTCAAGCGCAGGATTCCGCACGGCCGCGCCGACGCGTCGCTTTCCTACGTTAAGAGGACTGGTCACTGTCCTCTTCGGCAACGTCCGTAGCAGTTACTGGCGGAATCGGCACAACACTGTCATCCGGAGGACCGCCCGACCGAACGTTGACAGCGCCGTTCAACAGGTGGTGAAATCAACAAGTGTTGAACACGGCCGCCGCCGCGGCCTGAGGGCGGTCGCCACGAACCGGGAGGCCAGCCTGCGCGCCATCGCCGTCAAAGAGTTCCGGGAGCTGCGCCGCGACCGCCGCACCCTGGCGATGCTCTTCCTGCTGCCCTTCCTCTTCCTCGTGGTCTTCGGCTACGCCGCGAGCTTCGACATCAAGGACGTGCCGACCGTGGTCGTGGGTGCGCGCGCCGGGACCGCGGCGGCGGTGCTCCCGGCGACGTTCGACGTCGTCTCCACGGACGCGGCGGGCGATCGCACGAGCGCCGAGGAGCTGCTGCGCCGCGGCGAAGCGGTCGTGGCCCTCGTCACCCCCGGCGGCGCGGGCGAGCCGGTCCGGGTGCTCATCGACGGCACCGAGCTCTTCGCCGCCCAGGCCGCGCTGCGCAGCCTGGCGGAGCTCAAGGCCGGCGCCGGATCCGGCGGCGCCGGGTCAGGCGGGCAGAGTCCGCTCGCCGGCGCCGCCCTCCCCGACGTGCAGGTCCACGTGCTCTACAATCCCGACCTGCGCACCGCCGTCATCATGATCCCGGGTCTGTGCGGCATCATCCTCGTCTTCGTCGGCACCGTTGCGACCGCCCTCGGCGTCGTGCGCGAGCGCCAGAGCGGCACGATGGAGCAGCTGGCCGTGATGCCGTTCCGGCCGCGCGACGTCTTCCTCGGCAAGATCGCGCCGTACCTCCTCATCGCCGCCGCCGACATGGTGATCGTGGTGATCGTCGGCATGCTCCTGTTCGATGTTCCCTTCCGGGGCTCCGTGGCGACCTTCGCCCTGGGCGCCATCCTCTTCCTCTTCGTCACCCTGGGGACCGGCGTGCTCATCTCGAGCGTCTCGCAGACGCAGGGCCAGGCGATCCAGCTGGCGATGATGACCATGCTGCCGCAGTTCCTGCTCAGCGGCCTGTTCTTCCCCCTGTACTCCATGCCGTGGGGCGTGCGCTGGATCGGGTACATCCTCCCGCTCACGTGGTTCATCAAGGTCGCACGCGGAGTGATGGTCCGTGGCGCGCCGATCGGCGCCCTGTGGTTCCCGCTCGTGGTGCTGGCGGTGATGGCCGCCGTCGTCTTCACCGCCTCCACCCTGCGCTTCCGCCGCGACCTGGCGCCGGCCGGGGCGCCGGAGGCGCCGGAGCCGGCGCGGGACGCCGCGGGCACCGGAGCGGCCCCGTGAGCGGCGTTGTGAGCCTCGTCGCCGTCACGGCGGCGACCCCGTGAGCGGCGTCGCGGCCGCGGCGCGCACGTGGGGCGTGCGCGACCTGACCGTTCGCTACGGGGCGCGCACGGCGCTCGACGGCGTGACGCTCGAGGTGCCGGCTGGCGCCGTGACCGCCGTGATCGGCGGCGACGGCGCCGGCAAGACGACGCTGCTGCGCGCGCTCGCCGGTGTGGCGCGTCCCTCGTCCGGCAGCGTGCGCCGGCCGGACCGCCGCCGGATCGGCTACGTCGCCGGCGCCGCCGGCGTCTACGGCGACCTCAGCGTCGACGAGAACATCGCCTTCGTCGCCGACGCCTACGGTCTCAGCGCGCGCGATCGCGAGGAGCGCGCGGCGGACCTGCTCGCCCGCATCGGGCTCACCGGCACGGGCTCCCGCCTCGCCGGGAGGCTCTCCGGCGGCATGCGCCAGAAGCTCGCCTTCGCGCTCGCCATGCTCCACGAGCCCGACCTGCTCGTGCTCGACGAGCCGACGACCGGCGTCGACCCCGTGAGCCGCGCCGACCTGTGGCGGCTCATCGCCGGGGCGGCCGCGGCCGGGGCCGCGGTTCTCGTGTCCACCACCTACCTCGACGAGGCCCAGCGCGCCGCCGGCGTCGTCCTGCTCGAGGATGGCCACGCGAGCGCGCTCGCGGACGCGGCCGTCCTGTACGCCGCGGCGAGGGCACGCGCACCGCCGCCGCAGCGGCGCGCCGCGCGGCGGGGCCAAGCGCGGCGGCGAGCCCGGCTCCCGGCCGCTCGCCGTCGCCGACCGTCTGGTGCGCCGCTTCGGCTCGTTCACGGCCGTCGCCGGCGTCGACCTCGAGCTGCGGGCCGGCGAGGTGGTCGGGCTCCTCGGCGCCAACGGCGCCGGCAAGACCACCCTCATCCGGCTGCTCCTCGGCCTGCTGCGGCCCACGTCCGGGCGGGCGCTGCTCTTCGGCCGCCCTCCCTCCCGCGAGACGCGCCGTCGCCTCGGCTACGTCCCCCAGGGGCTCGGCCTCTGGCAGGACCTCACCGTCGCCGAGAACCTGGCGTTCTCGGCCGGCGCGTTCGGCGGCAGCCCGCCGGCGCTCGAGCCCGCGCTCGCGGACGCGTCCGGCATGCTCGTCCGCGACCTGCCGCTCGGCCTGCGGCGGCGCCTCGCCTTCGCCGCCGCCCTCGCGCACGAGCCCGAGTTGCTCGTCCTCGACGAGCCCACCTCGGGCGTCGGCCTGGGCGCGCGCGCCGCGCTCTGGGGGACGATCCATCGCGCGGCCGCCGGCGGCGCCGGCGATCCTCGTCACGACGCACCGCCTCGACGAGGCGGGCGAGTGCGACCGGCTGGTGCTCATGGCCGCCGGCCGCATCGTCGCCCAAGGGACGCTGGCGGAGATCGTCGGCGAGGGCACCACGATCGCCGTCGAGGCCGAGCGCTGGGACGACGCCTACGCGGCGCTCGAGGCCGCCGGCCTGCCGGCCGCCCTCGTCGGGCGCGAGCTGCGGGTGGCCGGCGCGGACGCGGCGCGCGTGCGCGAAGCACTCGAGGCGCGCCGCGTCCCCGCCCGCGTCAGCGTCGTGCCAGCGACCTTCGAAGAGACCTTCGTCCGCCTCGCCCGCGACGGCGAGGCGGACGCCCCACCAGCCATCGACGCTCCCCCCGCCACGGAAAGGACCTCGTCGTGACCGACCCCGCCACCCCCGCCATCGCCGGCTCGCCGCCGGCCGCAGCCGGCGACCTCGACCAGGGCCACCCGCGCAAGTGGTGGATCCTCGTCGCCGTCTCGATCGGCATGTTCATGGGGCTGCTCGACGTGACCATCGTCAACATCGCGATGCCGGCGATCATCACCGACCTGCATACGACGGTCTCGCACGCCTCCTGGGTGCTCAACGCGTACAGCCTGGTGCTGGCCGTGTTCTTCCTCTCGATGGGGCGCTTCGGGGACCGCTACGGCCAGAAGCGCGTGTTCCTCTTCGGGCTCGTGACCTTCACGCTCTTCTCGCTGCTCTGTGGCTTCGCACCCAGCATCGACTGGCTGATCCTCTTCCGCGCCGGCCAGGGCCTGGGCGGCGCCGCACTCCTCACCATCTCGCTGGCCATCGTCCTCGGCGCCTTCCCGCGGCGCCAGCAGGGCATGGCGGTGGGCCTCTGGGGCGCGCTCGGCACCGCGGCCGCGGCCGTCGGGCCGACGCTCGGCGGCCTGCTCGTCTCCTACGGCCACTGGTCCTGGATCTTCTTCGTCAACGTCCCAATCGGGATCTTCGCCGTCGTCGTCTGCGCCCTCGTCATCCCGAGAAGATCCGAGGACGCGCACGCCGAGGGCGGCATCGACATCCCCGGCATGCTCATCTCCGGCATCGGCCTCTTCGCGCTCACCCTGGCCCTCGTCGAGGGCGACTACGCGCGGCTGGACGTCGCCGGCGATCATCGCGCTGTTCGTCGTCGCGGTCCTGACGTTCCCGCTCTTCATGTGGTGGGAGACCCACACGGCGTCGCCGATGTTCCCCGTCAACCTGCTGCGCATCCGGTCGTTCACCGCCGCCAACACGTCGGTCCTCCTGATAGGGCTGGCGATGGGCGGCACGTTCCTGATGGTCGTCATCTTCCTGGTCTCCGTCCTCGGCTACACCGAGCTCCGCGCCGCCCTGGCGCTGACGGTGATGCCCGTGATCGCCCTGATCATCGCCCCCAACGCCGGGCGCCTCAACGACCGCATCGGGCCGCGGTTGCCGGCCGCGGCCGGGGCCGCGTGCTTCGGCATCGGGCTCATCCTGCTCGCGCAGCTCGGCGGCGGCACCACGCTCGTGGACGTCATGTGGCGGGTCGTCTTCCTGGGCATCGGCATGGGTCTCGCGATGCCGACCCTCTCGGCCGCCTCCATGGCCTCGCTGCCCCCGCAGGTCCGCGGCGTGGGCTCCGGCTCGCTGAACACGATGCGCCAGATCGGCTTCACCGTGGGCGTGGCGCTGGTGGTCGCCATCTTCACGCACAGCGTGGCCCAGAACGCGCAGCACGCCACGCGCCAGGCGGCCGGCCTCATCGCGACGCAGCCGCAGCTGGGCCCCGCCGAGAAGGGCGCGTACACCAAGACCTTGATCGAAAACGCCAAGGCAGCCGCGGGCAGCGGCGGCGGCGCGGCGAAGATGACCACCGACCCGCTGCACGGCGCACCCAAGCCCGCTGGCGCGTCAGGTGCGCTCACCTTCCGCAAGGTCAACGCGACGGTCGCCGCCCTGTACCGCAACGACATCGCCGAGTCGTTCACCTGGCCGTTCTACGCGGCCGCGCTGGCGGCGCTGCTGGCGGTCATCCCGGCGCTCTTCACGGGCAAGCGGCTCGGCGAGCACGAAGGCCACGAGGACATGACGCGCGCCGAACGCCTGGACGCGATCGGCCGCGCCGAGGCCGACGAGGCCGGCGCGCCGCTGATGGACGGATGAACGTGCAGGATCCCGGCAGAGCGGCGGCCGGCGGCGAGAGCCGCCCGGGCGGGCGCAGGAGCGGCCGCCGCCCGGGCGAAGGCTCCACGCGCGCCGACATCCTCGCGGCAGCGACCGCCTCGTTCGCCGAGAGCGGCTACGACCGCGCGACCATCCGCGCCATCGCCGCGCGCGCCGAGGTCGATCCGGCGCTCGTCATCCACTACTTCGGCTCCAAGGAGGCGCTGTTCACCGAGGCGCTGCAGCTGCCGCTGCAGCCGGGCGAGGTCTTCGCCCGCGGCATCGCGGCCGGGCCGGAGCAGCTCGGCGCCACCATCGTGCGCACCTTCCTCGAGGCCTGGGAACCGCCGGAGATGCGGGTGCGCCTCATGGCCATGCTTCGCTCGGCGCTGACCAACGACGCGGCCATGGGCATGATCCGCGACCTGCTGGTGCGCGAGGTCTTCGGCCCGATCACCGCGGCCCTCGGCGTGCCCGACGCCCAGCTGCGCGCGACGCTCGTGGGCTCGCAGTTCGTCGGCCTCGCGGTGATGCGCTACATCGGCCGCCTCGAGCCGCTGGCGTCGGCGTCGGTCGACGAGCTGGTGGCGGCGATCGGGCCGACGGTGCAGAGGTATCTGACCGGCGACCTCGGAGCTGGCGGGGAAGCCTGAGGAGAGCGGCCGCGCTTGCCGGTCGAGCCCGTCGGCGTCAGAGGAAGCGGGCCCTCAGCGCGGTCGCCGCGCGCAGCAGCTCGTCGGCGTCCGGAGCGCGGTACCCCGCGAACTGCTCGTCGAGGAGCCGCCGGCGCGCCGGGTCGTCGCGGTCGGCGAGGCGGCGGTAGATGCCGAGCCGCGCGCCGACGGCGAAGCGCGCCTGGTCCTCGCGCGGCCATCCCAAGTAGTCGTCGAGCATCGCGACCAGTCGTTCGCGGTCCTGCGGCAGCGAGCCCTCGAGCTCGGGCAGCAGGTTGAGCGAGTGGTCGGAGCGCAGCTCGAGGCGGGCGTCGCCCAGCTGCCCGAGGAGGTCGCGCAGCTCCTGCGCGACCTCGACGTCGTCGGGCAGCACGAACTCGCCCGCCGCCTCGCGCTCGGCGAGCGGCGTGCCGGGCACCACGGCGGCCGTGCGCAGGCGCACCACGAGCGGGCGCTCCCGCGGGCGCGGCTGCGGCCACCGCGCGGAGCACGCGGGCGGAGCCCGCGACGTGCGCGGCGGCCGCCGCGCGCCCGCCCAGCCCCGGCATCAGGTAGAAGCAGAGCTCGAGGCCGGAGCGCACCACCTTCTCCCCCGCCGCGATCAGGTCGCCGCCGCTGCACCCCTTGTCGATCGCCATGAGCACCTCGTCGGCGCCCGACTCGAGGCCGAGGTGGACACGCGTGAGGCCGGCGTCCACGAGCAGCGCGAGCTCCTGCGGCGTGCGCCGCGCCAGCGTGCTCGCGCGCCCGTAGGTGGTCACCCGGTCGACCGTGGGGAAGCGCTCGCGGACCCGCCTGATCACCGCCGCGAGCTTCTCCGGCTTGACGGCGCACGGGTCCGCGTCCTGCAGGAAGACCGTGCGCGCGCCGCCGCTCAGGAAGAGCGCGACCTGGTACGCCTCGCTCGGCACCAGCCCTTCGTGCACGGCGGCGACGCCGCGGGTGCGCAGCACCTCCGCGGCGTCGGCCATCGCGTCCACCTCGGCGAGCACCTCTTCAACCGGCCGCAGCGACGACGTCGTGCCCTTGTACACCGGGCAGAACGTGCACCGGTTCCAGGTGCAGTTGCGGATCACGCGCACCAGCAGGCTGTGCGCCTCGCTGGGCGGGCGGATGGGGCCCTGCTCGAACGGAGGGGTCGTCAAATCGTATCCCGGGCTCACTCGTAGTGGATCGCCTCGAGGATGTCGATCTTGGCCGCCCGCCGCGCCGGCAGGATGGCGGCGATGACGCCGACGATCACCGCCAGCACCACGAACAGCACCAGCTGCCCGCCGGGGATGGAGAAGGTGATCCCCTGCCCCGCGAACTTGGTCGTCACCACCCAGGCGAAGGCGATGCCGACGAGGATGCCCATGATCGCCCCGATGATGGAAGTGATCACGCTCTCGTAGCGCACGGTGGCGCGCACCTGCCCTCGCGACATGCCGATGGCGCGCGTGAGGCCGATCTCCCGCGTGCGCTCGTACACGGCCAGCACCAGCGTGTTGACGATGCCGAAGAGCGAGATGATGACGCTCATCGCCAGCAGGCCGTAGACGAGGTTCAGGAGCATGTTCACCTGGCCGACCAGGCTGTCCTTGTATTCCTGCGCGGTCTGGACCTTCGCCGTGGGCACCGACGCGAGCGCCGCCTTGATCGGCCCCACCTGCTGGCCGGGATGTCGGCGCCAGGGGCGACCTTCACGAAGACCATGTACTGCTGTGCCGATGGGAAGAGCTCCCGGTACGCTGCGGAACCGACGATGATGCCGTTCAGCATCATCGGGTCACGATAGACACCGATGCACCTTCAGCTTCGCGCGCCTGCCGTCCATGGTCTCCACGGTGACGGTCTCGCCCGCCTTCGCGCCGATCGAGGAGGCCGTCTGTTCCTCCACGATCGCATCGGACGTGCCCAGCTCGCCGAGCAACGCGTCGCTGCCCCCCTGCAGCCAGTCGAAGGCCCAGACCTGCCGGAACTGACTCGGGTCGATGCCCATGACCACGCTGGTCTTTCCATCGGCCAGCACCTGCTGCATGTCGAGGCCGGTCGCCGTCTGCACGCCGGGCACCGACTGCAGGCGCATCGCCGTGTCGCCGGGCAGCGGCACGTAGCCCTCGCTCTGCACCACGAAGTCGGCGCGCGAGACCTTGTCGAAGGCATCGACGAACGAGCTCTTCAGACCTTGGGCGAAGACCGCCACGAAGACCACGACGCCCAGGCCGATCATGAGCGCGGACGCCGTCGCGGCCGTGCGCGCGGGGTTGCGCATGGTGTTGTCGCGCGCCAGGCGGCCGCTCACGGGAGCCAGCTTCTGCAGCGGCCAGCCGAGCGCGCCGGCGACCGGCCGGATGAGGTACTTGCTGGCGATGGCCACCGCCACGAACACGAACACGGCGCCGAAGGCGATGGTCCCGAGGCGAGCAGTGGTGGAGCCCGGACCGTACATCCCGCCGACGATGCCGAGCACGCCCAGCACCGCGACGACGACGGCCACGGCGGGCATGAAGCGCGCGAAGCGCGTGGGCGGCAGGGTGGCGCCCTCCATCAGGGCCGCCATCGGCGGCACCCGCGTCGCCCGCTGCCGCCGGGACGACGGCCGAGAGCAGCGTCACCAGCACGCCCACGGCCAGCGACACGATCACCGTGCGCGGCAGGAGCACCAGCCCGCTGTGCGGGATGTCGACGTTGACCGCCTGGAAGAGCTGGAGGACGCCGGCGGCGATGCCGAGGCCGGCGAGGATCCCGAGGATCGAGGCCAGCACGCCCATGACCAGTGCCTCCACGGTCAGCGTGGCGAGCACCTGGCGCCGGGAGGCGCCGAGCGCGCGCAGCATCGCGAACTCGCGGCGCCGCTGGGCCACCGTCATCGAGAAGGCGTTGAAGATGATGAAGGCGCCCACCAGCACGGCGATGCCGCCGAACGACAGCAGCATGGGCTTGAGGAACATGCCGATGGCGTCGCTCAGCTGCTTGGTCTGGTCGGCGGCGGCCTGCGTGCCGGTCTTGACCTCGGCGTAGGTGGGCACCACCGCGCGGACGCGTTCCGCCAGCGTCTCGGACGAGCACCCCGGCCTCCGCCTTGGCGTCGATCTCGGAGAAGCGCCCCTGCATGCTGAACCAGCGCTGCATGTCGGTGAGGGTGGCGTCGATGAGGGTGGATCCGCCGAGGGACGACTGCGACGCGAAGGTGAAGACGCCGCTGACCCGCACCTCGTCGCTGCCGCCCGGCGTGACCACGGTGAGCGTCGAGCCCACGTCCAGCTTCTCGTCCTGGGCGAGCTTCTGGATGATGGAGACCTCTCCCGGAGCCTTGGGGAGGCCGCCCTTCACGTAGGCCGTGTTGCTGATCTCGGTGGGCACGGCCGAGAAGAACAGGGTCGGCGCGCCGCCGGTGGAGACCACCTTGTCGCGGACGGCGATGGCGCCCATCCCGGTCACGTACCCGTGGGCCTCGGCGACGCCGTCCACGTCCCTCACCTGTCTGCTCCAGCGACTGGGGCAGGCCCTCGCTGGCGCTCGACAGCTGGCTGGTGAACTTGGCCTTGCGCGTGATGGTGACGTCGACGCCCTTGTAGGCGTCGGTGAAGATGTTCTTGAAGCCCGCGGTCGATCTGGTCGCTGAGCACGTAGGTGCCGCAGATCATCGCCACGCCCAGCAGGATCGCGAGCGTCGTGAGCAGCGTCCTCAGCTTGTGTGCCGTGAGACTGCGCCAGGCGATGCGGATCATCCGGCGTCCTCGAGGGACTTGATGACGTCGTAGATGTCGTCGCGGCCGAGCTGCCCGCAGTCGTGGGCGATGGCGCCGTCCTTGAGGAAGACGATGCGGTCGGCGTAGGTGGCGGCGTGCGCGTCGTGCGTGACCATGACGATGGTCTGGTCCATCACGTCACGGGAGTGGCGCAGGAGTCGCAGCACCTCCTCGCCGGTGCGCGAGTCGAGGTTGCCGGTGGGCTCGTCGGCGAACAGCACCGCCGGGCGCGACGCCAGCGCCCGGGCCACGGCGACGCGCTGCTGCTGGCCGCCGCTGAGCTCGGAGGGCTTGTGGGTCAGCCTGTCTCCCAGCCCCACCGTCTCGATCAGCTCGTGCACCCAGGCCTCGTCGCCCTTGCGCCCGGCGATCGTCAGCGGCAGGACGATGTTCTCCGCTGCGTTCAGCGTCGGCAGGAGGTTGAACGTCTGGAAGATGAAGCCGATCTTGTCGCGGCGTAGCTGGGTGAGCGCGCGCTCTTTGAGCGTCGTGATCTCCTGGCCGTCGATCCACACGTTGCCGGCGGTCGGCCGGTCGAGGCCGGCGAGGATGTGCATCAGCGTCGACTTGCCCGAGCCGGACGGGCCCATGATCGCCGTGTAGGCGCCGCGCTGCAGGTCGATGTCGACGCCGGCGAGGGCGCGGACGAGCGCGTCGCCTTGCCCGTAGTCTCGCTCGATGGCGCGCGCCTGCACGACGGCGTCGGCCAGGCCGACCGTCGTCCCTGCTTCACAGCTCAGGGTTGCCGCCTCGGCGGCCTGCCCGCTGTTCGTGTCGACGCTGTCGCTCACGTGACCCCCTTGGTCTCCGCCGCCGTCTGTGGCGGCGCGCCGTGGGCCGCGCCTCCCGGCGCGGCCCACGGCCTCCGTTGCTCTCTGTTATCCCACGCGGGGCGGCCGGTCTGAACCTGCGCCCGCCGTTCCCGCCGTCAGGCTCACGCCGGCGCCGGTCCGGCCTCGCCGCTCCCCGGCCCGGGCACCTCGTCGTGCTGTTCGGCCTCGTCCGCGACGGAGGCCGCGGCGGGAACCTCCGGATCGGCCGGCGGGACGGGGGCCTGTGGTGCTGGCGGTGGGACGGGCGCCTGCGTGACCGCCGTGCCGGCTTCGCCCGCGGCGTCGCCGGCCGGCAGCGCCGGCGACGTCTCCACCATCGGCATGATCACGGCGGGCGCGGTAGCAGTGGCCGTTCCCGGATACGGGTAGGCGCCCGGCGCCGCGCCTGCCGCGGCCGCGCTCGCCGCCGCGATTGCGGCCTGCTCGCGCCGGGTGCGCCGCCACTCGGCCACGCCGAGCGCCGCGGCGCCGGCGCCGAAGATCATCATCCCTGCGACCAGCAGTGGCCCGGCGACGGGGATCCGTGAGACGACCGTCGTCATCAGGACGCCGATGGTCACGGCGAGCATGAGGTTCTCCTTGCCGCCGAACCCCGTCAGCACCTTCTGGGCGAGGAACGAGGCCACGCCGGTGGTGACGAAGAAGTACGCCAGCAGCACGAACAGGCCGTAGGGCACGACGAGCAGCAGGCCGATGACGCTGATGACGAGGACGACCAGGATCGCCGGCCCGACGATGAAGAAGAGCAGAGCGCCCCACCCGAGCGACGCCCAGGGCTTGGCCCCGAGGTGCCGGTGCACTCCGCGCAGCTGACGCGGCATGAGCGCTGCCGCCACGAGGGCGAGCACCAGGAAGAACGCGGTCTGCACGACCCAGCCCCAGAAGCTGAGGCCCCAGAGCGGGTTGACGAAGATGCTCCGCGCCGCCCAGCCGAGGGCCTTGTCCCAGTCGACCGCGTTGAAGGTCTGGACCTCGCCGGTGACGGTGGCGGAGGGCGAGCGCGTGAGCTTCCCGCCGAAGAGGATGAGCGAAGCCTCGGTCGGCGAGAGATCGCGGCCCACGACCGCAGTCGGTCCGACGGTGACGTCGCCGCCGAAGGCGACCGTCGCCCCGCCGACGGTCCCGTTGACGATCACGTCGCCGCCGAAGGCGATCACGGCGTCGGTGACGGTGCCCTCGACCCTGATGTCGCCGCCGAACGCGGCCGCCGTGGGCACCTGGGTGCCCTTGGGCACGAGCACGTCCTCACCGAACCGGACCACGTCGTCGCGCTGCACCACGACGGCGCCTGCCGGCGTGGCCGCGGGGGACGGCGTCGATGCGGCCGCACGCGCAGGCCCGGCGATCGCCAGTCCCAGCAGCACCAGCGCCGCGGCGAGGGCGAGCAGCGCCAGCGACGGGCGCAGGATTCTCAGGGTTCTGTCGTGCTTCATCGTGTCACCTCCGCGAGCCGGCATCGTCAGCTCGTCGTCTCGTCATCTGATGGAGCGACCGGGGTCGCCGGAGCGGCGGGCGCCGGACCTGCGGGAGCGGGAGCCGGCGCCTGTGGCGGCGCGGGCGCGATGGTCTCCGGTGCTTGCGCCTGTGTGGGCTCGATGGGCGCCGGCGTCTGTGGCGGCGCGGGTGCCTGCGCGGGCGTCTGTGGCGGCGCGGGTGCCTGCGCTGGCGTCTGTGGCGGCGCGGGTGCGGCGGGAGCCTGCGGCGGCGCCGGGACGACCACTGCAGGAGCTGGCGTCGCCACGATGGGCGCCGCCTGCGCGGGCGCCGTCTGCGGCGCCGGACCCCGGAACATGACCTCGGCCCAGCGCGCGCACACCCAGCTCCACGCGTTGAGCACGTGCAGCGCCACGAAGAACACGAGGATCCCGAGCGGTACCGAGATCACCCCGACCCACCACGGCGGCACCCAGCTGCCGTTGACCATCGGCACGTCGAAGATGGTGAAGAACGGCATCGAAAGGAACCAGGCGACCATGGACACGGCGATGACGAGCAGGGTGGTCGACACGGTGCCGAAGGGAAGCTTGGCGAGCAGGTAGACGAGGTCCTTCCACGTCGCCGCGCTGCCGAAGTGCGCCTTCAGCTTCCCCCACACGCCCTCGACCTTCTCCCACTCGCGCGGCGCCGGCGGGACGTCGGCGCCGAGGAGGTAGCGCGCCTGCAGCCGCTCGAAGGCGCCGAACAGCCACCAGGCGCCGGCGACGACGAGCAGGATGGGGATGCCGACCCAGACGACCACGAGCCCCACGCCGAGCGAGAGGCCCGTGACGAGGAAGACGAAGTAGAACAGGCCCAGAGGGAAGGCGAGCCAGTTGAACAGCACGCCCAGCCAGGTCTGGGGGCGCTTGACGACGCCGAAGAACCGAGTGAGCGCCGTGTCGTTCAAGAGGTGACCTCCCGTGGTCTGCCGCAGTTTGCAGATGAAGCGTAGCTGCGGGAGAGCGCGCGGTCGTCACCCCGGGGCGGGAATCGCACGCACCGGCGGTGGGATTGATGGCGGTGAGCGCGTACCCCCGCGGGGGTACGCGCCGCCGCCGGTGACTCACTCGGCGGGAGCCTCTCCCGGCCGGACGAGCCCGACTTCGTAGGCGAGGATCACCGCCTGCGTGCGATCGTGCAGGGCGAGCTTGGCGAAGATCCGCTTCACGTGCGTCTTGACGGTGCCCTCGCTCAGGAAGAGGTGCGCGGCGATGTCCCCGTTCGTCATGCCGCGCGCCACCAGCCCGAGGACCTCGAGCTCGCGGTCGGTGAGCTCGCCGAGCTCGCTCACGTCGCGAGAGGGCGTCGCCTCGGGGCGGCTGCGGAAGGTCTCGATGAGGCGCTGCGTGACGGAAGGGGCCAGCAGCGCCTCACCCTCGGCGACGACGCGGATGCCGGCGACGAGGTCCTCGGCCGGCGTGCGTTTGAGCAGAAAGCCGCTCGCGCCGGCCTTGAGCGCCTCGTACACGTACTCGTCGAGGTCGAACGTCGTGAGGATGACCACGCGCGAGGTCTCCTCGCGCCCCAGCGCGACGATCTCGCGCGTCGCCTCGATGCCGTTCATCACCGGCATCTGCACGTCCATCAGCACGACGTCGGGGTCCAGGCGCCGGGTGAGCGCCACCGCCTCGGCGCCGTCGCCGGCCTCGCCGACGACCTCAAGGTCGTCCTCGGTCTCGATGATCAGGCGCAGGCCCGAGCGCACCAGCTGCTCGTCGTCGGCCAGCACGAGCTTGATGGTCATGTGCCCTCCGTTTCCGCCGAGAGGTGCGACTGCGTCGCCCTTCCCTTGTCGTCGGCAGCCACCGGCAGCCGCGCGCGTACACCGAAGCCGCCCTCCGGGCGCGGCCCCGCCTCGAGCTCCCCCCTGAAGGTGGCCACGCGCTCGCGCATGCCGAGCAGGCCGCGGCCGCCGCCGGCCGTGGCCGGCTTGACGCCGCGGCCCTCGTCCAGCACCTCGATCGCGAGCGCGGCCTCCTCGTACCGGACGGTCACGGTCGCGCGCGTCTTCCCGGCGTGCTTGAGGGTGTTCGTCAGCGCCTCCTGGACGATCCGGTACGCCGTGAGATCGAGGGACGCAGGCAGCGGCCGCACCTCGCCTTCCACGCTGAGCTCGACCGGCAGACCGGCCTCCCGGACCTGGTCGCACAGCGTCTCCAGCTGGCCCATGCCGGGCGTCACGTCGCAGCACACCTCTTCCTCGGGCGCACGCAGGATGCCGAGCATGCGCTCGATGTCGCCGAGCGCCTGGCGACCGGCCGTCTCGATCGAGTCGAGCGCCTCGCGCGCCAGCTCCGGCTTCTTGTCGATGACCCGCTGCGCGGCGCCGGCGTGCAGGACCACCACGTTGAGCGCGTGACCCACGCTGTCGTGCAGCTCACGCGCCATCCGCGCCCGCTCCTCGGTCACCGCCTCGCGAGCGCGGGCCTCGCGGTCGGCCGCGAACAGCGCGGCGCGGCGCTCGGCCCGTTCGATGCTGCCGCGGTAGATCCGGATGACGATCGCGACCACCCAGACGAGCGAGAGGGAAGCCCAGGTGCTGATCGCACTCTGCCAGGTGAGTCCCGGGTAGGTGACGAAGACCAGGATGAGCCCGAGCGCGACCAGGAAGCCCGCCGCCACGGCGCGCTTCCCCTCGTCGAAGGCGACGGTGGCGACCGAACCGATGAAGACCGCCCAGACGGCGGCCTGGGTGAACTCGTAGCCCGCGATCGACTGCGCGCAGAGCAGGACGATGGCCACGGTCAGACTGGCCAGGGGCGACCACCACAGGAACGCGAGGGTGAGCGCGCTGGCCACGGTCAGAACGATGAGCGCGGTGCCGTCGTCCTTGTAGGCGGCCGGCACCGCTCCCCGGGTCAGGAGCTCGACCAGCCCGGCGGCCATGACGATCAGCGCCAGGAAGATGCTGATCGGCAGCGGGTCGAGCAGGCGCGGGCGCCGGGTCGGCGCCGGGACGGCGCCCGCCGGCGCGGCGAGGATGTCGGCTGGCCGTTCCACGCCCGCAGTATAGTCCACCCGTGCGCGCCGTCTTCAGCGGCAGGCCGGTCTCGCCACGTCGCGTGAGGTAGGGTTGGCGGCGCAGGGCGGGCCGTCCTCGGCGTCCGGTGTGCGGGCGCCGCGGCCGGACCCCGACGGAGTGACTCCGCGTGAGCATCGCGCGCGAGGTTCGTGGGTCAGAATGGAGAGTGGATGAGCAGCAGCTCGAACAAGCGTCAGCCGGCCGGCCGAGGTCCCGGCGCCGCGCCGCCTCCCGGCGCGCAGTCGGCCCGCAAGGTCAGCCTCTTCTTGCTCGTCGGCGTGGACTTCGTCGTCGCCGCGATGATGGTCATCATGTCCGCGAGCTTCCTGATCAAGCCCGATCCGGCGGTGAAGGCGGGCCCCATGTACGTGACGCTCGCGCTCACCACGGTCGCGGCGCTGCTCATGTTCTTCCTGGCGCTCAACGCATCGTTCCTGCCGTTCCTGACCACCAAACAGGCGCGTGACGCGCGCCTCGTCATGTGGGTGATGGGCGCGACCGGCATCGTGACGGGCATCCTGACGGTGGGAGACGAAGCGCAGGGGATCGTGACGCGCCTCTTCGTGGGCAGCATCGCGTTCATCTTCATCAGGGTGCAGGAATCCCGCCTGGAGCGGGCCCGCACAAGCGGGCCTCCGACGCAGGCGGTCCCGGCCGGCCCGAAAGCAGCGCCGTCGTACAAGGGCCGGCAGCGGCGCGGCGGGCGAAAGCGCTGACCGGTCCGGCGCGGCGCGAACCAAGGCGGGACAGGGAGAAGATGGTGGAGGCGGCGGGAATCGAACCCGCGTCCACGGACGCCCAAGCGGAGTCTCTACAGGCTTAGCCGGCGCATTTCGTCTCGCTCGCGGCCCCCGCGTCGGCCGGGTGCCGTCTGCCAGCCCCGATCAGTCTCGGGTGCGCTCGCTCGGAGCAGTGCGACCGCACCCCAGCCCACTGAATGACACCGCGAATCCCGGCCGTGGGCGAGCCGGGTGCGATGCGTCACCTAATTACTTAGGCGGCGAGTGCGAGAGAATTATTCTCGGCAAGTAGTGTGTTCCGGCAGTTTAACGAGGCCACCGGACCTCGGCCTGCTGCTCCCACCCAGGTACAGCCCATGTCGAGACCTGTTCGCCCCCAACTGGGCAGCCTTGGTGGCTGCGCTCTCTCAGTATACCAGCCCCTGAGACGGCGAAACCGCGGCGGGGCCGCGGTTTCGCCTGCAAATCTCAAATCTTGACCGGTCAGTGTCGGGTGCCTCTACGCGGCACCCGACGTTAGCCCGCCTTCGGCGCCTAATCCTCTACGGTCTGCACCTCTCGCCGGTCGCGGCGCCGGAAGTACATGTTGCGGCAGAGCGGGCCCTCACCGGTGGCGTAGCAGCTCTGCACGGCGATGGAACACTGCGGCAGCGGCTGGCGGGCGACCTTGACCACGCCGAAGCCACCCTTGCCGCGCTCGATCTCCTGGAACATCTTCAGGTCGATCTCGTGCGGGAACACCTTCTCGATACAGCCGAAGAACGTGTCGCCGTCTTCCTTGAACGCGTACAGGAAACGGCAGTTCATGGCGAGGCAGGCGGCCGGGTAGACGACCTTCTCACACTGCGCCGAGCATTCCTGACATTCAAGCTGTTCGTCAGACAAGCGGATCAGCCTCCTAGACAGCACAACGGCCGGCGTTCGGTGCCGGCCCGCGAGGAATAGTAGCACGGGCCCTCCAGCCTGAACAGGGTGCTTAACCTCCGCTTAATACTTCGGCTACAGGGATAACCTCCGCCGCCGGGCCTCTTTGTGCCTGACGGCACAAGTCGACGTTGACAAAGCATCACGACGATAGTGAAAATGCTCACGTACCGCCGTCGCGCCGCCCGGGGTGGGCGCCGCGCCGGCCCACACGCTTGCCAAGGGAGGTGGCGGACACGCAATGGACGCCGTAACGCTCGCCCGCATTCAGTTCGCGTTCACCATCGGCTACCACTTCATCTTCGTCCCCATCAGCATCGGCGTGGGGATGATGGTCGTGCTCGCGGAGCGCCGCTACTACAAGAGCGGGATCCCGGCCGACAGGGCCGCCTCGACCTTCTGGATCAAGTTGTTCACGGCGACCTTCGCCATCGGCGTGGCCACGGGGATCACGATGGAGTTCGCCTTCGGCACCAACTGGGCCAACTACTCGCGCTTCGTCGGCAACATCTTCGGGGCGCCGCTCGCGGCCGAGGGCCTGGTCGCCTTCTTCCTCGAGTCGACCTTCCTCGGCGTGCTCCTCTTCGGCCGCACGAGGGTCTCCAAGGGCTTCTACTACGTCTCCGCCTGGCTGGTGTGGATCGGCTCGCTCCTGTCGGCGCTCTGGATCCTGATCGCCAACTCGTGGATGCAGACGCCGGCCGGCTACAAGGTCGAGGGCGGCAGGGCCGTCCTCACGAGCTTCTGGGCGGCGGCGCTCAACCCGTCCACGGCGCCGCGGTACGTCCACACCATCGCCGCCACCATCATCACCGGCTGCTTCGTCGCCGCCGGCGTGTGCGCGTACTACATGCTCAAGAAACGCCACCTGCACTTCGCCCGGACGGCGATGCTCTGGGCCATCTCCGTGGGCCTCGTCGTGTCGCTCGCGATGCCGCTCATCGGCCACTGGGGCGCCCTCGTGGTGGCGGAGAAGCAGCCGATCAAGATGGCCGCCTTCGAGAACGTCACCGACACGGAGGACGGCGCCACCCTGTGGCTCTTCGGCTGGCTCACCAAGGAGGCCGACGGCACCTACGACACGAAGGGCATCGGGATACCCAACGGGCTCAGCATGATCCTGCACCTCAACCCCGACGCCCAGGTCACCGGCTACACGACGGTCCCGAACGCGGACAGGCCGCCGATCCCGCCGGTCTTCCAGAGCTACCACATCATGATCGCCCTCGGCATGTTCTTCGCCCTGGTGTTCCTGGTCGCCGTGCTCCTGTACATCCTCAAGCGACTCGAGACCGCGCGCTGGATGCTGTGGCTCCTCCTCGCCTGCATCCCGCTGTCGCTGTTCGCCATCAACATGGGCTGGATGGCGGCCGAGGTCGGGCGCCAGCCGTGGGTCGTCCAGGGGCTGATGCGCACGACGGACGGCGTTTCCCCGCTCGTGTCCGCCGGCGAGATCTGGACCACCCTGGGGCTGTTCGCGATCGTGTACCTGGTGCTGTTCGTCGCGTGGCTGCGGATCGTCGTCGGCATCATCCGCAAGGGCCCCGAGGACGCGGCCGTGATGCTCCAGGCGGAGAAGGGCGTCGCGCCCGCTCCCGCCGGCGCGGGGAGGTGACGAGATGACCCTGGCCAACATCTGGTTCGTCCTCGTCGCGTCTCTGCTCACCGTGTACGTCATCCTCGACGGCTTCGATCTCGGCGCCGGCGTGCTCTACCCCTTCCTCGGCAAGACGGACCAGGACAAGGGCGTCATCCGCGCCTCCATCGGCCCGGTCTGGGACGGCAACGAGGTCTGGCTCATCACCGGCGCCGGCGCCATCTTCGCGGCCTTCCCGATGGTCTACGCGATGACCTTCAGCGGCTTCTACCTGGCCATCATGCTCGTGCTCTTCGGCCTGATCCTGCGCGCCGTCTCGCTCGAGTTCCGCCACAGCGACTCGAGCTGGAGCGCGGTCTGGGACGGCGCCTTCTTCCTCGGCAGCCTGGTGCCGTCGCTGCTCGTCGGCGTCGCCCTCGGCAACGTCATCCGCGGCGTGCCGATGGACGCGCAGGGCAACTACACCGGCACCTTCCTCGAGCTGCTCAACCCGTACGCGCTGCTCGTCGGCGTCACGGGGCTCTTCCTGCTCGTGCAGCACGGCGCCGCGTGGCTCGCCGTCAAGTCCGAGGGCGCGCTCCACGAGAGGGCGCTCAGGTATCGGCGCGTGACCTTCTGGATCTGCGCCGTGCTCGCCGTGGCGACCTCGGCCGCGACGATCCTCACGGTGTCCCGCGCCTCGGACAACGTGTTCGGCCGGCCGGCCGGCTGGCTCTTCCTCGCCATCCTCGTCGCCGGCCTCCTCTACACGATCTGGCAGATGATGAAGGAGGGCGGCGAGCTCCGGTCGTTCCTCGGGTCCGCCGTCGTCATCATCGGCCTGGCCGGCATCGCCGCCGTGGGCAACTTCCCCGAGATGGTGCCGGCCCGCGGCACGCCCGAGATCGACGAGCCTCACCGTCGAGCGCGCCGCGTCGGGTCACCTGACCCTGCTGGTCATGCTCATCGTGGCGCTGATCTTCGTCCCGATCGTGCTCGTCTACACGGCGCTCATCTACAGGACGTTCTGGGGCAAGACCAAGGCCGGGGACGCGGACTACTGAGGGCGCGCGAACGGAATTGGACACGCGCACGCGCGGCAGGGGGCGGCGGGCCATCCGGCCCACCGCCCCCCCTCGTTCTGACGACTCACTATCTCCCAAATTTGCAAACAAGTTCGCACAGCCCCTTGACACTGAGCCTGCCTTGGTACTGAATGGCGGTCAATACGCGCCAGCGTAGGCAAGGTGGGCGAACAAGGGGGTCCTCGTGCCAGACGAACAATCCGTAATGCCACCGAAAGAGCAACTGGACGCAGACACCGAACGCCTGCATGAGCTCGGCTACGCTCAGGAGCTCAGCAGGAGCATGAGCGGCTTCTCCAACTTCGCCATCTCGTTCACGATCATCTCCATCCTGTCCGGCTGCCTGACCCTGTACTACTTCGGTCTGCAGCACGGCGGCCCGCCGGTCATGACCTGGGGCTGGCTGCTCGTGGGCACGCTGGTCATGTTCGCCGGTCTGTCGATGGCCGAGATCTGCTCCGCCTACCCGACGGCCGGCGGCCTGTACTACTGGGCGGCCAAGCTGGCGCCCGGCAAGAGCGCCCCGATCTGGTCGTGGTTCGTCGGCTGGTTCAACCTGCTGGGCCAGGTCGCCGTGACGGCCGGCATCACGATGGGGTGCGCGTTCTCCTGCTGTGCCTTCTTGAGCATGGCGACGGGGAACGAGGTCTACCTGGAGGCGAAGTACACCGTCGGGATCTTCGCGATCCTGCTCTTCACGCAGGCCCTGCTGAACACCTTCGGCGTGCGCCTCGTCGCCCTCCTGAACGACGTCTCGGTCTACTGGCACCTGGTCGGCGTCGCCATCATCGTCGATCCTTCTCTACATCGCGCCGTCGTCCGGCTCGCATCAGACGGTGAGCTTCCTCTTCGGCAGCGAGGGCTGGAAGGCGTTCGAGGGCCTCTCGGGCTTCTCGCTCCCGTTCTACATCTTCCTCGTCGGTCTGCTGAACGCGCAGTACACGTTCACCGGCTACGACGCCTCCGCCCACGTCTCCGAGGAGACGAGGCAGGCGAACATCCAGGCGGCGAAGGGCATCGTCCGCTCCATCTGGGTCTCGATGATCGCCGGCTTCATCCTGCTGGTCGGCGTGAGCTACGCGATCCCGCACACGTTCCCCGTCACCATCGGGGGCGTCGAGTACCCCGACTACGCATCCATCGCCACGGCCACCGTGCCGTGGGCGACCATCTTCGAGTACGCCGACCGGCCACAACATCGCCCTGTTCCTCGTCCTGATCGTGATCGGCGCGCAGTACTTCTGCGGCATGTCGTCGATCACCGCCAACTCGCGCATGATCTACGCGTTCTCGCGCGACGGCGCCATGCCGTTCTCGGACTTCTGGCACCACGTCAACCCGAAGCGCCGCGTGCCGGTGCGCTCGGCCTGGTTCGGCGCCGTCTTCGCCTTCATCCTCGGGTCGCCGTACCTCTTCAACACCGTCGCCTACGGCGCCGTGACCGCCATCGCCGTCATCGGCCTGTACATCGCCTACCTCGCGCCGGTGTTCCTGCGGCGCATCAACGGCAAGGCGTTCGTGCCTGGACCCTGGGAGCTGAGCCACACCTGGGGGCCGATCATCGGCTGGATCGCCATCGTCTGGGTCATCTTCATCTGCATCCTGTTCATGCTGCCGACCTACGCCGGCTGGTGGAGCGTCAAGGGCTTCAACTACACGCCCATCGCGGTGCTCGTGGTGATCGGCTTCGCCGGCATCTGGTGGCTGGCCTCGGCCCGCAAGTGGTTCACGGGGCCGAGGATCCAGGGTACCGCCGAGGAACTGGCTGCGATCGAGCGCGATCTCACCCAGTTCGACGCAGGCTGATCCTGACGCTCGCGTGAGCCTGTCTCACGCGGTGTGACAAGCAGCGAAGAGGACGGGGCGGGCCGCAAGGCCCGCCCCGTCCTCTTCTGTGGCCGCGGCGTCCCCGCCGTCTCCAGCGGCGAAAGCTAGACAGCCGGGTGAGAGTGAACTACGATGCGCACTGTGGCAATTGGAGCGAATCTGTGCAGTTGAGTGATTCCTTGTTCACTTTCCCTACGCCCGTGGAATCGATCCTCGAGGAGGAGCAATGAAAGACCCCAATCTCTTTGAAGACCTCGTAGCGGTCAGTCCCGGCATGGAGATCTGGTGGGACTCGTCGCCGGTGATCCTGGCCAACTGGTACAAGAAGATGCTCGCCAAGGCCGACGACGCCGACAAGGCCGTCCTCGAGGCCCAGTTCGCGCGCATGTACAACGCGGGCGACCCGATGAGCCAGCTCTTCCGCGGGGTCACCACCAACCCGCCCCTCTCCCTGGCCGCGATCAAGGACGACCCGGCGCGCTGGGAGAAGGAAGCCCAGAAGATCCTCGCCGAGAACAAGGACCTCGACACCGAGGGCCTGTTCTGGCTCCTCTACAAGGAAGTCGTCCGGCAGGGCTCCGACATGTTCCTCCCGCTGTTCGAGGCGTCGGGCTACAAGGAGGGCTTTCTCTCCGGTCAGTGCGACCCGCGCAGCGCCTTCGACGGCGAGGCCATGCTCGCGCAGGCGCTCGAGATCCACGCCGTGAACCCCAACGTGATGGTCAAGGTCCCGGGCACCGCCGAGGGCTACCCCGTCATCGAGGAACTCACCTCCCGCGGCATCGCCACCAACAACACCCTCACCTTCGTCCTCTCGCAGCTCATGGATTGCGCGAAGTCCGTGAACCGCGGCCTCGAGAAGGCCAAGGCCAACGGCGTCGACCTCAGCAAGTGGCGCTCCGTCATCACCCACATGGAGGCGCGGTACGGCGACCTCGGCGGCCTGCGTGAGGCCGGCGCCGAAGTCGGCGTCGAGGTCACCGAGGGCGACGTCCGCATGGCCGAGCTGGCGATCTTCAAGAAGGCCTATCGTCTGGTCAGGGACGGCGGCTACCACAGCAAGATGCTCTCCTGCTCGCTGCGCCTCGGCCCGACGATCGACGGCAAGCAGCAGATCTGGCACCTCGAGGAGAAGGCGGGTGCCAGCATCGTCGTCACCTGCCCGCCGTCGCTCATCGACGAGGTCCTCAACTTCCCGCATCCCGAGGACATCAAGTTCGAGGAGAACCGCATCGACGTCGACCCGCCGGCCGACGTCATGGAGAAGCTGCTCAAGATCCCGTACTTCGCCCGCGCCTACGACGAGGACGGCTACACGCGCGAGGAGTACAACACGCATCCGGCGCTCGTGAAGACGGCCGCGGCCTTCTCCAAGGCCACCAACGAGATGGTCGCCTTCGCCGACACCTGCCTCAAGGGCAACTGCAAGCCCGAGTGAGCTGCGCTCAGACGATCAGCTGATTGACGAAAGGACACTGGCATGGCGGACATCAAAGACAAGATCAACCCCTACATCTGGACGGCTCCGGAGTACAACACCGGCATCCTCGACAAGGCCTGGGCGCATCCCGAGTTGGGCCGCATGATGCTCAACGAGAACCCCGTGCCGCCGTCGGACGCGGTCGTCGACGCGATCACCGAGATGGCCAAGAAGGGCAACCGCTACCCGGACCGCGCCTACCGTCTGCGCGAGAAGCTCGGCAAGCTCCACGGCGTGGCCGCGGAGAACATCGCCCTCGCCAACGGCTCGTCCGAGACCATCGACGCCATGATGCGCGTCTTCCTGCAGCCGGGCGACGAGTTCCTCTGCTCCAACCCGACCTTCGAGATGTTCCCCTCGCGCGCCGGCCTCTGCAACGCCAAGAGCGTGCAGGTCCCCCTGCGTGAGGACCTCCAGTACGACGTCGAGGGCATGCTCGCCGCCGTCAACGAGAAGACCAAGCTCATCCTCATCATCAACCCGAACAACCCGACGGGCATCTTCATCGACGATGCCGACCTGCACCGCTTCGCCCAGCTCGGCATCCCGCTGTGCATCGACGAGGCCTACCTCGACTACCATCCGCAGGTCGAGGCCAAGGTCGACTTCGTCAAGCAGTACCCCAACGTGTTCCTCTCGCACACCTTCTCCAAGGCCTACGGCCTGGCCGGCCTGCGCCTCGGCTACATCGTCGCCCACCCGACGGTCGTCGACGCGTTCAACCTCATGTACCTGCCGTGGAACCTCAGCCTTCTCGCCATGGCCGGCGTCGAGGCGATCCTCGACACGGGCGAGGTCAAGGACAAGGTCGTCTACAACAACGACTGGATGAAGAAGTTCGCCGACGCGCTCAGCGCCAAGGGCCTCAAGCCGTATGAGGCGCACGGCAACTACATGCTGGTCGACGCGTCCGTGACCGGCAAGCCCAGCGCGGAGATCGTGCAGGCGGCCGACGAGATGCAGCAGGTCATCATCAAGACCATCAAGCCGATCAACGGCAAGGACGGCTACTTCCGCATCACCCCCGGCACGCCGGAGGAGAGCGAGCGCTTCATGGCGTTCGTCGAGGAGTACTTCTGAGCCGACCGACGCGCGTATGACGCCCGTCTTCAGCCTCCGCCCTCCCGTCGTCACGGGGGAGGGCGGAGGCTGACGGGCTTTTACTCCCGAACGAAAGGATCGAGGTGAGCCCAGTGGCGAGCGCATCCCTCCAGGACCGCTGCATCGAGACCATCCGCTTCCTGGCCGTCGACGGCGTCCAGAAGGCCAACTCCGGCCACCCCGGCATGCCCATGGGCGCCGCCGCGGTCGCGTACACGCTGTTCACGCGGCATCTGCGCTACGACCCGGCCGCGCCGGGCTGGCCGAACCGCGACCGCTTCGTGCTCTCGGCCGGTCACGCGAGCATGCTGCTCTACTCCATGCTCCACCTGACCGGCTACGACCTCGGCATGGACGACCTCAAGGCGTTCCGCCAGTGGGGCAGCCGCACGCCGGGCCATCCCGAGTACGGTCACACACCGGGCGTCGAGACCACGACCGGCCCCCTCGGCCAGGGCGTCGCCAACGCCGTCGGCATGGCCGTCGCCGAGCGCTTCCTGGCCGCCACCTTCGGCGACGACGTGTCCGACCACTTCACCTACGTGCTCGCCGGCGACGGCTGCATGATGGAGGGCATCAGCAGCGAGGCCGCCTCGTTCGCCGGCCACCAGAAGCTCGGTAAGCTGATCCTGCTCTACGACGACAACCACATCACCATCGACGGCTCCACCGACCTGGCCTTCACCGAGGACGTCGGCAAGCGCTACGAGGCCTACGGCTGGCACGTGCAGCGCGTGGCCGACGGCAACGACGTCGACGCCATCGACGCCGCGATCACGGCGGCGAAGGCGGAGACCGACAGGCCGTCGCATGATCGCCGTGCGCACGCACATCGGCTGCGGCTCGCCCAACAAGCAGGACAAGGCCGCCGCTCACGGCGCCCCGCTCGGCGTCGACGAGGTCAAGTTGACCAAGGACGCCTGCGACTGGCCGCCGACCCCGCGTTCTTCGTCGCCGACGACGTCCGCGAGTGCGTTCCTCGAAGCCGCCCGAAGGCCGCCGAGTCGCACGCCGCGTGGGAGAAGAGCTTCGCCGCGTGGCGCGCCGCCGACGCCGCCCGCGCCCAGTCGTGGGACGACGCCTGGTCGCGCACCCTGCCCGAGGGCTGGGACGCCGACCTGCCCGTCTTCACGACCGAAGACAAGATCGCGACCCGCGCCGCCTCCGGCAAGGTCATCAACGCCCTGGCGCCGCACCTGCCCACGCTGATGGGCGGCTCCGCCGACCTCGCGCCGTCGAACAACACCCTGATCAAGGACGCGGCCGACCAGCAGGCGGCGACCCCGGGCGGGCGCAACGTCCGCTGGGGCGTGCGCGAGCTCGCCATGGCCGCGATGGGCAACGGGCTGGCCGCGCACGGTGGCATCCGCCCCTACGTGGCGACCTTCTTCGTGTTCACGGACTACATGCGCCCGGCGATGCGCCTCTCCGCCCTCATGAAGCTGCCGGTCACCTACGTGCTCACGCACGACAGCGTCGGCGTCGGCGAGGACGGCCCCACGCACCAGCCGATCGAGCACCTCGCGATGATGCGCGCGACGCCGGGCTTCATCGACCTGCGCCCGGCCGACGCCAACGAGACGGTCGAGGCCTGGAGGATCGCGCTGGAGACCGACGACGCACCCGTCGGCCTCATGCTGACCCGCCAGAACCTGCCCACGATCGACCGCGAGAAGTACGCGCCGGCGAGCGGCATCGCCCGCGGCGCCTACGTGCTCGACGACGCCTCCAACGGCGGCGCCCCGGACGTGATCATCATGGCCAGCGGCAGCGAGGTCGCACTCGCACTCGAGGCGCACGAGCGCCTCGTCGCCGAGGGCGTGCGCTCGCGGATCGTCAACATGGCGTCGATGCACCTGTTCGCGCAGCAGGACGCCGACTACCGCGAGTCCGTCCTGCCTCTGGCCTGCAGCACCCGGCTCGCGGTCGAGGCCGGCGTCACCTTCGGCTGGGACCGCTGGGTCGGCGACGGCGGCCAGGTCATCGGCATCGATCGTTTCGGCGCCTCCGCCCCGGCCACGACCATCTTCCAGGAGTTCGGCTTCACCGCCGACAACGTCTACGCGCGCGCCAAGGCCCTGCTCATCTGAGCCTGACGCACGCGGGGTCGCGGCGAGGGGCGGCCACACGGCAGCCCCTCGCCGGCGACCGCCACGGAGCACGCGACACGGCCGCCCCGCACCGGGGCGGCCGTGTCGCGTTCCGGCCTGGCGATCGGGGCCGGCTGCTTGAACCGCACAGGGCCGCACGCCTATGATGTGTTCGACTGTGTGAGAACTTGTAGCACAATGAGCAGCGAGCGCGAGGGGCAGCCGATGTCGTCAGACGCAACACCCGTGGTCCACGAGATGATCCCCGCGCAGCGCCGGGCGCGCATCCTCGAGCTCCTCGAGGAGCGGCGCGCTGTACGCGTGTCGGTGCTCAGCGAGACGCTCGGGGTCTCCGAGATGACCATCCGCCGCGACCTCGAGCAGCTCGAACAGGCCGGCCTGCTCTCCCGCATGCACGGCGGCGCGATCCTCAAGCGGCGCATGCTCGAGGAGCCGCTGTACGCGACCAACGTGCGCGCCCATTCGGAGGAGAAGCGGCGCATCGCCAAGGCCGCGGCGGAGACCATCCTGCCCGGAGAGACGGTGTTCCTCAGCTCCGGCACCACCGCCGCCCAGGTGCTCAGCCACGTCGACCCGCAGCTCAAGGCGCGCATCGTCACGCACAACGTCGGCGCCCTGTCCACGGCGCAGCGCAGCGCCCTCGACGTGGTCCTGGTCGGCGGGTCCTACCGGTCTCGCTCCAACACGCTCGAGGGTCCCCTGGCGACCGAGGCCGTCTCGACGTTCCACGCCAGCCGCTTCATCCTCGGCGCGGACGGCGTCAGCCTGGAGGAGGGCGTCACCACGCCCAGCATCGGCCTCGCCGGCGTTGAGCGGGCGATGGTCCGCCAGACGCGCGGCGAGGTGACCGTACTCGCCGACTCAAGCAAGTTCGGCGTGATCGGCGACGTCGCCATCTGCACGCTGGACAAGGTCGACACCGTCATCGTCGACGACGCCGTCGACCCGGAGATGCGCGCGGAGATGGCACGCCTCGGGCTGCGGGAGATCGTCGTCTGAGCGCGCCCGCCGGCGGCTATGGGCGACGCCCCCGCCCGGCCGCCCCTCAGAGGTCCCAGTACGCCGACTGGACCTCTCTCGCGCGCGCGACGGCTGCGGCCGCGCGCTCGGTGCCGCCGTCCACCTCGGGCGCGGTCTCGTCCGCGACCGCGCGAAGGACGGCCTCGACCGCCCTCGCCGTGGCCCCGCGGTCGTAGCCGCCCTCGAGCACGAACGCCAGGCGGCCCTCACACAACTCCTGGGCGAGCCGCACGCAGCGCAGGCCCATCTGCGCGAACCCGGCCTCCGTGACCCGCATGTCGCCCAGCGGGTCGTCCCGGTGGATGTCCTGGCCGGCGGAGACGAGGATCGCCTGCGGCCGGAACTGGCGCACGACCGGCTCGAAGACGACGTCGAAGACGCCGGCGTAGTCGCCGTCGACCGCCCCGGCTGGGAGCGGCACGTTCACGGTGAACCCCTCCCCCGCCCCCTCGCCGCACTCGCTGAAGAAGCCGCTGCCGGGGTAGTGCGGCCACTGGTGCGCCGAGCCGAAGAGCACCCTGGGCTCGGCGTAGAACGCCGCCTGCGTGCCGTTGCCGTGGTGCACGTCCCAGTCGAGGATGGCGACGCGCTCGTACCCCTGCTCGAGGAGCCGGGCGGCGGCGATCGCCACGTTGTTGAAGAGGCAGAAGCCCATCGCCCGGTCGGGGGTCGCGTGGTGGCCCGGTGGGCGGATGAGCGCGAAGGGCACGAGGCCGTCCTTCCACATCGCCGTCGCCAGCAGCGCGCCGCCGGCGGAGAGCAGCGCGATCTCGTAGCTCCGCGGCGAGACGTGCGTGTCCGGATCGAGCCACGTCCCCTTGCCCTGCGCCGCCCGCTTGATCATGGCGAGGTGGGCCGGCGTGTGCACCAGCAGCACGTCGTCTTCGGTCGCGGGCTCGGGTGAGGTCGCGACCGTCAGCCGCGGCCACAGGTCGGTGACCTCCAGGTGCTCGACGAGGGCCGTGACGCGGTCAGAGCCCTCGGGGTGCCCGCCCGTATCGTGTTCGGCGTAGGCCTCGTCCCAGATGATCGCGGCGTTCATGCGACCAAGGATACCCGTGCCGGCGAGGCGCGGCCAAGCCGGCCGCGAGGAGCGGTCGCACCGGCGGCGCCCCGTACGGCCGAGCCCGCGCTCAGTCGCCCTGCGCCGTCCGCGGCGCTGTGAGGAAGGGCCGCGACAGGCGCTCCCAGAGCTCGGTCGCGGCGCGCACGTCGGCGCCGTCCGGGTCGAGGCCGTGCTGGATCGCGAGGCCGTCGACGATCGCGATCATGAGCATCGCGAACGGGCGTAGCTCCGCCTCGGCGCCGGCTGCGTCGATGCAGCGGCGCACGGTCTCGCGATAGCCGTCGTACAGGGCGGCGACGCGCTCGCGCAGGTCGGGGTCGCGGAGCGCGTGCGGAAGGATCTCGAAGAAGGCCTGGAAGCTCTCCGCGTCGGCGGCGATGCGCGTCTCGCCGTCGATCAGCGCCCGCACGCGGTCTTCGCCCCCGGGCGCCGCCGCGGTCTCCTCGATGAGGCCGCGGTTGGCGTCGTGGGTCAGGGAGTCGACCAGCGCGGTGACGAGACCGGCCTTGTTGCCGAAGTGGTAGCCGATGCTGGCCTTGGACTCGCCGGCCTCGCGTGCGATCGCCGAGAGCTTGAGCGCCTCGAACCCGCCGGCGGCGAGCAGGCGCTGGGCGGCGGCGAGGATGCGCTGCGCCGTCGGGGCCAGCGCCTCCATCGGGTCCTCGAGCAGCAGGGGCTCGGGCAACCCCTCGCCCCGTGCGAGGCTTCTGCGTTTCTCGTCTGCGGGCGTCATCCGTCCCTCATCGTGTCGTCGTCATCGGCGCTTGCCAGCGCCCAAATCGGTTGCTAGTATACATTTGTCCGTCCGGACAAACAAACTCTCGAACGCCGCCGAAGTCGCTTTTCGACTCGCCACAGGAGGTACCTGAGTTGGACACCACCCTCCCCGCCCTGAAGAAGTACCGCGGCCGTCACTTCCTGACCGACCTCGACTACACGCGCGAGGAGCTCGAGGACCTGCTCAAGCTCGCCGTGAACCTCAAGGCCCTGTGGAGGAAGCGTCCGCTGACGCCGTTCCTCCCCGGCAAGCACCTGGCGATGATCTTCGAGGCCGCCTCCACGCGCACGCGCGTCAGCTTCGAGAACGGCTTCGCCGAGCTCGGCGGCAACGCCCTCTACCTGCGTCCCGGCGAGATCCACCTCCCCGGCCGTGAGAGCATCGCCGACACCGCGCGCACGCTCTCGCAGTACAACGCGGCGATCGAGATCCGCAGCAAGCTGAACGAGACCGTCAACGAGCTCGCCGCGTGGTCGACGGTGCCGGTGATCAACGGCATGGACCACGATCGGCACCCCTGCCAGAGTATGAGCGACGCGCTGACCATCCTCGAGAGCGCGGGTACCCTGGCCGGCGTCACCTTTGCCTACATCGGCGACGCCGCCCACCCCTGCAACTCGCTCTCCACAACGCTGACCAAGCTCGGGCTGAACGTGCGCATCGGTAACGCCGCCGGCTACGAGATGGCGCCCGAGCTCGTCGAGCTCTCCGAGCGGTTCGCCGCCGAGAGCGGCGGGTCGTTCCTGCTCACCAACGACCCGCTCGAGGCCATCGCCGGCGCCGACTTCATCTACACCGACTGCTGGTGGTGGACCGGCCAGGAGGACGAGTACCAGGACCGCGTCGAGGCCTTCAAGCCCTTCCAGGTCAACCCCGAGCTCTGGAGCCACGCCAAGCCGGAGACGAAGTTCATGCACTGCCTGCCGGCGATGCGCGGCGAAGAGGTCGTCGACGAGATCGCCGACGGCCCCATGTCGCTGATCTTCCCGCAGGCCCAGAACCGGATGCACTTCCAGAAGGCCCTGATGCTCGCCGTGATCGGCATCGACGATCTGCCCGCCGATCCCGACCTGCAGCCCATCGGCAAAGCCCTGCTCAGTTAGGGATGGGGTGGCGCGATCGCCTCGCTCTTCATAGGGTGGGACTCCACCGTCAGGCGAGCCGCAAGGGCGGAGCTCGCCTGACGGGCGAGACCGGCGACGCGCGAGGATAGAAGGAAGGCGATGGCAGCAACAGGCAAGAAGAGCGGCAAGACGGTCGTCGTCGCCCTCGGCGGCAACGCCATCCTCCAGCCGGGCCAGGTCGGCACCTTCGAGGAGCAGCTCTTCAACATCGACGGCGCCATGCGCCGCATCGCGGCCCTGGTCGAGGACGGCTGGCGCGTCGTGCTCACGCACGGCAACGGCCCCCAGGTCGGTAACCTGCTGATCCAGAACGCCCTCGCCGCGAAGACGGTGGCGCCGATGCCGATGGACGTGTGCGGCGCCGAGAGCCAGGGTCAGATCGGCTACATGGCCGCCCAGACCCTGGCCAACCACCTGCGCAAGCGCAAGACTCGAGGTGCCCGTGGTGACCATCGTCACCCAGGTCGCCGTCGACCCACGCGACAAGGCCTTCGCCGCGCCCTCCAAACCGGTCGGCCCCTTCTACTCCGAGGCCGAGGCGAAGAAGATGATGCTCGAGGAGGGCCTCGCCATGCGCGAGGACGCGGGAAGGGGCTGGAGAAGAGTCGTGCCCAGCCCCGAGCCGCGCGAGATCGTCGAGCTCGAGGCCGTGCGCGACCTCTCCGAGGCCGGCGCGCTCGTGATCTGCTCGGGCGGCGGCGGCGTGCCCGTGGTGCGCAGCCGCGGCGCCCTCAGCGGCATCGACGCGGTCATCGACAAGGACCTCGCCGCCGCGCTGCTGGCGCGCGAGCTCGGCGCCGACGCCCTCCTCATCCTCACCGACGTGCCCCAGGCCTACATCGGCTACGGCACGCCCGAGCAGACGGCGCTGGAGCGGGTCACGGCCAGCCAGATGCGCGCCTACGCCGCCGAGGGCCACTTCAAGGCCGGCTCCATGGGCCCCAAGGTGGAGGCCTGCCTGCGCTTCGTCGACGCCGGCGGCGAGAGCGTGATCGCCTCGCTGGTCGAGGTCGCCCCGGCGATGGCCGGGAGGGCGGGCACGCACATCGTGCCGGACGCGCCGGCGAAGCGGCGCGCGTCCGGCAAGCCGGCCGCGAAGAAGGCGGCGCCGGCGAAGTCCGCCGCGAGGAGACCACTATGAGCAGGCTCATCGACAGCACCCCTCGGGCCGACGGCTTCCGCATGCCCGGTGAGTTCGAGCCCCACGTGCGGATCTGGATGCTCTGGCCGCAGCGGCCGGACAACTGGCGGCTCGGCGGCAAGCCGGCGCAGCGTGCGTGGGTCGAGGTCGCCACGGCGATCTCGCGCTTCGAGCCGGTCACGGTCGGCGTGAACCACGACCAGTACGAGAACGCCGCGAACCTCCTGCCCGAGACGGTCCGCGTGGTCGAACTCTCGAGCAACGACGCCTGGGTGCGCGACTGCGGCCCGACCTTCGTCGTCAACGACGAGGGCGACGTCCGCCTCGTCGACTGGGACTTCAACGCGTGGGGTGGGCTGTACGACGGCCTCTACTTCCCCTGGGAGAAGGACCAGCTCGTCCCGCAGAAGGTCGCCCAGCTCGAAGGCGTGGACCGCTACAGGGCGCACATCGTGATGGAGGGCGGCTCGATCCACGTGGACGGCGAGGGTACGGTCATCACGACCGAGGAGTGCCTGCTCAGTCCCGGGCGCAACCCCGAGATGACGCGCGAGCAGATCGAGCAGCATCTGCGTGACTACCTGGGCGTCGAGAAGGTGATCTGGCTGGGCAAGGGCATCGACCCCGAGGAGACCAACGGGCACGTCGACGACGTCGCCTGCTTCGTGCGGCCCGGTGTCGTGCTGGCCGCGATCACCGAGGACGAGGACGACTGGCGCTACGAGCTCCTGCAGGACAACCTCCGCGTGCTGCAGGCGGCCACCGACGCGAAGGGCCGCACGCTCGAGGTCCACACCGTTCCCATGCCGGCGATCACGGAGATCACCGAAGAGGAGGCATCGGGCGTCGACAGCGCCGAGGGCTCGATTCCGCGGCGGCCCGGTGACAAGACCGCCGCCTCGTACCTGAACTTCCTCATCGTCAACGGCGGCATCATCCTGCCGGCGTTCGACGACCCTAACGACGACGTGTCGCGCGCGATCATCGCCGGCGTCTTCCCGGAGCGTGAGGTCGTCACCGTCGCCGGCCGCGAGATCGTCCTCGGCGGCGGCAACGTCCACTGCATCACGCAGCAGCAGCCGCGCGGCTGAGCAGACGGCCCCCTCCGGCTGGGCAGCCGCCCCCTCGCGCCCCGCACGGGGGCGCCGCGGGCTCATCACCGGCAGGGCGGCGCCCCGCCCTCCACGAGCTCCTTGCCCCACGGCTCGCAGTCGGTCTCGAGGAGGTAGCCGCGCCGGGCGAAGAACTCCTTGGACGACTCGTTCTCGATGAGGATCTGCAGCTTGGCCTTGAGCGCACCCAGCGCGCGGAAGCGCTCCTCCAGCTCGTCCATGAGCGCGTCGGCGATGCCCTGACGTCGCCGCTCCGGAGCCACCGCGAGGTGGTACACGTAGGCGCGGCGGCCGTCCCAGCCGCCCATCACGGTGCCGACGATCCTGCCGCCGGCGTCGCGAGCGACCAGAAACAGCCCGGGGTCGCGGCTGAGCTTGAGCAGCGTCGCCTCGGCACCGTCCGAGGGCCGCATCCAGAGGTCGCCGCGCTGCCAGAGCACGTGAACGACCGCGTAGTCGTCCATCGAAAACTCGCTGATCGTGATCGCCGGTGCCGGCCGCTGCATGGTCTCTCCCTTCCGGCGGTGATTCTACCGCCACGCCGCCCGTGGTTGGAGCAGGCATCCCGGCGGTAGAATCGGCTCAGCCGCAACCGAAGCCAGGAGGGAACCCGGTGGACGCACTCGACCTCATGCTGGCGCGACGCAGTATTCGTCGCTTCACCACCGGGGACGTGTCGCTCGAGGACGAGCAGAAGCTGATCGACGCAGCATTCGCCGCCCCCAGCGCCAACAACGCGCGGCCCTGGCACTTCGTCTGCGTGCGCGACCCGCAGACGCGCAGACGGCTCAAGGACCTGCATCAGTGGACCGGCATGCTCGAGAAGGCCCCGCTGGTGATCGCCGTGCTGGGCCGCGCGGTGGGGCACCCGTGGTGGATCGAGGACTGCTCGGCCGCCACGGAGAACATCCTGCTCGAGGCTGCTGCCCTGGGGCTGGGCGCGGTGTGGTGCGGCATGCGCGAGGATCCCGACGATGTGGTCGGGTACGAGCGTGCCTGCTGCGAAGCGCTGGGGGCGCCACCTGGCGAGTGGCGCGCCGTCGCCCTCATCGCCGTCGGCCACCCCGCCGAGACGAAGCGGCCGCGCACGCAGCGCCAGGTGAGCAAGGTCAGCTACGAGCGCTTCGGCAAGCGCTCACGCTGACGTGGAGGCCCGGACCATGGCAGTCGACGACGCGCGCGAAGCGCGCATCCAGGCCACTGCGCGGCAGATCCTCGCGGCTACCCACGACGAGAAGCCGTCGCTGCTCTCGCGAGAACGGTTGCAGGGCGAGATGATGGAGTGGGCGATGGCCGACGAGCGGCTCAAGGTGGAGATGCTCCGCTTCGTCGACGTCTTCCCCACGCTCCGCGACCGCTCCGAGATCGCCCGCCACCTTCGCGAGTACTTCGCCCGCGAGGGCGTCTCCGCCCCCAAGGCCCTGCGCTGGGGCATCAGCCTCACCGGCCAGCGCTCGCCGATGGCGCCGCTCGCGAGCGCCGTCATCCGCCGCCAGATGAAGGGGTTCGCGCAGCGCTTCATCGTGGGCCGGGATGCCCGCGACGCCGTCCCGGCCCTCAGGGCGCTGCGCGACGCCGGCACCGGCTTCACGCTCGACGTCCTCGGCGAGGCCACGGTGAGCGAGGCCGAGGCGCACGTCTACCAGGGCATCTACCTCGACCTGCTCGACGGCCTCGCCGCCGAAGCCGCCTCCTGGCCGGCCGTCCCGATCGTCGACGACGCGCCCTGGGGGCCGCTCCCTCGGGTCAACCTCAGCCTCAAGATCACGTCCCTGTACTCGCAGATCGACGCCATCGACTTCGACGGGAGCGTCGCCGCCGTCAAGGATCGCCTGCGCCCGATCTTCCACACGGCGATCCAGAGGGGCGCCTCTCTCACCCTGGACCTCGAGCAGTTCCGCTACCGCGACCTCACGCTCGAGGTCTTCACCTCCCTGCTCGACGAGGAAGAGTTCCGCGGCTACGACGACGCCGGCGTCGTGCTGCAGGCCTACCTGCGCGACGCCGACCGCGACCTCGAGCGGCTGCTCGCCTGGGCGCACGACCGCGGGCGAAGCTTCCACCTGCGCCTCGTCAAGGGCGCCTACTGGGACTACGAGACGGTCATCGCCGCCCAGGAGGGCTGGCCGGTGCCCGTGTTCACGCACAAGCCCGACACCGACGCGATGTACGAGAAGCTCACGCGCGTCATCCTCGCCGACCCCGGACACGTGCGCCCGGCGTTCGCCAGCCACAACGTGCGCTCCCTGGCCGTGGCCATCGAAACAGCCCGCGACCTCGGCCTCGCGCAGAACGCCTTCGAGATCCAGATGCTCCACGGCATGGGAGACCCCATCAAGGCGGCGATTCGCGGCATGGGCCTCCGGCTCCGTGAGTACGCCCCGGTCGGCGAGCTCATCCCCGGCATGGCCTATCTGGTGCGCCGCCTGCTCGAGAACACCGCCAACGACTCCTTCCTCCGCCAGACGTTCGTGGAGGGGGCCGCGGTCGACGAGCTCATCCGGCCCCCGGAGCCCTCCGCCGACTTCGGCGCGCAGCCGCGGCGGCTGCCGGTCGTCGCGCCGACCGACCCGGACGCTCCCGGCCCCTTCCGCAACCAGCCGCACGCGGACTTCTCACGGCGCGAGAACCGCGAGGCCTACGTCGCGGCGCTGGCCGCCGTCCGCGGGCGCTTCGGCGCCCACTACCCGCTGCGCATCGGTGGGCGCGACACCGGGACGGCGAGCACGCTCGCGTCGGTGAACCCGGCGGCGCCGGACGAGGTGGTCGGCACGGTCGCCTACGGCGGCCGTGCCGAGGCCGAAGCCGCCGTGGCCGCCGCGCACGCCGCCCTGCCGGCGTGGCGGGACGCCGCGCCGGCCGAGCGCGCCGCGGTGCTCTTCCGCGCCGCCGAGCTGATGCGCGCCGAGACGATGGAGCTCTCGGCGCTGATGACCCTCGAGTCGGGCAAGACGCGCCGCGAGGCCAACGGCGACGTCGACGAGGCGGTCGACTTCCTCGAGTACTACGGGCGCGAGATGCTGCGCCTGGGCAAGCCCAGGCGCATGGGCCACGCGCCCGGCGAGCACAACGTCTACTTCTACCAGCCGCGCGGCGTAGCGCTCGTGATCGCGCCCTGGAACTTCCCGCTCGCGATCCTCACGGGCATGACCGCCGCCGCGCTCGTCGCCGGCAACCCGGTGATCGTGAAGCCGGCGGGGCCGACGCCGGTGATCGCCGCTCAGCTGGTCCGCCTGCTCGAGGCTGCGGGGGCGCCGCCCGGCACCGTGAACTACCTGCCGAGCCCGGGCGGCGAGGTCGGCGACTTCCTCGTCCGCCACCCGGGCGTCGACCTCATCGCCTTCACCGGCTCCATGGAGGTCGGCCTGCGCATCATCAGCCAGGCGGCCCAGAATCCCGCCGCCGACGGCGTCAAGAAGGTCATCGCCGAGATGGGCGGCAAGAACGCGATCATCGTCGACACCGACGCCGACCTCGACGTCGCCGTGAGCGAAGTGGTCATCTCCGCGTTCCACTACCAGGGTCAGAAGTGCTCGGCCGCCTCGCGGGTGATCGTGCTCGAGGCGGCCCACGACGAGTTCGTGCGGCGCCTCGTGGAGGCGACGAGAAGCCTCACGGTGGGCCCGCCGGAGGACCCGGGCACGCGCGTCGGGCCGGTCATCACCGCCGACGCGCGGGCGAAGATCGAGGCGTACATCGAAGCGGGGCGGCGCGAGGCCACGCCGGCCGCCGCCGGCGAGCCGCCCGAGGGCGGCTGGCCCGGCGGCGGCTTCTACGTCGCCCCGCACGTCTTCGTCGACGTCCGCCCCGACGCGGTGATCGCGCAGGAAGAGATCTTCGGCCCCGTCGTCGCCGTCCTGAAGGCGGCCGACCTCGACGAGGCGCTGACGATCGCGAACGGCGTCCGCTACGCACTCACCGGCGGTCTCATCAGCCGCAGCCCGGCGACCATCGAGCGCGTGCGCCGCGAGTTCCGCGTCGGCAACCTCTACATCAACCGCGGCATCACCGGCGCCCTCGTCGAACGCCAGGCGTTCGGCGGCTTCAAGATGAGCGGCGTCGGCTCCAAGGCCGGCGGCCCCGACTACCTGCTCCAGTTCCTCGAGCCGCGCGTGATCACCGAGAACACGATGCGCCGCGGCTTCGCGCCTCCCGACGAACTCCTCGAAGACTAGCCGACTGCAGGCGGAGTCTGACGAGTGGGGCACCGTAGGCGCACCGCTCACCAGTCACCGCTCACTGATCGCCGCGAACCCCACGCCTCCTCCCCGCGTCTCACCGGACGTACGACCCAGCCGGCCGCGGGGCGCGGCCCGAGGAGGAGGACACCATGACTCGCAGGGTCAAGATCATGATCGCGGTCCCGGTCGCTGTGGTCGCCGTCGTCGCGCTGTTCGCGGTCGTGGGGCTCGTCGCCCGCGACTCCGGGGGCGGATCGGACGCGTCGCAGTCGGGCGTCGCGAGGACCGCCGGCGCGTTCGGGGCGGCGAGCGCCGCCGAGCCGGGCGTGGGGCGGGACACGGCCACCGCCGACAAGAGCCTCTCCGCCGAGTCGGCGGACGGCCAAGACTTCGCCGCGGCCGTCCCGCCGGCCTCCGCGCCGTCCGCCCACTACCTCCTGCGCACCGGCGACCTCTCGCTGCTCGTCGCGCGCGGCTCCCTGCTGCCCACCGTCGATCGCATCAAGAGCATGACCACGGCGATGGGCGGCTACGTGATGTCGAGCGCCATCGGCAGCAGGCCCGACGACGTCACGATGCAGGTCGAGCCGATGCCGCTCGGCGACATGACGGCGCCGGTGGGCGGCCGCGAGGGTACCACCTCCGCCGCCCTCGTGGACCCGTACGCGACGCTGGTCGTGCGCGTCCCGGAGCAGCTGTTCGAGACCGCGCTCAAGCGGTTCTCCAAGCTCGGCGACGTGCAGAGCATCTCGACCTCGAGCGAGGACGTGACCTCGCAGTATGTCGACCTGCAGGCGCGCCTGCGCCACTTCCGCGCCGTCGAGCGGCGCCTGGTGGGATTCCTCTCCGAGACCAACAACGTGAACCAGATGCTGGCGGTCCAGGATCGCATCGACAACGTGCAGCTCACGATCGAAGAGCTGACCGCGCAGCTGAAGTCGCTGCGGGAGACGACGACCTACGGCACGCTCTCCGTCTTCGTCTCCGAGAAGGACGCCAAGACCACGGTCGTCAGCGCGAGCAACACCTTCGGCGGCACCTTCTGGAACTCGATCGGGCTGCTCGGCCACGGCGCCCGGGTGACGGGCCTCGTCATCACCGCGCTCGTGCCCTTCCTGGTCGTCTTCGGTGGCATCGCCGTCGTGGTGTGGTACGTCGTGCGGCGCCTGCAGCGGGGCCGCCGGCAGGCGGCGCAGCCGACCCTGCCGGCCTGATCCGGCGCGCAGCCGTTCGCAGCACCCAGCCGGGCCGTCCCGGCCCGGCTGCCGCGGCCCGTGGCCCGGGCTCACCGACTCCCAGTCCGGTGAGCCCGGGCCGCGCACCGGGTAAGGTCCACCCAGACCATCGACCACCCTCACCCCCAGGAGGCAGCGGTGAAAGCGGTGCGCATCCACCAGTACGGCGGCCCTGAGGTCCTCGTCTACGAGGACGTCCCCACGCCCGAGCCGGGACCGGCGCAGATCCTCGTCAAGGTGGCCGCCGCCACGGTGAACCCTGTCGACGTCTCCGTTCGCGAGGACCGCTTCCCGACGCCCAAGCAGCCCCCCAAGACACTGGGGTCGGACGGCGCCGGGGTCGCGGAGCAGGTCGGCGCCGAGGTCACCTCGGTCAAGCCCGGCGACCGCGTCGCGTTCAGCGGGCTCGGCATCGGCAGCGAGGGCAGCTACGCCGAGTACGCCCTCATCGCCGAGACGCAGGCGGTGCCGATCCCGGACGCGCTCTCCTTCGTCGACGCGGCCGCCATCGGCATGACCTTCCCGGCCGCCTACTACGCCCTCGTGACGCGCGGAGCGCTCCGCGAGGGCGAGACCGTCCTCGTCCAGGGCGCCTCCGGCGGCGTCGGCTCGGCGTCCGTCCAGCTGGCGAAGGCGCTCGGCGCCCGCGTGCTCGCCACGGCGAGCGGCCCGGGCGCCGCCGACCTCGTCCTGGGGCTCGGCGCCGAGGCGGTCATCGACTTCCGCAGCGAAGATGTCGCCGCCCGCGTCCTCGAGCTCACTGACGGCAAGGGCGCCGACCTCGTGCACGAGCTCGTACTGAGCGTGAACCTGCCCCTCGACGTGAAGCTCGTCGCCAAGGGCGGGCGCATCGTGGGCACCGGCCAGGGACCGGGTCCGGACGCGACCGCCCCCATCGGCGAAGCGCTCTCCAAGGACGTCTCGGTGCTCTTCATGAACCTGAACAACGCCGGCCGCGCCGGCGTGGCGGCGATCGCCGCCGAGATCGTGGCGATGGCGGCGGCGGGCAAGGTGAAGCCGGTGGTGGGCACGGAGCTGCCACTCTCAGAGGCGCGGCGCGCCCACGAACTGCTCGCCGGGGACCACCTCGGCAAGATCGTGCTGCTGCCGTAGGCACCGCGGCCGGCGGCAGGAGCGGGTCAGTACCCCTTGCCGTTGCCGCGGATCGCCTCTTCGCGCTCCTTGCGCAGCTCGAGCCGCGGCAGCAGCGTCGTCATCACCGTGAGCAGCGTCTCCAGGCGCTGTTCCTCGCTGAGCGACTCGAGCAGTTCCTGCTTGAGCGGGGCGCCGAAGTCGATGGCGGCGGCGACGCGGAACGAGAGCGGCCCCTCGCCGGCGGGCTCCTGCGGGCTCTCGACGTCCATGAGCAGCAGCATCTTGCGGAACACCTCGAGGACGGCCTCGCGCAGCGTCTCCGAGGCCTCCGGCTCGGCAGTCCCGGTAGTAGTCGACGACGGCGCTGAGGTAGTCGGCCTCGGTATCGTCGGGCTCCCGCACCTCGACGATGCGGAAGCGGCGGCCACCCTGCACCAGCACGTTCATGCGCCCGTCGTCGAGCTCCTCGACGAGCTCGACCACCCGGGCGGCCGTCCCGCACTCGCGCACGGAGTCCTCCTCGGCCAGGACGATGCCGAACTCCCCCTCCTCGAGACGCTCGCCGATCAGCTTCTTGTAGCGCTCCTCGAAGATGTGCAGCGGGACGACCTCGTCCGGCAACAGCACGAGGCCGAGCGGGAACAGGCCCAACAGCCGGTCGTCACCATCGCTCATGCCACGCCTCCACGATCGCCTCGCAGTCCACGCCGCCCTTCTCGTGCGGCCACCGCCAGTCTACCCTTCGCGACCCGGCCGCGTCCCCGCCCCGCCGGTCGCGACGTACATCGTGGAGTCGAGCGGCCGGCCGTCGATCACGTCGACGACCGTCGTCGTCTCGACGCGCCCGAACACCGTCGCGAGCTCGCGCTCGAACGCCGGGTAGCGCGCCGGCGACCAGTAGACGGCGACGCCGCCGGGGCGCAGCGCCGCGCGCACGCGGCGCAGTCCTTCGCGCGCGTACAGGCCGGCATTCCCGCCGCGCACCAGCCACTCCGGGCCGTTGTCGGTGTCGAGGGCGACGACGTCCCAGGCGCCGGGCGACGCGGCGAGGACCTCCGCCACGTCGGCGATCACGATGCGCGCGCGGCCGGCGCGTTCCTCCGCGGCCGCGCGCCGGGCCGCGTCCCCGCCGTGCTCGCGGAACCAGCGCACGATCACGGGCTCGAGCTCGGCCACCGTGACCGCGGCGACGCGCCGGCAGGCCAGCGCCTCGTCCAGCGCGTCGCCGATGCCGAGGCCGCCGATGAGGACGCGGAGGGAGTCGCCGCGCACGCGCGACCAGGCCGCGCTGACGAGCGCCCGGCTGCTGGCGGCGTTGGCCGCGGAGACGAGGAAGACGCCGTTGGCGACGATCTCGAGGCCGGCGGCCCCGCGGCGCAGCACGAGCTCGCCGCACTCGCCCTCCACGCGCTCGATCTCCTGCACGAGCTCACGCGGCCATCCCGGGGGCGGCGTCGGCGCGCGAGCCCGAGCCTGCGCCGCGCTCAGCCCTTCGTCCCGCGCGTGGCCGTCGATGAGCTCGCGCACGTGCCGCCGGACGTCGTCGGGCAGCGGCGGCACGTCGTTCTCGGCGATGAGCGCCTGCGCCCTCTCCCAGGCGTCCTTCACGAGCGGCGTCCCCGCGTACTGGTCGAAGGTCCCGCGACGCCACAGCTGCGGCTGCCAGAGCTCGCCGGCGCGGTACAACTGCCGCGTGCTCCGGCGCGCGAGGAAGTGCCCGCCGATGCCGACCTCGATGAGGTCGTCCATCAGCGCCTTCGTCTCGTCGACCGGGTCCTCGCGCATGAAGCGCTCGATCGCGTTCACCGTGTCGGCGTCGAGCACCGTCTTGGCGAGACTGGCGGTCTGGGCGCTGTCCATGAGGCCGAAGGCGAGCATGATGTCCGCGCCGGCGAGGGCGCTGGCCATGCCGGTCAGCATGCCCTCGGCCCCGGCCTGCAGGTCGCAGGCCTTGGCGTCGCAGCTCACGGCGCTCCCCTGCGTGCGCAGCCCGTAGAACCTGCTCATCTCGATGCAGACCACGTTGATGAGGCCGTCCTCCGGCGCCCCCGAGAGTACAGCCCGCTGCGCATCTCGGCGACCGCGGAGCCCACCGCCGAGACCATGGCGCAGCCGGGCGCGGCGAGCTGGAAGAGCACGATCGCACTGAGCAGCTCGGCCATGTTCAGGATGCTGGTGCCGAGGACGCTCATCGGGCCGGTGGTGCCCATCTGCGGCATCGGCAGCACGAAGATGGGGCAGCCGGCCCTCGGCCATGAGGATGTGCGCCTCGGTCATCTCGGCGTCGTGCTGGAGCGGCGCGATCGTGCAGTTGGTCGCCGACCAGATCGGCCGCTCGCTCAGCGGGGCGCCGGCGATCGTCTCGAGGAGCTCGATCATCACCGGCGCCTGGTCGGGCGTGCGCACCTCGTCCTGCAGGTGCTTGCGCGAGTTCTCGAAGGAGATGCGCGCCATCTCCAGGTTGCCGACGCGCGCGTCGACGTCGCCGGGCGTGATCGTCGCCCAGGTGAAGTCGATCTCGGGCACGGCGTCGTACAGCCGCATCATCGCGGCGAGGTCGGCCTCGGTACCCTCGTGCCGCTCGCCGGTGAGGTCGTCGAGCATGTAGGTCGCGGCGCCGTCGCTCGTGTAGAGCATGCCTCCGTCGCCGACGCGGCAGTCGTAGGCCGGGTCGCGTCCGGCCAGCAGGATGTCCCGCGGGACCTGCCGGAGGCACCGCTCGACGAGCGCCCAGGGCAGCCTGGCCTGCAGCCTCGCCTCGTCGACCGTCGCGCCGGCCTCCCTCAGGAGCGTCGTCAGGGTCGGCGTGTCGTAGGCGACGCCGACCTCCTCGAGCAGGCGCACGGTCTGCTCGTGCACGAACTGCTTCTCGGCCTCGCTCAGATACTCGAATCGCGGTCGTGTCACGTCGCTCCCCCCACCGGCCGCGGGTCGCCGGGACCCGCGGCCTCGAGTCGTTTGGTCAATGCCTGCGGCGTACAAGTGCGCCCGAACTGCTCGCAGAGCGGGCACTCCCCGAGCAGGCTGTCGGCCTCCCTGCCCGGCGGAACGGCGGCGTATCCCTGCGCCATGAAGAAGGCCGCGTTGCGCGCGGTCACCCAGAGCCGCCGCATGCCACGCCGGCGAGCATCGGCCTCGAGCTCGGCGTACAGGCGTGAAGCGACGCCGCGTCGCGGCGCCGGCTTCGTCGACCGCCATCCAGTTCACCGTGTCCAGCTCGGCGTAGCGTTCGAGGACGATGGCGCCGACGAGCATGTCGCCGTCGTAGGCGCCCCAGGCCGCGCGGATGTGCTCGTCCTCGCGGCCCGAGTCCTCGATGCCGCTCCGCACGCCGAGCTGCCGCACGGCATCCAGGTCGTCGGTCTCCCGAATCACGACATTCATTGTCATGACTCCCTTGTCTTGCCAATGGACACGGGTCTCCGGCGCACCCACGCGGCGCGCGTACCGCTGCGATGACGGCGTCGATCTCGGCGGCCACGTCGTCGGGCAGCGGCTCGACCTCGTGCGTCGCGAGGATCTCGTCGGCGCGGGCGGCGGCCTCCTCGACGAGCGGCCGCGCCTCGTACTGCTCGAACGGGCCGCGCTGCCACAGCTTCGGCTGCCAGACTTCGCCCGCCCGGTGGAGCGAGCGCGTACTCCGCCTCCCGAGGTAGTGTCCGCCGATGCCGACAGCGGCGATGTCGTCGACGAGCGCCCGCGTCTCGTCGATGGGATCGTCGCGCACCAAGCGGCGGAGAGCGCCGACGGAGTCGCAGTCGAGCAGCGCCTTGGCGAAGCTGAGCGACTGCGCGCCGTCGGAGCAGCCGAAGGCGAGGATCGTGTCGGCGCCGGCGAGCGCGCACGCGGCGCCGGTCAGCATGCCTTCGGCGCCGGCCTGCTGGTTGCTCGCCTTGGCGTCGCAGGTGATGGCGCTGCCGGTGCAGGGCAAGCCGTAGAAGTGGCTCATCTCGACGCCGATGACGTTCATGAGCGCGCACTCCGGCGTCCCGCAGAGGTACAGGCCGCTGCGCATGTCGGCGACGCCGGCGCCCATACCCGAGATGATGCCGCAGCCCGGACTCGCAAGCTGGAAGAGCACCACGGCGCTGAGCAGCTCCGCGACGTTCACGATCATCGTGCCCAGCACCGTCAGCGGCGCCGTCGTGCCGCTCAGCGGCATCGGCAGCACGAGGACGGGCACGCCGGCGCGGACCATGGCCATCGTGGCCTCGGTCATCTCGCGCTCGTGCTGGAGCGGCGCCACCGTGCAGTCGACGATCGAGAAGACCGGCCGCTCCCAGAGCGATCCTCCGGCCACGGCCTCGAAGATCTCGATGAGCGGCGCCGCGTGCGCGGGGTCGCGCACCTCGTCCTGGACGTGCTTGCTGAGGTTCGCGAGCGAGATCGCCTCGATCTCCAGGCCCGCCGTCAGGGGATGGAGGTCGCGGGCCGAGATGGTCGGCCAGGCGTAGTCGACCTCCGGCAGGGCGTCGTAGAGGCGCATGGCGCGACGCAGCCACTCCGCAGAGCCCTCCTCGCGACGCCCCGTCAGGTCGTCGAGCATGTAGGTGGCGGTGCCGTCGGCGCAGAACGTGAGCGACCCGTCCCCGACGACGACGTCGTGACGCGGGTCGCGGCCGGCGAGCCGCACCTCGGACGGGCACGTCGCGAGGCACTGCTCGACGAGCTCCCAGGGAAGCCTGGCGGTGAGCTTCGCCCGGTCCACCTCGGCCCCGGCCTCGGCGAGCAGGTCGATGGCCTCCGGCGTGTTGTAGCCGATGCCGACCTCGGCGAGCACGCGGACCGCCTGCTCGTGGACGAAGTCGCGGTCCTCGGCGGACAGGTACGTCAGGCGTGCACGCGACACGGCGCTCCTCCCTCGGGACCCACGGCCGGCGCCGGCCTCAC
>CAVQXS010000010.1:0-607217 GCA_963717965.1 uncultured Thermoleophilia bacterium | reverse complement strand
TCAGCGACTCGGCGCCGGCCGCCGGCTCCGCGGTGCACGTCGCCGTCGAGGGCACGCGCTGCTTCCTCGTCGAGGTGCAGGCGCTCGTCAACCAGAGCGAACTGGCGATGCCGCGCCGCGTCGCCGTCGGCTTCGACCGCAACCGCCTGGCCATGCTCGTCGCCGTCCTCGGCAGGCACGCCCACCTGCCGTTGTCGTCGGCCGACATTTTTGTTACAATTGCAGGCGGAATTCGCATCGACGAGCCCGCGGCGGACCTCGCGGTCGCACTTGCCATCGCCTCTGCGCAGCGCGACACGCCCCTTCCGCCCAGGGCAGCGGTGTTCGGGGAGATCAGCCTGACCGGCGAACTCCGATCATGCAGCCAGAGCGAGCGACGTGTCGCCGAAGCCGGACGTACCGGCTTCGACCGCATCGTCGTTCCCGAAGCCGATGCACGCCGGGCCGGCGGCCGCGCCGCAGGCGCGGCCGACTTGCGCGGGGCGTTCGCCGCTCTCCTGAGCGATGGCGCACCGCGACAGGCCTCCGGGGCCACGAACGACGAGCGGGGGGTTTGAGACTTGTATTCAGTCGGTGACAAGGTGGTCTATCCGCATCACGGCGCTGGCAAGATCATGAAGATCGAGCAGAAGGAAGTGCTCGGGCAGCAGCGCGACTACCTCACGATCCAGATCCTGCACAACGACATGACCGTCATGGTCCCGGTCGAGAACGCCGACCGCGCCGGCCTGCGCAAGGTGATCGAGTCCGACGTCGTCGAGCGCGTGCTCGAGGTCCTTCGCGGCGACCCCACGAAGATGCCCAAGAACTGGAGCCGGCGCTACAAGCACAACCGCGACAAGCTCAAGACCGGCGACATCTTCGAGGTCGCCGAGGTGGTCCGCAACCTGGCCATCCGCCACGCCGACAAGGGGCTGTCGACGGGCGAGAAGCAGATGTTCTCCAAGGCCAAGAAGATCCTCGCCAGCGAGCTCATGTACGCGCGGGACTTCTCCGAGGATGAGGCCAACGCGTTCCTCGAGACCGTACTCGAGGACATCCACGTCGACGGACCCGCACTTGCCGACGACGCCCGAGAGCCCGCTCCCGTCATCTGAGCCGGGCGCCGCAGGCCGCCCGCGCCGACCGCGAGGGGTCCTGCAGCCCGCCATCCGCGGCGTGCTCGCCCTGCTGGGCGCGCTCGCCGGCTACCAGATCGCCGACCGTATCCGGGCGTCGTCGTTCGCGCCGGCGCTGGATCAGAACGGCAAGATCGTCTGGCTGCGTCGCCTTCACCGCGGCAGGACTCGTGCTCGGCTACCTGCTCGGCGTGGTCATCTCCCGCCTCATGCGTCGCGGCCTCGACCGCGTCGACGAGGTCATGGCCCGCGCCACCGGCGCCGAGGTCGTGGTCGGCATCGGCGGCGTGGTCGTGGGCCTCTTCATCGCCACGCTCATCAGCGTCGCCCTCGTCCGCATCCCCATCGTCGGCCCGTACCTCACGGTGCCGATCTACCTGCTCTCCGGCTACTTCACCGCCTACCTCGCGGCCAAGAAGCACATCGAGATCCTCCGCCTGCTCGGCGTGCGCGGCGCCTTCGAGGTCGTGCCCGGGCTCACGCCCGCCAAGCTCCTCGACTCCAGCGCGATCATCGACGGGCGCATCCTCGAGATCGTCGACACCGGCTTCGTCGAGGGCGAGCTCCTCGTGCCGCGCTTCGTTGTCGAGGAGCTGCAGCGGCTCGCCGACTCCTCCGACGCCGAGAAGCGCGTGCGCGGCCGCCGTGGCCTCGACTTCGTCAAGCGTCTGCAGAACGGCTCGGGCGCCGTGCGCATCGACGGCGCCGACTACCCCGACATCGAGGCCGTCGACGCCAAGCTCGTCCGGCTCGGCCACGACATCGGGGCGCAGATCATCAGCACCGACTACACGCTCAAGAAGGTCGCCGAGATCCAGGGCGTCAAGCTCCTGAACGTGAACGATCTCGCCAACTCGGTGAAGCCCGCCGTGCTGCCGGGCGAGATCATCGAAGTCAAGATCCTGCGTGAAGGGCGCGAGCAGGACCAGGGCGTGGGCTACCTCGACGACGGCACCATGATCGTCGTCGAGGCGGGCAGCGCTCTGGTGGGCTCGCGCGTCAAAGCCGAGGTGACGAGCGTCCTGCAGAGCCCCTCGGGCAAGATGATCTTCAGCCGCGTGACCGCTGCGCCGCCGGCTGGGGACTAATGTTCGTAGTGCCACGAAGAACACGGAGTGCTATTGAGCGCCCGCCGGCCCGAAGGGCCCCGCGGCGGGCGGACTGACCGGAGGGAGACGCACATGGAGGACCAGCAGGCCGGAGAGACCTGGGTGATCGTCGCGGCAGCCGGTGACAGCCGGCGTATGGGGCTGCCCGACGGCGAGTCGAAGCAGTTCATGCTGCTGGGGGGCGAGCCCATCCTCTCCCACTCCGTACGCCGCCTGATCACGATGGACTGCGTCGACGGCATCGTCGTCGTGCTGCACCCGTCGCACACGGTGCGCTTCGCCAACGAGCTCATGGCCTTCGACGACACCAAGCCGATGCTGATCGCCGAGGGTGGCGCGACGCGCCCGGACTCCGTGCGCGCCGGGCTCCTCGAGGTGCCCGACGCGGCGGCGGTGATCGCCGTCCACGACGGCGCCCGCCCGCTGTTCGCGCGCCACGTCTTCGAGCGCTGCGTCGAGGCGCTGCGCGGCGCCGACGGCGCCGTGCCCGGCGTCGAGGTCAGCGACACCCTCAAGCGCGCCGGCTCGGCCGGCGAGGTGGAGGGCACCGTCGACCGCGCCGGCCTCTGGTCGGCGCAGACGCCGCAGGTGTTCCGCGCCGCCGCCCTGCGCGACGTCTACGCGCGCGCCGACCTCAACGGCGCGACCGACGACGCGATGCTGCTCGAGCGCGCCGGCTACTCCGTGAGCCTCGTCTCGTCGACGCCGGCCAACGTCAAGATCACGACGCCCGCCGACCTGCCGCTCGCGGCGGCGCTGCTCGCCTGGGAGGTCGAGGCAGACGTTTAGGATCGGCAGCGGCTACGACGCCCACCGCTTCGCCGACGGGCGTGACCTCGTCATCTGCGGGGTGCACATCGACCACGCGCAGGGTCTCGCCGGGCACTCCGACGCCGACGTCGGTGTCCACGCCCTGATGGACGCCCTGCTCGGCGCCGCCGGCCTCGGCGACATCGGCGAGCTCTTCCCCGACACGGACCCCGCCTTCGAGGGCGCCTCGAGCATGGACCTGCTCGAGCGCGTCATGGCCTGGCTGTCCGGGGCCGGCTGGGAGGTGGCCAACGCCGACGTCACGCTCGTGTGCGAGCGGCCGCGGCTCTCCGGCTACCGGCTCGAGATGCGCGAGCGGCTGGCCACCGCGCTCGGCGTCGCCAGCGACGCCGTCAGCGTCAAGGCGACGACCACAGAGGGCATGGGCTTCGAGGGGCGTGGCGAGGGCATCGCCGCCCACGCCGTCTGCCTCCTGAGCCGCTAGCGCTTCTGCCGACCGGCTCGGCGCGCCGGCTCAGCCGCGCAGCGCTTAACGACGACGGCCCGCCGGAGGCGGGCCGTCGTCGTCAGTCTCTCGCGCCGGTCAGGAAGCCTTGGCGTCCTTGTCCGTGGCCGTCGCGTCGCGCTTCACGTCGATCACTTCTTCGTCGTCGTCCGTGTCGTCGTTGAGTCCCTGCTTGAACCCCTTGATGCTCTGGCCCATCGACTTGCCGAGCTTGGGCAGCCGGGTGGCCCCGAAGAGCAACAGGATCACCAGGGCGATGATGATGAGTTCCGGTGCACCGAGGTTTGGCATGTAGCATTCTCCTGTCTCTGGACGCGCCGCCGACGCGCTGGGTAGGCGCATCCCTTGACGCTCTCGCAAGGTTCACTGTACGGCCTGCCCCCGGGGCAATCAAGTGCGCGGCCGTCGCGGCGCGCGCGCAGCCTCGGGCGAGCGCGCGTGGAGGTTTCGAAGCCTCGCGCAAGCTGGCCGCGCGGCCGGCGCGCGAGAGATACTCTAGGACGACGGCCAGCGACGACAGGAGTCGAGGCATGCGCGACACGGTGAGTCATCTGGGCAGGTTCTCGCTGGGCGTGGGCGACCGCTTCGCGCGCGAGGCCGCGCCCCAGCTCGCCGCCTTCGAGGAGATGGGGCGTCTCGGGGTCGAGGTGACGCCGGTGTGGAACAAGTCGGACCGCGAGCACCGTGTGGTCGGCTCCGAGCCGCAGAGCGTCCGCGCCGCGGCCGACGAGGCCGTGACGGCGCGCGCGTGGAGGCGGCCCTACTTCGTGGACGCCGACCACGTCACCGCCGAGACGGTCGGCCGCTTTCTGACGCCCTGCGACTTCTTCACGATCGACGTGGCGGCCGCGATCGGGCGCCCGGCGCCCGGCGACGCGGTGACGGCCTTCGTCGAGCGGCATCCCGAGCTCTGCTCGCCGGCGGCGATCGACGGCATCGACGGCCCGGTGGTGATGACGCGGGAGAGCGCCGCGCGCGCCGCGCGCCACTACCTCGAGGCGGCGCGGGCCGCCGGCGACCTGTACCGGACCGTCGCAGCCGCCAAGGGTGACGACGCCTTCGTCACCGAGGTGTCGATGGATGAGACCGACGAGCCGCAGCAGCCCGCCGAGCTGCTCGTCATCCTCGCCGCGCTCGCCGACGAGGGCGTCCCCGTGCGCACCATCGCGCCGCGGTTCAGCGGCCGCTTCAACAAGGGGGTCGACTACGCCGGTGACGTCGGGCGCTTCGCCGCCGAGTTCGCCGCCGACGTCGCCGTCGTGCAGCACGCGGCCGGCGCCTACGGGCTGCCCGGCGACCTGAAACTCAGCGTGCACTCGGGCAGCGACAAGTTCTCGATCTTCCCCCTGATCCGCGAGGCGGTGCGGCGGAGGGGCGCCGGCGTCCACGTGAAGACCTCGGGGACGACGTGGCTGGAGGAGGTCATCGGCCTGGCCGAGGCCGGAGGCGACGGCCTGGAGCTGGTCAAGGACGTCTACGCCGGCGCCTACGCCCGCCGCGAGGAGCTGTGCGGCCCCTACGCGGCGGTGATCGACATCGACCCCGCCAGGCTGCCTTCGCCGGCGGACGCGCGCCGCTGGAGCTCCTCCGAGTTCGCGGCGCGCGTGCGCCACGACCAGGCGGACCCCGCCTACGACCCGCAGGTCCGCCAGCTCATGCACGTGGGCTACAAGCTGGCGGCGGAGATGGGCGACCGGTTCACGGGGCTGCTGGCCGCGTGCCGGGACGCCATCGCCCCCAACGTGACGCGCAATCTCCTGGAGCGGCACCTGCGCCCGCTCTTCCTGGGCGACTGAGACGGCGAAGGCCGCGGCGCCGGGGCGCCGCGGCCTTCGCGACCGGGCGCGCCCGTGGCGCGCCCTCATCCGCGGTCCGCGCCTACTGCTGCGCCGTCCAGAACGCGCGCCCGGGCGCGAACACGACGGCGATGCGGAAGACCTCGCCGCCGGTGATGGTGAAGTCGTGCGTCGTGTTCTTGGGCACGTAGAGGGCGTCGCCCGTGGCGACGTCGAACACGTCGTCCCCGACCTTGGCCGTCGCGCGGCCGCTGAGCACGTAGAAGACGTGGTCCTCGTCCGGGTGCACGTCCTCGAGCGCGCCGCCGTCCGGCATGATCTCGGTCACGTGGAACTCGAGCTGCGCGCCGGGGCAGCTCTTGGGGTTCACGAGCGGCCAGCCGCGCGTCTTCAGGTGCTTCGGCGGGTCCTGCGTGTACTGGACGTCGTTCTGGTTGAAGACCGCGCCTTTCGGCTTGTCAGCCATGTCCTTCCTCCTCACGTGCGCCCGAGCCCGTCGGGCCCGGAGCGCTCCTTCGGGATGCCTGTCCTGTCCCGACGACCGCGGCCGTCAGGGTTCGAGCACGACCTTCATGGCGCCGTCGCGGCGCTCGACGAAGGTCGCGAGCGCCTCGGCGAACCGGTCGAGCGGGAAGGTGTGCGTGTGGATGCCCTCGGTGCTCACCGCGCCGTTGGCCATGAGCGCCAGCGCCGGCGCCGCCGTGTTCGGGTTGGCGCGCACGCCGAGGATGTCGAGCTCGGCGAGGGTCATCGGGCCCCACGGCACCGTGATCGCCTCGGTCGGGAGGCCGGCCATGACGATGCGGCCGGCCTTGCGCGTGGACGCGATCGCCCAGTCGATGGCCTGCTGCGTGCCGGCGCACTCGACGGTGCAGTCGACGCCGACGCCGCCGGTGAGCTCCATGACCTTGGCGACCGGGTCGTCGACCTTCTCGTAGTCGACGCCGATGGCGCCCATCTTCTCGGCGAAGGCCAGACGCGGGCCGCGGCCGATCATGACCACGAGGCGGGCGCCCGAGGCGCGCGCGTACTGGAAGGAGAACTGGCCGACCGCGCCGGGGCCCGTGACCAGCACGGAGTCGCCGGTGGTGACGCGGCCGCGCTGCACGCCGTGCAGGGCGACGCCGGCGGAGTCGAGCATGGCGCCCTGGTGGTACGTCAGGTTGTCGGGCAGCGGTGTCGCCGACTTGATTGACGTGACGATGTACTCGGCGTAAGCGCCCGGCGACGTGAAGCCGTAGTGGCGGTGGCCGGCGGCGTTGTCGCCGTAGTTGAGGCACACCGTGTAGTGCCCGGTCATGCAGTTGAGGCAGAAGCCGCAGCCCTTGTGCGCCTCGCCGGCCACGCGCGTGCCGAGGGCGTACCTGGCGGCGACCTTCTCGGACGCCTTGAGCTCGTCGGACACGGCCACGACCTCGCCGGCCCACTCGTGGCCGATGACCGCCGGGAACGTGGGCGGCCAGAAGCCGGGGAACTTGCCGGCGACGATCTTCGGGTCGGTGCCGCAGATGGCCACCGCCTTGACGCGGCAGAGGACCTCGTCGCCCTTCGGCTCCGGGGTCGGTACTTCTTTGATCGCGAAGTCGTTCGGCCCATCGAGGACAAGCGCCTTCATGGTCTTGGGGATGTCTGCCATGGCCTTCGCCCCTCTCACGTGTGCGGATGGGCGCCCGCGTCGGGCGCCCCGCTGATGGACGCGGCGAAGCGCCGCGCCTGTTCGGCCGCCGCCCGGTCGTCGGGCAGCGGCAGGATCTCCGCGGACAGCCAGCCGCGGTAGCCGGCGTCACGGAGCGCCGCGGCCACCTCGTCGAAGTCGACGTGCCCCATGCCGGCGGCGCGCCGGTTGCTGTCGACGAGATGGAAGTGGCCGAGGCGCGCGCCGGCCTCGCGGATGGCCGCCCCGATGGAGACCTCCTCGATGTTCATGTGGAAGACGTCGAGGAGGACGGAGACGTCGGGGCTGCCGATGCGCTCCACCGCCGCCAGGGTCTCGGCGGCGGTGCAGAGCAGCGGCGTCTCGTAGCGGTTGATGGCCTCGACGGTGAAGCGGCCGCCGCAGGCGGCCGTGCGCTCGAGGCACTCCTGCATGCTCTCGACGAACCGCGTGCACGCCGCGGCCAGGTCGCCGTCGGCCGGAGCCTTGCCGCGCACCAGACCGATGATGAGCGGCGCGCCGAACGCGGCGGCGTACTCGGCCAGCGTGACGATACGCTCGACGGCCCGGGCGCGGCCCGCCGCGTCCGGATCGGTCAGCGACAGGCCGTCTTCGAAGTACGAGCGCCCGCTGGCGACCGCCGCGAGCTGGAGGCCGGACTCATTCAGCATGGCCTCCAGCTCGCGGCGGTCGAGCTCGTCGGGGTGGCGCAGGCTGATCTCGATGCCGTCGAAGCCGAGCTCGCGCGAGACCGCGACGGCCTCGCGCACGCGCCCGGCGAACAGCATCGGGCCGAAGCCCGTGGCCGCGGACGCCGTCGCGAAGCAGGCGCGCATGGGCACGCCGTCGGTCAATGCTGGCCGATCCAGGGAAGCGCGAAGATCGGCTTCCAGCCTTCGCTGAGCGGCTCGCGCAGGAACGGCTCCATGTCCTTGGCGGTGCGGAACGTGGTCTCCTCCACCGGCGGCACCTCGCCGGGCGGGAAGGTCGCGAGGATGTCGTCGACGATCATGGTGAGGTACGAGCAGAACGCCGCCACCGGGCGCTTGGCCTTCCAGGCCTCGGCGTGCGTCGGCTTGCCGACGACGCCCTCCGGCGTGCCGAAGAACTCGATGGCGAAGTGGCCCTCGGCCTCGGACCAGCGCTGGGGACGGTGGTAGCCGTCCACCGAGTTGTTGAAGTGGCCCGCCGGCATGTACTGCTTGGTCTCGGTCTCCACCGCCTGCGCCATGTCGACCATCTCGGGGAAGAGCAGCAGCCCGATCGAGGTCTCGGCCTCGTCGGCGTGGATGAACGGCGTGTCCCACCAGCCGCCCTGCTCCGTGGTGCGGAAGAAGTCCTTGACCGACCGATGCCAGTCGATGATCCGCGCCACGGTGGGCACCTGATACCGCTTGAGGAACTTGTGCAGCGCCGTCTCGAGCATCCACAGCTGGCCGTGGTTGTTCACGATGATCATCTTCCGGAAGCCGTCGTTCCAGAGACCGAGCATCACGTCGACCAGAGTCTCCTCGACGACCGACTCGCGGAGCATGACGGTGCCCGGCATGCCGATGTGGTGGTAGGGGTGACCGCCGTACATGAGCGGCGGCAGGGCGATGGCGGGTCCGTGGCCGTTATGCTTGATCGAGCGCCGGCGCACCGCCTCGCACAGGTGGCTCACGAAGAGCGTGTCCATCGAGCTGACCGTCTGGCGGCCGTGGTTCTCGGTGCACCCCACGGGGATGAGCACGACGTCGTTCTGGCGGCGCTCCTTCTCGAGCTGCGCGCGGACCGTGGTCTGGATGTAGCTGCCCGGCTTGGCCCACTCACACGGTGAGGGGACGCCGTAGTCCTCGAGCACGGCGTCGATGGCCGCGTCGTCGGCCTCCCACAGCTCCTTGAACAGGTGCCCGACGGGCGTGTCCTCGAAGAAGAGGTCCTGCTGGTCGGTGGTCAGAAGATCCATGGCTCCTCCTGGATGTCTACGCTTGCGTGCCGGCCTCGCGCCGCGCGAGCAGATCGCGGGCGGCCGCGGCGATGTGCGCGGCGGTGAGGCCGTACCTCTCGAGCAGGTCGTCGTTGGGTGCGGACTCGCTGTAGACGTCGGCGATGCCGACGCGCTTCATGGGGGTCGGGCGGTGCTCGCCGAGCGTCTCCGCGACGGCGCCGCCGAAGCCGCCGAGGATCGTGTGCTCCTCGGCGGTGACCACCAGTCCGGTCTTCTCGGCGGCCGCGACCACCGCGGCGACGTCGAGCGGCTTGATGGTGTGGACGTGCACGAGGTGCACGGAGACTCCCTCGGCCGCGAGCATGTCCGCCGCCTCGACGGCGCGGCCGACCATGATCCCCGTCGTGAGCACGGTGACGTCGGAGCCCTCGCGGACGGTCACGGCGCGGCCGATCCGGAAGTCGTCGTCCTCACCGAACACGACCGGGCTGGGGTCGCGCGTGGCGCGCAGGTACACGGGCCCGTCCCAGGCGGCGACGGCGTGGACCGCCTTGGCCATCTCGACGCCGTCGCCCGGCGCCACGACCGTCATGTTGGGCATGACGCGCATCACGGCGATGTCCTCGATCGCCTGGTGCGTCTTGCCGGTCTTGCCGGCGAGCAGGCCGCTGTACGCGCCGGCGATCTTGACCGGCAGGCCGGGCTGGGCGATCGACACGCGGATCTGGTCGGCGACGCGCAGCGTCGCGAACACGGCGAAGGAGTTGGTGAACGGGATGAAGCCCATCGTCGCGAGGCCGGCGGCGGCGCCGGTCATGTTCTGCTCGGCGATGCCCATCTGGAAGAAGCGCTCCGGATACGCCTCGGCGAACAGGACCATCTTGCTCGACGAGGCGAGGTCCGCGTCGAGGCAGACGACGCGTTCGTCCCGGGCGCCCAGATCGAGGAGCGCCTGCCCGAAGGCGTCACGCTGCGCCATCATCTCCGTCATGCGACCCCCCCGGAGCCGCAGAGCTCGGCGAGCGCCTGCTCGGCCAGGTCCTCGCGAGATGGGGGCGGCGTGCCAGGCGCACGCGCCCTCCATGAACGAGACGCCCTTTCCCTTGACGGTGCGGGCGATGATGACGGTGGGGCTGCCGGTCGTCTGCGGCGCCGCCTCACACGCCGCCGCCACGGCGGCGGCGTCGTGGCCGTCGACCTCCACGACGTGCCAGTTGAAGGCGCGCCACTTGTCGGCGATGGGGTCGACCGGCATGATCGCGCACGTGTCGCCCATCAGCTGGACGCGGTTGTCGTCGACGATCGCGACGAGGTTGTCCAGCCCGAACTTGGGGGCCGCCATGGCCGCCTCCCACACCTGGCCTTCCTGCAGCTCGCCGTCCCCGAGAAGCACGAAGACGCGCGCCTCGAGGCCCTTGAGGCGCATGCCGAGCGCCATGCCGAGGCCGGCGGAGAGTCCCTGGCCGAGCGAGCCGGAGCTCATGTCGACGCCGGGGCAGTGCATGTCGGGGTGGGCCTGCAGCGGCGAGTCGAGCTCGTCGTAGGTCTGCAGCAGCGCCTCGGGGAAGTAGCCGCGGCGCGCGAGGGCGGCGTAGTACGCCGCCGCGGCGTGACCCTTGGACAGGACGAAGCGGTCGCGGCCCTCCCACTCGGGGTCCGCAGGGTCGATGCGCAGCACGCGGAAGAACAGCGCCGTCAGGATCTCGACGGCGCTGAGCGAGCCGCCGGGGTGACCCGCCTGAGCGCGGCAGAGGGTAGCGACGACCAGCTTGCGCAGGTCGTTCGCGACTTCTCCCAGGTCGACTGCGGGGTGGCGTCGAAGCGGTCAAGCGGGGTCTCCTCATCGTTCCGTTCAGCGGAACGACCATCCGAATGACGGAATAGCTAGCATGATAGCCCGGCGCGCGCGGAATGCAAGCGTTCTTGTCGCGTCGGCTGCATCCTGCGCGGCGGCCCCTGTGGGCGCGACGGGACCTGCGCCGTCCACGCCGCGTTCACGGCGGCCGAGGAGGCGATGATCTCCGCGCTCGATTCCGTCACGCTCGCCGAGGTGAGCGGCGACGGTGAGACCGGGGGCGGCGCGGCGACCTGAACCGCGGTCGCATGCGGCCGGCACACGCGGACGCGGCCGTGGCGGTCACAAGCGGGAGGGGCCGGGCCTCGCGGCCCGGCCCCTCCCGGTCTGCTCTGCTGACGCGCCGTCCGGCCCCCGGCCTTCAGGCCCGGCTCACGCCTTCCACACGGCGATGTCGCCGATGTTGATGTCCTTGCTGGCGTCGACCGGCCCCATCTTCTGCGGCAGGTAGCCGTCCTTCTCGACGAGCACCGTGTACTCGCCCGGCTCGACGTCGCGGAGCCAGAAGTCGCCGTAGCTGTCGGTGACGGCCTCATAGACCTTTCCGTTGCCGACCTTCATGGCGGTGACCTTGGCGCCCTCCGTGCACTCGTCCACCTCGGGCTCGAACACGGCGCCGGCGATGAACGGCTTCGGCAGCCCGATATAGAACACGCGGGGTTTCACGTCGAGCTCCGGCTTGAGCGGCTCGGCCCTGGCGACGAGCTCCTTGATCGCAGGATCGTCCTCGTCGCCGAACGTGAACGCCCCGGTGGGGCAGGCGTCGACGCAGCGCGGCTCGGTCCAGCCGTCGTCCAGCAGGTGCGCGCAGAACGTGCACTTCTGGGCGATGTTCAGCGAGTCGTTGAACCAGATGACGTCCTCATAGGGGCACGCCTCGAGGCAGAGCTGGTTGCCGCGGCAGCGGTCGGGGTCGATGATCACGGCCCCGTCGTCGCGCCGGTAGATGGCATCGACGTTGCAGGCCGGGATGCACGGCGCCTCTTCACAGTGCTGGCAGATGCTGTGCATGTACGTGACCTTGACCTTGGGCACCTGGCCCCGCACGTTGTCCTTGATCTTGTTCCAGAACTGGCCGGTGTCGGGCTGCGGCTTGGCGATGGGCGACCAGTCGTTGCCGACGTGCTCGTCCTTGCAGGCCACCTGGCAGTTGTAGCAGCCGTTGCAGATGTTGAGGTCGATGACGAGGACCTTGCCCATCACGCCCTCCCCCAGATGCAGGCTTCCAGGCCGGGACCGGCGCACGGGTGGAACGGCTTCTCGAAGGCCTCCGGATACTTGCGCTTGAGCTCTTCCATGTCGGTCTTCTCGATGTCGACGAGGAAGCCGCTCACGGCGTGGCCGACGGCGTTCTTGGACGTGGTGTTGCGCGGCACGATGGTGTTGATCGCGCCGCCGCGGTCGATCTCGCCGGGGACGATGGGGTCCCACTTGGCGCCGTGGTCGATGTAGACCACGTCGGGCATGATGCGCTCGGTGACGTAGGCGCCGGCGAGCACGGTGCCGCGCTCGTTGAAGATCGAGACGATGTCGCCGTGGCGGATGCCGCGCGCCTCGGCCTGGGTGGGGTGCAGCCACACCGGGTGGTACTGGTAGCCGTCGGGTCCGGTGACCTTGCAGGTCTCGATCTCGCGCAGCCAGGTGATGTCCTCGTGCTGGGAGTGGACGCTCCAGCGCGGGTGGTTGGAGATGACGAGGAGCGGATACTTCTCGGAGCGCTTGGTGCCGATGGTCTCCTCGTGGCTGATGCCCTGGGCGACCCACTTGGGCACCGGCGGGCGCTCGAGGTCCTCCGGGAAGTTCTCGAGCAGGCCGGTGGCCTCGAACTCCAGCTTGCCGGTCGGCGTGGTGAGCGGGTACTTCTCCGGGTCCTTGTAGAAGTTGTAGAACCCGGCGGGCACGTCTTCCCAGCCCTCGGCCGTGGGCACGGCGTAGTAGCCCTTCTCGTTGAGCTCTTCCCAGCTGATCAGGTCTTCGCAGCGCGAGGTCTCGTAGCCGTACCTGATGAGGTCGTCCACCGACTTGCCGCCGGTGTACGCCTCCTTGAGGCCGAGGCGCTCGGCGATCATGACGGCGATCTCGTAGTCGCTGTAGCTCTCGCCGATGGGCTCGATGCACTTGTGCTCCGGGTAGAGCAGGTTGTACTGGCCGCTGAAGATGTCGCCGGCGATGTCGTCCTCTTCGAGCTTGGTGTTCACGGGCAGGATGATGTCGGCCATCAGGCAGTCGTTCTCGAGCCAGGGGTGCTGGGCGAACATGAACTCGATGTCGGGGTGACGCATGGCGCGGACGTAGTCGTTGCCCCCGTTCCAGCAGGTGATCCACGACGGCGAGTCGGTCCACACCATGTGGATCTTGGAGCAGCCGTCGGCCGGATACTTGTAGTGCACGAACTGGTTGGCGCGGTCGGCGGTCTCGGACTCGCAGCCCCACCAGTCGCACTCGCCCTCGAGGATGCCCTTGGGCACGAACGTCTTGGGCAGGAACGACGGGTGGTTGGTCTCGTCGGGATGGCCGCCGGTGTAGGCGCTGCGCAGGTTGGGCACGCGCAGCGGCTTCGGCTGGGCGTACTGGTCGGGCTTGTCGAACAGGCCCCACTCGATCATCTTGGCCTGGTTCACGCCCGGCTTGCCGAGGCCCTGCATGGCGAGGCAGATGCACTGCAGGCGCGCCGGCTCGGTGGCGTAGGGGCCGCGGATGCCGGGGCCGCCGTTACCGATGACCACCGTGGTCCGCTTGCTCGCCCACTCCTTGGCCAGCGCCTTGATGGTGCGCGCGGGGACGCCGCAGATGGCCGACGCCCACTCCGGCGTCTTCTTCACGCCGTCCTCATCACCCATCACGTAGGCCTCGAACTTGTCGACGCCCACGGCGTGCGTGGCGAGGTACTCCTTGTCGTAGGTGCCGTCCTTGAACCACTGGTAGCAGATGCCGAGGTACATGGCGGCGTCGGTGTTGGGCAGCACCGGGATCCACCGGTCGGCGTGCACGGCGGCCGCGTAGTTGAGGTCGGGGCACACGTAGATCTGCTTGATGCCGAGCTCGCTCCACCAGTAGCTCAGGCGGCTGGGCAGCTGGCCCTGCCAGCCCCAGGGAGTGGTCTCCTGATCGCAGCCCCAGAAGAGGAGCAGCTCGGCGTTCTTGGCGATGTCCCAGAGCAGGTTGCTCTGCTGGCCCTGGCCGACGGGCTCGCAGCCCCAGAAGTGCTTGCTGCCCCACCACCAGCCTTCCCAGCTGTCCGGCTGGCGCATCTGCAGCGTGAAGCCGCCCCACTCGCGGAGCAGCTTGCGGCCGGCGCCGTGACAGGCCTGCACGACCTTGTTCTCGCCGTGCTGGTCGCACTGGTAGAGAAGGGCGGTCGGGCCGTACTTCTCCTTGATGCGGTTCATCTCGCTGGTGATGACGTCGAGCGCCTTGTCCCAGGAGATGCGCTTGAACTTGCTCACGCCGCGGTTCTGCGGGTTGCGCTCGCCGTCCGGGTCGAAGTCGACGCGCATCATCGGGTAGCGGATGCGCGCGGGGGAATACACGCGCTTCTTGTAGGCGAGGCTGTACGGGGGGATGAGCGTCTTCATGCTCGGCTCGAAGGTGCTGCCTCGTACTTCCATCTTCCAGGGGTTGAGGTCCGCCTTCTTGTACTTCCAGTCGTAGTGCATCGGGCGGATACGGACGATCCTGCCGTCCTTGACGTCCACCATCGATGCGTTGGAGCCGTTCTCCGGTACGCCGCAGAAGCTGATGTCGCGGATCAGCGTCTTCTCCCCGGAGGTCCCGGTCGTGCTCATGTCCTCCGCCATACCCTTACCTCCCCATGCTCGCTGGCGTGGCGCCGCGGGCGACGAACGGCACGCCCGGCTCCACTGAGGGTCTTCTCACAATGCGGACTAGTACGACCGCATTACGGTCATCGAACAACGCGCGCAGCGCAATGTCAAGTGCTTGCGGGAGCGTGCGCTATCATGCCCTCAGTACTCCCGCAGCCGGTCGAGGCGGGCGGCGAGGAAGCGCGCCAGGGCGGCGCCGTCCTCGAGCCCGAAGCGGTGCGCGTGGGGGAGCGGCGCGTCGGTGACCAGGGCGAGCGCCTCGCCGGGGGCGCAGAGCGGCTCGGCGTGCCCGGCGCCCGTGCGGAAGAGCTCGACGCGGTGCGGGGCGCTCGCCTTGTAGCCCTCGGCGACGACGAGGTCGAAGCCGGCGTAGAAGCGCAGGGCGATCGCGCGCAGCGGCAGCTCGCCGGGCGAGCTTCGTGACGAAGGCGAGGCGCTCGGGCGAGGCGACCACGTAGGCCTCGGCCCCGGCCTGGCCGTGGCGCCAGGAGTCCTTGCCCGGGTGGTCGATCTCGAAGGAGTGCGCGTCGTGCTTGACGGTGCCGACGCGCAGGCCCAGCTTCACCAGTTCGGGCACGAGCTTCTCGATCAGCGTCGTCTTGCCGGCGTCGCTCTTGCCGACGATGGCGACGAGGGCGGGGCGCAGGGGCGGGCGGGCGGCGGCGCGTGCGGCGCGGCGCGCCTCCTCGAAATCCCGCATCGTGTTGATGTTGCGGAAGAGAGACTCGTCGAGACCCCGGACCTCGGCCACGGAGACGCGGGGGAAGATGTCGACGATGCGGTGGCGGCCCGACTCGAGGAGCTCCACCATGGGCGCCAGGCACGCGGGTCCGTAGACGGCGAAGAGCGGCTGACGGTAGTCGCGCTCGCCGGCGGGCAGCGCGACGTCGTGGCCCCGGTACGCCGCGAGGACGGCATCCGCCGCTTCCCGCCGGGGGAAGGCGATGTCGGCCGCGAGCGCGAACACCGGCCGGCGGAAGTGCGCCAGCGCCGTGGCGATGCCGACGAGCGGGGAGGAGCCCGGCCAGGCGTCCCTGAGGACCCGCACGCCGGCCTCGTCTCCGAGGTCGAGGTCCTGCCCGCGGCCGACGACCACCGCCAGCTCCGGGAAGAGGGCGCGCAGGAAGGCGAGGTTGCGCGCCAGGAGCGTGCGTCCCTCGAGGACGAGAAAGCGTTTGTCCACGCCGGCCCGCCGGCTTCCGCCGCCGGCGATCAGCACCCCGACCCCGACACCGGACCGGCCGGCAGCGTTCCGGCCCATCAGGCGGGCCCGGGGGATGGAGGCTGCCCGGCAGGGGCGTCTTTCGTCGAGCCCCAGCAGGTAGTCGCCCGGACGGCCGCCCACCACGAGGCGCACCGCCTGGTGGCCGTCGCTCCAGAGCTCACGCTCCAGCGCGCCGCGGGCGCGCACCAGCTGCCCGGCTCGTGCCTGCTCGGCGAAGCGCCCGCGATACGAGACCACTTCGCGCAGATCGTCGGCGCGGACGCCCTCGAGGGACCGCACCTCATCGAGCGCGTACCGGCAGGGGGTGAACAGGGCGTCGCGGTCGTCGGTCACTCGCGCCTCCAGCAGCGCCGTGCCCGCCGGCGCGAAGCGCGGATCTCCGTAGCGCTCGGGCACCTCGTCCGGCAGCTTGACGAAGCGGATGAAGTAGGGCCGGCCGGCGAATCGGCCCTCGTTCACCTTGAGCGCCTGCAGGCGCGCGAAGTCGGCGGCGGAGAGCGGCGTGTCCTCACGGTGCACCGCGTGGATGGCGGCGAGCTCCTCGCCCCGGGGGCGCTCGAGTGCGGACGAGGGGTCGTCCAAGAGGCGCGAGAGCGCCGCGTGCACCCCGCGGCAGTCGTGGTCGCCGTACACCACGAGGTCGATGTCCGACGTGGGCGTGTGCAGGCCGAACAGCAGAGAGCCCGTCAGGCCGAGCGCCGCGGGCGACGCCCCGGCGGCGTCGCGGAGCAGCTCCGCGAGGGCGAGGGCGCCCTCCTCCAGCGGGTCGCCCGGCCCGCGCGCGCGAAGTCGCTGCAGCCGTTCGCGCGGGTCGTAGACGCGCACGACCTTCTGCCACGGCACGGCGTCCACGGGCACGCCGAGCGCGGGATCCTCGGTGCGGTAGGAGACGCCGTGCGCGCGCAGCGCCGCTTCTTGATCGGCGACGCTGTAGACCCTGCGGTAGCGGTCCCGCCCGCGCACGCGCTCGCCCTGCGGATCGGGCACGTACCGCAGATAGGCGACGACGCGGTCGGGGGGATGCACGACCCCTTTGACCGTGAACAGCATGCCGTCGCCGGTCTCGACCGCGGCTCCTTCCACCGCGGACGTCCGTCCCTGTGCCGGCGACACCCTCAGCGCCTCGCTTGTGCGCCTGCCGAGGCCGCATGTACGCTGGCCATCGTCGAAGAGAGGCGAGGACGACCGTCATGGACCTGCTCATCAGCGTGGTCGACGAGGCCGAAGTCGGGCCCGCCGTGGCCGGCGGCGCGGACATCGTGGACGTGAAGAACCCACGGGAAGGCTCGCTGGGCGCGAACTTCCCTCACGTGATCCGGCGCGTGCGCGAGCTCACGCCGCCCGCCGTCCCGGTGAGCGTCGCCATCGGTGACGTCCCCAACCTGCCCGGCATGGCCGCCCTGGCCGCGGCGGGAGCCGCCGGCTGCGGCGTGCAGTTCGTCAAGGTCGGGCTGCTCGGACCGCGCGATCACGACGAAGCCTTCGCCGTGCTCTCCGCCGTCTGCCGGGCGGCGCGCGACGAGGCTCCCGACGTGCGCGTCATCGCGACGGCCTACGCCGACGCGCGCGCGACCGGTTCGCTCCCGCCCGGAGAGCTCCCGGCAGTCGCCGCGGCGGCCGGCGCCGACGGCTGCATGATCGACACGGCCGGGAAGGGTCAGGTGACGCTGCTCGGCGAGATGGCCGCGGCCGACCTCGAACGGTTCGTGACGCGCTGCCGAGAGGCCGGGCTGTACTGCGCCCTGGCCGGCTCCCTGCGGGCTTCCGACGTGCCGCGGCTGCGCGAGCTGGCGCCGGACATCGTCGGCTTTCGCGGCGCCGCCTGTCGTGGCGGCCGCCGGGACGGCAGGCTGGACGGCGACGCCGTGCTGCGTCTCAAGGAGCTCGTCGCGCAAGCTTGACCCCCTCTGTGCGCCCCGTCTCGAGCAGCTCAGTGAGGCGTTCCGGGTGTTCGCCGTCGATCGCCCAGAGGTCGAATTCCACGTCGCCGAGCAGCTCGGCCAGGTGACCGTCGACGCCGGGGGAGGCCGCGAGCCCGGCGACCGTCACGACGCCCTGGGGCAGGTTCGCCGCCGCGGGCGCCAGGCCGGCCATGCCGTGGTGGTCTTTGAGGAGCACCAGGAGGCGCGCCCCCACCCGCTCGGTCAGCCACGCCGCGATGGAGTCCGAGGTCACCGACCAGCTGTGCGGCAGGGGATCGGCGCGCCGCAGCAGCTCTGACGGGAGGAGGACGACGACGCCGTCTTCAGGGCGCTCGAGTGCCTCGTCGAGCGTGCGCACCGTCTCTGCGCCGGGCGTCAGGTCGGCCAGGAGCAGCCCGTACTGGTCCATGGCGAGGATGGCCATCCAGTGGGCGGTGCTCGGCTGCAACGCGAGCCGCTCCTGCTGCTCTCTCACCACGTCGGCCGAGGCGCCGCCGCCGGGCACCACCAGGAGGCGACGGCCACGGCCCGCCTCGGCGAGGCGCTGGCACACCTCCCGCAGGCACTCGCCGCGGCCCAGGCTGCCGCCCACCTTGACCACCGCGTCGATCACGGGAGCGCGTCCCGCAGTCTCGCCCCCAGAAGGCTGGCGACGGCGGCGGCCGGCAGGGCTACGCCCTCGGCTCCCCAGAGGACGCCCTCGGGCAGTACCGTCAAGCCGAGACGGCCGGCCACCTCCGTCGCCAGGAAGGCGCCGGCCCCGGCGGGGGCGACGGCGATCGCGGCCGGCTCGTCCCAGCGCGACAGGACCTGGAGGAGCCCCTCGCTGATGAGCTGCAGCTGTCGTTCGCTCACGTAGCGCGCGATGCCGAGGATCTCGCCTTCGCCCAGCATCTCGCGATCGGCGCAGACGAGGCGCGCGAGGCGTTCGGCGCTCGCGGCCGGCGAGACGGCTCGTCCGTCGGGCGTGGGGCAGGAGTAGCCCTCGGGGCCGATCCGCCCCAGCAGCAGGTAGACGTCGGCCATCACCGCGAAGTACTCGGCTGCGACCCGGCAGGGACGGCCGCGGACCGGCACCGTGGCCGTCAGCGTGTTGGGGTTGGTGCGCAGGACGCCGGTGTACACCAGCTCGCCGGCAGTGAGGCGGTCGAGATCGGTGCGTCCCTCGCACGCGACGCTGCCATCCCTGATGGGGATGATGTCGGTGGTCGTGCTCCCCACGTCGACCAGGATGCACTCGTCGATGCGCGAGGCGGCGAGCAGGGCAGAAGCGAGCCAGTTCGTGGCCGCGAACGCGAGCGGCCGCGCGCGCGCCGCGGGCAGCGGCGTGAGCTCGCCCTCGCAGTCGAGCGCGAAGACGACGCTCCCAGGGAAGGCCTCGGCGACCCCGTCCATCACGAACAGCACGCCCTCGCGTTTGTCCCTGAACGCGTCCGAGAGCTCTGCCGTCATGGTCAGTGCGTGCGGGGTGGCGTCGTCGATGGAGAGCTCCTCGCCGAGCTCCCTGAGGATCCCGGGGAGCCGGTCCCGTCCGCGCCACATCTCGAGGGAGCGCACAGCGGTCCGCACGAGGTGGGCGCCGTCGGCGCGTGACTCCACCCGGGCGGCCTTGACCTGCACGCCGCCGACGTCCCAGCCGACGGTGACGAGGGGCTCAGGGTCCATCGCTCCACCTCGTTCCGAAGGCCGCCGGCCGCGCCGTCGCGACCGCGGTCGGCAAGACGCCGTCCCGGCACGCGTCCCAGACTGCGGCGGCCATGTTGAGGTCAAGCACGCGGCGCAGTCCGGCGTACGACGTCGTCGGTCTCGGGTTGATCTCGATCAGCCAGCACGTCTCCTCGCCGAGTACCAGATCGACTCCCACGTACCCGCACAGGCCGGGGACCAGGGCGACGGCCTTGCGCGCGAGCTCACGCGCCTCCGCACTCCGTGGGTGAGGCAGCGCGGCGACTCCGCCATCGTACGCGAACGGCACCCCCGCTCGCACCCGCTGTCCGTTCAGGCTCAGTGCGATCGAGCGCCCGTCGGCGACCAGCAGCGAGACGCTGGCCGCCTGCCCCTCCACGTATCGTTGCACAAGCAATGTAGTCGCCGCCCGCAATGCCGGCTGGTGCAGCGCCAGCCTGAGCAGCGCGTCGTCCGTGGCCAGGCCGACGCCGTCGCACCCGGCGCCGTCGAGGGGCTTCACGACGACCGGGTAGCCGAGCCTCTCCGCGGCTGCCTCGGCGGCGTCCGGTGTGACACGTACGGTCTGCGGCGTCGGCAGCCCGGCGCGCAGGAAGCGGCGGTGGCACTCCCACTTGTCGGCGGCGACGGCGACCGCTGCCGGCGGGCTCCCGAGCAGAGAGACGCCGGCGTCCCTGAGGAGGGCGCTGACGCGCTCGAGCGCCCCTCCGCTCTCGGGAGCGACGACCAGCGCCGCCCCGCAGGCGCGGCCGAGCTCGAGCAGCGTGGTGGGGTACACTGCTGAGTCGAGATCGACGATGCGGTCCGCGTCCAGCCCCGGCGTCGGCAGACGCCGGTCGCGCGTGGTCACCACGGGGTATCTGCCCCAGGCGCGCAGGTCCGCCAGCAGCGCGCGGAGGATGGTCAGTGCCTCCTCGGCGAGCGCGGGCGGAATGTGCGGCTCCGGCCATCCGCCGCCGCTGACGTACTCGTGCACGAGGATCGCCGAGGGGAGAGCCGACGTGGATGCCATACCGGTCCTAGACCTCATGGGGGGTCGCGTGGTGCAGGGCCTGCGCGGCGAACGGCAGGCCTACCAGGCCGTGCGCAGCGGGCTCGTCGCCGGGTGCGACCCTGTGGCGGTCGCGCGGGCGCTGTGCCGCGCGTGCGGCGGGAGGGCGGTCTACGTCGCCGACCTCGACGCCATCGCCGGGACGGGAGATCATCTCGAGACCGTCCGTGAGCTCGCCGACCGTCTGGGCGTGCAGCCGTGGGTGGATGCGGGCGTGAGCGGGGAGGAGGCCGCGGCCAGGCTGCTCGAGGCCGGCGCCGCGCGCGTGATCGTCGGCACCGAGACCCTCTCCGAGATGGCCGCCCTGCGGGCGCTTCGCGCCGCGGTGTCCGCGGAGCAGCTGATCGTCAGCCTCGACGTGGGCGCGGACGGCGTCCTCAGCAGGTGCCCTGCGCTGAGTGGCCGCGAGCCGCTGGACGCGCTCGAGGCGCTCGCCGCCGAGGGCGTGACGGACGTCATCCTGCTGGCCCTGACCCACGTCGGCACGGGCGCCGGGCCGGACATCGGCACGCTGCGGGCCGCGCGGGCCGCGTTTCCGCAGCTGCGCTTGATCGCGGGCGGCGGGGTCCGCGACCCTGAGGACCTGCGCCTGCTCGCCGCGGCCGGCGCCGACGGCGTGCTGCTCGCGACGGCGCTTCATCGTGGCTGGATCACCGCGGCCGACATCCACGCCTCACGCTCGGACGGGCGCGCGCTCACCAGCGGGCCGTGAGCGCGGGCACCTCGGCCAGCAAGCCGCCCTCCGTGAGCGCGACGAACAGCGACGCCGCGATGAGGTCGGCCGTCGTGCCGGGGTTCAGCGCGTGAGACCTGCCCCCGAGCTCGCGCCCCAAGGCGCCGAGCGCGGCGCGCCTCGCGTCGCTCGCCGGGCCCCCGGCGGCCAGGACGTGCCCCGCGCGGCGTGACACATCCTCGGCCACGGCGACACCGTTCTTGCGCGCGATCAGCGTGTCCGGGGTCTCCGCGAGGATCGTGAGGAACGCCGTCTGGACCGCCTCGGAGAACCTGGCGCCGTCCTGCCAGCAGCGCAGGATCGTCGCGGCGCCGAGCGAGAAGGTGAGGTCGAAGTCGGTGACGTATTCGCGGGCGATGGAATCGCGCTCGCGCGCGACGTCCATGGCCTCGCGCAAGGTCACGGTGACCTCGTGCTCGCGGATGTCGTGGCGGTCGCTCTCGCCCATGCCGGCGGGAGTGGCGGCGCGGATGGCCTCGTAGGCAAGCGCCGCATCTCGTACGGTCGTGGATCCCAGGACGCCGGACAGCTGCTCCCGCAGGTCGCCTCCGGCGGGGACGCCTGCGGCGGCCGTCGCCAGGGGCGCGAGCAGCAGGATCAGCCCCAGGTTGGTGTTGACGGTGACGAGCCGGCGCGTGTCGGCCGCGGCCCTGGCGATCGTCTCGCCCAGCGTCGCTCGCCCGACGTCGCGGAGCGCGGGCCCGATCGCCACCGCGCTGGTCACGAAGTCCTCGAAGCGCATGTCGGCGAAGGCGACGCGCGGCGACACGTTGCCCGGCTTCTCGATGCTCGCTTCGAACAGGCACGCCAGCTGCGCCGCCCAGGCGATCTCGTCGTACGTCAGCCGCTCCACGCCTGCCCCTCGAGGACGTGATCGACGAGGCACTGCGCGGCGTCGACACCCGTGGCCGCGCGCAGCGCGCGCCAGCCCGGGATGGTGTTCACCTCGATGACGCTGTACTCGCCGTCGTCGCCCGGGAGGACGTCGACGCCGGCGTGCTCGGCGCCCACCACCCGCGTCGCGCGCAGGCTCAGGTCGACCACCCGGTCGTCGGGCTCGTACGGCTCTCCCCTGGCGCCTTGCGCGGCGTTCGTCTTCCACCCGTCGCCGCGGCGCAGCATGGCCCCGACGACGCGCTCCCCGACGACGAAGACGCGGATGTCCTCGTGGCCGTGAGGCACGAACTCCTGGATGCAGTAGATGTAGCGGCCCAGCTCGAGGGCACGAAAGGCGCGATACGCCGTGTCCCCGTCGGTGACCCGGACGATGCCCCTGCCCTCGGAGCCGAAGAGCGGCTTGACGACGACGTCACCGCCGAGCTCATCGAACGCGGCCATGGCCTCCTCGAAGCGTTCGGCGACCACGGTGCGCGGCGTCGGCAGGCCGGCGTCGTGGAGCCGCGCCGAGGTGTAGTACTTGTCCACGCCGTGCTCGATGGCCATCGCCGAGTTGACCACCCTCACCCCGGCGTGCTCGAGCAGGCGCAGGGCGTCCATGCGAAAGATGACCTGCTCCAGCGAGCCGGTCGGGATGGCGCGCACGAACACCACGTCGCACCCGTCGAGTGGGACGCCGCCGGCCGTGAGGCGCGGGCGGCGGCTGACCCTCGCGGTCAGCTGCGTGACCGGGTAGCAGTCCGCCTCGACGTCCCGGCGCGCCAGCGCCGCCAGGAGGCTCTCCGTGTGCCAGCCCCCCTTCTGCCCGAGGATGGCGACCTTCACGCGAAGAACGATTGCCGGAGGATCTCCGGATTCACCCCGCCGGCGCGGAACGTGCGCCCGCTGGTCAGGTTGGTGATCGTGATCTCCGCCGGGCTGAACAGCAGCGGATCGATCTTGTAGAAGTCGTGGTCGTACCGCCGGAACAGCTCGCCGAAGGTGGCGCCGTAGTCCTTGGACGAGACGGAGGGGAGCTGGTCGATGACGCTCTCCACCTGGTCGTCGCCGGTCTGCACCGTGTACCAGGCACGCCCGCCGTAGAGCACCCCGTCGTTGGTGCGGCCGATGGCGCCGAGGTCGTCGGCGGCGACCGGCGCCAGCGGACAGGAGCCGAAGCCCGAGCGCACCGTGCCGATGTCGAAGCCCACCTCGTGCATCTTGTGGATCCCGGTCTCGACGATGCGCGCCGCCACCTGCACCGAGCCCACGGTGCACGCGGTGGGCGCCACCAGCAGATGCAGCTTGTCCGGGCTCACGCCGCACTTGCCGGCGATCAGGTCGGTGGTCGCGAGCGGGGGCAGCGTTCGCGACTCCAGCGTGAGCACGGCCACCTCCGCCGGGTCGCGGTAGTCGATGCTGGCGAAGATGGGGTCTCCCCGGTGCAAGGCCCGCGCCGGGCCCGAGCCCATCGCGAAGTACGACTTCGCCTCCTCGGTCTTGGGCGACTTCACCGCCCACCCGGCGTACTGCGAGGCCATGCAGGCCACGACCGGGTGACTCACGCTGACCTCGACGCCGGGCAGCGCGAGGCCGTCCAGATGAAGCTCCCGGATCTGGACGCCGCCGAGGCCGCCGAGGCAGATCTCGGAGAAGAGGCGGCCGGCCTCAAGGGAACCCGGGGTCTCGATGCCGCAGTCGAGGACGCTGACGCCGTTCTCGTACTCCGAGATGAGCACCTCGTACGACTCGGCCGCGTCCGCGAGCTGCCGGAAGATGGTGAGTGCGCGCTCATTCACGCTAAGCACGGACCAGGACCTCCCCTCTGCCGCCCGCGTTCATGTCGCCGACGTACCGTCGGAACGTGTCGGCCGCGAGCGCCTCGTCCTCCAGCGCCCCGGAGTCCCGCAGGGCGCGCAGGTACGTCTGCAGGAACACGGGCCTGTAGGTGCAGGCGTAGTGGAAGGTGGGGAGCATCGGCGGCGCCTCGCCGAGCGCGACGATGGTCCCGCGCTTCATGCCGGCTCCCGGGCGGCCGCCGAGGCGGCCGCCGACGAAGACCGAGCCCGCCAGCATGCCGGCACCGGCGAACTCGCCGGAGTCACCGAGCACGACGATCAGGCCGCGGCGCATGCGACCGCCGACCTCGCGGCCGCACGAGCCGCGCACGACGATGGTCCCGCCGCGCATGCCCTTGGGCTCGCCCGAGTAGGCGGCGCCGGTGAAATGGCCGGCATTCCCCTCGATCTCCAGGCGCCCGCCCGCCATGTGGGCGCCGGCCCAGTCGCCGGCGCTCCCCTCCACGACGATCTCGCCGCCCTTCATGAACGCGCCGACGTGGGGGCCGGCGTCGCCGCTCACCGTGATGCGGCCGAACGTCATGCCGTAGCCGATCTTCTTGACGGCCTTGAGGTCGCCGCGCACGGTGATGTTGTCGGCGCCGGCGCCTTCGACCGTGAAGAGGTCACCAAGTCTCACCTGCCGGCGGCCGTAGAACACCGGCAGCGCCTCGATCTGCGTCTGCCCAAGGCCGACGAAGCGATCCGCGCTGATGCTGTCCGCCTCCACCGGGATCGTGCTGGACTCCTTGCGCTCAAGCGTGATGCCCTCGCCCTCGAGTACGAGCGCCGCACAAGCTATGCATCCCATCGCTGCTGCCTCCTTCTCATCGCGGGAGCGTCCCTCCACGCGGCGATCACGCGGTCACCAGCTCCCGCAGGGCGAAGTGGAACTGCCCCAGTGAGCCTCCGTAGTTGCCGGCCGAGATGCGCGTCACGCCGGGCAGGCAGGCCGCGGCGATGCCGACCCGCATCGCCTCCCGCACGGCCTGCTCGTCCAGACCGTCGATGACGATCTCGAGCACGGCGTTCTCGCCCTCGCGCAGGGCCGTCTGCTCCTGGGCGCGCAGCGTCGGGCAGTACGGCGTGTTGCTCGACACGTTCTGGCCCTTGTAGCGGGACGAGACCTTGCTGCCGGAGCGCACCACCCCGCCGGGGAACGGCATGATGGCGCCGCGCACGGAGCGCATCGCCGCGACCGCCGCCTCCGCGGCTGCAAGCGCCGCCTCGAGGCTCTCCGCCATCATGAAGAAGTTGCCGCCGCCGACGCCCTTGGCCACGCCGAAGCTCTCCTCGACGACGAACTCCCCGTCCATGACCGGGACGCGCCAGAGGCGGCGGCCGTCGAGCAGCTTGCTGCGCTGGAAGCCGTCGCCGAAGTAGCGCAGCTTGCCGCCGACCTTGAGCCGCTCGTCCCCGCCCAGCCCGTCGTAGCAGGCCGACGTCGCCGAGGTCATGATCGCCTGACCCACGCGGGCCAGCAGGACCGCCTCCATGTTCGAGCGCGAGGTCGCGAACACCAGGACCGCGATGCCGGGCCGTCCGTCCGGGGTCTCCTCGTCCGCGCCGATCTCGTTGACGCCCGCCTCACAGCCGCAGCCGATGATCGACGTGGCGAAGCCCGTCGCCGCCGCAGCCGCCGTCTGCGCCCATTCCAGAGTCTCCGCGGTCACGATGAGGCGCGTGCCCCACATGCCGAAGGCTTCCGCGAACGTATCCTCTATCTCCACTCCGTTGACGTGCATGAGAGGCTAGCTCCTTTCCCAGAAGGGTGCCGGCGCCCGCGCGGCCGACGGGTGCCGGCGCCGGAGAGACTCGGTCTCGCTGACGTGCAGGTGATCCAGGACGGAGCCGCAGGCGGAACGCACCTGCAGCGCGTCGACGAGGTCCAGCAGATCGGGGTCGCCGGCCAGCCCCTGGCCGAGGAGCGCGGCGCCCTGCGCCGCCTCGCTGGCGACCGCGGCGAAGCCGCCGACGTCGCTCACGGGGGCGAAGCGGGAGAGCCGAGCGGCCAGAAGCCGCCGGATCGCGGGGACGCGGCTGAGGCGCCCCGAGAGGAGGATCTCGCGCGGCGCCTCGAGGACCGTCATCTGCGCCGCCACCTGCTTCTCGACACCCTCCAGCAGGGCGTCGAGGGCGACGGCCGCGCGCCCGCCCTCGGCGGCGGCCGTGACGAGGTCGTCCGGCGTGCAGGCCGGGTCACCGCAGACCCAGGCGGCGCCACCGCTGGCCAGGAAGTCCTTCGAGAAGCCACGCATCAGGTAGGCGAGCTCCCCGTCCATGGCGCCCATGGCGCGAAAGCCGGGGGCGCCGCTGGTGCCGCCGGCCCCGTCCACCACGGCGCCCGCCTCGACGCCGATGATCGCCGTGAAGGCCCCGCCGATCTCGACGAAGACGAACGAGGTGGCAGCGCAGGGCAGGCCGAGCCGGCGCGCCTGATCCCACACGCCGAGCGCCACCGCGCAGAGCTTGTCGGCGGTCCCCATGTCGATGCGGTTGACCTTGCGATGGTCGGGGACCGTGGGCAGGTGGACGACGGAGGGCGAGAAGCACACCGGCAGGCCGCTCGCCCCGAGCGCCTCCACGAGGCGTCCCATGCCGCTCAGGATCGTCCCGCGCGGGCCGTCCGCGGCGTCGGCGAGGAAGAGCAGCTCGAGCTCCCGCGGCGCCGACGTCGCGCACGTCGGTCCACGGCAGGCCGTAGCCAGACGGCCCGACGACGAGGTCCAGAGGGCCGGCGGCCTGCAGGAGCTCCACAAGGATACCCGGGTCGCCGCCGATCGCGGCGGTCGAGAAGCTCTCGTCGAGGAAGAGCGCGTCGCCGTCGCGTCCGCAGACGTCCAGGCTCACGGTCCCCGGGTCGATGCCGACGACGCGCGTCACGCCGGCCCCCGCTCGCCGTAGCCGGCGGACTCGTCCGTCTCGCCGCCGTCCCGCTCGTCCTCCGGGGACTCCGCCTGACCGGCGACGCCCTCGGCTGCGCTCAGGTAGCCCCAGCGCAGCGGCGACTCCTGCACGTACTTCTTGCCGAGGCGGACCGCCAGGGCGGCGCGCTCCAGCTCGCGGCCCAGGTAGAAGGCGTGACTGGCCTCGTCGACGCCCAACCCCGCGAACAGCTCGCGCGGGTCCGTGCCGCGCAGGAAGAGCGCGCGGTTGAACACGGTGACCGCCTCGTCGTCGGCGAAGATGCGGAAGTTGCGATCGCGCACCTGGAGCTGCATGGCGCGGAGCTCGGCCTCCGAGTAGGTCTCGAAGGGGGGGTCCTTGAGCGCCACCAGCATGTCGTCGAGGTTCTTGGGCAGCGTGTGGTTCCCGACGGCGTAGTGCATCAGCTTGCGCGCGTGGTCGAGCTCGCGCACGGCGCCGCGCGCCCAGCTGATCACCTCCGTGGTGAGCACGTAGTCGATGCCGAGCTCCTCGATGATCGCCGCCATGACCGCGTTGATGCCCACGCTGTCGGCGTCGGTGAGCTCGGTCAGGTTGCCGAGACCCATGAGCATCTCCGCGTCGGGGTGGCGGCGACGGACCTCGCAGTAGCGCTCGAGCGACGCCGTGAACCCGAAGCTGATCGGGTCGAGGATGGGGTCGATGACGTACGCCGCGCCCAGCTCGGCGACGCGGTCCACGTTGCGCTCGAGCGACTCCAGCCCTTCGCCGAAGTCGGGGATCACGACCACCTTGCAGCGCAGGCCGGGAACGATGTCCAGGTTCTGCCCGTTCACGCTCAGCAGCAGGTCGACGCCGGCCTCGTCGGCCTCGCGGATGGTCGCCGTGTGGAAGGTGTCGATGCTGACCTCGAGACCACCCTCCCTGAGGGCGGCGACCGCCTCGCCGACGTGTGGGAACGCCTCCATGGGCGGGCAGCCGAGGTCGATGATGTCGGCGCCGCCGGCGCGGTAGTACTCGGCCTGGGCGAGGATCTCCGGGAGCGGCATACGCCATGCCTCGACGATCTCGGCGATGATGCGCACGTGATACTCGCCGTAGCCCTCGAGGACGCGCTCCTGCCCGAAGTGCTGCGGCAGGTCCTTGAGGTCCTTGGGGCCGCGCACGACGGGGACCCCCACGCGCTCCTCGATCAGGCCGAGGTCGCCGCGGCACAGGCCGGGGATCATGACCCGGGCGCAGCCGCAGTCGGCGGGCAGGCGACGGGCGATCCACTCGGTGCGCATGAGCGCGGCCACCGACCCATGCAGCTCCGCGACCTCGTACTCGAAGTCGAGCTCGAGTCGCGCCAGCGTCGCGCGCAGGGCGTCGGCCGCCAGGCGGCCGGTGACGAACAGCGTGTCGACCACGTCAGGCGTCCTCGCCGTCTCAGGAGTAGAGCCACTCACTCTGCGATGTGTGCTGCTCGGCCAAGGCGCGCCCGGCGATCTCCGGGCGGATCTCCGCCAGCGTGCCGAAGCGCTCGGCGAACGCGTTGTGCTCGTGGATGCCCTCGAAGTTCTCCTGCCGCGCCAGCACGAACGTGTCGTCGCCGAGATGCGCGTACTCCACGCACACGCTGGCCAGCATCTGGCGCACCACGTCCTCGACGAAGCGTGGGTTGCGGTGCGCCTTCTCGACGACCGCGAGCTCGTCGGGACGCTTGAGCAGCTCGTAGATCTCCGAGCTCATGGACTGCTCCGCGATGCGCAGGAGATCCTCGGCGCGCAGTCGCTGGTCTGAGCCCACCAGGAGGGTGCCTTTGCCGCGCTGGTTGTGCGATGCCATCGGCAGGAGCCCGACGATGCGCTCGGCCTCCTCCTCTCCGTAGCCCTCCTCCTGGAGCAATTCGACCGAGTGCTCGCGGACCATGTCCTGAGCGCACGGGCACACGGTCAGGCCGTTGACCTCGATGCCGACGAGCAGGCGCGTGCGCTCGCGCGTCGCGGCGGCGATGCCCACGAGGGTGTACAGCTGCTCCGTGGGCCGCTGCGTGACCGGCGTGATCTTGGTGATCGGCGACTGCGCCCGGATGTGCACCTCCGCGCGCAGCGCGCCCTGGGTCTCGACGACGTCCTCCGCCATCCGCCTTGCCAGCGACTCGATATCGGAGAACGGCTTGCGCGTGAGTCCCTCGGCGAGGTCCTCGACGACCTCGCTGAACCGCGACATGTGCACGCCGGCCTGGTCGGGGCTGAGGTCGGCGTACAGGTCGAGCACGGCGTAGAAGAGCTCGGCCTTGCCGCCGTCGGTCATGGCGATGATGCGGCGCAGGTTGGTCACGCCCGCGCGGCTCAGCGCCACGCCCACGGCAGGCCGGGCCTGCTGCGTGTCTCGCCTCAGGCGGCACTCGCGGTCGGCATCCATCCAGTCTCCCCTCAGCCGCAGGCGACGGTCTCGGTGCGGGCGCCGTCGCCGGCGAGCATGGCGTAGTTGTCGTAGGAGACCGTGTAGGCCGCCTTGAAGTGAGCGCGCATGTCGTCCTCGATGCCCGCGTCGTAGTCCGGGGCCACCGAGAAGGTGCGTCCCGCGACCTGCTTGACGACGGCGCCGTCGCGGGCCACGAGCTCGCCGCCCTTGTACACGTACCGCGGCCTGGCGAACATGGCCTCCTTGTCGGCCTGCTCCTCGTACACGGCGATGTCGGCGTCGGCGCCGACCCCGAGGTGACCCTTGTCCTTGAGGCCCAGCGCGCGGGCGGGCCCGGAACGGGTGATGACGGCGATGTCGCCGAGTGAGTACTCGCGGTCCAGCTCGGAGAGCAGCGCCCCCTTGCGGGCACGCGGGTGCAGCGTGGCGATCATCTCGTCGCGATAGCTCCGGTCCATGAGCAGCCGGATGATCTGCGGGTAGTTGCTGAAGGTGCCGGCGTTGGGGTGGTCGGTGGTCAGGAACACCTTCCACGGGTCGTCGATGAGGAGGAAGAGCTCCAGGCCGGTGAGCCACATCGTCGCGTTGATGGCGTTGCCGGGCTTGTACTCGATCGGCACGATGCCGCCCCCCGACTCGCCCTCGACGTCGTCGTTCATCCAGCGGCCGCCCGCCGTGTTGTGCAGGGTGTGCTGCAGCGGGCCGTCGCAGGTCATGGTGGTCGCCCGCCCGAAGACGATCTGGCCGACGTCGATGGTCAGCTTGGGGCTCGCGTTGACGGCCTCCGCGACGGCGACCGCCTCCGACTTGTGGACGTGACCCTTGCCGCTGCCGTAGCTGAGGAACTGCAGGTGGCAGAGGTGTGCCCGGTGACCGTCCAGCGCCTTGATCGTCTCGATGCTGGTGCGGGCGCTCGTGTGCCGCCCGAGGTTGATGCCGTGGATGTGGGCGGCGTGCGGGAGCCCGAGGTCGTCGGCGATCGTCGCCAGCGTCTCCATGATCTGGCGCGGGGTGACGCCGTAGCCGATCACCTCGTCGTCGAGCTCGGCGACGTTGCTGCCCCACTTCCAGTTCTCGACCCCGCCCGGGTTCACGAGCTTGATCGCGTAGCCCTTGCTCGCCCGGAGCAGCCAGGCGACGTAGTCCCTGGCGCGGTCGAGCTGCTTGTCGGCGATGCTCTGCATCACGAAGTGGTTGTTGCCCATGACCATGAAGGCGCCGTTGTCGAGGTTCGGCGTGTCCTCCAGCTCCTCGTGCGTGTGGCGCGCCATCAGCGGCGCTGTCGACGCCTGCATCACCGTCGTGTAGCCGAGCTCGGAGTACAGCTGCCCGGTGGCGTAGGTGGACGGCACCGTGCCGCCCGCGCCCGCCCGCAGCGATCCGGAATGCGTGCGTTCCTTGCCGCGATGGTCTTCCGGGCGCAGCTTGCGGCCGGCGTTGACCTCGCCGCCGACGATGTGCGCGTGGATGTCCACGCCGCCGGCCATGACCACCAGCCCGGCGGCGTCGACGATCTCCGCCCGGTCGCGGTCGATCTCCTCGGCCGGGACGATGCGGCCGTCCTTCACCCAGATGTCGCCGATCTCTCCGGCCTTGTCGTTCTGCGGGTCGTAGACCCGTCCACCGATGATGCCCAGCATCAGTTCACCGCCTCGATGATCCGGTCGAGGATCTCCTCGTCGGTCGGACGATCCGTCACGATCACCTGCGTCAGGGGGATCGGCACGTTGTCCATGCGGTACGCCGTGCCCCCGGCGTCGACGCCGTAGGCCGCCGTGGGGAAGAGGACGTTGGCCTGCGCGGCGACCACACTCGGTCCGTGGTCGAACACGATCGTCGGGATGCGCGCCAGGTACTCCGCTGCGGCGGCCGGGAAGTGCGCCCCGGGGTCGGAGGCGATGATCACCGCGGCGTCGGCCGCGTTTCGCGCCAGCATGTCGACAGCGGTGAACTCCCCGGGCATGAACTGGGGATAGCCGCGCGCGAAACTGACGGCGAACGGGTAGCCCGTGGTCCACGTGAGCACCTGGTCGGCGCCGGTGACGTTGCCGTGCCCGCGCATGGGGATGACCGAGAACCTGGCGTAGTCGTTCAGTTCGGCCACGAGGGTGAACAGCTCCGCGACGTTGAGCTGGCGCGCCGGCGCCATGGTGAGGCCCATGCCCATGAAGGCGACGCCGTAGCGGCACGACTTCATGCGCTCGGCCAGCTCCCTGAGCTCCGCCACCGGCACGCCGCCGACCACGTCGGACGACGGCTCGCCGCCGCGCACGAGCAGGCGCAGGGTGGTGAGTACCTCGTAGTCGCTGCCGACCTCGATCTGCAGGAAGTGGTCGGCCTTCTTGGAGCTGCCCGTGGGCCGCACGTCGACCACGTACATCGTGCGGTCGGCGCGCCCGTTGGGCGTGAGCGAGCCCTTCGCGGTCAGCGAGAAGCGAGGGAAGTGCCGCAGGTGCGAGGCGTCCGGGTTGCAGCCCCAGAACACGACGAGGTCGGCGCGGTCGCGCACCTCGCCCAGAGTGCAGGTGGGCTCGCCGACCGCCTGCATGGCGAGCCCCGTCGGCCCGTGGCAGACCGAGGACGTCGAGTCGATGACGGCGCCGATCTTGTCGGCCAGCGCGACGGCCTTGCGCTGCGCCTCGCTCGCCGACGAGCTGAGCCCGTAGATCAGGGGGCTGTCGGCCGCCGAGAGGATGCGCGCCGCCTCGGCGACGGCCTCGCTCCACTCCACTTCGTGGCCGTCGACCAGCGGCCGGCGCGGTCGCGGATCGTAGTCCGTGAAGATGCCCTGCCCGCTGGAGCAGGCGAGCTTGACCTTGAGGATCTCGGTGCCCTCGGTCTCCACGATCAGGTCGTCGCACAGACACCCGCAGAACGGGCAGGCGACGTTCTCGACCGTCGTGCTCACGACGTCACCTCCTCACCGGCCAGGGGCGTCACGGCGACCTGGAGGCCTTTGAAGCAGGGCATGCCCGTGCCCAGGGTCTCGGTGCCGATCAGCTTGTTGGCCGAGGTCCCCATGGGGACGAAGACGAGGCCGGCCGGCACGGTGCCGGCGTGGGCCGTCAGCTCCACCTCACCGTCCGTCGTGCGCAGCAGGACCTGCCCGCCGTCGCTGACGTCGAGGCGGGTCATGTCGTCCGGGTTCATCTCCACGAGCGCGGTGGCCTCGAGATACTCGGCCGAAGCCTTGCCCTTGTGCATCCCGATTGCCTGCTTACGCGTACGCCCGGTGATCAAGGTGAGTCGGTCGCTCACGGCGCTCCTCCCTTCTCCCTTCGCTCTCTGCATACACTTCTCTCGCGTGCGCGAGAAGGCCCGCGAGGCATTCCCGCCGGTCGCGGCCCTCCGCCACGACGGTACAGATCGGGTGGCCCGCGGCGGTCGTCTCACGGCTGCGCGGCACGTCTCTCACGCCGCGAGCCAGCCAGGCGTCCGTGTCGGGAGTCGTCGTGCGGCGGCGCGCGTAGACGATCGCCTTGCCGAAGAACCCGGGGACGAGAGGCGGCGCCGTGCCGGCGTCCGGCAGCCGCCCGGCGCAGGCGTCCAGGTGCGCGCCGAAGACGTTGACGCCGCCGGCGTCTTCCAGCAGCTCCATCGAGCCGCTGTAGCGGGGGTTGACCTCGACCACGTGCGGGCGCACGACGCCTCCCGGGTCCCTGCCGACAACAACGTCCATGCCGTTGACGCCTCTCAGTCCAAAGCGCCGCGTGAGCGTGCGCGCCGCGCGGCGGATCTCAGCAGTCGCGGCCGCCGACTCCGCGGGGGAGAGGTCCAGAGGCAGGATGTTGCCGCACCACCCGAACCCGGAGCTCCCCACGGCGGCACGCCCGATGAGCTGTTCGCTGAGACCGAGGATGCGGCAGTCACGACCGTCGGCGACGAACGCCACCGACGCGGGCACGCCGTCCACCTCGGATTGTAGCACGTGGCCCTCGTCGAGCGGCGTCCCGTCCCAGCGGCGCACGCCGTGCCCTCCGCCGCTGCGGACGCGCTTGCGCAGCCAGCGGCCGGTTACGGCGCCGGCCTCCTCGCCGGGCAGCAGGGTGACGGGATGGGCGATGCCGGACTCCTCGCACGCGCGACGCAGCAGCGCCCAGTCCCTGACCTCACGCAGCACCTCAGGCGGGTTGCCGAGCACCTCGCACTCGCCGGCCAGCCGCGCCACGACCGCGGCGTGGTTCTCGAGGTTGGCGCCGTACACGACGGCCTCGGCGCCGACCCGACGCGCCGCCTCCCCCAGCCCCTCGGCCGTCAGCGGCAGGCCGAGGTCGCGCCCGAGCGCGTAGCTCTCCGCCAGCAGGGTCTGATCGCGGTCCCCGAAGAAGTCGACGGCGACGACGTCGTGCCCGCCACGGACGGCGGACGCGGTCATGGCGCGTGCGCTGACGGCGAGGACGAGGGTGCGCACTAGCCGGCCAGCTCCTTGGCGGTCTCCATGATGCCCTCGGCGTCGAGGACGAGGTCGTTGCGCTCGAACAGACGGGCGATGGAGCGCTTGTGCACCTTCATCTTGAGGTCGCCGATGCCGAGCGCGCCGAAGAGCAGCTTGTCGCCGATCTCCTTGCCGTCCCACGTCGCCTTCGTGCCCTCGACGCCGAGCGGGGGCACCGCATTGACGTCCGCGAGCACGCGAAGGGTCGGGTGCTCCGCGCCAGAGGGTCTCGGGCACCAGCTGGATGCCCTCGACGCCCGTGCACACGACGGCGCACGCGCCCTCGAGTGCGGCCGCGGTCGCGGCCTCGTCGGCGGCCACGCCCGGCGTCACGTCGGCGCCGAAGCGATCCTTGACCGCGGCGCACGCGGCCTGGGCGCGCTCGATGGTGCGCGAGGTGAGGGTCACCTGAGCGCCCTCGGCGGCGAGCAGCCCGGCCGCTCGCTGGCCCACGGGGCCGGTCCCTGCCAGCACCACGACCTTCTGCCCGCTCACCGGCACCGATGAGATGACCTTCACGACGGCCGCCGCCGCGGTCGTGTTGCAGCCGTTGGAGTCGAGCATGACCGAGACCCGCAGGGGGTCGAAGAACGAGCCGACCGCCTTGCGCAGGATCTCCTCGCCCTTGGCGACGTCGATGCCGCCGATGAACACGGCGGTGTTCTTGAGGTCGGCGGGGCCGCGCGTGAACATGGCGCCGTAGACGAGGTCGCGCACCTCGCCGGGCTCGATGCCGCCGTACTGCAGCAGCACGTCGATGCCGGCGTCGTAGGCGGTCACCGCGTCGAACACCGCGGCGACCCGGTCGCTGTCGAACTGGATGAGGATCTTCTTCACGGGGTCCTACCTCCTTGATTCCGTTCCGCCGCACCGGAAGTGCCGGCACGGCGCCGGAAGGTATACTCGTCCGGCGCTCCTCGACCTCGTCAACGCCGCTTCCCGCGCCGCCGGAGGCACAGCCGCATGAGCCAGCTCCGACAACTCGGGCTCACGCCCGGGTGGATCTACGAGACCGTCGTGTGCACGACTGTCGAGGGCTCACCTCACGCGTCACCCGCCGGCGTCTGGACGCACGATCTGCGTGCGCTCAGCATGGACCTGTACGACACGTCGCGCACGCTGCCGGCCGTTCTGGCGGCCGGTGAGTACGTCGTCGACCTCCCCGCGGACGCGGGCGACGTTCTTCCGGGCGCTGCACGACCCGTCCGCGCTGCGGTTCGAGCGCGCCTCCGTCGTGTCCGCGCCCTGCCTGGCGGACGCGACCGCGACCATCGAGCTCACGGTCACCGGCGCGTCGCCGCACGACGGCAGGACGCTCGTCACCGGCCTCGTGCTCCACGTCACGACTCGCGGGGGCGTGCGCCTCATCAACCGCGCCGAAGGACTGCTGGTCGAGAGTCTCATCGCGGTCACCCGGGCCGGCCTGCGTTCGCGTGAGGGCACGCTCGCGCTGGTCGCCGAGAACGCCCGGGTCGCGGAGAAGGTCGCGCCCGGCTCGAGCTTCGCCGAGGCCCTGGCCCGGCTGAGGGACGCGCTGGCGCCGGATTCATAGCGGGTCACGGCGGACCTCGACCTTGGCGCGCGTGTTGCGCCCGTGGGCGATGGTCACCGAATCGCCGAGGCCGTTGTCCCGCAGGTACTCGCGCATGCGGGACTCGAGCGACCTGGCCTGGTCTCTCGCGCACGAGTCCGTAGACGGCCGGCCCCCAGGAGCTCTGGCCGGCCCCGAACGCCCCCTCCCGCAGCATGGCGGCGACGGTCTCGTTGGTGGCTTCGTGGGAGTAGACCCCGCCCTGGACGTCCGAGAAGTACGCCCCCGTCTTGCGGTCGATCGCGGTGATGGCGCGCCCGAACGACTCGATGTCGCGTTCGATCAGCGCCGGCATGAGCAGGAGCTGCGTGATGCGGCACACCTCCTCCGAGATGTGCACCGACGGCGTCAGCGACGCGAACACGCCCTCCTCGCCGTGGCTGCTCAGCCCCTCGCCACCGGCCGGGACGGCGATCACGAAGCACCAGTCCGCCGGGAAGTCGTGCCGCCACACGACGGTGGGCACGGAGCCGCGTTCGCGGGCGGCGCCCCTGCTGCCGGCGTCGATGACGAAGCCCCCGCTGCGGAAGGCGGCGATTCCGATGCCCGATCGCCGCCCCCTCTGCAGCGCGAAGGCGATCTCGCGCACGTCGGCGTCGATCCCGCAGACGGCGGCGAGGCCGGCGCCGACCGCCAGCGCGAGCTGGGTGCCGGAGCCGAGGCCGACGTGCTCCGGGATGTGCTCCTTCACCGTGATCGAGACCCTCGGCTCCACGCCGTAGGTGTCGCAGAACCGGCGCACCGCCGTGCGCACGGGCTCCCTGTCCTCACCGGCGATCGCCAGCTTGTCGTGTTCCTCGAACACGACCGACGTACCGGGCCGGTCGATGGCGACCCCGATGCTGCCGAAGCAGCGGCCGATGTCCTCGCTCAGATTGGTGAACCCGAGGTGCAGGCGACAGCCGGTCTTGACGGAGACCCTCACGAGGCGGCGTCCCGCCGCTCCGCGCAGGCGCCGAGGATCCCCTCGATCTCGGAAGGGGATTCGAACACGGTGATCCCCTCCATGGAGCGCAGCAGGTTCGAGTTCGCCACGTCGATCTCGCGGATCTTGAGCTCGAGGCGCTCCCCGCCCGGGCGCATCGTCACCGTGGTCCCGGGGTGAAGGTCGACGGGCATGATGTAGATCGGCGTCGTCGACTTCGCCGTCTGTCCCACGGCGTTCGTCAGCATGGTGTCCTCGATGCCGTGGACGATCTTGGCGACCGTGTTCGCGGTCGCAGGCGCCACCAGCAGGCAGTCGTACTTGCCGATCTGAAGAGGGCCGGTGATGAAGGGCAGGTTGGCGTGCTGCTCGACCTTCACCGACTTGGCGATCTCGTCCACCGTCTCGCGGAGCTTGTACCAGCGCAGCACCACCTCGCCGGCGATCGACACGGCCGCCGTGATCTCCAGGTCGAGCCGTTCGCTCAAGCCGGCCATGACTGCGACGGTCTCGGGCATCTTGTCGCCCGAGCCGGTGATGCCCCACACGACCTTGAGCGTCATCCCTGTGACCTCCTTGCGTCCTCGCCGGCGCGGATCGTGCGCGTGACGTCGATCAGCCTGTCCACCACGCGGCGCACCGCCCGCATGCCTTCTTCGTCGTCGCGGGCGCCGTCGGCGCCCTTGTCCCGGGACCAGACCGCCGCGCCGAGGTTGGCGCCGAACGCGCCGCCGCCCACGGGGATCATCTCGTTGATCAGATAGAACCCGGCGATCGCCTGGAGCGTCGGCTCCTGCCCGCCGCTGCGGTCGCCGCCGACGGCGATCGCAGCTCCCACCTTGCCGCGGAAGACCCGGGGATCGCCGGCGACGACCGCGCGGGAGCGATCCATCATCGTCTTGAGCTGTCCGCAGATCTGGCCCTGATACACGGGCGTGCCGAGGATCCACGCGTCCGCGCGCACCAGTCGGGGATACAGGTCTTCCATGTCGTCCTTGAAGGCGCAGCCCTGCTTCTTGCGCACGCAGGCGTCGCAGTGGACGCAGAAGCCGATGGTCTTGCGATGGGCGCTGAAGTAGTCGACGGTCACGCCGTACTGCTCGTGCGCGTACCGGAGCGCCTCGTTCACGGCGAAGTGGGTGGCCTTCAGGCGCGAGCTCCCTGAGACCCCGAGAAGTGTGATGCCGTTGTCGTTCATCCGTTCTCCGCACTTCTCGCTCGAGGATGCCGCCGGGCGGGCGGGGAGGGCGGAGGGTGCCGGCGCCTCCGGCCGGCACCCCCCGCCTCATCCGCACACGGCCCATGCGATCGGGCCTCTCGGCCTAGCGGCCGGACTGATGCTTACTTGGCCGCGCCCTTCTTGAGCCCGGCGACGTAGTCGTACACGAAGGCGGCGAGCAGGCCACCCACGATCGGGCCGATCAGATAGATGGGGAACTTGGCCCAGTCGGTCACGCCACCCCACAGCGTCTCCGTGAACAGCGGACCGAAGGTACGCGCCGGGTTCATCGACGCGCCGGTGATCGGACCACTGATCCAGATGTCGGCGGCGACCACGAGGCCGATGGCGAGGCCGGCGAATCCCTTCGGCGCCCTCTCGTCGACCGCGGAGCCCCAGATCACCAGGACCAGGAAGAAGGTCATCACGGCTTCTGACACGATCGCCTGCCAGTAGCTCACGTCGACGCCCGGCAAGGTGCCGCCGAGGCCGGCGTCGACGGCCCGCTGCCCGAGGATGATGACGATGACGATCGAGGCCGCCACCGCGCCGACGAGCTGCGCGATGACGTAGACCACCATGTCTTTGGCCGGGAAGCGGCCGGTGGCCCAGAGCGCGATGCTGACCGCCGGGTTGATGTGCGTACCCGAGATGTGGCCGAACGCGTAGATCATGACCGCGACGGCCACACCGAACGAGATACCGATGAGCAGGAGACCGGCCATGTCCGGCCCTTTGAAGAACACGACCATGGTGACCACCGACAAGGTGCCGATGAGCACCAGGACGAACGTGCCGATCAGCTCTGCGATGGCCCGCTGCGCGAGAGTGGGTTGTGGCACGGTTCACCTCCTGTGACGAAGTGACGAGGTTTGGGCCCGGGCGGGGACAGGGACTCCTTCGTCCCTGTCCCGCCCGTTCCGGGTCAGCGTCGCGTCAGACGCTTGAAACGGTGTGCGTCAGACGGTCAGGTGCCACTGGCAGTAGCCCTTGGCGCCGGAACCGAGACCGGTCGCCATCGGGACGTTCCGCTTGATCAGGTCGCAGGTGGCGCACTGCTTGCAGCCACGCACCGGAGCGCCCGGCGTGCCGGGGGCCACGGCGATGGCGTTCGTCATGAGGGTAGCGGTGGTGCACTCAGGCGTGAGGAAGCACGGGAAGTCGGCCAACGTCATCAGGGCAGCGAAGCGCTGCGTGATGGCGCAGGCCGGGTAGGTGTAGCGCTGCGGGTTGCTGATGACCTCGTTGCTGTCGACCGTGCTCAGGTCGACCTCGACGCCCTTGATCTTGCCACCCTTGCCGAGCGGGGTGATGTCGAGGATCGCCTCACCGCGCTTGAGGATGTCCATGAAGTCGACGTTGTGCAGCTCGTCGGCCTCGCCGCGATCCGGATGCATGGCCGCATAGTTGTGGAAGCGCGTGTTGAGAAGGTTGATCACCATCGGGACGGTGAAGCTGTCCTTCCACAGGATGTAGGCGGTCGCGCACGCAGTGGAGCCCGTTGCCACGGCCAGGACGTCGTAGGGGCCCTTGAAGGCGTCGGCCTTCAGGGCGCGGTCCAGGGTGTTCTCGAGCACGCCGGTGACCGCCTCGTAGATGGCGAACACCATGTCGTCGTTGAACATGTTGTAGGCCGACTGCGCGATGTGGTGGGCGACGTCGCCGACGCAGTAGGCGGGCACGGCCGTGATGTTGGCGTAGTGCACGCCGGCCTTCATGGCGGCGACGATCGTCGGACGCATCTTCTCCTTGTAGCCCGCCATGTACTTGCGCGTGTCGAAGGAGGTGTGCGGGCCGTGGCCGCCGAGGTTGTGGGTGTCCATGAGCTGCGACTGGGCGGCGCAGGGCTCGCGGTACACGAACTGCAGCATGTCGACCTCGGCCTGCTCGGCCTCGGCCATGGTCTTGCCCGACTCGACGGCGCCGCGGAACGCGCCGGCGAGGCCGTACGAGGTGTTCATGCCCCACGACTTGCAGGCGAGGATGGTCTGCTTGTGGGCGACCGGGATGTCCATCGGCGCCAGGATCTGGTTGACGACGTTCGGCACCGAGCCGACCGACATCGCGAAGTCGACGACGCAGGTGGGGCCGTACATGCCGCCGTAGCGGCGCACGGACTCACGGCCGATGAGGGCCTTGTTGGCGGCGATGGCGTCGATGAACTTCCACATCGACGCTTTGAACTCCGCATCCTCCTCGTACATGATCTCGAGGATCGGGGGCGTCTGGTAGTGCTCGACGAACGGGTCGTCCTCGGGACGCACCGTGTCGGTGAGCGAGGTCATGACGTCGAAGTGGGCGTTGACCGACTTCACGTGAAGGTCGATGACCTCCTGCGACTGACCCTCATACGCGGTCATCTTGTTGACGGCGTCGACGTACGGCTTTGCGTCCGTGACCTTGAAGGTACCGCCGCGGTTGGCCTTGTTGACGCCGAAGACTGCCTTCGTGGCGCCCACGGCCTCGTTGATCATCTTTTCGTACAGCGACATCTTTACCTCCGTGCCTCGATTGACCGGTTTACTTCTGAGCATCGATCGGGGAGCGCCGCCGGTCCGGAGACCCGCTAGAGGACTCGCGTGGTCGTCGGGGGCCGGCTCAGCCGTCCGCGGTCTTCCTCAGCCGAGCACTTCCTTGCACTCCGCACAGAGGATGCGCGGCAGCTTCTTCTTGGCCTTCTCCTTGGGGAACGGGTAGCCGCCTTCCCACAAGTCGACATCTTCCCGGAGCGCGTGATCCATGCAGAGCCCCATGCCGCACACGATGCACATGCCGACTGCCTCGGTCTGCTTGCCGAGCTTCGCGCACACATAACACTGCATACCTGACCTCCTTCCTGCTGGTGAGACGAACGTGGTGGCAAGTACTGTCTTGCAGAGTACTGTCTAGCACCTTTGCGACGAGAATGTACCGTTGTCTCCCGCGTGCCGTGACGGCAGGCTCACCCAGCCTCGTGAAGCCGCCGTGTCGGCGCTGTGTGGAACCTGTGAAGACTCCCGGATCGCGGGAAGTCGCCTCACCTCCTTGCGCTGCTCCGCCTCATCCTTGACCGAACGCACGACAGCCGGGCTGCCGAACGTTCTCTCGGCAGCCCGGCTGTCGTGGGCGCGGTGACGATAACAGCCGGACTATCCCTTCCGCGGGGTAGCCACTCCATCGTGCCGGCCGACTCTATGAGCAGAGTAGTCGGCTGTCAACAGTTTGTATGGACATATAGGGAGAACGTGGGGTCGGCGCCCCGTGGCCCGCCCCTCAGTACTCCCGCAGCCGGTCGAGGCGGGCGGCGAGGAAGCGCGCCAGGGCGGCGCCGTCCTCGAGCCCGAAGCGGTGCGCGTGGGGGAGCGGCGCGTCGGTGACCAGGGCGAGCGCCTCGCCGGGGGCGCAGAGCGGCTCGGCGTGCCCGGCGCCCGTGCGGAAGAGCTCGACCCGGTGCGGGGCGCTCGCCTTGTAGCCCTCGGCGACGACGAGGTCGAAGCCGGCGTAGAAGCGCAGGGCGATCGCGCGCAGCGGCAGCTCGCCGGGGAGCCTGGTGACGAAGGCGAGGCGCTCGGGCGAGGCGACCACGTAGGCCTCGGCCCCGGCCCTGCCGTGGCGCCAGGAGTCCTTGCCCGGGTGGTCGATCTCGAAGGAGTGCGCGTCGTGCTTGACGGTGCCGACGCGCAGGCCCAGCTTCACCAGTTCGGGCACGAGCTTCTCGATCAGCGTCGTCTTGCCGGCGTCGCTCTTGCCGACGATGGCGACGAGGGCGGGGCGCACGTCGCCGGCGTCCCGGCCTCGGCGTCGTCGAAGGCGGTCACGGCTGGCTCGGCTACTCCTGCTCGAGGGAGGCGGGCGGCGGGGCCAGCCGTTCGATCAGGCGCGGCCAGCTCAGGACCATCTTCTGGAGCGGCGTGCGCCTCAGCGCCACCATGTACACCGCCCAGCCGGCGAGGAAGCCGAAGGCCAGGTTGTTCAACGCCATGGCGAGCGTCGCGATCAGCAGCGCGCAGATCACCTCGTCCACGGTCCTGAGGTCTGCGATCAGCAGGCAGTGCTCGACGCCGACGAAGAGCAGCATGCCGGCCAGCACTGCGCCCGGTACGAACAGGGGCGACACGCCGAACGCCGCCGCGGCGGCCAGCGCGGCGAACAGCCCGGCGGCGACCAGCGTCGCGCCGGCGCTCCGCGCGCCGAGACGGTAGTGCGCGGTCGCGCCGCCGGCGCCGTGACAGAGCGACATGCCGCCGACGGCGCCGGTGGCGAGATTCATGAGGCCGAGACTGAGCAGCAGGCGCCTCGCGGTCACGCGATGAGCACGGTCCCCGAAGTAGTGGCGCATGACGTCCTCGGTGGCGAACACGGAGTTGCCGAGGGAGAGCGGCAGTTGCGGCAGCACCAGCGCGTAGAGCGCGACCCAGGCGTCGCCGGCGCTCGGCAGGTGCGCCAAGGGCGAGGATAGGCCGGCCGGGATGGCCTCCACGCTCGAGATCCCGGCGAAAGCAAGTACGGCGCCCACGACGCCGCCGATGCCGATCACGACCAGGCTCGCGGGCACGCGCCAGCTGCGCTTGCCGACGAGCAGGAAGACGAGCGCGGCCAGGGCGACGATGAGGCCGGCGGGCAGCGCGAGGCCGCCGACGTCCATGCTCAGGTGCAACCCCGACAGCGCGCTCTCACCGGCGGCGGTCGTGAGCGCGCCCTTCAGGAGGAGCAGCCCCACGGAGAGCTGGATGCCGCGCAGGACGGCCCTCGGGAAGAGCAGCGCAAGATAGCGGGCCAGGGGCGTGAAGGCGAGCAGCAGGAGGATGAGGGCGATCTCCATACCGGCGGCGCCGACGACCGAGCCCGAGAGCCCGAGCGCGATGATCGACGCGCCCATCGCCTTCATCGGCTGCACCGGCAGGGGAACGCGAAAGGCCAGCGCGCTCACGGCATAGCTCGCCGCCACGCAGAGAAAGACCGTCACCAGGCTGAGGTGGGCGGCGACGGCGACCCCGACGGCCAACGGGATCATCACCCCGATGTCGCCCACGCTGCCGGCGAACTCGTGCCGGTCGAAGCGCAGGGGCAGGAGGGGTGGGCGTGGCGGTGCGGCGCGTCGTGTCTGCTGGCGTGGGCCGCCGGTGGCGGCGCCCGGGTGCGCGCGCATCCCGTCACTCCTTTCCAATACGAGGAGGTCCGGGCGTTTCCACCGCGGGCCCACGACGGCGACCGAGTCGCCGACCCATGGTCTATCCATGGTACGGCCCGGCGCCCATAGCGGTGTGCCTTAGGGCGAGGGGCTTGGAGTAGGACCCCTGGAATGTACCATCGCTGTCAAGGCGACGCCCGCGGCGTCCCCGGCCGAGGTCAGTCGCCGGCCTCGGCCAGCCCGAGCCGCTCGACGAGGAACCGGGCGAGCCCCGCGCTCTCGTCGAGGCCGAAGCGGTGCTCGTGCGCCAGCTCGGCGTCGGTGACGAGCGCGAGCGGCTCGCCGGGCTCACACACCGGCGACTCGTAGCCGGCCGCCGCGCGGAAGACCTCGACGACGTTCGGCGCCTCGCGCCGGTACCCCTCGCAGACGACGACGTCGTAGCCGTCGAAGTAGCGGGCGACGATCGCGTCGAGGCGAGCTTCTTCCTGGAGGCGGGCGACGAAGGCGAGCTTGGCGGCCGACGCCACCGTGTAGGCGTCCGCGCCCGCTCGGGAGTGGCGCCACGAGTCCTTGCCGGGGACATCGAAGTCGAAGTGCGCGACGCGCTTCACGGCGCCGACGCGCAGGCCGCGGCGGGTGAACTCGGGGATGAGCCGCTCGATGAGCGTCGTCTTGCCGCTGTCGGGCCGGCCGACGACACCGAGCACGACGGGCCCCTCCGCGCGTGGCGCCGGCGGCGCGTCCGGCAGCAGTTCGCCGTCACCACCGAGCCGGCGCCGGGCCCGCTCCCAGTCCGCCGGCGTGTTGACGTTGAAGAACGGTGCGGTGTCGGTGAAGGACACGCGCGCGACGCGCACGAGCGGGAGGAGGTCGAGGATGCTGTGCGCGCCGGCGGCGAGCAGCCGCCGCATGTGCGGCAGGCAGCGAGGGCCGTACACGGCGTGGAGCGGCTCGAGGTGGTCCTCCGCCACGGGGAGGGCGACGTCGATGCCGTCGCCGAACGCGGCCAGCACCTCGCCGACGGCGTCCCGGTCGGGGAAGGCGACGTCGGCCGCAAGGGCGAACACGGGCTCGCCGAACCGGGCCAGCACCGAGGCCAGGCCCGCCAGCGGCGAGCCCGTCGTCTCGTCCGGGACTACGATGACCCCGGCGGGCAGGCCGGGCGGCGCCTGGTCCTCGCTCCGCAGCGAGAGACCGACCACCGGGAACAGCTCGTGCAGGAAGGCCACGTTGCGCTCCACGAGCGACGCCCCGCCGAGGCGCAGGGCGCGCTTGTCGCGGCCCATCCGTCGCGACTCGCCGCCGGCGAGGACGACGCCGATCCGCACGGGGCTCTCGTCTGTCCGCGGGCTGCTCATGGCAACGCTGCAGTGTAGCTCATGTGTCTCGCCGCGCCTCGCCGCCCCCGCTTGACACCCGGTCCTGCGGCGATACCATGCCCGTACTGTGGGCAAGGGTGTCCGCATCGCGGATGAGCGGGTGTGGCGGAGCCGCCGCGGCCGGGCGGCCGCCGACGTCGAGCGAGGAGCGGAGGTCAGAGCAGCATGGGTGAAGTCCGACGACTGACGAACAGCACGACGGGAGGCCCTCTCTTCGTCGATGTCGAGGACGGGCGCATCGTGCGCATGTTCCCCATCGACCTGGACGACGACGACAAGGGCGACTGGACGATCGAGGCGCGCGGCCGCTCGTTCACGCCGCCGCGCCGCACGACGCTGGCGCCGCACGCGCAGGCGCAACGCTCGATGATCTACTCGCCGAAGCGCATCCTCACGCCCCTCAAGCGCGTGGACTTCGACCACAAGGGAACGCGCAACACGCGCAACCGCGGCGTCTCGGGCTACGAGCCGATCAGCTGGGAGGCAGCCCTCGACCTCGTCGCCGACGAGGTCGAGCGCTGCCACCGCGAGATCGGCCCCGGCTCGATCATGACCACCGAGAGCTCGCATCACCTGTGGGGCAACATCGGCTACCGGCACAGCGCCTACAATCGCTTCCTCAACCTCATGGGCTTCTCCCACTGCGCCCACAACCCGGACAGCTGGGAGGGCTGGCACTGGGGCGGCATCCCGATGTGGGGCAACAGCCACCGGCTCGGCATCCCCGAGCAGTGGGACCTGCTCGAGGACGCCCTTAAGCACACCGAGATGATCGTCTTCTGGTCGGCGGACCCCGAGTCCACCGGCGGGGGCATCTACTCTGCCTTCGAGAGCACCACCCGGCGCTACTGGATGAAGGAGCTCGGGATCAAGATGGTGTTCGTCGATCCCTACTTCAACCCGACCGCCGAGCTCTTCTCCGACAAGTGGTTCGCGCCGCGCCTCGGCACCGACGTGGCGTTCGGCCTCGCCATCGCCCACACCTGGCTGGCCGAGGACCTGTACGACAAGGAGTACGTGGCCGCCCGCACCCTCGGCTTCGACGAGTGGAAGGACTACGTCCTCGGCAAGACCGACAACGTCCCCAAGACGCCCGAATGGGCCGAGGGCGAGTGCGGCATCCCCGCCCGCCAGATCCGCGCCCTGGCGCGCGAGTGGGGCCACAAGCGGGCGATGCTCGCCGCCGGCGGCCTCGGCGGCTGGGGTGGTGCCTGCCGCTCGGCGACCGGCAACGAGTGGGCGCGCACGATGATCGCGCTCATCGCCATGCAGGGCTACGGCAAGCCGGGCGTCAACCTGTGGGGCACGTCGCAGGGCGCGCCTGCCGACGAGTCGTTCATCTTCCCCGGCTACGCCGAGGGCGGCATCTCCGGCGACCCGGAGAAGTCGGCGTCCGCCTACCGCTGGACGTACCGCATGTTCCCGCACAGCTCGGGCCTGCACCCCACCGTCAACACGCACGACTCCCCGGAGGGGCAGGCGATCCCGCGCCTGCGCATCCCCGAGGCGATGATGCACGAGCGTTTCGAGTGGCGCGGCAAGGGCTTCTGCGGATCCTCCATCCAGAGCCAGATGCAGAAGTACCAGTACCCCGCGCCCGGCTACCCCTTCGTCGAGATGTACTGGCGCTACGGCGGCTCGTTCATCGGCACGATGCAGGAAACCAACCGCTACGTGAAGGCGTACCAGGAGGGCAAGGTCAGTTTCGTCGTCAACCAGTCCATCTGGATGGAGGGCGAGGCGAAGTTCGCCGACCTCATCCTGCCGGCCTGCACCAACTTCGAGCGCTGGGACATGAGTGAGTTCGGCAACTGCTCCGGCTACATCGCCGACAACTACCACCAGACCAACCGCCGCGTGATCGTCTTCCAGAAGAAGTGCATCGAGCCGCTCGGCGAGAGCCGGTCGGACTACGACATCTTCGCCGCGGTGACCGAGCGCATGGGCATCGGCGACCTCTACACGGAGGGCGGCCTCGACGAGCTCGACTGGTGCAAGCTCTACTTCGCGGCCACCGACCTGCCCAAGTACATCAGCTGGGAGGAGTTCGAGGAGAAGGGCTACTTCGTCGTGCCCTTCCCGGAGGACCACGTGAGCACGCCGGCGATGCGCTGGTTCGCGGAAGGCCGCAAGCGCGACACGCCGGACTGGGGTCCGGCGCCGGGCGACACCGTCGGCCTCAAGGGCCTGCAGACGGCGTCGGGCAAGATCGAGTTCGTGAGCAAGGCGCTCAAGCTGCTGGAGTTGGACGTGGTCGACCCCGAGCGGCCGGCCATGGGCCCGCAGTTCATCCCCAGCTGGGAGGGTCACCACACGACCGAGCTGTACGACACGTACCCGCTCCAGATGGTGAGCCCGCACCCGCGCTTCAGCTTCCACACCATGGGCGACTCCAAGGAGAGCTGGCTCAACGAGGTGCCCGAGCACCGCATCCTGCACGACGACGGGCACTACTACTGGGTGATGCGCCTGAACAGCGTGGACGCGGCGGCGCGCGGAATCGCCGAAGGCGATCTCATCCGCGCCTTCAACGATCGCGGGTCGGTGATCCTCTCGGCCCAGGTCACCGAACGCGTGGCCCCCGGCACCGTGCACTCCTACGAGAGCTGCGCCGACTACCTGCCGATGGGCAAGCCGGGCGAGTCGACCGACATCGCCGGCTGCGTGAACCTGCTGACCAACAAGCGTTTCATCACGCCGACCTCGACCGGAATGTCCAACAACTCGTGCCTGATCCAGGTCGAGAAGTGGGAGGGGAGCGCCGAATGAAGACGTGGCACCTGATCATCGATGTCGCCCGTTGCCACGACTGCAACGACTGCTTCCTGGCCGACAAGGACGAGTTCGTCGACAACGACTTCCCGCCGTATTCGGCGGCCCAGCCCTGGCACGGCCACCGCTGGATGAACATCAAGCGCAAGGAGCGCGGCCAGTACCCGCTCGTGCAGACCGCCTACCTGCCGATGCCGTGCATGCACTGCGACGAGGCGCCGTGCCTCACCGCCGACGGTGCCGTCTACCGGCGCGACGACGGCCTCGTCATCATCGACCCGGTGAAGGCCAAGGGGCGCAAGGAGATCGTCGCCAGCTGCCCCTACTCGGTCATCTACTGGAACGAGGAGAAGGAGCTGGCCCAGAAGTGCACCGGCTGCGCCCACCTGCTCGATGACGGCTGGACCGAGACGCGCTGCAGCCAGGTCTGCCCGACCGACGCGATCAAGCTCGTGCTCGCCGACGAGGACGAGATCGCGCGGCGGGTCGCCGAGGAGGGCCTCGAGCGGTACAGAGACGCCCTCGGCACGAAGCCGCGCGTCTACTACAAGAACCTGCATCGCTGGGAGAAGGCCTTCGTCGCCTGCAGCGTCGTGTTCGCCGACACCGATGAGTGCGCCGAGGGCGCGCGCGCCGTGGTGATGCGCGACGGCGCGCCGGTCGGCGAGGCCGTCGCCGACACGTTCGGCGAGGTGCTCGTCGACTACCTCGAGCCCGGCCGCGAGTATGCCGTGACGATCGACGCGCCCGGCTACAGGCGTGCCGAGATGACCCTGCAGGTCGACGCCAGCCTGAACGCCGGGACGGTGTTCCTGGAGAAGGCCTGAGAGACCGGCCGGCGCCCGCCGCCGGTGCGGCGCCTGCCCGGGATCGCTGCGGCCCCCGTGCGCGTCTCGCCCCGTTCGAGGCGTGGCGGGGAGACGACGCCCGCGCGGCGAGAGAGGACCGACGATGAGGCAAGATCCCGAGAGCGACGGCCCGGGAGGCGGGATGCAGGTGATCACGCGGGCGGCGGCCATCCTCTCCGCCCTGGCCGAGCCGGAGGGTGGCCACAGTCTGGCCCAGATCGCGGCACGGACGAGGCTGCCCAAGACCACGGTGCACCGCATCTGCACCGCCCTGGAGCAGGTCGGGTACGTGCACACCGACGCCGAGACGGGCCAGCGCGAGCTCGGCAGCGGCCTGCTCCGTCTGGCGGTCATCGGCCGCCGCGACCTGCGCGCCGTGCTCGAACCTTCCCTGGAGCGGCTGTCCACGGACCTGAACGAGACCGTGGACCTCGCGGTGCTCGACGGCGCGCGCGTGCTCTTCCTGGCGCAGCGCCCCGCTCCGCAGCGCGCGCTGATGGCGATCGCGCGGGTCGGGGCGCACTTCCCCGCCTACAGCATGGCGAGCGGCAAGGTCCTGCTCGCGCAGCTGCCGCACGACGAACTTCTGCGGCGCCTCCCTCGGACGCTGGAGCCCACGCTCGGTGGGCGCCCGAGGACGCGCGACGCCCTCCTGCGTGAGCTCGAGGAGGTGCGCGCCACCGGCCTCGGCTACGAGCGCGAGGAGATGCGGCACGGCATCTGCGCCGTCGCCGTGGCGGTGACCGACATCGACGGCCGTTCGGCGTCGATCGCCGTACCGATGCCGACGGCGCGCTTCGACGAGAGCGAGGAACGCGTGACCGTCCGTCTGCTCGAGCTCAGGGACGAGATCCAGGCCAGGCTGAACGGGCCGGCGTGAGGAGCGTGCGATGAACCAGTTCGACATCGCCGGCCGGCGCGCCGTAGTGGTGGGCGCCGGCGGCCTCGGCGCCGCGATCGCCCGCGGGTTCGCGGCGCACGGCGCCTCCGTCGCCGCGGCTGACGTCGACGGGGAGCGGGCCGCCTCGCTGGCGCGCGAGCTCGCCGAGAGCGGCGCCCGGACCGCGGCGCTCACCGTCGACGTGACCGATGAGACCTCGGTGCGGGACATGGCCGCGGCGGCCGTGCAGGAGCTCGGCGGCGTGGACGTCCTCGTCAACGCCGCCGGCGTCACCGTGCGCAAGCGCGCCGAGGATCTGCCGCCAGAGGACTGGCGTCGGGTCCTCGAGATCAACGCGACCGGCACCTTCCTCTGCTGCCAGGCGGTCGGCGCCCACATGGCCCGAGCCGGGGGAGGCGCCATCGTCAACCTGTCGTCCGTGCGCGGGCGCTTCGGGGCCACGTTCGGACAGGCCGAGTACTCGGCGAGCAAGGGGGCCGTCGACGCCTTGACACGGTCGCTCGCCGCCCAGTGGGCTGAGCTCGGCATTCGCGTGAACGCCGTGGCCCCGACGTTCGTCGAGACCGATCTCACGCGCGCCGTGCTGAGCGACGAGGCGTTCGCCGCCGGCCTCAGGGCGAGCATCCCCATGGGGCGCTGGGCGGAGGCCGCCGACGTGGTCGGCCCGGTCCTCTTCTTCGCGTCCCCGGCGGCGGCCTTCGTGACCGGACAGGTGCTCTACGTCGACGGCGGCCTCACGGCGCGCGTCTGAGCGCCGCGCGCGCCTCGCCGGAGGAGCTGGAACGCCTCTCCCCGGAGGCGCCCGCGAGGCGTCCTGACGGCGGCCGGACGGGATGCTTGACCTGCTCCGGACCATCTGCGAAAGTGTTCGCATCATGGACTAGTTGTTCCGCATCGTGGGCACTCCGCCTGCGCCGCGGGACGACCAGAGGGGACTCGGCCGCACCGGCGGCCGGTCGCGAGAGGGGCGCGGACGAACAGACCGCGTCCCTGCCGCGGCAGCGGTCAGCCGGCCCGAGCCGCATCCGAGGTGAGAGGAGAGGGCCGTGGCTGAACGTGACATCTGGGGCGTCGACAAGATCCGCAACCTGTTCGACCTGACCGGCAAGGTCGCGATCGTCACCGGTGGGTCGGGGGCGTTCGGTCACGACGCCGCCAAGGCGATGGCCGCCTTCGGCGCGAGCGTCGTGGTCACGAGCCGGCGCGCCGAGAAGGTCGACTCGGCCGCGGCCGACATCGCCGAGGCGACCGGCGCGAAGGTGCTGGCGGTCTCGTGCGACGCCACCGACCCCGAGAGCGTCGAGGCCATGGTGCAGAAGACCGTCGACGAGTTCGGCAAGGTCGACATCCTCGTCTCGGCCGCGGGCCAGGCCAACCGCTTCCCCGCCGAGGAGTTCCCCATCGACGAGTGGCAGAAGGTCATGGACTCCCTCGTCAAGGGCACCTACCTGGTCTGCCAGGCCGCCGGCAAGCGCATGATCGCCCAGGGTGGCGGCAAGATCATCACCGTCGGCTCCATCCGCGGCGAGCTTGGTCATCCCGGCGGCTACTCCGCCTACGGTACCGCCAAGGGCGCCGTACATCTGCTGACCAAGCAGCTCGCCACCGAGTGGGCCAAGTACCACATCAACGTGAACTCGATCGCCCCCTGCATCTTCTGGACCCCGCTCACGCAGCAGGTCCTCGACGACCCCGAGCTGTACAAGATCTTCATGCAGCGCATCCCGTGGGGCCGCGCCGCGGATCCGCAGGACTTCATGGGCGCGACGGTCTACCTCGCCTCGGCGGCGTCGGACTTCGTCACCGGCGACATCCTGATGGTCGACGGCGGCAGCTCCGCCGGCTGATCCGTGCCGGCAGGGAGGAGTCTCTGTGAATAGCCACCGCAGGCGGGCTATCGAGCGGGGCGCCGAAGACGCCCCGCTCCAGCGCATCGCCGTCATCGGCGGCGGCATGATGGGCGTGGGCGTCGCCCAGGTCTTCGCCGCCGCCGGCCACGCGGTCGCGCTCCAGGACGTGTACCCCGAGGCCCTGGGGCGCGCCCCCGGCACGCTCACGGCGAACCTGACGTTCCTCGCCGAGCACGGTCTGTTCGCGGCCGACTGCGTCGACGACGCCGTCGGCCGCGTGCGGCTCACCACCGACCTCACCGACGCCGCCGGCGACGCCGACGTCGTGGTGGAGTGCGTCTTCGAGGACCTCGCCCTCAAGCAGGACGTCTTCGAGAAGCTCGACGCGCTCTGCCGGCCGGAGGCGATCCTCTGCACGAACACCTCGGTGATGAGCATCGCCGAGATCGGCGCCCGCGCCTCCCGCAGAGAGCGCGTCATCGGCACGCACTTCTGGAACCCGCCGTACCTCATCCCGCTGGTCGAGGTGGTGCGCACCGAGCAGGTCGACCCCGCCGTCGTGGACCGCACCATGGACCTCCTGCGGCGCGTGGGCAAGCACCCGATCGACTGCAAGAAGGACGTGCCCGGCTTCGTCGCCAACCGCCTGCAGCACGCCCTCTGGCGCGAGGCCATCTCCATCGTCGAGCACGGCATCGCCGACGCGGCGACGGTGGACGAGAGCATCCGTTTCGGCCCTGGCCTGCGGCTGCCGATCCTGGCGCCGATGGAGAACGCGGACATGGTCGGCCTCGACCTCACGCTGGCGATCCACGACTACATCCTCCCGCACCTCGAGTCGTCCGATGAGCCGTCGCCGCTGCTCCGCGCCAAGGTCGACGCCGGCGAGCTGGGCTTCAAGAGCGGCAAGGGGTTCGCGGAGTGGACGCCCGAGGCCGCCGAGGCCTCGCGCCGGCGCCTGGTCGCGTACCTCGTGCACGTGCTGGGCGACCCCGAGCGGGGGTTCTGAGGAGCGCGACGGGAGGGGTGACGGTGGCGGAGAGGCGTGACGGAGTGCAGGTGCTCTCCCGGGCGGCGCTGCTGCTGCGGGAGCTGTCCGTCGCGCCCGAGGGCCTCACGCCCATCTCGCTCGCCGACCGCGTCGGCCTGCCGCGCTCGACGTGCTACCGGATCGTCGGCGCGCTCTGCCAGGAGGGCCTGATGCGCCTCGCGCCGTCCGGCAAGCTGCACATCGGTGCCGGCCTCATGAGCATCGCCTCCGCCGGCCGGCGGGAGCTGCGCCACGAGGCGGCGCCCTTCCTCAAGCGGCTCTCGCTCGAGCTGCACGAGACGGTGGAGCTCGTCGTCCTCGACGGCGACGAGGCGCTGTTCACCGACCAGTACGTCCCGCAGCGCTCGCTGCGCGTGGTCGCTGAGGTCGGGGACAGGTTCCCGCTCTACTGCACGGCGTGCGGTAAGGCCATCCTCGCGGAGCTGCCCGATGAAGAGGCCGAGCGGCTCATCCCGGATCCCATCCGGCCGCTCACCGGCCATACCATCGTCGACCGCCGTGCGCTGCTGCGGGAGATAGAGGCGGCGCGCGCCGCCGGGGTCGCCTTCGATCGCCAGGAGCACACGCTCGGCGTCTCGGCCGTCGGCGCGGCCGTCCAGGATCCGGGCGGCTCGATGGCCGCCATCACGGTGGCCATGCCCGCCGCGCGCCTCGAGGGCCAGGAGGAGCGCATCGCCGAGGCGCTCCTGCGCACGCGCGACGACATCCAGAAGGCCGTCGCGCACGCCGGCTGAGCGCGGCCCCACTTGCGGGCGAAGCCGGCCCTCGTGGCAACGGCGGCGGCGTATTGACAGCCGATTCCGAAGACCGGTACCGTATCCACGATACGGCATCAAGTGTCCGCTTTGCGGACAGTCGCGAGGAGAAGAAGGCCCATGGGCAAGAAGGTGTTCGTTGACCTCACACATCCGTTCAGCGCAGAGATCCCTCGGTGGCCGTACTTCGTGAAACCGGTCATCGACTCCATGCACACCCTGGCGAAGGGCGGCGTCCTCACGCAGCGCATCGACTGCGTGCAGCACACCGGCACCCACGCCGACGCTCCCCGTCACGTCATGGAGCGCGAGTTCAACGGCAAGCGTGCCCGCTACACGCACGAGATGCCGGTCGACGCCTATACCGGCGACGCGGTCTGCCTCGACATCCAGATCGAGAAGTGGGGCCTCATCCTGCCCAGTCACATCGAGGACGCCTGCGAGCGCGCGAGCATCAAGCCTGAGGAACTCAAGGGCATGGTCGTGTGCCTCAACACCGGGATGCACCGCAAGTTCGACGACTCCATGGACTACTACCAGTACTCCTGCGGCACCGGCGTCGAGGCCGGCAGGTGGTTCGTCGAGAAGCAGGTCAAGGTCGTTGCCATGGACATGCAGGCCCTCGATCATCCGCTGCACACCGCGATGGGCAAGAACGGCCCGCCGCAGATGAACCTCCCGGGCGCCTCCGGCCGTCCGATCACCGAGGAGTACATCGAGAAGCACGGCATCGAGGCCTACGCCGAGTTCGAGAAGGCCGTCTACATCGAGGTGCACGGCCAGGACGCCTACGACGCCAAGTTCGGCGACCTCGAGGCCATCGGCTGCGAGGGGACGTGGGAGCCTTGCCACAAGCAGATGCTCGGCCACGGCATCGTCGGCGTCGAGAACCTCGGCGGCGACCTGGACAAGGTCAAGGGCAAGCGCTTCCGTTTCTTCTGCTTCCCGATCCGCTGGTACATGGGCGACGGCTCCATGGTCCGCTGCGCCGCCGAGATCGACGAGGACGACCTGAACGACGTGCCGGATCGCACGTACACCTACGCCGGCACCGGCTACGGTCCAGGAGCCGGCTACTGAGAAGGAGCGAGGCATGGAGGTCACCAGGTACGACGAGGCGCCGTCCTACGAGGCGCCCGGGCATTTCGACGTGTACGGTCTGCGCCTGCAGGGGTTCGAGGTCAGCAAGACCCGCAACTTCTGGATGAGCATCTCTCACTTCCTGCCGCAGGGCGGATGCGAGTACATCGCCACGCCGCTCGAGAAGGTGTACTTCGTGCTCGACGGCGAGGTCACAGTCAAGACGGAAGAGGGCGAGGTCATCCTCAAGAAGTGGGACTCCATCTACCTGGCGCCGGACGAGGCTCGCTCGATCCTGAACCACACCAAATCGCCGGCAACCATGCTCGTCGCCATCCCGTATCCGGAGCCCCGCGAGTTCTGAGGGGGCGACGGGGACGCGCGGCGGAGGACCCTCCGCGCGTCCCCGCGGCGACCTCGTGAGGATGCTCGCGGGCGCCGCGCGCCGCGCGCATCCGCACTGACCCACGCGACCTCCGAGGAGGCCACCATGCCCAGACCGATCATCACCGCGGCGCTCACCGGCCCTGTGGCGACCAAGGCGGACAACGCCGGGATGCCCGGCAACGTCGCGGAGATCGCCGCCGACGCCAGGGCGTGCCACGAGGCGGGAGCGGCGGTCATCCACATCCACCTGCGCGACGACCAGGGCAACATGACCGCCGACCTCGACGTCGCGCGGCGGACGGTCGAAGCGGTCCGCGAGGTCTGCCCGGGCATCACGCAGCTGTCGACGGGTGGGCTCCAGTTCACCTACGAGGAGCGCATGCGCATCGTCGAGGCGAAGCCCGCCATGGCGACGCTCAATCCCTGCACGATGACGTTCGGTACGGCGGAGTTCAAGCAATCCGCCCAAGCAGATGATGGAGCTCGCGGCGCGCATGATCGAGCTCGGCGTCAAACCTGAGGTCGAGATCTACGACACCGGTCACCTCGACATGATGCTGTACCTGCTGCACAAGGAGCTCCTGGTCGAGCCGCTCCAGGTCTCGTTCGTGATGGGCGTGCGCGGCGGCATGAAGGGCGACCCGCAGCTGCTCGCGTACCTCGTGCGCGAACTTCCGCAGGGCACGAGCTGGCAGGTGATCGCCGTCGCCAGGGCCAACCTGCCGATGACCACCATCGGCCTGGCCATGGGGGGGAACGCGCGCACCGGCATGGAGGACACGCTGACGCTCGACAAGGGCGTGCCCGCCGAGTCCAACCTGCAGCTCGTCGAGCGCCTCGTCGGTATCGCGCGCTCGATGCAGCTGCAGCCCGCGTCCGTGGGCGAGGTCATCGAGCGTCTCAAGCTTCATCCGGAGCTGGTCAACGGCGGCTGAGGCGTCGCGACCGGTCCGTACCGTGGGCCGGTCGTTCCTTGACAGCACGACGCCCGTCGATATGATGCCCGTATCGTGGGAGGGAGCGTCCGTATGGTGGATAGCCATGGAGGTGGTACCACACCGTTGACCAGGCTCTGACGGGCCCGCGCGCGGCCGTCGCCTGCCCTCGGGCAGCGGCGGGCGGCCTTCGCGGTCCCGTGTACCAGAAGGACCACCGGGGGGGTCCCGTGCGTCAGTGCCGCTCCCAGAGGAGCGGCCCCGGCGACGGGACCGACAGCAAGGAGGCGGCATGAGTTCAGAGGACAAGACCAGCAAGGCGGCGGAACCGGGGATCAAGACGCCGATCACCCGCCGCGACTTCCTCAAGACGGCCGGCGTCACCGGCCTCGCCCTGGGCGCCACCGGCGGGCTCGGCGGCGTGCTCGCCGCCTGCGGCGGCAGCGACGACAGCGGCGGCGGCGGGGGCGGCGGCGAGGGCCGTGCCATCAAGGTGGGCTTCGTCTCGCCGCTGACCGGGCCGCTGGCGCCGTTCGGCGAGGCGGACACCTGGTGCGTCGACCAGTGGAAGGCCTACGCCAAGGACGGCATCGAGTGCGGCGACGGGCAGGTGCACCCGATCGAGTTCATCGTCAAGGATTCGCAGTCCAGCACCGACCGCGCGGGGACGGTGGCCGGCGAGCTCATCACCAACGACAGCGTCGACGTCATGATGGTGGCCTCGACACCCGACACGGTGAACCCGGTCGCCATCCAGGCCGAGGCCCTGGGAGTGCCCTGCGTCTCCAACGACTGCCCGTGGCAGCCGTACTACTTCGGCCGCCAGGCGGACCCGGCAAACCCCGTACCCTTCACGTGGACGTACCACTTCTTCTGGGGCCTCGAGGACGTCACCGCCAACTTCATGGCCATGTGGGACGGCCTCAAGACCAACAAGCTGGTCGGCGAGATGTGGGGCAACGACGCCGACGGCATCGCCTGGTCGGACCCGAAGACCGGCCAGCCGCCGATGCTCACCGCGGGCGGCTACAAGTTCATCGACAGCGGCCGCTTCCAGGGCGGCACCGACGACTTCACGCCGCAGATCAGCAAGTTCAAGGCCGCCGGCGTGGACATCGTCAGCGGTAACATGCTGCCGCCGGACTTCGTCAACTTCTGGAAGCAGTGCTACCAGCAGGGCCTCCATCCCATGGCCTGCACCATCGGCAAGGCCCTCCTCTTCCCGTCCCAGCTCGAAGCGGTCGGTGACATCGGCTACAACCTGACGACCGAGTGCTGGTGGTCGCCGAGTCACCCGTTCAAGTCGTCGCTCACCGGCCAGACCTGCCAGGAGATCGGCGACGCGTTCACCGCCGACACCGGTAGCCAGTGGACGCAGCCGCTGCTGCACTACGCCGTGTTCGAGGTCGTCGCCGATTCCCTCAAGCGCACCACGAACGTCGACGACAAGCAGTCGATCCTCGACGCCATCAAGGCGACCAACCTCGACACGATGTGCGGCAACGTCAACTGGAACGCCGGCCGAGCAGCAGAACCCCGTGCCCAACGTCTCCAAGACGCCGCTGGTCGGCGGTCAGTGGGTCAAGGGCGAGAAGTACCCCTTCGACCTCAAGATCGTCACCAACGTCACGGCGCCCGAGATCACCGTGCAGCAAGACGTCGCGCCCATCACGTACTGAGCGAAGGAGATCCGGCCCCATGCCCAGTGACTTCTCGGCCAGTCGGCGGAGTGCTCAGATGCAGAGCGGTGAGCATCGATGACGGTGGTACTCGAGACCGTCGACCTGAGCAAGTCGTTCGGCGGCGTGAAGGTCATCGACGACCTGAGCGTGACGCTGAATGCAGGCGAGGCGCTGGGCATCGTCGGGCCGAACGGCGCCGGCAAGACCACGTTGTTCAACCTCATCACCGGCGTGCATCGGCCCGACTCGGGCCGGGTCACGTTCAACGACCGCGACATCACACATCTCTCGCGGCAGGAGCGCTGCCGCGCGGGCATCGGCCGCACGTACCAGATCCCGAAGCCGTTCTCCGACATGAGCGTCTTCGAGAACGTCCTCGTGTGTGCGGCCTACGCCCGCGGCCTGAGCGAACGGGCCAGCTACGAACGCTGCGTGGAGGTGCTCGAGCTCACGCACCTCACGCCCAAGTCCAATGTGCGTGCCGGGGCCCTGCCGCTGCTCGACCGCAAGCGGCTGGAACTGGCCCGGGCGCTCGCCGGCGATCCCGCCGTGCTGCTGCTGGACGAGATCGCCGGCGGGCTCACCGAGAACGAGGTCGAGATGGTGATCGGCACGGTCAAGAACCTGCTGGCGCAAGGCATCTCGATCATCTGGATCGAGCACATCGTCCATGCCCTGCTCGCCGTGGTGGGCCGCATCGTCGCCATCAGCTACGGCCGCAACCTCATCGAGGGCGACCCGAACGAGGTCATGTGCAGCGACGAGGTCCAGGCATGCTACATGGGGGGGACGCCGATATGAGCCTCCTCGAACTGCAGGACGTCGACGTCTTCTACGGCGACTTCCAGGCGTTGTTCTCGGTCTCTCTGAGTGTCGAGGAGGGGCAGACCTTCGCCTGCATCGGCGCCAACGGCGGCGGCAAGTCGACGCTGCTCAAGACCATCGCCGGTGTGCATCGGCCCAAGTCGGGCCGGGTACTGTTCGCCGGCGAGCCGGTCGACCACGTACCGGCACACACGCGCGTCGGCATGGGGATCGCGCTCGTCCCCGAGGGCCGGCGCGTGTTCGCCAGCCTGAGCGTGCGGGAGAATCTGCAAGTGGGCGCGTACGGCGGCCGCAAGGGGGACTGGGACGTCGAGTCCGTCCTCGAGCTCTTCCCGCTCCTCAAGCCGCTGATCAAGCGCCAGGCTTCAAGCCTCTCGGGCGGGGAACAACAGGCGCTGGCGATCGGCCGGGCGCTGATGTCCAACCCGCACCTCCTCCTGCTCGACGAGGTGTCTCTCGGCCTCGCGCCGGTCGTCATCCGGCGCATCTACGAAGCGATGGTCCAGCTCGTGGGCACGGGCACCACGATCATGGTCGTCGAGCAGGACGTCCAGCACGTGCTGACCGTCGCCGACCACGTCGCCTGCTTCCTGGAGGGGCGCATCTCCCTCGAGGGGACGCCGAGCGACCTGAGCTCGGAACAGATCACCGCGGCCTACTTCGGGATGTGACGGCATGGATTGGGCAAATGTAGCGATTCAAGGGATACTCCTCGGCGGGCTGTACGCGCTCTTCGCCACCGGGCTCGCCCTCGTGTTCGGCGTCATGCGCATGGTGAACCTCGCGCACGGCGACCTGGGCATCCTCGCCGCGTTCCTCACGCTCTTCCTCGTGGAGTCGATCGGGCTGGGCGTCCTGTGGTCCGCCGTGATCTGCATCGCCGTCATGTTCGTGATCGGCTACGTGCTGCAGCGGGGGCTGCTCAACTTCACGCTCGGCACCGACGACACTCGGCCGATCGTGGTGACCTTCGGCCTCTCGATCATCATCCAGAACGCCCTGCAGCTGTGGTTCTCCGCGGACTCCCAGGGTCTCGACGCGGGCAGGATCGAGAACATCAGCATCCGGGTCAACGAGCAGCTGTCCATCGGCTGGTTCCCGCTGATCGTGTTCGTCATCGCCATCGTCGTCATCGGGGGGCTCCAGCTGTTCCTCACCAACACCAGGCTGGGGAGGGCGTTCAGGGCTACCTCCGACGACCAGGAGGCGGCGAGCCTCATGGGCATCAACAACCGCCACATCTACTCGCTGGCGATGGCCATCGCGCTGGCCATCGTGGCCGTTGCCGGCGTCCTCATGGCCGTCCGTACCACGTTCGATCCCTCGCAGGGCCCGTTCCGCCTGATCTTCGCCTTCGAGGCGGTGATCATGGGCGGCATGGGATCCATCTGGGGCACGTTGCTGGGCGGCGTCGTCCTGGGGCTCGCGCAGACGCTCGGCTCGCAGGCGTTCGGCGTGGCGTGGGGCACGCTCGTCGGCCATCTCGTGTTCCTCGCCGTGCTGGCCTTCAGACCCAGTGGCTTCTTCGCGAAGACGGTGACGGCATGAGCGTCCCGGCGTTCCGCGTCGCCCGCTCGCGGCCGATGCACCGCTACGTGCTCGTCGGCTTCGTCCTCATCGTGGCCGCGCTCGCGTCCGTCCCGCTGTGGGCGGAGAACAGCGTCATGCGGACGCTGGTCACGTTCTTCACGCTGCTCGCGCTGGCGCAGATGTGGAACCTGCTCGGCGGCTACGCCGGCCTGATCTCGGTGGGCCAGCAGGCCTACGTGGGCATCGGCGCCTACGGAGTGTGGTACCTCAGCGACGTCGTGGGTCTCCACCCCTTCCTCTCCGCCATCCTGGCCGGCTTCATCGCGGTCGTCGTCGCTCTCGGCGTCGCGCCGCTCATCTTCCGGCTGCGAGGCGGCTACTTCGCCATCGGCACCTGGGTGGTCGCGGAGGTCTGCCGCATCATCATCTCCAACTGGGATGCGGCCGGCTCCGGCTCGGGCAAGGCGATCCTCTCGGCTGCCCGCATGCCCGTGACGACCCGTATCCCGGCCACGTATTGGCTGGCGCTGGCCGTCGCCGTCGGCGCCGTCCTCCTCGTGTACCTGCTGTTGCGCACGCGCACGGGTCTGGCGCTCACGGCCATCCGCGACAACGACCTGGCGGCGCAGAGCTCAGGCGTCAACGTCTTCCGCTCCAAGCTCTACGTCTATCTGGTGTCGGCCTTCGGTTGCGGTGTCGTCGGCGGTGTCGTGGCGCTGAACCTCCTGTGGATCCAGCCGACCTCCGCGTTCAGCATCAACTGGACGGCGTATGCGATCTTCATCGTCGTGATCGGTGGCTTCGCCACGCATCGAAGGTCCCCTCCTCGGGGCGGTGATCTACTTCGCCCTGCTGCAGACGCTGAGCCAGTACGGCGCCACGTACATGCTGCTCCTCGGCGTCATCGCCGTGATCATGGCCACCAAGGCGCCGCGCGGCATCTGGGGGTTCGTCGAGAAGCGCTGGGACCTGCACCTGTTCCCGGTCAGGCGCCAGCTGGTGCTCGAAGCGCCGCCGCCGGGTGACGATGCGAAGCCGGCGCGGCCGGATCCCACCATCGCGGAGTCCGCTCTGACGCCGGCGGGCCGGGTCCTGGGGACGGGGATGGAGGAGACGTGATCGAGACCGATCTCGAAGAGGAGAAGGAGCAGCGCAACGGCGTCCAGGTGCTCGCCCGGGCGGCCACGATCCTGCGGCTGCTGGCCGCGGACTCCTCCGGCGGGCTGACCTTCAGCGAGCTGGTGGCGCGGTCGGGCCTGCCGCGGACCACGGTCCACCGCATCCGCGGCGCCCTCGAGCACGAGGACTTCATCTACACGGACGTCGCCACGGGCCGCCTTCACCTGGGGCCCGGCCTCATGCGGCTGGCGATGGCCAGGCGTGACCTCCCGACCGTGGTCCGGCCCTACCTGGAGCAGCTTGCCCGCGAGCTCAACGAGACCGTCGACCTCGGCGTCCTGGACGGCATGCACGTGCTCTTCATCGCCCAGCAGCCGGCGCCCCAGCGCTCGCTCATGGTCGTCTCGCGCGTGGGCGCCCGGTTCCCCGCACACTGCACCGCCAACGGCAAGGCGCTGCTCGCCCAGCTGCCGGCCGACGAGATCAAGCGCCGGCTCCCCCAGCGTCTCGAGACGCCGGCGCGGCACACGCCGGTCAACCGCAAGTCGCTTCTCGCCGAGCTCGAGGAGGTGCGCGCCACCGGGCTCGCCTACGACTGCGAAGAGCATCGCGCCGGCATCTGCAGCGTCGGGGTGGCGATCACCGACATCGACGGCAGCTCCGCCTCGATCTCGGTGCCCATGCCGGCGGCGCGCTTCCACGAGGACCCGGACACCGTCGCCGCCGCGCTCGTCCGCGTTCGCGACGAGGTCCAGATCGCCCTTCAGAACGGCTGAGCCACGGGCAGCGCCGGCTCGAGGCCGCACATCGTGGACGCAGCCCAGCCCTCCGTCGTCGCCGTGCTCGGGAGCCCGCGCCGCGGCGGCAACACGGCCGCGCTCCTGGAGGCCACGCTCCACGAGCTGACCGCTCGCGGGGCCGCGTGCGAGACGATCGCGCTGGCCGAGCGGAGCGTCGCGCCGTGCCTCGGGCACGACACCTGTGCCGACCTGGCCGTCTGCCCGCTGGACGACGACGCCGCCGGCGTGCTCGAGCGGGTCTACGCCGCCGACTGCCTGATCCTCGCCTCTCCCGTCTACTACGAGAACGTCTCCGCGCAGATGAAGGCGTTCATCGACCGCAACGTCTTCCGCTACGCGCACGACCAGTGGCTGCCGGCGAAGGCCGTAGGGCTGATCGCGGTCACCGCGGAGACGGGGCTCGACGACACGCTCTCCGCCCTGCGGCGCTACGTGGCCCTGTCCACGGACGGCGACGTGCCGGTGTTCACGTGCGGCGGGTACGCGGACGTGGCGGGTGCGGCGGCGGGCGACGAGCAGCTGCTGGCGGAGGCGCGCCGGCTCGGCGCCGAGCTCGCCGGCGCGCTCGGCCTCAGCCGAGCCTGATCACGCGCTTCTCGGTGACGATCGCCGTCATCGTCAGGTCGTGCGGCTCACACTCGATGCCCGGCACGAGCTGCGCCTCGAAGGTGAGCGCCACCCACGGCGTGCCCGCGCGCGTCAGCGGGAGGTAGTTGTCGTAGAAGCCGCCGCCGTAGCCGCAGCGGCGTCCCTCCTCGTCGTAGGCCGAGCCCGGCACGAACACGATGTCCATCGCCGCCGGCGGGACCTCGGGCAGCCCCTCGCGCGGCTCGGGGATGCCCCAGGTGCCGGGGACGAGGTCCGCAGCCGGATCGGTGACGCGGATCGCCGCCATGCGGCGGGGGCCGAGGATGAGGGGGAAGCAGAGCGTCTTGCCGGCCGCGAGCACCCACTCGGTGAGGGCGGCCGTGTCGAGCTCGCTGCGGAACGACGCGAACGACATGACGGTCCCAGCCGCCGCGAGCTCGGGCAGGCCCGCGGCACGGGCGCAGACGGCGGCGCTGAGCCGGTCGCGCTCCGTCACCGGCAGGGCGTCCCGGGCCTCGAGGCCGCGCCGCCGCGCCGCCGCCTTGTCGAGGCTGTAGGCCTCCCCGTCGGGCCGTCCTTCTGTCTCTGTGGGCGTCATCGGCCGTCTCCCTCGTACACTCCGCTGGCAACGCTTCGCGCTCACAGGGGCTTCGCGCTCTGTCTCAGCACGGTCTCCTTCGCCTATAGTATAGGCAGAGCCGCCCTGCGGGCAGCGGGCAGCTCGGCATGGGAGAGCGGCCGCCGCGGCCCCTGACGTCCTCGCGGCCGTCGAGAGGATGGGGATGGCGCTTCGCTCGCAGGAAGAAGTGTCACTGGCGACGGTCTTTGCGCGCACACTGCGCAGCGTCATCGCGATGACGACCTCGGAAGAACGCCGCGTCTGGCCGACCGTCGGCGACGTGATGGCGGAGACGCCGGCCGACGCCACCGCGCCGGCGTCGCTGGTCCGCCTCCTGCAGTTCGCCATCCTTCCCGAGATCCTCGGCGAGAGCGCCGGCCCGGCCATCTACCTGGCGAGCAAGCGCTGCAGCCGCGACCTCGGGGTCAAGTCCATCCAAGGCCTCAAAGACTGGTTCGCGCAGATGGGGCTGGGCGACCTCGAGGTCGAGCTGGACGAGGAGCGCGTGCTCGTCAAGCTCAGCCGCTGCCTCAGCTGCGAGCGCCTGCAGCCGACCGGCACGCCTGTGTGCGACGTCGAACGGGGGATCATCGACGGCGTGCTCGAGATCATCACCGGCACCGAGGTCCTCACCAAGGAGACCATGTGCTGGGGCCTCGGTGACACCGTCTGCCAGTTCGAGGGCTACACCGGGCAGCAGGCCGGCTACCTGTACCACGAGAACGGCTTCCACCCCGACGAGCAGCGCCGTCTGCTCACGCAGCTCGCCGACCAGGCCGACGTCGCCCTCGACAACCTCCGCCTGCTCCACGATCGCCGCGAGCACGAGACCCATGATCCGCTCACCGGCCTGATGAACTTCCGGCAGCTGCGCGAGCGCGCCGTGTTCGAGTTGGCCCGGGCCCAGCGCCACGGGCGCAGCGTCGCCTTCATCATGCTCGACCTCGACGATTTCACGGCCGTCAACGACACCGCCGGGCGCGAGGCCGGTGACGAGGTGCTGCGCCACTGGGCGGCGGCGCTGACGGCGCAGCTGCGCAGCTGCGACCTGGTCTGCCGCTACGGCGCCGACGAGTTCCTGCTGGTGCTGCCGGAGACCGCCGACCAGCAGGCGGACGCCCTGCTCGCCCGCGTCCTCGGCACGATGCGGCAGCTGGCCGTCGAGACCGACGGCCGTCCGATCGCGCTCACCGCCGCGGCCGGCGTCGCCACCTTCCCGGCCGACGGCGCCTCGACCGAGGAGCTGGTCGCCAAGGCGGCGACCACCATGTACACGGCCCGGGCGGGGGGGCCGGGCCGTGTCGCCTTCTACGCCGGTCCGCCCCGCACCTGAGCGCGCGGACGTGGCGGCGCGCGTCGAGCTCCTCGTCGTCGGGTCGCTCCACCGCGACCTCGCTCCCGCGGCGCGTCACTACCTCGAGCTCCTGAGACCGCTGATGACCGTCAGCGTGCGCGAGGTCAAGGAAGTGCCGCTGCGCGGCCGCAGCGAGGCGGAGGTCCTGCGCGAGGAGGGGAGGCGCCTGCTGGCGGCGTGGCCGCAGGCGCCGGTCGTGACGGCGCTCGCCGTCGACGGCGCCGCCCTGGAGACGGAGGCGTTCGCGGCCGGGCTGCAGCGCTCCTTTGAGCGCGGCGGCGCCGGCTTCGTCATCGGCGGCTCGCTCGGTCTTGCCGGGGAGGTGCGCGAGCGGGCCACCGGAGCGCTCTCGCTCTCCGCGCTGACCCTGCCGCACCAGCTCGCCCGCGTCGTCCTGCTCGAGCAGCTCTTCCGCGCCGGCAAGATCCTGCGCGGCGAGCCGTACCATCACTGACGCGCCCGGCCGTCGCGCGCCGCCGCCCGGGCGGATAGAATCAGCGGGTTGCGCCGGCCGCCCGGCCGGCGCCGGCGACCTGATGGTGGACGATGAGCGACGACCTCTACGACCTGAACGGGCTCGCGGCCTCGCTGCGGGGCGCGCTCGACGATGAGCTGGCGGCCGCCGGCGCGGCCGCGAGCGAGGCGCCGGTGGTCGAGCTCGCGCTGCCGGCGCGCCCCGAGCACGGCGACGTCACGACCAACGCGGCGCTGGTGAGCGCCAAGCGCGCCGGCCGCGTGCCGCGCGAACTGGCGGAAGCGGTGGGCGCCCGCTGGCTGGCCGGTCCCGGGGCCGGCGTCTGCGACCGCTTCGAGGTCGCGGGACCCGGCTTCCTCAATCTCTTCCTGAACGACTCCTGGTACCGCGGCGCCCTCGACCGGCTCCTCGCGGAGGGCGCCGACTACGGCCGCGACGCGCTGTCGCCGGCCCGCCGGCAGAAGATGAACGTGGAGTTCGTCAGCGTGAACCCCACCGGTCCGCTCCACGTCGGCCACGCACGCTACGCCTCGTACGGTGACGCGCTCTGCCGCATCCTCGCCTTCGTCGGTCACGACGTCACCCGCGAGTTCTACGTCAACGACTACGGCACGCAGATGACCCGTTTCGGCCAGTCGCTCGCGGCGCGCTACGGGCAGCGCTTCGGGCTCGAGATCCCGGTCCCGGAAGAGGGCTACGTGGGCGACTACCTGCTCGACCTCGCGGACGAGCTCATCGCCGCCGTCGGCGACCGTTATCGCGCCGCGCTCGAGGCGGTCGCACCTGATGTCACCGCGCTGGCCGACGACCTGCTCGGCGAGATCAAGCTCTGGGGCCGCGACGCGATCCTCGCCCAGTTCCGGGTCACGCTCGAGCGCCTGCGGGTCCCGTTCGACGTCTGGACGCCGGAGAGCGGCCTGTACCAGGGCGACGAGGAGCATCGCGGGTTCGGCGGGGAGGTCGGCAAGTCGCTCGCCGACCTCGACGGCGAGCGGCTCCTGTACGACGAAGAGGGCGCCGTCTGGCTCAGCACGACCCGCTACGGCGACGACAAGGACCGCGTCCTCATCCGCGGGAGCGGCGATCCCACCTACTTCCTCAGCGACATCGCCTACCACCGCGACAAGATGGACCGCGGCTTCGAGCACATGATCGACGTCTGGGGGGCCGATCACCACGGCTACGTGCCGCGCATGAAGGCCGCCTTCACGGCGCTGCCGCCGCACGACCCTGGCCGGCTGGAGCTCATCATCGGCCAGCTGGTGAACCTGCTGGAGAGCGGGGAGACGCGGCGCATGAGCAAGCGCCGCGGCGACATCGTGACCGTCGACGACCTCATCGACGCCATCGGCGTCGACGCGGCGCGCTTCCTGCTGGTCGGCCGCTCCCACGACACGACGCTGGAACTGGACGTCGAGCTCGCCGTGCAGCAGAGCAACCAGAACCCGGTCTACTACGTCCAGTACGCGCACGCGCGCATCTGCAGCATCCTGCGCAACCTGCCGGAAGAGGGGAGGCCGGCCGGCGCAGCCGTCCCGGCCGTGACCGTGGGCCAGCACGAGCGCGCGCTGCTTCGCGCCCTGGCGCGGTTCCCCGACATCCTGCTGAACGCGGCCGAGCAGCGCGCGCCTCACCGCGTGCACGGCTATCTGGGGGAGCTGGCCGCCGAGTTCCACGTCTTCTATCGCCACTGCCGCGTGCTCAGCGACGACGCGGACGTGACCGCGTTCCGCTCAGGCCTCTGCGCGGCGGTGCGCTCCACGCTCGCCGCGGGGCTGGGACTGCTCGGCGTCAGCGCGCCCGAATCGATGTGACGGGTGCGGCGCGCCTCCGGCTCGCCGAACCTCAGGCGCCGTACTGCTGGCGTGTCCAGGCGCGCAGCTCGTCCACCTGCTCGGGAGTGAGGTCCTTGTCGAGCCCGAGCAGCATCGACACGGCGGCGCCGGTGTGGTCGCTGATGAGCTTGTGCACCACGCTCTCCAGGACCGTCTGCGCGACCTCGCGCCCCGGGATGGCGGGCGTGTACACGTAGGCGATGGCGCTCTTGTCCTGCGTAAGCAGGTGCTTCTTGACCAGGTTGTTCATGACGGTCATCACCGTGGTGTAGGCGATGGTCCGCCGCTCGCGCAGGGTCTCGTAGACGGCCCGCACCGTCGTCTGGCCCTTGTCCCAGACGACCGCCAGGATGTCCGCCTCGAGCGAACCGATGCCGGTGAAGGGTGCGCCCTTGGTACTGCGCAGCCACTTGGGTTTTGCCTCCATCACGACTCCTCCGCCGGAATGAACGTACCCCCCAGCAGTACGTATGACATGCTACGTATTCCCCGTCATCGCAAACTCACGCCGATTCGCCGTGCAGTAGAATCCCGAGGATCGTCGACCGCGAAGGATCACCGTTGACCGCCGACATCGAACTCCTGCGCACGCTCTGTCTCGCGCCCGGACCGACCGGGTTCGAGGCGGCGGCGCAGGACGTCGTGCGCCGCCGCCTGGCCCCGCTCGGCGCGGCCGAGGGCGACCCGCTCGGCAACGTCTGGCTCTCGATCGGGCCGCCCGACGGTCCACTGGTCGCCGTCGCCGCCCACGCCGACCAGATCGGCCTCATCGTCACGCACGTTGACGAGCACGGCTACGTGTCGGTGGAGAGGATCGGCGGCGTCGCCCCGCTCCTCGTGCCGGGCCGGCACTTCGTGATCCACGGGCGCGGCGGCGACGTGCACGCCGTCGGCGGCCGCAAGCCCACGCACATCATCCCCGTGGAGGAGCGCGACAGGGCGCCCGAGCTCCACGAGCAGTTCCTCGACATCGGCGCCGCCGACCGCGCCGCTGCGCTCGCGCGGGTGGCGGTCGGCGACCCGGTCACCTTCACGCCGGACTTCATCGAGCTCTCCCCCGGCGTGGTCGCCACGCAGGCGCTCGACGACCGCGCCGGGCTGTACGCGATGATCCGCGGTCTCGAGCTGTACGCGGCGGGTCCGGGGGCGGCGCGCCTCACCGGCTTCGCGACCGTGCACGAGGAGACCACCTTCATGGGCGCCAAGGCGCTGGCCCTGCGACTGCGGCCCGACGTCCTCATCGTGCTCGACGGCGACTTCTGCAGCGACACGCCGGCGGCGAGCGCAAAGGAGCTGGCCGGCGAGGTCAACCTCGGCGCCGGCCCGGTGCTCAGCCGCGGCGCCGGCAGCAGCGAGCGCCTCGTGAGGCTCGCCCGCGAGATCGCCGCGGCGGAGGGCATCCCGGTGCAGGTCAAGGCATACCCGGCCGCGACCGACACCGACGCCGACGAGCTCATGGCCGCGGGGACGGCGGCCACGCTCACCGTCGGCCTGCCGATGCGCTACATGCACTCACCCTTCGAGGTCGCGCGCATCGACGACCTCGAGGCTGCGGCGCGCCTCGTCGCGGCGCTGACGCGCCGCATCGGCGAGGACTGGCCCGCCGCGCCCGCCGCCGACCGTTCCTGAAGCGACGCCCGAGGAGGCGCCCGTGAAGCTCTTCATCGCCATCGACCTCGAGGGCATCTCGGGCGTCGTCTCCGAGGCGGACACGGAGCGGGAGGGCGCGGCGGCGCAGCGCGCCCACGCCCACATGCGCGCCGACCTCGACGCCGTCCTCTCGGGCTGCGCCGCCGCCGGCGCCGTCGAGGTCGTCGTCTGCGACGCCCACGACGACGGCCGCAACCTCGATCCCAGCGACCTGCCCGGCTTCGCCACGCTGGTGAGCGGCTCGCCGACGCCGCTCAGCATGCTCGAGGGCCTCGCGCCCGACTGCGACGGCGCGCTCTTCGTGGGCTACCACGCGCGCGCCGGTACGATCGGCGCCGTGCTCGAGCACACCTGGAACTACAAGGTGTTCTCGGCCGCCGTCGGCGACCTCGAGATCGGCGAGTTCGGCATCGGCGCCCTGCTCGCCGGCGAGCTCGGCGTGCCCGCCGTGTACCTCTCCGGCGACGACAAGGCGGCGGCGGAGGCGCGCGCGCTCGTCCCCGGCATCGCCACGACCGTGGTGAAGACCGGGGTGCGGCGCGAGGCCGCCGCGCTCTGCCCGACCGGGGAGGCTCGTGCCCGCATGCGCGCCGACGTCGAGGCGGCGCTCCTGGCCGAGGCCTGGCCGGCGCCGCTCGCCTGGAACGGCGAGCCGCTCCGGCTGACCTTCACGCGCGTGCACTTCTGCGATCTGGCCGAGGCGTGCCCCGGGACGACCAGGCTCGACGGGCGGACGCTCGAGATCGCCGGAGCCTCGTTCGCCGAGCTGTACGCGGGGTTTCTCGCCTGTCTGCGGCTTTCGGAGCTGGAGGGCTAGGGAGCGCGGCAGGGGAGGCGGCTCCAGTTGCGGGTGCGCCGCCGCTGTGGTGAACTAGCGCGCAGACCGTGCCACCGGGCGGATGTAGTGTAGTTGGTAACACGTCAGCTTCCCAAGCTGAAGATCGCGGGTTCGAGTCCCGTCATCCGCTCCAGATCCCTCTCTCCGTCCCTCTAGATCTTCGCGCCTCCAGCACGTTCCCGCCGACCTCAGGCGACTTTCCGGCGGGCCCACGCGCGACCTCCGCGCCCGCTGCTCCGCACATGGCGTCGGTCGTCCTCTTGACTTAGGTCAGGATTCCCTTACTACCACGATTAGGGTATCCTAATGAAGAGCCGGGGCGGGGTCCCGTAGGGGGCGCCCCGCCGACGATCACCGCCCGAACGGAGTCGCACCGTGAGCACACGCACGCAGAGTGCCGAGGAGTACCTCGAGGCCATCTTCAAACTGCAGCGTGGCACGGACCCGGTCACCGTGAAACGTATTGCCGACGAGCTCGGCGTCGCGCCACCGTCCGTCTCCGAGATGCTGGGCCGCCTGCGTGCCGCCGGCCTCGTCGAGCAACTCCGGGAGGGCCGGGGCATCACGCTTACCGAGGCGGGCGCCACCGAAGGCGCGGCACTCGTGCGCCGTCACCGGCTGAGCGAGCGCTTCCTCGTCGACTACCTGGACATGCCGTGGGACGCCGTGCACGAGGAGGCCTGCAAGCTGGAGCACGTGCTCAGCCCGGAGGTCGAGGCGCGCCTCGCCGAGCAGCTCGGCAACCCGCGCACCTGCCCGCACGGCCACACGATCCCCGGCGAGGACGGCTCGCTGGCCGACGAGGACCTGCGGCCCCTCTCCGGCGTCGATCCGGGCCACGAGGCCGTCATCGGCTGCATCGCCGAGGAGAAGAGCGAGCTTCTGCGCTATCTGGCCTCGCTCGGCCTGCTCCCCGACACGCCCGTCTGCGTCGAGAGCGTGGCCCCGTTCAACGGGCCGCTGCTCGTGCGCGTCGGCGGCTCGCAGTACGCCCTCGGCCGTGAGGTCACCGACAAGATCATGGTGCGCGGCTGACGCCAGTGGCCACGACGCTCCGTCAGAGCCGCCGCGACACGACCGACGCGTACCCGACGCCGCGGCCGCTCGTGGTCTGCCTGGCCGGCAACCCGAACGTCGGCAAGTCGTCGCTCTTCAATGCGCTCACCGGCGGCTCGCGCGAGACCGCCAACTGCGCCGGCGTGAGCGTCGACGCGTGCGCCACGTGCACGCGCTGGGAGGACCGGCCCGTCGAGGTCGTCGACCTGCCCGGCAGCTACTCGCTCGACGGCCCGGGGGACGACCAGCAGGCGGCGCGGAGCGCATTGCTCGACCGGCGGCCCGAGGTCGTCGTCGCCGTCGCGGACGCCACCAACCTCGCGCGCAGCCTGTACCTCCCCCTGGAACTGCTCGACCTGGGCTTCCGGGTCGTCATCGCCCTCAATCTCTCCGACGAGGCGCGGCGCCGCGGGCGTATGCCGGACGCCGAGGTGCTCTCCCGTGACCTCGGCGTGCCCGTGGTCGCCACGGTCGCGCCGCGCGGCGAGGGACTCGTGGCGCTCGAGGCCGCCGTGCTGGGGGTCTCCGCCGCCGGCGGCCTCGGCGAGACCGCCGGCACGCCGCTGCCGCCGGAGGTCGAGGGGCGCGTCGAGGAGGTGGCGCTGCACATCGCCGCGCGCGCCGACGACGGCCGGCGCGCGCCCGGAGGGCTCGGTCCGCGCGCCGCGGCGCTGGCGGTCCTCGAGGGCGACGCCGACGTCGCCCGGGCCGTAGGCCTCGACGACGACGGGTTCTTCACCGACGCCGACGAGGGGCTCGCGCTCGAGATCTCCAAGGCACGGCACGCGGAGGCGCGCGCGCTGGCGGCGGCGGCCCAGGACACCCGCGCCGCCGCCGACCGCTGGTGGCGTCTCACCACGGCGCCGCGCACCGGCATCCCCATCATGCTCGGCGTCATCACCGCCGTCTTCGCCACGCTCTTCATCGTCGGCGACCTGCTGGCGCGCGTGCTCACGGCGGCGTGGACGGCCTGGATCTCGCCGGCCGTGGTGAGCGTGGTCACGGCCATCCTCGGCGACGGCACCGTCGGCAGGGTGGTGCTCTGGGGTGTCGACGGCGGCATCCTCGCGACCCTCGCCGTCGGCATCCCCTACATCCTCACCTTCTACTTCATCCTCGCCCTGGTGGAAGACACGGGGTACATGAACGCCGCCGCCTTCCTCAGCGACCGCATCATGCACCGCATCGGGCTGCACGGGCGCGCCATCATCCCGCTCATCGCCGCCGGCGGCTGCAACGTGCCGGCGATCATCGCCACGCGCTCGCTGGGCAGCAAGCGCGAGCGGACCATCGCCGCCGTCCTCGCTACGCTCACGCCCTGCAGCGCGCGCACCGCGGTGATCATCGGCGCCGTCGCCGGCGTCGCCGGCTGGCAGTACGCGCTGCTCACCTACGCGGTCATCATCGTCGTCATCATCCTCGCCGGGCTCGGCATGAACCGCCTGATGCCCGGCGACAAGGGCGTCCTGGTCATGGAGATGTTCCCCTTCCGCCGCCCGGTGTTCCGCCAGGTGGCGCGCAAGACCTGGCGGCGCTTCCGCGAGTTCGTCTGGGACGCCGCCCCCATCATCCTGCTGGGCAGCATGGCGCTCGGGCTCCTCTACGAGACCGGCTGGGTGTGGAAGCTCGGCACCGTGCTCGAGCCCATCGTCGAGGGCTGGCTCCTGCTGCCGATGGTGGCCGGCCTCACGCTGGTGTTCGCGATCCTGCGCAAGGAGCTGGCGCTGCAGTTGCTCCTCGTCTTCGCCGCCGTCCAGGCCGGGGGGGCGGTGGCCGGCATCTCCTCGTTCATGACCACGTCGCAGATCGTCACCTACGCGATCGTGAACGCGCTCTACGTGCCCTGCGTGGCCACCATCGCCGTCCTCGGGCGGGAGCTGGGGTGGCGGCGCACGGCGGTCATCTGCTCAGGCACGATCGCGATCGCGCTCCTCGTGGGCGGCATCGTCGCGCGCGTGCTGCCGCTGTTCGGCGCCTGACCGGCTGGCCGCGGCGACCGCAGGTCGCGGCGCTCAGGGCGTGCCGTTGGCCAGCACCCACGCGATCGTCGCCGCCGCCACGAGCGGCGAGCGCCCCGGGCCGTGGTGGCCGCCCTCGCCCAGAGAGATGAACCGGGTGGGCGGGGCGAGCACCGCCGCCAGCCGCTCGCTGTGCGCGTAGGGCACCTGCTCATCGTCGCGCGCGTGCGCGAGCAGCACGCGCGGCAGGCCGCAGGCCGCTTCAATGAGGTCGAGCCGGCCGAGAAACGGCCGCAGCGCGGCGGTGTCGAAGCGGCCGGAGTACTCGCGGCCCGCCGGCCCGCCGGGTGTGCTGTCCGGGTCGCGCTCGAGCTCGTCCAGCCCGGCGAGGAGCGACGCGCCGTCCGCCGGGCAGAGCAGGACCAGCGAGCGGAAGAACCCGGGCCGGGCGCGCGCCGCGAGCAGGAGCATGCAGCCGCCCATGCTCGCCCCGCGCGCCGCCAGCCACGGGGCGCCGGACTCGGTGAGCAGCCGTTCGCCGGCGGCGACCGCGTCCCGCCAGCCGTCCGGCCCCATCACGCCGCCGCTCTGGCCGTGGCCGCGAAAGTCGAAGGTGAGCGCGGCCAGCCCCGCCGCGGCGGCCTGCTCGCCCATGATCTCGTGGTTCTCCTTGCGGCTGCCGGCGCCGTGGCAGACGAGCAGGGCGCCGACGGGCGGGCCGGCCGGCCGGAAGAGCCGGCCGGCCAGCGAGGTGCCGCCGGACGCGATCGTCAGCGGCCGCGGAGGAGGGGTAACGTCCATGCCACCCGAGTTTAGCGAACGGCCGCGGTGTGATGTACTAGCCGACCATCCCCCACGCGGAGGCCACATGCACGAAGTCAACGTCGGTCGCAAGTCGCTGGCCGACTACCGCAGCATCGTCCCCAAGGACCTGATGGCCGAGATCGACGAGCTCGGCGCCCGGCTGGCGGGCCGCCAGGTCCTGCACGTCAACGCCACCGCCTTCGGCGGCGGCGTCGCCGAGATCCTCTACACGCTCGTCCCGCTCGTCACCGACGCCGGGCTCGAGGCGCACTGGCAGATCCTCACCGCGCCGCAGGAGTTCTACAACGTCACCAAGAGCTTCCACAACGGCCTGCAGGGGCATGCGGTGGACTTCCCCGCCGAGGCGCGGGCCCTCTACGAGGAGGTGTGCCGCGCCAACGCCGCCGAGCTCACGCGGCCTTACGACTTCGTCGTCATCCACGATCCGCAACCGCTGGCGATCCGCGACTTCGTGACGCGCAGCCAGGACCGTTCGACCTGGTGGATCTGGCGCTGCCACATCGACACGTCGACGCCGGACCAGGGCCTGTACGACTACCTGCTGCCGTCCATCAACCGCTACGACGCGGCCGTGTACACCCTGGCCGACTACGTGCCCCAGGGTCTCCGCGTCCCGGTGCGCGAGATCGCCCCGACCATCGACCCGCTGGCGCCCAAGAACATGCAGCTCTCGGCGGAGGACGCCACCTACATCGTGCGCCAGTTCGGCATCGACGTGGAGCGGCCGCTGCTGCTCCAGGTCTCGCGCTTCGACCCGTGGAAGGATCCGCTCGGCGTGGTCGACGTCTACCGCACGGTGAAGGCGAAGCACCCCGACGTGCAACTCGCGCTCGTCGGCTCCATGGCCAGCGACGACCCGGAGGGCTGGGACTACCTCGAGCGGGTCATCGCCTACGTGGGCGGGGACCCCGACGTCTTCATCCTCTCCAACCTCGACAACGTCGGCTCGGTCGAGATCAACGCCTTCCAGAGTCACGCCGACGTGATCATGCAGAAGTCGACGCGCGAGGGGTTCGGGCTGACCGTCACGGAGGGTCTGTGGAAGGGCCGGCCGGTCATCGGCGGCGACGTCGGCGGCATCCCGCTGCAGATCGAGGACGGCGTCACCGGGTACCTCGTGCAGTCGGCCGCCGAGTGCGCCGAGCGCTGCCTGCAAGTGCTCGCCGATCCGGCGAAGCACCGCGCGATGGCGCTGCTCGGCAAGGAGAAAGTGCGCCGCGACTTCCTCACGCCGCGCCTGCTGCGCGACGACCTGCGGCTCTTCGCGGACCTCGAGGCGGGTAAGATAAAGGCCTGACCAGCCGACGGAGGGAGCCCGGCGTGGAGGGTGTCGATCTCGCACAGCGCCGTCTCGTGGTGGCGGCGAACCGCGGCCCCGTGTCGTTCCACGACGACCCCTCGGGAGAGCCGGTCGTCACGCGTGGCCCCGGCGGCCTCGTCACCGTGCTCACCGAGGTCCTGCGGCACCATCCCGGGACCTGGGTGGCGGCGGCGCTCGGCGACGAGGAGCGCCGGCTTGCCGCCGCGAAGCGCGCCGTCGAGGTGGCCCTCGACGGCGACGCGTACCGCCTGCGCTACGTCGCCCTCGACCCCGACGCCTACAACAAGTACTACAACATCGTCGCCAACCCGATGCTGTGGTTCATCCAGCACTACCTCTGGGACCTCGGTCGTCACCCGGACATCGGCGCGCATGAGATGGACGCCTGGCACAACGGCTACCTGGTCGTGAACGCCGAGTTCGCCAAGGCGATCGTCGACGAGGTGCGCCGGGGCCCGGACGGGCGCCGGCGCCGCGGCGCGGCGGGCGGCGGCGGCGACGCGCTGGTGCTGCTCCACGACTACCACCTCTACTGCGTCGCCCCGGACGTCCGCGCCGCCTGTCCCGGCACCTTCCTGCACCAGTTCATCCACATCCCCTGGCCGCAGAGCGACTACTGGCGCGTGCTCCCGGGGCACATCCGCGAGGCGGTGTTCCGCGGCCTGCTCGGCAACGACGTCGTCGCCTTCCACACGCGCAGCTACGCGCTCAACTTCCTGCGCTGCTGCGAGGACCTGCTCGAGCTCGATATCGACGCGGAGCGTGGCGTCGTGCACTACGAAGGCCGCGAGGTCTGGGCGCGCGCCTACCCGGTGAGCATCGACCCTGATTCCCTGCGCGCCGCGGCGGCCTCACGGCGGGCGCGCACGCCGAGCGCAAGCTGCGCGGCAGGCGGCGCGAGTTCCTCATGCTGCGCGTCGACCGGCTCGACCTCAGCAAGAACATCATCCGCGGCTTCGTCGCGCTCGACCGCTTCCTCGATCTGCATCCGGAGTTCAAGGAGCGCTTCACCTTCCTCGCCCTGCTCCAGGCGTCGCGCGAGGACGTCGAGGAGTACGTCACGTACCGCGAGCGGGTGGAGCGCGTGGTCGCCGACGTGAACACGCGCCACGGCACCACCGACTGGATGCCGATCGACCTGCGCATCCAGGACGACTTCCCGATCACGCTGGCCGCCTACGCCCAGTACGACGTGCTGCTCGTCAACGCGATCAGCGACGGCATGAACCTGGTGGCGAAGGAGGGGCCGATCCTCAACCGCCGCGCCGGCGTGCTGGTGCTCAGCGAGTACGCCGGCGCCTACGAGGAGCTCGGCGCCTTCGCCCTCGGCGTCAACCCCTTCAACATCGAGGCACAGGCGGACGCGCTCTACAAGGCGCTCACGATGCCCGCCGCGGAGCGCGAGTCGCGGGCCGCCATGCTGCGCCGGGTCGTCGAGGAGAACAGCGTCGAGAAGTGGGTCCAGGCGCAGTTCGCCGACATCGCCGCCAAGCTGGCCGCCGGGGGCGCTTGACCGAGGTCATGTCGGCGCGCGTCGCGCCCGGCTAGCCTGCCCGCATGGTCATCGATCTCCTCGGTCTACCCGGCGACGCCACGGCGGCGTTCGCCGCCGCTCTGGATGAGGCGATCGCCGAGCTCGGCCTCGGCGATCGCATCGCCGTCCGCCGCATCGAGGACCCCGGGTTGATGATCGCCCGCGGCGTGCGCAAGCCGCCGGCGCTCGTCATCGACGGCACGGTCGTCTGTCGCGGGCGCGCCCCATCAGTCGCGGAGATCCGCGACTACCTCAGGGCGGCGCAGCGGTAGCGGCGGTCACCCCCCGACGAGGTGCGGGTAGATCAAGAACAGGTACAGGCTGTAGAAGAGGAAGACCCCGGCGACGATGTTGACCGAGTAGCGCACGCCGCGGACCTTGAAGCGCTGTCCGATGGCGATGAGGAACAGCACCGCGGCGAGGACGACGGTGATGCGCACGTATTTCTCGGCGGTGACGCGGTAGCTGACGCCCAGGTCGAACGCGTGGGCCGCCTCCTTGCTCAGCTCGGTCGCCTTCTCCGTCAATGGATCCTCGTACTCCGGCATCTGGCTTGGGCCCGGGGGCGCATCGGGGTTCGTCAGCGGATCGGTCTTCACCCACGCGTCGAACGCGGGCTTGAAGTCGGGGGTGAAGCGCTTCGCGAGGATGTCGGCGAGCGCGGTGTTGTCGGATTCCATGGCCTGGATCCACGCCGTGACGTTGCCGGCGTTGTAGATGAGCGTCTGGTTGGCGGTGAGCTGCGTGCCGTTGGCCTCGGTGCGCAGGCGGGAGGAGGTCGCGTACTCCTTGGCGCTCTCGCCGTCCCAGCGCGCCGCCTGATAGCCGCTCAGGGCGGTCACGATCGCCACGATGGCGAGCAGGATCGCCTCGAGAATCTCGATCGTCTCGACGCGCCGACGACTCGGCTGGTGGCCGGCGGCCTCGTCGTGCGCGCCGTGCTCGCGCAGGTGCTCCGCGACCTCGGCGTTGATGTTGCCCTCCGGCATGGCGTATCCTTTCGCGCGCTCCGTTCCCCGGCGTCGGCAGATGCTACAACAGTCGCGGGTGAGCCGGGAGCGGTCACGGATGCAGCCCTCGCGCCGGCGTTCCTCGAGGTCATGGAGGACGGCGAGGCCTCCTCCTGCTCCTCCTCCTGAGGATCTATCGCGCCGCTCTCTCAGCAGATCATCCAGCGGCTTGCGCACTGCAATGGCCGGATAGTACGACGGAGACCTACGTGTGCTAGACGCAATGGGCCCGTTTGTCCAGCGACCACGGCGGGTAGAAGCGACGTGATTTCCACTGTATTGACAGTGCAAACACGATTTCGCCGCGCACCGAGCGCACTCTGGACAAACGGAGGGGACCACCACATGAGAATCCAACCACGGCCAAGCCTGGCGTGGGCCATCGGCATCGGCTACGCCATCCTCTTCCTCGTCCTCGAGAAGATCATCGGCATCGACTACGACAAGATCGGAACCACGACCGACACCATCATCAAGGGGGTCGTCATTCCTCTGGTCGTGGGCTCCATCGTCCTCATCATCGCCACGACGTGGCTCGGCTGGTGGCGCCCGGTCTTGCGCGAGCCACCGACGGACCCCGCGCGGCCGCCTCGGTGGCTGCTGGCCGTGCCGATCCTCGTCTTCATCGCCACTCTGCTTGGCATCGACTACGGCAACCTCGGCAACATGGGCGCCGCGATGATCGCCTGGCTGGCCCTCGGCACGGCGCTCGTCGGCTTCAGCGAGGAGATCACCTACCGTGGCCTCGCGCTCGTCGGCTTCCGCGGCGGCTACGGCGAGGTCAAGGTCTGGCTCTTCACCTCGCTCCTCTTCGGCCTCCTGCACGGCGTGAACCTCGTCCTCGGGCAGGGCGCCGCGCCCACCCTCCGCCAGTTCTTCTTCGCCTTCGTCCTGGGAAGCGTCTTCTACGCCATCCGCCGCATCAGCGGCACCATCGTCGTCGTCATGGTCCTCCACGCCCTCTGGGACTTCGGCTCCTTCAGCCACGTGGCCGGCAAGGCCGGGGCTGTGGCGGCCAAGATGGACATCGCCACCGCGGGAGCCGGCCTGCTGCAGAGCCTCCTCGTGTTCATCGCCATCATCCTCGTCATCGTGGGGGCGAAGAAGATCCTCAGGCCGAAGGCGAGCGCGCAGACGGCGAGCGCCGATCCGCAGAGTGCGTGACGCCCTCATCACTCGAGACTCGAGCAGTGAGACGACCGTGATCGCGACCCGGCAGGCATCCGGCTGTGGAGGCGCAGGCGGCCGCGCGGCATGCCGAGGTCGCGCTCGCTGCCGGCCGGGCCACCAGCGCCGCGTCGCGCAGGGGCGGGCAAGCTCGTCGTGAACGCCTGTCGGGAACTGACCTTGCCGCAGGCTGGCGACGGCAAGGAGGAGAGATGACCCTCGCGGTCGATGCCCTCGGCGAGGGCCTGTTGGGGCCGAGCCAGAGTGCGGTCGCGGCTTTCACCGTCGGCCTGCTTCTGACGTTCCTGTTCGTGCGCCTCAACACGCGCCTCATCAGGGCCAACGTGAGCTGGTGGTTCCACGACATTGAGTCCGAGGGCGGCCTGCACGTCCACCACATGGTGATCGGCGTCGTCGTCATGGTGGTGGCCGGCCTCGGCCTCATCGCCTTCCTGCCCCAGGGACTCTGGCTGCAGCTTGTCGCTCTGCTCTTCGGCGCCGGCGTGGCCCTCACGCTCGACGAGTTCGCCCTCATCCTGCGCCTCCAGGACGTCTACTGGACCAGCGAGGGGCGCGTCTCCGTGGACGCGGTCATCGTCGCCGTATGCGCCGGCGTGCTCCTCGTCCTCGGCGTGCGCCCCTTGGGCAACACGGCACACCTGGGCACGACCGGCGCGGCCGCCGATGTCGCCATCGCCCTCGTCGTCCTGATCGACGTCACCCTTGCCGTCGTCTGTCTGTTCAAGGGCAAGCTCTGGACCGGCTTCTTCGCCGTCTTCATCCCTGCTGTCGGGCTCGTCGGCGCGATCCGCGTCGCGCGACCGGGTTCGCCCTGGGCTCACCGCCGCTACCAGGGCAAGCCGGGCAAGCTGGCCAAGGCGCAGCGGCGTGAGGACCGTATCAACGCCACCTGGCGCGCTTGGCGCACCGCCTTCTTCGACCTCATCGCCGGGAAGCCGCACCTGCCCAGCGTGACGCCCGCCGCCGCTGCGAACGCTCAGCGCGTCGCGACGGATCCCGGCTCGCGCTCAGAACAACACGACTCGCACGCGGGACCCGCGTAGCTGTACAAGGGGACGTCGCATGGGCTGGCCGACGAGAGCGATCGACGCACCGACTGGGACGTCTCGGGAATCACGTGGGTCAGCGATGCCTACGACGGGGGGGGTGGCAGGATGAGAAAGCCTGAAGAGCCGGCCAAGCTGGCGGAGTTGACCGTGCCGGGGGCGCTCCTCGACGCTACCGAGAGCCTGCCGGCGATCTCTCAGCGCCTCAAGGAGACGCCGGCCGCGCGAGCCGCTCGCGGCAGAGAGGCTCGAAAGCGTGCACCGCGCTCGAGTCACGCCGCGTGGGAGCCGAGTCCGGATCGTTCGGATCCGGTCGACCTTCTCGAGGAACAGGCGGCACAACGCGACCCTGCACTGGTGCCCATCAGATACGGCCGCATGCTCGCATCGCCGTTCGCCTTCTACCGCGGAGGCGCTCTCCTCATGGCCTCCGATCTGGCGGCGACGCCGGATTCGGGGATCACCGCCCAGCTCTGCGGCGATGCCCACCTCATGAACTTCGGCGTGTTCGCATCACCCGAGCGCCGTCTCGTCTTCGACATCAACGACTTCGACGAGACCCTACCCGGCCCGTGGGAGTGGGACGTCAAGCGTCTGGCGGCCGGCTTTGAGATCGCCGGCCGCACGAGAGGGATCGTCGCCGCCAGGCGACGCGCCACGGTGCTGGCCTGTGTGCGAGCCTATCGGGAGGCCATGGCCGAAATGGCTGAGATGCGAGCCATCGACGTCTGGTACGCGCGTCTCGACGCCGACGTCGTCCGCGCTACCCTCGCGAAGCGCCGTGGCGGCACGGACGTCGATCGCGCCCTCAACAAGGCCAAGGGCAAGGACGCGCTCAGGGCCTTCTCGAAGCTTACGGAGATCTTCGACGGCAAGCCCCGCTTTCGCTCCACGCCACCCGTGCTGGTGCCCGCCGACGAGCTACTGCGGGGTGAACAGCGCGCTCACTACCGCGACGCTGTGGAGATGGCGCTCCACCAGTACCGTTCCAGCCTGCCCGCGGAGTGGCGGCCGCTCTACGACCTGTATCGCTACCAGGACATCGCACGCAAGGTGGTCGGCGTCGGAAGCGTCGGGACGCGGGCCTGGGTGCTGCTCTTCTTCGGGCGAGACACCAACGACCCGCTGATCCTGCAAGCCAAGCAGGCCGAGGCCTCGGTGCTCGAGCGGTTCGTCGGCAAGAGCCGGTACGCAAACGCGGGTCGAAGGGTCGTTGCGGGCCAGCGACTCATGCAGGCGGCGGGCGATGTGCTACTCGGCTGGTACCACGTGGTCGGCTTCGATGGCCAGCCCTACGACTTCTACGTGCGTCAGCTGTGGGACGGCAAGGGAGCCTTCGACGTCGAGCAGATGGATGAGCGTTCCTGGCCGGGCTACGCCGCGCTGTGCGCCTGGACCCTGGCCAGGGCTCACGCGCGCACCGGCGACCGCATCGCCATCGCCCGCTACCTGGGTGGCACCGACCGCTTCGACCGCGCCGTCGCCGACTTCTCCGAGGCCTACGCCGAGCAGAACCAGCGCGATTTCGAACGGCTCGCGGAAGCCGTCGAGAGCGGGCGCATCGCTGCGACCAAGAGGGTCTGACGCACGGGCGCCGGGCCCAGGGGTGATCTCTCGCATTTCGGAGCGTGAGGGCAGGTCGTAGGGGCGACGCCGCGCGACCGGTGGTCCGGCGACGCCCGACCCCAACGCGCCGAGGTCGCCGCCCACCGCTCGCCGGAGCGGGCGCCTTCCCTCAGCTCCCGCTGGCGCGTTCGCGCGCGAGCGCGAGGTACTCCTCGGCGAGGTCGATCCCGATAGAGCGCCGGCCGAGCTGCGCCGCGACCAGCATGGCCGTCCCCGTGCCGCAGAACGGGTCGAGGACGACGCCGTCCGCCGGGCACGTCGCCAGGATCGGGATGCGGCAGAGGTCGGCGGGGAAGGGGGCGAAGTGCAGGCCGCGTCCCTGGGTGTCCTCCGGCAGGATGTCCCACACGTCCCCGGGCTTGCTGCCGCCGGGGTGGTAGCGGAGGAAGCAGAAGCCGCGGTCCTCGAGCTCGCGAGCGCGGCCGGACACGGCGCCGACGTCGGAGTGCGTCGTGCGCTGGCGGCCGCGGATGACCATGCGGAAGTCGGCCAGGCGGCCGTCGCGGACCTCGCCGAGCGTGTCGTCGAGGGCCGCGAGCGCCGCCGCCTTCTCGAGCTCGTCCAGCGACGTCGAGAGCTCGATCTGGCGGCGGTAGCGCACGCCGCGCACGCCGGTCGCGGAGACGACGGCGCCGTTCTCGACGCGCGCCGCGCGCGGCGCGCGTCGCACCGCGTCGGCGTCGTAGTGGTAGCCGCGCGGCCGGCGCACGAAGTGGAACAGCAACTCGTGCACGTTCCTGAGCTTGTCGCGGCTCGTGTCGGGACCGCCCTTGACCTTGTGCCAGACGACGCTGTTGCGCAGCGTCCAGCCCTGCTCGTCGGTGAGGTGGAAGGCCACGCGCCAGGGGATGCCCAGCTGGCGCTTGCCGCGGTAGGTGTCGCCGAGGTTGAGCCAGAGCGAGCCGGTCGGCTTGAGCACCGGGAGGAGCTCGGCGGTGACGGCGCCGAGGGCGGCGACGTAGTCCCGCCAGTCGCCCTCGGCGCCGATGCCGCCGCCGGCATACCGCCGGTGCCCGAAGTAGGGCGGACTGGTGACGACGCAGTCGACCGAGTCGCCGGGGAAGAGGCGCAGCGTCTCGGCGGCGTCGCCCAGCAGGAACAGCGGCTCGGGACGGTCCGCCGGCTCGCCGCCGGCCGTCAGGTACGCGGCCAGCGCCTCGGCCGCGCCGGCGCGGTCGTCGGGCCCCTCGCCGGCCGCGCTCACGCCCCTAGGACCCGCCGGTAGATCGCCTCGTAGTCGGCGACCATGCGCTCGACGGTGAACCGCTCCTCGACCGTGCGGCGGCAGACCGCCGGGTCGATCTCGCCGACCCGTCCCACCGCCGCGACGAAGCTCTCGAAGTCGTCCACGACGAACCCGGTGACGCCGTCGTCCACGACCTCGGGCACCGAGCCCTGGCGCATCGCCACCACCGGCGTGCCGCAGGCCATGGCCTCGATCATCACCAGCCCGAACGGCTCCGGCCACGTGATGGGGAAGAGGAACGCGTGCGCGCGGGCGAACAGCTCGCGCTTGCGCTCGTCGCTGACCTCGCCTTCGTACACGATCTGGTCGCCGTCGATGTGCGGCTCGACCTGCTCCTCGAAATACTCGCGATACGGCTCCTGCAGCACGCCCGCCATGATGAGCTTGCGGCCGAGCCGCTTGGCCGTCTCGATGCTGTGGTGGAACCCTTTGGCTTCGCACACCCGGCCGAAGGCGAGCAGGTAGTCCTCCTTCTCCGGGGTGTACGGCCACTGCTCGACGGCGATGGCGTTGTAGGCGCGGCCGGCCCAGGTCATGCCGGGCGGCGCCATCGAGCGCTGGTACTCGCTGATGCAGATGTAGCCGACCTCGCGCGCGAACTGCTCGTAGAAGCCGTAGGCGAACTCGTCGAAGGCGCAGTGGACGGTGTGGACCATCGGGGTTGCCAGGTAGCGGCTGAAGGCGACGCCGATGAAGCCGGAGTGGTCGTGCACGAGGTCGAAGCCGCTCTCTTCGATGTCGGCGAAGGCGAAGGAGACCTGGCGGGCGTCGTAGGGCGTCACGCCGATCCTGTCCGGCATCTGCTCGGGGAAGAGAGCGCAGAGCTCGGCCGCCGTGTGCGAGTCGCCGGTGGCGTACAGGCGCACCTCGTGACCGCTGGCGACGAGGCCGTCGCAGAGCTGCTGCACGACCCACTCCGTGCCGCCGTAGCCGGCGGGCGGGACGGTGATCCACGGAGGTGCGAGCTGGGCGATCCGCATGCCGGCATTCTACAGGACGAACGGCATGCGGCGGCACTGTCACGTCGGGCGTCCGTCCGCGCCCGTTTCCGGGTAGAGTCACCACGACACGGCCCGACGACGAGGTGGAGTGACGACCATGATCCTGTACCTTGACTGCTCCAGCGGCATCAGCGGCGACATGCTGGTCGGCGCGCTCCTCTCGCTGGCCGGGGCGCGCGAAGCCGACCCCGGCCCCCTCGACGACGTGCTGCGGCCCGCGCTGGCCGCCGCCGGCATCGACCCGCGGCTGGTGCGCATCGAGGACGTCCGCCGCGGCGGCATGGCGGCGCTCGCCTTCAGGGTCGCCGACGAGCCGGGCTTCGCGACCTTCGACGAGCTGATCATGTCCCTGTACGCGTCGGACCTGGAGCAGCCGGTCGCCGACGCGGTCGCCTCCCTCGCGGAGCGCATGGCGGCCGCGGAGGCCGAGGTGCACGGTCGCGACGAGGAGCACCTGCACGAGCTGAGCGATGTCGACACGGCGGTCGACCTCATCTGCGCCGTGACGCTCCTGGAGAAGCTGGCGCCGGAGTCGATCGTGGCTTCTCCGCCGGCGCTGGGCGACGGCGAGATCGAGACGGCGCACGGCGTCCTCAGCGTGCCGGCGCCGGCCGTGCTCTCCCTGCTCGCCGGCCTGCCGACGGCCGGCGGCGGGCCGGCCGTGCCGGCCGGCGAGACGCCTCCCGCGCCGCTCGGTGAGCTCACCACGCCGACCGGCGCCGCCCTGGTGGCGCACTTCGCCGCCGCGTTCGGCGGCGTGCCGGCCGGCCGCGTCGAGCGCATCGGCTACGGGGCCGGCCGCCGCGAGGTGCCCGGCCGTCCCAACGTGCTGCGCGCCGTGCTCGTCGACCCCGCGGCCGCGCCGGACGAGGCGCAGGCAGGGGGACCCGAAGCGGAGACCGCGGCGCTTGCCGCCGCGGCGGGAGGTCACGGCGGCGGCGACCACGTCGTCCTCGAGGCGAACATCGACGACATGACGCCGGAACTGCTCGCGCACGCTGCCGACTGCCTGCGCGAGGCCGGCGCCCTCGACGTGTGGATCAGCGAGGCGCTCATGAAGAAGGGCCGCCCCGGCGTCGTCCTGCACGTCCTCGCCGCGGCGGCCGATCGCCGGCGCCTCACCGAGGCCGTCTTCGCCGAGACCACGACGTTCGGCCTGCGCGTCGCCGCCTGCGACCGCGAGTACGCCGAGGAACGCCGCGAGAGCGTCAAGATCGGCAAGCTCGAGGTCCGCGTCCGGCTCGGCTTCGTCGACGGCAGGCTGGCCACGGTCTCGCCCGAGTACGAGGACGTGCGCCGCGTCGCGGCGGCGGTGGGAAGGCCCGCACGGGTCGTCTACGAGGCTGCCCAGTCGGCCGCCCGCACCCGCTTCAGCGGCTCCTGACCCAACCGTCGCGGTTCGTTCCGGCCCGTTCCGGCCCGGTCCGGCTGTGCCCGCCGGCCGCTCGTGTGTGCGTGGCGTCTCCCCGACCGCCGGGATTCCCGATGTTCGAAATTGACCGTTTTTGTCACGCGCTAGTAGAATCCGTCACAAGGCGCCGGACTTCGCCCCCCGTGACCGTCCGGCCCTCATCATCGAGACGCGCGGGATAGTGGAGACCAAAGGAGGACGCGTTGAGTTCGATCGTTCGCAAGTCCCCGGTGCCGAGCGATATCGAGATCGCCCAGGCCGCCACCATGCAGCCCATCCAGGCGATCGCCGAGAAGGCCGGCATCCTCGAGGACGAGCTGGAGCTCTACGGTCGCTACAAGGCCAAGATCGACTACATGGCCCTGCTCGACCGCCTCAAGGACAAGCCCGACGGCAAGATCATCAACGTCACCGCGATCACCCCGACGCCGCTCGGCGAGGGCAAGACGGTCACGGCCGTCGGTCTCACCGAGTCGATGAACGCCATCGGCATCGACACGATGCTGGCGCTGCGCGAGCCGTCCCTCGGTCCGGTCTTCGGCATCAAGGGCGGCGCGGCCGGCGGCGGCTACTCGCAGCTCCTGCCGATGGAGGACCTCAACCTCCACTTCACCGGCGACATCCACGCCGTCGGCACGGCCAACAACCTGCTCGCCGCCATGGTCGACAGCCACCTCATGCACGGCAACGAGCTCGACATCGACCCGCTCACCATCAGCTGGCGCCGCTGCGTCGACCTCAACGACCGCGCCATGCGCGAGATCGTCAACGGCCTCGGCGGCAGGCTCAACGGTCTCCCGCGCCAGACCGGCTACGACATCACCGTCGCCTCCGAGGTCATGGCCATCCTCGGCCTCGCCACCTCGCTCAAGGACCTGCGCGAGCGCCTCGGCCGCATCACCTTCGGCTACAGCAAGACGGGCCAGCCGCTGACCGCCGACGACATCGGCGCCGGCGGCGCCATGACGGTGCTCCTCAAGGACGCGATCAAGCCGAACCTCATGCAGACCCTGGAGGGCAACGCCGCGCTCATCCACGCCGGCCCGTTCGCCAACATCGCCCAGGGCAACAACTCGATCATCGCCGACAAGGTCGCCATGAAGCTCGCCGACTACGTCGTCACCGAGAGCGGCTTCGCCGCCGACCTCGGCTCCGAGAAGTTCATGGACATCATCTGCCGCTACGGCGGCTTCGCGCCCAGCGCCGTGGTCATCACCTGCACCATGCGCGCCCTCAAGATGCACGGCGGCCTGCCGGTCGACCCCGAGCTGCTCAAGGCGGAGAACAACGAGGCCCTCACCAAGGGCTGCGAGAACCTCGCCAAGCAGATCGAGAACATGAAGCTCTTCGGCCTGCCCGTCGTCGTGACCGTCAACCGCTTCGCCTTCGACCGCGACAGCGAGGTCGAGATCGTGCGCCGGGAGGCGATCGCGGCCGGCGCCGAGGATGCCGTGCCGATCAACGTGCACGCGCTCGGCGGCGACGGCGGCCAGGAGGCGGCCGAGGTCGTCAAGGCGGCCGCCGACAAGGGCGGGGACTTCAAGTTCCTGTATCCGCTCGAGGCGTCCATCAAGGAGAAGATCGAGACCATCGCCATCCAGATCTACGGCGCCGACGGCGTGGACTACCTGCCCGAGGCCGAGGCCAAGATCAAGCTCTTCACCGAGCAGGGCCTCGACAAGCTGCCGCTCTGCATGGCCAAGACGCACCTCTCGCTGAGCCACGACCCGGCGCTCAAGGGCCGGCCGCGCGGCTTCCGCGTGCCGATCCGCGACATCCGTCCGGCCACCGGCGCCGGGTACCTGTACCCGCTGCTCGGCGAGATGCGCACCATGCCCGGCCTGGCCAAGCGGCCGGCCGCCGTCGACGTCGACATCGACGTCGAGACCGGCCGGATCATCGGCCTGTTCTGAGAACCTGAAGGAGCGACCCCGGGGCGCCGGCCGCCTGACGGCGCCGGCGCCCCGCGGAGCCCCTTCCGGGGCTCCGCGCCGGCCGGCGCTCGCCCGGCCCCGCCGGTCGCTCCCCGTCCGCGGCGTCACGCGCCGCGCTGGAGGTACACGGTGAGCGACGCTCCCACCATCTACGCATCCGAACCACTGCGGGTCTACCTCGACGACGCCGCCAGCAAGAAGCCGGCGCCCGGCGGCGGCAGCGTGTCGGCCTGCGTGGGCGCCCTCGGCGCCGCGCTCGTCGGCATGGTCTGCAACCTCACGCGGGGGCGCGAGAAGTTCGCCGACGTCGAGACCGAGATCGTCGCCCTGGTCGGCGAGGCCGACGAGGCGCGGGCGCGGCTGGAGCAGCTGCTGCAGGACGACACGACGGCGTACAACGGCGTCATCGACGCCTTCAGGATGCCGAAGGACACGGACGAGGAGAAGGCGGCGCGCAAGGCGGCCGTCCAGGCCGGCCTCATCGTCGCCGCCGACGTCCCGCTCGAGATCTGCCGCGTCGCCGTGGACGTCTGCCGCCTCGCCAAGGTCGCCGCCGAGCTCGGCAACCCGCAGGCGGTCACCGACGCCGGCATCGGCGCGATCCTCGGCGAGGCCGCCGTGGTCGGCGCCGCGCTCAACGTGCGCATCAACCTCGGCTCCATCGAGGACTGCGACTACACGTTGGCGGCCGCGGGCGAGCTCGACACGATCGAGGCCGAGGCGGCCGCGCTTCGCGCCGAGGTCCTCGCGATCACGCTCTCCAAGCTCTGATCAACCCCTGACGACGCACACGAGAGGGAAGTAGCCATGGCAGCACAGATCATCGACGGCAAGGCGATCGCCGAGCAGGTCCGCGAGGAGATCAAGGCCGAGGTCGCGCAGCTCGCGGCCAAGGGCGTCAAGCCCGGCGTCGCCACCATCCTGGTGGGCGAGGACGGCGGCGCGCAGTTCTACCGCGGCCAGATCGAGAAGAACACCGGCACGGTCGGCTTCGAGTACTTCAACCATACGCTCCCGGCGGGCGCCGGCGAGGCCGAGATCCTCGAGCTCATCGCCAAGCTGAACGCCGACCCGGCCGTCCACGGCATCCTCGCGCTCATGCCGATGGACGCCCACGTCGAGCAGAACACCGTGTTCAACGCGATCGCCCCCGAGAAGGACCTCGACTGCGTGAACCCGGCCAACATCGGCCACGTGCTGCTCGGCGACCAGCTGTTCGCGCCGGCCACGCCGAGCGCCTGCATCGAGATCCTCGACCGCGAGGGCATCGAGCTGCAGGGCCTCGACGTCACCATCGTCAACCACTCGAACATCGTCGGGAAGCCGGTGGCGCTGCTCTGCCTCAACCGCAACGCCTCGGTCCACGTCGTGCACGTGTTCAGCAAGGACGTGCCCGCCGCCTGCCGCGAGGCCGACGTGCTCATCTGCGCCGCGCCGGTGCAGAACCTGATCAAGGCCGACATGGTCAAGCCGGGCGCCGTGGTCATCGACGTGACCACGATCCGCGTCGACGGCAAGCAGGTCGGCTCGCTCGAGTTCGAGGCCGTCTGCGAGGTCGCCGGCCGCGTCACCCCGGTCCCCGGCGGCGTCGGCCCCGTCACCAACGTCATCCTGCTCAAGAACGCCCTCGCCGCCTGCAAGGCGCAGACGGGCGTCAAGTGAGCTGACGGACTGCCGGCGGGCGGCGGGCGCGGCGGCCTCTGGCCGCGGTACCCGCCGCCCGCCAAGTGTGGTTCACTTAGTGCTCAGGCACTGAGAAGGAGGGCGGCCGTCCCGGCAGTCTGCCGCGGCCGCCCGACGAACGCGGAAGCGCGAACGTGGAGTTGATGCGATGCCCAGGCGAGAAGCCCGCCCCGAGCCGGTCGACGCCGGCGCCGAAGCCCGCGATGTCGACGTCGACCTCGAGCAGGTCCTCGCGATCGTCGAGGAGATCGACCCGCACGGCAATCTGATCGCGCTCCTGCAACGTGCCCAGGACGTCTTCGGCTACCTGCCGGAGCCGGTGGTCGAGAAGATCGCCCGCCTGAGCGGCGTCCCCGCCTCGCGCATCTACGGCATCATCACGTTCTACGCGCAGTTCACGACCGTCCCCACCGGGCGCCACAAGATCTTCGTCTGTCACGGCACCGCCTGCCACGTGGCCGGCGCGACGCGCATCACCGAGGCCATCGAGCAGGAGCTCAGGGTGGACGACGGCGCCACAACCGCGGACATGGAGTTCACGCTGGACTCGGTCGCCTGCATGGGTGCCTGTTCGCAGGCGCCCGTCATGCGCGTCGACGACGAGACCTTCGGCAATCTCTCCGCCGACCAGACCCGCAAGGTCGCGCGCAAGCTCCTCGAGCGGGTCCTGGCGGAGGGGGGCGGCGCCGATGCCTGAGGCCGCCCCCGCACCGGCGCAGGGCGTCAAGGTCGGCGTCTCGGCGCGCCCGGACGGGCGCCGCCGCGTATCCGTCTGCGCCGGCACCGCCTGCGTCTTCGCCGGCTCCATGAAGATCCACGACGCCTTCGTCGCCGGGATCGCCGAGGCCGGCCTCCAGGACGCGGTCGAGGTCAGCATCATCGGCTGTCACGGCCTGTGCTCGCAGGGGCCGCTCGCGGTCGTCTCCGACGGCGACACGTACTACCCGCGGCTCAAGCTCAAGGACGTGAAGACGGTCGTCGAGGAGCACCTCGCCGGCGGCCAGGTCGTCGAGAACGCTGCTGTACGTCGACCCCGCGACCGGCGAGCGCATCGCCTGCGCCCACGACATCCCCTTCTACAAGGCGCAGACGCGCGTCGCCCTGCGCGACGTCGGCGTCATCAACCCCGAGAGCATCGACGAGTACATCGCCCGGGGCGGCTACGAGGCCGCGCGCAAGGCGCTGACGACCATGCGGCCGGAGCAGATCATCGAGGTGGTCCTCGACTCCGGCCTGCGCGGGCGCGGCGGCGCCGGGTTCCCGACGGGCACCAAGTGGAAGTTCGCCGCGGCGTCGCCGGGCGACGTGAAGTACATCATCTGCAACGGCGACGAGGGCGACCCCGGCGCGTTCATGGACGCCTCCATCATGGACGGCGACCCGCACGCCGTGCTCGAGGGCATGCTGATCGGCAGCTACGCGATCGGCGCGCACGAGGGCTACATCTACGTGCGCGCCGAGTACCCCCTCGCCGTCAGGCGCCTGCGCATCGCCATCGCCGCCGCCGAGGAGCGCGGCCTGCTCGGCCGCGACGTGCTCGGCAGTGGCTGGGACTTCACGCTCAAGATCAAGGAGGGCGCCGGCGCCTTCGTCTGCGGCGAGGAGACGGCGATGATCGCCTCGATCGAGGGCAAGCGCGGCATGCCACGCACGCGGCCGCCGTTCCCGGCGGTGTCCGGCCTCTGGGGCAAGCCGACCAACATCAACAACGTCGAGACCTGGGCCAACGTGCCCTGGATCATCGCCAACGGGGCGACCGCCTACGCCTGCTACGGCAGCGACCAGTGCAAGGGCACCAAGGCCTTCAGCCTCGCCGGCAAGCTCGTCAACGGCGGCCTCGCCGAGGTGCCGATGGGCTCGACGCTGCGCCACGTCATCTTCGACGTCGGCGGCGGCATCAAGGACGGCAAGCAGTTCAAGGCCGTCCAGCTCGGCGGCCCCTCCGGCGGCTGCATCCCGGCGAGCCTCCTCGACACGCCGGTCGACTACGAGAGCCTCGCCGCGACCGGCGCCATCGTCGGCTCCGGCGGCATGGTCGTCGCCGACGACACCACCTGCATGGTCGATCTCGCCAGGTACTTCCTGCAGTTCACCCAGAACGAGAGCTGCGGCAAGTGCGTCCCCTGCCGGCTCGGCACCAAGCGCATGCTCGAGATCCTCGAGCGCATCTGCGCCGGCGAGGGGGACGAGGCCGACATCGATCGCCTCGAGAGGCTGGCGGTGGCGATCAAGAAGACCAGCCTCTGCGGCCTGGGCCAGACGGCCCCGAACCCGGTCCTCACCACGATCAAGTACTTCCGCGACGAGTACGAGGCGCACATCGTCGACCACCGCTGCCCGGCGCTGTCGTGCGAGGCGCTCATCGCCTACGCCATCGACCCGGAGGCCTGCACCGGCTGCACCCTGTGCGCCAAGAAGTGCCCCGTCGCCGCCGCGACCGGCGAGAAGAAGCAGGTGCACACCATCGACCAGGCGCTCTGCATCCGCTGCGACGCCTGCCGCCTGGCGTGCAAGTTCGACGCGGTCAAGGTCGTGAGCGGGCCGGAAGAGATCGCCGCGGCCGTGCGCGCGCAGACCGCCTGACACCTGCGAGACTCGCCCGGGCTGCGCCCCCCTTGCCCCCGGGCATGCCTTGCGCTTATCGTTCGTTGGGTGACCAAGTAACGTCAGGCATGACGCGGCGACCCGGGGAGGTGGACGGCACAGCGACAGTCCAGAGCACTACGGCAACGCGGATTGTCGCCGGGGGCCGGCCGGGAGTCCGCAACCAAGGGGGGTAGTGTGGCAGAAGAACTCGCATTCGCACGCAAAGCCAGCGGCCTGGTCCGCGGCCTCTCGATGACCGACGCCGTCGCCGTCGGCCTCATGAACCAGGGCATCACGCCCAGCATCTGGACGATGGTGACCTGGGGGCTCGGCACCTACCTGACGGGCAACCTGCTCTGGGCCAGCGTCATCTCGCTGGTCCTCGTGGGCTTCGGCTTCCCGCTCGTGTGGGGCATCCTCTCCGGCAGCATGCCGCGGTCGGGCGGCGAGTACATCTACAACTCGCGCATCATCCACCCGATCGTCGGTATCGCCGAGAGCTTCGGCAACGCGTTCGTGATGATCTTCTGGGTCTACGTGCTGGCGCCGTGGATCGCCGACCCGGGCCTCGTCATCATCGCCGAGTACGAGGGCTGGACCTGGCTCTACGACAGTGCCAGCGGCGCCTTCTTCGGCGGGCTCAGCTACGAGTGGGGCGTGTTCGTCGTCGCGACGATCGCCAATGTGCTCGCCGTGCTCACGATGATCTTCGGGGTCAAGATCTTCGCCTCGATCCAGAAGGGCATCATGATCCTGGCGCTGGGCGGCGCGGCGGTGATCACCGGGGCGATCATGTTCAGCAGCAAGACCGCCTTCGCCGAGAACTGGGACGCGCTGGCCGCGCAGTACGACTCGCTCAAGTACTCCGAGGTCGTGCCCGCGGTCTCGGCAGCCATCGGCGAGGCGGTGCCGACCAGCTCGACCTTCTACGGCACCCTGGGCGTGATGGTGGCCGGGTCGTGGCTGTTCGCCTACGCCTACTTCTGCGTCTTCGTGGCCGGCGAGGTCAAGCGCCCCGACAAGACGCTGATCAGCGCCAACTTCGTCGCCATCCTCGTGCCGGCGCTCTTCATGATCTGGACGGCGCTCTCGATGTACCGCACGATGCCGTTCGACTTCATCTCGTCGACGGCGTGGATCGACAACAACGGCGGCATCGACGGCTACAATCTGCCCTTCCTTCCCAGCTACATGAGCCTGGCGTACGTCGCCCACTCCAACTGGTTCGTGGCCATCTGCGCCGGCGGGTCCTACATGCTCTTCTGCTTCTGGTACGTGGCCCTGAGCTACCTCGCCTTCCCGCGCATCATCTTCGCCTGGGGCATGGACCGCATGGGTCCCAAGTGGTTCACGTCGATCAACCCGCGCTGGGCGAGCCCGGTCAAGAACTACATCCTCTGCTTCGTGCTCTGCCAGGCGGCCATCGCGCTCTACTCGTTCTGGCTGGGCAGCTACATGCAGGGCCTCACCGTGACCGGCATGGAGATCGTCTCGGTCTGGGGCGTGACCACCATCGCCGCCATCCTCTTCCCCTACGTGAAGCGCTCCAAGGGCATCTGGGAGTCGTCGCCGTACCGCACCTGGAACGTCCTCGGCGTCCCGCTCATCGTCTGGGGCGGCCTGGTCTCCCTGGTGTACCTCGGCATCCTCTTCTACTTCCTCATCTTCACGGAGGAGATGAAGGACTCCAACGGCCAGTCGTGGATCCTCTATGGGATCGTCTGGGCGATCGGTATCGTCTGGTACTTCTTCTGGGCCGCGCGCAGCAAGCGCGTCGGCGTGGACGTCGGCATGACCTACGGGGAGCTGCCGCCGGAGTGATCCTCCCGCGGAGGCCCGTCGCCGAGCCGGCGGCGTGACACGGGTCCGGGGCGGCGCGCCGTGAGGCGCGCCGCCCCGGACCTTCTTCTCGCCCGCGATCGCCGCCGGCATGGGGCGGAGGGCGCCGGCGGCTCGGGCCCGTCCGGAGGCCGGTCGAACGTCCACGCCACGCCGCTTGAGGCAGGAGCGGGCGGCGGTCCTCGCCACCAGCGACGAAACGTAGGATTCGGCAGAGTACGAGATTCGCACGTGGCCGAATCCTACTCTCCCGCATCTGCCTCTTGACATTTTCCGACATGAGGTGTCGAAATAGCGTGACGAGTGGACTGCCCAGGGGGGTCGAGGTGCCATTCACCCTCGATGCGATCGACCGACAGATCGTTTCGCTTCTCATAGACGACGGCCGCGTCTCGTCGGCCGAGATCACCCGGCGCATCGGGCACGTGTCCGAGCGCGCCGTGCGCTACCGGATCGAGCGTCTCATCCGCACGGGCGTGATCCGCGTGAGCGCCATCGTCATGCCTCAGGCCGTCGGCTTCCCCGTCATCGGCGACGTCCTCGTCGATGTGGCACCCGGCAAGCTGCAGGACGTCGCCGCGCAACTGGTCGAGTTCCCAACGGTGAGCTACGTGGCCGGATCGGTCGGTGAAGGCGACCTCAGTGTCCAGGTCTACGCCCGGGACACCGAGGAGCTCCTCCGCTTCGTCAACGAAGTCATCGGCAAGGTCCCTGGAGTGACGCGCACCAAGCTCGCGATGGTGCCGTGGAAGCTCAAGGATGTCTATCAGTGGCACGTGCCTTCAGAGGCCGCTGAAGAAGGGAGGGCGATCGGCTGAGCGTTCTCGTCGTGTCTTGAACCATCAACTACGGGATCGCTGGCAGGGGGCCTCGTCAGCGTGACACTACGCAAGGGGGAACTATGGCTGAAGAACTAGCCTTTGCCCGCAAAGCCAGCGGCCTGGTCCGCGGCCTCTCCATGTGGGACGCGTTCGGCGTCGGCTTCATGAACCAGGGCCTCACGCCCTCGATCTGGGTCATGACCAGCCTGGGCGTCGGCGTCTACCTCGGTGGCAACCTCATCTGGGCCACCATCATCTCGATGGTCCTCGCCGGCATCGGCTTCCCGCTCGTCTGGGGCGTGCTCGGCGGCTCGATGCCCCGCTCGGGCGGCGAGTACATCTACAACTCGCGCATCATCCACCCCATCGTCGGCATCGGCGAGTCGTTCGGTAACGCCTTCGTGTGGATCATGTGGATCTACGTGCTGGCTCCCTGGATGGCCGACCCCGGCATGGTCATGATGTCCGAGTTCATGGGATGGGACTGGCTGTACAACGCCGCCAACGAGACCTTCTTCGGCGGCCTCAGCTACGCATGGGGTTCGTTCGTCATCGCGACCGTCGCCAACATCGTCGCCTTCCTGTTCGTCGTGTTCGGCATCAAGTGGTTCGCGCGCATCCAGAAGGTCGTCATGATCTTCGGCATCGGCGGCTGCGCGGTGCTGCTCGCCGCCATCTCCGCGGCGGCGATGTCAAAGGGCCACACCGGCTTCCAGGATGGCTGGAACGCGATCGCGGCGCAGTACGGCTCGATCGACTACGCCGGCTTCCTCAAGGCCGCCGGCGAAGAGGCCGGCGGCGCCATGCCGACCACCTGGAACTGGTTCGACACCTTCGGCGTCATGGTCGCCGGCTCCTGGCTCTTCGCCTACAGCTACTGCATCACGTTCATCGCCGGCGAGGTGAAGCGGCCGGACAAGACCATCATCCTCTCCAACCTGTTCGCGATCATCGTCCCGGGCGTCTTCATGCTCTGGGCGGCCGTGGGGCTGTATGGTCTCATTTCGTTCGACTTCTTCTCGGCGACCCAGTTCGTCGACAACGCCGGCAGCGACCTGGGAGGCGCCTACACGGTCCCGTGGGGTACCAACTTCCTCGGCCTGCTCGCGATGGTGAACCAGAACAAGATCATCCTCTTCATCTCGGTGCTCTCGTTCCTCGCCTTCGACCTGTGGTGGATCGCCCTGTCGTACCTGGCGTTCCCGCGCATCATCTTCGCGTGGGGCATGGACCGCATGGGGCCCAAGTGGTTCACGGACATCAACCCGCGCTTCGCGAGCCCGGTCAAGAACCACGTCCTCTGCTTCGTCCTCGGGCAGATCATGATCGCCGTGTACGTCTTCTGGCAGAACGAAGCGATGCAGGGCCTCGCGGTCACCGCACTCGAGATCTTCTCGGTGTTCGGCGTCACCGCCATCGCCGCCCTGCTGTTCCCGTACGTCAAGCGCGCCAAGGGCATCTGGGACGCGTCGCCGTACAAGACCTGGAAGATCGCCGGCATCCCCGTGGTCACGATCGGCGCCATCGTCGACCTGATCTACCTGGGCATCCTGGCGTACTTCTTCTTCTTCCTGCCCGACCCGGCCAAGCGCCTCGAGGGGTTCACCGCCAACACGGCCATCCTCATCGCCGTGACGTGGGTCGCCGGCATCATCTGGTACCTGTTCTGGAAGCAGCGCAGCAAGAGCGTGGGCGTCGACGTGTCGATGACCTACGGGGAGTTGCCGCCTGAGTGATGTAGCAGTACCGTACTGGGGCGGGAGCGCCCGCTCCCGCCCCTTACTGTCTCTGGAGTGTGCAGATGAACAAGCTTTTCATGGTCACCGACATCCACGGCTCGAACGTGTGCTACCGCAAGTTCCTCAACGCGCTTCCGATCTACGGCGCCGACCTGGCCGTGCTCATGGGTGACCTCACCGGCAAGGTGCTCGTGCCGCTCGTCGACAAGGGTGGGGACCAGTGGGAATGCACCCTGATGGGGCAGTATCGCGAGATCAACGGGCAGGAGGATCTCGCCGAGATCAAGAAGACCGTCGAGAACGCGGGGTACTACTGGGTCCACCAGACGCGCGAGGAGTTCGACGACACGCGCGCCGACCCCGCCAAGATCGACGCCCTGTTCAAGAGCCTCGTCTTCCAGCGCGTCCAGGAGTGGCTCGACCTCGCCGACGAGCGTCTCGAGGGCAAGCCCTTCCAGATGTACATGGCGCCGGGCAACGACGACTGGTTCGTGATCGACGACATGATCGACAACGCCAAGCTCGTGCACCCGTGCGACAAGCGCGTCGTCGAGGTCGACCATCACGAGATGATCACCTCGTCGGCGTCCAACCCCACGCCGTGGGACACGCCGCGCGAGATGAGCGAGGAAGACCTCGAGAAGCACCTGCGGGAGTTGGTCGCCAAGGTCAAGAACCAGGAGACGGCGATCTACAACTTCCACGTGCCGCCCTACGGCTACTCGCTCGACCTGTGCCCCAAGCTCGACGAGAACCTCACCATGGCCGCCGACGAGAAGATCCACGCCGGCAGCCTCGGCGCCAAGCGGGTCATCGAAGAGTATCAGCCGCTGCTGGGCCTCCACGGCCACATCCACGAGTCGCGTGGCGCGCAGAAGGCCGGCCGCACCCTGCTCATCAACCCGGGCAGCGAGTACTCGGAGGGCATCCTCAAGGGCGTCATCATCATGCTCGACAAGAAGAAGATCAAGGACTACGTCTTCACCTCCGGGTGATCGGCGCGTAGACTCCAGACTTCATCACGACGCCGAACCCGGAAGGGGGCGATAGATACATATGGCTCAGTTCATCCTGCCGAAGGACATCCCGCTCGATCAGTACCCCAAGCCTGAGGTCTTCCTCGAGGAGGGGAAGCGGATCGCCGAAGCGGCGCAGCAGCAGGGCATCATCATGCGCGTCATGGGCCCCCTCGCGCTCCACTACTACTTCCCGGACCAGGTCGACCTGTACGCGAAGCTCGAGCGCCTCGGTGACCGCTACTTCACCGACATCGACTACGCCGTCTACGGCAAGGGCCGCAAGGGCATGGTCAAGTTCATGGAGTCGATCGGCTACGAGTGCGACCTGCAGACCATGGCGATGACCGGCCAGACGCGCCAGATCTACTTCGGCGGCAAGGTCCCCATGATCGACATCTTCTTCGACAAGCTCGACTACTGCCACGAGATCCTCTACGACGGCCGGCTCGAGCTCGACCCCTGGAGCGTGTCGCTCGCCGACATCCTCCTGCAGAAGCTGCAGATCTGGGAGATCAACGACAAGGACCTCAAGGACATCGAGTACCTGTTCACCGTCGCCGACTTCGGCGAGGACGACACCAAGAAGGTCAACGTCGCCTACATCTCCAAACGCTTCGCCGACGACTGGGGCTTCTGGTACACCGCGACCACCAACCTCGACCGGGTCAAGGACCACGTCGACGGCGTGGACGCCCTGAGCGACGACCAGAAGGCGAAGATCAAGCAGGTCGCCGACGAGGTCAGGGCGCGCATCGACCGGGAGCCCAAGACGAAGAAGTGGGAAAAGCGCGCCAAGAAGGGCACCAAGAAGATCTGGTACAACACCGGGTTCTCCGACTGGTGATCGCCGGGGCGGCCGGCCGCGGGTGAGGCCGCCGTCACGGTTGACGAATGCGACGAGGGCCGGGGCGCCGCAGGCGCCCCGGCCCTCGTCGTTCTGCGGCGGGCAGGGTGTCGCCGCTCCGCCGTCGCGCGCGGTCGCGGCCCAGACGGCGAGGTCACGACTCCGGTCCGACGCGGCCGTCGGCCCCTTGAGCGGGGGCGCGCCGGCACGTAGTCTCTTGGCGCGGCGCCCGCGTGGGGCGATCCGCACCCGGGAGGGTACTGAGTGAACGAACCGCTGCCCGGCTGCAGGCGCGACCTGCGGCCGCTCTACGATCCGCGCTCGGTGGCCGTGGTAGGGGCGTCCGCCGACACCTCCAAGTGGGGCGGCGACATCGCCGCACGGCTGGTGCGCGGCGCGGGAGAACGGCCGGTATACCTCGTGAACCGGCGCGGCGGGGTGATGCACGGCCGCCGCGCCTACGCTTCCCTCAGCGAGCTTCCCGAGGCGCCCGAACTGGTGGTCCTGGCGATGCCGGCGGCGTCGCTCGACGCGGTCCTCGACGAGGCGCTCGGTCTCGGCGCCAAAGCCTTCATCGGCCTGTTCGCCGGCCTCGGAGAGACCGGCGACGAGGGCCGCGAGCGGGAGCGCGCCGCGGCGGCGCGAGTGCGGGCCGCGGGCGCGCTGCTCCTGGGCCCGAACTGCATGGGGCTGGCCGACCGGGCCTCGGGCTTCGAGGCCGTCGCTTACCTCGACATCCCGCCGGGCGACGTGGCCTTCGTGTCGCAGAGCGGCGCGATGGGTGAGGAGTTCGTCATGCGCGCGCGCGCCTGGGGCTGTGGGTTCTCGCGCTACGTGACGCTCGGCAACCAGGCGGACGTGGACGTCGTGGAGATCCTCGAAGGCCTGGCCGCGCACGCGGGGACCCGGGTGGTGGCCGTCTATCTGGAGGGCGTCGACGACGGCCGCCGGCTGGCCGCCGCCGCGGCGGCGGTCGTCTCCGGCGGCCGGCCCGTCGTACTCCTGGCCCCGGGTCGCAGCGCCGCCGGGACCCGCGCGGCCCTCTCGCACACCGGGTCGCTGGCTCCCGACTCGAGCGTCGTGGACGCGGTGTGCGAGGCGGCCGGCATCGTGCGCGCCGAGACGCCGCGGGAGCTCTTCGAGCTGGCCATGGCGCTGCGCATCCGCGAGCGTCCGCGCGGCCGCCGGGTGGCGGTCGTCAGTGACGGCGGAGGCCCCGCGGCCGTCGCCGCCGACGCCCTGACCGCGGCCGGCTTCACGGTGCCCGAATTCCGCCCCGAGCGGACCGCAGCCCTTCGGCGCGCGCTGCCCGGAAGCGCCGGCGCCAACCCGGTCGATCTGGCCCTGGGCACGATCGACCCCGACGGATTCGCGCGCGCCGTGCCGGTGGTCGCCGCCGACCCGGCGGTCGACGCCGTCGTCGCCGTCGGGCAGCTGGGGTACTGGGCCGGGCGCTTTCCCGAGTTCGGCGACCTCGTGGCACAAGAGGTGGCCGGCGCGGCCGCGCTGGCGGCGGCGGCGCGCGAGACGGGGACGCCGCTGGTCGTCGCGACCGTGTACGCCGACGCCGCGCCGGCCCGGGAGCTCCGGGCGGCCGGCGTCCCCGTGTTCCGCGAGATCGCCTCCGCGGTCGCCGCGGTCTCGGCGCTCGCGATCGCCGCCGAGCGCCCGGCGACGGGCGTGCCGGACCTCCCGCCACCGAGCTTCCCGCTGGCGGGCAGCCCGGACTACTGGGAGGCGCGCGAGACGCTCGCCGCCGCCGGCCTCGCGTTCATGCCCGGGCGTCGCGTCCGAGACGCCGGCGAGGCGGTGGCTGCCGCCAGCGAGCTCGGCTTCCCGGTGGCGGTGAAGGCGCTCGGCGTGCTGCACAAGTCGGACGCCGGGGCCGTGGCGCTCGGCCTGCGCGACGAGGACGCCGTCAGCGCGGCGGTGATGTCCATGGAGCGGCGCCTCGATCCGCCCGGCTTCGTGGTCGAGCGCATGGCGCCCGGGGGAGGGGTGGAGCTCATCGCCGGCTGCCGGTGGACTGCCGCCTGCGGGCCTGTGGCCCTGGTGGGCGCCGGCGGCGTCTACACTGAGCTCTTCGACGACGCGCGCGCCGCTCTCGCCCCGGTGGATGAAGCCGCGGCGGCGAGGCTGATCGGCCGCCTGCGCGCGGCCGCGCTCCTGCGCGGCGCCAGGGGCGGGCCGCCGCTCGACGTGGCCGCGGCCGCGGCGGCGACTGCCCGCCTGAGCCGGTTCGCGGCGGCGCACGCGGAGGTCTGCGAGGTCGAGGTCAACCCCCTGCTCGTGCTGCCGGACGGGGCCGTCGCGCTCGACGCCCGCATCATCACCACCCGCCCTGGCTGCGAGGCGCCCGGGGCCTGCGAGGAGGCGCGACCATGAGACTCGACGACATCGCCGGGAAGCGCGTGCTGGTGACTGCGGCGGCCGGCGGCATCGGCGCGACCGTCGCGGCGCGGTTCGCGGAGGCCGGCGCGCGCGTGTACGTGTGCGACGTCGATGGGGAGGCGCTGGCCGCGTACCTCGCCGCCCATCCGGACATCGCTGGCCGGCCGGCGGACGTGGCGTCGGCGGCGGACGTCGACGCGTTCGTCGCCGCCGGCGTCCGGCACCTCGGCGGTCTCGACGTCCTCGTGAGCAACGCCGGCATCGTGGGGCCGGTGGCCCCGGTCGAAGACACCGACCCGGACGCCTGGCGCCGGACCCTGGACGTGAACCTCACCGGCGCCTTCCTCTGCGTCCGCGCGGTCGTCCCTCACCTCAAGGTCGCCGGCGGCGGCTCCATCGTCGTGATGTCCTCGAACGCGGGCACCATGGGACTGCCGTTCCGAGGGTCGTACGTGGCCACCAAGTGGGGGTTGATCGGCCTGGTGAAGACGCTGGCGATGGAGCTGGGTCCGCACGGCGTTCGCGTCAACGCGATCTGTCCCGGCGACGTCGACGGCGAGCGCATCCGAGGCGTCATCGCGCTCGAGGCGGAGAACCGGGGCTTGAGCGAGGCCGACGTGCTCGCGGAACGGGTCGCCGCCGTCTCCCTTCGGACCATGGTCACGGCCGACGACGTCGCCGCCATGATCCTCTTCGTCTGCTCCGATGCCGGGTCGAAGGTCTCGGGCCAGGCGCTGCTCGTCGACGGCAACGCCGAGAGGGCGTAGACGGAGGGCCGCCGCACGCCCACCCGATCGCCACGATCACTCAGTGCGTGACCAGCTCCCCCTGGGCGGCCAGGGTGCGTACCTCGGCGAGCACCTCGCCGAGTCGCTCGACGACCGTGTCCATCTGCGCGTAGCTGATGACGGCCGGCGGCTCGAGGCGGAACGTGTGCGCGTTGAACAGCGTGCCCCCCACCAGCACGCCGCGACTGAACAGGCCCTGGCTCACGGCGTAGCCGATCTCGGTGCTCTTGAACTGCAGGCCGATGAGCATGCCGAGGCCGCGCACCTCCGCGAACAGGTCGTCGTACTGGCCGGCGAGCTCCTCCGCCTTGCCCTTGAGGTAGGCGCCCTTGGCTGCCGCCTGCCCGGGGATGTCCTCCTCCAGCGTGGCGTGCAGGGCGGCGATCGCGGCGGCGGTGGCCATCGGGTTGCCGCCGAAGGTCGTGGTGTGGATGTACGGGTTGTCGTACATCACCGAGAAGACGTCCTCGGTGGCGATGAAGTTGCCGGCGGGGATCACGGCGCCGCCCAGGGCCTTGCCCATGGTCATGATGTCGGGCGACACGCCCGAGTGCTCCATGCCCCACAGGGTGCCGGTGCGGCCCATCCCCGTCTGCACCTCGTCGGCGATGAGGAGGATGCCCCACTTGTCGCAGATCTCGCGGACCTTGGGGAAATAGTCGTCGGGCGGGATGATCGCGCCCGCCTCACCCTGCACGGGCTCGACGATGAAGGCGGCGATGTCGAAGCCGATCATGTCGCAGATCTCGAGCTGCTTGTCCAGGGCGTCGGCGTCCCCGTAGGGGATGAACCGCACGCCCGGCATGAGCGGGTAGAACGGCTCGCGGAACTCACCCTTGCCGCTGACGCTGAGCGAGCCGAAGGATTTGCCGTGGAAGCCGCGCGTGCAGGCGATGATGCCGAGCGTGTGGTTCGGCTTCTTGCGCCGCGCCCAAAGCTTGGCGATCTTCATGGCGCCCTCGTTTGCCTCCGTACCCGAGTTGCAGAGGAACGAGTAGCGAAGGTCGCCCGGCGTGACCATGGCGAGGAGGTGGCTGAGGTACCCGCGCATGGGGTCCAGCAGCTCCTGCGAATGCAGCGCCTGGTGCTCGAGCTGATCGTGGACCGCCTTGACCACGGTGGGGTGCCGGTGTCCGAGCATGTAGATGCCGAAGCCGCCGAGGCAGTCGATGAACTCCTTGCCGTGGATGTCGTAGAAGACAGAGCCCTCGTCACGCCACTCGACGGAGGTGTAGTCGCTCGACACCGACTTGCGGTACTCGAGGATGCCGGGGTTGACGTAGCGGTCGAAGTTGGTGACGCAGTCGGTCACGACCGCCTGCTGTTCCTGGCTGGACAGCACGGATTTCGACATCAGGTCCAGTGCCTTGCGCGATTCTCGCAACGCTTCCTGCTTGAGTGCATCCCGCATTCGTTCCCCCTGTTCCAAAGAAGGTGACTGCATAATCCCCTGATTTGCAGTAGAGTTCGGTCGTACAACCGAACGACTACCGCCAATCTACCGCGATAGCAGTCGCGGCGCAACATCAGCGGTCCGGACAGAAGCACCGCCCCACCGGGATGGTAGGGTGTGGCGCACTGGGGGGAGCATGAACGACAGAGAACGACTGAGAGAAGATCCGACCGCGCGGCTCTCGCCGACGGCGCGGAAGCTGGTGGCGGCCGCGCGCCGGCTGCTCGCGCGCGGCGGCTACGAGGCGCTCACCGTCGAGGCCGTCGCCGCCGAGGCCGGCGCGTACCGCGACTCCGTGCGCTACTACTTCGGGAGCAAGGCGGCCTTCGTCGCCGCCGTGGTCGACTCGCTGAGCCACGACCAGAGCCTGAGCGCGGTCACGGAGACGCAGGCGACGGTCGGCGGCGACGAGCGCGTGCACGGGCTCGTCGACGCCGACCGCCGCCTCGTCGACGACCGCGCCGCCTTCGCCGACTTCTTCGCGCTCTTCCCGCACGTCGTCCTTGACGACGAGCTGCGCGAGCGGGTCGCGGCGCTCTACGAGTGGTACCGCGACCTCTACGTCGAGGGCCTCGGCGACGCGAGCCCCATCGAGGAGCCGCGGCTGCGGCGCGTCGCCTCGCTGATGGTCGCCATGACCGACGGCCTCGCCGTGCAGAAGCTGCTCGACCCCGACGGCGTTCGAGCTCCAGCCGCTCTTCGAGCTGTGGGAGGACATGCTCCGCGGGGCGCTGCTCCCGGCCGCCGATTGAGGCGGCCCCGACCGGCGCGCGGTCGTCTCCCCGCCGTCCCTCGCGGCTCATTTACAGTGTCTGGGCCGTGTTGTAGGCTCGCGGCGTGTTTGCGGTACCGCATGGGGGGTCCCGCGGGCCTCACGGCCGGCACACGGCTTTTCGTAGGAGGGACGAGTTTTGGCGCAGGGGACCGTGAAGTGGTTCAGCAACGAGAAGGGGTACGGCTTCATCGAGCGGGAAGACGGTGACGACCTGTTCGTGCACTACTCCGAGATCACCATGGACGGCTACAAGACGCTGGTCCAGGGTCAGCGCGTCGAGTTCGAGATCACCGAGGGCGACAAGGGCCTGCAGGCCTCGACGGTGAGGCCGGTCGCCTAGTCGATGCGGGTGCGCACGGGGGCCCGCCGGCGGCTTCGCCGGCGGGCCCCCTTTCTTGTAGGGCTTCTGAGGCTGGAGTAGGATATCCGTCCCGCTCCGGCGGCCCGCAGCAGGAGGAACGCGACATGATCTCCGAAGACGACGTCCGCTACGTCGCGAGACTCGCCCGTCTCCGCATCGAACAGGACGAAGCGTCACGCATGACCGGTGAGCTGGCCAAGATCCTCGCTCACATCGACAAGATGAGCGAGCTCGACCTGGCCGACGTGCCGCCGACGGCGCACGTCCTCGACGTCGTGAACGTCACGCGCGACGACCGTGAGCGCCCGAGCCTCCCGCGCGACGAGGCGCTGCGCAACGCGCCCGCCGTGAGCGACGAGTGCTTCCGCGTGCCGAGGATGGGCTAGAGGTGTCGGTGCTCGATCCCCTGCGCCTCACGGCGCGCGACGCCAAGCGGCTGCTCGTTGACGGGGAGATCTCCTCCGCCGAGCTCACCAAGGTGTACCTCGACCAGATCGACGCCGTCGAGTCGCGGGTGCACGCGTACATCCTCGTCACCGCCGACAACGCCGCCAAGTACTCGACCAAGGTCGACCGCGAGATGCAGGCGATGCGTGGCCCGCTCGCGGGGCTGCCCATCGCCGTCAAGGACAACATGGTCACCGAGGGCGTCACCACCACGTGCGCCTCGAAGATCCTGTTCAACTACCAGCCGGTCTACACGGCCACCGCCGTGCGCCAGGTGTGGGAAGACCACGTGGTCATGCTGGGCAAGACCAACCTCGACGAGTTCGCCATGGGCTCGAGCACCGAGAACTCGTCCTACCAGGTCACCGCCAACCCGTGGGACCTCTCCACCGTGCCCGGCGGCAGCAGCGGCGGCTCCGCCGCCGCCGTGGCCGCCGGCGAGGCCCTCTGGGCGCTGGGCAGCGACACCGGCGGCTCGATCCGCCAGCCGGCCGCCCTCTGCGGCATCGTCGGCATGAAGCCGACCTACGGCGCCGTGAGCCGCTACGGGCTCATCGCCTTCGCCAGCTCGCTCGACCAGATCGGGCCGCTGACGCGCTCCGTCTACGACTGTGCGCTCCTGCTGCAGCACATCGTCGGCCACGACCCGCGTGACTCGACCAGCGTCGAGCTGCCCGAGCCGGTGGCGCTGCCGACGGCCGAGCGGCTCGACGGGCTGCGCGTCGGCGTGCCGGCCGAGTACCTCGGCCTGGGCATCGAGCCGGGGGTGCGCGCGCGCTTCGACGAGACCGTCGCGCGCGTCGAGGAGCTGGGCGGCACGTGCGTCGAGATCAGCCTGCCGCACACCGAGTACGCCCTGCCGGCGTACTACATCATCGCGCCGGCCGAGGCGAGCGCGAACCTCGCCCGCTTCGACGGCGTCCGCTACGGCTACCGCTGCGCCGACCCGGTCGACCTGCTCGACCTGTACGAGCGCACGCGCGGCGAGGGGTTCGGCCCCGAGGTCAAGCGTCGCATCATGATCGGCACCTACGCGCTGTCGGCCGGCTACTACGACGCCTACTACGGGCGCGCCCAGAAGGTGCGCACCATGGTGCGCCGCGACTTCGACCGCGCCTTCGCCGGCGTCGACCTGATCGCCTCGCCGACGTCGCCGACGGTCGCCTTCAAGGCCGGCTCGCGCACCGACGACCCGCTGGCCATGTACATCTCGGACATCTGCACCATCCCGGCGAACCTCGCCGGCCTGCCGGCGATCAGCATCCCCTGCGGCCTCAGCGACGGCCTGCCGGTCGGCTTCCAGCTGATCGGGCCGGCGTTCAGCGAGAACCGCATGCTCGAGGCTGCGCACGCGCTTGAGGGCGCGATCGGGTTCGAGACGGCGCCGGACTTCCGCGACGCCGGCGCTGCATCCGCGGAGGTGCGGCAGTGAACAGCCGTCGCGAGGGAGCCGTCGAGCGGGGCACCGGAGGCGCACCGCTCCGCGCCTGGGAGCCGGTGATCGGCCTCGAGATGCACGTCGAGCTCGACACCCAGACCAAGATGTTCTGCGGCTGCGCGGTGACCAAGGGCGACGACCCCAACCTGCACACCTGCCCGGTGTGCCTCGCCCACCCCGGCGCGCTCCCGGTGGTCAACCGGCGCGCCGTGGAGTACGCGGCGCGCATCGCCCTGGCGCTCAACTGCACGGTGCAGCCGCGCAACATCTTCCACCGCAAGAACTACTTCTATCCGGACCTGCCCAAGGCGTACCAGATCAGCCAGTACGACGCGCCGCTCGCGACCGGCGGCTGGTTCGAGTACTGGGTGGGCGGCGAGAGGCTCCGCTGCCGCATCAACCGCGTGCACATGGAGGAGGACGCGGCGAAGCTCATCCACGCCGGCGGAGACGCCGGGCGCATCGCCGGCTCGGACTACTCGATGGTCGACTTCAACCGCGGCGGCACGCCGCTGATCGAGATCGTGACCGAGCCGGACATCCCGTCGCCGGAGGCGGCGCGCGAGTTCCTCCAGCAGCTGCGCAACCTGGTCGTCGAGCTCGGCGTCAGCGAGTGCAACATGGAAGAAGGCCAGATCCGCTGGGACGCCAACGTCAGCGTTCGTCCGCGGGGCGGCGACGAGCTCGGCACGCGCACCGAGCTCAAGAACATGAACAGCTTCCGCTACCTGCAGCAGGCGCTCGACGCGGAGATCCCGCGCCAGGTCGAGATCCTCGAGGCCGGCGGGACGATCGACCTGGAGACGCTGCACTTCGACCCCGACACGGGCACGACCACGCCGCTGCGCAGCAAGGAAGAGGCGCACGACTACCGCTACTTCCCCGAGCCCGACCTCGTGCCCCTCGAGATCGACCCGGCGTGGACGTCGGAGCTGCGCGCGACGCAGCCGGAGCTGCCGGCGGCGCGCGTCGACCGCTTCGTGGAGCAGTACGGCCTCTCGCGCGCCGACGCCACCGTGCTGGGCTCCTCGGGCGCGCTCGCCGGGTTCTACGAGGAGGTCGTCGCCGCCGGGGCCGGCGCCAAGCCGGCGGCCAACTGGACCATGGGCGAGTACCTCGCCCACCTCAACGCCGCCGGCCTCGAGGCCGGCCACGGCCACGTCACCGCGGAGCGGCTCGCCAAGCTGGTCAAGCTCGTCGAGGACGGCACCGTCTCCACGAGCGCCGGCAAGGAAGTCTTCACGCGCATGGTCGAGGAGCGCGCCGAGCCCGAGGCGATCGTCGAGAAGCACGGCCTCGGCCAGATCAGCGACTCCTCGGAGCTCGAGGCCATCGTCGCCGGCGTCGTGGCCGCCAACCCGGTCCAGGTGAGCAGTACCGCGCCGGCAAGCAGCAGGTGATCGGCTTCTTCGTCGGCCAGGTGATGAAGGCCAGCGGCGGGCGCGCCAACCCGCAGGTCGTGAACGACCTGCTCCGGCGCGCCCTCGACGCGTGACCGGCCGCGCCCGTGACCACGTCCGTCCTCTGAGGTAGGTGACATGACCAGCGATCTGTCCAGCTTCGTCATCGCCAGGGCCAAGCCGGCCGAGCCGGCGGTCCGCATCGACGACACCACGCTCCGCGACGGCGAGCAGACCGCCGGCGTCGTGTTCAGCAACCACGAGAAGATCCGCATCGCCAAGCTGCTCGACGAGGTCGGCGTGCACCAGATCGAGGTCGGCATCCCGGCGATGGGCGGCGACGAGAAGGCGACCATCAAGGAGATCGTCGACCTGGGCCTCGACACCTCGATCCTCGCCTGGAACCGGGCCGTCGTGGACGACGTGCGGCACTCGATCGACTGCGGCGTCGACGCCGTGGCGATCAGCATGTCGGCCAGCGACATCCACATCGAGCACAAGCTGCAGAAGAGCCGCCAGTGGGTGCTGGACCAGATCCGCGAGTGCGTGGCGTTCGCCAAGGACAAGAACCTGTACGTCTCGGTGAACGCGGAAGACGCCTCGCGCTCCGACCTCGAGTTCCTGCTGCGCTTCGGCCAGGCGGCCAGGGAAGAGGGCGCCGATCGCCTCCGCTTCTGCGACACGCTCGGCATCCTCGACCCGTTCGACACCTACAACGTGATCTCGTTCCTCAAGAAGGAGGGCGGGCTCGACATCGAGATGCACACGCACGACGACTTCGGCATGGCGACCGCCAACGCGCTGGCCGGCATCAAGGCCGGCGCCACCTACGTGAACACCACGGTCAACGGCCTCGGGGAGCGCGCCGGCAACGCGGCGCTCGAGGAGGTCGTCATGGCGCTCAAGTACCTCGGCAAGGTGGACGTCGGCCTGGACACGAGCCGCTTCCGCGAGCTCAGCGAGTACGTCGCCGCGGCCTCGGCGCGCACGATCCCGGCGTGGAAGAGCATCGTCGGCACCAACGTGTTCGCCCACGAGAGCGGCATCCACGCCGACGGCGTCATCAAGAACCCGCTCAACTACGAGGCCTTCGCCCCCGAGGACGTCGGCCTCGAGCGCCAGATCGTCGTCGGCAAGCACTCCGGCTCGCGCACCATCTACCGCAAGTTCCAGGAGTTCGGCCTCGAGCTCGACAAGGCCGACTGCGACGGCGTGCTCGCGCTCGTGCGCAAGACGGCGGTCGAGCTCAAGCGGGCGCTCTTCGACAAGGAGCTCATGTACATCTACCAGGACTACCTGGGGAGGCTCGGCGACGCGGTGCCGATGGGGAACCGCAAGGACGAGGACGGGCCAGGCGAGCCGGGCGCGGCCGTCCCGGCGTCCGGAGCCGCGACGTGAGCCGGGCGACGCTCGCCGAGAAGCTGCTCGCCGCGCACGCCGGGCTGGACGCGGTGGTCCCCGGCCAGATCGTCGTCTGCGACGTCGACGTCGCCATCGCCCAGGACGGCACCGGGCCACTCGCCATCCTGCAGATCGAGGAGCTCGGCGCCGCGACCGTCAAGGCGCCGACCTGCGTCTTCTTCATCGACCACGCGGCGCCGGCGCCGCGCAGCGAGCTCGCCAACGCGCAGAAGACGATCCGGGCCTTCTGCGCGTCCTCCGGCGCCACGCTGAGCGACGTCGAGATGGGCGTCTGCCACCAGCGCGTCGCCGAGAGCTTCGCCAGGCCCGGCGACCTCGTCATCGGCGCCGATTCGCACACCTGCATGGCCGGCGCCCTCGGCGCGTTCGCGACCGGCATGGGCAGCACGGACGTCGCCGTCGGCATGGTCAGCGGCAAGACGTGGCTGCGCGTCCCGGAGACGATCCGCGTCGAGGTCAGGGGGGCGTTCCGCGACGGCGTCGAGGCCAAGGACCTGATGCTCACGCTCATCGGCTCGCTCGGCGCCGACGGCGCGACCTACAAGGCGCTGGAGTTCGGCGGGCCGGGCATCGACATGATGCCCATGTCCGGCCGCTTCACGCTCAGCAACATGGCCGTCGAGGCCGGCGCCAAGTGCGGCCTCATGCCCAGCGACCAGACGACCTGGAGCTACCTTGCGAAGCACGGCCGCGAGGGCGGCTGGCGCTCGCTCGCGGCCGACCACGGCGCCACCTACGAGCGGGTCGTCACCTACGAGGCCGGCGACATCGTGCCGACGGTCGCCCGGCCGCACGCCGTCGACAACACGGCGCCGGCGGCGGAGCTGGCCGGCACCAAGGTCGACCAGGTGCTCATCGGCACGTGCACCAACGGGCGCCTCGAGGACCTGAGCTCGGCGGCGCGCATCCTGCGCGGGCGCCACCGCGCGCCGGGCACGCGGCTCATCGTCACGCCGGCCTCGCAGGCGACAGTGCGCGCCGCGGCCGCCGAGGGCCTGCTCGAGGTCTTCTGGGAGGCCGGCGCCGTGGTCACCAACCCCGGCTGCGGCGCCTGCGTCGGTATCCACGAGGGCATCCTCGCCGACGGCGAAGTCTGCCTCAGCACGGCCAACCGCAACTTCCACGGCCGCATGGGCAACCCTGAGGCCTCCATCTACCTCGGCTCGCCGGCGACCGCGGCCGCCTCGGCCGTCGCCGGCGAGATCATCGATCCACGCGAGCTTCTCTAGAAAGGAGGGCGCCGTGACCAAGCAGTACAGCGGACCCCCGCCGATGGTCATCGACCCCAGCAAGCGCTACATCGCGACGATCAGCACCGACGACGGCGACGTCGTCATCGAGCTCTTCGCCGACAAGGCGCCGCGCACCGTCAACAACTTCGTCTTCCTCGCCCAGGACGGCTACTACGACGGCGTGACCTTCCACCGCGTCATCAAGGGCTTCATGGCCCAGGGCGGCGACCCCACGGGCAGCGGCAGCGGCGGCCCGGGCTACAAGTTCCAGGACGAGTTCCACCCGGCGCTCAAGCACGACGGGCCCGGCATCCTCTCCATGGCCAACGCCGGGCCGGGCACCAACGGCTCGCAGTTCTTCATCACGTACCGGGACACCCCGCACCTCGACGGCAAGCACACCGTCTTCGGGCGCGTGATCGAGGGCATGGACGTCGTCGAGGCGATCCCCGAGCGCGATCCGCAGCGCGCGCGGGAGCCCGGACTCGCGATGAACTCGGTGACCATCCGCGAGGAGGAGTGGGTCACGTGAATGGCCGCCGCAGAAAAGCCACCGAAGGCGGGCTTTCGTGCGGGGCGGCGGAGCGGCACCGCACATATGCCATCGAGCAGGACGCCGGAGGATCACGTGGGTGACGAGCTTCTGAGCGGCCGGGCGTGGCTCTTCGGCGACGACATCAGCACCGACCAGATCGCGCCCGGCCGCCTGTTCCACCTGCGCACCGACCTGCCCGAGCTCGCCAAGCACGTGCTCGAGGACGCGCGCCCCGAGTTCGCCGGCGAGTCGCGCCCAGGCGACTTCGTCGTGGGCGGCCGCAACTTCGGCCTCGGCTCGAGCCGCGAGCACGCACCGCGCATCATCAAGCTGGCCGGCGTCGGCGCGGTGCTGGCGCAGAGCTTCGCGCGCATCTTCTTCCGCAACGCCATCAACGTCGGCCTGCCGGTGCTGCAGTGCGACACCTCGGGCATCGGCGAGCAGGACGAGCTCCAGGTCGACCTGGCCGCCGGGGAGGTCCGCGACGTCACCACCGGCGCGGTGATCCCGTTCGTTCCGCTGCCCCCGGTGATGGTCACCATCCTGAACGACGGCGGCCTCGTCGCCCACGTCAAGAAGCACGGCGGCTTCGCGCTGCCGGGAGGACCGGCATGACCTACACCGTGACCCTCATCCCGGGCGACGGCACCGGCCCGGAGCTGGCGGCCGCGCTCGAGACGGTCATCGCCGCGACCGGCGTCCCGATCGTCTGGGAGGTGCACGACGCCGGCCTCGGCGTGATGGAGGAGTGCGGCACGCCATTGCCCCAGCACGTCCTCGACTCCATCCGCCGCACCAAGGTGGCGATCAAGGGGCCGATCACCACGCCCGTCGGCAAGGGCTTTCGCAGCGTCAACGTGGCGCTGCGCAAGGAGCTCGACCTGTACGCCTGCCTGCGCCCGTCGAAGACGATGAAGGGCGTGCGCAGCCGCTTCGAGGATATCGACCTCGTCGTCGTGCGCGAGAACACCGAGGACCTCTACGCCGGGATCGAGCACATGGTCGGCGAGGACGCCGCGGAGAGCATCAAGATCATCACGCGCAAGGGCAGCGAGCGCATCGCGCGCTTCGCCTTCGACTACGCGCGCCGGCACGGCCGCCGCAAGGTCACCGCCGTGCACAAGGCCAACATCATGAAGTGCACCGACGGGCTGTTCCTCTCCGTGGCCCGCGAGGTCGCGGAGGCCTATCCGGACATCGAGTTCGAGGACCGCATCGTCGACAACATGTGCATGCAGCTGGTGCAGAAGCCCGAGCTCTACGACGTGCTCGTGCTGCCGAACCTCTACGGCGACATCGTCAGCGACCTGTGCGCCGGGCTGATCGGCGGCCTCGGCGTCGCGCCCGGCGCCAACTTCGGTGAGCATGCCGCCGTGTTCGAGCCGGTCCACGGCAGCGCCCCCAAGTATGCCGGCCTGGACAAGGTGAACCCGACGGCGATACTGCGCTCCGGGGTGCTGCTGCTCGAGCACCTCGGCGAAGAGGCGGCGGCGCGGGGCATGGAAGACGCCATCGCCGCCGTGATCGCCGAGGGCAAGGACGTGACCTACGACCTCGGCGGCTCGGCCGGCACGTCCGGCATGGCCGCCGCCATCGCCGCCCGTATCGGCGGCTGAGGTCCGGCCCGCCGGCGGACGCTCCCGCGTCCGGCGCGCTCCGGCCCCGAGAGGAGGCTCCCTCGTGGAGGAAGAAGACCGCCACATCAACCTGCACGCCACGCCCGAGATGATGGCCGGCGTGTACGCCAACTTCGCCAACATCAGCCACTCGGACTACGAGTTCTCGATCACCTTCGTCCGCCTGGACCACGAGAGCGAGGAGCCCGGCGAGATGAACGGCGTCGTCGTGAGCCGCGTGAACCTCTCGGCGCGCTTCATGAAGGAGCTGCTGGAGGCCATGGGCGACAACTACAGCAAGTGGCTCCAGGCGGAGAACATCAAGAACCTGCCGGAGGCCCCGGGGCGGGATTGAGGCGCGCCGGGCCCTCCGGGCCGCCAGAATGGCCAAGGACGCGCTCGTATCGGCTCCGTTTTGCCCTGCATGCGACGCGTTTCGGGGCGTTGCCGCGCCGGGCGGGGTTGGCTAGAATGGCGGGGCCTGTACTCCCACGTTCCCCAGCTTCGCCGCCGTGACGACGGCCGGGTCACGGAACGGTGGCGGTTTCGTCGCACGTCGTCAGGAGGACGCATTGGACTTCTACCAGGGCAAAGTACTCAGGATCGACCTGAGCGCGGGCGCCGCCACCGTCGAGCCGCTCAACATGGAGTGGGCCGAGCGGTACATCGGCGGCAAGGGCCTGCTGCTCCGCTACATGTGGCACGAGGTCCCGCCCAAGGTCGACCCGTGGGCGCCCGAGAACCCGGTCATCCTCATGACCGGGTCCGTTCGCGGGCACCAACGTCAGCACCGCGTCGCGCCTCGTGGTGGGCTGCAAGAGCCCGCAGACCGGCATCCTGAACGACAGCTACGTCGGCGGCTCCTTCGCCCCGGAGATGAAGTTCGCCGGCTACGACGCGATCATCATCACCGGTGAGTCGCCGCAGCCGGTCGTCGTCACCGTCAAGGACGACGTCGTCGAGTTCGTCCCCGCGGAGCCCAAGTACTGGGGCCTCAAGACCTCCGAGATCGAGGAGGCCCTCCGCACGGACTTCGACCCCGGCGCCAAGACGCTCTCCATCGGCCCGGCCGGCGAGAACGAGATCCTCTGGGCCTGCCTCTCCACCGACCAGTACCACAAGGCCGGGAGGGGCGGTCACGGCGCTCTCTGGGGCCACAAGAAGCTCAAGGCCATCGCCATCCGCGGCACCGGGTCGGTGACCGTCGGCGACGCCAGGGCGTTCCTCGACGACCTCTACCGCATCCACGGCGAGTTCGTGCTCACCGAGGACAACCTCTGGGCCAACGAGGAGGGCACGCCCATCCTCGGCCAGATCATGAGCGACGCCGGCGTCATCCCCACGCGCAACTGGTCCACGGGCTCATTCGAGCTGATGGAGAACATCAACTCCGACTCGTTCCTCAAGATCCGCACCAGGAACCGCGCCTGCTACCAGTGCGCCATCGGGTGCCGCCAGTTCCACGAGGTCGAGGGCATCGCCGGTGAGGGTCCGGAGTACGAGACCATCGCGCTCTGCGGCGCCAACTGCGGCATCGGCGACATCGCCGCGCTCATGAAGTTCAACGAGCTGTGCGACCAGCTCGGCCTCGACACCATCAGCAGCGGCAGCGTCGTGGGTCTCGCGATGGACCTCACCGAGAAGGGCATCAAGGACTTCGGCCTGCGCTTCGGCGAGGTCGACGGCTACCTCGGCGCCCCCGGGCTCATCGCCGGCAAGGAGGGCATCGGCGCGGAGCTGGCGCTCGGCTCGCGCGCCCTCGCCGCCAAGTACGGCGTCCCCGAGCTGGCCATGGAGGTCAAGAACATGGAGCTGCCGGGCTACGACCCGCGCGGCTCGTTCGGCATGAGCCTCGGCTACGCGACGTCGGACCGCGGCGGCTGCCACATGCGCACCTACCCGATCGCCGACGAGATCGTCGGGGGCACGCTGCCGCCGGACACGCTCGACGGCAAGGCCATGAAGGTCGTCTGGGGCAACCCGGCCGAGGGCATGATCGGCGAGAACTTCAGCGCCGTGAAGTTCGCCGGCATCTGGTGCGACTTCTGGGCCGTCACCCCCGAACAGATCGCCCAGATCTTCAGGCACGCCTGGAAGCGCGAGTTCAGCGAGGACGAGGTGTTCCAGATCGGCGAGCGCATCTGGAACCTCGGCCGCCTGTTCAACCTGCGCGAGGGCGTCGAGCCCGACGACATCCCGCAGAAGCTGTACGCGGAGGAGGGCGCCCACACCACCGGCGCCTCCGCCGGCCGCGCCATCGGCACCGAGACGTTCAAGAAGGCCCTGCAGGAGTTCTACCAGATCCGCGGGTGGGACGAGCACGGCGTACCCAGCGAAGCCAAACTCGCCGAGATCGGCGTGGACGTGCGCCTCTAACGGGCGCGACGCCGAAGCGAAGGAGAACCGATGCCTCACGTGATGATCTCGAGCAAGAAGTGCACCGGCTGCCACATGTGCGAGCTGGCCTGCTCCGCGCAGCATGAGGGCGCCTACCGCCCGTCGGTCGCCCGCCTCTACAGCGAAGTCAACCCCACGACGGGGGCGACCAAGGGCCACACCTGCCTGCAGACCGGCTGCGCCAAGTGCCAGGAGGCCTGCCCCAACGACGCGATCGTGACCAAGGAGATCACCGTCCGCGTCAAGGGTGAGTTCCCCGGCAAGGAGAAGGTCGGCGACACCGTCACGGGCTACGTGCTGGTCGTCGTCGACGACCTGTGCACCAACTGCGGCGAGTGCTACGACGTCTGCCCGACGAACGTCATCCACGAACACCCCGACAGGGAGGTCGCCTTCAAGTGCGACCTCTGCGACGGCGAGCCCCAGTGCATCGCCTTCTGCCAGAACCCCCACGTCCTCGCCGTCGACCTCAAGGTCGACAAGATGGACAAGGAACTGGCGCCGGCCTGAAGCGCTGTGGCGGCCGCTTACCTCAGACTCCCGGTGGGCATGACCACGCCCGACGGGCGCAAGGAGGTCGAGTGCCACGGCGCCACCGTGCGCCAGGTGATCGACGAGGCCATCGCCGCCGAGCCGCGGATGCGCGCCCGCATCTTCCGCGAGGACGGGCGCATGTTCGCCGGCGTGTTCATCAACGGCCGCAACATCAACGCCTTCGAGGGCCTCGACACGCCGGTCGCCGACGGCGACAAGCTGAGCGTCGTGCCGCCGATGTCCGGCGGTTGACGTTCGCCGCAGACGCAAGGTCCGGGCGGGGCGGGCGCTCCTCGAGGAGCGCCCGCCCCGCCCGCGTTGGTACACTGGGCGTATGGACGAGCGCGGCCACAGATCCAGACTGGAGCTGACCGGGCTCGCCGACGCCGTGCACGGCCGGGCGAGCGTGCGCCGCTACGCGCCGGATCCCGTGCCGCGCGAGGACGTCGCCGCCATGGTCGGCCTCGCCGTGAGGGCGGCCAATGCGGGCAACGCGCAGATGTGGCGCTTCGTCGCCGTCGAGGACCCGGGCCTGCGCGCGGCGATGAAGGACGCGGTGGACGCCGCCGTCGACGACATGGCCGCCTGGCCTGAGGTCGAGGGCATGGAGAAGGAGCTGAAGGCGTACCGCGCCTACGCGACCTTCTTCGCCGAGGCGCCGCTCGTGATGGCTGTGTTCGTCCTGCCCTACGGCTCGGTCGCCGACCGGCTGTTGGACGAGCACGGTGTGCGGGCGGCGGAGCACGATCGGCTCCGCGCGCGCCCGGACCTCCAGAGCATCGGGGCCGCCGTCCAGCTGCTCTGCACGGCGGCGCACGCCATGGGCTACGGATCCTGCTGGATGACGGCGCCGGTCCTCGCTGCGCCGGCCATCGAGGAGCTGCTGGGCGCGGAGCCTGCGGCGACCCTGGTCGCGGTGGTGCCCATCGGCCGGCCGGCGTCGCCTCCCCGGCCGTCGGGACGCCTTCCGATCGAGGACGTCCTCGAGTTTCGATGAGGCCGCCGGTGCGCTTGCCAGGCCGGCCGGGGCCTCTGTACACTCCCGGACGCGGCGCTCCGGCGCCGTCCGGTACTCCCCAGCGGCCACAGTGAACGGGAGGAACGACCCGTGAACCACCCCGGCGCCTCGATCGGCAGCCTCTGCGCGCGTATCCTCGGCGGCGTCGTCCCGGACGAAGCCGGCCTCGAGTCGCTGCTCCGCGCCGGCGACGAGGCCCCGCTCGTGTTCGCGGCGGCGCGGGAGATGCGCGCGCGGCACTCGGGCGACGCGGTCTTCCTCTACGGGTTCGTCTACTTCTCGACGTACTGCCGCAACGAGTGCGCCTTCTGTTTCTACCGCGCGGACAACGAGGAGAGCCCCCGCTACCGCAAGACCACCGCCGAGGTAGTGGCGATCTGCCGCGACCTCGCCGCCTCCGGGGTCGTGCTCCTCGACCTCACGATGGGCGAGGACCCGGTCATCCACGACGACCCCGGCCACGCCGCGCTCCTCGAGCTCGTGACGGCGGTCGCCGACGGCACCGGGCTGCCGGTCATGGTGTCGCCCGGCGTGCTTCCCGCGGCCGCCCTGCGGGAGCTCGGGGCGGCGGGGGCGGACTGGTACGCGCTGTACCAGGAGACGCACACGCGGGAGCTCTACGACCGTCTCCGCGTGGGGCAGCCGTTCGAGGCGCGCACCGCCGCGCGCAGCGCGGCCCGGCGCGCCGGGCTGCTCGTCGAGGACGGCCTGCTGACCGGCATCGGCGACTCGTCCGCCGACCGCGCCCGCTCCATCGTGGAGATGCGGGCGGCCGGCTGCGAGCAGGTGCGCGTCATGACCTTTGTCCCGCAGGCGGGCACGCCGCTCGCCGACGTGCACCCCGCGGGCGACGCCGACGAGCTGCTCACCATCGCCGCCATGCGCCTCGCCATGCCCGAGCGCTTCATCCCCGCCTCGCTCGACGTCGACGGGATCGCCGGCCTCGAACGCAGGCTCGAGGCCGGGGCCAACGTCGTCACGTCGATCGTGCCGCCGACGGTCGGCCTCGCCGGCGTCTCCCAGGCGGAGCTCGACATCGATGAGGGCTACCGGACCGTGCACGGCGTCCTGCCGCACCTGCGCCGGCTCGGGCTCCGCGCCGCCGGCGTCGGCGAGTATCGCGAGCGCACGGCGGCGGTGCGCGCCGCCCTGCGGTGAGCGCGTGCGCCTCCTGATCGTCGGCGGCAAGCTGCAGGGAACGGAGGCCGCCTACCTCGCCGCCAAGGCCGGGTGGGAGACGGTCCTCGTCGACCGCCGCGACGCTCCTCCGGCGGCGGGCCTCGCTGATACGCACGTCATCGCCGACGTCACCGCCGACGAGGCGCGCACGCGGAGTCTGGTCACCGCCTGCGACGCGGTGCTGCCGGCCTGTGAGGACGAGTCCACGCTGGTCTGGCTCGCCGAGCGGGTCCCCACCTGGGGCGTGCCCTTCCTGTTCGACCTCGATGCCTACCGCGTCACGGCGTCCAAGCTGGCGTCGCGGCGCCTGTTCGCCGCGCTCGGCGTGCCCCGCCCCGGGGACTGGCCGGCGTGCGGCTTCCCCGCCGTGGTCAAGCCCAGCAGCGCCAGCGGGAGCGAGGGCGTCGCGGTCGTGACCGACGCGGCCGGCCTTGAGGAGGCACGCCGTGCGCTCGAGCGCGGCGGGCACGACGTGGTGGTCGAGGAGTACGTGGCCGGGCCCTCGCTCTCTCTCGAGGTGCTCGCCTGGGGGGGCCGCGCCGTACCCCTCCAGGTCACCGGTCTCGAGTTCGATGCGGGCCACGACTGCAAGCGTGTGGTCGCGCCGGTGGGCGAGGCCGGGGCCGGAGGGCCTGCGGCCGCCGGCCCCGGCGGCGCCTGCGAGTGGGACGCCGCCGTCGCCGGCGGCGTCCTCGACGCCCTCGACGCCGTCAGCGTGCGCGTGGCCGAGGGCCTCGGCCTCAACGGCCTCATGGACGTCGAGGTGATGGTCGGCGGCGCGTCGCCCAAGCTGCTCGAGATCGACGCCCGCCTCCCCAGCCAGACGCCGACGGCCGTGTACTGGTCGAGCGGGCTCAACATCGTCGAGCTCCTGGCCGAGACGGTCCTCGCCGGCGCGCCACCGCAGGCGGTGGACCGCACGCCGCGGCGCGCCTGCGTCTACCAGCACGTGCGCGCCGCCGAAGGTTTGCTCGAGGTCTGCGGCGAGCATGTGATGGGGAGCGCAGCTCCGCTGCAGCTCGTACCCGGGTTCTTCGGCGCGGACGAGGTGCTCACCGACTACGCACCCGGGCGCCGGGAGTGGGTGGCGACGCTGATCGTCGCGGCCGAGAGCGTGAGTCGGGCCCGCGACCGGGCCGCAGCCGTCGTGACCGAGCTGGCGCGGTGCGAGAACCTTCAGCCTGTAGGTGAGGGAGAGCCTTCCTCCGAAGAGAGTGAGGACCGATGACACGACTGACCGAGGCCGACGTCACGACGCTGACGCGTGACCTGGGCGCGTTCGAGGAGCGGCTGCGGGAGGTGGCCGGGTTCGGCCTGCGGGGCTGCGCCCTGCGGACGGCCACCGACGAGGCGCGCTGCGTGCAGCTCCACGGCGCCCGCATCGCCGCCGTGCCCATGTCGGCGGGTCAGGGCTTCATCCCCGGATTCCCTGAGTGCGTGGTCGCCGTCCTCGAGCACCTCGGTTGCGACGCCTGGGTGACGGCGCAGCCGGACGTGCGCGGCATCCAGGCCGCGGTGGCGGCCGGCGCCTCCGTCCTGTTCCTCGCCGACGACGATCGCTTCATCGCCCTCAACGTGAACAGGGGCTGCTCCGTCGACGACGACCCCGCGACCGCCGACGGGTACGTCACGGCGCTAGACGCCGCGGCGGGAGGGCTTCTCGACCGCCGCGTCCTGCTCCTCGGGCTTGGTCCGGTGGGCCGGGCTGCGGCCCGCCGGCTCGTCAGCCGCGGGGCCATCGTGTTCGTCGCGGAGCCCGACGAGGAGCGCGTCGCCGCGGCGCTGGAGGTCGGCCTCAAGGTGGAGCCGGTCGAGCTCGCCGCCGGGCTCGAGCGCTGCGACCTCGTCTTCGACGCGTCGCCGGCGGCGGGCATCATCGACGCCGCCGACGTGCGGCCGGAGACGATCGCCGCCGTGCCCGGCCTGCCGTCGGCGTTCACGCCGGCGGCGCAGGAGGCCCTCGGCGTACGCCACATCCACGAGCCGCTGGCCATCGGCGTCGCTGTCATGGCGGCGCGCGCGCTGCTCTGACGGCGGCGCGCGCCGCGCCGTTCGCGGGGCGCCGGTCGCGGCGCCCCGACGTGGAGGATGTACAATCGCGGGGCGCGGGGGGTCGATCGGAAGGATCAGCGTGGGCTCTAAACCCACGCAGGCGGGTGTGACTCCCGCACTCCCCGCCAGACGTTTCCTCGCTGGGGTAGCCGTGACCGAGGACAGCAAGGAGCGCGTCGACCGCGAGCTCATCGAGCTGCACAACGAGATCCGCGTCGTCCTGCCGGGCGCGCAGGTCCTCTTCGCCTTCCTCGCCCTGATCGCGGCGTGGGTCGTGATCGTGTGGTACGTGGTGCCCCTGGTGCAGCGGCGTCGCGCCGTCGAGTAGGCCGCGTCAGTCCGTGGCGAAGGTCACGGGGATGCGCACCTCGTCGAGACGCGAGCCGTCTTCCATTGACTGGTCGTAGACGATGAGGACGCCCCGCGTCGCCGAGGTGGAGTAGGCGATCTGCTCGGCGAAGCGTCCGCGGCCGGGCGCGCCGCGCGACGCCTGCACGGGCCTCTTCACGATGCGGCGGCCGGAGGAGTCGACGAGCCGCGCGATGAACGCGCCTTCGAAGACGCTCGCCGTGCCGAGCAGCGTGAACGGGCTCGAGACCACCGCGCCGACGCCCGGCGACTCGACGAAGATGGCGGGCTCGAAGCGGCGCCAGTCGGCGCGTCGCTGGGCGTCGCCCAGCGCGATCCCCTCGCCGCCCAGCGCCTCGACGGGCTTTCCCTCGAGGAGGAACTCGACGGACCGCACCGTGGTGAACTGGGTCAGCGTGTACACGACCTCCGCGACCCGCGCCATCATCGAGAGGCTCCCGCCGCCGGAGGCGTACTCCGCGGAGAGGTCGACCGTGGCGGTCGTCCCCTCGATCGTGAGGCCGAGGAGGCGCGTCCCTGCGGGGATGGTGGTCCCCAGTCCCGCGGCCTTCTCGGTCCCGGTGGGGCCGGCGAGCAGCGCCTTCATCGCCGCCGTGGCGGGCATGGTCGTGCGCGCCACCCGGCGCTCGGCGACGCCGAGCTTCTCGCCGCGCAGGAAGTAGAGGCGGACGACGGTCTGCGCCGCGGAGGCTGAGGCTGAGGGAGACGGCGAAGCCGACGAGGCCGTGGGACTCTCGGTCACCGTGACCGGGATGGTGGGCGTCGGTGAGGCGCCGCCGGACGAGCCGCCGCAGGCGGCGAGCAGGGCGGCGCCGACCACGATGAGCACCGCCGCGGCGATCAGCAGGAGCGGGAGCAGGCGGCCAAAGCCGGCCACGGCGCGACGAGTCATCGAGCACCTCGAATCGGTGTGGGTCTGGGAACGAACCTTCGACGCGCGCGCCGGGCGCTCCTGCACGCCGTGGTAGACTGTGCGCCCCGATGCCGACCGACCCCAACAAGGCGCGCTACTACCGTAAGCAGGTCCCGCTCTTTCGCCTCGTCGAGAAGGTGAAGCTGTGGCCGTCGCGGCGCGGCATCCTCCACGGCGTCAAGCAGTTCGAAGAGCGCGGCTCGTATGCGGTCGTCGTGACGCACTGCGACAAGCACATGGTCGTGCACGACTCCAAGACGAGCCGCGCCGCCCGCTGGCTGCGCAACAAGTGGTACGCCGAGGCGTGCCCGCAGTGCCGCATCCCCGAGTGGAAGCTGCAGAAGTACGCGTCGACCCACTTCAAGCGCGGCTACGGGTCGCACCTGCGCGACCTCTGAAGCTAGAGCAGGCGCCAGCTCTCCGGCCGCAACTGCACCGACTCGGGCGCGCCCAGCACGTTGTCCAGCTGTGCGAGGATGGCCGCCCTGTCGCCGGGCAGGCGGCCCCCGATCGGCAGGTAGTTCGAGGCGTGGTTGCAGCGGAACAGGCAGTCCGTGACGTCGAGGTGGGCGACGATCTCGCGCAGCTCGCGCAACATCCCGATGGAGTCCGGCAGCACGACCTCGCCGGTGGCGACCTTGCGCTCCATAGCCGTCCCCGGCGTCAGCATCAGCGTGAGGAGCCCGATGTACTCGGGGTCGATCGCCGAGAGGGCCTCGCCGGTGGCCGCGGCGTGCACGAGCGAGCGCTCGCGGCCGGCGAGCCCGAGGATCGCCGTGACCGAGAGCTGCACGCCGGCGTCCGACGCCCTCCGGCATCCCTCGATCTGCTCGGCCACCGTCATGCCCTTGTGGACGACGGCGAGCGTCTCGTCGTCGCCCGACTCGAGGCCGAGGTAGAGAAGCTCGATGCCGCGCTCGCGCAGCGCCGCCAGCTCCGGCGTCGACTTCGCGAGCAGGTTACGGGCGTTGGCGTAGCTGCTCACCCGTTCGAGGTCGGGCAGCGCGCGGTGCAGGAGGTCGAGGATCGCGTCGAGCTTGCGCGGGCTGAGCGCCATCGCGTCGCCGTCGGCGAGGAAGACCCGCCTCACGCGCTGGCGCACGCTGACGGGCAGCCCCGTGACGTCTTCGACGACCTCGTCGAAGGGGCGCACCGCGAACGGTTTGTCCAGGTAGGTCCCGCAGAAGTCGCAGGTGTCGTTGGAGCAGCCGTACGTGACCTGCACGATCAGGCTGTCGGCCTCGCTTGGGGGGCGGATGACGGCGCCGTGGTACCTCACGGACGCGATGCTAGCATGGGCCGCCGGGCGGCGCGCCCTGGTTCGCCCGCCGCGCCCGCGGGCTTGTGGCCCGCGGTTCAAGCGGCTGATATACTCCCCGCACGTGCGGAAGGAGGGCGTCCCGGGGAGCGTCCGGCCGGTTGCGGTCCGGCTCGTTCACTCCTCCGGCTTGCGGCGTCGTCGCCCGGTTTCATCCGCACCCGCCATACCTAGTTGCGCGGAAACAGTTGTGAGCAAAGTCGGGAGGAGTCCAAGGTCATGGCAGACATCTACGCAGAAGCAGCCGAGAGCATCGTCAGCGCCGACAGGGCGGCGGCCGAGGAGGTCGCCCAGCGCGCCCTCGACGCAGGGCTCGCCCCCGCCGACATCATGCAGAACGGCTTCGTCAAGGGCATCCAGGAGGTCGGCGAGCTGTTCGAGAGCGGCGAGGTCTTCCTCCCCGAGCTGATGATGAGCGCCGACGCCATGGCCGGCGCCACCGAGGTCACCAACGCCGCCCTCGAGGGCGCGGCCGCCGAGGCCAAGGGCGTGATGGTGATCGGCACCGTCCAGGGCGACGTGCACGACATCGGCAAGGCGATCGTGATCGCCTACCTGAAGGCCAACGGCTACGAGGTCACCGACCTCGGCCGCGACGTCTCCGCCGACAGCTTCATCGAACGCGCCAAGGAGCTCTCCGCCGACGTCATCGGCATGAGCGCCCTGCTGACCACGACGATGGAGGAGCAGAAGAAGGTGATCAAGCGCGTGCAAGCGACGAGGGCCTGCCCTTCAAGACCGTCGTCGGCGGCGCCCCCTGCACGCAGCGCTGGGCCGACCAGATCGGCGCCGACGCCTACGCCGAGGACGCCAACGACGGCGTCAAGAAGATCGACGCGCTGCTGGGGAAGTAAGGCAGTCCGGCAGAGAAGCGCGAAGTCCCGAGGGGCGGGCCGGTGGCCCGCCCCTCGCGCGTACGCCGTCGCCCGTGCGTCCCGTGCGCGCCCCCGCCCGTGCGCGCCCGCCCTCGTCCGCCCCGCCCTCATGCCCCCCGCCGGCGAGGTACCATGGCGGCATGAACGAATGGGACGAGCGGTTCGAGCACTACCGGGATAGCCGGTCGCACGCGGTGGGTGACGATCTGGACCAGGTCGTCGCCTGGTGCGAGCCGGGTCCCGGCGTCACGGCGCTGGACGTGGCCACCGGCGGCGGCCACGTGGCGCGCCGTCTGCGCGAGCTCGGCTGCGCCGTCACGAGCTGCGACGCCGCCGCCGGCATGCGGCCCGACGTCGTGTGCCCGGCCGAGGAACTGCCGTTCGCGGACGGCTCCTACGACGTCGTCGTCTGCCGCGTCGCGGCGCACCACTTCACCGACCGGCCCGGGCGATCGGCGAGATGGCGCGCGTCACGCGGCGGCTGGTCGTGCTCGAGGACACGCTCTTCGTCGACGAGCTCGTGCAGCAGGCCGAGAAGCTGCGCGACGCCACGCACGTCTCGCACTACACCCGCGACGAGTTCGCCGGCATGCTCGCGGCCGCCGGCCTGCGGGTGCTGGACGAGGCGCGGTTCCCGCGGCATCACGACATGGACGACTGGCTGTCCGCGACCGGGTGCACGGGAGCCGCCGCCGCCGAGGTGCGGCGCCTCCTCGCCCACGTGGCCGAGCCCGACGGCTCGGCGTGGACGGACGTCAAGTGGGTGGCGAAGGCCGCTCGAGCCTGAGACGTGGGTCTCCGGCGCCCGCCCGGTCGTCCCACCGGCGGCGCGCGCCCCGCCTCCCGCGCGGCTCGCGCCGCGACGTCAGATCGTCAGCCGCACGCCGTCGACGTAACTGAGGCTGCGGCCGGCGCGCTCGATGTTCGGGTAGCCCTCGCGGGTCATGATGAGCCGCTCGAGGCCGAAGCCGAGGCCGACCCACGGGTCGACGATGCCCCAGTTGCCGTCGAGCGGGTGGGGGCCGAGCCCGGCGGAGCAGACCTCGGCCCCTCCGACCAGCACGTCGATCATCTCGCCGTAGACCTCGGACTCGGTCACCTCGAGCTCGTAGCTCGCGATGCCGGCGGCGTTCATCACGAGGCCGGCCAGCTCCTCGAGCCTCGCTCGGCCCTCGTCCTCCGGCCGGCCGAGCTCCACGAGGTTCAGCATCGTGAACTCGTTGAGGTGGCTGGCGCCTTTGCTGTCGCGGCGGAAGCACGGTCCGATCTCGAAGATCCCGAACGGCTTGGTCCAGATCCTGTCCATCCGCCGCATCAGGGTGTAGAGGTTGGGCGCGAGCATCGGCCGCAGGCAGCGGCCGTCCTCCAGCCAGAACACCTGCCCGCGCAGCGGGTGGCCGTGCTCGATGCCCATCTTGTGCAGCGCGTCCGAGGCGATGATCAGGGGCGTCACGACGCGCACGAAGCCTGCCGCGGTGAGCGCGCCGCTGAGCTCGCCCTCGAGCTCGACCAGCTGCGGCGCGCGCCTGCCGGCGCGGAGCTCCTTGAGGTGCCGCCGGCCGTCGCGCACGAGTTCGCCCTCGAGCCGCTTGAAGGCGGCGTCGCGCGCCGCGGCCTCCTCGAACAGTTCGTCGAGCACGAGCGGGTCGGCGCCGAGCTCCCGCAGGCGCTGCGCCTGCGTCGTGGTCAGGCGGATCCGCAGCAGGTCGGCCTCGTCCGGCGTCACGGCGCCTCTCCCTCCAGGGGCGCGCGCGCGAGGTAGTCGGCGAAACCGCCGACCAGCGCGCGCGCCAGCTTCTCGAGGTGCTCCGGCCGCCGCGCCAGCGCCACGTCGTCGGGGCAGGTGAGGAACAGCGGCTCGACCATGAGGGCGATGCCGCGGGTCTCGCGCAGCACACCGTAGTTGCGCCCGAAGCCGCCCAGCCAGGGCACGCCGGCGGCCGCCATGCGGGCGCCGATGTAGCCGGCGAGGCGGCGTCCGTGCTCGGAGTAGTAGTGGCTGCGCTGGAAGTAGTAGCCGGCGCCGCCGCGGGCCGCCGGCGACGCGTCGGCGTTGCCGTGCAGCGAGACGAAGTACGCCGACCCGGCGGCGTTCGCCGCGTCGGCGCGCACGTAGAGCGGCACGCGCTCGTCCGTCTCGCGGGTGAGCCGCACGCGACAGCCCTCGGCGCGGAGCAGCTCCGCCAGCCTGAGGCCGAGGGCGAGCGTGAAGTCCTTCTCGACGAGCCCGCCCGGCGACACCCAGCCGGTGTCGCTGCCGCCGTGGCCCGGGTCGACGGTGAAGGACTGCCCGGTGAGGCTGCGCGCGGCGACGAAGCCCCGGTCGCGCTCGGGGATCTTCTTGCCCTCGCGGCCGGACTCGGCCTTGCGCACGGCCTCGAGCTTCTTGATCGTGCTCTCGCCGACGATCCCGTCGGCTGGGGCCCCCGCGTTGCGCTGGAAGTCCAGGACGGCGCGCTCGACGTCGTCGTCGTGCACCCCGCGCTCGGCGCCGGCGTTGAAGCCGAGCAGGTTCAGCTTGACCTGGAGCTGGAGCACGTCGTCGCCGCGGAACGGCGGCTCGCGCAGGTACAGCAGGCGGTCGCCGAGCGTGTAGCCGGCCTCGACGAGCTCGCGCCACGTGTTGGCGCCGACCCGCCCGTCGGCGAGCAGGCCGCGCTCCTGCTGGAACGAGAGGACGGCGCTCTCCGTGTGCGGTCCGAAGAAGCCGTCCACGCCTTCGCTGCCCAGCTCGAAGCCGCGCCCGCGCAGGCGGGTCTGGACGTCGAGGACTTCTTTGCCGCGGTCGCCGCGGGAGAGGTCGCGCACCGGTGACTCCTGGTCGCTTGGCCGTAGGCCGTTGGGCCCTGGATTCTATACGAGTCAGATGCCCATGCCCGAGCGCACGCCGGTGACGACGAGGATGAGGACGCCGGCGCCCACCGCGATCCGGTAGATGACGAAGAGGTTGAAGTTGTGGCGCTTGAGGTAGGCGAGCACGAACCAGATGGCGGCGATGCCGCTGATCGCGGCCGAGACCATGCCGGCGGCGAACGGCACGGCCGTGCCCGCCGGCAGGCCGTCCCTGGCGATCTCGAGACCCTTGAAGGCGGCGGCGCCGCCGATCACCGGGATGCTCATCAGGAAGGAGTACCGGGCCGCCGACTCGCGGTCGAGGCGCAGGAGGAGGCCGGTCATCATCGTGATGCCGGAGCGCGAGACGCCGGGGAGGAGGGCCAGAGCCTGGGCGACGCCGATGAGGAGGGCATCGACCCAGCTGAGGGCCTCGAGGTCCCGGTCGAGCTTCGCGGCGTGGTCGATCAGGTACATGAAGCCGGCGAAGACGATCATCGCGACGCCGATCATCCACGGCTTGCCGAGCGTGTTGGTGATGAAGTCCTCGAGCAGCACGCCGACGATCGCCGCGGGGATGGTGCTCACGATGAGGAGCCAGGCGAGACGGGCCTCGGGGTCGGCGAGGCTGCGCCTGGAGATGCTGCGCACCCAGGCGCCGATGAGCCGCCCGATCTCCCGCCAGAAGTACAGGACGACGGCGACGAACGTGCCCAGATGCAGGGCGACGTCGAACGTCTTGTTCAGGGCGGGGTTCTCGAGCAGGAAGTGCCAGTTGAACAGCCACGGCACCAGCAGCAGGTGACCCGAGCTCGAGATGGGGAGGAACTCGGTGAGCCCCTGGACGATGCCGAGGATGATGGCCTGCAGGGTGGTCATGAGTCTCCTGTCGTGCGCTGCGGTCGCCGGGGCGCTGCCGCAGAGGAGTTTAGCGCACGGTATACCTGAGTGGTGACCGCAGGCGACGGCGGACGCGGGTCCGCGGGGCGGGGTGATGAGGAGATGGCGAGAAGCAAACCGGTGACCGTGACCTGGAAGAAGGAGGGGCTGCTCTTCGGGGCGGCGACGGCGCACGGGAGCGTGGACCTCGCGTCGGCCCTCGACGAGCCCGGGAACGGGGTCACGCCGATGGAGCTGCTGGCGACGGCGCTGGCGGGCTGCACGGCCATGGACGTGGCCTCGATCCTCGCCAAGATGCGCCAGCCGCTGGAGGCGTTCAGCGTGGAGGTGAGCGGGGAGCGGGCCGAGGAGCACCCCAGGCGTTACACGTCGCTCGAGGTCGTCTACCACCTCAAGGGCGACCTGGACGAGCGTAAGGTGGAGCGCGCCATCGAGCTCTCCGAGCAGCGCTACTGCTCCGTGGAGGCGACGCTGCGGCCGGCGCTGCCGATCACGTCGGCGTACGTCATCGAGCGCTGAGGGGGTTTCGCACTACACGCACCGTGTTTACAGGAGATGGGCCTGACGATACTATCGGGCCGATGTCTCCAGCAGAGGGGAAGGTGCGTGGACCGCGATCACGAGCTGTCGGCCGTCCTTGCCGACGATACCCGCTACCACATCTACCGATGGATCGCCGAACAGCCGGGTGAGGACGTCACCGTCGCGGACGTGGCCGCTGCGTTCGACCTCCATCCGAACGTCGCCCGCATGCACCTCGCGAAGCTCGAACAGGCGGGCTTCCTCACCACCGGGTTCCGTCGCGCCGCGGGTGGCGGGCGGCCGGCGAAGCTGTACCGCCTGAGCGACCTGGTCGTCACCTTCGGGTTCCCGCCGCGTCGCTACGAGCTGCTGTCGCGCCTCGCCCTCGACGCGCTCGCCGCGGGCGGCACGCGCGACGACGCGCTGCGCGTCTGCCGGGAGGCCGGGGCCGCCGAGGGGCGCCGGGCGCTCGCCGGCGACACCGAGGCCCCGCGCGACCGGGCCGCCGCCGCGAGCCTCGTCGCGACGATCGCGGAGGAGCAGGGCCTGCTCCCCGAGGTGGCGTGGCGTAACGGCGGGCTCAGCATCGTCGTCAACAACTGCAGCTTCCGCGAGCTCTCCGGCGCCGATCCCGACCTCGTCTGCGCGATGCACCGCGCCTTCCTCGAGGGGATCCTGGAGGTCGCCACCGCCGGGCTCGGACGCCTGCGCATCGATTCCGGCGACTGCCGCATCAGCTGCGGTGACGAGCGCTGTGAGCTGCTCTGCTCGTTCGCGTCCGGCGACGGGTGAGAGAACCGCCCCGCCCGGTGATACTGTACGGGCGCACCTGCACGGCACGGAGGATCGCTTGACCATCGACGAAGCCATCCACGATCTGCTCGACGTCTCGACCGACATCAGGTCGGTGGTGGTCGTCGAGGACACCGGCGCCCTCGTGGCGTCGGGACCCGGCGCCGCCGGGACCGCCGTCGTCGCGGCCATCGAGCGGCTCTGGGACGCCGCCGGCCGCCGCGCCGGACAGCTCGGCGACGCCGCTCTCGAGCACCTCGTCGTCCCCGTGGACGGCGGCGCCGTCGCGATCGTGAGCGCGCACGGCCACCGCGCCGTGGCGGTCACCGGTCCGCGGCCCGCCGTGTCCCTCCTGCTCTTCGACCTGCGCACCTGCCTCGGCGACGCCTTCGCCGGCGAGGACGGTGCGCAGTGAAGGCCCGTACCGTCGTCCTGGTCGCCGCCGCGGGCGCCGTCGCCGGTCTCGTGTGGTGGCACCGGCGAACCTCCGCTCCGGCGGACCTGCTCGTGCAGCTCGGCGCGCGGGACGGCGCCGTCCGCACGCTGGACCTGTTCGATCCTTCCACTGTCGAGCTCGAGACGCTGGCCGCCGGCGTCCGCGACCTGCTGACCGGAGTCGCCTGATGGACGTCGCGTCGTTCGACGCCGGCCTGCTGCAAGCGACCATCGAGAGGGCGCTGCGCCGGGGCGGCGACTTCGCCGAGGTCTTCGTCGAGGACCGTGAGAGCCTCGGGCTTCGCCTCGAGGACGGGCGCATCGAGCAGACGAGCGGCGGCCGGGAGGTCGGCGCCGCCGTCCGCCTCCTCTCGGGGGAGCGCACCTACTACGCCTACAGCGACGCCGTCGACGAGGCCGGGCTGACCGCCGCGGCCGACGCCGTCGCCGCCGCGGTGAGTGCCGGCGCGCGCGGCCCCGCGGTCGTCGACCTCGGGGCGGTCCGCGCCGACGCCGGCAAGAACCCCGTGCTCACGCCGCCCGGCGGCGTCGCCATCGCGCGCAAGGCCGAGCTGGTGCGCGCCGGCAACGAGGCCGCCCGCTCGGCGTCGCAGGAGATCGTGCAGGTGATCGCCGGCTACGGCGACACGCGCCAGCGCGTGCTCATCGCCAACTCGCTGGGCGAGCTCGTGTTCGACGACCGCACGCGGACGCGCTTCACCGCCCAGGTGGTGGCCCGCCGCGGCGACGTCATCCAGACGGGCCACGAGACGGTGGGCGGCAGCGCGGGCTTCGAGCTCGTCGACGAGGCGATCGCCCGCAGGGTCGCCCGGACCGCCGCCGAGAAGGCGCAGACCATGCTCGACTCCAGGCCGGCGCCGGTCGGCGCCATGCCCGTCGTGCTCGCCAACGGCTTCGGCGGTACCCTCTTCCACGAGGCCTGCGGCCACGGGCTCGAGGCCGACGCGATCGCGAAGGGCGCGAGCATCTACGAGGGCAAGCTCGGCGAGGTGGTAGCGGCGCCGATCGTGAGCGCCTACGACGAGGGCTCCATCACCAACGGCTGGGGCTCACAGGCCTTCGACGACGAGGGCATCCCCACGCAGAAGACGATGGTCATCGAGGATGGCCGGCTCACCGGCTACCTGTACGACCGGCTGCGGGCGCGCGAGGCCGGCGCCGCCCCCACGGGGAACGGGCGGCGCCAGTCGTTCCGCCACGTGCCCATCCCGCGCATGACGACCACGTACATCGCGCCCGGCGACGCCAGCCCCGAGGACATCATCGCGGCGACGGCGAAGGGCTTCTACGCCAAGAGCCTGGCCGGCGGGCAGGTCGAGCCGGCCAGCGGCAACTTCGTCTTCGGCGTCGCCGAGGGCTACCTGATCGAGGACGGCAGGGTCACGACGCCCTGCGCGGGGCCACCCTCGTCGGCAACGGCATCGACATCCTCATGAAGATCGACATGATCGCCGGCGACTTCGACGTGAAGACCGGCATCTGCGGCAAGGACGGCCAGGGCGTGCCGGTCGGCACCGGTCAGGCGACGCTGCGCATCGCCGAGATGACGGTGGGGGGCACGGGCTGATGTTCGAGATCCTCGACGCCGTGCTCGAGCGCGCCGCGGCCCGCGGCGCCCGGGACGTGGAGGTCTACGGCGAGCGCTCCACGTCGCACCGCATCAAGGTGTATCGGCAGGAGGTCGAGCAGCTCACCGCCGCGCAGCGCCGCGGCGTGGGCGTGCGCGTGTTCTCGGGCGGGGCCGTGGGCCACGCCTACACCTCGGACCTCGGCGACGGCGCGCTCGACGACCTCGTCCAGCGCGCCATCGACAACGCCGCCGTGAGCGACCCGGACGAGTACGCCGCGCTGCCCGTCCCGGCGGGCGAGCCGGCCGACGTGCACCCGTTCGACCCGCGCCTCGAGGCGGCGACGGACGCGCGGCGCATCGCCGTCGCCCTCGAGGTCGAGGCGACGGCCCTCGCCGCCGACCCGCGCGTCAAGACCGTCGAAGACACGATGTACGTCGACGGCGACGGCGAGGTCTTCATCGCCAGCACGGCCGGCGTGCGCGGCAACTACCGTGCCGGCCAGTGCTACGCCTTCGCCTACGTGCTCGCCGAGGAGGACGGCCAGGTCGAGACCGGCTACTCCTACAGCGTCGGGCGCGCGCTCGAGGAGCTCGATCCGGCCGCTGTGGGCACGGAGGCCACCGCGCGCGCCACGCGGCTGCTCGGCGCCCGCAAGTGCCCCTCCATGAAGGCGCCGGTCATCCTCGACCCGTTCGTCTCCGCCGCCTTCTTCGGCGTGCTCAGCTCCGCGCTCACCGCCGACGCCGTGCAGAAGAACCGCTCGCTGTTCGCCGGCCGCGAGGGCGAGCGCATCGCCGGAGAGCTGCTCGAGCTCGTCGACGACGGCACGCTCGAGGACGGCCTCGAGAGCGCCCCGTTCGACGGCGAGGGCGTGCCCTCGGGGCGCACGCCCCTCATCGCCGGCGGCGTGCTCCAGGGCTTCCTCTACGACACGTACACCGCCCGCAAGGCCGGCCGCGCCAGCACCGGCAACGGCCTGCGCGGCGGCTATTCGGGCCTGCCCGGCGTGCGGCCCACCAACCTCGTCGTCACCGGACCGGCGACGCCGCTCCCGGAGATCGTCGCGGGCATGGAGCGCGGCGTCCTCGTCACCGACGCGGTCGGCATCCACTCCGGCGCCAACCCCATCTCAGGCGAGTTCTCCGTGGGCATCAGCGGCGTGCTGATCGAGGACGGGGAGTTCACGACGCCGGTGCGCGAGGTCACGCTGGCGGGCGACATCGTCGGCATGCTGACCGCCATCCGCGCGCTCGGCGACGACGCCCGCTGGGTGCCCGGCGGCAGCGTGCTCACGCCCTCCGTGGTCATCGACGGCATGGCCATCGGCGGCACCTGACAGACCACGATCGAAGGGGGTCCCGTGATGCCACCGTAGTCGGGCCATCGAGCGGGGCACCGGAGGGGCACCGCTCAGCGATCTCGGCCAACGCCTGCTCGACGCCAGCTATCTGGAAGGGGACTTCCTCCTTCGCTCGGGCCGGCGCAGCAAGTTCTACCTCGACAAGTACCTGTTCTCGACGCGGCCGGACCTGCTGCGCGACATCGCCGCCGGCCTCGCCGCCAAGCTGCCGGCCTACGAGCCCTTCGACCTGCTCGCCGGCCCCGAGCTCGGCGCGGTCGCCATCGTCGCCGCCGTCTCGCTCGCCAGCGGCAAGCCCTTCGTGATCGTGCGCAAGGGCGCCAAGGGCTACGGCACCGACAAGGCGATGGAGGGCAAGGTCGAGCCCGGGCAGAAGGTCGTCATGATCGAGGACGTCGTCACCTCCGGCGGTGCCGCGCTCATGGCCGCCGACAAGCTGCGCGAGGCCGGTCTCGAGGTCGGCGCGCTGCTGTGCGTGGTCGACCGCGAAGAGGGCGGCCGGGAGCAGATCGAGGAGAAGGGCCTGACCTTCGACCCGCTGTTCACCGCGACCTCGCTGGGGATCAAGAAGCCGGAGTAGCGCGTCTCACCGGAGCGCCACGCCCCGGCGGCTTCAGACGATGACGCGCAGGGTGCTGAGCGCCCGATCCTCGGGGCCGTGCACCTTGAGCCCGGTGGCGGCCGCCTCTTCGAGGTAGGCGACGATCTCCGCGGAGATCTCCTCGCCGGGACCCAGCACCGGGATGCCCGGCGGGTACGGCGTCACCATCTCGGCGCTCACACGGCCGGCGCACGCGGCGAGCGGCAGGGCGACGGCCGGCGCGAAGAATGCGTCCCGCGGCGAGAGCGCCTGGCGCGTGAAGCGCGGCGTGTGGGCGAGGAGGCCGGAGCAAGCCGCGGAGCCGCCCTCGCCGGCCCCGTCCCTGTACCGCGCCGCCAGGTCGCGCAGCGCCCCCACGAGCAGCTCGACGTCCTCGCGTCTGTCGCCGTAGGTCACGTTGAGCACGATGTTCAGGGGGTCCGCCGCCTCGACGGCGATGCGATAGTCGTCGCGCAGCACCGTCTCGAGCGCGAACCCGGAGAGACCGAGCGCGCAGGCCGAGATCGTCAGCCGCGTGGGGTCGAACTCGGCCACGCCGTCGCGGCCGAGCAGCTCCGCCCCGAGGCAGCGCAGCCCGGCGAGCCCGGCGATCTTGCCTCGCGCCCACTCGGCGAGCTCGATCGCCCCGCGCCAGAGGTCGGTGCCGTGCACCGCCATCTGCTGGCGCGCCGCGTCGATGCTCGCGTACATGAGCACCTGCGGGCTCGTGCTCTGCGTGAGCTGCACCATCCCGTCCAGACGGGCGAGGTTGAGGCGCTCGCCCCTCGCCATGAGCACCGACGACTGCGTGACGCCGCTGATGAGCTTGTGCGTGCTCACGACGGCCGCGTCGGCGCCCGCGGTCATGGCGTCGACCGGCAGCTCCGGGCAGAAGCGCAGGTGCGGGCCCCAGGCCTGGTCGGTCACGAACGGGATGCCGGCGTCGTGGGCCAGGCCCGCGATCGCCGCGAGGTCGGCGCCGAGGCCGTTGTAGGTCGGCGAGGTCACGAAGAGGGCGCGCGCGTCCGGCGCCCGGTCGAGCGCCGCGAGCGCGTCGGCGGCGCGCACGTTGAGCGGGATGCCCCACAGGGGGTCGATGGCCGGCTCCATGTAGAGCGGCATGGCGCCGGAGAAGATGAGCCCGGCGAGCATCGATTTGTGCGCGTTGCGCGGCACGATCACGGTGTCGCCCGGCGCGCAGAGCGTGAGCACGAGCGCGTGGATCCCGCTGGTGGAGCCGTTCACGAGGAACCAGGCGCGCTCCGAGCCCCAGGCCTCGGCGGCGTAATCTTCCGCGAGGCGGATGAGGTGCGTCGACTCGCGCGTGTCCTCGACGCCGCCGGCCATGGCGATGTCGGCGGAGAGGCAGGTCGTCGCCGAGCAGCTCGCGCAGGCCGGCCGGTGCGCCCTTGCCGAGCTTGTGGCCGGGCGTGTGGAAGGGCGTGTAGCCGGTGGCGCGGTAGCGCAAGACGGCGTCCAGGTAGGGAGTCTCTCGCTGGTCGTGCGGCACGCGCTCCTCCGATGGCCGGCGCGGGCCGGGCCGGCCCGCCGGGTGACGCCCGCAAGCATACCAACCCGCAGTGATAGACTCGACCTGTTTGCAGGGGAAACGACGACCTTCGGGGAGCGATCATCACCCTCGACCCCACAGTGAGAGTCCGCTTTGCGCCCAGCCCGACCGGCACGCTGCACATCGGCTCGGCGCGCACCGCCCTCTACAACTTCCTCTTCGCCCGCCACACGGGCGGCCGCTTCGTCCTGCGCATCGACGACACCGACGCGGTGCGGTCGGACCCGGCGCTCGAGGCGAGCATCATGGACGATCTGCGCTGGCTGGGGCTCGCGTGGGACGAGGGCCCGGACGTCGGTGGTCCCTCCGGGCCCTACCGTCAGCGGGAGCGTCTCGAGCGCTACCGGGCCGCAGCCGCGGGGCTGCTCGACGCCGGGCGCGCCTACCGCTGCTTCTGCCCCGAGGCGCGCCTCGAGGAGCTTCGCCGCGAGGCGCTCGCGGCGGGGCGCACGCCGCGCTACGACCGCCGCTGCCTCGGGCTGGCGCCCGAGGAGGTGCGGCGGCGGCTGGACGCGGGGGAGCTGGCGGCCGTGCGCTTCCGCGTGCCCGCCGGGGACGTCGTCGTCGACGACCTGATCCGCGGGCCGGTCAGGATCGGCGCGGACGCGCTCAGCGACCCCATCATCGTGCGCTCGGACGGCGTTGCGGGCTACAACTTCGCGACCGTCGTCGACGACCTCGCGATGGGGATCACGCACGTGATCCGCGGCGACGACCACCTCACGAACAGCGCCCGCCAGCAGCTCCTGTTCGAGGCGCTGGGCGGTCCGGTGCCGCGCTTCGCCCACCACTCCATGGTCCTCGGCTCGGACGGCGGCAAGCTGAGCAAGCGCCACGGCGCCACGGCAGTCGGGGACTACCGCGAGCTCGGCTACCTGCCCGAGGCGATCGTCAACTACCTGGCGCTGCTGGGCTGGTCGCACGGCGAGGACGAGGTGCTCGACCTCGACCGGCTGGTGCGCGAGTTCGCGCCCCAGCAGCTCTCGCCGAGCCCGGCCGTGTTCGACCTCGCCAAGCTCGACTGGCTGGACCACGAGCGGATCATGGCGCTCGCGTCGCAGGAGCACGAGCGCCGCTTCGCGGAGCGGCTGCCCGAGGGCACGCCGCCGCAGGCGGCGGCCGCACTCGCGGCCGCCTTCCAGCCGTCGCTGGTGCGCTACGGCGACGCGCCGGCCCTGGCGGCGGCGGTGCTGACGCCGCCGCCGTCCTCCACGGAGCTGCGCGCCGTCGCCCTCGCGGCCGCGCCTCAGCTCACGCAGGTGCGGGCGCTGCGCGCCGATGGCGCCGGAGTGGCTCACGCCCGCCGGCGCCCGCGATCTCCTCGCTGCCTACCGCGCCTGGGGCAAGGAGCGCGGCGTCGGTGCCCGCGACCTGCTCATGCCCCTGCGCATCGCGCTCACCTCCGCCGAGCACGGGCCCGAGCTGCCGTTCGTGCTCGCCGCGCTCGACCGCGACGCGACGCTCGCGCGACTCGACCTCATCCTCGCCGGGAACCCTGCCGGTGAGCCCACGTCAACTCCAGGAGACCAGCCGTGATCCGCCTGTTCAACTCGCTGACCCAGCAGAAGGAGCCCTTCGAGCCCCGCGACGCCGGCAAGGCCGGCATCTACTGCTGCGGCCCGACGGTCTACAACCTGGTGCACATCGGCAACGCGCGGCCGTACGTCACCTTCGCGGTCCTGCGCTCCTGGCTCGCCCATCGCGGGCTGGACGTTACCCTGGTGACCAACATCACCGACGTCGACGACAAGATCATCACCAAGGCCAACGCCGAGGGGCGCGACGCGGCGGCGGTGGCGGAGGAGTACACGTCCGCCTACGTTGAGGACACGGGACGCCTCGGCATCCCGCGCCCCGACGTGGAGCCCAAGGCCACCGAGACGATCGCCGAGATCATCGACCTCGTCTGCCAGCTCATCTCCGGCGGCCACGCCTACGAGGCGGACGGTAGCGTCTACTTCAAGGTGCGCAGCTTCGACGAGTACGGCAAGCTCAGCAAGCAGCGCATCGACGAGCTCGAGGAGGGCGTGCGCGTGGACGCCGAGCCCGGCAAGGTCGACCCGCTCGACTTCGCCGTCTGGAAGGCCGCCAAGCCGGGCGAGCCGGCCTGGGACAGCCCGTGGGGCATGGGCCGGCCCGGCTGGCACATCGAGTGCTCCGCCATGGGCCTGCGCTACCTCGGCGCCGGGTTCGACGTGCACGGCGGTGGCCGCGACCTCATCTTCCCGCACCACGAGAACGAGATCGCCCAGAGCGAGGCCGCCGGACTGCCGTTCGCCAAGGTGTGGATGCACAACGGGATGATCCGCAGCGAGGGCGAGAAGATGGCCAAGAGCGTCGGCAACATCTTCCTGCTGCGCGAGGTGCTCGACCGCTACGACCCCGCGGTCGTGCTCACCTACTTCCTGACGACGCACTACCGCAGCCCGCTCGAGTTCAGCACCGAGAAGCTGGATGAGGCGAAGGCTGCCTACGGTCGCTTCGCCGGTGCCCTCGCCGACATCGACTTCCGCGTCGCCAACGCCGGCAAGGCCGCGTCGCGCGGCGAGTGCCCGGACCTGACGCTCCGCGCCGAGGCTGCGCGCCTCGCGTTCGCCGAGCGCATGGACGACGACCTCAACACCGCCGGCGCGCTCGGAGAGCTCTTCGCCTTGGTCGGCGAGATGCACCGCCATCTCACCGAGGTCGACCGCGGCGAGTCGCCGCTCGACACGGAGGCGCTCTCCGCCGTGGGCGACGTGCTCCGCGAGTCGCTCGCCGTGCTGCTCATCCCGGTGCCGGGCCAGGGAGTGGACCTGACCGGCGTCGGCAGCATCGCCGGCGGGGACCCCACGTGCGTCACCGGCGCCGTCGCCCTGCTGCCGGCATCTCGCCTCGCGGAGGAGGGCCGCTGGGACGACGTGGCGCTCGTCTACGCCGACCGCCTCAGCTGCGGCGACGCGTCCTACGCCTGCGTCCTGCGCGACCACCACCGCGCCGAGAAGCGGTGGGCCGACGCCGACCGCCTCCGCGACGAGATGCAGGCGGCCGGCCTCGAGGTGCGCGACACGCCGCAGGGCACGCAGGTCGTGAAGCAGACGTGAGTCGGCCCGGGCGTCAGGTGCCGGCATGAACCGGCGGGTCAGGTGAAGAGCAGCGCCCCGATGAGCGCGCCGGCGCCGAGCATGCCGCCGGCTACCCCGGCCAGCAAGGCCGTCGTCGCGCGGCGCTCGGCGAGCTCCGGCGCACGCTGCGCCTTGATGAGACCCGAGGCGGTGAGCCCCACGCCGGCGCCGAGCAGCGCGACCGCGCCGGCGGCGGCGAGGCGCGCGAGACCGCCGCTCATCACGGCGACCGGGAGCAGCGTGACGAGCGGCGGGACGAGCACGGCCAGCGTGAGCGCCCCTCGCAGCCGCGGCCGCCGCGCGCACAGCACGGCGACGACGAGGAGGCCGACCGGCGAGAGCACGGTCCACCAGAACAGCATGGTGATGGTGACGGCCGCGAATGAGCCGGGGGAGATGTCGATGGGCATGCCGCCAGTGTACCCATGGCTGCCTACGGCCGTGAGGTGACGACGTGGAGTGGCTGTACGGTCGCAACGTGGTCAGCGTCGCGCTCGGGGCCGGCGCCCGGCGGCGAGCCTGGCGGCTCGCCGCGACCTCGCCGGCCCTCGACGCCGTCGCCGCGCTGGTCCCCGAGGAGCTGCCGGTCGACACGGTGACCGGCTACGAGCTGGACGAACTGCTGGGGACGCACGAGCACCAGGGCGTGGCCCTGCAGGTCGACCCCTACGCCTACGCCGACGCCGACCGCCTCCTCGCCGCCGACGTGCTCGTCGTCCTCGACGAGGTCACCGATCCGCACAACCTGGGCGCCGTCGCGCGCAGCGCCCTCGCCGCCGGCGCGGCGGGCCTCGTCGTGCCGAAGCACCGCTCGGCCCGCGTGACGCCGGCGGCGGTGAAGGCCTCGGCGGGCACGCTGGAGATCCTGCCGGTCGCCCAGGTGACCAACGTGGTCGCCTTTCTGCGGCGGGCCAAGGAAGCCGGCTTCTGGATCTACGGCGCCGCCGGTGAGGCCGCGGCCTCCTACCTCGACACCGACCTGACGGGGCGCATCGTGCTCGTCGCCGGCGCCGAGGGACGCGGCCTGCGGCCCCTGGTGGCGCGGACCTGCGACGCGCTGGTCTCGATCCCGATGGAGGCGCCGGTCGAGAGCCTCAACGTGAGCGTGGCCGCCGCGCTGCTCCTCTACGAGGCGCGGCGGCAGCGGGACGCGGCCGCCGGGGCAAGGCCGGAGGCCCGCCGGTGAGCGAGACCCTCTACATCGTCGACGGCTACAACGTCCTGCACGCGCTGTTCCGCGGCGCGGAGAAGGAGGAGATCTTCGCGCGCCGCGACTGGCTCGCCGACCGGCTGGCGAGCTTCGCCTCGCTGCGCGGCGCGCGGGCCGTGCTTGTCTTCGACGGCAGCGGCCCGCGCAGCACCAGCAGCGAGCCCATCAAGGGAGCGCCCATCGAGGTCGTCTTCGCCGGCGGGCGCTTCACCGCCGACACGCTGATCGCCCGGCGCACCGCCGGCCAGCCGGCCGACGTCCAGGTCGTCGTCGTCTCGGCCGATCAGGAGGTGCAGCGCGCGGCTTCACGGGCCGGCGTCAGCCGCATGACGCCCCTGGAACTGGCAGCGGAGCTCTCCGACGACCGCCGATCCGGGCAGGCACTTGACTCTGCCTCAGACTCCACTACAATGCCCTCACGGCTTGAGGATAAAGTAGACCCTGAGACTTTGCGAAGACTCGAGGAGATGCGCCACAAGCCGTAGCACACGTTCCGGAGGGGCAGAATACCGGGATGTGCAGGGGCAAACGAGCGGAGGTGGGGACTACGAATGGCTCGCCAGGCCGACCACAGCCGCGGCGCGGGGTCGTCTCATAACCCTCAAGTCTTTAGCGAGAGTTCCGACTTCGCGCTCGTGCAGGCGTACCGGCGCGGGAACCAGCCGGCTCTCGACGCGCTCATGGTGCGCTACCACCAGTTCGTCCGCCTGAAGGCGAGCTCGTACTTCCTCGCCGGCGGCGACGCGGAGGATCTCATCCAGGAGGGCATGGTGGGCCTCTACAAGGCGGTGCGGGACTACCGCGACGACCGCCTGGCCAGCTTCCGCAGCTTCGCCGAGCTGTGCATCACGCGCCAGATCATCACCGCGATCAAGACCGCCACCCGCCAGAAGCACGTGCCGCTGAACGGTTACCTCTCGTTCAGCCAGTCGCCGAGCGACTCGTCCGACGACGGCGACTGTTCGCTCGCCGACGTGCTTCCCGGCCCCACCACGCACGACCCGGTCAATCAGGTCATCAGCTCCGAAGAGGTCGACAGCCTCACCGGTTGCCTCACGCGCATGCTCTCCGAGCTCGAGGGCAAGGTCCTGCGGTTCTACCTGCAGGGCCTCAGTTACGAGCGCATCGCCGGCGAGCTCGGCTGCGACTGCAAGACCGTGGACAACGCGCTGCAGCGCATCAAGCGCAAGGTCGACCTGCACCTCGAGGGGCGGCGCGTCCCCAACTGACGCGGGCGACGTCGCTGCCGCGAAGGCCAGAAGGACGAAACGGGCGGGGCGGCCTCGAGGCCGCCCCGCCCGTTTCGTCGTCCGGCCCCCGCGCGCCGCGTGCCGCGCCGCCCGCGCCTCAGAACGTCATGAGGCTCACGTCGTGGCCCTGCTGCTGCACGAGCAGCTTGAAGTCGTGCGGGTTGCTCGCGACCTGCGCCGCGTCGGCGAGCGTGATGAGCCCGTCCTCGTACAGGTTGAGCAGCGCCTGGTCGAAGGTCTGCATGCCGTAGAAGTCGCCTTCCTTGATGGCGTCGGTGATCAGGAGCGACTGGTCCGGATCGAGGATGAAGTCGCGGATGCGGTTGGTGCAGACCATCACCTCGATGGCCGGGACGCGACCCTGGCCGTCGGCGCGTACGAGGAGGCGCTGGCTGATGATGCCCTTGAGCGTGCCGGCCAGCATGATGCGGACCTGCTTCTGCTGGTGCAGGGGGAAGAAGTCGATGATCCGGTTGATGGTCTCCTGCGCGTCGATGGTGTGCAGGGTGCTCATCACGAAGTGGCCGGTCTGCGCCGCGGTGAGGGCCGCCTCGACCGTCTCGATGTCGCGCATCTCGCCGATGAGGATGTCGTCGGGGTCCTGGCGCAGCACGTACTTGAGCGCCGTGGCGTAGCTGTCGGTGTCGAGGCCGATCTCCCGCTGGTTGATGATCGACTTCTTGTCCTTGTGCAGCACCTCGATGGGGTCCTCGACGGTCACGACGTGGCGACGCAGGGTGTTGTTGATGTGGTCGATCATCGCCGCCAGCGTGGTCGTCTTGCCGGACCCGGTCGTGCCGGTGACGAGCACGAGGCCGCGGGGTTCGAGGGCGAGGCGCTTGATGATGTCCGGGAGGTGCAGCTCCTCGAAGCTCGGGATCTTGGTCGTCACCTGCCGCATCGCGATGCTGATGCTGCCGCGCTGGCGGAACACGTTGACGCGGAAACGGCCGAGGGTGGCCGCCGAGTAGGCGAAGTCGATCTCGTTGTGCTCGCTGAACCGGCGGATCTGCTTGTCGGTCATGATCGACGCCGCGACGTCCTTGGTGTCTTCCGGCGTGAGCGGCGGCTCGTCCATGAGCAGCAGCTCGCCGTCGACGCGGAGGACCGGCGGGCTCCCCGCCTTGATGTGGAGGTCCGACGCGTTGCGCGCCATCAGATCGCTGAGCAGGTCATCGATAGGTTTCACAGCATCGCCCCGTTCACGTGGGTTCTCTCTCCGTCACCTAGTTCGGCAGAACCACGCAAAAGCTTACCTCCGGAGCGGCTCGGGCGCAGATATTTTCCCGTGAGCCACGAATCGGACGGGCGCTAGAAGCGGCCGCCGATCCAGGCGTCGCGCCCCGTGAACGTGCCGTACCGCACCACGTCGCCGGTGTGCGGGGCTTCGATGCAGGTCGTTCCGCCGACGAAGATGGCCACGTGGTGGCTGAAGCTGGCGTTGCCGAAGAAGATGAGGTCGCCGGGGCGCAGGTCGCTGAGCGCGACCGGCGAGCTCGAGCGCTGCTGGTCGGTGGCGCCGTGCGAGAGGCCGATGCCGATCTGCGCGTAGCAGTACATAGTGAGGCCGGAGCAGTCGAAGCCGCTGGGGCCGGCGCCGCCCCAGACGTAGGGGACGCCGAAGTACCGCTGCGCGATGGCGACGATCTCGGGGTGACCCGGGCTGTTGGGATCGACCCTGGGAATCGGCCCCGAGAAGCCGGTGAGCGCCAGCTGCGCGCGCAGGCGCGCCTGCTTCTTCAGCCGCTTGATCTGCTTCTCGATGTCTGCGGTCAGCTTCTCGAGCTTGCCCTGAAGGCCGATGAGCTCGTTCTTGTGCTGCTCGCGGTCGGCGACGAGCCGGGCGGCGGCCTTCTCGTCCGCCTCGAGCTTCACCCGGCGGTCCCTGATGTCGCGCTTGTAGGCGGCGATGCTCTTGACGGTGTCGACGTCGCTGTTGCCCAGCCGCTCCATCATGTCCATCTGGATGATGAGGTCGTCGAAGCTGTTCGCCCGGAAGATCACGTCGATGACGCCGACGTCGCGCGACTTGTAGATGTTCCGGGCGCGGACCGTGAGCTGCTCGTTGGCGCGCGCGAGGTTCCGGCGGGCCGCCTCGAGCTGCTGCTGGTTCTCGTCGATCTGGGCCTGCACGGTGTCGAGCTGCGTCGAGGCCTGGTTGTACTTCTCGACGGCGATCTCCGACTGCATGGCGACGTCGCTGAGGCGCGCCTCCACGGCGCGCAGGCGCGCCTTGGCCTGGGCGACGGTGCCGGCCGGGGCCGCCGGGGCGGCGACGAGCATGACCGCCATCATGCCGAAGGCGGCGAGGATGGCGGTGCGGGCGAACGTGCGGGGGTGCTTCACTCGCTGATGTCCTCTGGCGTCACGCCGTGGTGACGCGCGATCGCTTGCCCGGGTGCGGGAGTGAGAGACTATTCGAGCCTAAGGGCGCGTTCCCTACGCACAGCGGGAGGACGCGCCCTCAGGCTCGCGGTAGATCAGGGCCGGCCGCCGATCCAGGCGCCGCTGATGGAGCCGTAGCTGACCACGGCACCGGTGTGCGGGGCGTGGATCATGCTGCCGCCGCCGACGTAGATGCCGACGTGGTGGCTGTAGCTCGCGTTGCCGAAGAAGACGAGGTCGCCGGGTTGCAGCGCGCTGAGCGGCACCGGCGTGCTGGCGTGCTGCTGGTCGGTGGCCCCGTGCGAGAGGCCGATGCCGACCTGCGCGTAGCAGTACATCGTGAGTCCGCTGCAGTCGAAACCGCTCGGGCTGGCGCCGCCGTAGACGTAGGGCACGCCGAGGTAGCGCTGGGCGATGCCGACGACGGAGGAATGACCTGAGCCGCCCGGGTCGACCAACGTGCCGCCGCCGCCCCCGCTGCTGCTGCTGGTCTGCTGGGTGGCGGCCTCGGCGGCCGCCTGCGCCGCCGCGGCCTGCTGGTCCTGGATGCGCTTGATGTCGGCCTTGATGCCGGCCGTCATCTGCTCGAGCTTGCCCTGCAGGCCCTCGACCTCGGCCTTGTGCGAGGCGGCCGCTTCGACCAGCTTGGCGGCGGCCTTCTTATCGGCGTCGAGCTTGACGCGCCTGTTCTCGATGTCCTGCTGGTAGGCGGCGATGCTCTTGACGGTGTCGACGTCGCTGTTGCCCAGCCGCTCCATGAGGTTGAGCTGCGTCACCAGGTCGTCGAAGCTGTTGGCGGCGAACAGGACGTCCACGACGCCGACGTCGCGCGTCTTGTAGATGTCTTCGGCGCGCGCCGCGAGCTGCTCGTTGGCGACCTCGAGGTTGTACTCGGCGACCTTGAGGAGATGCTCGTTCTCCTTGATCTGCGCGGTCACCGTCTGGAGCTGTGAGGTCGCCTGGTTGTACTTCTCCACGGCCATGTCGACCTGCTGGTACACGGTCTCGAGCTTGGCCTGGACCTGGCGCAGCTGTGCTTTCTTGCTGCTGACCGGGGAGGCGGGAGTGGTGGAAACGAGGGTGAGGGAGAGGAGGAGGGTGCCGAGAAGGAGAGAGAGACCGATGATCCTGCGTCTGCCGTTCACTGCATCGCCTCCTTTTGGGAGCGTCGCCGGTTGCGTCGCGCCCTCGTTGAGGTGAGCCCTCGTGTTCTGCTCCGGTTCTGCCGCACCACGCGCACGGGCGTCAGACTCACCAGACTCAAGTACGAGACCCTAACAAACGGGCGGGCCGCTGACAACCGTGCCGGCCCGCTCAGTGAGCGGTGTGCCTCGCGGTCCCCGCTCGTTGACCCCGCTTCGTAGGTCAGTGAGCGGTGCACCTTGCGGCGCCCCGCTCGTTGACCCCGCTTCGTAGGTCAATCGGTGCCGGCGCGCCGCACCGTGCCGCGCGGCGTCGGGCGCGGCCACATGCGCTTGAGCGCCTTGATGAAGGCCTTGTTGCGCTCGTCCCTGCGCCAGTTGCGGATGATCACCATGCCCCAGCCGTGGAACAGCAGCTTCTTGGTGAACTGGAGCGTGAAGATGTAGTGCAGCCAGGTGCGCAGCGAGTAGAAGCGCATGTAGCCGCGCAGCACCTCGATCTGCAGCTCGTAGGGCGTCATGCGCGCCGGCTCGAAGACGACGTGGTGCGCGTCGTAGAGCTCCCAGCGCTTGTCGAAGATGCGGCCTGCCTCGTCGAACTCCCGGTACTGCTGCGTGCCGGGCAGCGGCGTGAGGATGTTGAGCATCACCGTGTCGATCTTGTTGCGGATGGCGAAGGTGACCGTGTCGCGCACGGTCTGGACGTCGTCGTGGTCGGCGCCGAGGACGAACATGCCGTGGCTCTTGATGCCGTAGTCGTGCAGCAGCTTGATGGCCTTCTCGATGTCCTCCACGGTCTGCGACTTGTCGAACTCGTCGAGCGTCTGCTGGTTCACCGACTCGAGGCCGAGGTAGACGAGCTGGCAGCCCGAGCGGCGCATGAGGTCGAGCAGCTCGGGGTCGCCCACGACGTCGGTGCGCACCTGCGCCGACCAGGGGATCACGAGACCCTCGTCGATCATCATCTGGAGCAGCTTCTTGAGGCGCTTGCGGTTGGCCGCCATGTTGTCGTCGTAGAAGAAGATGCGCTGCGGCCGCTTGTCCTTGAGCTCGGCGATGACGCTCTCGGCGCTGCGGAAGCGGTACTTCTTGCCGAACATCGCGGTCACCGAGCAGAAGGTGCAGTCGAAGGGGCAGCCCCAGCTGGTCATGATCGGCATCGTCGTGAGCTTCTCGCTGCCGACCAGCAGGCGGAGGTCGGGGAACGGCAGGGTGTCGAGGTCGGCGCAGGCTTCGCGGGGCGGGTTGTGCACCGCCACGCCGTCGCGCACGAAGGAGAGGCCGGCGACGGTGTCGAGCTCGCGGTCGCCGGCGAGCGCCTCGATGAGCTCGAGCATGAGCTCCTCACCGCCCTCGCCGCGGGCCACGTAGTCGACGTGGGCGAGCGCCTCGTCGGCCATGAAGGTCACGTGCGACCCGCCGATCACCACCGGGATGCCGCGCCCGCGCAGGTCGTCGGCGAACTGGTACGCGGTCGACGCCGTCGAGGTCGTGCTCGAGAGACCGACGAGGTCGGAGCTGTTGACGTCGTCCCAGTCGATGGGCGCCATCGTCGGGTTGTAGACGAGCACGTCGTGGCCGTGCTGCTTGAGGGCGGCGGCGATGATCGGCAGCCCCAGGCGAGGGAGGAGCACCTTCGCCCAGACGTGCATGCCGGGCGGCTCGGGCTCGATGAGTCGGATCTTCATGACGCTCCTTGGAACGGGGAATGGGCCGGGAAGCGGCCGCGCGGAAGTACGTCTTCGACGTCTAGCATACCGCACCGTCTGTCGCGGGCGCCCCTCGGCGTTCCGCGGCGTGGACCTCAGAAGAGCGACCCGAGCGCTTCGCCGGCAAGATAGACGCCGGCCGCGACGAGACCGGCCGCCGGCAGCGTCAGGATCCAGGCGGTGACGATGTTCCCGGCGACGCCCCAGCGGACGGCGGAGAGGCGCTGGGTGGAGCCGACGCCCATGATCGCCGCCGTGATCGTGTGCGTGGTCGAGACCGGGACGCCGAAGTGCGTGGCCACCTGGATCACGCTGGCGGCGGCGGTCTCGGCGGCGAACCCGTGGATGGGGTCGAGCTTGATGACCTTGGACCCGAGCGTGTGGATGATGCGCCAGCCGCCGGAGTAGGTGCCGACGCGCCATCGCGACGGCGCAGGTGATCTTCACCCAGGTGGGGATCTCGAACGTCTCGATCTCGCCGCTGGCGAACAGCGCCAGCGTGATGATGCCCATGGTCTTCTGGGCGTCGTTGGCGCCGTGCGAGAAGGCCATGAACCCCGCCGAGATGGGCTGGAGGCGGCGGAACCACGTGTTGACCGGTCCCTGCTGCCGCTTGCGCACCAGCCAGATGAGGCCGGTCATGAGCAGCCAGGCGCCGGCGAAGCCCAGGAGCGGCGAGCCGATCATCGGCACGATGACCTTGTCGAAGACGCCGCTCCAGATGACGCCGTCCACGCCGGCCGAGGCGATCATCGCGCCGATGAGGCCGCCGAAGAGCGCGTGCGAGGAGCTCGAGGGGATGCCGAAGTGCCAGGTGGCGAAGTTCCACACCACGGCGCCGATGAGCGTCGCCAGCACGACCTGCAGGGTGACGAGGTCGGTGTTCACGAGCCCTTCACCGACGGTCTTGGCGACGCTGGTGGAGACCAAGGCGCCCAGGAGGTTGAGTCCCGCCGCCATGAGCACCGCGACGCGGGGCGACAGAGCGCGCGTCGAGACCGAGGTGGCGATCGCGTTGGCGGTGTCGTGGAAGCCGTTGGTGTAGTCGAAGACGAGCGCCAGGGCGACGATCGTGATGAGGAGAACCACGGCCTGTACTCGGGTCAGTTGTGCTTGAGGACGATGCTCTCGATGACGTTGGCGACGTGCTCGCACTCGTCGATGGCCGCTTCAAGAGCCTCGAAGATGGCCTTCCACTTGATGATGTCGGTGCACGTCATGTCTCCGTCGAAGAGGCTGGCCATGGCCTCGCGCTCGATGCGGTCGCCGTCGTTCTCGAGGCTGTTGATGGCGATGATGCGCTCGTCGAGGCCCTTGGGCTTCTCGAGGTTGTCCATGCACTCCTTGAGCAGCGGCGTCGCCTTGGCGATCACTTCGGCCTGGCGGAGGGCGAACGGCGAGATCTCGCCGACGCGGTAGAGCATGATCATGTCGGCGGCTTCTTCGACGTTGTCGAGGACCTCGTCGGTGGTGGCGACCAGGTCGTAGATGTCCTCGCGGTCGATCGGCGTGATGAACGACTTGTTGAGGCGGCGGACGATGTCGTGGACGATCTTGTCGCCGACGTGCTCGTGCTCGAGGATCGCCGCGGCGAGGCCCTTGCGGTCGCCGTCTTGCATGAACTTGAGCAGCAGCTGAGCCGCCGCGTCGAGGTTGGCGGCCAGCTCTGAGAACAGCCGGAAGTAGTCGTGCTCCTTGGGAACGAGACTGAGTCTCACACGGGCTCCTTTCCCCCTACCTGCCCTGTGCCGCGCGTAATGCTATACGGATTGGGGCGGCGCGCAACCCCGCGAAGCCTTCGCGCGCGCGCGTCCATTGATGGGAAGGAGCCGGCCACCGGGGAAGTGTCAACGGCGGGCAGCATTCGGTAGAGTGCACCTCGATGACCGCCGACCACGACGCATACTTCGAAGAGGTCGAGGCCCGGTTCGAGAACGCGCACGACCTCGACCTCGGCCTCGAGGAGGAGTTCCAGATCCTCGACCCGGAGACGCTCGCGCTCACGGGCGCCTTCGCCACGATGCGCGAGACCGCGCCGCCGCGTCTGCGCGAGCGCATCGCCGGCGAGCTGCTCACCTCGGAGATCGAGGTCTCGACGCCGCGTTCGCTGCACTTCGGGCAGGCGGCGAAGCAGCTCATGCTCAACCGCGCGGAGCTCTTCGCGCACGCCGACGACTCCGGGTTCGCGCTCGGCTGCACGGGCACGCACCCCTTCTCGGGCTGGAAGGACCAGCAGATCATCGATACGCCGCACTACCGCCTCGTCGAGGAGCGGCTGAAGTACGTGGCCTGGCGCAACAACACGTGGGCGGCCCACGTCCACGTCGGCGTGCGCGGCTGCGACCGCGCCGTGGCCGTGTGCGACGCGCTGCGCACGTACCTGCCGCACCTGCTCGCGCTCTCCGCCAACTCGCCCTTCATCGAGGAGGTCTGGACGGAGCTGCACTCGGTGCGCACCCAGACCTTCGTGCGCATGTTCCCGCGCTGCGGCATCCCCGACGTGTTCGGCACGTGGGCGGAGCACCGGAGCTTCTACGAGGAGCTCGTCGACACCAACTGCATCCAGGAGTTCACGCAGATCTGGTGGTCGGTGCGGCCGCACCACCGCTTCGGCACGGTCGAGGTCCGCATCTGCGACGCCCAGACCTCGGCCTGGCAGAGCCTCGCCATCTCCTCGCTCACCGTCGGCCTCATCGCCCACCTGACGCGCGTGTACGACGAAGGTATGCCGCTGCCGATCCTCGAGACGCGCTACGTGGAGGAGAACCTGTGGCGGGCGATCCGCTACGGTCTTGACGGCAAGCTGGTCGACTGGGTGATGGGCGAGGAGCTGCCGGCGGCCGACGCGATCCGGCACCTGGTCGAGCTGGCGGCCCCCTACGCCGACGCCATCGGCCTGAGCCCGCACCTCGTCGACGTCGAGCGCATGTTGCGCGAGGGCAACGGCGCCCAGCAGCAGACGCGCGCGTACGCCGAGGGCCAGAGCCTGCGCGAGATCCTGGCCGGGGAGGTCGCCGAGGCCCGCGCCGGCTCGCTCGCCCCCGCCACCGGACCCCAGGGAGGTCAGCCGTGAACGACGCACGCGATCAGGGCCGGGTGCTCACCGATGAAGAGCGCGCCCGCGCCATGCTGGATCAGCTCAAGAGCGTGCACGCCTTCGACGTCGCCCGCGACCTCATCGTCGCGCTCGTCAACTTCAGCTCCCCCAAACTCGGCCTCTCCGACGAGACCCGCGCGGTGCGCGACCTGGGCGACGTGCGCCTCTCGATCGAGCTGATTCGGGCCATCCTCGCGGTCGTCGAGCACGAGCGCGGCGAGAAGGGGACCGGCGACATCCACGACACGCTGGCGCAGTTGCAGCTGGCCTACGCCCACGCCGTGCAGTTGGACCGCGCCGAGAAGGCGGCCGAGGAAGAAGCCGGCGCGGGTGAGCCGGCGCCGGCCGAGCCGGCCAAGGCGGCCAAGCCGGAAGCCGACCCCGGCGAAGCGGCGAAGCCGCAGGAGGCGCCGGCCGGGGCCGAGGAGCGGACGGCCGCACGCGAGCCGGCGGCGAAGAAGACGACGGCCGGCGCGAAGAAGAAGAAGCCGGCGCCAGCGAAGAAGCCGGCCGACGGCGCGAAGAAGCCCGCGGCGAAGAAGAAGCCGGCCGGCGAGAGCTGATCAGCCTCCGAAGGCGAGCTGACGAGGGGGGCGCCGCAGGTGCACCACTCACCAGCCTCCGAAGGCAGACTGACGAGGATGGGTGCCCAGGCGCACCGCTCTGCCGGCCGGTCAGGCGCCGGCGAGCGCCCAGAAGCGGGGCTCGTCGAGCAGCTCGCCGGGCTCCACGACGATGAACTCCTCGTCGTGCGGCCCGGCGACCAGCTTCTCGAGAAAGCGCAGCGAGCCGGTCAGGTGCTCGAGCGGGAGCTCGTAGAAGGCGCTGACCGTCTCGAGGTAGTCCTTCTTGTCCTCGAGCCCCTGCACGCCGGGCGTCTCGATGACGGCGACACGCGTGTAGTGCTCCATGATCAGGCGCGCCACGCGGGCCGACTTCTCCTCACCGTACTTGGGGATGATCGCGAGGTACTCCTTGTACGGGTCGTCGATGAAGTCCACCCAGCCGCGCGTGTAGTAGTAGGTCCCCGGCTGCGCGCCGTGCTCCTCGAGGTACCGGGCGCGAGAGCCGAGAAGCAGCGAGATGCAGTCGTCGACGGCGGGCAGCACGAGGCGATGGCCGCGTGCCTCCAGCCCCACCGTCCCGTTGCTGCAGCGGCCGCAGCAGAGCAGGATCTCGCGTTCGCCCGGGGTGGCGTCGATGCGCTCCTGCAGGGCGCCGCGCAGCTTGTCGGGGTAGTCGTGCAGCGCCCCGTCGACGAACTCGATCTCGAGGTCGCGTCCGTCGCGCTCGAGCACGGTCTCGATCTCGTTGCGCAGCACTTCGCAGCTGACGATCTTGGGCGCCGGGGTCATGAAAGCATAGTAACAGGACCATCCCGGTCCTGTCGCTCCGGCCGGTCCGCGAACGACGCCCGCGCGCACGTCCGTCACGTGTACGCGCTCGGGCCGCCTGCGGTAGCATGGTCGTCTCGCATCCGCACCACGACTCATCGCTTCGCGGTCCGCCTGACGGGCTCGCGTGCGCAGGGACCACGAGGAGGACCACGTGAGCGTCAACAAGCTGCTCGTCGCAGGCGCCGGCCAGATGGGCGCCGGCATCGTCCAGGTGTCGGCCGTCGCCGGCCTCGACGTCGTCATGATCGACATCGCCGACGAGTTCATCGCCAAGGGCATGGCCGGCATCGAGAAGGGCCTCGGCAGGCTGGTCGAGAAGGGCCGCATGGAGGCCGCGGCCCGCGACGCCGCGCTCGCGCGCATCACGACGAGCACCGACATGGCGGCCGGTGCGGACGCCGACCTCTTCGTCGAGGCCGCGCCGGAGTCGATGGAGCTCAAGCAGGGCCTCTTCGAGAAGGCCGCAGCCACCCTGCGCCCCGACGCCATCATCGCCACCAACACCTCGAGCCTCTCGGTGGACGCCCTGGCCGCGTTCGTGGCCGGCCCGGAGCGCTTCGTCGGCATCCACTTCTTCAACCCCGTGCCCTTGATGGCGCTGGTCGAGGTCGTCCGCGGCGAGCGCACGAGCGACGAGACGCTCGCCGCCGCGCGCGCCTACGCCGAGGCCGTCGGCAAGAAGCCGATCACGGTGAAGGACTCGCCGGGCTTCGTCGTGAACCGCATCCTCTTCCCGATGATCAACGAGGCGGCGAACGCGTACGCCGAGGGCGTCGCCAGCGCCGAGGACATCGACACCGGCATGAAGCTCGGCGCCAACTGGCCGATGGGACCGCTCGCCCTGGCCGACCTCGTGGGCATCGACACCACCAAGGCGATCCTCGAGACGCTGGAGCGCGAGCTCGGCGACCCCAAATACACCCCGGCGGCGGTCCTCGGCGAGCTCGCCGCCGCCGGCAAGCTCGGCCGCAAGAGCGGCGCAGGCTTCTACGACTACGCGAAGTGACGCAGCCGTGACCCCACTCGAGAGAGGCTACGTCCAGCTCTACACGGGCGACGGCAAGGGCAAGACGACCGCCGCCCTCGGCCTCGTGCTGCGCGCGCTGGGGCAGGACCTGCGGCCGGCCGTCCTCCAGTTCATGAAGGCCGACCCCACGTGGGGCGAGATCGTCACGCTGAAGAAGCTCGGCGTGCCGGTGCAGCAGTGCGGGCTCGATCACTGGGTGGTCGCCGGCCGGATCAGCGACGAGGACCTCGCCGCCGCGGCCGAGGGGTTCGAACGCGCGCGCGCGCTGGTCGAGAGCGGCGACTACGACCTCGTGGTGCTGGACGAGCTCGCGACCGCGGTCTTCTTCGAGCTCGTCCCCGTGCGCCGCGTGCTGGACCTCATCGCCGCGAAGCCGGCCGCCGTGGAGCTCGTGATCACCGGCCGCCGCGCGCCCGACGAGCTGATCGCGGCGGCCGACCTCGCCACCGAGATGCGCCCGCTCAAGCACTACTTCGACGCGGGCGTGCCGGCGCGCGCGGGCATCGAGTTCTGAAGGCGAGGGGCGCGCGCGTGACGCACACGCTCATCTACCCGCACACGACCGTGCACAACGCCGCCGGCCACCTCGAGATCGGCGGCTGCGACGTGGTCGAGCTCGCGCGTGAGTTCGGCACGCCGCTGTTCATCTACGACGAGCAGACGCTGCGCGACCAGTGCCGCGCCTATCACGCCGCCTTCGGCGCGCGCACGGAGCTCTACGAGATCGTGTACGCGAGCAAGGCGTTCAGCTGCCGCGCGATGGCGGAGCTGGTCGCGCAGGAGGACCTCTCGCTCGACGTCGCCACCGGCGGCGAGCTGGCCGCCGCCCGCGCCGCCGGCTTCCCGCCGCGGCGCATCTACTTCCACGGCAACAACAAGTCGGTCGCCGAGATCGACGCCGGCCTCGACGCCGGCATCGGCCACTTCGTCGTCGACTCGTTCGAGGAGATCGAACGGCTCGAGGACGCGGCCGCGGCGCGCGGCCGCGTCCAGGACGTGCTCGTGCGCGTCACTCCGGGCGTGCGCCCGAGCACGCACGACTTCGTCCAGACCGGCCAGCAGGACAGCAAGTTCGGCTTCGGGCTGGCCGACGGGCGTGCGCACGAGGCGGTGCGCCGTCTCCGGGACGCGCCCCATCTCGAGCTCGTCGGCGTGCACGCCCACATCGGCTCGCAGATCTTCGAGCTCGACTCGTACAGCCGCGAGGTCGAGGTGCTCTTCATCGCCATCGCCGAGTGGCGCCGCGACTTCGGCTTCGAGTGCTGCATCTTCAACATCGGCGGCGGGCTCGGCATCCGCTACACCGAGGCCGACCAGCCGAGCTCCATCGCCGAGTTCGCGGAGGTCAGCGTGAGCGCGGTGCGCGACGGCGCCGAGCACCACGGGCTCCAGATGCCGAAGCTCTTCGTCGAGCCGGGGCGCAGCATCGCCGGCAAGGCGGCGGTGACCGCCTACACGGTCGGGACCGTCAAGGTCATCCCCGGCGTGCGCACCTACGTGGCCGTGGACGGCGGCATGAGCGACAACCTGCGGCCGATGCTCTACGACTCGAAGTACGAGGCGATGCTCGCGAACAAGGCGGAGGCGCCGGCGACCGACGTCGTCACCATCGCCGGCAAGCACTGCGAGTCGGGCGACGTGCTGGTGCGCGACGTGTACATCGCTCCGCCCCAGCCGGGCGACATCCTCGTGACGCCCGGCACCGGCGCCTACGGCTACGCGATGGCCAACAACTACAACGCGCAGCCGCGTCCGGCCGTGGTGCTGGTCGGGAGCGGCCGGGCGCGTGTCATCATCGAGGAGAGACCTGGGACGACGTGCTGCGCCTGCAGCGGCCGCTCGCCCAGTGACGACCCCACGACCGCGGAGGAACCACGTGGACAAGGTAGGCATCGGACTCCTCGGGTACGGCACCGTCGGCTCCGGCGTGGGCAAGCTCCTCGAGAAGAACGCCGAAGACATCACCCTCGCCACCGGCAAGGAGGTCCACCTCAGGCGCGTGCTCGAGAAGGACCCGGGCTTCCGCCATCCCGACCTCGACCCGGCGCTCGTGACGACCCGCTTCGAGGACATCATCGAGGACCCGGAGATCGACATCGTCGTCGAGCTCATCGGCGGGGTGGGCGCGGCGCTCGACTTCCAGCTCCGCGCCCTCAAGGCCGGCAAGAACGTCGTCACCGCCAACAAGCAGCTCCTCGCGCAGCACGGCGCCGAGCTCTTCGCCGCCGCGGAGGAGAGCGGGGTGCACCTTCGCTTCGAGGCGAGCGCCGTCGGCGCCGTCCCGGTCATCAAGGTCCTGCGCGAGTCGCTGGTCGCGGCCGAGGTCAACACGGTCTTCGGCATCGTCAACGGCACGACGAACTACATGCTGAGCGCGATGGCCGCCACCGGGGCAGACTACGACGACGTGCTCGCCGAAGCCCAGCGGCTCGGCTACGCCGAAGCCGACCCGACGGAGGACGTCGGCGGCAAGGACGCCGCCGCCAAGATGGCGATCCTGAGTTCGATCGCCTTCCACAGCCGGACCGGCCTGGACGACGTTCCCTACGAGGGGATCACCAAGGTCACCTCGGTCGACATCGCCCACGGTGGCCGGCTCGGCCTCGTCGCCAAGCTCCTCGGCGTCGCCAAGCTCATCGACGGGCGCATGAACGTGCGAGTCTACCCGGCGTTCCTCCCGAAGACGCACCCGCTCGCCGGCGTCGCCGGCGCCTACAACGCCGTCTTCCTCAAGAGCGACGCCTTCGACGAGATCATGCTCTTCGGCCCCGGCGCCGGGAGCGTACCCACGGCATCGGCCGTGATCGGCGACGTCATCTCCGTGGTCAACACGGTGAAGGGCAGCTTCGTGCAGAACTGCCTCTGCTACAAGGACGTCCCGTTCTTCCCCGACGCCGACATGGTCTCGAGGTTCTATCTCAGGTTGAGGGTGAGCGATCAGCCGGGCGTGCTCGCCAGGGTGAGCGCGCTGTTCGGCGATCACGGCGTCAGCATCCACTCCATGGTCCAGGAGGGCGGCGGCGACGAAGCCGAGCTCGTGCTGCTGCTCCACCCCGTCCGCGAGGCGCAGTTCTTCGCCGCTCTCGACCAGATCAGCGCGCTGCCCGACGTGCACGGCGAGCCGGCCGTGATCCGCGTCGAGGGCGACTCCTGAATTGCCGCCGCAGGAACGCAATCGAGTGGGGCGCCGGAGGATCACCGCTCCGCGGCGCCCCGAGGAGAGGAGACAGCATGACCGAGAAGAAGGGCCGGATCGGCATCCTCACCGGCGGCGGCGACATCCCCGGCCTCAACCAGGCCATCCGCGGCGTGACGCTGCGCGCCCTCAGCGAAGGGTTCGAGGTCGTCGGCATCCGCCGCGGCTGGGCCGGGCCTCATCCAGATGCAGCGCGACGCCGGCGCCGACAACAGCGAGTGGATCCTGCCGCTCGACAAGGGCATCGTCGAGCGCTACGCCTACGCCGGCGGCACGTTCCTGCACTCGTCGCGCACGCGTCCGAGCACGGTGCCGCTCAAGGACGTCCCGGCGCACCTCAAGGACAAGTACACGGCCGAGAAGAACGACCTCACCGATGAGGTGATGGCGAACCTGGAGTTCCTCGGCATCGACTACCTGGTGCCGGCCGGCGGCGACGACACGCTGAGCTACGGCGTCGAGCTCGGCCGCCGCGGCTTTCCCCGTCGTCGCCATCCCCAAGACGATGGACAACGACGTCCCCGGCACCGACTACTGCATGGGCTTCGGCACCTGCGTGAACCGCACCATCGAGATGGCCCGCCAGGTCACCAGTTCGGCCGCCTCGCACGAGCGCATCGTCGTGCTCGAGGTCTTCGGCCGCTACGCCGGTTTCACGGCGCTGCTGCCGACCTTCGCCGGCGCGGCGGACCGCTGCCTGATCCCGGAGGCCGAGTTCGACATGGACAAGCTCACGGAGCTCCTGGTCGCCGACCGCAACGGGCGGCCCGAGGGCTACTCGGTCTGCATCGTCAGCGAGGGCGCCATGCCCTCCGGCGGCGACATGGTCTTCATGGGCGGCGAGAAGGACATGTTCGGTCACGCCAAGCTCGGCGGCATCGGCCAGAACGTGAGCAACAAGATCAAGGAGCTCGCGCCCGACGTACAACGGCGGCAAGAAGATCGACATGATCAGCATGAACCTCAGCTACCTGGTGCGCAGCGGCGCGCCGGACGCGATCGACTGCATCGTGCCGACCGCCTACGGCAACCTCGCCGTGGACCTGATCCTCAAGGGCCAGACCGGCCGCATGGTCGCGCTGGCAGGCGGCAGCTACGGCTCGGTGCCGATCGAGGAGGTCGTCTCCACCAAGAAGGTCGTCGACGTCGCGCGCTGCTACGACACGAAGCGCTACCGGCCCAAGTACGACGGGCTCGCCGGGCTGCCGCTCATGGTGCTGGGCGGCTCGGCGTGAGCGCGCCGGCCGATTGACCGGGCTATGCCCCGCGGGAAGGCGGAGCTGATGCGTAAGCGCGTGCTCCTCGTTCCCGACGGCATGGCCGACGAGCCGCAGGCGGCGCTCGGCGGGCGCACGCCGCTGGAGGCCGCCGAGACGCCCGTCATGGACGCGCTCGCGCGCGGCGGCATCGTCGGGCTCGCGCGGACCGTCCCCGACGGCATGTCGCCAGGCAGCGACGTCGCCAACCTCGCCGTGCTCGGGTACGACGCGGCCGTCGTCTTCAGCGGGCGCAGCCCGCTCGAGGCGGCGTGCCTCGGCGTCGAGCTCGGTCCGCGACGACGTCGCCTACCGGCTCAACCTGGTCACGGTGGCCGGCGGCGCTCATGAAGGACAACACCGCCGGCCACATCGGCAGCGACGAGGCCCGCCGCTGCATCGAGGCCCTCGCAGGCCGAGCTGGGCGGCGGGCCGTTCGAGTTCCACGACGGCGTCAGCCTACCGGCACCTCCTCGTGTGGCGCGGCGGCGCCCTGGTGCCGTGCACGCCGCCGCACGACATCCTCGACCGGCCGGTCGACGGGCACCTACCCGGCGGGCAGGCCGGCGTCGTCGGAGACGGCTCGCCGGCGGCCGCGCTCACCGAGATGCAGCGCGCGCCGAGCGAGGTGCTGTCGCGCGTGCGTCCGGGCACCAGTGCCTGGTTCTGGGGCGAGGGCACGGCGCCGAAGATGCTCGCCGCTTCCGCGACCACTTCGGGTTGACCGGCGCCGTCGTCGGCGCCGTTGACCTCGTGCGCGGCATCGGCCGGCTCGCCGGGCTCGACGTGATCGACGTGCCCGGCGCGACGGGCGGCCTCGACACCGACTACGGCGCCAAGGCGAGCGCCGCCATCGCGGCCCTCGCCGACCACGACCTGGTCTGGGTGCACGTCGAGGCGCCGGACGAGGCCGGCCACATGGGCGACCTGCGCGAGAAGGTCCGAGCCATCGAGCGCGTGGATGCGGAGGTACTGGCGCCCATCATGGCTCTTCCACAGCGCCCCGGCGTACTCGTGGTGCCCGACCACCTCACGCCGCTGCGCACGCGCACGCACGCGTCGGGGCCCGTGCCGTTCGTCATCAGCGAGTCGCTGCCGGGCGTCGGCGGGGGCGGCGCGATGGAGCTTCGGGGAGACCCAGGCGGCGATGACCGGCCTCGTCGTCGACGACGGCGCGGCGCTGATGCGGCTGTTCCTCGAGGCGACGGGGTAAGAACCAACCCGCCGGCGGCGCCCGAGAGTCCGCGCACGCCGGCAAGACACGAGCCGGGGAGGCGGTGGCCGCAGCGATGAGCCGGTCGCAGGAACAACCAGAGCGCACGTCCGTCGCGCGGGACCGCCCGCCGGAGGAGCCCGTCGTCACGACCAACGCGGAACGCTACGTGATGAGCGGCGGGCGCACGTCGCGTCTCGCCGTCAAAGAGGGCGATCTCTTCCTCTACTCCAACGAGCTCGGCCAGGTGCCCGGGACCGAGAACTCCGCCCTCGGTCTGTACTACCGCGACACGCGGTACCTGAGCCGGCACGAGCTCACCATCGCCGGCCGTCAGCCGGTCCTGCTGAGCGCAAGCGCCGACCGCGGGTACGCCGCGACCGTGGAGCTCACCAACCTCGAGGCGCGCACCGCGGACGGGCACACGCTGCCGCAGGCGAGCGTGCACGTGCGCCGCACGCGCTTCGTCGCCGACCGCCTCTACGAGCTGCTGCGCGTGCGCAACTACCACCACCGGCGCGTCGACCTGGTCGTCGACCTGCACTTCGACGCCGACTTCGCCGACCTCTTCGAGGTGCGGGGCAGCCGCCGCCGGCGGCACGGCTCGCGCCTCACCCCGCGGGTCGAGGATGGGACGCTCACGCTTTCGTATCTGGGGCTCGACGACGTCACGCGCCAGACGATCGTGCGCTTCCAGGACCCTCCCGGAGTCGATCAAGCAGGGACGGGCGCGCTTTCGCCTGCGCCTCGCGCCCGGAGAGCGCACGCACATCCGCTACAACGTGCAGGTCGTCGGCCCCGAGGCGCCGGGCGAGGTGGGCGGCGAGTTCAACGCCCGCATCGGCGCCCTCCGTCACGAGCACGAGCTCTGGGAGTCCGGCGCCACCGACATCTTCACCGACAACGACCAGGTCAACCGCGCGCTGCGGCGCGGCCATCAGGACCTGCGCATGCTGTCCACCGTCATCGACGGGGAGCGCGTCCCCCTGTCCGGCGTGCCGTGGTTCGTCGCTCCCTTCGGCAGGGAGATGGCCTTCGTCGGTCTCGAGACGCTGCTCGTCGACCTGCGCTGGGCGCAGGCGACGGTCTCGTTTCTCGCGCACCGCCAGGGCACGCAGGACAACGCCTTCCGCGAGGAGCAGCCCGGCAAGGTCATGCACGAATTGCGACGCGGCGAGCTCGCCGCCCTGCGCGTGGTCCCGCACACGCCGTACTACGGCTCCGTCGACGCGACCGCGCTCTGGCTGCTGCTGGTCGCGGAGCTCGCGATGTGGACCGGCGACCTCGACGGGTTCGAGCTGCGTTCCGCCGCCGTCGAGGCCGCCCTCGCCTGGGTCGACGGACCGGGCGACCCCGACGGCGACGGGTTCGTCGAGTACGAGCGCCGGTCCCGGGTCGGCCTCCGCAATCAGGGCTGGCGCGACTCCTTCGACGCCGTCCTGCACGCCGACGGCACGCCGGTTGCGGGCCCGGTCGCCCTCGCCGAGACCCAGGGCTACGTCTACTACGCCAAGCGCCGGCTCGCCGCTGTCTACGGCCAACTCGGCGACGTGGAGCGCGCGGAGCGGCTGTCGCAGGGCGCCGCGCGGCTCAAGCTCGCGTTCAACGAGCGCTTCTGGATGGAGGATGAGGGCTTCTTCGCCATGGCCCTCGACGGGCAGAAGCGCCAGGTGCGCCCCGTAGCCTCGACCATCGGCCACGCCCTCTGGTCGCGCATCGTCGCCGAGGAGCACATCCCCGCGGTGGTGAAGCGACTCATGGCCCCGGACATGTTCACCGGCTGGGGCGTGCGCGCGCTGAGCAAGAAGACGTCCTTCTACAACCCGGTGAGCTTCTACAACGGCAGCGTGTGGCCGTTCGACACCGCGCTCATCGCCAACGGCCTCAAGAAGCACGGCTACTCGAAGGAGGCCAACCGCCTGGCGTGGGCCCTCGTGGAGGCCGCGACCGCGCACGAGTACGCGCGGCTGCCGGAGATGTTCTGCGGGTTCACCCGCCAGACGAGCGACCGGCCGGTGTCGTTCCCGATGGCGTGCTCGCCCGACGCCAACTCCTCCGCGGCGCTCTTCTTCGTCCTGCAGTCCATGCTGGGCATCTACGCGCAGGCCGAGGAGAACATCGTCTACGTGCACAACCCGGAGCTGCCCCGGTGGCTGGGCGAGGTCACCCTGAGCAACCTGCGCGTGGGACGCACGACCATGCGCCTGCGCTTCCGTCGCGAGGGCGGGCAGACCAGCTTCTCCGTGCTCGACAAGCGGGGGCCGGGCCGCATCGTGGTGGTAGAGTGACGGCGGACCGCGCGACCGGGGAGAGCGCCCGATGACCGAGCTCACCATCGCCCACATCAGCGACATCCACGCCGGCTCCCCGTACTTCGTGCCGAGCCTGATGGACCGCGTCGTCATCGAGCTCAACGAGCTCGAGCCGGACGCGGTCCTCTGCACCGGCGACCTCACGGAGATGGGCTTCCGCCAGGACTACGTGACGGCGCGGGAGTACCTGGGGCGCATCCACGCGCCCCTCATCGTCATCCCCGGCAACCACGACGCGCGCAACGTCGGCTACGTGCACTTCGAGGAGCTCGTCGGACCGCGCTGGCACTCGCTGATGTTCGACGACGTCGCCGTGGTCGCCCTCGACTCGACCGAGCCCGACCTGGACTATGGCCAGATCGGCCGTGCCCAGTACGACTTCTTGCGCGAGCAGTTCGCGCGCCCGGCCGCGTTTCGCATCTTCATGCTCCACCATCACCTGCTGCCGATCCCGGGGACGGGGCGTGAACGCAGCATGGTCCTCGACGCCGGCGACCTCCTCGAGGTCCTGCAGGAGTGCGGCGTCAACCTCGTGCTCTCCGGCCACAAGCACGTCCCCTACGCGTGGCGCCTCGAGCACCTCTTCGTCATCAACGCCGGCACCTGCAGCTCGCTGCGCCTGCGGGGGAACACCAAAGCGTGCTACAACCTCATCCGCATCGAGGACGACCGCGTGCGCGTGACGCGCAAGTACCCCTTCCACGGGGAGGAGACGCTGATCGACTTCATCCCGTCGACGGCGGCCTTCGACAAGTACATCTGCCCGATCCCCGAGGGGGAAGGCCGATAGCCGCGCGCCTGCCGCGAGCCGTCGTGCTCATCGACGGCGAACACTATCCGCCCGTCGTCGCCGCCGCGCTCGCCGGGCTCCGCGATGCGTACTCGGTGGAGGGCGGCATCTTCGCCGGGGGGCGCGAGAAGCTGCGCGGCGGCGCAGCCGCCGCGCCGCGTCTCGCGCCCGCCGGCGGCCTGGCCGCCCTTGCGGCGGAGGTCGGCCTCCCGAGCCTCGTCGCGGTGGAGCCTCGGGCCGAGTCTCCCCAGCAGGTCCTCGAGGGCGTGCGCGCCGCGCTGCGCGGGGCGCGCGCCGAGGTGCTCATCGACCTCTCCGACGAGCCCGTCGTCGGCTACCGCGAGCGCTTCCTGCTCATGAGCGCAGCGCTCGCCGAGGGCGCCGCCTACGTGGCCGCCGACACGGAGGTGCGGCCGCAGGCTTTCGCGCGCCTCGCGGCAACGCCTTCGCTCGGGGTGATCGGCACCGGCAAGCGCGTCGGCAAGACGGCCGTCAGCGGCTGGCTGGCGCGCCGGCTCGACGCCGCCCTGCGTGAGGACGGCGGCGTCGTCGTCGTGGCCATGGGCCGCGGTGGCCCTCCGCAGCCGGAGCTCATCCGCGGCGGCGAAGGGCTCGGCCCCGCCGACCTGCTCGCCGCCTCCCGCGCCGGCCATCACGCCGCGAGCGACTGCTACGAGGACGCGGTGCTCGCCGGCGTCACCGCCATCGGCTGCCGGCGCTGCGGCGGCGGGCTCGCCGGCGCCCCGTTCGACGACAACGTGCGCGCGGCGATCCCGCTGGTCGAGGAGAGGGGCGCCGCCCTCGCCGTGATCGAGGGCAGCGGCGCCGTGGTGCCGCCGGTGCTGGCCGACGCCACGCTCTGCGTGGCCGGCGCCGGCCAGCCCCCCGACTACGTCGCCGGCTATCTCGGCACCTACCGGCTGCTGCTCAGCGACGCCCTGGTCCTCACGCAGTGCGAGCTGCCGTTCGTCGAGCCGGACGGCGTCGAGACGCTCACCGCCGCCGCCCGGGCGGTGCGGCCCGGCCTCGAGGTCGTGCCCACGGTCTTTCGGCCGCGGCCGGCGTCGTCCGTGCGCGGCCGCCGCGTGGCCTTCTTCACGACCGCGCCCGAGGTCGCGGCGCCGCGGCTGGCCGCGGCGCTCGCCGAGGACCACGGCGCCGAGGTCGTCCTCGTCTCGTGCGACCTCGCCGACCGCGACCGCCTCCGGGGCGCCGTCGAGCGGGCCGCCGCCGAGGCCGACGTCTTCCTCACCGAGATCAAGGCCGCGGCCGTCGACGTCGTCGCCGAGGGCGCGGCCGCCGCCGGCCGGGAGCTCGTCTTCTGCGACAACGAGCCGGTCGCGCTGAGCGGCGACCTCGCCGCCACCGTCGACCGCCTCGCGGCGCTGGCCGCGGAGCGCTTCGCCGCGCGCGCTGGTGAACCGGCCCCGGCCGGCGAGCGGCCGGCGGTCCGGAGAGTGACCGTGGACGAGTACCGCGACATCCCGCTCATCGACGAGGGCGACCAGGCGCCGTTCAGCAAAGGGCTCATGGCGCAGACGCTCATGTCGACCGGGCTCGCGCCCGAACGCGCCTACAACGTGGCGGCCGCCGTGGAGCGGCGCCTGCGGCGCCGTGGGCCGGCGGCCCTCACCCTCGCCGACCTGCAGGAGATCGCCCGCGACCAGCTCGGCCGCGAGCAGGGAGACGTGCTCATCGCCCGCTTCCGCCAGTGGCAGAAGCTGCGCCGCCTCGAGACGCCCCTGATCATCCTCATCGGCGGCGCCACCGGCGTCGGCAAGAGCACGCTGGCCACGCAGCTCGCGCACCGCCTCGGCATCACCCGGGTCATCGGCACCGACATGGTCCGGCAGACGATGCGCGCCTTCTTCGCCGCGGAGCTGATGCCGGCCATCCACACGTCGTCGTTCGACGCGGCCTCGGCCGTGCGCGTGCCGGTGCCCCGGGAGACCGACCTCAGCAAGATGGGCTTCATCGAGCAGACCAAGGCCGTCTCCGTCGGCATCGAGGCGCTCATCGCGCGCGGCATCGACGAGGCGCAGCGGATGGTCGTCGAGGGCGTCCACCTCGTGCCCGGGTACCTCGACCGCTCGCACTGGGGCGAGGCGATCGTACTCGAGTTCGTGCTCGCCGTCCTCGACAAGGACCGGCATCGCAGTCACTTCACCGTGCGCGAGTGGGAGACCGGCGGCATCCGGCCGCTGCGCCGCTACGTCGAGCACTTCGCCGAGATCCGCCGTATCCAGAAGTACATGGTGGGGAGGGCGCAGGCGCTCGGCGTGCCGGTCATCGACGGCCCCAGCCTCGACGACAACCTGAGCGCGGTCCTGGGCATGATCCTCCAGCGCGTGGAGGAGCAGGGCGCCGGCGCGGGCGCGCCGCCGGCCGGCGGCGGGACCCCGGCCGGCGCAGAGGCGCCGGACGACGAGCACCCGGCGTGAGGGGCTACCCGGCCCCGGCGGCTCGAGCTCCGCTCCCCGGCCGGGGCTTCAGTTCCGCCGCCGCCGTCCGATAGACTAAGCACATCCCCGGCTCGCTCGTGCGCCGCCTCGTGCGGCCGCGATCCGGGGGTCCCGCCCCTGTCCCCGCGGCCGCGACGGCCGCCCGGCGCGGAGCCAGGCACACGACCCCACAGCCCTTCGGTCGGCGAGATCACTGGGAATCTCTTGCGCGATATGACATACTCTGCAACGGAGCCCGCACGGACTCCGCCTTCCATCGCACCATCCACCTCTACTCGTACGGCATCTCCCCGGCGCGGCCCCGCAGCGCGTCGCACGGCGATGTCAGGAGTCACGGGAGCCCATGAGCACTGAAAACACAGACCAGATGACCGTTCCCAGCGAACCCGCCGTCGAGACCGCCGTGGCGCCGGTCGCCGAGAGGCCGGCCGAGAAGCCGGCCGCCGAGAAGCCGGCCGCCGAGAAGCCGGCCGCCGAGAAGCCGGCCAAGCCCGCTCCGGCCGCCAAGCACGCTCCGGCCGCCGAGTCCGCGCCCGTCGCCGACAAGCCCGCCGCCGACGCGGCGCCCGCGGCGCCGCCCGCTGACAAGCCCGCCGCCGCCTACGCGGCGCCGCCCGCCGACAAGCCGGCCGCCGACGCAAGGACGGCCGAGATGCCGGCCGACGCGCCGGCCGACACCGTCATCGTCGAACGGCCGCCCGGCGACGGCGACCGTCCGCCTCAGCAGGGCGGCCAGCAGGGCCAGCAGCGTCAGAGCAAGGGCAAGGGCCGCCGCGGGCGCGACAAGCAGCGCCAGGGCGGCGGCGGAGGAGGCGGCGAGCAGCAGCGCGACGACCGCCCGTCGATCCCCTGCACCGGCATCCTCGACGTGCTGCCCGACGGCTTCGGCTTCCTGCGCACGAACGGCTTCAGCCAGGGTGACCGCGACGTCTACGTGAGCCTCAGCCAGATCCGTCGCTTCGGCCTGCGCCGCGGCGACGAGGTGCTCGGCCAGGTCCGTGAGCCCAAGGACAACGAGAAGTACAACGCGCTGCTCAAGATCGACGCCGTGAACGGCGTCGACCCCGACGTGGCCCGGCAGCGGCCGGTGTTCGAGCAGCTCACGCCGCTGTTCCCCGACGAGCGTCTGCGCCTCGAGACGGAGGAGCACGACACGGCGGCGCGCATCATGGACCTCATGTGCCCCATCGGCAAGGGCCAGCGCGGCCTGATCGTCTCGCCGCCGAAGGCGGGCAAGACCACGATCCTCAAGAAGCTGGCCAACTCGATCGCGACCAACAACCCCGAGATCGACCTCTTCGTGCTGCTCGTCGACGAGCGCCCCGAGGAGGTCACGGACATGCAGCGCTCCGTGATCGGCACGGTCGTGTCCAGCACGTTCGACCAGCCGAGCGAGAGCCACGTGCAGGTCACCGAGCTGGTCCTCGACCGCGTCAAGCGCCTCGTCGAGATGGGTCGCGACGTGGTCGTGCTGCTCGACTCCATCACGCGTATGGCCCGCGCCTTCAACCTCAACGCGCCGGCGAGCGGCCGCATCCTCTCGGGCGGCGTCGACAGCACGGCGCTCTACCCGCCCAAGAAGTTCTTCGGCGCGGCGCGCAACATCGAGGAGGGCGGGTCGCTCACCATCCTCGCCACAGCTCTCGTCGACACCGGGTCGCGCATGGACGAAGTGATCTTCGAGGAGTTCAAGGGCACCGGCAACTGGGAGATCCGGCTCGACCGCAAGCTCGCCGACAAGCGCATCTTCCCGGCCATCGACATCGATGCCACGGGCACGCGCAAGGAGGAGCTGCTGATGGAGCCGGCCGAGGCCGCCGCCGTCTGGAAGCTCCGCTCCGTGCTGCACAGCCTCGATCCCGCCGCGGCCATCGAGCTGCTCATCAAGAAGACACGCGAGACCAAGAACAACGCCGAGTTCCTCAGCGCGCTGATCAAGAACTCGCGATAGGCCGCCGGCGTCAGGCCGGCTCGGCGTCTCCCCAGATGAGATCACGCTGGGGTGCGAAGGCGACCCGCGGGCGCGGGTCGTCGCAGGCCAGACCGGTGAACATGCTTCGGTCGCCGATGACGGCCACCGCCTCGTCCACAGTCGCGTCGCGATCGGCCACGGCCGCGATCGCCCCGAGGCAGCGCCTCGTCTCGGCCGTCGCGGTCTCGAGGATCTCCGCGAACGTCGTGGTGCGCGGTTCGTCCGGCAGCGAGGGGTAGTACCAGCGGCTCCTCTCGGCGTAGAGGCGGGCGGCGGCGGGCGCCGGGGCCTCCGGGTAGATCTGGGTGCGCACGACGCCGCCCTTGTCGACCGCGGGGGCGACCATCCCGAGAAGCCGCGTCGGCAGGGCGCGCGGATCGCTCATCGTCGTGTAGACCCACTCCATGGCGCGGAAGGCCGAGCGTCCCTCCGCGGGGGTGAAGGTCACGCCGAACACGTCGCTCAGCATGCCGCTGAGCAGCGTCGCGGCCGTCATCGCCTGCGCCGACGGGAGGCGCAGGAGCCGTTGGCGGCGCAGCCAGGCAGTGTCGTCTGACCGTTCGCGGCTGAGGATGACGTCGATGGACGCTTCGAGGATCCCATGTCGGCGGAACGCCTCGGTCTTGGCCAGCGGATCGGCTCCGTCGGTGATGTCCCCCGTCCAGTAGAGCACCCACGGGTGGGCCTCGGCGTCCAGACACAGGTGCGCAGCGTACCCGGCGACGAAGGCGAAGGCGGCGCTGCGCTCCCCCGCAGACGACGCGGCGGCGCGGGAGAGCATGCTGCGGAACGCCGCGGCCATCCGGTGCTGGTGCGTGAGGTGGGCGAGGTTCGGGCGCCCGCGGCGACCGCGCACCAGGCGCGAGTAGAAGAACACGTCCGGGCCTTGGGCGCCCACCTTGTAGGCGTCGAAGGCGCCGGCGACGAGCCGGCCGGCGTCGTCGCGTTGCGCCGCCGCCTCCGCGACGAGATAGTGGGCGAGCATGTCCGGCATCCGGTCCTCTCCTCGGGGCAGTCTCGCCCGCGCGCAGGCGCCGGCGGTCTTGTCGGCACGGAGTATAGGGAGGAATGCCGCGCCCTTGCATCCGCGCCTCCGCCTCGCGGCTCCCGGACCGGCGTTTGGCCCCGGGAACGATTCGATGCGGCCGCGCGGTTCGTGGTATCATCCCGCTTCGGCCCCTCGGGGCCCTAGCCGCGTCACTACCGGGTTTGCTCAGAAGGGATCCGTCGCGATGAAGAAAGACATCCACCCGCAGTACGAAGAGGCCACCGTCCACTGCAGCTGCGGCAACACCTTTACCACGCGCAGCACCAAGAAGGAGCTGCACGTCGAGCTGTGCTCCCAGTGCCACCCGTTCTACACGGGCAAGCAGAAGCTCGTGGACTCGGGCGGCCGCGTGGACCGCTTCAAGAAGCGCCTCGAGAAGAGGGCCGAGCCGGCCCCCCAGAAGGCGCCGAAGGCGAAGGCCCCGAAGGCTCCGAAGCCCGAGCCCGTGGCCGTCGCCGCCGAGGCCGCGCCCGCCGAGGCCGAGACCACCGAGTCCTGACGGGCGTGGGATGAGCGCCGAGCTCCGCGTCAGTCTCCTCCAGCACACCCCCGACCCGGATCGCGCCGTCGCGATCGCGGGTCGGCTGTGCTATGCGCCGGTCTCCGCCGCCGACCTCAAGCAGGCGATGAGCGACGAGGACGTCGCCAAGCTCGTGCGCATCCTGGTCCGCAGCGGCCACCACTCGGCGCTCGAGCACGCCACGTTCAGCTTCGCCGTCGACGGCGTCAGCCGCGCCTGCACGCACCAGCTGGTGCGCCACCGCGTGGCCAGCTACAACCAGCAGTCGCAGCGCTACGTCACCTTCGGCGAGGGCGACAGCTTCGTCGTGCCGCCGAGCATCTCCGGCAACGCCGAGGCCGAGGCCGTCTTCCTCCAGGCCATGGAGGACGCGCGCCTCGCCTACGACAAGTTGGTCGAGCTCGGCCTCGCCGAGGGCCGCACGCGGGAGAGCGTCCAGGAGGACGCCCGCTTCGTGCTGCCCAACGCGGCCGAGACCAAGATCGTCGTCACGATGAACGCGCGCGAGCTGCGCCACTTCTTCCAGGTGCGCTGCTGCAACCGCGCGCAGTGGGAGATCCGCGACCTCGCCTGGCGGATGCGCGGCATGGTCAAGGAGCTCGCCCCGAACCTCTTCGAGCGGCAGCGGCCCCGGCTGCCTCTACGGCGACTGCCCGGAGGGCAAGATGACCTGCGGCAAGCCGTACAAGCCCGAGGACGTCGACGGGCCGGCCGCCGCGCGCGGCTGAGGTCCGGCCGCGCGGCGGCCGTTCCCGCTCCGATCCCATGACCCGACGCCTCGCCCTCATCGCCCTCGCCCTGCCCGCCCTGGCCGCACGCCGCGCCCAGGTCGGCGGCCAGGCCGTCATCGAGGGCGTCATGATGCGCGGCGTCGACTGGTGGTCGCTCGCCGTCCGCCGCCCGGACGAGACCATCGGCCTCCACCACTGGCCGCTCGAGAGCTGGATGAAGCGCTACCCGATCCTCAAGCTGCCCATCGTGCGCGGCGTCGTCGCCCTGGTCGAGTCGCTGGTGATCGGCGTGCGCGCCCTCACCATCTCCGCCAACGAGTCGCTCGGCGAGGAGGAGCAGCAGCTGGGCAAGAAGGAGATCGGCGTCACGCTCGTCATCGCCTTCGCCTTCGCCATCGGCCTGTTCTTCATCGCGCCGCTCTTCCTCACCGGCCTGATGGAGCGCTGGCTCGGCGAGGGCTTCCTGTTCTGGCTCGTCGAGGGCTTCGTGCGCGTCGGCATCTTCCTCGCCTATCTCGCCATCGTCACCCAGATCAAGGACCTGCGCCGCGTCTTCGAGTATCACGGCGCCGAGCACATGAGCATCCACGCGCTCGAGCACGGCGAGGAGCTCACGGTCGCCAACGTCGAGAAGTACAAGACGCTGCACCTGCGCTGCGGCACCTCGTTCCTGCTCATCGTGCTGGTCGTCTCGATCTTCGTGTTCGCCGTCGTCGGCCGGCCGGCCTGGTACCTGCTCATCCTCAGTCGCATCGTGCTCGTCCCGCTCATCGCCGGCATCAGCTACGAGGTGATCCGCTACGCCGGGCGTCACGAGACGAACCCGGTCGTCCGCGTGGTCATGGCGCCGGGCCTGGCTCTGCAGTGGATGACCACCAAGCGGCCGGACAGCTCCCAGGTCGAGGTCGCCATCGCCGCGCTCGAGAAGATCATCGAGCTCGAGCCGCAGGACCGGCCGCCGGTGAAGGGCGTGGAGGTCATGGCGTAAGCTTGTGTCATGGCCACGATCGACGACCTCATCAGCGAGATCGAGCGCTCCTACGACGAGCTCACCACGCAGCTGACCGACCCCGAGGTGCTCGGCGACCGCGCGCGCTACACCGACGCCGCGCGCGCCCACGCCGAGCTGCAGCAGGTCCACGAGCTGACGCAGCAGTTCCGCGAGGCGGAGCGGACCGTCGCGGACGCCGAAGGCCTCCTCGGCGACGACTCGTCCGACGCCGAGATGCGCGCCTTCGCCCAGGACGAGCTCGCCCTCGGGCGCCGCCGGCAGGACGAGCTCAGCGAGCAGATCCGCGTGCGCATGCTCACGCGCGACCCCAACGACGGCAAGGACGTGATCATCGAGATCCGTGCCGGCACCGGGGGCAACGAGGCCTGCATCTTCGCCGGTGAGCTGGCGCGCATGTACACGCGGTACGCCCAGGCAAGGGGGTTCGAGGTCGAGATCCTCTCGGCCAACGAGAACGACGACGGCGGCTTCAAGGAGGTCACGCTCGAGGTCAAGGGCCAGGGCGCCTACTCGATGCTCAAGTACGAGGGCGGCGTGCACCGCGTGCAGCGCGTCCCGGTCACCGAGGCTGCCGGCCGTATCCACACGTCCACCGCGACCGTGGCCGTGCTGCCCGAGGCCGAAGACATCGAGGTCGACATCCACGCCGGCGACCTGCGCGTCGAGATCTTCCGCGCCCGCGGCCCCGGCGGCCAGAGCGTCAACACCACCGACTCCGCGGTGCGCATCACGCACGTGCCCACGGGCGTGTCCGTGAGCTGCCAGGACGAGAAGAGCCAGCTGCAGAACAAGGACAAAGCGATGCGCATCCTCCGCGCCCGGCTCTTCGATCTCGAGCAGGCCAAGCAGGACAGGGAGCGGGGAGCGGCGCGGCGCAGCATGGTCGGCAGCGGCGACCGCTCGCAGAAGATCCGCACCTACAACTTCCCGCAGAACCGGGTGAGCGACCACCGCATCGGGCTCACGAGCCACCGCATCGCCGAGGTCATGGAGGGCGACCTCGACGAGTTCACCGAGGCGCTCGCCGCCGAGGACCGGCGCAAGCAGCTGGCGGCGGCCGGCGGGGAGTGAACGCCCCTTGCGCTGCCGCCGGTCCGCGCGCATACTTGATTCAGACCAGTCGTAGACCAGTCTGAAGGGAGCGATCGTGGCCACGATCGGCGCCTACGAAGCGAAGACCCACCTGCCCGAGTTGCTCAAGCGTGTGGAGAGAGGGGAGCACATCACGATCGCCCGTCACGGGACACCCGTAGCCGTGCTCATCCCTGTGGGGGACTACCCTCGACGTGATCCCGCGGCGTCGGCACGTGGGCTTCTGGAGTTCGCCAGGACGCACAGCCGCGGAGATATGACCGTTCGCGAGATGATCGAGGAGGGCAGGCGGCGGTGACCGCGTTCGTCATCGATGCCTCCGTCACCATGGCGTGGGCGTTCCGGGAGGAGCTGACGCCGTTCGCCGAGCGCCTTCTGACGGACCTGGTGGCGGCAGAGGCGCTTGTGCCGGCGATATGGCCGCTCGAGGTGGCCAACGTGCTTCTGGTGTCGGAGCGCCGCGGTCGCATCAACCGGGTGGACGTCGCACGATTCACGGAGCTCCTCCTCGGCATGCCCATCCGTGTACACGCCGCCACGGAGAGCTTTGCCTTCGAAGAGGCATTGCCACTGGCTCGCGACACCGGGCTCTCTGTGTACGACGCGAGCTACCTCGAGCTGGCCGGACGTCTCGGGCTGCCGCTGGCCACGCTCGACGCCGCCCTCGTTCGTGCAGCCGGCAAGGTCGGCGTCACGATCCTCTCATGAGCTGTCGTCCCCGCACGCCCCGCTCGTCCCCATGTCGACTCCGCTGACCGTCGGCGACACGCTGCGCGCGGCCGCGCGGCGGCTGCGCGCAGCCGGGTCGCGCTCGCCGCGCCTCGACGCCGAGCTGCTGCTCGCGAGCGCCCTCGACTGCCCCCGCGCCGAGCTCTTCCGCGACCCGGCGCGGCCGCTCGACGCGGACGAGGCCGCCCGCTTCGAGCGCCTGGTGGTGCGGCGCGAGGCGCGCGAGCCCGTCTCGTACATCGTCGGCCGCCGCGCCTTTCGCACCATCGACCTCGAGGTGACGCCCGACGTGCTCATCCCGCGCCACGAGACGGAGACGCTCGTCGAGGTCGCCCTGGAGGCGCTCGCCGCGGTCCCGCTTGAGGGACCGGATCCGGAAGGGGAACCGCTCGCCCTCGACGTCGGCACCGGCTCCGGCTGCGTCGCCCTGGCCCTCGCCGCCGAGGACCCGTTCGTGCGCGTCGTCGCCAGCGACGTGGATCCGGCGGCGCTCGCCGTGGCGCGCCGCAACGCGGCGCGCCTCGGGCTCTCGCGCCGCGTCGAGTTCGTGCTGTCCGACCTCTTCGCCGATGTCGGCGAGCGGCCGTTCGACCTGATCGTCTCCAATCCGCCCTACGTTCCGGCCGACGCCTACGAGGCGCTCGAGCCCAACGTGCGCGATTACGAGCCGCGCCTCGCGCTCTACGGCGGCGTGGACGGGCTCGACGTCTACCGCCGCCTGGTGCCCGGGGCGGCGCTGCTCCTGCGCCGCGGCGGCACGCTCGCGCTCGAGGTCGGCGCCGGGCAGGCGGCGGACGTGCGCGCGCTCGTCGATGCGGCCGGCGCCTACGACCCGCCGCAGCAGCGCGACGACCTCGCGGGGGTCGCGCGCGTCGTCTTCGCCCGCCGCCGCGGCGCAAAGGGCCGGGGCTGACGTGCGCGCCGAGAAGGCTCGCGCCGTCGTCCTGAGCTCGCGCCCGCTGGGCGAGGCCGACCGCATCGTGCGGCTCTTCACGCGCGAGCTCGGCCGCGTCGACGCCGTCGTCAAGGGCGTGCGCAAGACGACGTCACGTTGGGGCGGCCGCCTGGAGCCCTTCAACGTCTGCGACCTGGTGCTGCACCCCGGCAGGTCGCTGTACACCGTGACGCAGGCGCAGCTCGTCGACGTCTTCGCGCACCTGCGCGCCGACCGCGAGGGGCTGACGGGGGCGGCGATCGTCTGCGAGGCCGCCGCCGGCCTCACCCCGGAGCACGAGCCGGAGGAGCGCGTCTTCGCGCTCCTGCGCAACACCCTCCGCGAGCTGGACCGCGGTCTCCCCGGCCGCGCCGTCGACTCGCCGCTCGTGCTCGGCGCGCTGCTCAAGCTGCTGTACGAGGCCGGTTACCTGCCGGTGCTGGACCACTGCACGGCCTGCGGGTCGGGTGACCGTGCGCTGGGCTTCTCGGCCGCCCGCGGCGGGCTCGTCTGCGGGGACTGTCTCGCCGAGGCCGCGCCGATCACGCCGGAGGCGGTCACGGCGCTGCTCGCAGCCGTGGCGCTGCCGCTGGCCGAGTTGCGCGAGCTGCCCGCCTCGGCGGCGTCCGGGGAGGCGCTCCGCGACGTGCATCAGCTGTACGCCTACCACACGGGGTCGCGCCTGCGCGCGCTGCGCATCGCCCGCGGGGGATGAGCGAAGCGAGGGAGTCGAGGCTGTACGCTGGCCTCGATCGGGCGCGGTCGGCGCAGCGTTAGGGTCGGCGCTCGCGTCGCCGATGGCCCGCGGTCCGCGGGCGCTCGCGTCGCCGTCACGCCGACCCTGATCCGGATCTGCCCCTGCGGGCGCCGGATAGTACGGAGTGTACCCGCCCCGCTCAGCGGTACCCATGGAACATCCGTCCGCGCGACGGCGCCGCCGCGCCACACACGATTGTCCAGTTCTGGAAGCGCCTGCTAGAATCGCGCTTCCGACTCGAAAGGACCTGTGACCGACCACGCCCAGACCGCAGCCGCCGTGACCCCCACGTTCCAGCAGATCATCGGCCGCCTGCAGGCCTTCTGGGAGGGACAGGGCTGCGTCGTGGTGCAGCCGTACCACACCGAGGTCGGCGCCGGCACCTTCAATCCCGCCACCTTCCTCCGCTGCCTCGACGCCCGTCCCTGGCGCGCCGCCTACGTCGAGCCCTCGATGCGGCCCACCGACGGCCGCTACGGCGAGAACCCGTACCGGCTCGGTCACTACTACCAGTACCAGGTCGTGATCAAGCCGTCGCCGCCGGACATCCAGGACGTCTACCTGCGCTCGCTCGAGGCCCTCGGCATCGTCCTCGCCGAGCACGACGTGCGCTTCGTCGAGGACAACTGGGAGGGCCCCACGCTGGGCGCCTGGGGCCAGGGCTGGGAGGTCTGGGTCGACGGCATGGAAGCCACCCAGTTCACCTACTTCCAGCAGCTCGGCGGGTTCGACCTCGACCCCATCACCATCGAGCTCACCTACGGCCTCGAGCGCCTGGCGATGTACCTGCAGGGCGTGGACAGCGTCTACGACCTGGTCTGGTCGCGCTGGGACGAGGACGGCGTCGAGCACGTCGTCACCTACGGCGACGTCTACCGCGAGAACGAGCGCGAGTTCAGTACCTACAGCTTCGAGGTCGCCGATACCGAGATGCTGTACCGGCACTTCCGCGAGCACGAGGCCGAGGCCCTGCGGGTGATCGACGCGCGCCTGCCGCTGCCCGCCTACGACCACGTGCTCAAGTGCAGCCACGCCTTCAACATGCTGGACGCGCGCGGCGGCATCAGTGTGACCGACCGCACCGCTCACATCGCCCGTGTGCGCGACCTCGCGCGCCGGGTCGCCGGCCTCTACCTCGAGGTCGTCGGCGACGGGCGCGAGACGCCCCAAGAGGGCGCGGAGGCCGGCGGCGAAGCCGCTCCGGCCGAGGGGGCGGACGCGTGACCACGCTGCTCGTCGAGGTCGGCTGCGAAGAGCTGCCGTACAAGGTGTGCGAGTCGGTCCTCCGCCAGCTCGAGGGTACCCCCGAGGCGCCGGGGCTGGCGCTCGGGCTCCTGGGCGAGGAGCGCCTGCTCGAGGAGGGCGCCACGGCCCGCGTGCTGATCTCGCCGCGGCGCATCGCCGTGCTCGTCACGGGCGTCCCCGCGCTGCAGTTGCCCAAGGTGCAGGCGTTCCGCGGCCCGAAGGCCGAGATCGCTTACGCCGCGGACGGCACGCTGACCAAGGCCGGCGCCGGGTTCGCGCGCTCCAAGGGCGCGGCGGCGGAGGACATCCGGCGCGAGGTGGTCGACGGGACGGAGTTCGTGGTGGTCAGCGTCGAGGCCGGACGCCGCGCCGCCCGCGACGTCGTGCCGGAACTCGTCGCCCGGCTCATCACCGGCTTGCAGATCCCGCGCGGCATGCGCTGGGGCGCGGTGCCCGCGGGCGCGAGCGACTACCTGCGCTTCTCGCGCCCCATCCGCTGGCTGGTCGCCAAGCTCGACGGCGAGACCCTGAGCGGGGAGTTCTACGGACTCCCGCTCGGCGACCTCTCCCAGGGTCATCGCGTGCTCGGCGCCCCGGTCGCGATCGCGGCCGCCGGCGACTACGAGCGCCTGCTCGTGGAGCAGAAGGTCGTCGTCTCGCAGGCCGAGCGCCGCCGGCTCATAACTGAGGGGCTGGACGCGCGCGCCACCGAGCTGGGCGGCGAGTGGTCGGATCCCGGCGACGTGCTCGCTGAGGCCGTCTACCTCGCCGAGTGGCCGAGCGTGGCCGGCGGCCGGTTCGCGGAGCGGCACCTGCGGCTGCCGGACGAGGTGCTGGTGACGGCCATGCAGAGCCACCAGCGATACTTCCCCGTGCGCGACGCCGGCGGCGGGCTGCTCCCGGCGTTCCTCTACGTCGCCAACGGCGACCCGGCGGCGGCGCCGCTCGTCACGCGCGGCAACGAGCGCGTGCTCGACGGCCGCCTCGACGACGCCGAGTTCGCCTACGACCGCGACCTCGCCGAGGGCCTGCCGGCCATGGCCGACCGGCTCGGCGCCGTCGTCTTCCACGAGAAGCTGGGCTCGCTCGCCGACAAGGCGAACCGCCTCGGCGGCCTCGTCGCCGGCCTGGCCGCCGGCGCCGCGGGCGGCGCCGCGGGCGACAACGGCTCGTCGGCCCCGCTCTCCGAGACCCTGCGGACCGCGGCGCGCCTGGCCAAGGCCGACCTCGTCAGCCAGGTCGTCATCGAGTTTCCCGTCCTGCAGGGCGTGATGGGCGGGCTCTACGCCGAGGCCGGCGGCCTCGGCGGCGCGGTGGCCCGCGCCGTCGGCGAGCACTACCGGCCGCTCTCGGCGACGGCCCCGCTGCCGGGCGCCGTCGCCGGCGCCTTGCTTGCCGTGGCCGACAAGGCCGACAATATCGCCGGCGCCTGGGTCGCCGGGGAGAAGCCGTCCGGCTCGCGCGACCCCTACGGGCTGCGCCGCGCCGCCATGGGCATCGTGCGCATCGCGCTCGAGTACAGCCTGCGCTTCCCGCTCACCGGCCTCCTCGCCTCGGCGGTCGACCAGTTCGAGCTGCAGGGCATCGAGAGCCTGGATGCTCGTCGCGACGCCATCGTCGAGGAGACGGCCGCGTTCGTGCGCGAGCGCCTGCAGGTGTTGCTGCTCGACGAGGGCCTGCCGTTCCCGAGCGTCGAGGCCGCCATGGGCGCGCCGGCCGCCGACCTGCCGGCGCTGGCCGCGAGGGCGCGCACCTTCGCGGCGCTCACCGGCCGCGCCGTCTTCGAGGACGCCGTCACTGCCTACAACCGCTGCTCGGCGCTCGCGGCCAAGGATGCCGACGCCGGGTCACGCTCCGTCGACCCGGCGCTGTTCGGCGACGACGCCGAGCGCGAGCTGGCCACGGCCTACGAGGCTGCGCGTGGGCCGCTGCTCGACGCGCTCAAGAACCTCGAACTGGAGAGCGCCGTCGCCGCCGCGGCCGGCCTGCGGCCGGCCGTCGACCGCTACTTCGACGCCGTCCTCGTCATGGATCCCGACGCCGCCGTGCGCGCCAACCGCCTGGCGCAGCTCGCCGCCGTCACCGGCCTCATCGGCCGCATCGGAGAGTTCAGCCGCCTGCCGCTCACGCAGGCGTGACCACCAGGAGTTCCGCTCACCCATCCCACGCGACCGCCGCGACACGACGGACCAAGATGCCAGGGAGGCACCAATGAGTGACAAGCACGTCTACCGCTTCAGCGAGGGCAACAAGACCATGAAGGAGCTCCTCGGGGGCAAGGGGGCGAACCTCGCGGAGATGACCGGCATCGGCCTGCCGGTGCCGCCCGGCTTCACGATCACGACCGAGGTCTGCAATTACTATTCGGCGCACGGCGACTACCCGCGGGGCGTCGACGCCCAGGTGGAGGACGCGCTCAAGGCCCTCGAGGCCGACACCGGCAAGACCTTCGGCGACGCCGCCGACCCGCTGCTGCTCAGCGTCCGCTCCGGCGCCCGCGCCTCCATGCCGGGCATGATGGACACGATCCTCAACCTCGGCCTCAACGACGAGACCGTGCAGGGCGTGATCTCCTCCACGGGCAACGCGCGCTTCGCCTACGACTGCTACCGGCGCTTCGTCAGCATGTACGGCGACGTCGTCCTCGGCTGCAAGCCCGAGAGCGACGACGAGGGCGACGTGTTCGAGGAGCGTCTCGAGGCGATGAAGAAGGCCAAGGGCGTCGCCTTCGACACCGACCTGACCGCGGACGACCTCAAGGAGCTCGTCGCCGGGTTCAAGGCGGCGGTGAAGGAGCGCACCGGCCACGACTTCCCCGACGACCCGCGGGCCCAGCTCTGGGGCGCGATCAGCGCCGTCTTCGGCAGCTGGGGCAACGACCGCGCCGTCGCCTACCGCCGCATGTACGGCATCCCCGACGACTGGGGCACGGCGGTCAACATCCAGACGATGGTCTACGGCAACACCGGCGACGAGAGCGGCACCGGCGTCGCCTTCACCCGCAACCCCGCCAGCGGCGAGAACGCCTTCTACGGCGAGTTCCTCGTCAACGCCCAGGGCGAGGACGTGGTCGCCGGCGTGCGCACGCCGCGTCAGGTCATCGAGCTGAGGAACGTCTGGCCGGACGTCTACGACGAGCTCATGGAGGTCCGCCAGACCCTCGAGTCCGAGCTGCGCGACATGCAGGACTTCGAGTTCACCATCGAGAAGGGCCGCCTCTTCATGCTGCAGACGCGCAACGGCAAGCGCACCGGCCTCGCCGCGATCCGCATCGCCGTGGACATGGCCGACCAGGGGCTCATCACCCCGGACGAGGCACTGATGCGAATCGAGCCGGAGCAGCTCAACCAGCTGCTGCGGCCGATCTTCGGGCCCGAGGACAAGCTGAAGGCCGTCGAGGAGGGCCGGGTCAAGGCCAAGGGCCTGCCCGCCGGCCCCGGCGCCGCCACCGGCCGCGTCGTCTTCAACGCGCAGGACGCCGTCGCCTGGGCGGGTCGCGGCGAGAAGGTCCTGCTGGTCCGCGACTTCACGAGCCCCGACGACATCCGCGGCATGGACGCCGCCCAGGGCATCCTCACGGCGCAGGGCGGCATGACCAGCCACGCCGCGCTCGTCGCCCGCCAGATGGGCAAGGTCTGCATCGTCGGCTGCGGCGCGCTCGACATCGACATGAAGGCGCGCAGCTTCAAGGCCGACGACGTCACCGTGAACGAGGGCGACTGGATCAGCATCGACGGCTTCACCGGCGAGGTCATCATCGGCGAGCTCGACCCGAGCCCGCCCGAGGTCCTGCAGGTGCTGCTCGAGAAGACTATGAAGCCCGAGGAGTCGCAGTCCTTCCGCTACTACCGCGAGGTCATGGAGTGGGCCGACAAGGCGCGCACGATGGGCGTGCGCACGAACGCCGACCAGCCGGACCAGAGCGCTAACGCCATCGCCTTCGGCGCCGAGGGCATCGGCCTCTGCCGCACCGAGCACATGTTCTTCGAGGGCGACCGCATCCTGCAGGTGCGCGAGATGATCCTCGCCGACTCGCGCGAGGCGCGCGAGGCGGCTCTGGCGAAGCTCGAGCCCATGCAGCGCGACGACTTCGCCGGCATCTTCCGCGTCATGGGCGAGCGCCACGTCACCATCCGCACGCTCGACCCGCCGCTGCACGAGTTCCTCCCGCACGACGCCGAGGACACGGCGAGGACCGCGGCGGCGCTCGGCGTGAGCGAGGCGGCGGTCCGCGCCAAGGTCGACGACCTGCACGAGAGCAACCCGATGCTCGGCCACCGCGGCTGCCGCCTCGGGATCGCCTTCCCCGAGATCACCGCGATGCAGGCGCGCGCCATCCTCGAGGCCGCCTGCATCGTCAGGAAGGAAGGCCTGAACGTCCACCCGGAGATCATGATTCCGCTGGTGGGCACCAAGAAGGAGCTCGAGCATCAGGCCGCCATCGTCCGCGAAGTGGCCGCCGAGGTGTTCGCCGACCAGGGCGTGGAAGTCGAATACCTGGTCGGCACGATGATCGAGATCCCGCGCGCGGCGCTCACCGCCAACGAGATCGCCGAGGTGGCCGAGTTCTTCAGCTTCGGCACCAACGACCTCACCCAGATGACGCTCGGCGTGAGCCGCGACGACGCCGGCAAGTTCCTCCCGCTCTACACGAGCGAAGCGCTGGAGATCTGGCCGGCCGACCCGTTCGCCACCCTCGACCAGAGCGGCGTCGGCCAGCTGGTCGAGCTCGGCATCGAGCGCGGACGCCGCACGCGTCCCGAGCTCAAGGTCGGCATCTGCGGCGAGCAGGGCGGCGACCCCGAGACGGTCAAGTTCTGCCACCGCGCCGGGATGGACTACGTCAGCTGCTCGCCGTTCCGCCTGCCGGTGGCGCGCCTCGCCGCGGCCCAGGCCGCCATCGAGGAGCGCGGCGAGCTGCGGCTGGAGAAGTAGCAGGAGCCGACGACGGGCGCCGGCCCGGGCCGCCGCGAGGCGCGCCCGGGCCGGCGCTTCTCGCTCGCGGAGCGAGGGGGGCCACGCCGTGGCCAAGCTTGGACGAGAGATCGAGGTGACGCTCGCCGACGGGCGCGCGCTCCGCGTGCGTGACGCGCGGACGCGCGACGCGCGCGGGGTCACGCGGATGCTCGATGCGGTCGCCGCCGAGCCACTCGTGACGCTGATCCTCCGGCCCGGGGAGGCCAGATCCGGCCACTGGCGGCGGCGCATCGCCGACGCCACGTCGTCGCCGCGCGGGCTCTTCCTGATCGCCGAGTCCGGCGGGGCCGTCGTGGGTAACCTAGGACTGTGGCCCGACGCGAACCCGGCCTCGGCGCACGTCGCCTGGATCGGCATGTCGGTGGCCGAGGGCTACCGCGGGGTCGGCGCGGGCGGCGCGCTCCTCGAGGCGGCGCTCTCGTGGGCCACCGCCGCCGGCTTTCGCCGCGCGGTGCTCGGGGTCTTCCCGGAGAACGGCCGCGCGATGGCCTTCTACGAGCACCACGGGTTCGTGCGCGAGGGGCTGCGCCGCGCGCAGTACCGCCGCGGCGACCAGTATCATGACGAGGTGCTCATGGCTCGTTCTCTCACACCCGGGGTCTGACGCGGTGGACCGCCGCCGCCTGCTCGTCACGTTCGTGACGCTGGGGCTGATCGCGCTCGCCTGCGTGCCCGCCGTCATCGCCTTCAGCCTCGGCTGGCTGCAGCTGCCCGACGTCCAGCCGCCGGGCGCGCCGCCGGCCCAGGACACGACGTCGCCGGAGGCCTGGACGCTCTTCGCGCTCTTCTACCTCGTCTGGATCTCCGCGCTCACCGTGCTGCTCGTCTGGTCGTACGACCGCCTCGGGCGCCACTGGCAGCCCCACGAGCGCATCAAGCGCCCGGACAGGAAGCAGCGCCGGCGGACGCGGGCCACGATGCGCGCGGTGGGCGCCGAGCAGCAGGCGGCCCTCGAGGCCATGCGCCGCCGCGAGCAGCGCGAGGCGCGGCGGCGGCGCGACCGCGAGGCGGCCGGCAACGACGGTGGGGACCGCTGACGTGGCGCGCATCGCCCAGAGCAGCATCGAGCAGGTGGTCGCCGCCGCGGACATGGTCGAGGTGGTCGGCCAGTACACGGACCTGAAGAAGGCCGGCGCCAACTTCAGCGGCCGCTGCCCGTTCCACGAGGAGCGTACGCCGTCGTTCTCGGTGAACCCCTCCGAGAAGCTCTACTACTGCTTCGGCTGCGGCGCCGGCGGCAACCTCATCGGCTTCGTCATGGCCAAGGAGAACCTCGACTTCCCCGGCGCCGTCGAGTACCTCGCCGACAAGTACGGCATCGCGCTCGAGTTCGACGAGTCGAGCGCTCGCGGCGACGCGGAGCGCCGCCGCCGCGAGCGCCTGCGGGCGCTGCTTGAACAGGCGACCGTCTACTACGAGCGCGTCTACCGCGAGGCCCAGGCGGCCGCGCCGGCCCGCGAGTACCTCGCGCGGCGCGGCCTCTCGGACGAGACCTGCCGCGCCTTCCGCCTCGGCTACAGCCTGCCCGGCTGGGAGCGCCTGCGGGAGGCCGCCATCGCCAAGGGCTTCGGCGAGCAGGACCTCCTCGACGCCGGCCTGGTGATCCCCGGCAAGAGCGGCCGCCCCTACGACCGCTTCCGCGGCCGCATCATGTTCCCGCTCGGCGACGAGCGCGGGCGCACCCTGGGCTTCGGGGCGCGCTCGCTCGGCGACGAGAAGCCCAAGTACCTGAACTCCCCGGAGACGCCGCTCTACCACAAGAGCGAGGCCCTCTTCGGCCTCGACAAGGCGAAGGCCGCGGCCCGTCAGGAGGACCGCGTCTACGTGGTCGAGGGCTACACCGACGTCATGGCCCTGGCCCAGGCCGGGGTCGCCAACGTCGTCGCGAGCATGGGGACGGCCCTGACCGAGCAACAGCTGGGCCGTCTCTCCCGCCTCACGCGTAACCTCTACCTCTGCTTCGACGCCGACGCCGCCGGCATCGGCGCCATGCAGCGCGCCCTCACGCTCGGCCGCCGCATGAACCTCGCCCTGCACGTGGTGCGCATCCCCGACGGCCTGGACCCGGCCGACTACGTGCTTGCGGGCGCCGGCGGCGATGGGTTCCGCGCGCTTGCCGACCACGCGCAGACGCTGCTACAATTCCACGTTCGCTTGGCGCTCGCTACTCACGACCTCGACCGGCCCGACGGACGGGCACGCGCGTTCGCGCGACTCAGGGAGGTCCTCTCCGAGGCAGTGACGCCGATGGAGCGCGATGACGAGCTGCGCTACGTCGCCGACAAGCTGCAGCTCTCCGCGGAGAGCGTGCGCTACCTGCTCTCCGGCGGCGGCCGCCCGGCGACGGGTACCGCCACCGGCGGCAGCCAGGGCGCGCCTGCGCGGAGCGGCGGGTCTGCGGTCGCTCCCGGCGGCGCCCACGAGCTCGAGGTCAGGTTCCTGGCCGGCTGTCTCGCGCAGCCCGGGCCGGGCCGCGAGGCGCTCGCGGGCGTCGACGAGGGCTTCTTCGCCACCGCGGAGACGCGCGCCGCGCTGCGCCGCGTCAAGGCGAGGTTGACCGCCGATGAGGCGGGGAATACCCCGCAAGCGGCGGAGGACCACGAGCAGACCGGCGACGGCGCGGAGGCGTTCGCCGAGGTGATCGTGAGGGCGGGGCGGGAGCGGTTCACGCCGACCGTCGTCGAGGAGCTGTTCCTGCGTCTCCAGGAGGCGCAGGTGGGCCGTCTCATCGCGCGGCTCAAGGTCACCATGAAGAGTGACGACAGTGGGAGGCAGGGTGAGGAGCTGGCGCGGCTGGAGGCGGTGCGACGCAGCCTGCGCGAGGCGCTCCGAGCCATCCCCGTGGACGAAGAGGACGTGCGCGAACGGTGAGGAAGACGAACGTGACCGACGCCGCTGAAGAACGGAACAAGCCGTCAGAGGCCGCGGAGATGGGCATCGAGGAGGTCCGCACGCTCGTCGACGAGGGTCGCGAGCAGGGGTACCTCGCGAGCGACCACATCGCCGACGCGCTGCAGGACGTCGAGCTCACGCCGGACCAGATCGACGGCATCTACAACCTCTTCGCCGACCTTGGCATCGACATCCTCGAGGGAGAGGGCGTCGCGTCCGACCAGGGGCCCGACGCCAAGCCCGACGACGAGGTCATCCCCAAGCTGGACCTCTCCGTCAAGACGCCGACCAACGACCCGGTCCGCATGTACCTCAAGGAGATCGGCAAGGTACCGCTTCTCACCGCGGAGGAGGAGGTCTCACTCGCGAAGCGCATCGAGCGCCGCGACATGGACGCCAAGCGCAAGCTCATCGAGGCGAACCTGCGCCTCGTGGTGTCGATCGCCAAGCGCTACGTCGGCCGGGGCATGCTGTTCCTCGACCTCATCCAGGAGGGCAACCTCGGCCTGATCCGCGCCGTCGAGAAGTTCGACTACCGCAAGGGCTACAAGTTCAGCACCTACGCCACCTGGTGGATCCGCCAGGCGATCACGCGGGCCATCGCCGACCAGGCGCGCACCATCCGCATCCCGGTGCACATGGTCGAGACGATCAACAAGCTCATCCGCGTGCAGCGCCAGCTCCTCCAGGACATCGGCCGCGAGCCCACCCCGGAGGAGATCGCCACGGAGATGGGCACGACCCCGCAGAAGGTGCGCGAGATCCTCAAGATCAGCCAGGAGCCGGTGAGTCTCGAGACGCCGATCGGGGAAGAAGAAGACTCCCAGCTCGGTGACTTCATCGAGGACGAGGACGCGACCATGCCGGTCGAGGCCGTGAGCGAGATCATGCAGAAGGAAGAGCTCAACATGGTGCTCGGCACGCTGACGCACCGTGAACGCAAAGTGATCGAGCTGCGTTTCGGACTCAAGGGAGAACACCCGAGGACGCTCGAGGAGGTCGGGCAGAAGTTCGGCGTCACGCGCGAGCGCATCCGCCAGATCGAGGCCAAGACGCTCGCTAAGCTCAAGGCGTACCGCGATTCGCAGCGGCTGCGCGATTTCCTCGATTGACCGCCGCAGGCGGGTCAACGTGGGGTGCGCCGCAGGTGCACACCACACTACCGATAGCAAGGAGCGCTGAAGCAGTCAGTGACAGAGTCATCCGCAGATCGTCAGCCTGACGAGTCGATGTTCGCGACCGTCGAGGAGGTACGCGTCCTGCTCGACGAGGGCAAGGAGCAGGGCTACCTCGCCGCCGAGCACATCCTCGAGGTCCTCGCCGACGTCGACCTCACGCCGGAGCAGATCGACGACGTGTACGTGGCCTTCCACGACCTGGGCATCGACGTGGTCGGGGCCGATGGCGTGCATCATGCCGACGTCGCGCCCGCCGGGGACCGGCGACCAGGAGCCGGAGGCCGAGGGCGAAGTGCCCAAGCTCGACCTCTCGATCAAGACGGCGAGCAACGACCCCGTGCGCATGTACCTGCGCGAGATCGGCAAGGTCCCGCTGCTCACCGCCGAGCAGGAGGTCTCGCTGGCCAAGCGCATCGAGCGCGGCGACATGGACGCCAAGAACCAGCTCATCCAGGCCAACCTCCGCCTCGTCGTCTCCATCGCGCGCCGCTACGCGAACCGAGGGCTCACATTGCTCGACCTCATCCAGGAGGGCAACCTGGGGCTGATCCGCGCCGTCGAGAAGTTCGACTACCGGCGCGGCTTCAAGTTCAGCACCTACGCCACCTGGTGGATCCGTCAGGCCGTGAGCCGGGCGCTGGCCGATCAGGCGCGCACCATCCGCATCCCGGTGCACATGGTCGAGACCATCAACAAGCTCATCCGCGTGCAGCGCCAGCTGCTGCAGGACCTCGGCCGCGAGCCCACCCCGGAGGAGATCGCCACCGACATGGGCCTGACGCCCGAGAAGGTGCGCGAGATCCAGAAGATCAGCCAGGAGCCGGTGAGCCTCGAGAACCCCGTCGGAGACGAGGGCGACTCGCAGCTCGGCGACTTCATCGAGGACGAGCAGTCGGTCGCCCCGAGCGACGCCGTCGGCGAGCTCATGCAGGGCGAGGATCTCGCCCGCGTGCTCGAGCTGCTGACGTCGCGCGAGCGACGCGTGCTCGAGATGCGCTACGGCCTCACCGACGGGCGCCCGCACACGCTCGAAGAGGTCGGCGTCAAGTTCGGGGTCACGCGCGAGCGCATCCGCCAGATCGAGGCCAAGACGCTGGCCAAGCTGCGCGCGTACCGCGAGGCGCGCAGCCTCCGAGACTTCGTCGAGTAGCGGCCGGGTCGGCCGCGGAGCGGCTCCGGCCGCCGCGACCTCAGGAGACGAGATGCAGGAGACGCGGTGCTGCTGGTGTTCCCCGGCTCGCTCTACGGCGGCCGCTGGGCCGACGGGCCGCGGGTCAAGCCCGAGCTCGTGCAACTGCTCACCGAGCTGCGCCGGGAGGGCTACGCGGCCGACGTCCTCGACCTCGAGGCTGAGCTCGGCAATCCCGCCGACGACGTCGCCCGCGAGAGCTTCCTGCAGATCGCCGACGGCCTGCTCGCCGAGCGCGAGGCGGACCTCGTCGTGATCTCCTGCTGGTCCGCCCTCCAGTTCACCGCCGCGGTCGCCGTCGCCGAGCGCGTGCGCCGGCAGTGGCCCGATGCCGTCATCGCCGTCGAGGGCTACCACGTCTCGGTGCGCCCGGACGACTTCAACGACCCGGGCGCCCCCTTCGACTGGCTGATCGTCGGCGAGGCCGAGTCGGCCGTCGTCACGCTCGCCGGGCAGGTCGCCGCCGGCGAGCGCGAGACCGGCGCCTGTCACTCGCTCGAGGGCACGCCGCTGCCGCTCGACGCCGAGCACCTGCCCGACTACGCGGCGTACCCGTATGCGGCCGAGGGGCTGCCGGAGCTCGGCCTCTTCCTCAGCCGCGGCTGCCCCTACAACGCGCCGGCGTGCCTGCTCCGCCCGGGCGGCGGCGGCTGGCACGCCTACCCGCCGGACGTGGCCGCGGCGGCGATCGAGCGGGTCGCCGCCCTGCGCCCGAAGAGGATCGAGGTCCTGGACCCGGCCTTCGGGTACGAAGCGGGCTGGCGGCGCGCCGTCCTCGACCGCCTCGCCGCCGGCGACAGGCGCGACCTCGCGCTCAGCATCGCCGGGCGTCCGGACGCCCTGGTGCGCCTCGACGCCGACAAGATCTACCGCGCTCGCCTACGACTCGTACTCGAGATCGGCACGCTCTCGCGCGCCCTGCTCTCGCGCACCGGCCAGGCGCCGAGCCCGGAGAAGGCCATCGAGCACGCGTTCGACCTGCTCACCTATTCCTGAGCGCCAAGGGCGTCCCCACCCTCGCGCGCTTCACCTTCAACCAGCCGGGAGAGACGCCCGAGTCCGCGGCGCAGACCCTGGACGTGCTGGAGCGGTTCGTGAGCGCCGTGCCGAACACGTCGGTGAGCGTCGCCGCGCAGGGCTGGGCGTTCGTGCCCTCCAGCGAGGACGAAGCCGACATCGCGGCTCCCGCGTCGCGGTTCGGGACGCGCATCGAGCACCCGGAGTGGTGGAAGGAGCACGCGGACGCGCACGCCGCGGCCACGGCGGTGGTCGCCAGTCACGAGCTCGCGGGGCTGCCGCCCGGCGACGAGAGCTACTGGCGCCCGCGCTTCGAGGAGCTGCGGGAGGCGCTGGCGGCGAAGCTCACCGCCGACGCTCGGCGCGGCCTGCGCAGCCACGAGACCGTGGGCTCGGAGGCCTACGGCGTGCCCCACGGCTGGTGGACGGAGCCGCGCTGGCACTGACGGCCACCACCATTTGTCCGTGCCGTGGGCATCGCCTATACTTTCTCGGCCGGAGCGGTCCTCGGTAGCTCAATCGGTAGAGCATTCGGCTGTTAACCGAAGGGTTGTAGGTTCGAGTCCTACCCGAGGAGCCAGTCATCAGCGGGGCGCCGCGGTCCTCGAGACCGCGGCGCCCCTTCTGCCTCTAGGGCGGCGCCCGTGACCGTAGTCATCGCGATCCTCATCCTCGCCGGGGTCATGGCGGCGACCATCATCGTCGCCCTCATCGTGCTGCGCCGGGTCGGCTCGAGCGCCGAGGGGCGGGCGGATGCGCTTCGCGCTGAGGCGGAGCGCCTCGGTGAGGAGTGGGTGGTGCCCCTGGGCGGAGCGACGCACCGGGGAACGACCAATCCGCTCGCTCGCGGCAAGGGCAGTGGCGTGCTCGGCCTGACCGATCGCCGCCTCGTCTTCCTGCCGATCGCCGGCGAGCGGCTCGGCGTGCCGCTGGTGCGCATCGCGGCGGCGCACACCGCGGATCGCCGCCGCGACGCCACGGCGACCCACCGCCACCGGCTCGTCGTCGTCCTCGAAGACGGCGCCGAACACCGCTTCCTCGTCGACGACGCCGAGGAGTGGCAGCGAGGTCTCGCGCGGTTCGGCGTGCCGGTCGGCTCAGACTGACGGCGCCGACCCCCGCCAACAGCGTTGTCAGATGAGCCTACGGAGGCTCAGCCCAAGATGAGCCGCTGCGGATCGACCTCGTCGCGCAGGATCCGCAGTTCCTCGGCGGTCGGCGGCACGGCCACCGTCGCGCGGGAGACGTCGAGCGGGAAGCCGGTGTGCTCCTGCACCTGCTCCGGCGTCACGCCCTCGTAGCGCTCGGAGAGGTACATCTCGTGCGTCTCGTCGGCGAACCGGAGCACGCACAGGTTGGTGACCACGGCGATCGGACCGCCGCGCCGGTAGCCGGCGCGCTTTCGCGCGTCGCCGCCGGTCAGCCAGCCCGGCGTCGTCAAGTAGTCGAGCTTCTCGACGAACTTCTGCACGCCGTGCTGCATGAAGACGATGTAGCCGCTCGCCAATGAACCGGCGTCGCAGGCGCCGCCGCTGCCGCTGAAACGCACGGTGGGGTGGTGGTAGTCGCCGATCACCGTCGAGTTCATGTTGCCGAACATGTCGATCTGCGCGGCGCCGAGGAAGGCGATCGTGTGCAGGCGCCGGTTGGCGACGTAGCTGAACGCCTCGACCAGGCCGGCGTTCAGGTTGCTGAACGCCATGACGCGCGGGTCGGCCACGGCCATCGGCAGTTCGTCGAGGAGCGGCCCGATGCCCCCCGTCTCGAAGAAGATGTGCGCGTGTGGGGCGTGGATGCGCTTGGCCACCGTGGCGGCCAGCATCGCCACGCCCGTCCCGGCGAAGAGGACGTCGCCGTCCTTGATGAAACGGCCGGCGGCGATCGCCATCATCTCGCGCGGCGAGTAGGCGGGCGCTGCGGGAGCCGAGGCGGCCTCGTGGGCTGGCGTGGGCTCGGCCATCGCCGTCACCTCCGGTCCAGGCCGGGCGCGTACCCGGCGACGGTGTTCGCGCGGATGCGCGCCAGCTGCGCCCCCCCGACCTTGTCGAGGTAGTGGTCCCAGCTCTCGACGCCGTACACCCATTCATCAAGCCAGGCGGCCCACTGTTCGTCGTCCCTGGCGACCGCCTTGTAGTGGTTCAGGTGCGCCGGGTCGTAGTCGTAGAAGTAGCGGCAGGCGGTGGGATGGGCGCCGAAGGGCACCGGCACCACCGCGTCGACCAGGAACGGGGGCAGCGCGTTCTGGTCTGGATCGAGCCGCAGGTAGCTCTCGGGGACGATCTCCTCGCAGGTGACGATCACCGCGGTCGACGCTTTGCACTGCTCGAGGTCGGCGAAGGTGAGGCCCTTGATGCGCACCGTGCCGTCCGTGCTGACCTGCTGGGCGTGGACGATGGAGACGTCGGGCGTGAGCGCGGGGAGGAGCACCACCTCGTCGTCCTCGTGCCCGAACGGGTCGTCGATGACGATCACCTTCTCGCACGGGATGCCGTCCTCGCAGCGCAGCTCGGGCGGGAAGCCGGCGCGCTCGACGACGTCGGTGCCGAGCCCGGACTTGCTGGGGATGAACGGGACGCCCAGGGCGCCGGCGAGAAAGCGCAGGCTCATCATGTTGTTGGTGTAGTCCTCGACGAGGAGCTCGCCCCGCTCGACCGCCTTGCGAAAGCGGATGCAGGTGGGGGCGAAGCGCCCGTTGCCGCCGTAGGCGATGTCGAGGCGGCGCACGCAGCCGGCGCCGACCAGCACGTCGAGCGCCTGGCCGTTGGAGTGCGCCACCAGATGCAGGTCCTTGACGCGGCGGCGCGCGATCTCGTAGGTCACGGCCATCGGATTGCGGTTGATGGTGAAGCCCCCGACGCAGATCTGGTCGCCGTCGTGGACGAAGCGCTCGACGGCCTCGCCGACGGTCATCAGCTTGCCGTCAAGGCCGTTGTGCTCTGCCATGGCGTCCCCCTTCTCGAGTCTGCGGGACCCCCTTAAACGCGGAAGCCCCAGCGAGCATGGCACGTCTCCGCTGGGGGAGCAGGGCTGACGGAGGGGCCGGTGGGAACGCCGCCGGCCCGGGCCCTGCGGCAGCGGCACCATGATACACGCGGGCGGCGGCGGTGCAACAGCTCCGCCGCCCGCGTCCGCGCTCCGTGGACGGCGCGCACGCCTGTGCTAGCATGCGCGCATGAGCGAGCCGACCACCTTCCTGTTCTCCGGCTACGCGCGCCTGCCGCAGGACGTGAGCCACCAGGCGATGTACAAGCGCGTCGGGGTGGTCATCGAGGTCGACGCCGACGGCGTGATCGTCGCCTGCAGCACGACGCTGATGATGACGGTGGCGTCCGAGTTCCTCGAGCGCCTGCTCCTCGGCCACAACGTGCTCACCGAGCGGCGCGAGATCGAGGCGCTCGTCCGCTATCGCTACCGCGGCCACTCGCAGGGCGCGCTGGTCTCCGCGCTGCACAAGGCCTTCGAGGCCGTCGACCAGAGCCCGCTGGTGCTCGGCGAGGCCGCCGGCCCGCTGCCCGGCGCCCGGCCCGACGGCACCGCCGAGCCGCGCGGCTGACCGCTCCCGGCGCTCCCTCCGGGCTCCTGCGTCATCCGTCACCGACGACTGCGCTGGTGTAGCGCGAACCACCCCTTTTGGGTGAGGACCGCCGCCGGGCCCCTCTCGTAGACTGCCTCCCGACGAGGTACTCACCGTCAGGAGGAGGCACGATGAACCTGGACTTCCGCTCCACCGCTTCGCTCGAGGGCGCCCTCGAGTTCTCGCGCCACGCCGGCGGCTCGCACGTGTGCGCCGAGTGCCGCTTCGCCCAGCTCTTCGCGCTCCAGCCGCGCACGGTGTGCACGCACGTCGACGAGCTGCTGACCGGCAGGGTGCAGCCCGCGGTGCAGCCCGCGTGCCGCTCCTTCGCGCCGAGGGACCACGTGGACCTGACCCTCAGCGTCTGGGCGGCCGCCGCACTGCCGATGGTCTCCGCTCGCGCGGCGTGACGAGCTGAGGCGCGCGGACGGGGCGGGGCGGCCGGGAGGGCCGCCCCGCCCCGTCCGCGTCCGGGTCGCTGTCGCCAGGACCACCCGAATCGGGTGAGGCTCGGCCACCCTCAGTCCGACTAGCGTTGGCCGGGATGAGCGACCCGCGACGCAAGGGAGGCACCATGACCACGCTGACGAGCCCGCTGGACACGGCGGAGGCGACCGGGTGGCGCCGGGCGGCGGCTACCCCGACCGCCCTCGTCGTCTGCGCCGAGTGCCGGTTCGCGCAGCTGTACGCCGTCCAGCCCCGCGCCGTGTGCACGTGCCCGGGCGCGACCTTCAGGGGCAGGGTGGTCTTCTCCGCCCAGCCGGCCTGTGACGACGCGCAGCCGCGGAGGAGCGACGACCTGACGCTGGCCTCGTGCTCGCAGGGCGCCAAGAGGCCACTCGCCCGGTTCTCGCAGCCGCGCCCGCACCTCTATTGAGCGCCTTCCCGCGGGTCCTCGGTCGCCGGGCCGCGCCGCTCGCCGCGCACTCTGGCGGACCGCCGTTGGGCGGCTTAGACTGCCTTTACCAAGCGGTCACCTCAGAGGGAGGCCGGGTGACGGCACGCGAGGGGCCATCGATCCGTTCAGCTGCCCGCGCACGGGCGCCTAGCCGCGCCTCGGGCGCGGCGTCCCCCACCAGCCGCGCCGACCGCGTGCTGCCCGCCAAGCTCCGGCCGCCGCGGGCGCGCGTCCGGCTCGTGGAACGACGCGCGCTCCTCGACGACCTGAGCCGCACGGCGCGCCGCTGGTCGTGCTCTGTGCGCCGGCCGGCGCCGGCAAGACGACGGTGCTCCGCCAGTGGGTCGAGGTCGACGGGCGCCCCTTCGTATGGGTCCACCTCGACGACGCGGACACCGACCCCGTCGTCCTGCTCACCTACCTGACGCGGGCGCTCGAGGCGGTCACGGAGATCGATCCCAGGGTCACGACTTCCCTCACGCTCGCCGTTCCCCCCATGCGGGAACGCATCCTGCCGCTGCTGGGGGAGGCGCTCGCCGCCGCGCCGCCGTTCGTCCTCGTGCTCGACGATGCACACGTCCTGCAGGGCGACAAGGCGTGGGACATCGTCGCCTTCGTCCTGGACAGCCTGCCGCGGGGTGCCCAGCTCGCGATGGGCTCCCGCAGCGATCCGAATCTGCCGTTGGCGAGGTTGCGGGCGTCGGGCGACCTGATCGAGTTCCGGGCTGCGCGGCTGTCGCTCGACCACGACGAGATCGCCGAGCTCATGCGTCTGCAGGACTGCGAGGCCGACGAAGCCACGGTCGGCGCGCTGTTCGCCGCGACCGAAGGCTGGGCGACGGGCCTGCAGCTCGCCTGCCTGGCCCGGGCCGGCCGGCCGCCGTCGGCGTGGCTCCCCGAGGTTCGCGGCGGCCGCCACGAGATCGCCGAGTACCTCACCTCGGAGGTGCTCGACGCGCAGCCGCCCGACGTCCAGGAGTTCCTGCTGCGCACCTCCATCCTCCACGAGCTCACGCCACGCCTGTGCGCGCTGGTCACCGGGCGCGACGACGGGGGTGAGCTCCTCGCCCGCGCCGCCCGCGAGGAGCTCTTCGTCGTCCCGCTCGGGGACGACGGCTGCCACTACCGCTACCACCACCTCTTCGCGGAGATGCTCGAGGTACAGCTGGAGCGCAGGCACCCCGGCCTGGCCGACGAGCTGCACCGGTCGGTCGCGGCACGGTGCCTGCAGGAGGACGAGCCGGACGCGGCGATCCAGCATCTCCTCGCGGCGGGGGAGACCATCGCGGCCGGCGACGTCGTCGCCGCGTCGTGGCGCGCGATGTGGAGTCGCGGCCAGGTCGAGACGGTCCGCCGCTGGCTGGGCGCCTTCAGCGACCGCCAGATCCTCGGGCAGCCGGCACTCACGCTCACCGCCGGCTGGATCTACACGGCGCTCGATGCCGGGCGCCTCGGCGAGCGCTGGGGCGAGGCGGCGTGCGGAACGCGAATGGACGACTCCCCGTCGCCGGACGGCGCCGCCTCGCTGCGGTCGTCTCAAGCGCTGCTGCGGGCGACCGTCGCCGTCGACGGGGTGCACCGCATGCGCGAGGACGCCGAGCTGGCCGCCAGGCTCGAGACCGCCCCGGGCACGAGCTGGTATGCGGATGCACAGGTGGCGCTCGGCGTCGCCCGCTGGCTCTCGGGGTCGACGCAGCGTGCGCTCCATCCGCTTGCGGTCGGCGCGCGCGAGGGCACGGTCAGCAACCCGTCTGCGGAGCTCGCGGCGCTTGGCTACCTGGCGCTGATCGCCGCCGACGAGGCCGAGTGGGACGTGGCGGCGGACTACGAATCCCGGGCTTCCGGCCTCCTCGCCGAGCTCGGCTTCGGGACGTATCGCCGCTGCCTGCCGATGCTGCTCACGCGCGTCAAGCTGCTGTCGCGCGAAGCCGATGCGCGGGCGGAGTCGGCGGAAGAGGACGTGCTGCAGCTCCTGGGTCACATGGTGCCGCACCCGTGGATGGCGCTGCTCGCGGACGTCGTGCTCGGTGAGGGGGCGATCGCACGCGCCGACATCGGCGCGGCGGCGCGGCATGCCTCCGCCGCGGCTGCGCTCCTCGAGCGCTACCCCGACGCGGGCATCCTGCGGCGCCGCGTCGAGCATCTCGTCGAGGCCGTCGAGCGCACACGTCTCTCCGAGCCGCTCACGCCGGCGGAGCGTCGCGTGCTCGAGCTCCTGCCCACGCACCTCACGGACGCGCAGATGGCGGAGCGGCTCTTCATCTCTCGCAACACGGTGAAGACGCACGTCAAGAGCCTGTATCGCAAGCTGGAGGTCTCCTCGCGGGCCGACGCCGTGCGCAGGGCCCGCGGCGCAGGACTGCTGCCGCACGACTGATCCATGGGCTTCGGCGCAGGGATCCGGGAAGGGAGGCGATGGTGAGTCGGGGGTCGGACGCCTGCCCGTCCTGCGGGGCCGCAACGCCGGACGAGGCGCGTTTCTGCCCCGGCTGCGGTGTCCGGCTCATGTCGCCGGCCGCGCTCCCGGAGGAGCGCAAGACCGTGACCACGCTGTTCTGCGACCTCGTCGGCTTCACGGCCATGAGCGAGCAGGCGGACCCGGAAGACGTCGACGCCTGCCTGCGATCGTTCGGAGCCGTGTCGCGCGAGGTGATCGAGCGCTACGGCGGCACTCTCGAGAAGTTCATCGGCGACGCCGTCGTCGGCGTGTTCGGCGTCCCCGTCGTCCACGAGGACGATCCCGAGCGCGCGGTGCGCGCCGCGCTGCGGCTCATCGAGGGCATCGGAGGCCTCGAACGCCCCGACGGCACGCCGCTCGAAGCCCGCGCGGGCGTCATGACGGGCGAGCTCCTTGTCGCGCACGACGTCGATCCCGCGCGCGGCAGCGGCTTCGTGGCCGGTGACGCGGTGAACACGGCGGCGCGGCTCGAGGCCTCCGCTACGCCGGGTGCGGTGATCGTCGGCGAGCTGACCCACCGGCTGACAGACCACTCGATCGTCTATCGAGAGCTCCAGCCGGTGGCGGCCAAGGGCAAGGCGCGACCCCTCCGGCGGTGGGTCGCCCGGCGGCCGGTCGCGCTCCCGGAAGAAGGCGCGCTGGGCGACCGGTTGTCGCCGCTCGTCGGCCGCGACGGCGATCTCGCCTTCCTCGTCAGTCTGCTGCGCAAGGCGATCGACGGGCGCGCGACGCAGATCGCGCTGATCCTCGGCGACCCGGGCATCGGCAAGACGCGGCTGGTGCGCGAGCTGTTCGCCGTCGTCGATGCGTCTCCGGAGTTCGTCACCTGGCGTCAAGGCCGCTGCGTCCCCTACGGCGAGGGCCGCACGTTCTGGGCACTGCGGGAGATCGTCCGCGCGCACGCCGGGATCCTCCGGACGCACGACGTCGAGACGACGACGGAGCTTCTCGAGCGTGTCGTGGCGGACGGGCCCGACCACCGTTGGCTGTGCGACCGGCTGCGTCCACTGGTCGGCCTGGACGCGGCCGAGGCCGACCCCGAAGAGAACTACGCCGCGTGGCTGCGGTTCTTCCGCGACGCAGCCTCGCAGCGGCCGCTCGTCCTGGTGATCGAGGACCTGCATTTCGCCGACGAGGCCATGCTCGACTTCATGGACTACGCCTCCGGTCGAGTTGACGGCCTGCCCCTGCTGGTCATCGGAACGGCGCGTCCCGAGGTCTTCGAGCAGCGGCCGGCGTTCGCGGCGTCGAGTGGCAGGGCGACCAGGATGTGGCTCGATCGCCTGTCGGACGAAGAGACCAGGCAGCTCGTCGGCCTGCTCCCCGAGATGAGCGGCCGGGCCGGCGCGACCGTCGATCTGGTGGCTCGTCGCGCCGAGGGCAACCCGTTCTTCGCGGAGGAGCTCGCGAGGCTGCTGGCCGAGAGCTCAGACGGCGGCGACGGCGCCGCCGCGCTGCCACAGTCCGTGCAGGCCGTGATCGCGGCGCGTATCGACGCGCTCTCGCCGGAGGCCAAGGCGACACTCACCGACGCCGCCGTGGTCGGCGGCGTCTTCTGGCGTGGCGCGCTCCTCGCCCTGGCCGGCCAAGTCGAGGAAGACGTGAGAGAGAGCCTGACGGAGCTCGTGGACCGGCAGCTCGTGCGCGGCGTCAAGGAGCCGTCGCTGGAGGGCGAGGAGGAGTACGCGTTCTGCCACGGCATGGTCCGCGACGTCGCCTACGGCGAGCTCCCGCGGGGCGCCCGCGCCGGCAAACACGCGGCGTTCGCCGGGTGGCTGGAGGCCAAGGCGGGCGCCCGCGCCCGCGGCGATCTCTCCGATGTCCTGGCGGATCACTACGCCGCGGCCGCCAAGCTGGCACGCGCGGCCGGCGCCGGGCGGCTGGAGGCGGCGGCCGCGGCTGCGGCGGTCGAGTATCTCGCCGTCTCGGGCGATCGGGCCATGGGCCTGGACGTGAGCGCGGCGGCGCGGCGCTACGCGCGCGCGCTGGACCTGGCGGGGCCGGCCCACAGCCGGCGCCCTGCCCTCCTCTCGCGATCCGCCGAAGCGCTGTTCCAGCAGGGCCGGTACCGCGACGCCGCCGCCGCCCTGCTGGAAGCGGCCGTCGGCCTCCGCGCTGCCGGTGACCACCGCGAGGCCGCGCTCGCGGCCGCGCGCCGCGCGGATGTCCTCTACGCCCTCGGAGACCCCGGCGTGACGCTGCAGTTGGAGGGCGCTCTGGCGCTGCTCGAGGGTCAGCCTCTGTGTCCGGAGATGGTGACGGTGCTGGGCAAGATAGGGAAGGCCCTGTGGCTCGGCGGCGATCCTCACGCCGGCTTGGGGAGGCTCGAGCAGGCCATCGAGATGGCCGCACGACTAGGGATGCCGGAACCGGTCCTCTTCCTCGGGTACCGTGCGGGCATCCGCTGCATCATGGGCGATGAGGGCGGGCTCGACGACTACGAACGGGCTCTGCGCGTCGCCGGTGCGCGCGGACACCTGGACGAGGCATCGCTCCTGACCTTCAACTACGCCGACGCGTTGCTCTCCTACCGGGGCCCCGTCGCGGCCGCGGAGGCGCTCCACAAGGGGCTGGACGCGGTCCGACAGCGGCGAGTGATGACCGGGGGGACGACGACGATGGCGGCCGGCGCCGATTCCGCACGTCCCCCGGGCGAGTGGGATGCGGAGACCGCCCGCCGCTTGAACGTGAACCTCGTTGAGTCGCTGGGGATGATGGGCGAGTGGGACCGCGCGCTGGCGACGGCGGCCGAGCTGATCCCGGAGCTGGAGCGGAGCGAGGCGGGCTCGGATCTCGTGATCGTGCGCACCCAGGAGGCGGTGCTTCGGGCGTGTCGAGGAGAGGCGTGCCTCGCGGAACCGTTCCTCGATTCGCTCGAACAGCGCGGTCATGAGAGCGAGATCCCGTGGATCGCGGCCTACGCGCTCCTCTCAGCAGCCCCGGTGCGGCTCGGCCTCCGCGAGGCGGACGCGGCTCGCGGCCTCCTCAGCGCGTGGGAGTCACAACCGCGTCCGGGGAGCGGGCCCAACTACGTGGCCTATCTGCCCGAGGCGGTGCGGACGGCGCTCGCGGCCGGGGATCCGGAGCTCGCGGAGCGCCTCTCGAGCGGCATCGAGGCCGTCCTGCCCATGCAGAGAAACGCTGTCGCGTCCGTCCAGAGCCTGCTGCTGGAGAGCGCGGGAGAGCACGAGGCGGCGGCGGACAGCTTCGCCGCCGCCGCGGCCCGCTGGCACGAGTTCGGCGTGCCCTACGAAGAGGGGCACGCCCTGTTCGGCCGGGCTCGCTGCCTCGCGGCGCTGGGGAGAGGGCCGGAGGCGGCGCCGCCGCTGGACGCCGCGCGCGGGCTCTTTGAGCGGCTCGGCGCCAAGCCGGCGCTCGCGGCGGCCGACGAGTGGCGCGCGCTGACGCACCCACCGGCGGCGAGCTCGGCCCGTCCGGGCGCCCGCTGACGGCGGGCCCAACCGGGCCGCCGGGTCGTATCGCCTCCCGCATCTTCCTCCACCTTGTCGAAACGGCGGGGCTTGCGTTGGCGCGCCGGCCCGGCCTATGATGCCGATGCTGCACACATGACCGCAGCCGGGCGCCGTCTCCGCCCCCTGCGCTACAGGTCATGGACCCCCAGCGAGCGCTTCGGCGTCCCTGGGGGTCTTCGTCGTTTCCGGGGACAACGAGGGCCGGGCCGGCCGCTTCGCGGCTCCTCCGGCCCTCAGGCCATGGGCAAGCAACGCGTTCCTGAGGAGGGAGCTGCATGGACTTCCGCTACACCACCGAGCAGGAGATGTACCGCCAGGCCATCCGCGAGTGGCTGGTCAAGAACGTCGAGCCGCGCGCCCGCGCCATCGACGAGGCCGAGGACGGCATCCCGGACGACATCACCGCCGGCATGGCCGAGATGGGCATGTTCGGGGTCACCATCCCCGAGGAGTTCGGCGGCATGCCGCTCCCCGACGACGAGCGCCTCATCTACGCGATGATCACCATCCACGAGATCGCCCGCGCCGACCTCAGCATGAGCACGCCCGTCTACACGCTGCTCACCATCGGCTGGTCGTACATCATCAACCGCTACGGCACCGACGAGCTGAAGCAGGAAGTCCTGCCGGCCGTGGCCGCCGGCAAGGCGTTCGCCGGCATCAACACGACCGAGCCGGGCGGCGGCTCCGACCTCGGCGCCATCAGGACCATCGCGCCGTGGAACGAGGAGAAGCAGGCCTTCGTCATGAACGGCGAGAAGGCCTACGTCTCCGGCCCCAAGGAGTGCGAGAAGTGGGGCCCGCCCAGCGGCCACTGCACGCTCGTCAAGACCGACCCCGCCCAGGGCCACAAGGGCATGACCTTCATCTGGGTCCCCGCCCACCTCGACGGCATCACCTACACGACCTACAAGGACATGGGCCGCATGGGCCTCAGCACCGGCGGCTGGATCTACAAGGACGTCGAGCTGCCGCGCAAGTACATCCTCGGCGAAGAGGGCAAGGGCTTCTACGTGAACATGGACGGCTTCAACGCCGCCCGCGTGCTCGTGGCCGCCGCCTGCCTCGGCGGCGCGGAGAAGGCGCTCGAGATCAGCGGCGAGTACACCGCCCAGCGCACCACCTTCGGCAAGCCGCTCGGCAAGTGGGAGGGCATCTCCTTCGAGATGGCCGACGACTGGATGCAGCTCGACATGCTCAAGCTCAACCTGCTCCGCGGCGCGTGGATGATCGGCCAGGAGCACACCAACCCGGGCCAGTTCGGGCGCAAGGAGATCAACAAGATCATCAGCACCTGCAAGTGCCTCAGCCCCGCGCTCTGCCACGACATCGCCCGCCACGGGATGATGTACCACGGCGCCTTCGGCTACACGAAGGAGACCCCGCTCGAGATGCTGCTGCGCGGCGTCATGAGCTACGAGGTCGGCGCCGAGGGCGGCCTGATGATCATGCGCGGCATCATCGCCCGCGACGAGTGGGGCGACACGCACAACCCGTTCAAGGATTGATCTAACGGCCGGAGGGAGGCCGCCACTATGGAAACAGTCGAATGCATCGTCGTCGGTGGCGGCCTCGCCGGCCTCTCGGCGGCCTACGGCCTGGCCGAGGCCGGGCTCGAGGTCATGGTCCTCGAGCGCGGCGACTACTCGGGCGCCAAGAACGTCACCGGCGGGCGCCTGTACGTGAAGCCGATCCGCGGCTTCTACCCGGAGCTGTGGGACGAGGCGCCCTTCGAGCGGCCGGTGGCGCGCGAGCTGGTCACGATGATGGCCGAGGGCGCCCACACCACCATCGAGATCGCCTCCGACCGCTTCACCGGCGAGAAGCCGCAGAGCTACACGATCGTGCGCGCCAAGCTGGACCAGTGGCTGGCCGAGAAGGTCACCGAGAAGGGCGCCATGGTGGTGCCCAACATGAAGGTCGACGAGCTGCTGCAGAAGGACGGCCGCGTGGTCGGCATCCGCGCCGGCGGCGACGAGATCGGCGCGAGCGTCGTCATCGTCGCCGAGGGCGTGCTGCGGCTGCTGTCCAGCGCGGCCGGGCTGGCCGCCGAGCCGCAGGCGAGGCATCACGCGCTCGGCTACAAGGAGATCATCGAGCTGCCGGCGGGCGTGATCGAGGACCGCTGGCACCTCAACCCCGGCGAAGGCGCCGCCCAGTTCTTCATGGGCGCGTGCACCAGGGGCATGATGGGCGGCGGCTTCCTCTACACGAACAAGGAGAGCATCTCGCTCGGCCTGGTCGTGGGGATGGAGGACATGCGGAGCCGGCGCGACGGCACGGAGAGCTGGCAGCTCCTCGACGAGTTCAAGGAGCTGCCCCAGATCCGGCCGCTGGTCGCCGGCGGCACCGTCGCCGAGTACTCGGCGCACAGCGTCCCCGAGGGCGGCATCAGCCAGGTGTCCAAGCTCGCCGGCGACGGCTATCTGGTCGCCGGCGACACCGCCGGACTGAGCCTCAACGCGCTCGTGACCGTGCGCGGCATGGACTTCGCCATCGCCAGCGGCTACTTCGCCGCCGAGGCGGTCAAGAAGGCGAAGGCGGCCGGGGACTTCTCGGCCGCCGGCCTCGCCTCCTACGAGGCGTCCCTGCGCGAGAGCTTCGTGCTCAAGGACCTGGAGACCGCGCGTGCCATCCCCGGCTTCATGGAGAACCCGCGCCTCTTCACCCACTACCCGAAGGCCATCTCGCAGCTCCTCGAGAGCATCTACACGATCGACGAGCGGCCGCAGGCCGGCATGGTCAAGAAGGCGTGGCGGGGCGTCAGGCGTGACTTTTTGAACGTGGCGACCGTCAAGGACGCCTGGTCGATGCGCAGGATCTGAAGGGGATGGAGCCATGCCGATGAAGATCGACGCCAAGCTCGGCCTCGACGTCTTCAAGCTCGACAAGGAGCCGCACATCGTCATCGACACCGAGGTGTGCCGGGCGGTGTGCACGGACGAGGCCTGCATCTACGTGTGCCCGGCCGACCTCTACGAGCGCGACGACCAGGGCCGCATGACCGTCAACTGGGAGGGCTGCCTCGAGTGCGGCAGCTGCATGATCTGCTGCGATCACCGCGCCCTCACGTGGAAGTACCCGAGCGGCCCCTTCGGGGTCCAGTACCGGATGAGCTGAAGGAGGTGACGGGGTGGACATCGTCGTGTGCGTGAAGACCCAGCCCGACCTGCAGATGGTCCGCATCAAGGATCGAGTGGCGGTCACCGAGGCCGTGCCGTACCGGCTCGGCGACCTCGAGAAGAACGCCCTCGAGGCGGCGGTGGTGCTCCGCGACGCCGTGGGCGGCAAGGTCGTCGCCCTCTGCCTCGCCGAGGGCAACCGCAAGGCGGCCGAGGACATCAAGGTCGCGCTCGCCATGGGCGCCGACGAGGCCGTCGTCATCGATGATCCGGCGCTCGTCGAGCCGGATCAGGCGGCCGTCGCCGCCGCCCTCGCGGTTGCCATCCAGAAGCTCGACCCTGTCGACCTCGTCCTGTTCGGCGAAGGTTCGACGGACAACTACACCGGCCAAGTCGGCGCGCGCGTCGCCGAGCTGCTCGGCCTGCCGCAGATCGGCTACGCGCGCAAGGTCGAGGCGGCGGACGGTGCTGTGCGCTGCGAGCGCAGCATGGACGACATGCTCGAGACCCTGGAGGCGCCGCTGCCGGCGGCCGTCACCGTGGTGAGCGAGATCAACGAGCCGCGCATCCCGGGCCTCATGCAGATCATGAAGGCGAAGAACAAGCCGCTGCAGGTCTGGTCGCTCGCCGACCTCGGCCTGGACGCGCCCGCGCCCGTGCGCGAGGTGGTCAGCAATCTGGCGGAGGAACAGGACCGCAAGCACATCCTGTTCGAGGGCACCCCGGCCGAGCAGGCCGACGCCTTCGTCAATGCTCTCATCAAAGAAGGCGTCCTGGGGAGGTAACGATGGCTGAACTGCTCGTCTACAGCGAGAGAGTCGATACCGCCCGCGAGCTGGTCGCCGGTGGTAAGGGACTTGCGGCGGCACTCGGCCTCGGCGTGAGCGCCGTCGCCCTGGGGCCGGGCGCCGGAGCCGCGGCGAGCGAGCTCGCCGCCGCCGGCGCCGACACCGTGTACGTGAGCGAGGACGCCGCCTTCGAGGGTTGGCCGGCCGACGCCGTGGCCGCCGGCCTCGCCCAGGTCGCGGACCAGGCCGGCGCGAGCGTCGTGCTCGTGGGCTCGACGCGGCGCGGCAAGGAGACGGCGCCGCGGCTGGCGCAGAAGCTCGGCGCCGGCTGCGTCACCGACGTGAACGCGCTGGCGGTGGAGGGCGGCGACCTCGTCGCCGCGCGCTACGCCTTCGGCGGCGCCACCGTGGCGCGCGAGAAGGTCACGACGCCGGTCAAGGTGTTCGCGGTGATGCCCAAGACGTTCAGCGCCGAGGACGCGACCGCCGGGGCGGGGACCGTGCAAACGCCAAGTCTCACCGTCAGCTCGAAGGTGAAGGTCGTCGACAGGCGCGCCAAAGAGGGCGACCACGTGAACCTCGACGCTGCGCCGGTGATCGTGGGGGTGGGCCGCGGCTTCAACGCCCGCGGGGACCTCGCCCTCGGCGACGAGCTCGCGGACGCGCTGGGCGCTGTCGTGGGCTGCACCAAGAGCCTCGCCGACTTCGAGTGGCTCGGCGAGGACCGCATCATCGGCCTCTCCGGCGCCAAGACCGCCCCCGACCTGTACCTCGGGGTCGGCATCTCCGGCCAGATCCAGCACACCGTCGGCGTGGCCGGCGCCAAGCTCATCGCCGCCGTCAACAAGGACAAGGAGGCGCCGATCTTCGGCATGGCCGACTACGGCCTGGTCGGCGACCTGTACGAGGTGGTGCCGGCGCTCATCGAGCGCCTCAAGTCCGTGTGACGCAGGCCGGGCGGCGCGCGCCGCGCGCCGCCCCCGGCGTCACACCACGGCTGCTCCGGCGGAGAGAGACGGCTCCGCCGGAGCGCCCCGGGCCGGGGCCGCTGTCGCGGCCCCGGCCCTCCTACGCCTTCTCGAGCTCGGCTCCCGGCCCCGACTCGGGCGGTGGCTCTGTCACGACGGGATCGCGCCCGCCACGCTCCTCCGCCTGCTCCTTGCGCAGGGCGATGAGGTCGCCGGCCAGCACCCAGGCGGCCGAGGTGATCGGGATCGCGAGCAGCACGCCGACGATCCCACCGAGCGAGGCCCCGACGAGCGCCGCGATGAACACGATCAGCGGGCTGAGGGACACGGTCTTACTGTAGACGATGTTCTGCAGCACGTTGTTCTCGAACTGCTGGTAGAGGACGAAGTACACGACCAGCACCACGCCGTCGAACGCCCCGCCGGTGGCGAAGCCGACGATGCAGACGATGACGGCTCCGATCGTCGCGCCCACCAGCGGGATGATGTCGAGCACCGCGACCAGCACCGCCAGCGTCTCCGCGTACGGCACGCCGATGATCTTGAGCACGATGTACGAGGCGATACCGGCGACGACGCTGATCGCGAGGTTGCCGCGGATGTAGCCGCCGGTGGCGCGCAGGACGTTGGCGCCGATGCGCTCCGCCCAGCGCCGCTCATTCTCGACCAGCACGGCGAGGATCGAGTTCCAGGCCCGCGGCCCCTCGATCAGCAACATGATCATGATGGTCAGGATGGTGACGACCGCGGCGACGACCGACGCGGCCTTGGTGACCGCGCTCACGATGGTGTCCTGGCTGCCGGCGAGCACCTTCGTCACCTGCGCCGGGGTGATCGACGAGAGTCGTTCGAGGACGTGGAGACGGGTCTCGATGAAGTGCAGCTGGCCACCCCGGCCGAACAAGTCCTCGACCAACGTGGGCAGCGCCTTGATGAAGTTGTCCGCCTGGAACACGACCGGGTAGGCCACGACGACGATGATGGCGACGAGCGCGGCGACGGTCGCGAACGAGACGGACAGGGAGGCGAGGATACGGCTCCAGCCGTGCCGCTCCAGCCAGCGCGCGGCGGGCTGGAGCGCGATCGCCAGGATCACCCCGATGACGACCCAGAGCACGATGGTGCGCACCTGGAAGAGGAACTCGAGGACGCCGACGATGACGAGGACGGTGAGCGTCACGATCGCCGTGAAGCGGATGATCTCGGAGGCGCGCCACTCTCGGGGAGAGAGCCTCCCCTGCGGCGCGGGGCCGTGGTCACTCACGCGGCGTCACCCCCTCGTTGCCTGCTGCCCTCTTCGTGTCGCAGAGCGTATCACTGAGCGGCGCTGGCGGCGCCGTGACCCGGCGGCGCGGCAGCCGTGGCGCGTGCCTCGGTGCCGATCGGCGGTGCGCATCCCAGGTGCACCCGAGGCTCAACCGTGGCCCGGCGCGGGAGTGCTGGTACAATAGCGGGCGGAGAGCCGGGGGGGCTCCCTTCGGCTGGAGCCGCGCCGAAAAGAGGCACGCCATGAGATCGCGCCCGGCAGTCTTCCTCTCTACCTTCCTTCTTTGTCTGGTCGTGGCTGCGGCGGTCGGCGCCGCCCAGGCGGGGGCGCTCGACTTCCGGCGGACGGACTACGCGACCGGAACGCTCCCGGCGGGTGTCGCCACGGCGGACCTGAACAACGACGGCAAGCTCGACCTCGTGACGGCCAACAACGGCTATCCTCAGTCGGTCAGCGTGCTGCTCGGCAACGGCAGCGGCGGCTTCGCCGGCAAGACCGACATCGCGACCGGTGTCGGCCCCCTCGCGGTCGCCGTGGCCGACCTCGACGGAGATGGCAATCCGGATATCGTGACGGCCAACGACGGCATCTCGGGCCTGGACGTCGTGGGCGCCACCGTCAGCGTGCTGCTCGGCGACGGCAGCGGCGGCTTCGCCGCCAGGACCGACTTCGCCGCCGGGACGGGTTGCTGCTCGGTGGCCGTGGGCGACTTCAACGGCGACGGCGCCCCCGACCTGGTGACCGCCAACGGCGCCGAGGGCTGGGACGCCGGGGACGTGCCGGGCAACAGCGTCAGCGTGCTGCTCGGCAATGGTAGCGGCGGCTTTGCCGGCAAGACCGACTTCGCGACCAGCGCCTATCCCAAGCAGGTCGTGGTGGCCGATGTCAACAAGGACGGCAACCAAGACCTGGTGACGGCCAACAGGGGCACCTGGAGTGACCCCGGCGCTACGGTCAGCGTCCTGCTCGGCAACGGCGCCGGCGGCTTCGCCGCCGGGACCGACTTCTCCACCGGCGCGCTGCCCACGGCGCTCGCCGCAGGCGACCTCGACGGCGACGGCATCCCGGATCTGGTGACCGCGAACGAGGGTGGCAGGAGTGTCAGTGTGCTGCTCGGCAACGGCAGCGGCGGCTTCGCCCCGAGGACGGACTTCGCTATGGGTGCAGTCGCCTTCTCGCCGTACTCGGTGGTGGTCGTCGATCTCAACGGCGATGGCAAGGCGGACGTGGCGACCTCGAACAACCGCAGGGACGACCTCGGTTTCGACCTCTACGAGGACTACAGCGGCGTGCTGGTCCGTCTGGGCATCGGCGACGGCACGCTTGCCGGCGGCTCCCCGCTGGGCGGCGAGTGGGGATTCACGACCGGTATGGGTCCCTTCGAACTCGCCGCCGCCGACCTCAACGGCGACGGCCGGCGGGACCTGGTGACAACCAACTGGTACTCGGACAACGTCAGCGTGCTGCTGCAGCAGTCCTCGCCCGTCGTCGTCACCGTGGGCAATCCCGTGGCGCCGCTCGTCATGTACCGGTACAAGGCGAAGACGGTCTACGGGTCGCTGAGACCGCGGCACACCGCCGGCACATCTCCGGTGCGGATCTACCGCTGGAGGCAGGCGGCCGGCGGCGCCTGGAGGAGCTACGGCTACGTCAAGGCTCGCGTCGCGAACTACTCGTCGTACTCGCGCTACTCCAAGGCACTGAGCTTCTCCGCGAGAGGCAAGTGGCGGATCCGCGCCTACCACCCGGCCTGCTCCCTGCACCCCGCGAAGTGGAGCGCGAAGTACGACTACGTGACGGTCAAGTAGACGGTCCCAGCGGAGATGAGAGCCTCGTCGCCTCGCGCACCGCGGCCGCCGGAACGAGCCGGGGTCCTGATACCATGTTCCGAGTTGGACCCGCTTCGCCGGGACGAACAGTGGGCCTATAGCTCAGTTGGTTAGAGCAGCCGACTCATAATCGGCCGGTCGCAGGTTCGAGTCCTGCTGGGCCCACCAGTGTCGTCCAAGCGACCAAGCTCCGCCGTAGGTGAGCGGCACCACGCGCAGTGCCTCGTGTGAGTCCGCGTCTTGGGCTGACTGCAAGTAGAAGTTGCAGTTGACACGCATTCCGGCCCGTGCAGAATAGCCGCGCTCTGTCGGCCGGCCTCGGGGTGCTCGCCTTCGGAGGCGACGACTGCTACGAGCGGCGCGGGCACATCGTATGCCCGTGGTGGGCGCTCACCTGAGCTCCGCCGGCTTCAGGCGAGCCACGGCGAGAAGGCAGTTGCCGGCGGACTCGTTAGTGGGGGCAGTGGGCTGGGGCCAGACCGGCAGGGGCTGGGCCTCAACTGGCCCGCGCCGCGACCTCAGGCGGGCGTGCCAGGCGCGCAGAGCCGCGGCCGCCGCGCTCTCGTCATCGACGTCGCTCGTGCCGGCGTTGTCTCAGCTAGTCGCATGAATCGAAGACCTCGGCTCCCCAGCTGACGTACAATGCTGGCGCCAGAAGTTCCAGCTCTCAGGAGCAAAGAGGAGGTGCGGCGTGAGTCTGCAAATCGATATCGACGCAGAGGGACTGGCTGCCTTCTGCCAGCGCAGCGGCATCCGTCGCCTCTCCTTCTTCGGCTCCGTCCTGCGTGAGGACTTTGGCCCCGACAGCGACATCGACGTGCTGGTCGAGTTCGCCCCCGATGCCGGGATCGGCCTCTTTGAGTTTGTCCATTTGCAGCGCGAGCTCGGCGAGCTCCTAGGACGCGACGTCGACCTGCACACGCCGGCCAGCCTCAGCCACTTCTTCCGCGAGGACGTCGTCGATTCCGCCGAGGTCGCCTATGCCGCATAGGCGCGACAGCGTCTTCATCGCGCAGATGGTGGAGGCCGCCGAGGCGGCGCTCGAGTTCAGCGATGGGCACACTGCGGAGAGCTTCGCCGGCGATCGCCTCGTCGGCTACGCCGTTGTGCGCGCCGTCCAACTCATCGGCCAGGCGGCGCGTGGCGTCTCCGGGGAGCTGCAGGCGGCCCACTCGGAGATTCCCTGGCGCGAGATGATCGGCATGCGCAATGTCGTGGTGCATGACTACGCCGACGTCGATCTGGCGCTCGTCTGGAAGACGGTACGCGGGGACCTTCCCGGTCTTATCGAGCGGCTGAACGCGATCCTCGAAGAGGGCAGCCCCGGCTGAAGCCGCTGGCGGTGGACATCACGATGAGGCTTTGGCCTTCATGTCGTGCTCCCAAGAAAGGATCGCAGAGTGCAGGACAAGAGGTCTGTCGAAGTCTGCTTCTCTCCCGGGCTGTTCGGGGACATCCTGACGCAGGACGACTTCGTCGTCGTGCTGGTGGACATCCTGCGCGCCACGACGACCATTTGCACCGCCGTCGCGAACGGGGTGGAGGCGATCATCCCCGTCGCCTCTCACGAAGAAGCACGCCGGCTCAAGGCGAAAGGGTTCCTGGTCGCGACCGAAAAGGATGGCGTGCAGCTCGACTTCGCGGACTTCGGGAACTCGGCATTCAGCTTCACCAGAGACAGGATTGCCGGAAGGACCCTCGTCTATTGCACGACCAACGGTACGCGGGCGCTTCAGCTCGCGAAGGACGCAGGCAGCGTCGCGATCGGAGCGTTCATCAACATCTCCGCGCTGACCGAGTGGCTTGCCCGGCGGGGGAAGAACGTGGTCGTCCTGTGCTCAGGCTGGAAGAACAGGTTCTGCCTCGAGGACACGCTCTTCGCCGGGGCGCTGACGGAGAAGCTGCTGGAGACGGGGCTGTTCCGGACCGAGTGTGATTCGGCCCATGCTTCTCTGGACCTCTGGCGACTGGCCGAAGGCGATGTGCTGGGCTACATCGACAAGGCCGCCCAGCGCCACCGCTTGAAGAGGCTGGAGCTGGACGACGTGATCCCGTATTCGTTCGCCTGCGACCAGGTGGAGGTCGTGCCGGTGTTCGACGGCCACGTGATCAAGGCTGACGAGGTGTAGGAGGGCAGTGGCCGCCGTGGGCCACGGCGACGACGAACTGGAAGGGGGCCGATCCCGAGGGATCGGCCCCCTTCCACGCTCGCGCCCGGCTCGGGCTGTCAGGTGATGTCGAACCGGTCGAGCATCATGACCTTGTCCCACGCGGCGACGAAGTCGCGCACGAACTTCTCCTGCGCGTCGTCGCTCGCGTAGACCTCGGCGAGCGCGCGCAGCTGTGAGTTCGAGCCGAAGACCAGGTCGACGCGGCTCGCGGTCCAGCGAGCCTCGCCCGTCGACCGGTCGCGGCCCTCGAAGGTCGCCTCGGTCTCATCCATCGGCTCCCAGGTCGTAGCCATGTCGACGAGATTCACGAAGAAGTCGTTCGTCAGCGTCTCCTTGCGCGCGGTGAGCACGCCGAGCCCCGACCCGCCGTGGTTCGCGCCGAGCACGCGCAGGCCGCCAACCAGCACCGTCATCTCGGGCGCCGTGAGCGTGAGCAGCGTCGCCTTGTCGACGAGCAGCTGCTCGGCGGGCTTGAGCTGGCCGGCGCCCAGGTAGTTGCGGAACCCGTCCGCCGTCGGCTCGAGCACGGCGAACGACTCGACGTCGGTCTGCTCCTGCGTCGCGTCCGTGCGCCCGGGGGTGAAGGGCACCTCGACGTCGAAGCCGGCGTCTCTGGCCGCCTTCTCGACCGCCGCGCAGCCGCACAGCACGATCAGGTCGGCCAGCGAGATGCGCTTGCCGCCGGCCGCCTGCGCCTCGAACTCCTGCTGGATCGCCTCCAGCGCGCGCAGCACCGGAGCCAGCTTCGCGGGCTCGTTGACGACCCAGCCGTTCTGCGGCTCGAGGCGGATCCGCGCGCCGTTGGCGCCCCCCCGCTTGTCGGTCCCGCGGAACGTCGACGCCGAGGCCCACGCGGTGGAGACGAGCTGCGACACCGAGAGTCCGGAGGCGAGGATCTTGGTCTTGAGGGCGGCGATGTCCTGCGCTCCGACCAGTGGATGGGAGAGCGGGGGGACCGGGTCCTGCCAGATCTGTGGCTCGGACGGGACCAGCGGGCCGAGGTAGCGCGTGATCGGTCCCATGTCGCGATGCGTGAGCTTGAACCACGCCTTGGCGAAGGCTTCGGCGAGCTCCTGCGGGTTCTCGAGGAAGCGCCGGGAGATGGGCTCATAGATCGGGTCCATGCGCAGCGCGAGGTCGGTCGTGAGCATTACCGGCGCGTGCCGCTTCGCTGGATCGTGCGGGTCCGGCACGGTGTCCGCCGCAGCCGGGTCCGTCGGGACCCACTGCCACGCGCCGGCCGGGCTCTTGGTCAGGTCCCAGTCGTACCGGAACAGCGTCTCGAAGTAGCTGTTGTCCCAGGTCACCGGCGTGGGGGTCCAGGCGCCCTCCAGCCCGCTGCTGATGGTGTCGCCACCGCTCCCGGTACCGTGGCTGCCCTTCCAGCCGAGGCCCATCTGCTGCAGCGGCGCCGCCTCGGGCTCGGGGCCGACGTGCGCGGCGTCGCCGGCGCCGTGGGTCTTGCCGAACGTGTGCCCCCCGGCGATCAGCGCCACCGTCTCCTCGTCGTTCATGGCCATGCGGCGGAACGTCTCGCGGATGTCCCGGGCTGCGGCGAGCGCGCTCGGAGTGCCGTTCGGCCCCTCCGGGTTCACGTAGATCAGGCCCATCTGGACGGCGGCCAGCGGGTTGGCCAGCTCGCGGTCGCCGCTGTAGCGCTCGTCCGCCAGCCACGTGTGCTCGGCGCCCCAGTCGATGTCGTCCGGCTCCCACACGTCCTCGCGGCCGCCGCCGAAGCCGAACGTCGCGAACCCCATCGACTCCAGGGCGCAGTTGCCGGCGAGGATGATGAGGTCGGCCCAGGAGATCTTGCGGCCGTACTTCTGCTTGATCGGCCACAGCAGCCGGCGTGCCTTGTCGAGGTTCACGTTGTCCGGCCAGCTGTTGAGCGGGGCGAACCGCTGCGTGCCCAAGCCCCCGCCGCCGCGACCGTCGCTGATCCGGTACGTGCCGGCGCTGTGCCAGGCCATGCGGATGAACAGCGGTCCGTAGTGGCCGTAGTCGGCCGGCCACCACTCCTGCGAGTCCGTCATCAGAGCCATGAGGTCGCGGCGGACGGCCTCGAGGTCGAGGGTGGCGAACTCGGCGGCGTAGTCGAAGTCCGCACCCATCGGGTCGGCGGCCGGTGGGTTGCGGTGCAACACCGTCAGGTCGAGCTGGTCGGGCCACCACTCCCGGAGTCTCGTCGCCGAAGCCGTGTGGATCGGCCTGGTGCTTTCGTCGGACATGTCAGTCTCTCCTCTCGAGGCAGCGGCGCGGCTGCGGGGACAACGGGCGAGCGTGGTCGGCGGTCATTCGGTGGTCTCCTCCCTGCTCTGGCAGGCGGCGCACACCCCGCGGAACTGGACGGAGACGGCGTCGGGTCGCCCGATGCGGGCGACCTCCGCGGTCGGTCGGATGGCGTCGAGGTCGGCGTCCTCCAGGTCCCGGATCAGCCCACATCGCGTGCAGACGAAGTGGTGGTGCCGGGCCGGGTTCGCGTCGTAGCGCGCGGGTCCCGGTGTGAACGGGACTCGCGAGATGAACCCGCGCTCAACGAGTGTCGCCAGTGTGCGGTACACGGTATCGAGTGAGATGGTCGGGACCCGCTCCCGCACGGCCCGGAAGACGGTCTCGACATCCGGGTGCGTCTCATCGGCGGCGATGACGCGTACGATCTCGAGCCGCTGATGGGTCAGCCGAAGACCGGCGTCGCGAAGGCCCGCGACAGCTGGTCGACGCGACGCGCCACCTCATCGTCTCGCGTGGCCACAGCGCTCCTGTCCTTCGAGGATTCCCGCCCGAGATTTCCAGCGGGGGCGGGCGAGTCCCTGTCCGACCCATCCCACAGCCGGCAGACGCTTACTGCAATAGCGTTCTTATATAGGAGCAAGACAACGAGAACAAGCGTTGGATGGCGTACGCCAGGCGGCCGTTGAGCGAGACGCCGGCAGGAACTCGCCAGCATGACTCTCGGCGTGGGCACCCGGGTGTAGATTGTCGGCGACAGGCGACGCGGACGGACGACGGCGGTGCACGGTGGACGCAGCGGTGGCGATCGAGAAGCTGACCAAGTCGTTCGGCGGCACCCGGGCGCTGGACGGCCTCGACCTCGAGGTGAGGGTCGGCGAGATCCACGGCCTGCTGGGCCCGAACGGGGCCGGCAAGACGACGAGCATCCGCGTGCTGCTCGGCCTGCTGCGCCCCGACTCGGGGGTGGCCCGGCTGCTCGGCGGCGACCCCTGGCGCGACGTGGAGCGCCTGCATCGCCGCCTGGCCTACGTGCCCGGCGAGGTCACCCTGTGGCCGAACCTCACCGGCGGTGAGGTGATCGACCTCCTCGGACGGCTGCGCGGCGGCCTCGACGCGAAGCGCCGCGCCGACCTCCTGGAGCGCTTCCAGCTCGACCCGACCAAGAAGGCGCGCGCCTACTCCAAGGGCAACCGGCAGAAGGTCGCGCTCGTGGCCGCGCTCTCGTCCGACGTCGAGCTGCTGCTCCTCGACGAGCCCACCGCCGGCCTCGATCCCCTGATGGACGCGGTGTTCCGCGAGTGCCTCGTCGAGCTGCGTGGCCAAGGCCGAACCGCGCTGCTCTCGAGCCACATGCTCTCGGAGGTCGAGGCGCTCGCCGACCGCGTGAGCATCATCCGCGACGGCCGCAGGGTGGAGGTAGGGAGCCTCGCCGAGATGCGCCACCTCGCGCGCGTGTCCATCTCCGCCGACCTCGCCGGCGCGCCGGATGGCCTGGCGTCCCTTGCGAGCGTGCACGCGCTGCGCGTCGAGGGCACGCACGCGGACTTCATGGTCGACCCCGACGGCCTCGACCAGGTGCTCGGGGCGCTGACGGTCATCGGGGTGACCAGCCTGACGAGCCGGCCGCCCACGCTGGAGGAGCTGTTCCTGCGGCACTACGGCGAGGAAGGGACGACGTCGCCGGCGGAGTCGCAGGAGACGTCGTGAGCTCGCTCGCCGGCGTGGCCGCGCTCGTCCGTCTTGCGCTGCGCCGCGACCGCGTCGTCCTGCCCGTCTTCGTCGTACTCCTCGCCGTCATGGTCGCGGCGTCCGCGTCGGCCACGGTGAAGGTCTATCCGGACGAGGCCTCACGCCGGCAGGCCGCCGCGGCCGTCAACGCCACGGCGTCCACGCTCGCGCTGTACGGGCCGATCCGCGACGAGACTTCCATCGGCGCGCTCTCCACCTTCAAGGTGGGCATCATGGGCGCCATCGCGGTCGCGGTCCTCGCGCTGTTCCTCGTCGTCCGCCACACGCGGGCCGAGGAGGAGACGGGCCGCCTCGAGCTGCTCGGCGCGACCGTCGTGGGCCGGCGGGCGCCTCTGACCGCGGCGCTGGTCGTGGCGGCCGGCGCCAGCCTCGCCGCCGGCGCCGCCACGGCGCTGGGGCTGCTGGCGGTGGGCATGCCGGCCGCCGGCTCGCTGCTCATGGGCGCGGGCTTCGCCTGCCTCGGCGTCGCCTTCGCGGCCGTGGCCGGGGTCACCGCGCAGCTGGTCAAGAGCGCGCGGACCGCCGCCGGCCTGGCCGGCGCCGTCCTCGGCGCCTCCTACCTGCTGCGCGCGGCCGGCGACGCCTCGACCGGGAGCGGGCTCGGCTGGCTGTCGTGGCCCTCGCCGGTCGGCTGGTGGCAGCAGACCCGGCCGTATGCCGGCGACCGCTGGTGGGTGCTCGTCCTGCTCCTCGCCGTCTCGGTCGCGGTCGCCGGGCTCGCCTACGCGCTCGCGGCGCGCCGGGACTTCGCCGCGGGCCTGCTGCCGGACCGGCCGGGGCCCGCCGCGGCCGCCGCGCGCCTGCGGAGCCCGGCGGCGCTGGCCTGGCGCCTGCAGCGCGGCAGCTTCTTCGCCTGGGCAGCGGCGTTCGCCGTGGCCGGGTTCGTGGTCGGCGGCCTGGCCACCAACGTCGCCGGCTTCCTCAAGAGCCCGCAGGCTCAGGAGCTCATCACCAGGCTCGGCGGCGTGAAGGGTCTCAGCGACGCCTTCCTCGCCACGGAGCTCGCCTTCGCCGGCATGTTCGCCGCCGTGTTCGGGGTGCAGGCGGCGATGCGTCTGCGTGCGGAGGAGTCCGGGCTGCGCGCCGAGCCGGTGCTCGCCACCGCGGTGGGACGCGTCGCGTGGGCCTGGAGCCACCTGGCGATTGCCCTGGCTGGAGCCGCGGCGCTCCTCCTCGTCGTCGGCGTCAGCGCGGGACTGGCCGTCACGGTCCAGGCCGGCGACGGCGCCCAGATGGGGCGGGTCGTGGCCGGCGCCCTGGTGCAGATCCCCGCCGTGTGGGTGGTCGTCGGCGTCGTCGCGGCGGCCTTCGGCCTGGTCCCCCGGCTGGTCGTCCTCGGCTGGGCCGCGCTGATCGGGTTCGTGCTGCTCGGCGAGTTCGGCCCGCTGTTCGAGCTGAGCCAGGCGGTCATGGACGTCTCGCCGTTCGCGCACGTGCCCAGGCTGCCCGGCGGCGACTTCTCCGTCACGCCGCTGCTCTGGCTGACGGTCATCGCCGCCGGCCTCGTCGCCGTCGGGATGGCCGGGTTCCGGCGGCGCGACGTGGGCTGAGCCCGAACAGTCAACATCAGTCATGATCGCTCACGCGATCTGTTCGTCTGAGGCCCTTGACATGAGCGTCGGCGGTCATATCATCCGATCATGTTTGAACGGTTGTGATTGGTGATGATTGATGGCCCGCAGGCGTAAGGCTTCCAGGGGGGACGCGGTGCAGGCTCAGGCTGCGCGTGAGATGCTGCCCGCCGAGCGGCGGGCGCGGATCGTCGCCGCACTCGAGGACCAGCAGGCAGTCCGCGTCCCGGCGCTGAGCGAGGACCTCGGCGTCTCCGAGATCACCATCCGCCGCGATCTCCTGCTGCTCGAGCAGGAGGGCGTGCTCGAACGCACCTACGGCGGCGCCGTGATCCGAAAGCAGACGCCGGCCGAGCAGCACTGGGAGGAGGCCTCCGGCGTCCAGCGCTCGCAGAAGTCCGACATCGCCAAGGCTGCCGCGGAGATGATCGAGGCGCACGACACCGTGTTCCTCGGCTCCGGGTCCACGGCGGCGAAGATCGTGCGCCACCTGCCGCTCGACCTGGAGGTGCGCATCGTCACCCACAACCTCGCGGCGGCGCTCGAGGCGCGCGGCCCCGGCATCGAGTTCGTCTTCCTCGGCGGGCTGTATCGCCCCCAGCTTGGGGCGGTGGAGGGATCCTGGTCGCTCGACATGCTCGGCCAGTTCAACGCCGATAAGACGTTCCTCGGCGCCGACTGCCTCGACGTGAGCGCGGGCCTCACGACGCCGGTGCTCGCCATCGCCGACCTCGAGCTCGCCATGATCCGCCGCACGCGCGGCGAGGTCATCGTGCTCGCCGACAGCAGCAAGATCGGGCTGGTCGGCGCGGTCGTCATCTGCCCGCTGGACCAGATCGACGTCGTCGTGGTCGACGACGGCGTCGACCCCGAGATCTGCCTGCAGATCGAGCGGGCCGGACCGCAGTGCGAGGTGGTCTGAGGCCCGTGCATCCAAGCCCAACGACGAAAGGGTGAACGAGGTGGCATCTGTCGAGCATCTGACCCCGGAGGCGGCGATCGCCCGCATCCCCGACTGGGAGGGCCTCGACGTCTCGTTCGAGATCCTGGGCGGCGGCATCACCAACCACAACTACGTCGTCACGGTGACCGGCCGCCCGGACCTGCCGTGGGGCGGCAAGTACGTCATGCGCATCCCCGGCCAGGGGACGGACTACTTCATCGACCGCGAGCGCGAGCATCGCAACGCCGTCGCCGCGGCTGAAGCGGGCGTCACGCCGCCGATCCTGCACATGCTCGAGCCCGAGATGTGCACCGTGGTGCCCTTCATCGAGGGCGAGACGATGCATCCGGAGGACCTCGCCGGCCACTCCGACCGGCTGGAGAAGGTCGTCGACATCATGCGCGCCTACCACGACAAGGCCACCTTCGCGAACGAGATCCACGTGTTCGACATGATCCGCGAGTACCTGGGCATGGCGCGCGGCGTGGACGCGGCCTTCCCCGACGACATGGACTGGATGCTCGACCTCGGCGACCGGATCGAGCGGGCCATGACGCGCGACGTGCCGCCGGCCGTGGCCTGTCACTGCGACCTGCTCTCCGAGAACTTCATCCTCGAGCCGGGCGGCAGGATGTGGGTGATCGACTGGGAGTACGGCGGCATGACCGACCCGTACTTCGACCTCGGCGACTTCTGCGTGGAGCACCCCTTGTCCGACGACGAGGAACGCTTCATCATCACGCGATACTGCGGCTCCTTCAGGGAGGATCGCTACGCACGGATGATGCTGCACAAGATCGTCGCCGACCTGTGGTGGAGCATCTGGGCGTGGATCCAGGTGCGTCTTTCCAAGATCGACTTCGATTTCTACGAGTACGGCATGGGCCGGGTGGCCAGGCTTCGCGCCAACGCCGCACACCCCGGCTTCACGACCTGGCTCGCAACGGTCTAGGCGGAATGGGAGCAGCGCATGAACGATGACGGCACGCGTCCGGCCGGCGAGATGGGGCCGGACGTCGGCATGGGCAAGGTCGACCCGGAGCTGGCGCGCCAGTTTCAGGCGGAAGCGCTGCGCGTCGTCAACGCCGGCGAGGAGAAGGGCGTGCACCTGCGCGTCATCGGGGCGCTCGCCTTCTGGCATCACTGCCCGGAGTTCGGCTACATCCAGGAGAAGCTGAACCGGGTCTACACGGACATCGACTTCGCCGGCTACGGCAAGCAGGACCAGCAGATCCGCGAGCTCTTCGTCTCTCTCGGCTACGACGAGGACATCGAGATCAACGCCTTCCACGCCGAGGGCGGCCGCCTGATCTTCAACAACCCCACGAACCACATCCACGCGGACGTGTTCATGGACAAGCTCGACTTCTGCCACCCGATCCCCTGGAAGGGGCGGCTGGAGGTCGACTCCCCGACCATCCCGCTGGCGGAGCTGGTGCTCGAGAAGATGCAGATCGTCAAGATCAACGAGAAGGACATCATCGACACGATCATGCTGCTGCTCGAGCACGAGATCTGCGGCGACGACGAGGACCACATCAACTCGCAGCACATCGCCAAGCTGTGCGCCGGCGAGTGGGGGCTGTGGCGCACCACCACCATGAACCTCGAGAAGGTGCGCGACTACCTGCCGCACCTCGACCTCGATGAGGCGCACAAGCGGATCGTGACCACGCGTGTCGCAGAGCTCATGAGCGCCATGGACGACTACCCCAAGGGCACCCGGTGGAAGCTCCGCGCCAGGGTGGGCGACAAGGTCAAGTGGTACAAGGAGATCGACTAGTGAGAGGCAGCTGACCGATGGGACTCTTCAGCAAGAAGGGCGGCTCGAGCGACAAGCGCGTGCGCATCTTCTACGCGACCGACGTGCACGGCTCCGAGCGCACCTACCGCAAGTTCGTCAACGCCGGCAAGTTCTACAAGGTCGACCACCTCGTCATGGGCGGCGACATCGAGGGCAAGTTCCTCGTGCCGATCGTCGACGAGGGCGGCGGACACTACCGGGTGACGCTGCAGGAAGAGCTCTCGCACCTCAACGGCCCGGACGAGCTCGCCGCGGTCAAGGAGCGCATCGAGACGCTCGGCTTCTACTACGTGACCGTGAGCGAGGACGAGATCCGCGAGATGCAGGCCGACCAGAGCCTCGTGGACGAGGCCTTCAGGCAAGAGGCGCACGCGCGGCTCGAGCGCTGGATCGCCCTGGCCGACGAGCGGCTCGCCGGCAGCGACATGAAGTGCTACGTGACGGGCGGCAACGACGACCCGCAAGAGCTGATCGACGTGCTCGAGGCGACCCACAGCGAGCACATCGTCAACTGCGAGGGCCGCATCGTGACGCTCAACGACACCTACCCGATGGCGAACTGCGGCTACAGCAACCCGACGCCCTGGCACACGCCGCGTGAGACCGACGAGGAGACCCTGGAGAAGTACCTCGAGGAGGCCGTGCAGGGGATCGACGACTTCGAGAGCGCGATCTTCAACTTCCACGTCCCCCCGTACGACTCGACGCTCGACGATTGTCCGAAGCTCGACTGGTCGACGGACCCGCCGTCGCCGATCGTCATCGCCGGCGTGCAGCAGTCGGCGCCGGCCGGCAGCCACGCGGTCCGCAACGTCGTCGAGCGCCATCAGCCGCTGCTCATGCTCACGGGGCACATCCACGAGTCGCGTGGCCTGGTGAAGGTGAAGCGCACGAGTGTGGTGAATCCCGGTAGTGAGTACGGCGAGGGCGTCCTGAGGGGGTGCATCCTGACACTCGAACCGGGCAAGGTGGTCGGCTATCAGATGACGTCGGGGTGACGCCGCCGCGCGCGGCGTCGACGCATCTGTCGCAAGCAACGAGAGACTGGAAACAGGGGGAAGAGATGGCCACAACCGCAGCCAAGCCCGAGGTCTTCAGCCGCAAGGCCTCGGGGCTGTCCAGGGTGATGTCGCCCTGGTCGGCGTTCATGTACAACTTCCTGACCATGGGCGTGATCTTCCCGTGGACGTTCGTCTGGGCGCCGGCGGCGTTCCCGGGCGTCTCCGTGTGGAAGGCGTGCCTTCTGGCGATCCTGCTGGAGCTCCCGATCGCGCTCGCCTACGTCTGGATGGCGACCGCGATGCCACGCTCCGGCGGCGACTACGTGTTCCAGAGCCGCGTCTTCGGTGGATCCATCGGGTTCCCGGTCGTGATGAGCGGGTTCGTGATCTGGATCCTGCAGTGGGTCGCGCTCGCCGGCTGGCTGCTCGCCACCCTGGGAGTCGCGCCGCTGTTCGTGGGGCTCGGCGTGAACTGGGACAACCAGAGCCTCATCGACGCCGGCGTCTGGTGTCAGTCGGCCGCCGGCGTGGTCACCATCACCATCATCGGCGCGGCGGCGATCGCGGTCCTGCTCGTCACGGGCTTCAAGAACTACGTGCGCCTGCAGTACTTCATGTTCGCCGCCACCGGCATCCTCATGGTGATCCTGGTCGTGCAGTTCCTGCGCACCACGCCGGCGGAGTTCGCCGTGGCGATCAACCACTTCGCTCAGGTCGTCGACGGACGCGAGGGCTACTACCAGTGGCTGCTGGCCGACGTGAAGGGCGCCGGCGTCGATCTGCTGCCGACGTTCGCCATCGCGGCCACGTTCCTCGCCCTGCCGATCGTGTGGACGAGCCTGCAGTGGGCCACGTACAGCGTGGAGCAGGGCGGCGAGATCAAGGGCGCCCGCGTCTTCAAGAACCAGATGTTCATCATCGTCGGCTCGATGATCGCCATGGGCTGCAGCCTCGCGCTCATCGCCTGGGCCGAGGAGAGGGCCGTCGGCACTGCCTTCTTCAACGCCGTGTCCCACTCCTACTACTACGGGGTGAGCGCCTCCGGCGACGGGATCGGCAGCGTGCTGCCCTTCCCCGGCATGTTCGCCATCGTCATCTCCAACAACTGGTTCATCACGATCCTCGTGGCGGTCTGCTTCATGCTCGCGTCGCTGCAGATCACCTGCAACTGCTACATCGGCATGACGCGGGTCATGGTCGGCATGTCGCTCGACCGCACGCTGCCGGCGTGGATCAGCAAGATCAGCCCGCGCTTCCGCTCGCCGGCCAACGCCCACTGGCTGTACTTCCTCTGCAGCATCCCGGTGATCATCGGCTACAACTACTGGGCGTCGTGGTACACGCTGACCCTGGGCGTGACGTTCGCGTGTGGCTACGTCTTCGTGATCAGCTGTCTGGCGGCCGCGCTGCTGCCGTTCCGCGCGAAGGCGCTCTACGAGGCGTCGCCGGGCGCCAAGTACACGATCGGCGGCTTCCCGCTGGTCACGCTCTTCGGCACGATCGGCTCCATCTTCGGCATCATCGTCCTGATCCTGTTCATCACGGAGGCCGGCTACGGTCTCAACAACGCGACGTCGTACATCTACGTCGTCGGCGTCTTCCTGGTCTGCCTGGTCGGCTACTGGATCGGCCGGCAGTACAACAAGGGCAGGGGCATCGACGTCAACTACGCCTTCCTCGAGGTGCCGCCGGAGTGAGCCGGTAGAACACGAGAGGCGCGCTTCGCGGGGGGCGCCGGGGCTGAAGGCCCCGGCGCCCTCTGCGCGTCGCCCGGCTGATAGGCTGCCGGCAGACGCGGCGGCAGACGCGAGGGGAGAGGGGCCACGGCATGGCGGACGTGTCGGTCATCGGGCTGGGCGCGATGGGGAGCACCCTGGCGAGGGTGCTGCTCGAGCGTGGCCACCGGGTGACGGTGTGGAACCGCAGCGAGTCGGAGCGCGCGGCGGCGCTCGCCGCGGTCGGGGCGGCGCGAGCCGCCACGCCGGCCGCGGCCGTCTCCGCCTCCCCGCTGACGATCATGTGCGTCACCGACTACCCGGCGGCGGAGGAGGTGCTGGCGGCGCCCGGCGCGCTCGACGCGCTCGCCGGGCGCACCCTCGTCCAGCTCACCAACGGCACGGAGGAGCAGGTGCGCGCCCAGCTGACGCGGGTGCGGGCCGCCGGCGGGCGCATGCTGGCCGGCGGCATCCTCGGGTACCCGCGCCACATCGGGCGCGCGGAGACGGTGATCATGTACGCCGGGGACGCGGACGCGTTCGAGACGCACGCGGCGACGCTGGCCGGCCTGGCCGGAGCGCAGCGCTACCTCGGCGAGGACCCCGGCCCGCCGAACGCGGTCTACGTCTCAGCCTTCGGCTTCTACTTCGCCGCGCTGGCCGGCTTCCTCGAGGCCGCCGCGCTGGCGGCGGAGCGCGGCGTGAGCCCCTCCGCGTTCGCCGCCGCCATGCCCGGCATGGCGGCGCTGCTGCTCGACCACATCGACGACGCCGCCCGCCGCGTCGAGGAGGGCGACTACGCCGGCGACCAAGCGACCGTGGACATCCACTTGGTCGGCTCATCCCGCCGCCAGCGGACGTTCGCCGACCACGGCCTGCAATCGCTCGCGGTCGGCGCCTTCGTCGACTACTGCCGCCAGGCCCGCGACGCCGGTGAGGGTGGCGAGGACATCGCCGCCCTCTTCAAGCGTGTCGCCGCGCCGCCCGGAGGCGAGTGACGGTGCCGCCCAGCGGCGAGTGACGCCGGCCGCTATGGAGCCCGGCTCAGCTGCAGCCCGCCACTGTCGGGAGTTCTCATTGAGACCGTGAGAAGGTTGGCGATCGCGGACGGCCGGTGACGTTGCACATCCGTGGCGATGCGCGAGGCGGCGGCGAGAATCAGTCCTGCGTGGCGAGGGTCGTGGTGTTCGCGGTTGCCTCGGCACCACGGACGACACCGCTTGTGGTACCGGTAAGCACCGGCAACGGCACCATCCGTGGCCCCATCCGCGACCCTTACCGGGGTCGGCGGCGGCACCATTCGTGGCACCACCAGCTTTCGCATGACAATGCGTCCCGCGCGGCGCGGCCCGGGCGGTGTGGGGCAGGCCCACGCGCCTGAGTGACGTGCGGTGCCCGGTCAGTCCGGCTCATGCGGCCCCGGGTCAGTCCGAACCGCGCGGCAGGCGCCGCGGCAGGAAGGCGCCCGCGAGGGCGCCCAGCCCCGCGAAGATGGCCGCAACGTAGAACGGCCAGCGGAACGCCACCGCGACCTCGTCCCAGAGCAGGTTCTCGAGGCGGTCCTTGAGATCGAGCAGGGCGAGGCCCTCGAAGAAGCCCACGTCCTGGCCGATGTCCTCGGCGATCGGGTGGGCGATCCTGCGCAGCTCGCCCATGCCGGCGGTCGCGTCGATGGTGCGCGCCTGGTCGAGCGCGGTCACGAGCCGGTCCTTCACCGGCTGGCTGATCGATGCGTCGCCGCGCGTCAGCGCCTGACCCTCGTCGGCGGCCCGGTTCACGGCGCCGTTCATCGTGTGCGCGAAGACGGCGACGAGGATGGCGACGCCGAGGAGGAAGCCGAGCTGGCGCGCCGTGTTCAGCATGCCGGAGCCGGCGCCCTTGACGCCGCCGGGCACGGCGCTCATGCCGGCGGCGAGCAGCGCCGGCAGCGAGAGGCCGAGACCGATGCCCACGAGCCCGCTGCGCCAGAGCACGGAGATCAGCGGGTCGCTGCGCGCGAGGTGCCCGAGGGCGATGAGCCCGGCGGCCGCGACGAGCGCGCCCGTCACCGCGAGGAGGCGCGGCCCGAGCCGGTCGGTCAGCCAGCCGGCGACCGGCGTCAGCATGAGCACGGCGGCCGGCAGGACGGCCATCGCGAGGCCGGCCCTGAGCTCCGTGTAGTCCATGATCGCGATCATGAAGATGACGAGCATGAAGCAGGTGCCCATCATCGCCGTGTCGACGGTCATGATCGCCGTGCTCGCGGCGGCGAAGGTCCGCCGCCTGAAGAGGCGCAGGTCGAAGAGGGGAGAGGCGGTGCGCAGTTCCCACCAGACCCAGACGGCGAGGAGCGCCGCCGCGGCGGCGAACAGCCCGAGGATGACGGCCGAGGTCCAGCCCCAGTCGTTGCCCTGGATGATGGCGAGGGTGAGGCAGAAGAGGCCGGCGGTGACGAGGCCGACGCCGGGCCAGTCGAGGGGCTCGGCGGCGCGCGCCTCGCGGCGTCCGCGCACCAGGGCGAGCGCGAGCACGACGCCGAGCGCGCCGACCGGGACGTTGAACCAGAAGACCGCCGGCCAGCCCCAGCGCTGGATGAGCACGCCGCCGAGGACCGGTCCCGCGGCGGCGGCCGCCGAGCTGAGCGCGCCGAAGAGGCCGGCGGCGAAGCCCTGCCGGTCCTCCGGGAACGCCTGCAGCAGCAGGGCCAGCGCCGTGGGCACGACGGCCGCGGCGCCGACCGCCTGCACCACGCGCCAGGCGACGAGCGCGTCGACGGTCCCGGCCCGCGCGCAGAAGACCGACGCGACGGTGAAGAGCGCGAGGCCCAGCACGAAGAGCAGCTTGTGCCCGTAGCGGTCGGCCAGCCGGCCCATCGTGAGGAACAGGACGGTGAGCACGAGGTTGTAGCCGTTCATCACCCAGGACACCGAGATCACGGAGCCCTCGAGGCGGCGGATGATCAGCGGCACGGCGACGCTCATCACCGTGGCGTCAGCGAGGGTGAGGAAGATGCCGGGCGCCAAGGCGAGGACGACCAGCCAGGGGCTGAGCGCCCGGTCTGCGGCCGGGCCTCGGACCAGCTGAGGGTCTCGCGACGCCATGTCCGCGAGTGTACATCGTGCGCTAAGATGGCCGACATGCAGGTGAAGGACGTCATCGCGGCCGTAGACCGCCTCGCCCCGTTCGACCTCGCCGAGCCCTGGGACCACGTGGGGCTCCAGGTCGGGTCGCCGGGCGACGAGCTGCCGCCGGCGGGCGCGGCCGGCGGGCCGGGCGCCGCACCGGCCGCCTCGCCGCGCCGCGTCCTCGTCGCCCTCGAGGTGGACGACGCCGTGCTCGACGAGGCTCGGCGTTTCGGCGCCTCGGTCGTCGTCAGCCATCACCCGCTCATCTTCGACCCGCTCGAGCGCCTCTCGGACGACAGCCTCGCCGGGCGGCTGGCGCTGCGCGCGGCGCGCGAGGGCGTCGCCGTCATCGCCGCGCACACCAGCCTCGACAAGGCGCGCGGCGGCATCGCCGACGTGGTCGCGGAGATGCTCGGGCTCGAGGCGGCGGCGCCGCTGGCGCCGGCCGCCGCCGACTCCCTCAAGCTCGTCGGCTTCGTGCCGGCCGACGACGCCGATCTCGTGCGCAAGGCGGTCTTCGCCGCTGGCGCCGGCGTGATCGGCGAGTACGAGCACTGTTCCTGGTCGGTCGCCGGCCAGGGCACCTTCTTCGGCCGCGAGGGCACGGACCCCGTGGCGGGGCGGGCCGGCCGCGACGAGGCCGTCGACGAGCTGCGCCTCGAGGTGATCTTCCCGCGGCGGCTGCGCCGCCGCGTCACCGGCGCCTTCGTGGCCGCCCACCCCTACGAGGAACCCGCCTTCGACGTTATCCCGCTCGAGAACGAGGTCGCCTCGCTGGGCCTCGGCCGGCTCGGCCTGCTGCCGGCCGCGACGACGCTGGCGGCGCTCGCCGCCGAGGTCGCGGCCGTCCTGCACCTGCCGTCGGTGCGCTACGCTGGCGACGGCGGCCGCGAGGTGCGGCGCGTCGCCGTGCTGCCCGGCTCCGGCGCCGAGGCGATCGCCCGCGGCGTCGCCCAGGTCGCCGACGTGCTCGTCACCGGCGACGTCAAGTACCACGAGGCGCGCGCGGCGCAGGCCCAGGGCCTGGCCCTGATCGACGCGCCACACGGCGTCACAGAGCAGGAGGCCGTGCTGCGCTGGGCCGAGCGGCTCGCGGAGGCGCTCGGCCCCCAGGCGCAGGTGGAGACGTACCGCAACCCGGCGGTCCGCGTCTGGAACGAGGGCCAATCGGCGGCTGGAGGCGCATCGGCGATCGCAGGCGCGTCGGCGGCCGCGGCCGCTCCGGCGACCGCCGGCGCATCGGCAACCGCAGGCGCAGCTGCCGACGGGGTGACGCTGGCAGACGCTTCTGAGGAGCCGTCGCCAGCCGCCCCGGCGCCGGCCTCAGCGGCCGCGTCGCACCCCGTCGCCAACCGCTCCGACGACCGCTACCGCCTGTATACCGACGGCGGCGCGCGCGGCAATCCCGGCCCTGCAGGGATCGGCGCGCGCCTCCTGACCGCCGCCGGCGACGTCGTCGAGGAGCTCGCCGACTTCATCGGCACGGCGACCAACAACGTCGCCGAGTACCAGGCGCTCATCGCGGGCCTCGAGATCGCGCTCGACCGCGGGGTCCAGCGCCTCGACGTGTTCCTCGACAGCGAGCTGGTCGTGCGCCAGGTGAACGGCCAGTACAAGGTCAAGGACGCAGGCCTGAAGCCGTTGCACCGTCAGGCCTGCCTGCTCCTCAGCCGCTTCCACGAGGTCGACGTCAAGCACGTGCGCCGCGAGCAGAACGCCGACGCCGACGCGCTCGTCAACCGGGCGATCGACGCCGCGACTACGTAGCGGCTGCGCGCCTCCCGCGACGGCCCACGCCGGTCACGCGGTCGATCGAATCACAGCACGCCCGAGTCCACGGCGCGTTCCAGGGGAACAGGTATCCACCATGAAGTGGGTAAACATGACCCACGGCGTGGTTGATCTGTACGCTCTGCATAGCCTGGCGGGCGCCCGCTTCGTCCGCGGCATGGTGCTGCACCTCGGCGATGCCGCCCTCCCCTTCGGGGACAGGCTCGAGGCTGCTCCGCTCTCGAGCCTCTGGACGGCTGTGGAGGCACGGCCCCCCGCCTGAGGTACGTGCGCGCCGGCGCGTGTCCGCCGATCGCTCCGCCCGAGGTGTGTCGGAGTGTACCTCTGTGTGGTATCCCGGGCCCATGGGACGAGACCGCAGACATGGCGACCGGCACGGTCATTGGGGTGGAGCCGTTGGGGGGCTTGTGCTGCTGCTGCTGGTGACTGGGGGAGCGGTGCTCGCTGCTGCGGCGGCGACTCGGCCTCGCAGGCGGCGAGCCCGGCCGCGACGTCCCACCCGCCTACACCGACATCAGCCCTGACGAGCTGGCCACGATGCTCGAGGCCAAGGACTTCGTCCTCATCAACACGCACGTCCCCTACGAGGGCGAGATCGAGAACACGGACCTGTTCCTCCCCTACGACCAAGCGGCCGAGCTCACGGGCCAGCTGCCCGCGGACAAGGCGGCGAAGATCGTCGTGTACTGCCGCAGCGACCGCATGAGCCGCATCGCCGCCGATGTCTGGGCCGAGGCGGGCTACACGAACCTGTACAACCTCAAGGGCGGCTTCGTCGCCTGGGAGGAGGCCGGGTACCCGCTGCTTCAGAACGCGCAGAAATAGGTCCTTCGCGCCGCCGCCCGGGTGAATTGCGCCCCGACGCGGCCTCTGGTACCATCCCCGCTTGCTGCGGGTGTAGCTCAGTTGGCTAGAGCGTCTGCTTGCCATGCAGAAGGTCGAGGGTTCGAGTCCCTTCACCCGCTCCAATCCCCTCTCGGGGACGAGGCAGAGGACAGAGTGGTGCTCTGTCGTCTGCCTCTTGTGTCTGAGGACACCTACGCCGGGGCGGCGTAGCCAAGTGGTAAGGCAGAGGTCTGCAAAACCTCCATCACCGGTTCGACTCCGGTCGCCGCCTCCAACAACTTCCCTGCACCTGGCGATTTCCTGTCGTGCACGCGTCGTGCACGGAACTTCCGATTCGGCAGAACTGCCGACATTCTGCCGACGAGACCTGGAATCATGGGAGAGCACGGCCGAACACGGGGTGCCATGGACGGCCAGAATGAGTCCTGCGCGTTCTGAGCTGGCTTCCTGTTCGCCGGCTACCGCACGGTCAGCCGGGCCGTGCCCACCCTGCTCTGCTTGTTACCGGCGATGTCGGTGGCGTAGACCTTGAGCGTGTAGCGGCCCCGGGCCAGCGTGCAGCGCCAGCGAAGGGACTGCTTCAGGTTGCTGGCGCGCACGCCGAGCTTGAAGGTCTTCTTCAGCGTCGCACGCTTGAACAGCTTCAGGCTCACCCTCGCCTTCTCGCAGCCGGGCAGGGCGTCGCCTACCTTGTAAGCGAGCCGCACCCTCTTGCCCTTGACGACGCTCGCCCGGTAGGCGGTGGTTCTGGGCCGCAGGCCGTCTATCTTCACCGCGAGCGTCTTCACCGCTTCGGCGTGGCCGACCACGTCGGTCGAGCGGTACTCGAAGCTGCTCACGCCCTGCGCTCTGACCAGGAAGGGCGCCGCGTAGGGCGTCCAGGCGGCGGCCCCGGCGGGGCGGTACTCGATCGTGGCCACGCCGGAGACCGCGTCCGTGGCGGAGAGCGTCGCGGACGTCGTCTGCTTGTTCCAGCCCGCGGCGTTGGCCGGCGGCGTGAGGGACGCCGTGGTCACTGGCGCGGCGGCGTCGAGCAGGAAGACGTAGGCCGAGCCCTGGTTGACAGCGGCGCCGACGTCGTCGGTGACCGCCCCGACCAGAGCGGTGTCGCCGGCGAGGGCGACGGAGTAGCCGAAGTAGTCACCGGCCGCGCCGTCGCCGGCGGTGAGCTGCGCCTGCTGGCTCCAGCTCGCTCCGGAGCGCGTGAACACGTAGGCCGAGCCTTGGAGGGCGTTGGCGCCGATGCCGTTGCCGTACGCCCCGACCAGGGCGGTGTCGCCGGCGAGGGCGACGGAGTAGCCGAAGACGTCACCGGCCGCGCCGTCGCCGGCGGTGAGCTGCGCCTGCTGGCTCCAGCTCGTTCCCGAGCGCGTGAACACGTAGGCCGAGCCCTGGTTGACAGCGGCGCCGACGTCGTCGGTGACCGCCCCGACCAGAGCGGTGTCGCCGGCGAGGGCGACGGAGTAGCCGAAGTAGTCACCGGCCGCGCCGTCGCCGGCGGTGAGCTGCGCCTGCTGGCTCCAGCTCGCTCCGGAGCGCGTGAACACGTAGGCCGAGCCCTGGTTGGCGTTGGCGCCGACGTCGTTCGTGTACGCCCCGACCAGGGCGACGTCGCCAGCGAGGGCGACGGAGTCGCCGAAGTAGTCGCCGGCGGCGCCGTCGCCGGCGGTGAGCTGTGCCTGCTGGCTCCAGCTCGTCCCCGAGCGCGTGAACACGTAGGCCGCGCCCTGGTCGGCGTTGGCGCCGACGTCGTTCGTGTACGCCCCGACCAGGGCGACGTCGCCAGCGAGGGCGACGGAGTCGCCGAAGTAGTCGCCGGCGGCGCCGTCGCCGGCGGTGAGCTGCGCCTGCTGGCTCCAGCTCGCTCCGGAGCGCGTGAACACGTAGGCCGCGCCCTGGTCGGCGTTGGCGCCGACGTCGTTCGCGTACGCCCCGACCAGGGCGGTGTCGCCGGCGAGGGCGACGGAGTAGCCGAAGTAGTCGCCGGCGGCGCCGTCGCCGGCGGTGAGCTGCGCCTGCTGGCTCCAGCTCGCTCCGGAGCGCGTGAACACGTAGGCCGCGCCCTGGTCGGCGTTGGCGCCGACGTCGTTCGCGTACGCCCCGACCAGGGCGGTGTCGCCGGCGAGGGCGACGGAGTAGCCGAAGTAGTCGCCGGCGGCGCCGTCGCCGGCGGTGAGCTGCGCCTGCTGGAGGGCGATCAGCGCCAGCGGCGGCGCGGCGTGCCCCTGCGGCACGGTCGCTGCCGCGAGCGCCGGTGCGGCGCCCAGGAGCGCCAGCAGGGCGGAGAGCGCAAGGAGCACCGCCGCGAGCCGTGCCCGGCTTCGTGGCCGTCTTTCTCCAACGACCCGGTGCGGAACGTGGGATGAGAACGAACGATCGAGACTCATGGGACCCCTCCTTCTGCCGTGCGAACGGCACTCTTCCCCGAGCGGTGACCTTGGCCGAGCGTAGCTGCATCCGTGGTATGCCTTGACGACTTCTCTGCAGTGTACCCACGACTTGGGGAGAGACGTCCGTTCGCGCTGGGGCCGACGCACGGGGTCGAGCTGATTGCCGCCACCACCTTCGATTCGAGGAGCTTGACGCGATTCGACTGCGCTGGGCGGATGGCTCCAGTGATTCGAACGAGAAGATCGTGCATCCGGGCGCTGTAGTCGCGGCGGCCGGCGCCGGCGCTACCCCTCCGCCAGCACCAGCCCCGCGATCCGCTCCGCCGCCTCCTCCTGCAGCGCCGGGATCGCGTGCGAGTAGGTGTCGAGAGTGATCGACACGGTCGCGTGCCCGAGGCGCTCGCGAGACCACCTTGGGGTTGATGCCAGCGGCGAGCGCCAGGCTCGCATGAGTGTGGCGCAGGTCGTGCAGGCGGATCCTCGGCAGCTTGGCCGCGGCGATGGCCCGGTCGAACGCCCGTGAGACGCTCTGCGGGTGCAGCGGCCGGCCGTCGTCCATCGTGAACACGTAGCCGGTCTCGCTCCCAGGCGACCTCGGCGTTGTCGCGGTCGGCGAGCTGCATGCGCCGCCTGCGCCTTGAACGCCTCGACCGTGACCGCGTCGAGCGCGATCTGCCTGCGACCCTTGGCCGTCTTCGGCTCGGAGATGATGACGCCGTCGCCGTGAGGGATGAGGGCGCGGCGCACCGAGAGCCTCGCCTTCTCGAGGTCGATGTCCTCCCACCGAGGCCGCAGACCTCGCCGCGGCGCATGCCGGTCATGGCGAGCACCCGCCAGAGGGGAGCGAGGCGGTCATCCTTCGTCGACTCCAGGAACGCCTTCAGCTGCTTGGCGTTCCAGGTCTTCATCTCCTTCTTGGCCGCGCCCCGCGTGCTCGGCGGGTCAGCGGCGTCGACCGGGTTCTTCGGCAGCCGGCCCCACCGCACCGCGTCCTTGCAGGCCTTGTGCAGGCAGGTGTGCACGTGGTGGATGGTGAGGGCAGAGAGGCCCGTCTTGCCGTCCTTCTTGCCCGTCTCCGCGAGCTTCGCGTAGAGGTGGTTCACCTGGCTGACCCCGTGAGCTTCGCCAGCTTCACGGACCCGACGTGCGGCGCGATGTGGCACATGACGTGCTGCTCGTAGGAGCGGTAGGTGGTGGGGCGGATCGTCGCCTTCACCGCCGGGAGCCACTCCTTGGTGAGGTACTCCCGCACTGATCGCCTTGGTCGGCGGGGTGTAGACCTGCTCCTCGACCTTGACGAGCAGCTTGTTCATCGCCGCCTCGCACTCCTTCTGCGTGGCGAAGCCGGCCTTGGTCTCGCGGCGGCGCTCCTCGGTCTCGGTCAGAGCTCGCCGCCGCACTTGGGGCAGGCCTTCGCGGGCCGGCGCTCGACCCAGAACCGCTTCTTGCAGGCCTGGCAGCGCTGCGCCGCGCGCGAGGCCGACGTCGACGATGTACTCCCAGGAGCCGGCGCGCTCGTCGCCGCGGTGGCGGACGTGGCCTCTCACTTGCTTGCCTTCGGCCGGAACGTGCGCGGGTACATGGTGAGGCTCGTGCCGTCGTGCTCGCCCCGCTTCCCGCGCGCCTGATAGAAGCTGCGCTGCATCGCCGGGAGGCTCTTGTAGGGATGGTCGGGGAACTGCTCGTTCCACTCCTCGAAGATGTCCTTCCACGGCCACCACTTGGCGCGCCGCTCCTCGACGAAGGAGAGCAGCTCGTAGGTCCAGGGCTTGCGTCCGCGCTTCGTCTCGCCGCCGATCGTGGGATGTGCCGCGGCCTCGCGCACCTGCAGGTAGAAGCGGCGCACGTCCTCAGCCGAGACCAGCGGGCTCCCTACATAGATGGTGAAGGCGTTGCGCCGGCCTGAGTCGTACTTAGTCACCGCCGCCTCAAGCCAGGGCAGCTGCGGCACCAGGTCGCAGAGCAGGTACATGGTCGCCTCGGCTTCCTCGCAGCCGGTCTGCTTCGCGACCTTGCGGGCGAGGTCGGCGACGCGGCAGAGGCGGTTCACGCGCGGAGCCACCCAGTCGATCCAGAGGTTCCTGCCTGGCTTGGCCTCCGGGTTGGCTCGCCACTCGCGCTCGCTCATGCCCTGGGGGCGAGCGGCCGGCATACGCCGCACCTCGCCGCGGCGGATGGCGTCGCGGAGCTCCCTCTGAGCGTAGCCGCGGTGGATGCGCACGTGGCGCAGGCTACCGAGCTCATCGAGGTAGGCGATCTCCTCCGCGTCACCCTCGTGGCGTTCGTGGGCGCCGACCTTCTCTAGGTACGCACCGATGCTGCCTGCGTCGAGAGGAGCCTCAAGTCCGAGGATGAGCTTGGCGACGGCGGCTTCCTCGCGGTAGGCGTCGAAGAGCCGCTCGCATTGGCGCCGCCAGTGCTCTGGGATCTCGACCGGCGCCAGCTCGTCGGGCTTCCCTCGCGGCCGCTGCCGGCCCGCTCCCTCCTGCGAGCGACGAACGTCGAGGACGAAGCCCAGGGCGAGCTCACTTTCGCCCTCGTCGTTCAGTAGGCCGAAGTGCTTCTCGAGTAGGTCCCATTCCACGTCACTGAGGAGGCGCTCATCATCGGCTTCCAGCAGGGCATCGATCTGGTCTCGTCCATTGGCGTAGCCCCGAGGTGTGGGCATTACACATCGCTCCTTGTCCGTTGTGTATCGCATGATACGACCATCAGTCGATGTGTGTCAACGGAAGGAGACTGCTCCATGAAGTGCGCCACCTGTTGTAGCGAGGAACGGCACCATGGCCTGAGCCTCGAGGAGCTGGCTCCCACCTGCTCGGTCGACCAGGCCGCAGACGTGCTCGGCATCGGTCGCAGCACGGCGTTCGCGGCTGCCCACGACGGCTCCCTGCCAGTGATTCGTATCAGCCACCGCTTGCTGGTGCCGACTGCGAAGCTGCTCGCTATGTTGAGCTCTGAGCGGAGGGACAACGGCGGTGAGTGAGAAAGCGGCGCTGGCGTATGCCGCTCGCGGTTGGCCGGTCTTCCCCTGCGACGCCGAGAAGCGCCCTCTCACTGCGCATGGCTTCAAGGATGCTGCAGCCGGGGCAGATGCCGTCCGCCGACTCTGGGGAGGGCGCCCCGACTGCAACGTCGCCATCTCTGCTGAGGCCGCCGGCCTTGTCGTCATTGACGTCGACGTCAAGGCCGGCGCCCCCGGCCTTCGCAGCTGGCAGGCCTTGGTCGGGGAGCTCGGCGCGAGCTTGGAGGAGACGGCGACCGCGAAGACCCCTTCCGGCGGCCTGCACTTCTACTACCGGGCCGGTGACCACGCGGTCGGCTCATCGGTCGGCAAGCTGGCCCCCGGGGTCGACGTGCGCGCCCGGGGCGGCTACGTGGTCGCGCCGCCTTCGACCGACATCGCTGGCGTCGCCTACGAGTGGCTGCTCGGTCGTGGCCCGGAGTGCGTCGCTTCGCTCCCCTCGGCGCTCGCCGAGCGTCTCGTCAATCAGAATGGCGCGGGGGAGCGGCGACGGCTCGTTCCGGCGAGCGTGATGCCGCAAGGGACGCGGAACAGCTGCCTCGCCAGCCTCGCCGGCAGCATGCGCTGCCGCGGCATGAGCGAAGCGGCCATCGTGGCCGCTCTACTGCAAGAGAACTCAGACCGCTGCGATCCGCCGCTCCCTGATGACGAGGTCCGGGCGATCGCCGCCAGCGTGGCCAGCTACCCGCCCTCGCCGGGCGACGTAGCCGATGGCGACCGCCTCGCGCGCTTGAATGCCCTGTCCGTCGTCGCCGGCCCGGCAGAGATCGAGGCGGCGCTGCGTGAGGCCGGTCGGAGCGCGGCGAGCCTGGATGCCCTGGCGAGAGAGACTCTACGAGAGCGCGCTATTGCCGTGCTGAAGACTCGGGGCGTGGGCAGCCCAGCGCGACTCGTCGATGCGGCCTTCTCGGTCGCTCGCGCCGCGGAAGACGCCGGCATCTCGGGCGGCGGCCTGCTCATGCGTGAGGTCGAGGCGTGGCCCGAAGCGGTCGGGGGGCCGCGGCTGCTCGGCGAGCTGGCTGAGGCCCTGCGGCGCCACGTCGTCCTCGATGAGGAAGCCTGCCTGGCGGTGGCGCTATGGATCGTTCTGGCTCACTGCTACGAGAGCCACTACACGCCATCATCCACTTTGCTCGGAAACGCGGACTGTGCAGCACAATCGCGCCTGGCCAGCTACGCCTGAGCACGGCCGCCTGACGACTGCAAAACCTCCATCACCGGTTCGACTCCGGTCGCCGCCTCCAACAACTTCCCTGCACCTGGCGATTTCCTGTCGTGCACGCCTGCGCACCGAACTTCTTGACCTCCAACAGATAGGCAGTCGCAAGTCCGCCCGCAACTCTGGCCTAGGCGAGCGGAGGGTAGCTCCGGGTGCCGCGCTAATGCACCTGAGAGGGACGGCAAGGCTACTGGTGGACTGTCCGCGAGCCGCGCAACTGCAGCCTGCAGGTGCCCTCTCGCCTTTGCGAAGGTGCCGGATGGACGCGGGGCGACGCGGCCCGCGGCCTGCGGCATGACATGCCCCTTACGGCCGCAAGCACCCGCAGTGGTGCCTCGCTCAAGAGTTGACCGCGCCGCGGCGGTCCTCCTTCATGGCTGAGCTCCCCCGCCAGCCGGCACCTGTTGCGTGATGCAGTGGATGCCGCCGCCGCCGTAGCCGACGACCGGAGCTGGCACGCCGACTACCTCGCGCCCCGCGAACACCTCACGCAGATGGTCGAGAGCGGGCAAGTCGTCGGCGTTCCCCGCCGTCGGCACGACGACCGCGCCGTTCGCCTGGTAGAAGTTGACGTAGGTCTCGATGATATCCCGGCCGCCGACGTCCACGGGCGCGCTGCGCAGATCAAGCTCGACGATCTCAAGTGGCCTGCCGAGCGCGTCGGTCGTTTCGAGCCGGCGCCGGTTCTCCGCCAGGTTATCGTAGTCCGGATGGTTCGGATCGCGCACCATATGCAGGAGCACGCGCGACGGACCGATGAAGGCGGCTACGCCGTCGACGTGCCCGTCCGTATCCTTGTCCTCCTCCAAGCCAAGGCCCGAGACCAGCCAGATCACCTTCTCGACGCCGAGGTAGTCCTTGAGGTTCTGCTCGATCTCGCCCTTCGTGAGCGCCGGGTTGCGCGAGGGGTGCAGCAGGCAGCTCTCGGTCGTGATCAGCGTCCCCTCGCCGTCTACCGTGATCGACCCGCCTTCGAGGACCATAGGCGTCGCGAAGCGCTGAACCCCGAGGTGGGCGGCAAGTCGCTCGCCGATGAGCGCGTCCTGATCGTACGGGAGGTAGCGCTCGCCCCATGAGTTGAAGGCGAAGTCGGCGACGGCCGTTTCGCCGTCCGGGCGACACACGAAGATGGGGCCGCTGTCGCGGATCCACGAGTCGTCAATCGGCAGCTCGACCACCTCGATGCCGTCGGAGCCGCAGTAGCTCCGCGCCTCGGCGCCCTCATCGGGGCGTGCCACGATCAGCACGGGCTCGAACCGGGCGATCGCCTGTGCCACCGCGGCGTACGTGTGCTGCGCCAGCATGTAGTACTCGCCCCAGTAGTCTCGCGTGCGTGTCGGCCAAGCGATCACACAGCGCTCGTGCGGAGCGTACTCGGCCGGCATGCGGAATCCGTCGGAGCGGGGCGTAGGGAGTGTTCGATGTCCCTCAGCGGCGCCTGGTGAAGTGACTGTCACGCCCTCTCCTTCCCGTCACACGTCGGCCTTGACCCGGCTGTGACTAGCATATCTAATTGGTCGAGCAGTCAAAAGGGAAGTGAGGAGCGTACGTAGGCACCAGGCCGGACCGGCGCGGCGCGATCGTCGGGAACGACGACGCACGCGGTGGCCGAGACTCGGGAACAGAGGGGGACCACATGGGTACGTCACGCAGGCGCGTGAACCGCAGAGGCCGCGGCGTCGTTCTGACGACGGTGCTAATCGCGACCCTCCTGACAATCGGCGTGCTGTCCGCTGGCTGTGGCAGCTCGAACACCACCGCCACGACCAGCGACGCCGGGATTCTCAGGCTCGCCTCCGATCTGCAGGTGACCACCTGGGATCCGAGGACGGCCGCCAACAGCGAGCCGCTGTACCTCGCGAACGCCTACGAGCCGCTGCTCTACGCGAACCCGCCTGGCAGCGCCGAGCCGTTCACACCCTGCCTCGCCACCTCGTGGGAGGTCTCAGACGACGGCATGACCTGGACCTTCAAGCTGCGTGAGGGCGTCACCTTCCACGACGGCGCACCGTTCAACGCCGCGGCCGTGAAGTACTCAATCGAGGCGACGCAGAAGATCGGCCTTGGAGGCTCCTACATCTGGTACCCGGTCGAGAAGATCAAGGTCATCGACGACTACACCGTCGAGATGAAGTGCAGCTACCCGGCGGCGCTCGACCGCGTGGCGACCTCGATGTATGCCGCCTGGATGTTCTCCCCCTCGACCAAGGGCAAGGACGCCGACTGGTGGAACTTGCCCAACGAGGCCGGCACCGGCCCCTACCGGCTGGTCTCCTACGCGCCGAACGAACAGACGGTCTTCGAACGCTACGCGGACTACTGGGGCGGCTGGTCGGAGGGCAAGCCGGAGAAGGTCGTCATCAAGTACGTCAGTGAGCCCGCGACCAAGCGGCAGATGCTTGAGGCCGGAGAGGTCGACTTCGCCGACAGCCTGTCGCGTGACGCCATCCCGGCCCTGCAGAAGAACCAAGACCTGAAGATCGTCGACATCCCCAGCGTGCAGAACACACTGGTGATGCTCAACACCCAGAGCAAGCCATTGGACGACGTCAGGTTCCGCCAGGCGCTCAGCTACGCGGTCAACTACGAGGACGTCTTGGCCGTGGCCACCAACGGCTTCGGCAAGATCTCCCGTGGGCCGCTTCCCAGCGCCCTCTATCCCCACGACCCGAACACGCCGCAGTACAGTTACGACCCGGCCAAGGCGAAACAGCTGCTGGCGGAGGCCGGCTACCCGGACGGAGGCGTCGAACTGGCGATGACCTACGCCTCGGACGACGCCTTCGGCTCGAAGCTGGCGCCCGTGCTCAAGGAGAACTTCGCCGACGTCGGCGTGACCCTCGACCTGCAGCCGCTGCTCTGGGAGCAGAGCTGGTCCAAGGCCAAGGGGCCGGCCAAGGATCGCCAGGACCTCTTCGAGGTGGTCTGGTGGCCAGGCTACCCGGATGGCTACGACACCCTCTACTCGCTGTTCCACACGGAAGAGCAGCCACTCTGGAACATGGCCTACTGGTCGAACCAGACCTACGACGACACCATAGACACGGCGTTCAGCGAGGAGCCCGTCGACCCGGCCAAGGCGCAGGAGCTCTACAACGAAGCCCAGAAGATGGTCGTCGACGAGGCCCTGGCCCTGTATCTGTTCGACCCGAACAGCCTCTACGGCATGCTGGCGACGCTCAAACTGGAAGACGGGGCGCTCAACTCCAACTACACCTCGGTCCTCTACTTCTACCGGACGTCGAAGTGACGACCGCGGCGACCTGTGGGCGGCGGGCAGCAAGGCCCGCCGCCCGCTATACCCGCTCCCGGCGGTCGGGCGGCGTGCAGGGGCCGGCGGCGGCCAGTTGAGCGTCCGTGCCTATCTCCTTCGCCGTGTGGCGCTCCTGGCATTGGTCTTGCTCGGCGTCACGATCGTCACGTTCCTGCTGGTACGGGTGGTGCCTTCGGACGTGGCCGCGATCTATGCCGGGCCGCGCGCCCGGCCGGAACAGATCGCGGAGGCGCGCCACATCCTGGGTCTCGACCGGCCTCTCTACGTACAGTACGGCATCTACGTGAGTGACCTGGTCCAGGGCGACTGGGGCACGTCCCTGCGCACCCGGCGGCCGGTGCTCGGCGACATCCTTGGATTCCTGCCCTACTCGCTGCAACTCGTCTTCCTGTCCCTTCTGCTGTCCATCGTGGTCGGGGTGAGCCTGGGCGCGCTCTCCGCGCACAAGAGGGGCGGCTGGATAGACAACGGCACCCGCGTGCTCGCCATCGGCGGCGTCTCCATGCCTTCGTTCGTCCTCGCCGTCCTGCTGCAGATCCTGTTCTTCCGAGTACTCGGCCTGCTGCCGGTCTCCAACGAGCTCGACATCGCCGTCGCGCAAGCACACCCGGTTACTCAGATCACGGGGATGACCGCCGTCGACGCCCTCGTCACCGGCAACTTCGTGGCCTTCTTCAACGCCATGGAACACCTGGTGCTGCCGGTCCTGACTCTGGCCGCGTTCTCGGCAGGAGTGATCACGCGGATGACGCGCTCCGCGATGCTCGAGTCGCTGGGCCAGGATCACATCCGCATGGCGAAGGCGATGGGCGTGCCCACACGCACCATCGTGCTGCGCTACGCGCTCAAGAACGCGATGGCGCCCGTGCTCACCGTCATCGGCCTGGAGTTCGCCTACCTCTTGGTCGGCACGTTCTTCGTCGAGCGCATCTTTGCGCTCCCGGGCCTCGGGACGTATGCGACGACGTCGATGCTGAGCCTCGACTATCCGGCGATCATGGGCATCACGGTGCTGCTGGCGCTCGTCTACGTCTTCGTCAACTTGATCATCGACCTGATCATCGCGAGGCTCGATCCGCGCGTGGTCCTGAGCTAGAGGGACGCCCATGGAAGCATCGACAGAGCGTGCGTCGATGGGCCTTCTGGATGACTGGCGCGTGCGTCACTCTTCTACGCTGACGGAGGCGCGCCACAACCTGCGCGTCTTCCTGCGCGACAGGCTTGCGGTCGTCGGCGTCGCCTGGATCCTCTTCATGGTGTTCGTCGCCGTCGGCGCCCCGTGGATCGCCCCGTACCCGGAAGAGGGCCGCGGCAGGTCGAACCTCAGCCAGCGCTTCGAGGCGCCCAGCTCCGCCCACCCCTTCGGCACCGACAACCTGGGCCGCGACGTGCTCTCCCGGGTCATCTTCGGCACCCGCATCCCCCTGATCATCTCCGCGCTCGTCGCCGCCGCGGTGCTGATCATCGGTCCGCTGATGGGCGGCCTGGCCGGGTACTACGGGGGCCTGCTGGACGAGACGATCATGCGCATCACGGACGTCTTCCTGGCCTTCCCGGCGCTGATCCTCGCCATGGCCCTCGTGGCCATCCTCGGACCCAGCCTGCAGAACCTGGCCCTGGCGATCATCATCACGTGGTGGCCCTGGTACACGAGGCTGGTCCGCGGTCAGGCGATCTCGCTGCGGCAACGGCCCTACGTGGAAGCGGCCAAGACGATGGGAGTCCGCAACCGCACGATTGTGCTGCGACACATCCTGCCCAATGCCTTCGGGCCCGTGATCGTCGCGATCACGCTCGATCTGGGCACCGTCATTCTGGAGGTCGCCGGCCTCTCGTTCCTCGGCCTCGGCGTCAAGCCGCCGACACCGGAGTGGGGACTGATGGTCTCCGAGGGTGTGGAGTACGTCCTCGAGCAGTGGTGGATCAGCATCTTCCCAGGTATCGCCATCTTCCTCCTGGTGCTGGCCTTCAACGTCGTCGGCGACGGACTGCGCGATGTGCTCGACCCACGGATGAAGAGATAGCGACGATGGGCGACCTCCTCCAGATCCGCGACCTGAAGGTGCAGTTCAACAGCCTCCGAGGCACCGTCATGGCGCTCGACGGGGTGAACCTCACGGTGCGCGAGAAGGAGATCGTGGGTCTCGTCGGGGAGTCGGGGTGTGGCAAGACGATCACCGGTCTCTCGGTGCTCCAACTGCTGCCGCTGCCGCAGACCGAGTACACGAGCGGCCAGATCCTCTTTCGCGGCGACGACCTGCTCAAGAAGAGCGAGGCCGACATGCAGGGGATCCGCGGCGGCCTCGTCTCCATGGTCTTCCAGGACCCGCTGGCAGCGCTCAACCCGGTGTTCACCGTCGGTGAGCAGATCGAGCGGGTCGTGCGCCTGCACCGCGACGTCTCGCGCAAGGAGGCGGGCGAGATGGCGCGCCAGGCGCTGCTGTCGGTCGGCCTGCCCGCGAGCCGTGAGATCCTCGGCAGCTATCCACATCAACTCAGCGGGGGCATGCGTCAGCGGGCCTGCATGGCCATGGCGCTGTCCTGCGACTCCCCACTGTTGATCGCCGACGAGCCGACGACTGCCCTCGACGTCACCATCCAGGCGCAGATCCTGCGCCTGCTGCTCGAGCTGCGCGAGCAGTTGGGCATCGCCCAGATCCTGATCACGCACAACGTCGGCGTCGCCGCCCAGACCTGCGACCGGGTGGCGGTGATGTACGCCGGTTCGGTCGTCGAGCAGGGCCTCACGGTCGAGGTGCTCACGCACTCGAGACACCCCTACACGATCGCGCTGTACGAGTGTCTGCCACAGGACAAGAGGGCGGGCGAGCTCGAGACGATCCCCGGCTCGGTCCCGGATCTCATCGATCCGCCGACGGGCTGCCGTTTTCACCCGCGCTGCGTGCACGCCCTGGAGGTCTGCGTGAGCGTCAAACCCGATCCGACCCACCTGACCGACGAGCATTGGGCGGCCTGTCACTGGGTCGCCCGACAGGAGGCCGGGGCCGCATGAGCTCCCTGCTCTCGGTCGAGGACCTCACGGTCCACTTCGCGGTCCGGCCGGGCTTTGGCAAGAAGTCGGCCGACGTGGTCCACGCCGCCGACAACGTCAGCGTGAGCATCGAGCCAGGCCGGACCCTGGCCCTGGTCGGTGAGTCGGGATCGGGCAAGACGACCGTCGCCCGCGCGATCCTGCAGCTGGCGCAGCCGACCGGCGGACGCATCGTCTTCCAGGGCAGGGACATCGGCTCACTCAAAGGCAACGAGAGGCGCGGGGCGATGAGCGACGCGCAGGTCGTCTTCCAGGACCCGTACTCGTCCCTGAGCCCACGCCTGACGGTCCACGACGTCATCGCCGAGCCCCTCAGGGCCCAGTCCCGCCTCAGCGGCAAGGAGCTCGACGTGCGGATCGTGAGCCTGCTCGAGATGGTCGGCCTCGGTACTCAGCACCTGTGGCGCCGGCCGCACGAGTTCTCTGGCGGCCAGTGCCAGCGGATCGCCATCGCCCGGGCGCTGGCCCTGGAGCCCAGACTGGTCGTGCTGGACGAACCGACCTCCGCCCTCGACGTCTCCGTCCAAGCCCGCATCCTGGTGCTCCTCCACGACCTCCAGAAGCGCCTCGGCCTGGCCTACCTGTTCATCGCCCATGACCTGGCCGTCGTCGAATCGATCTCCGACACGGTGGCGGTGATGTACCTGGGGCAGATCGTGGAGTCGGGACCCACCGACGCGGTGCTGCACGACTCGCGCCACCCGTACACCCGCGCTTTGCTTGCCAGCGTGCCCTCGCCCGACCCTCGTCTTCGGAGCGAGCTCGGTGTCATCGCCGGCGAGGTGCCCAGCGCCGTGCGGCCGCCCTCGGGTTGTCGCTTCCACCCGCGCTGCCCGTTCGTGATGGACGTCTGCCCCGTTGAGCAGCCGCCGCTCCGCGATATCCGCGTCGGTCGCCGCGTGGCCTGCCATCTGGGGGACGACTTCGCGTTCCCGCCGATCGTGCGGCCGACCGGGGGCGACGCGGCGCCGTCGCCGCGAACTGACAAGGACCGGCGCGCAGGCCCCGAACGCACCGTGGAGACCGATCCGCCCTCGGGCCGCACGATGAGAGAAGCCTTGTTCGGCACCCGAAGACGAGCGCGTCTGGTCCCCAGCTCCATGATCGATGGACCCGGCGCGCCGGTGAAGCCTCGATGAGCGGCCAGCTTGAGGACGTCGTCGCCGTCGTCACGGGCGGCGCACAGGGTATCGGCGAGTGCATCGCCACGTACCTCGCCCGTGACGGCGCCCGGGTCCTGATCGGCGACATCCAGGACGAGCGGGCGGAGCATGTGGCGGCCGGTCTGCGGAAGGACGGCCTGCAGGTCGAGGCGGCCGACGTGGACATCCGCGAGCCCGCGTCCGCCGAGAGGCTCATGGCCCGCGCCGTCGACCGCTGGGGGCGCATCGATTTGCTCGTCAACGATGCCGGTCTCGACGCGCCGCCCGGTGAACCGTGGGCGATCGACGAGCAGGCGTGGCGCGAGGTCATCGACACCGACCTCTCGGGCGCGTGGTGGTGCACTCGCGCGGCGCTGCCTCACATGATGGCTCGGCGCCGCGGCCGGATCATCTTCATCAGTTCGGGAAGCGCACGCATCGGGGCTCCCGAGGTCACGGTCGCCTACAACGCCGCGAAAGCCGGCCTGATCGGCCTGACGGTCGGACTGGCCGTGCACCTCGAGCCCTACGGGATCCTCGTGAACGCGGTCGCACCCGGCCCGACGGGTACGGGGACGCCGATGACCCCCGAGGAGCGAGCCGCGCACGAGCGCGCCTTCCCACTCGGTATCGTCGGCCCGGAGCCCGTCGCGCACGCCTGTCTCTACCTGGCCCGGGAAAGCGGCGACTGGGTGAGCGGGAGCGTGCTCAACGTCAGCGGCGGCTGGTGGCGAGGCTTCTGATGCGCGTCGAAGGAGGAATCGTGAGCGGGGAACGACTGCCATGGCCCGGCGGCGCGACGGCCGCTGTGCTCCTGACCTTCGACGTCGACGCGGAGAGCGGCGTGCTGTGGGAGTTCCCGGGCGCCGCTCGCCGACTGGGGATCATGAGCCATCAGGCCTACGGGCCGCGCGCCGGGCTGCCGCGATTGCTGCGGGTCCTGGCGCGGCACGGCGCGCGCGCCACGTTCTTCGTGCCGGGCTTCACCGCTGAGACACACCCGGACGTCGTCCGGAGCATCGTCGAGGGTGGGCACGAGATCGGGCATCACGGGTATCTCCACGAGATCGTCACTGAGCTCTCACCGTCCGACGAGGAGGCCGTGCTCGAACGGGGCGGCGAGATCCTCGAGCGCCTGACCGGCACGAGACCGCGAGGCTGGCGGGCGCCGATGTGGGAGCTGAACTACGACACGCCCGGCCTGCTCGTGGCCCACGGTTTCGCCTACGACTCGAGCCTCATGGACGCGGACCTGCCGTACCGCCTGCGCACGGCTCCTGACCCTGATTCGCCGACGCTCGTCGAGATACCGCCGCACTGGAGCCTCGACGACGGGGAGCAGTACGCCTGGCTGCCCGGTATCTGGGACACGGGAGTGATCGAGGGCCCCGACAAGCTGCTGCGGATGTGGGAGATGGACTTCGAGGCGACGCTTGCCGAAGGCGGCTGTCTCGTGCTGACGATGCACCCCTTCCTCTCGGGGCGTCCCGCACGCGCGGCGGCGTTCGAGCAGCTGCTGGAGCGGATCGTTGGCACGTCCGGGGTCTGGGTCGCGACTGCCGGCGAGGTGGCGAGTCACGTGGATACCCTGGCGTTGGTATCGGTGTTCCATGAGCCGCCGCCGGTCGACCCGTCGGATCAGGCGCGCAGGGTCCTGCCGGCGCGGCCGGCCGAGTGGCAGAAGGAGGATTCATGAACGAGTCTGCACCCGAGAAGGCGAACGAGCCGGCCGCCGCGGCCACGACGCCGCGGGCCGCCGGCTACCGGATGCCGGCGGAGTGGTGGCCGCACGAGCGCTGCCTCATCGCCTGGCCGACTGTTTCGCGCGCGTACTGGGGTGAGTACTACCTGCTGGCCCAGGCGACGCACGCTGCGGTGGCTCGCGCCGTCGCCCGATTCGAGCCGGTGCTGGTCATCGCCAACCCGGGAGAAGGCGGCAACGCCAGGAGCTACTGCGGGTCGGATCAGATCGAGGTCGTCGAACTGCCGATCGACGACTCGTGGATACGCGACAACGGCCCGTACTTCCTGCTTGCCCCGGACGGCCGCCGGGCGGTCGCCGACTTCGTCTTCAACTCGTGGGGCGAGAAGTACCTTCCCTACGACAGGGACGCGGAGGTCACTCGGCTGCTCTGCGAGCACTTCGGCTGGGAACGTTTCGCCGCTCCGATGATCCTCGAGGGGGGCGCCTTCAGTGTGGACGGCGAAGGGACACTGGTCACGACCGAGAGCTGCTTGCTGCACCCGACGCGCAACCCGACCCTCACGAAGGACGAGCAGGAGGAGGTCCTCGGCGACTACCTCGGCGTCGAGAAGGTCGTCTGGCTCAAGGCCGGGCGTACCGAGGCGACCGACACCGACGGCCACGTCGACGGTGTCTGCCACTTCGTCGCGCCCGGCCGCGTGATCCTGCATATGGTCCACGAGCCCGAACACGTCGATTTCGAGAACTTCCGCGAGAACCGTCGCGTGCTCGACACCGCGACCGACGCGAGGGGCCGGTCCTTCGAGGTCCTCGAGATGGATCGGCGCACGACGACCGAAATCGGCGGCAAGCACCTGACGGTGACCTACCTCAACTCCTACCAGGCTAACGGCGGGCTGATCGTGCCGACGGCCGGGAGCGCCTATGACGAGCACGCGCTCGAACGCCTCCAGGAGGTCTTCCCCGAGCGGGAGGTCGTCGGCGTGCCGACGCCGGTGCTGGCCTACGGCGGCGGCGGCATCCACTGCATCACGCAGCAGGTGCCGGCGCCGGTCGGTGGGTGACAGTGACGCTGGGGATGGGAGGGACACCGTGACGCGCAGGGCCGCACAGCAGGCGGCGACCCCAGACATCGCGCGGCGCGAGTTCCCGCCGACGGCCGAGAAGCTCCTCGCGGGGGCGCGGCGGGTCCTTGTGCGCAAGGGCTACGCGGGTCTCACCATGCAGACGATCGAACAGGAGACGGGCGTCAACCGCGCCCTCGTCCACTATTACTTTGGGAGCAAGGCCGGCCTTCTCGAAGCCCTGGTCGACAGGGTGTTCGAGGACCCGGCCTTCGGGTACAGCGACACGGTGATGGCGGCGCCTCCCGGGGCCGCCCGGGCCGGCGCGTTGCTCGAGTGGCTCGGGCGCATCACTGCGGACCGCCGTTCGGCGCGACTGCTCTACGAACTCTTGCCGCACATTCTGCGCTCGAACAGACTGCGCGGCCGGGTGGCGGAACTCTACGGCGCCTACCGCGAGTTCGACGGCGAATGCCTTGCGTCCGGCGCCCCCGTCAGCCCCGAGTTGAGGGATGATCTCGGGGCGCTCAGCGTCGCGGTCGTCGAGGGCCTCGGCGTGCAGGCCGCGGTCGACCCGGGCGGCTTCGAGCGCGATCGTGCGTACGCGCTCTGGCAGGTTGTCGTCACGGCCTACCTGCGCGAGCGGCTGCCGCGGGAGGAGGGGTCCTCGGCATGAGCGGGCCGGACGACAAGGGCGGGACGGTGGACACGCGTTGCGACGAGGAGGTCGTGCCATGAGTCAGGTCGCCGACGGTGGGCGGAGGAGCATCGGTGGCTACGCCAAGTTCCGAGGCCGCCATTTCCTGACCGATCAGGACTACAGCGCGGAGGAGATCCGCGAACTGCTCCACCTGGCGGTGGAGCTCAAGGCGCTGTGGCGCCGGAGACGGCTCGCGCCGTTCTTGGCCGGCCGCACACTGGCGATGATCTTCGAGCACCCGTCGACGCGCACGCGCATCAGTTTTGAGGGCGGGATGACCGAGCTCGGCGGTCACGCCCAGTACCTGCGCCCGGGGGAGATCCACCTGCCTGGTCACGAGAGCGTCAAGGACACGGCTCTGGTGATCTCGCGCCTGACGGATGCGATCATGGCGCGAACCGCTTTTCACACCACGCTCGCGGAGCTCGGCCGGTGGGCCACCGTTCCCGTGATCAACGGCCTCACCGACGACTACGACCACCCTATCCAGTCATTGACCGACGCGATGACCGTCCTGGAGCGCTTCGGGCGCGAGGACGGCCTCACGGTCGCGTTTCTGGGCAAGTGCTCGGACGCCATGTGCACCTCGGTCGCCCTCACCATGACGCGGCTGGGCTCGAACGTGACACTGGCAGCGCCGCGGGAGGAACAGATGGCGCTCGAGACGCAGGCCCTGGTGCGCGCCAACTGCGAGCAGAGCGGCGCGGAGCTGACGCTCACGGACGACCCGGTCGCCGCCGTACGTGGCGCCGATGTGGTCTACACGGTCGGCTGGTGGTGGCAGCACACGGAAGAGGAGAAGGACCACTACCGGCGCCTGTTCATGCCGTACCAGGTGAACGAAACGCTGTGGGCGGAGGCGAAGGACAGCGCCGTGTTCATGCACTGCCTGCCCGCGGTGCGCGGCGAAGAGGTGACCGACGCCGTCATCGACGGTCCGGCGTCGATCGTCCTCGACGAAGCCGAGAACCGCAAGCACCTTCAGAAGGCCGTGCTGCTCGCGCTGATCGGCATCGATGAGCTTCCCGCCGAGCCGGATCTGCACGAGATCGGCCGGGCGCTGCTGGCGTAGCCCGCCGCCCTGTCGTGATCTATCCGGGGAGAACGCCAATGAGATCAGAGAGGACCGGCGATGAGTGACACGACAGCTGACGCGGCCGGAACGCCGCGCGCCGCCGGCCTGCGCCTGCCTGCGCGTTTCGCCGCCCACGCGAGGACGCTGCTCTCGTGGCCGTGCCGGGAGGACCTCTTCGGGCCACTCTTCGCGGCCGCCAAGGAGGAATGGGCGGAGGTGGCGCGCGCGATCGCCGGCTTCGAGCCGGTCACGGTGGTGGCGCGGTCCGAGGACGCGGACGACGTGCGGACGATGTGCGGCGAGGGGGTCGAGGTGCTCGCTCTGCCGCTCAACGACTCGTGGATTCGTGACAACGGGCCGATCTTCGTGCGTGACGAGCGCGGAGCGGTGGCGGCCGTGGGCTTCGGCTTTGACGGCTGGAACGAGCAGTTCGCCCCGTATGACGCCGATGCGCTCGTCCCGGAGCGGGTCGCCGCGGCGTGGGGTGCCCGTTTCTACCAGGCGCCGTTCGTCCTTGAAGGCGGGGCCTTCAACACCGACGGCGAGGGCACGCTCCTCACCACCGAGCAGTGCCTGCTGCACAACCGCAACCTCGGCATGGCGAAGCGCGACTACGAGGAGGCGCTGTGCGAGTGGCTGGGCATCGAGCAGGTGATCTGGCTGCCCTTCGGGCTGGTCGAGGACTCCGGCCCACTGTCGACCTCCGGGCACATCGACGACGTCGCCCAGTTCATCGCTCCGGGGGTGGTACTCGCCCAAACGGCCTCGCCGGGCGACGCGAACCACTCCCGCCTGAAGGAGAACCTGGCCGTCCTCGAACAGGCGAGCGACGCGGCTGGGCGACGCCTGAAGGTGGTCGAGATGGATCTGCTGCCGCACGTGAAGGGCGTCGGCGCCGGGCTCGACCTGAGGGTACCCGGCGCCACGAAGCTCATGCCTGCGCCCTACGTCAACCTCGTCTTCGTCAACGGCGGCGTACTGCTGCCACGACTCGACGTCGAGGGTGAGGAGGATGCCTACGCGCGCATCGGGGACGTGCTGCCCGGGCGCGAGGTCGTCGGCCTTCCCGTCGAGATGTCGGCCTTCGGCGGCGGCGGGCTGGGCTGCATCACGCAGCAGGTGCCCGCCGGCGAGTTCCTCCTCTGAGGAAGGAGAATGACATGCCCCACACGGTGACGTTCGCGGCTACCCAGATGGCCTGCAGCTGGGAGCTCGGTGAGAACCTGGACAGGGCCGAGCGCCTCGTTCGAGAGGCAGCGTCATGCGGCGCGCAGGTCGTACTCCTGCAGGAACTCTTCGAGACGCCCTACTTCTGCATCGACCAGGACGCGCGTCACTTCGATCTCGCGCGGCCCATCGAAGGTCATCCCACGGTGGAGCGGTTCCAGCGCCTGGCGGCGGAGCTAGGCGTTGTCCTTCCTGTGAGCTTCTTCGAGCGCGCCGGGCAGGCCTTCTTCAACGCGCTGGTGATGATCGACGCCGGCGGCGAGGTGCTGGGTCTCTACCGCAAGACGCACATCCCCGACGCGATCGGCTACCAGGAGAAGTACTACTTCACTCCGGGCGACACCGGCTTCCGGGTATGGCCTACGCGCTTCGGCGTGCTGGGGGTGGGCATCTGCTGGGACCAGTGGTTCCCGGAGAGCGCCCGCAGCATGGCGCTCATGGGCGCCGAGGCGCTTCTCTTCCCCACGGCGATCGGGTCGGACCCGCCCTCGCCGGACTCGGACTCGTGCGGCCCCTGGCAGCGCGTCCAGCAGGGTCAGGCGGCCGCCAACCTGATGCCTCTCGTGGCCTCCAACCGCATCGGCGTCGAGGAGGGAGCCTCCACCAGCATGCGCTTCTACGGATCGTCGTTCGTGGCCGACCACACCGGCGCCATCGTCGCGCAGGCCTCGCCCGACCGCCAGGAGGTGGTCACGGCGACCTTCGACCTGGACGAGCTGCGGCGCTATCGCGAGCGCTGGGCGATGTTCCGGGACAGGCGCCCGGAGATGTACAGGCGCCTCCAAACACTGGATGGCGCGGAGCCACCCAGAACCACGTGGAGGGGGCGGTCCCATGAATGAGTCAGAGACGATCGCCGAGGTGAGGGCGGCTGCGGATGCCATCGTCGCCGCCTACGGCGCGCATCAGGCCGACGATTACTTCCGGGCCTTTCACCCCGAGGCCACCTTCGTCTTCTACTCGTCTCCGGAGAGATTGGAGTCTCGCGCAGCATTTCGTGAGGTGTGGGAGGCTTGGGAGCGTGAAGACGGCTTCAGGGTCCTGGAGTGTGTTTCCGCGGACCAGCATGTCCAGCTGCTTGGGGACGTCGCAGTGTTCACTCACCGCCTGACGACGCGGATGCGAACGCACGCTGGTGAAGAGACCGCTCTCGAAAGGGAGACAATCGTCTTTTCGCGGCAGACAGACGGCTCCTGGCTTGCGGTGCATGAGCACCTCTCACCTGATCCACAGGGCGAGTGAGACGTTCTCATTCAGGGTGGGCCCGGAGAACAGATTATGGTGACGCCAGAAGCTCTCGACCCATCGTCCCGGCTGCAGGTCGATCGGCGCCGGTGGTTCGGTCGCCATAGCGGCCGGCGGGCCGCGTCGTGCTCCGTGAGTGACGAGGCAGCGCATAACTGCCGACATCTTGCCGACAAGACGCATTGTCACGGTCCACCACGGCTGAGCAGAGACCGGCATCGAGTCCCCTCAGAAGGCTGGACTGTGCAGCACAATTGCGACTAGCGCACCACTGCTGCACACGGCCAAGCGACGACTGCAAAACCTCCATCACCGGTTCGACTCCGGTCGCCGCCTCCAACAACTTCCCTGCACCTGGCGATTTCCGGTCGTGTGCGACTGCGCGCAGAACTTCCGATTCGGCAGGACTGCCGACATCTTGCCGACGAGACGTCGGATGACGCGGCGGCACCCGTCGGCACGGGCGCGCACGACGCATGGCGGCCCCGAGGTGATGTCCCGCTCCCGCACCGACTACACTGCAGGGACGAGCCCTGCCCGCGGCGCCGCGCCGGCTCTCCCGACGGCGCCCACGTCAGACCTGGAGGTGGCGATGGCCTCAATCCTCGCCGGGGCGCTGGTCAGTTTCCGGGCCGGCGAACTGGCGCGCCTACGCTTCCCTCCTCCTTGCGCAGAGGTGGGCATCGCCGTGCACCCCGGCGCCTTGCGCGCGCCGCAGAACCGCCTCACGCTCGCCGCCTGCGTCGATGGCGCGGGCTGCCTGCAGTGGGTCGGCGCCGTGGACGAGCGCATGCTGCTGCCCACCGGCGCGCGGGGTGCATCGCTGCGCGCGGCGATCTGTGAACGCCTGCTCGTCGGCACCCGCTGCTGGCAGCTGGTGCGGCCCGGGCTGCTCACCACCGCCGGCGTCGGCGATCCCTACCTGACACTCTACGCCGGGGAGCGGCCCTGGGTCGTGCTCGGCGAGCTCGAGGATGGCCAGCTGCTCGCCGCTCCCCTGAACGGCGCCCTCGCGAACCCGAAGTGGTTCGCCCCGCAGGTCGCGGCGCGGCACCTTTTGTTCCCCGGCGCCGGGCCCGCGCAGCTCGAGCTCGCGCACCTGTGGTCGCTGCCGGCGACGCTGCCGAGGAGCGGCGTGGTCCACGGCGACGTCCACGCCGATCTCGGCTGGGCGGTGTTCGAGTACTATGCGGCGGAGTGAGGCCGCCCTCGGTTCTAGCCTCGCGGAGGCGGCGGGCTGAGGCCGGGTCTGCCCGTCACCCGCCCGCCAGCACCAGCCCCGCGATCCTCTCCGCCGCCTCCTCCTGCAGCGCCGGGATAGCGTGCGAGTAGGTGTCGAGGGTAATTGAGACGGTGACGCGGCCGCGGCGCTTGGGACGACTCTGGGATGTCCACGGTCCGCAGGCGTCCGGTGGCCATACTGCCGGCATCGACAAAGGGGGAACCATGGTTCAGTTCGGTGGGAGCGAGTTCGCACGTTGTTCCGTGCCGTTCGCCTTTCAGGGGCGGTACTTCATCATCGAAGGAGAGGGCGACCAGACAGCGGTCAGCGTCGTCCTCATCGAAGGCGGCTCGCCCGTGTTCGAGGTACTCAGGAATGAGCCCGGTGGAAGCTCCAAGACCAGCGTCTCACGCAGCGGCGCGGGCGTCGTCACGGTCACTGACGCGGTGTCAGGCGAGTTCCTCTACAAGGTGCGTCCGGGCTCGCAGGCATCGGTCGTCTTCGGGACGGTGCGCGGACCAGAACTTGAAGCCCGCGTGGACGACAAGCGGATCGTCATTCGGGGACGGCGGGGTGAAGAGGTCGTGGACATCATCAAAGTCACCAACTGCACGTTTGACGGCGTTGGTGCTGGCGTCCTCGTTGACCATGACGGGAAGATCAGCATGGGAGCACCCGTCCCTCCGGAGCTGCTGGGCCTGTTCTTCTGAGGACCTGCCGAGCGTCGCGGGGATGGCGTGCGAGTCGAGTGTGATGGAGACGGAGACGTGTCCGGTGCGCCGGTCGCAACGATCTGGCCCCCGACGAGCAGAAGGCCGTAGCGCGGTAGGCGTTGGACGCTAGTCTCCCGCCAGCACCAGCCCCGCAATCCGTTCCGCCGCCTCTTCCTGCATTGCCGAGATGGCGTGTGAGTACGTGATCGTCGAGGGAGCGGCGGAACCTCACCGCATCGGTGAGGTCTTGCCTCGTTCGGGTACGTTGCCCAAAGCGGTGGCTACCGCGGCCGGAGTGAAGGGAGACAGACCATGACGGATCCGACGGAAGAGGCCAAGCGTGAGGCCGAGGCTGGCGTAGTGGACGACAGGCTCAGCAAGCTCGTTGAGTCGCTGGGCGGCACCGCCTCGGCTCAGGCGGTGTTCGGCGCTCCTGTTGAGAAGGACGGCGTGACCATCGTGCCCGTCGCTCGGGTGCGCTACGGCGTGGGCGGCGGCGGCGGTCGTGGACCGGGACGCAAGCAGAAAGGCGATGCCGGCGACGCAGAGCAGGTGGGCTATGGCCACGGCGGCGGCGTGCAGGCCGCACCCATCGGCTACATCGAGCTGTCCGGCGGCAAGGCCACCTACAGGCGCATCGCCGATCCCGCGCGCCCAATGGCCATCGTACTGCTCTTCCCACTCGTCGGTGCGATCGCGTTCGGCATCGTGGCACTCTCGGCGCGGCTCACCAGGACTTCGCGCTGAGCGATGCGCCGCACTGCGTCTGACGTTCGCTGCGCACGGGGCGCCACAGACGATACGCGTGCGATGGCGCAGGCGGACCCTTCGGTTTCGTCCAGCGCGGCGACCTTCGAGCCCGGCGCCCTGCTGGCGGCGGTCCTTCCGGACTGGTTAGGCCGAGCTCGATTAGCCAGGGAACACCAGCCCAGCGATCAGCGCCGCCGCCTCTTCCTGCATCGACGGGATGGCGTGCGAGTAGGTGTCGAGCGTGATGGCGATGGTGGCGTGCCCGAGGCGCTCTGAGACGACCTTCGGGTGGATGCCGGCCTGCAGGGCAAGCGTGGCGTGCGTGTGACGCAGGTCGTGCAGGCGAATCTCCGGCAGCTTGGCGGCTGCGATTGCCTGAGCGAAGGCACGGCTCACGGACTGGGGATGCACGGGCTCGCCGTCGTCCTTCGTGAACACGTAGCCGGTGTCGCTCCACACCTCTCTCTTCTCCGCCTGGTCCTCGAGCTGGCGCTGCGCCTGCGCCTGCAGCACCTCGATGGTGCCCGGGTCGAGCGGCGCCGATGGAGTGCCGACAAGATGCATCAGCATGGCACAATCACGTTGGGCCACGGTCGAGCACCGCGTCGGCCCAAAAACAGGGACCGTGCAGCACGATCGTGACTAGCCGACTATCGTTGCGCACCTGCGACCGACGTCTGCAAAACCTCCATCACCGGTTCGACTCCGGTCGCCGCCTCCAACTTCCCCTTCGCTTCCTGCCTGCATAGTCGTCGCGTACAATGCTGCCGGAAGGCCATCAGCTCTGATCCTGGGAGATCTGTCGTGAGCTTGCGCATCGCCATCGATCATGAGCGCATTGGGGAGTTGTGCCGCCGCAACCACGTCGGTCGTCTTTCCTTCTTCGGCTCCGTGCTGCGCGACGACTTCGGTTCTGAGAGCGACATCGATGTGCTGGTCGAGTTCGAACCCGGGGCGACGGTCGGCTACTTCGCGATGGCGCGCATGGAGCGGGAGCTCGGCGAGATGCTGGGCCGTGAGGTCGACTTGCGCACGCCCAACGAGCTCAGCCGCTACTTCCGCGACCAGGTTCTCGAGGATGCGCAGGAAGAGTATGTCGCGTAGAGATGATGCCCAGCGCCTGCGCGACATGCGTGACGCGGCCCAGGCAGCGATCAGAGTGCTGGGCGACCGTAGCGCCGATGAGCTCGAGAACACGGAAGCGCTGGCTCTGGCGGTGCCACACGCAGTCGAGATCGTCGGCGAGGCCGCGAGTCGCGTCTCGAGCTCTTTCTGCGAGGCGCACCCCGAGATCGCCTGCAACGAGGTCACCGGCATGCGTCACCGCATCGTGCACGACTACTTCGCCGTCGACTACCAGCGTCTCTGGGACACAGTCCACGGCGACCTGCCGCCGCTGATCGAGCAGCTCGAGCAACTTCTGAAGGACGTGGACAGCGCCTGATGCAGGACCGCGCTGCCGCGGGTCACTGAGTCCCAGATGCGAGGCGATGACGGTGGGGCCCTCCGGCTCGGGCAAGTCGACGCTTCTCAGCATGATCACCGGCATCGACAGGCCCACAGATGGCAGCGTCACGATCGCCGGAGACCGGATCGATCAGATGAAGGAAGGCAAGCTCGCCGCCTGACCCGCCGGGGCTGGGATGTTAAGTGCGCCGAGATACGGTTTACTCGGGAGCATCTCGGAATGCTTGGTTGATCAGGCGGCGATCCAGTTCGGGAGACGAGAGAGTGCCGGTGCTGAACGATCGCGACGCGCTCTCCGCGCTGCTCTCAGGCGCGGGATTCGTCGCCGCGCAAGAAGAGGCGGACGAGCTCCTCGCTGCGGCGGCCGGCGACGTCGAACTTCTGGCCGCGCTTGTCGGACGTCGCCTCACGGGCGAGCCACTCGCCTGGATCACCGGGAGCGTCTCGTTCTGCGGCGTTGAGATCCGGGTCGATCACGGTGTCTACGTCCCGCGTCGGCAGAGCGAGCCGCTCGCGCGTCGCGCCGTCGAGCGCCTGCCGAGGAACGGCGCGGCGATCGACCTCTGCACCGGGTCCGGGGCGATCGCCAAGATCCTGATGACCGAGCGTCCCGGCGCGCGCGTAGTGGCGTCGGATATCGACGAGCACGCCGTCGCCTGCGCCGCAGCGAACGGCGTGGAGGCCTACTGCGGCGACCTGTTCACGCCGCTCCCACGCACGCTCGAGGGAGGCGTTGACGTCGTCGTCGGCGTCGTGCCATACGTCCCGAGGCCCGAGCTGCGGCTCTTGCACCGTGACACCTTCACGTTCGAGTCATCGGTTGCCTATGACGGCGGCAGGGGATGGCACCGAGATCCTTCGCCGCGTCCTGAGAGACAGCCCTCGCTTCCTGCGGCGCGGCGGCGCGGTCTTGCTCGAGCTCGGTGGAAGGCAGACCCACGCGCTCGGTGCCGACCTCGCGCGCCTCGGCTACGTCGATATCACGGTTCTCGTTGATGATGAGCGGGATGTGCGCGGCTGTGAGGCGACTCTTGGACCCACGCTGAAGGACCTTCGGGCATTGCTCTAGACCCGGCGGTCGGATCACCAACGGGCCGTAGGCGATGGCCCTTGGGCGCGGTACTCCCGTATGCCAAACGGCCGGTTCAGGCCGGATGGGTCTACCTCGCCGGGACGCGGCTCGGGATTCCGCCACAACGCATCGGCAAGGTGCCGATGTCCGCCTCGGCTTAGTCTTTGTGCTGCAGCGTGTACCGCACCGTCTGCACGCGGATCAGGCCGTCGCGAAAGACGAACGTGTCGATGCCGTCCTCCACGCGCGTGTGGGCAGAGTCCGCCGACCACTCGAGGAAGAGGATGTCGTCGGCGAACACGGTCTTGAGCTCCCACTGCGCGTCGGGCACATCACCGACGAGCTTGACGAACGCCTCCCGGATGCCCTCCTTGCCGCGCAAGATGCCGTCCGGGCTGATGAAGATGGCGTCGTCCGAGTAGTCGCTGACGATGCCGTCGATGTCGCCGGCTCCCAGGACCTGGCCGTGGTGCTGGAATACCTCTTCTGGTGTCCGCTGGTCGCTCATGTTCGCTCCTTGTCCCATGTGTCCGTTGCCCGCATCGGTTTGGCGACGCTGCGCCGCGCTCACGTCGGTACCAGCACGCCGCGGCCGTGCAGGTGGCCGTCCCTCAGCTCGGCGAGCGCCACATTGACCTCCTCGAGACCGTACTCGCGCGTCTCGAGCTTGACCTTGCCCTGCGCCGCCAAGGCCATGAGCTCCGCCAGCTCGGTGAAGCTGCCCACGAGGCTGCCGACGACGCTGATCTCGCGCGAGATGATCTCAATGGCGGGGAGCTCGACGCGGCCGCCGTAGCCGATCACGAAATAGGTGCCGCCCACGGCCAGCATCGCCGGCCCCTGCGCGGTCGTGCCCAGCTCGCCGACGAAGTCGAGCACGACCTCGACGCCCCTGCCGCCCGTGAGCTCGCGCACATGCTCGACCGCGTCGTCACCGGCCATCACGACGTGGTCGGCGCCCATGCGCGCGGCCATCTGCAGGGCTTCGCCGGAGACGTCGACGGCGATGATCTCGGCGCCGCTCATGGCTCTCAGGCACTGCACGCCGATGTGGCCGAGGCCGCCGATGCCGATGACGGCGCAGCGGGCCCCTGGGGGGAGGAGCGGTGTCGCCTTCTTCACCGCCCGATAGGCGGTCAGTCCGGCGTCAGCGTAGGCTGCGACGTCCTTGGGGGCGAGACCCTCCTCGAGCTTGAGGGTCGAGCGCTCCACCGTCTTCAGGTACTGGGCGAAGCCGCCGTCGACGTTCAGGCCCGGGAACTCCGCGTGCTCGCAGTGCATGTCCTCGCCCCGGCGGCAGGCGGGACAGACGCCGTCGGTCTTCAGCGGGTGCACGATGACGGCGTCGCCCGGCCGCAGCGTAGTGACCGAGGAGCCTACCTCCTCGACCCAGCCCGCGTTCTCGTGCCCGAGCGTATAGGGCAGCGCTGGATCCTGGATGCCGCGCCAGATGCCCTCCATCACGTGCAGGTCCGTGCGGCAGACGCCGGCTCCGCCGATGCGGATGATCACGTCGTGAGGACCTTGGATCTGGGGATCGGGCACCTCGTCGAGCAGCAGCCTCTCGTCCCCGTACTCATGTAGCCGTGCCGCTTTCACCTCGCGCCTCCCTCACGTCCGGGTACGCTGCCTGGTGATAGCTGTCTACCCCTGCTGGCGCGGCGGGATACCGATGGGAGATGGTGTGACGGCGGCCGGCCGGTCGTACCCGACTGCACTGGCCGCCTCGGCCGGCGGGCTGGGCGGCACGTATTGCCCCTGGCAGTCGTCAGCGAACCGGCTCGTCGTGAGCGCCCGGCGGCTGCGCGTCGCCGTCGAACAACCCGGTCTCGTGCACGAGCACGACCGCCTGGACGCGGTCACGGAGGCCCAGCTTCTGCAGGATGTGCGTGATGTGCGTCTTGACGGTCGTGTCGCCGATGTAAAGCTCGCGGCCGATCTCCGCGTTCGAGAGGCCCCGGGCGAGCAGGCGGAGCACATCGAGCTCGCGCTCCGTCAGGTCGTCCAGCTCCCGTGGAGACGCCGGGCGCGGGATGCGCGTGAACTGCCTGATCACACCTTTCGTCACGGCGGGAGACAGGAGTGCATCTCCGCGGGCAACGGTCCGGACGGCGGCGATGAGCTGTTCCGGCGGGTCATCCTTGAGCACGAACCCGCTGGCGCCGGCGCGCAGCGCCTCGTACACGTACTCGTCGAGGTCGAACGTCGTGAGGATCAGGACTCGCGCCGCGCCGTCGGCTGCGAGGATGCGGCGCGTCGCCTCGAGTCCGTCGAGCTCAGGCATGCGGATGTCCATCAGGACGACGGTCGGATCGAAGCGGGCAGCCAGCTCGACCGCCTCGATCCCGTTGCTCGCCTCGGCGACGACTTCGATGTCGGGCTCCCCCGCGAGCAGCATGCGAAAGCCGGCCCGGACCATCGACTGGTCATCGACGACGAGGACCCGGATCATGGCTGGTAGCGGCCGAGGGGGAGGCGGGCGCTGAGGACGAAGCCACCTCCGGGTGCGGTGCCGGCGTTCATCTCGCCCCCGTAGATCTTCACGCGCTCGCGGATGCCGAGGAGCCCGCGGCCGAGGCCGTCGCTCGTCGCGGCGCCGACACCGTCGTCGACGACTTCGACCTCGACTTCGTCGGAACTGTAGCGGACGGTCACCTCCGCGTGCTTCGCGTGAGCGTGCTTCAGCGTGTTGGTCAGGCCCTCCTGCACGATCCGGTAGGCGGAGAGGTCGACGGCGCGGGGCAGCGGGCGACGGTCACCGTCGATGACCAGGCTGACCGGGAGCCCGGCGCGGCCGACGGCGTCCACCAAGGAATCGAGGTTCTCGAGGCCCGGCTGAGGCGCGAGCTCCATCCCATCGCCCTCCCGGCGCATCGCCCCGAGGAGGCGGCGCATCTCGGCAAGCGCCGTTCGGCCTGCCCGCTCGACGCCCTCGAGGGCTTGCCTGTCCCCCTCGAGCGTCTGCGGGAGGCCGTGCCGGACGGCGCCGACCTGGAGCACCATCACGCTGACCGCGTGGGCGACGACGTCGTGGAGCTCGCGTGCGATGCGCGCCCGCTCCTCGGCGACCGCGACCCGGGCGGCCGCCTCGCGCTCCCGCTCGGCGTGGGCCGCACGTTCCTCCGCCGCCTCCGCCTGTACGCCTCGCTCCCGGACCGCGAAGCCGGCGAGCCAGGCCATCACAAAGAGCAGCGGGATGACGATGAACTCGCCGGATGTGTGGTTCGGGTCGTTGTAGATGAGGATCGCTGCGGAGCTCGCGACGATGGCCAAGCCCACGCGCGTTTGAACGGTGTCGCGCAGGTTGCCGAGCAGGAAGGCAGCGGCGATGCCGGCGATGTAGACGCCGTTCGCGTACACGATCAGGCGCCCGTCGACGAACGAGAGCAGGGCCGCCAGTAGCCAGAGCGCGATGGGTGCCGCGAATGGGAACCGACGACGGCTGAGCAGCGGCAGCACAACGAGCACGACGGCGGGTACGGCGAACCACAGCGGCGTGCGTGGGGATCGCAGCGGATTCTCTCTGAGCGCGACCTCCAAGGCGGCCGCGATCGCCGCGAACACGATCAGCAGGTCGAAGCCGTACCTGCGTGCGAGAAGACTGACCTGACTCATGGGCTGAATGTACTCCGCGCTCCCGGGAGCCGCATCCTCCTCAGGTATGAGGCGCAATCGTCGGCTGGTCCGAGCCCGAATCCGGCCTTTTGACGACGCGCTCTGCCCAGCCGCCCCCTAGCGTCGAGGCATGCACTCGACCCGAACAGGAGGCACCGACATGTTTCGCACCAAGCACCGCAGTCGCCGACGCGACGGATCCGGGGCGGCAGTGGCCGCTCCGACCGACTCGTCGACGGGCTCGCGCAACCTCGCGGCCCGCATGGGTCGCTGGAGCGCCGGTCACTGGAAGACGGCGACGTTCGGCTGGCTGGCCTTCGTGATCGTCGCCTTCCTGCTCTCCGGCGTCGTCGGCATGAAGAGTCTGCAGAACACGCAGGGGCCGGGCGAGTCCGGCCGCGTCGACCGGATCCTGGATGCCGGCTTCCAGCGCCCCGCCGGCGAGATGGTCCTGATCCAGAGCCGCTCGCTGACCGCGAGCGATCCCGCCTTCAGCGCCGCGATCGAGGACGTCGTCGCGCGCGTCTCGAACGTGGCGGATGTCGAGAACGTCCGCTCGCCGCTCGCCCCCGGCAGCGCGGGTCAGGTCTCAGAGGACGGGCGTTCCGCGCTCGTCGCGTTCGAGATCCGGGGCGACAAGGACAAGGCTGTCGACAAGATCGACCCGGTCCTCGACAGCGTCGCTGCCGCTCAGCGCACCCATCCGGGTTTCTTCATTGGGGAGTTCGGCGAAGCGAGCGCCACCAAGGGCGTCGAGACGGCGTACGCGGACGACCTGGGGAAGGCCGGACTTCTGTCACTCCCGATCACCGTGGTCATCCTCGTGATCGCCTTCGGCGCGCTCGTGGCGGCGGGCATCCCGCTGCTGCTCGCGCTGACCGCCATCTTCGCGACCTTCGGACTGGTGGCCCTGTCAAGCCACTTCCTGCCGGTAGCCATGCAAGCCCCCGCGATGGTGCTCCTGATCGGCCTCGCGGTCGGCGTCGACTACTCGATGTTCTACTTGCGGCGCGAACGCGAGGAGCGCGCCGCCGGGCGTAGCGAGCGCGCCGCGCTCGAGGCCGCCGCCGCCACCTCCGGCCGCTCGGTGCTCATCTCCGGCCTGACGGTGATGGTGGCCATGGCCGGGATGTTCCTCACCGGCGATGCGACCTTCGCCTCCCTGGCCGTCGCGACGATCCTCGTCGTCGCCGTCGCGGTGCTCGGCTCGCTGACCGTCCTGCCCGCCCTGCTCTCGAAGCTCGGCGACAGGGTCGACCGTTTTCGCGTCCCGCTCCTCGGTCGGCTCCGCCGCGACGACGGCGAGAGCCGGATCTGGGGAGCCGTCGTCGATCGCGTCCTGCGTCGCCCCGTGTTGTCGGCGCTCGTCGCGGGCGGACTGCTGCTGGTGCTGGCCGCGCCGGCGCTGCAGCAGCGTATCGCGACCCCGGGACCGGACACGTTTCCGAAGTCCCTGGCCGTCGTCAAGGCGTACAACCGGATGCAGCAGGCGTTCCCCGGCACCGCGCTGCCCGCCAGTGTCGTGGTCAAGGCGCCGAACGTGAACGCACCCGCGGTGAGAGAGGCGATCGACCAGTTCGAGCAGCGGGCGCTCGCGAGCGGTCGCATGCACGAGCCGATCACGGTCGACGTCAACCAGGACGCCACCGTGGCGAACATCACCGTCCCGATCGACGGGGAGGGGACCGATGCCGCATCATACGCGTCCCTCGCGGCGTTGCGCGACGTGGCCGTCCCCGAGACGCTCGGCGCCCTGCCGGACACGGAAACGGGTGTCACCGGGCTGACGGCATCGTGGAAAGACCAGGCCGACGAGATGAAGTCGAATCTGCCGCCCGTCGTGGCCTTCGTGCTCCTCTTCGCGTTCGTGCTCATGCTGGTCGCGTTCCGCTCGGTCGTGGTCGCGGTCAAGGCGATCCTGCTCAACCTGCTTTCGGTGGCGGCCGCCTGGGGCGTGCTGGTGCTCGTCTTCCAGCACGGCGTCGGCAAGGGGCTGCTCGGCTTCAGCTCCACCGCCGGCATCGACCCGGTGGTGCCGCTGCTCCTGTTCGTGATCCTGTTCGGCCTCTCGATGGACTACCACGTGTTCATCATCAGCCGCATCCGCGAGACGTTCGACCGCGGCGCGAGCATGGACGACGCCGTCGCGCACGGGATCAAGTCCACGGCCGGCGTCGTCACGAGCGCCGCGGTCGTCATGGTCCTGGTGTTCTCGATCTTCGCCACCCTCTCGATGCTGTTCTTCAAGCAGTTCGGCGTGGGGATGGCAGCGGCGATCCTGATCGACGCCACGATCGTCCGCGGCGTGCTGCTGCCGGCGACGATGAAGCTCCTGGGCGAACGTAACTGGTACCTGCCGAGGTGGCTCGAGTGGCTGCCGCGGCTCGAGCATCAGGAGGCCGACGTGGCGCCGCAGGCCAAGCCGGCGCCGGAGTCGGCGCACGAGGCCGAGCCGGCGCCGGTCTCCGCATAGACCATGCGGTCGGACCTCCGGCCCTGCTCGGGGCCGGAGGTCCGACCGCTGAGACGGAACAGGGAAGAGGGTATCCTGATCGTGACCAGCTCAGCAGACACTCCGAAGCGGACTGGCGTCGCCGACTCGACGCTCGTTTTTACGGCCAAAGAGAGATGATCCACACAAAGACCTCGGCCGGGCCGTGGACGCCGACGCAGCGCACGGATGCGATGTCCGCGGTGTTGCTCGGCCCGCTGATGAACGTGACCGCGGTCGGCAGCCTGTCGCGCATCTGCATCGAGGGCCCTGAGAACGTCGCCCAGGCAGTCGACGAGGTCTGACGCACGGAGAAAGAAGCCCGTCGCGGGAGGAAGAAGTGACAGTCCTCGCTGCGCCGCGCCTTCGTGGCGGAGCACGACCGTGCCGGTGCGCGCGATGCCCCAGTCGGCCAGCGAGAGGCCGAACGGCGCATCTCGCGCGTCGTCGGTCCAGGCGGCCGTCTCGATGCCCTGCCAGCGATTGCCCGGGGCGCAGGCCACCTTGTTCCAGCCGCGTTCCTCACGAAGCTGCTCGACCGAGCGGCGGGCATCAGCCAGCGTCTGACAGACGGCCGCTCTGACCTCGAGCTCCTCGAGGCGCTGAAGGAACAGGGTCAGCCTTGACTCCCCATCCATGGGGGCAGGCCGAGGCGACTCGCGCTCCGGCAACGCGACGGGTGCGCTCCCGTCGTGCGCAGGGAGTCGCTTCAAGAAGTCCTCGCGATTCATGCCGTCGCCATTCCCTAGTCTCTCGACTCGTGCCGCTGCCACGTTCGCCGGAAGCTTCGCCGTGCCAGGGCCGGGAACTCGCGCGTGCGCGTCCAGACCTCCAGCGGGCCCGGCCCCTTCTGCACCCAGCCGCGGCGGGCGAACGGACGCAGCACCAGCTCGCCCGCGCGTTCGGCCCACGACCAGACACGAGGGTGCTGCGTGACTTCGGCAAAGCCTCGGAGGCCCGCCGACCAGAGCTTCGACCCCATCCCGGTCTCGACCGCTTCTGCCCTGAGCTGGAGCAGGTAGTCGGCGAGCGGGATGCGCGCCGAGCAGACTTCTGAACAGGCGCCGCACAGGCTTGACGCAAAGGGCAGCTCGGCGTGCCGCTCGCGGCCATCGAGGAGCGGGCTGAGAACGGCGCCGATCGGGCCCGGGTACACGGAATCGTAGGCGTGCCCGCCGATCTTGCGGTACACCGGGCACACGTCGAGGCACGCCCCGCAGCGGATGCAGTGGAGGATCTTCTGGTAGGGCGAGCCGAGGATCGCGGAGCGACCGTTGTCGACGATGACGACGTGCAATTCCTCTGGTCCATCTCGGTCCCCGTCACGGCGGGGACCGTTGATGGCGGTGATGTACGAGGTGATCCGCTCTCCGGCGCCCGCCCACGGAAGCACGGTGAGGATCGGCTCGAGGCTCTCCAGGTCAGGCACCAATCGTTCCATGCCCATGACGACCACATGTGTCTTGGGCAGGGTCGTCGTCATGCGCCCGTTGCCCTCGTTGGTCACGAGCACGATCGTGCCGGTCGACGCGACGCCGAAGTTGCAGCCCGAGATGCCCATGTCGGCGGCGAGGAACTTCTCGCGAAGCGCCTGCCTGGCGAAGCTCACGAGGGCGTCCGGATCGTCGTCGAGCTCCTCGCCGGCGACCGCCGAGAACAGGTCCCGGATCTGCCCCAGAGACTTGTGGGCGGCCGGCGCCACGATGTGGAACGGCGTTTCGCCCGCGAGCTGCACGATGAACTCACCGAGGTCGGTCTCGACGACCTCGACCCCGGCCGCCTCCAGCGCCGGGTTGAGCTCGATCTCCTCCGTCACCATCGACTTGGACTTGACGATGAGCTTCGCTCCTCGCGCCGCCGCCAGCGAGGCCACGTGGGCGCGCGCCTCAGCCGCATCGGCGGCGAAGAACACGTGTCCGCCCAGCCGCTCGACGCTGGCGGCGAACTGCTCCACGTAGTAGCCGAGGTTGGCCACGGTGTGGCTCCGGACGGCCTCGATCTCGGTGAGGAGTCCGGGCCAGTCGAGCTCGCTCTTCGCCTGGGTCTGGAGGGCCTGCATGTAGTCCTGGCCCTCCCTGATGACGGTCTGCAGCGTCTGGTCACGCAGCGCCCGGTCGACTCTGTCGTCGAACGCCCTGCGTGAAGCGCCGCTCATCTCGCCCACCCTTCCCACAGCAGCTCCGCCAGGTGCCTGACCGCGATCGCGGAACCACGCCGCCGCAGACGGCCCTCGATGTTCATGAGGCAGCTCATGTCGAGGCCCACCAGCATGCCGGCGCCGGTCTCCAGCACGTGATCGACCTTCTCGTCGACCATCGCCGACGAGATGGCCGGCATCTTCATGGAGAACGTGCCGCCGAAGCCGCAGCAGTCCTGCGCCCTGGGCAGCGGCACGTACTCGAGATCGCCGACCATGCCGAGGATCCGTTCCGGTTGCTCGACGACTCCCAGCAGGCGACGCGTGTGGCAGGAGTGATGGAGGGTGACCTTGCCGGCGTGAGCGACGGGGAGCGACTCGACGCCGATGACGTCGCAGAGAAACTGAGAGAATTCGTAGGTGCGTGCCGCCAGGCTGCAGGCTTCGGCCTCTTCGGGACGCCCCTTGAAGAGGTCCGGGTAGCCGTCGCGGACCATCGCCGCGCAGGAGCCCGAGATGGAGACGACCTGTTCGCTGTCCGCGAAGGCGCGGAGGTAGGCGGTCGCCGAGCGGCGCGCGTCGTCGCGGTAGCCGCTGTTGAATGCCGGTTGCCCGCAGCACGTCTGGTCCGGCGGGAAGTCGACATGGACGCCGAGCGCCTCGAGGACCCGGACGGCGGCGACGCCGACGCGAGGAAAGAGCGCGTCGCCGAGACACGTCACCATGAGCGAGGCGCGGATCACGGAGCTAGAGACAGTCGTGAAGCGCCGTCAGAAAGCGCTCGTTCTGCTCCGGGAGGCCGACGGACACGCGGATGTGCGTGGGATAACCCCACCCGCCGGTCGGGCGGACGATGACGCCCTTCGTGAGCAGCCGCTCGAACAGCGCGCGGCCGTCGCCGTGCGTGTCGGCGAGCACGAAGTTGCCCTGACTCGGCACCACGTCCCAGCCGAGGGCCGCGAGCTCGCGCGTCAGGTACTCGCGGCCTTCGATCACCGTCCTGGTGCTCGCGGCGAGCCACTCGTCGTCGGCGAGCGAGGCGAGGCCGGCGGCGCACGCGGGACGGCTCAACAGGAAGGGCTCGCTGATGCGATCCAGCATGAGGCAGACCGCCGGGTCGGCCACGGCGTAGCCGAGGCGGATGCCCGGCGAGCGCGTAGGCCTTGGAGAAGCTGCGCAGGGAGATGACGTTGCGGTGGCCGGCAGCGAGCAGGTCGAGCGGGTCGCCGTAGTCGTCGTCGACGACGAACTCGCGGTAGGCCTGGTCGACGACGATCGCCGTCGTCTCGGGGACCGCCTCGACGAGCATCTTGAGCTCGTCCGCCGTGATGACGGTCCCCGTCGGGTTGTTCGGGCTGCACAGCCAGATGATCTTCGTGCGCGGACCGCAGGCGGCGATGATGGCGGGGATGTCGAAGCGGTACTCCTTCAGCGGCACGCTCCGGAGTCGCGCGCCCATCACCTGGCTGGCGGCCTCGTACAGGGCGTAGGACTCCGGCGCGAGGATGACGTCGTCGCCGGGGTCGACGTAGAGCAGCGGAAGGTTGAGGACGAGCTGCGCCGATCCCGCGCTCAGGACCACCTGCGAGGCCGGGACGTCGTTGGCTGCGGCGACCACCGCCTTGAGCCGGCCGAAGTCCTCCCACGGGTAGCTGTGCAGCAGTCCGAACTGTCCTTCGATCGCGTGCAGCACGGCCGGCGAGATCGGGAAGTCGTTCTCGTTCGACGCCAGCTTGACGATCTGCTCGAACGGGATGCCGGTCGCGGCAGCCACCTGCTCCGCGTCGGCTCCCGGCTCGTAGTCGCGGATCTGGGCGATCGGCGCGCGAAAGGCGGCTTCGTGGCCAGTGCCGGTGAGTGTCACGCCGTCCATCTGACTCCTCGATTCGCGAAGGGGTGTCGTCAGCCGCCGAGCTCGGCGGCCATCGCCGCCACGAGGCGGCGGTTCTCGTCGTCGGTACCCATGGAGATCCGCAGGTGCGTGTCGTACCCCCAGATGTTGCCGGGGCGCACGACGATGCCGCGCCGAAGCAGGCGCTCGTACATGTCGCTCGCGTCGATGCCGGTGTCGACGAGGACGAAGTTGCACTGGCTGGGGACGACCGTGCAGCCGAGATCAGTGAGGGACTCGGTGACGAAGCGGCGGCCGGCCTGGAGCTTGGCGACGACGTCGTGGCACCATGCCAGGTCCTCGAGCGCGGCGAGCGTGGCCGCGCACGCCGGACCGCTGACGTAGTACGGCTCGCGGATGCGATCGATGAGCGAGCAGACCTCGGGATCGGCGATGGCGTAGCCCATGCGCAGGCCGGCCATGCCGAACGCCTTGGACATGGTGCGCAGCACGACGACGTTGCGATGGCCGTCCAGCAGGTAGCCGGTGCCGTCTCCCCACGAGGGATCGTCGACCAGTTCCTGGTACGCCTGGTCGCACACGACCACTGTCGAGGGTGGCACGTTCTCGATGAGGCGGCGCAGCTCGTCGTCGGTGATGATCGTACCGGTCGGGTTGTTGGGGCTGCACAGCCAGATCATCTTGGTGCGCTCGTTGACGGCGGAGAGCAGGCCGTCGATATCGAAGCGGTAGTCCACGAGCGGCACGTAGTCGACCTTGGCGCCCATGATCTGGCAGGCCCAAGGATGACCACTGTAGCTCTCCGGGGCCGTGACGATCTCGTCGCCGGCGTCCACGAACACCTGGGTGACGTAGCGCAGCACCGTCTCGGACCCGGGCCCCGGCATCACCATGTCGGCGTCGACGCCGCAATAGGCGGCCAGCGCGTCGCGGACCTCCGCGTACTCGTTGCGCAGCTCGTCGTAGCGCAGCGAGGGCGAGGGATAGACGGCGGCCAGCGAGAGGGACCGGGTGGCCGCCTCGATCGCCGCCGGCGAAGGGCCGTAGGGGTTCTCGTTGGCGGCGAGGTAGGCGATATCGTCGACGTCGATCCCGAACTCGGCGCATGCCTCGAGCAGATTGACCGTGGGCCACTCGAAATCGATGTCGCAGGCGGCCGCGCGGAACGAGGTCGCCAGCGGGCTGGACTCCTTCATGGTCCTCCTCTTGTAGCGGCAGACCCCTGGAATGATGGTCTGCGCGTCGGGACGTTGTCAAGTATACACGGACAGTGGTATGGTGCTGCCGAACAAGACGCCGTGACGCTCCGCGTGGTCAGCAGGCAGGCGGGGAGCGCCCGGCGTGTCGGAGACGAGCATATCGCAGCCGGCGCCGCCGGTTGTCGGACGAGGAGGCCACAGATGAGGAACGCAGGTGACATGACGCCGCTGGAGCGTGTCAACGCGGTGCTCAAAGGTGAAGTACCGGACCGGGTGCCGGTGTTCACGTGCCGGCCACGGCATCATCCGGCACATGCTGGGAGTCAGCTACGGCGAGATGATGCAGAGCGTCGAGCTCATCTCCAGCGCCATGCTCTCCTGGCAGGACCTTCTCGGCGACGACCGGGTCATGGCGTACTTCGACATGATGGTCGAGGCGGCCGGCTTCGGACAGCGCATGATCTACCAGACCGACCAGCCGCCCTACTCCGACAAGGACAACCTGCTCATCAAGACCCCGGACGACTATCTCACGCTCGAGCGCTACGACGTGGAGAAGGCGGAGCGCATCCGCATGACGCTGGACGTCGCCGAGATCCTCTACGACAAGCGCGGCGATACCGTGCCTGTGGCCGCCATCGTCGCGGAGCCGCTGGTCGTCCTTGGCCTGCTGCGCGGCATGGAGCCGCTGCTCATGGACTGCATCCGCCATCCCGAAGAGGTCATGAAGGGCCTCGATGTCGCCACCGACGTGGTCATCGACTACGTGCGGGCGCTTGGGAAGCGCGGCGTCAGGTTCATCGTGAACTGCCACGACTACGGCAACCGCTCCATCATGAGCGAGAAGCTGTGGATGAAGGTGCAGAGCGAGCACCTCAAGCGGCTGAACAGCGCCATCCGGGATGCGGGCATGGCGCTCGTGGTCCACAACTGCGACGCCGTGCCCTACATCGACGCCGCGTTCGACGACCTCGGCGGCTGCGACATGTACCAGGCGGCCGCCCTTCCCCCGTCGTGTGCAGACTGGAGCGAGTACAAGCAGAAGTACGGGTCGCGCGCCGTGCTGTTCGGCCAGTGGTGGCCGATCGAGCTGGCTGCGTTCGACTACGACCAGGTGAAGGCCAAGAGCAAGCAGATGATCGAAGACCTCGGCGGAGGCGGCGGCTTCATCCTCGGGCCGACCTGCGAGTTCCCCTCCCACGGGCCCATCGCCAACGCGAAGGCGCTGGTGGACGCGGCCCGCGAGTACGGCACCTACTGACCGTGACACCCGGGGCGATCGCCCCGGCGAGAAAGGCAGGCACACCGTGAGCGACAACGCAGTGCTGTCGGAGCTGAGCGAGAGCATCGTCTCGCTGGACGAACCCAAGGTGCTCCAGCTGACCCAGCAGGCCCTGGACGCGGGGATCGAGCCCATCGCGGTGATCAACGATGGCCTCACCCCCGGCATGAGCGAGGTCGGCAGGCTGTTCGAGGAGGGGGAGTACTTCCTTCCGGAGTTGCTGGTCGCGGCCGAGGTCTTCAAGGCCGCGGTCGACATCGTCAGGCCGCACCTCACCGGCGCCGTCGAGACCAAAGGCAAGGTCGTCCTCGGCACCGTGGAAGGCGACATCCACGACATCGGCAAGAACATCGTGAAGCTCGGCTTCGAGACGCACGGCTACGAGGTCATCGACCTCGGTATCGACGTGCCCATCGAGCGTTTCGCCGAAGAGCAGCTGGCCACGGGCGCCGAGATCATCGGAGCCTCGGCGATGATCACGAGCACGCTGCCCGCGCTTCAGCGCGTCGTGCAGGACGTCAGGGCGAAGTGCCCCGGCGCGAAGGTACTCATCGGCGGCGCGCCGGTGACCCCCGCGCTCGTCGCCGAGTACGGCTCCGACGCCTACGCCGGCGACGCTATCGAGGCCGTGAGGGTGGTCGACCAGCTGCTGAAGTAGCGTTTGATAGGACCATACGCGGTCCGGTAGGGTGAGACCATGGCGCAGGGCAACCTCAGCGGAAAAGGGCCGGATGGCCGTCCGGACGACAGGCGCGACGAGGGGCTGGCGCTCAAGCGTCGGCGCGAAGTCTCCGGCCAGGAGCTTCTCGCGAGCCTCGGCGGCCATCTTCGAGCCGCCCGCCTGGAGCGCAAGCTCACGCTCACCCAGGTCGCCTCGGCGGCGGGCCTCACCAAGGGCTTCCTCAGCCAGCTGGAGCGGGGCGAGAGCAGCGCCTCCATCTCGTCGCTGCTCGCCCTGTGCTCGGTGCTGGACATCAGCATCGCCAGGCTGCTGGAGCACGCGACCACCGCGGCCGAGGTCAGCCCCGTCATACGCCGTGACGAGCGGCGCGTGCTGTACCTGGGTGGCGAGGGCGTCGAGGACCAGCTCATCAGCCCGCCTCACGATCGCCGCTTCGAGGTGTTCGAGACGCACATCGACCCTCTGGGGTCGCCGGGCGATCAGCCCTACGTGCTGGAGGCCGATCTCGGCTTCGCCTACGTGCTCCAGGGTCGGCTCGAGTTTCTCGCGAACGGCGCGAAGCACGTGTTGCAGCGCGGCGACACCATCACGTACTCGCCGCGCGACCCTCACACGTTCCGCAACCCGTCGTCGACACGGGGGGCCGTCGTGCTCTTCATGAAGTCGCCGGCGGTCTTCTGAGCCGCAGCATGGCCTATCCGTCGGCGGGCGCATGAAGCTCATCGTGGTCGCCGGCTTCCTCGGCTCGGGAAAGACGACCCTGATCCTGGAGCTTGCGCGCAGGCTGGTGGCCGCCTCCCACCAGGTGGCGATCATCGAGAACGAGATCGGCGACATCGGCATCGACGGCGCCCGCATCGCCGACCAGGGTCTGCTCGTCAAGGAGTTGTTCGGCGGCTGTGTGTGCTGCACTCTCCAGGTGGGGCTCGTCGACACGCTCCAGGAGCTGGACCGCACCTTCGCTCCGGACTACGTCATCCTCGAGCCGACGGGGATCGCCCGGCCGTCAGACCTCACGGCGACGGTGAGACAGTACGCCGGCTCGGTGGACGGCGTCCGGGTCGTCACGCTGCTCGACGCGGAGCGGTACGAGATGCTGACGGAGGTGATCGGGCCGCTGCTGGAAGGCCAGGTCGCCGACGCCGATGTGATCGCCGTCACCAAGGTCGACGCCGTCGAGCGGGAAGTCGTCGACGCCGTGATCGCCGACGTCCGCGCCGGCGACACGTCCACGCCGCTGCTGCGGGTCTCCGCCGAGCGCGGGACGAACGTGGATGCCCTCATGGCGGAACTGACGTGAACGACCACCACCACGACCACCCCACGACCACCACCACGACGACCTGGGCCACGACCACGGCCATGGGAGCGTCCTTCACGAGGGCCCGGTGCCGGTCGTGTGCGCCTGGCAGCGGGAGCTGAGCCTCGACGACGCGAGGCCTCAGACCAGCGGCCAGCTCGTTCACGCGGTGCGGTCGTTCCTCGCCGGGCTGCTGCCTGCGCTGCGGGAACGCGGATGCTCGCTGATCGGTCACGTGAAAGGCATGGTGGATGCGGGTGACGCCGGTCGCGTGTTCTTCAGCGTCACCTCGTTCGACGGTGCGCCCAGCATCAAGGGAGAGCTGGAACGACCTATCGACTGCTGCCGCCTGACGGTCAACGTGATCGTGTTCGGCAGCGACGAGCAGCGAGTCGGCGACGCCGTGCTGGAGGCGGCCGGCGGGCATCTGGGACCCTGGCGGGTCTAGCCGAGGAGAGGCGATGCCGCAGGCTCTCAGGGAATGGCGCGTCGAGATCGACCTGGATGCCGCTCTTCGCGGGCAGGGGGCGGACCCGGGAGAACTGCGCCGCCGTCGCCCTCAGATCGTGAAGGCGACGGCCGCCGCGGTCGCCGAGGCCCAGACCCTGCTGAGCCCGCTCGTGCTGTACCGCGAGCTCCAGGTCGTACAGCATCATGCCGGGGCCCTCGAGCTCGACACGGGGCGCCTGGAATGTGGTGAGTGGCTGGCCGAGCGCCTTGCCGACGCCCAGAGGCTCGTCGCCATTGTGGCCACGATAGGACCCGTCGTGGAGGACCGGGCCACCGAGCTGTTCCCCGACGACCCGGCCTACGCCCTGGCGTTGAGTGGCGCCGGTACCGCCGCGGTGGAGGCGCTGGCGGCGCACGCTTGTGACCGCTTCCGGCGGCTGGGCGCGACGCGGGGTCTGCGCGGGTCCGTGCAGTGCTCACCCGGCTCACCCCAGTGGCCGGCCGAGTCGGCGCAGCCGCTGCTCTTCGACCTCGTCGACCCGGCCGGGGAGCATGAGGACGACGTGCGTCTGCTGCCGTCCATGCTCATGCGGCCGGTCAAGTCGCTGTCGCTCCTGCTCGGCCTCACGACGGAGTCCGCCGGGCGCGAGCATGAGTGCGACCTCTGCGCGATCAGCTCGTCCTGCCGGTTCAAGGACCGGCACCGGCACGCCGGCACGCCGGGCTGACTCGCCTGGCGCTCCACGGCGGTATGCTGGCGCCATGAGGGACACCCGCGAGCACGGCTTCAGGACCTGGGACGACGACGGCTGCCGCCACTGGCTGTGGCGGCTCCGGTACAGCCCCGACGGCGCGCACGCGTTCTGCCCTCACTGCGGCCGGCGGCGGCGGTTCCACCGCTTGCGCAGCCGCCGCAGCTACAGCTGCGACGCCTGTGGACGTCAGCTGTCGCCCACCAGCGGCACCATCTTCGAGAAGTCGAGCACGCCGCTGCCCGTCTGGTTCCAGGCGATCGCCCTGGTCGCGGCAGGCACGGACGCCGCCAGCGCCAGTCGCCTGGCCGCCGAGCTCGGCGTCGCACGGGGCACGGCGGCACGCATGGCGAGGCGCATCCGCGCCGCCCTCGACGCCGCGGCGCCGGACGACGTGGTCGCGAGGATCGCCGCCGAGGCTCGCGGCGAAGCACCCGGGTGGACGAGGGAACTGCAGGGAGTACGCCTCGGGACGGGTCCGCCACTGCGGGCGCCCGTCCCTCCTCGGCCCGCACCCCACGGTCGCAGACGACACGGGCGGCGGCCAACAGGCAGCGCATCCTGGCCGCCGCCTGCGCGGTGATCGTCGAGAAAGGGATGGCGGCCACGCGGGTGGCCGACATCGCGCGAGAGGCCGGCCTCTCCTCGGCCAGCATCCACTACCACTTCGCGACGAAGGACGAGGTGCTGTTCGCGGCGGTCAAATGGCAGAACGAGCGCGAGACCGAGCGCCGCACGGCGATCGCCGCGAGCGACGCGTCGGCGACGGTCAAGCTGGCGCGGTTCCTGGACGCGTCCATGCCGCCGAGGGGCTTTGCGCGTGAGGAGGCGCTCATCAGGTTCGATCTCTGGGGCAGAGCCATGCGCGAGCAGGCATACAGCGACGTCCTGCGGCCGCTCAGGGAAGAGTGGCGCCGGCAGTTCGCGGCGATCCTGGAGGAGGGCGTCGCGACCGGCGAGTTTCGGCCGGACTGCTCATTCGCGCAGACTCTCGAAGAGCTCACGGCCATCCTGGACGGCTACTCCTTCCAGTACACGCTGGGGTACCGATGGATGAGCGCCTCCAGGCTCTGGGGTCTGCTCGCCGACTACGCCGCGATCCACCTCCGCGTACCGCCCGACGCGTTCGCGCAGGCACGGGCCGGTTCGCTCAGGCATCGCTGATAACGTGTAAAGAAAGACACGTGGTCAGATAGCGCAGGTGCGGCGAGTGCGCCAGAGAGAACTCCCACCAAAACCGCATGACTGCTCGTGCGACGGCAGTTGACAAGAGGCCACCAGCCCGTTCTACTTGACTCTTCAGTCACAGATGATGGAGGTCTTCATGGCGACGTTCGACGAGCAGTACCTCGGGGAGGTGAAGGCGCGGCTCAAGCCGCCGACGGAGGCCGAGTACAACGAGGTCACGGCGCGCTGGCTGTTCGGCAAGAACGCCGAGAAGATGCTCAAGTACGCGCCGTTCAGCTTCGTGCTCACGAAGCTGATGTGGAGGAAGGGGGAAGAGCCATGGGCCAGGTAAGCGACGCCATCGCGGCTCTCGACGTCGAGAAGACGCGCGAGGTGGTCGCCGCCGAGCTCGCCGCCGAGCGCGACCCCATGGAACTCATCGATGACGCCAGGCTCGGGCTGCAGACGGTCGGCGAGAAGTTCGACGCCGGCGAGTACTTCCTCATCGAGCTGGTGCGCGCGGCCCAGGTGTTCCAGGAGGCCGCGCAGCTCATCAACCCCAAGCTCCAGGAGCTCTACGGGGGCGGCGAGTCGCGCGGCAAGGTGCTCCTCGGCACGGTCGCCGGCGACATCCACGACCTCGGCAAGAGCATCGTCAAGGTGCTGCTCGAGTGCCGCGGCGTCGAGGTCATGGACCTGGGCGTCGACGTGCCGCCGGCCAGGTTCATCGAGGCCGCGAAGGAGTTCCAGCCCCAGGTCGTCGGCATGTCGGCGCTGCTCACGGCTGCGATCCCCCAGTTCAAGGCGACCATCGAGGCGATGGACGCCGCGGGCGTGCGCGGCGGCGCCAAGATGATCGTCGGCGGCGGAACGGTGATCGACCTCCCGCCGTCGGTCGTCGCGGCCGATCACGTCGCGGCCGACGCCAACGAAGGCGTCGATCGCATGCTCGCATGGCTCGACGCCGCAGCGGCCGGCCGAGGGGGTGCCTGATGCCCGAGACGATGACCCACTACGAGCGCATGCGCGCCGTCTGGAACTGCGAGGTCCCGGACCGCGTCCCCTACATGCCCATGACCGTCTTCTTCGTCGCCCGCCAGGGCGGCCTGACGATCAAGGAGTTCATCAGCCAGCCCGAGAAGTTCGTGGATGCGGCGCTCGACGGCCTGGACTACATCGGCGACGCCCAGCATCCCGGCATCGCCAGCGCCAACCATATGTCCATGCTCGGTCACGCCGGCTGGGACATGGCGACGCTTGACTGGCGGATCTGGGACGAGTTCCCGCCGGACGGCAACCTCCCGAGCATCTACGAGAAGGTGCTCGTGCAGGACTACGACGACGTCATGGAGCGCGGGTTCTCGACGATCCTCTTCTCCTCGGCGCTCGAGAACGGCATCCAGGAGCGCAGCGTCGAGGACTTCCTCTACTACCACTTCGAGCACAAGCAGGTGTGGTCGAAGGCGTGGCGCCGGTTCAACGCCAAGACCGGCATCCCGATCCTCATCGGTGGCCGGTCCGAGCACCCCCTGGACATGCTGCAGTCGTATCGCGGCATCAACCAGCTCGTCACCGACATGTACACGATGCCGGACAAGCTCCTCGAGGTGATGGACTGGCTGGCCGACTACGAGGTGATGCAGGCCGCGCAGGAAGCGATCACCATGGGCGCCGGCGAGCTGCCCGGCGCCGAGAACATCTTCTTCTACAACGGCGGGCCGCCCGGCATGCCGCCGGACCTCTACGACAAGCTGTACATCCCGGTGGCGAAGAAGATGATCGACGCCTGGATCGCGCGCGGCTTCAACGTGTGGTGCCACTGGGACAACGACCTCACGGCGCATCTCGAGAGCATCAAGACCCTTGCGGATGGCCTTCCGAAGGGGCGTCTGCTCATGGACCTCGAGAAGACCGACATGAAGAAGGCCAAGGATGTCCTGGGCGGCACGATCCCCATCTGCGGCAACCTGCCGTCGACGCTCATGGTGTACGGCACGCCCGACGGAGGTCGACGCCTACTGCAAGAAGCTCATCGAGGACTGCGCCCCGGGCGGCGGCTTCATCCTCGGAGCCGAGTGCGAGACGCCCTGGGACTCAAAGCGCGAGAACGTCGTCGCCATGAAGCAGGCGGCGGTCAAGTACGGGATGTACTGAGCGGTGCGGGGGCCGGCGCGGTTGTGCTGGACGGCCTGCTCCCCGCGCCGCCCTTGTCCGTCCGGTCATTGACAGGGCGGCGCGGGGCGTGTTTAGTAGTGTATGACTGGGAGTGCATCATAAGTAAACGGGCGGAAGCCATCCTGGGCTTCCCCGAGGTCGGCGGTGCAGCACACCAGGTACCCGGCGTCACGGTCATCGACGTGGCTCGTGGCGCCGGCCAGCAAGTCGAGGGGGCAGGGGACATGTTGAAGGCAGGCGCGGCGCCGGGGCTGTGGACATCACCGGCCGCGCCCTGCCGCGAGGCACCGTCCGCTCACCTCCTCTCCACGGCGCTTCACTCCGCACGCCCCGGTGACGACCCGCGACTGCGTGGGATCGGCCTCGGGGCCTGCTGGGCGCCGCTGCTATGGTCCGGGATCCGCGATGGGAGGCACAATGTCAGACAGTAACCGCAAGGACGACGACCTTCTCGGCCGTCTCATGAGCAGCCGGCTCTCGCGCCGGGACCTGCTCAAGAGCGCGGGCGTCGTGGGCGCCGCGGCTGCCTTCGCCCCCGCGCTGGCCGCCTGCGGCAGCGGCACCGGCACCGGCTCGTCGGCGGCGCCGAGCGCCGCGGCCGCGTCGCCGGTCAAGGGCGGCCGCCTGCGCATCGGCGTGATCGGCGGCTCCGAGCGCGACGTCGTCGACCCGATGCAGGGCATGACGCAGCCCGACAACCTGCGCGGACGCCAGCTCTTCGAGCGTCTCTTCCAGCACGACCACAAGTTCAACGTCAACCCGGCCCTGGCCCTCTCGGCGGAGCCCAACGCGGCCGCCGACGTGTGGACCGTGAAGCTGCGCCCGGACGTGACCTTCCACAACGGCAAGCCGTTCACGTCCAAGGACGTCATCTACACCTTCCAGACGATCACCGATCCCAAATACCCCAACGTGGCGGCCGAGACGTTCGCCGACCTCAAGGGAAAGGACGTCACGGCGATCGACGACCTCACGGTGCAGTTCAAGCTGCAGCGGGCGAACGCGGATTTCATCAACAGCCTCGCGTTCATCCACGCCGTCATCCTGCCTGAGGGCTACGACAAGAAGAACCCGGTCGGTACCGGACCGTTCACCTACGGCGACTTCACCCCCGGCGACCGCAGCATCTTCCCCGGTTTCAAGGACTACTGGGGCGTCGGCCCGTACGTGGACGAGGTGGAGACCATCGACTTCGCCGACGTCACCGCCATGGTCAACGCGTTGCAGGGCGGCGAGCTCGACGGCGCCTCGAACCTGCCCGCCGCCCAGGTCACGCTCGTGAAGCAGGCCGGCTTCAACGCGGTCACCTCGGAGACCGGCAAGTGGAACTACATCTTCTGGGACACGGCCATCAAGCCGTGGTCGGACGTGCGCGTGCGCCAGGCCATGCGCCTCATCATGGACCGCCAGCAGATGGTCGACCTCGCCCTCGAGGGCTACGGTCGCGTGGGCAACGACATGTGGGGCATCGTCGATCCCGCCTACCCCACCGACACCCCGCAGCGCACGCAGGACATCGAGCAGGCCAAGTCGCTGCTCAAGCAGGCCGGCTACTCGGACCTGTCGTTCGAGCTGCTCACGGCGCCGGTCGAGACCGGCCACGTGGAGGCGGCGCAGGTCTTCGCCCAGCAGGCCAAGGCGGCCGGAGTCACGGTGACGGTCAAGAAGCTCGACGTCGGCGTCCTCTGGGGCGACAAGTACCTCACCTGGCCCAACGGCCCCGGCTGGTACTCGGCGAACACCTACCTGTCGGCGTGCCGGTTCTGCAAGGCCTGGAACGAGCCGCACTGGGAGGAGCCCGGCTACTGGGAGCGCATCGACCAGGCCTTCGCCACCGTCGACGAGGCCAAGCGCGTCGAGCTCATGCACGAGAGCTGGCAGGTGGACTACGACGTCGGACCTTGGGACGTGTGGGCGATGGTCAACCAGGTGGACGCGTACACCACGCAGGTGAAGGGCGCCGTGTCGGACGCCAGCGGCATCCCCTTCAACGCCGGCTACGTCAATGAGCTCTGGATGGGCTGAGCGCTGCACCTGCGCGCATGATGCCGGTCGAGTCACCGACCGCCCTGGGGGCCGCCGTCAGGCGGGCCCCAGGGCGGCGGTTCCCCCAGGTAGGCTGACATGCCCCTAGCCAAACACATCGTGTGGCGTGTGATCCTCGGATTCATCACGCTGTTCTTCGTGTCGGTGTTGATCTTCCTGGCCACCAACATGCTGCCCGGCGACCCGGCGCGCGCCATCCTCGGGCCGCGCGCCACACCCGAGAAGCTCGCCATCCTGCGCCAGGAGATGGGTCTCAACCGCCCGGTCGCCGTGCGCTACGGCTCCTGGCTCGGCGACATCGCGCGCGGCGACCTCGGCACATCGCTGGCTGGCATGAACGAGCCGGTCACCAAGGTGATCGGGCGGCGTCTGTACAATTCGTTCCTGCTCGTCGTCCTCTCCGCACTCGTGAGCGTGCCCCTGTCCATGGGCATCGGGGCCTACATGGCGCTCAAACGGGACACCAAGCTCGACGCGGCGACCACGATAGGCACGCTCGCGCTGTCGGCGCTGCCCGAGTTCGTCATCGGCATCGCCCTCGTCCTGCTGCTCTCCACGCAGATATTCCATATCCTGCCGCCCATCTCCCGGCTCGACTCCTTCGAGCCGTATCTCGGCCAGCTGGACCTCTTCATCCTGCCGGTGATCACGCTGACGCTCGCCGTGCTGCCGTACATCGTACGCATGATGCGGGCGTCCACCATCGAGGTGCTGGAGAGCGAGTACATCTCGATGGCGCGGCTCAAGGGCGTACCCGAGCCGCTGGTCATGCGCCGGCACAGCCTCCCCAATGCCGTCGTGCCCGCCATCCAGGGCACCGCCATGCAGCTGGCGTGGCTCGCGGGCGGCATCGTGGTCGTCGAGTACCTGTTCGCCTACCCCGGCATCGGCACCGCACTGGTGGACGCCGTGGCCAACCGCAACTACCCGGTCATCCAGGCGCTGTCGCTGATCCTTGCGGCCACGTACGTCTTCCTCAATCTGGCCGCCGACATCCTCACGATCCTCATAACCCCGCGCCTCAGGACCGGTCTGCGATGAGCACCGTCATGGAGACATCCGTCGACCTCCTGCCCGAGGGACCCGAGATACCGCACGCCGGGGTGCCCCGCCGCCACCGGCGCGAATGGGTCCAGACGGCCAGGACGGCCTGGGCGCTGCGGCGTACCAAGATCGGGGTGATCCTCTTCTTCATCATCCTGGCGATCGCGCTCTTCGGGCCGTTCGTGGCGCCGTACGAATCGACGGAGTTCGTGGGCAAGCCCTACCAGATGCCGACCGCCGTGGCCAAGCTCGGCACGGACAACCTCGGGCGCGACGTGCTGACCAGGGTGCTCTACGGCGGCCGCACCGTCTTCAGCCTCGCGCTGACCGCGACGGTCCTCGGCATGGCCATGGGCATCGCCTTCGGCATGTTCGCCGGCTACAGCCGGCGGGCGGTGGACGACGTCACCATGCGCGCCCTGGACGTGGTCATGGCGTTCCCGCACATCGTCTTCGTGCTCCTGATCGTGGCTGCGCTTGGGCCCAAGCCGTGGCTCATCGCCCTCGCGGTCGCCGTCGGCCACGCGCCGCGCGTCGCCCGCGTCGCGCGCGGCGCCACGCTCGAGATCGTGGGCCGCGATTTCATCCTCGCCTCTGAGATGCTCGGCACGGCGAAGTGGCGCATCATGCTCAAGGAGCTGTTCCCCAACATCACCAGCCCGATGTTCGTGGAGTTCGGCCTGCGTCTGGCCTATTCCATCGGTACGATCGCGGCGCTCAGCTTCTTGGGCTTCGGCCTGCAGCCGCCGGCCGCCGACTGGGGCCTCATGATCAACGAGAACCGCATCGGCGTCGCCATCCAGCCGTACGCGGTCGCCGTCCCCGTGCTCATGATCGCGCTGCTGACCATCGCCGTGAGCCTCGCCGCCGACGGCCTGGCGCGCGCCATCATCGGTATCGACCGAAGGACCGGGATCGAATGAGCGAGGTCGTGCTCTCGGTCAAGGACCTCCGCGTCGAGCTTGAGTCGACAGGCGCCGACATCGACGCCGAGGTCGAGTTCTCGATCCACGGCGGCGAGGTCCTCGGTCTCGTCGGCGAGTCCGCCTCGGGCAAGACCACGGCGGCGACGGCCCTGCTCGTGCACGAGCGGCGCGGCGCCGTGGTCGCCGGCGGCGAGATCGTCATCAAGGGGCGCGACGTGCTGTCGTTGAACGCCGCCGAGCTGCGCAAGGTCCGCGGCGGGCTCGTGTCCTACGTGCCGCAGGACCCGTCGATGTCGCTCAACCCGGCGCTGCGCATCGGCACGCAGCTCAAGGAGATCCTCGAGGTGCACGGCTTCGGCGCCTCGGACGAGGAGCGCGCCGCGCGCGTGCGCGAGATGATGGCCGAGGTGCTGCTGCCGGGCGACAAGGAGTTCCTGCGCCGGTACCCGCACCAGCTCTCCGGCGGCCAGCAGCAGCGCGTCGCCGTGGCCATGGCATTCGCCTGCCGGCCGGCGCTCATCGTGCTCGACGAGCCCACCACGGGCCTGGACGTCACGACGCAGGCCCACGTGCTCCGCACCGTCAAGGACCTGACGCGCACGTACGGCGTGGCCGCGCTGTACGTCACCCACGACCTCGCCGTCGTCGCCAACCTGGCGGACCGGATCGCGGTGATGTACGCGGGGCGGCTCGTGGAGGTGGGGCCCCGCGACGCACTGTTCCGCGGCGCCTTCCACCCCTACACGCGACGTCTTCTGGCCTCGGTCCCGGACCTCGCCGGCAAGCATGCGCTGCGCGGCATCCCCGGCCGGGCGCCACTGCCGGGGAGGCGCCCGCCGGGCTGCTCCTTCGCCGACCGCTGCGACTTCACCGAGCCCCGGTGCATCGAGGGCTTCCCGCCCTACGAGGGGCCCGAGGAGCACCGCGTGCGCTGCTGGCGCTGGGAGGAGGTCGCGAGACTGAGCCTGGACAGTGACTTCGTGCTGCGCAAGGCGTGCGACGCGAGCCACGCCGGGGAGGGACCGATCGTGGCGGCGAAGGAGGTGCGCGCCTTCTACGGCACCAAGGAGGCCCTGCACGGCGTCGACCTCGAGGTCCGCCCGGGCTGCTGCATCGCCCTGGTCGGCGAGTCGGGCAGCGGCAAGACGACACTCGCCCGCGCGATCGCCGGCATCCACCCCGGGAAGATCGAGGGCGAGATCAGGCTGGGCGACCACGACCTGAAGCGTGACTCGCGGGCGCGCCCCAAGGCCGACCGGCAGGCCATCCAGTACATCTTCCAGAGCCCCTACGGCTCGCTCAACCCGCGACGCTCCATCGGCCAGATCCTCGAGCCGCCGCTGCGCACGTTCTTCGACCTGAGTCGCAGCGAGAAGGAGGACCGCATGGTCGAGGCCCTCGAGAAGGTCATGCTCGACGGCTCGCTGCTCAACGTCTACCCCGACCAGCTGAGCGGCGGAGAACGCCAGCGAGTGGCCATCGCGCGGGCCCTCGTCGCCAAGCCCACGGTCCTCATCTGCGACGAGGTCACCTCGTCGCTGGACGTCTCGGTGCAGGCGTCCATCGTCGAGCTGCTCGTGCAGCTCATCGAGGAGACGGGCGTGGCGATGATCTTCGTCACCCACCACCTCCCGCTGGTCCGCAGCCTGGCGCAGGACGTGGCCGTCATGAACGTGGGTGAGATCGTCGAGACGGGCACGGTCGACGCCGTGCTGGCCGACCCCCAGGCCGAGTACACCAGGAACCTGCTGGCGGACACGCCGGACGTGGATCGCCGGACGCTCTGAGCGGAGGGGCGCGGGACGGGCCGTCGTGCCCGTCCCGCGCCCCTGCGCGCGTGGACGTCACGGCAGGTCGGCAGCCTCCAGCGCCGCCATGTACGGCGCCCACTCGTCGTCGGCCAGAAGCCCGGTGCCGCGGTAGTACTCGCGCGCCTCGGCCAGCACATCCTCGACGAGGGCGTGTTGCTCGGCGCGTCAGCGGAGCGACGGTGTGCTCGGCGAGGATCGCCTCGACCTTCTCCTGGGCGCGCGTCACGATGTCCGTCTTGCCGCCTCTGACCCAGTCCACATGCGTGCCCCAGTCGGCGACGATGGGCTCGTAGCGGTCCTTCACCCAGTACTGGCGCGTGAGCGCGCGCCCCATGAAGCTGGCCGGCGCGGTGCCGACGGCCAGCGCCTCGTCGACCGCCAGCGTCTCGTCGTCGATCTCGGTGCCCAGGAGGTAGCGCCCGATGTTGCCGGCGATCTCCTCGTCGAGCACCTGGAGGACGTTGCTGAACCCGAGCTCGCCGGCGAAGCTGCCCTGCAGCGTGTGCAGGTGGCTGCCGGTCATGATGGACGAGAGCACGCCGAGGGACTTCTCCATGCCCGCCTGGTAGTCGAACATCTTGGCGTGGCCGCAGAACCCCGACGCCGTGGTCACGGGGATGCCGTACTCGCGGCAGAGCTGGTTGGTCATGGCGCGCGTGTACCAGGTCTCCGGGGCGGCGGGCAGCCCGTGGGCCCACTTGGCGTGCACGACGCCGTCGCACGGGTGCAGACCGACCGGCGTGCCGCGGTTGATGAGCTGGGTGATGACGACGAACGCCATGGTGCCGGCCCAGGACTGCACCTGCACGCTGGCCAGGGGGCCGGGCGCCGTGGCGCCGGCCCGGCCGCCGGGCGAAGCCCACACGCACCAGCCGAGCTCGGCGAAGCGCCAGATGGCCTCGAGCGCCTCGTCGCCGAAGGCCACGGGCGGAGCGACGTCGATCTCCGCGTCCAGCGTGACCCCGAGGCCCTGCGCCATGCGGATGGCGAACTGGTCGGAGTCCTTGAGGTAGCCGTAGTGCTGCGGCTTCACCGAGTAGCGGAAGCCGCTGGCCAGGCCCTCGAGCTGCTGCATGATGCCGGGGACGTCCTTGAGGTCGGTGAAGCTGAAGAGGGCGTCCATGACGTGCACGTTGGGCAGCGCGTCGCCGACGATCTGCACCTCGGCGTGCTCGCGCAGGGTGGCCGGGCGCAGTTCCCACGTCTCGGTGTCGACGTACCGCATGCCCATACCCTGGAGGAAGTGCACGCGGTCGCCGCCGATGCGCACGTCCATGGCGCGGTCGCGGGCCACGATCTGGTAGCTCGAAGGGACCGTGCGCAGGCACTCCTCGGCCAGGGCAGGCGGGATGCGCACCTGAGCGGCCTCGCGGTCGACCCGGCAGCCGGCCTCGGCGAGCAGGTCCTGGGTCTTGGCGTGACGGATGTTGGCGCCGCAGGTCTCGAGGATCTCGAGGGCGGCCTGGTGGATGGCGGAGAGCTCGCGTTCCGTGAGGACGTCGACGGGCGCGAAGCGGCGCAGATAGCCGTGTTGCATGGTCGTCCTCCTCTCAGGCCGCGCCGACGAAGGACTTCGCCAGCTCGACCGCGCCGGGCGCGGCCGGCTCATAGCCGTCGGCGCCGATGTTCGCGGCGAAGTCGGCGTTGATGGCTCCTCCACCGACCATGACCTTGACCTGGTCGCGCAGGCCGGCGTCGGTCAGGAACTGGATGACCTTCTTGTCTTCCGCTGACGTGACGGTGAGCAGTGCGGAGAGCGCGACGATGTCGGCGTTCGTCTCACGCACCGCCTCCACGAACTTCTCCGCCGGGATGTCGATGCCGAGGTAGTGGACGTCGAAGCCCGCGGCGACGAGCAGCGTGCAGACCATCTCGATGCCGATCGAGTGGATGTCGCCCTGCACGGTGCCGGCGACGACGGTGCCCAGCGCGGCCTTCTTGCCCCCGCTGGCCTTGATGGCCTCCTCGAGGACGGGAGACGCGGCCTGCATCGCTCCCGCCGCGCCGATGAGGTCCGGCAGCCAGCGGGTCCCCTCCTCGAACTCATCGCCGATGCTCTTGATCACCGCCGTCATCGCCTCGAAGGCGGCGACGGGATCGATGCCTTCCGCCAGGGCCTCGCGCGCGTACCTCTCGGCCGCCACCGCATCGTACTCATCGATTGCCTTTGCCAGTCCTGCGAGCGTCTCCATGCCCACCTCCGAGTCCATCCGACGTCGAGCTCCCGCATCATGCGAGCCTGGCCTGACCCTATGGACGTCAGGGGCGAGGTGCCAGTGGTATCATGCACTGTCGGAGAAGAGACTTATGTGCACAATGACATAGCATGCGGGGGGCGGGGATGTCACCACGGCGGAGTGGCGTACTGACGATTCGCGAGCTCGTCGAGGACGCCGGGTTCGAGATCGAGCTGGTCGCCGGCGCCGGTGGAGCCGATCGTGAGTGCCGGGCGGTCTACGTCGGTGAGCATCTCGACCCGACCCCGTGGATGACGCGAGCGAGCCTGCATCTGATGGCCGGGCTCGCGCTGCGGGACGCCGGCGCCGAAGAGGCCGGCCCGCGGCTGGTCCGCCTGCTCCACGATTCCGGCATGGCCGGTCTCGGGATCTCGATCCCGCACTACCTCTCGGAGATCCCCGAGAGCATGGCCGCAGAGGCGGACCGCCTGCAGTTGCCTCTCCTGGCCATCACGGGAGAGACGCTCTTCAGGGACATCGAGCGCTACGTCTTCGATGCCCTCACCTCCGCGGAGATGCAGAGTCTGCGGCGCACCGTGTCCATCCAGCACCAACTCCTGGAGCTCAGCGGCAGCGAGGATGCTGCAGCCAAGGTGCTGCAGAGGCTCGCCGTGCTTCTGGACGCGGATGTGGTGCTCTTCGGCGCCGATCGGGAGGTGGTCCTCCAGTCCACCTCGAAGGCGGCGGGTCGGCAGCATCCCCCCCTGTCGGTCGCCGACCTGCAGCATGCCTGTCTCGATCGGGCTCGAGGGGGACCTCCCCACAGTGCTGTCAAGGTGGGACAGTGGGTCGTCTCCAGTCGCGAGGTGCGCCTGAGGGGTTCGCTTCACTGGATCCTGGCGGCGGCTCGTCGCGCAGAGGAGACGACCGATGAGTTCTTCGAGTCGGCGGTCGCGTATGCGCAGCGACTGCTCGAGGTCGACCTTCTGAATCAGGATCGAGTGCAGAAGAAGCATCTCGAGACCGGAGACGCGCTTCTCGCGGAGCTACTGGAACGGAGAGGAGCCCGGTCCCGTCCTCGTCGACCGGTTATCCAGGATCGGCATCGGCCCTCAGGATCCCTACCGGATCGTGGTTCTCGGGCAGCCGGGCACTCGCGCCGGGTCCGACGGCCCGGCCACCGATGCCGGCGAGCGCGGGGAGCCTGGATGGGCGAGCGCCCGCGAGCGCGTGTGGGCGGAGCTTCACGGCAGAGGCGAGACGCTCCTGAGCAGGTGGTCTCCTGAAGGGCTTGTGGTGATGACGACGGTGCGCAGCGGCCGTGATGACCTCGGTGTGCGTGAGCTCGTCCGCGTGTCCGCGTCGGCGGCGGCGCTGGACGTGGGCCGCGTGATCGCCGGCGCCTCCGAAGAACACCGGGGTGCGGCCGACGTACGCAGGGCTCACGCGGAGGCGGTCGCTGCCCTCGACGCCGCGGGTCCGATCACAGGGGGCGCGGAGGGAATCGCGCTGTACGACGACGTCGGTCTCGGGCGGCGCTGTCTCGAATGGCTGTCCGATGAACAGCTGGAGATCCTCCACGCCCGGATCGTGCAACCACTGCAGTCACGGCCGGCCCGCGGTGACGTCCTCGTCGACACGCTGGTGTCATACCTGGGGCATGATGGGTCCCTGTCACTCACCGCGGGCGCCCTGGGCATACACCGCAACACGGTCCGCCAGCGGCTCGCCCTCATCGAGAGGCTGGCGAGCCTGGATCTCAAGACGCTGGATGGGCGACTTGGGGCGTATCTGGGCCTTCAGGCCGGTCGCCTGCTCGAGGCACGGCGTCGGGCTGCTTCCACCGGCCTGCCTGGCCGTGAGCCTCATGTTCGCGCAGCGCTGCCCCCAGGCGCCGGGCCCCTTCGGCGAGGCTCTGCTCGTCGTACAAGGTGAACGAGAGGCGCACGTGGCTGTCGTCGCCGTCCGTGGAGAAACGGCTTCCCGGGGCAAAGGAGACGCCGTGTGCCACAGCGAGCGGCAACAGTTCCGTGCTTCTCACTGCGGGAGGCAATGTCACCCAGATGAAGAAGCCGCCGGTGGGCATCTCGAACCGGCACTCGATCGGCAGATGCTCGCGGAGCGCTGCCCCCAGCGCGTCGCGGCGGCGGGCGTAGACGGCACGCAGGGTTTCGACATGAGGCGAGTACTCACCACCCGTCAGCGCCAGTGCTGCGACGCACGCCGCGAAGTGACTGCTGCCGCCTCCGCTGTCCAGCACGCCGGCCGCGTCGATCCTGGCGAGGAGGTCTGGCCGAGCGGTCGCCCATCCCACGCGCAACCCCGGAGCGAGTGACTTCGACAGGGAGCCCAGGCGGATGACCGGTGCTTCGGGGTCGGTCGCCTGGAGCGCGGCGGGTGCCTTCCCCTCGTAGGAGAGCTCGCGGTAGACGTCGTCTTCCACGATGAGCAGGTCGTTGGCTTCCGCCAGGGCCAGCAGGCCGGCTCGACGATCAGCCTCGAGACAGACACCCGCGGGATTGTGGAACGTAGGTATGGAGTACAGGAGCCGAGCGCGTTTGCCGATGGACTCGAGGCGGACGAGCTCGCCCTCGAGAGCGCCCACATCCAGGCCTCCGCGGTCGATCGGCACACCGACGATCTCGACGTGATGGTCACGCATCGTCCCCAGAGCAAGGTTGTAGGTGGGCGATTCGACGAGCACCACGTCCCCCGAGCGGGCAAACACGGTGAGGATGAGGTCGAGGGCCTGAGAGTTGCCACCGGTGACGAAGACTTCGTCCTCTGAGATCTCGAGTGACTCACCTTCGGCCATCCGTTCGGCGATCGCCTTGCGCAGGCCGAGAGGGCCAGGGCGCTTCCCGTATGCGAGTGCTCCGGCTCCGTACTCACGTAGGACGGTGGCAGCCGCTGACTGGATCAATCCTGCAGGCAGCAGCATGGGGTCCGGTTCGCCGTAGGCCAACTCCACGATGCCCGGTCGGAGGTCGTTCTGGGTCAGCGGAAGTGGCTCGTGCATGCCACCATGATACGAGATGGACGCGGCGGGCGCCGCTGTCTCCTGTTCTGACAACGGAGAAGGATGCAGCGGTCTCGACCCTCGTCGATATGGTGGGCAAGGACCATCGGCAGGGAAGGGCGCGAGCGCCGGCAGGCTGCGCCGCGCTTCCCGTGCACCCCATGACGGAGGTACGACATGCGCCCCCTTTGGATCGCCACCGCCATCGTCTGCGGCATGCTCGTGCTCGCCGGCGTGGCCTCGGCCTCGATGCGCGACGAGGTCCGTTCGTTCGTCGCTGCGGTGGCCGCCGTGGTGCCCGATGGCGAGGTGACCGCCTCGCCCTCGCCGGAGCCCAGCCCCGGCGTGACGGAGTCATCGACGCCGGCTCCCGAGCCGAGTGCGGCGAGCGCTCCGGAGGAAGCCGACGAGCCCGAGCCCCAGGGCACCCATGGCGCGGCCGTTTCGAAGGTGGCCAAGGACAAGGACGCGGTGGGCAGCAAGACGCTCGCCAACGGCAAGACCATCACGAATCACGGCATGGCCGTCTCCGCCGTGGCCCGCGACAAGGACGGCGACGGCCAGGTCGATCACTCCGGTGGCCAAGGCAAGGAGAAGGCCGGCCACTGACCTCCGAGGCTGCTCGCTCCCGCAGCCTCAGGCGCGGTAGCCCTACTGGCGGACGGTGACCTTGAGCCTGGGTGTGCTGAATCGGCGGATCAGGCTGGGCGTCCCCGTGGACATGACGCGGTAGTAGCCCGACCTCTGCGGCCGGATCGCGAACGCGTAGTTGCCGCGTGCGTCAGTCGTCCTGCTCTGGACCCGCACCCAGCCGCCGTCGGTCTTGAGGCGGACGAGCACGACTTCGTGCCCAGTGATGGGGGTCGAGTCGTTCGCCATCTTGACCATGCCCCCGATCCTTGCCGAGTGTCCCCGCCGGATCGTGGTCGAATAGGGGGCGTAGACCATGACCCAGCTCTTGCAGGTCCAGGCCAGCGAGTAGTTCCCGAGGGCGTCGGGCTGTTCCGCGGAGACGGCGATGTAGTAGGTGCCACCGGTGGAGGGGAACGAGGTGCTGGCGGAGGGGAGGTGGAGGTAGGTGAGCCGGACGGGGAAGTCGAGCCCGGAAGTGCTGACGAAGGGCACGCTGCTGCTCACGCTTACCGCGTCGGGGCCGTAGACGACGATGCCCACCGGCTCGCCGGGGGTGCCGAAGAGGGATGGGTCTCCGGTGAGCGTGAGGGAGAGCCGGTCCCACCACCGCGCCTGGATGCTGTAGACGTCGATGGCGCCGCTGGTCCCCGTCAGATAGCCCTGGGCCGGGGACGACGTGAGGGGCACGCCGGGGATATCGCCGACAGCCAGTGCCGACTGCGGCGACGCAAGCAGCGCGCAGGAGACCGCGAGCAGGACACCTGCCACCGCGACGTACACGCAGCGCGCTGTGGGGTGCCGATGCATGTTCCTCCTCCTTTGTAGATGACGTGCACAAGACAAGTCTAGTGCGCCAGAGACGGCGGCTGGTTCACCGCCTTCGCGCCTTTCCTCGTCACGACCATCTGCTAGGCTTCGCGCCGATCATGCCGTCCCCGCTCGTCGATGCAAGCCCGTGAACTTCCCGGCCGGCCTTCGGGACTTCGTCGACGCGCAGCGCTGGACGTTCGCCAAGACGATGCCCGAGTGGCCACATGAGTACATCGTTCGCGATCGAGTCGACGTGTCGCTCTTCGAGCGACTCGTCCTCCACATCCGGGCGCACGGGGTCGAGGGCAGGTTCTACGAGAAGGCCATCACCTACTACGAGGAGGCGGGCCTGGTGTATTGGACGATGGGCGCGCCGCTCGGCGAGACGACCATCGTCAACAGGTGCAGGAGCGAAGATACCTATGCATCCCGTCTGGAGCGCGGCACCCTTCCGTAGCCGCCCGAGCCGTTATCGCTCCCAGCCTTCGCGTCGCCGTGGCTGACGTGAGCGCCCACGACGCTCGGCTGCTCGTCATCGCTCCGCTTCGCATCGAGCGCGCCGCCGTGCGGCGCGGTCTTCCCGAGGCGCTGGTACTGCGCTCCGGCATGGGCGCCGCCCGGGCCCGGTCCGCGGCGCTGGTCGTCGCGCGCATCCCGGCCGATGCGGTCGCGGTCGCCGGGTTCTGCGGCGCGGTCGCCGGAGGCCTGCGGCCGGCGACGTCGTCGTCGCCAGCGAGGTACGCGGACCGGCGGGCGTCACGGCCTGCGTGAGTGGGCCGCTCGTCGCGGCACTCGCGGCCCTGGGGATCGAGCGCGTCCGCGTCGGGCCGGTAGCCTCGGTCGATCATCTCGTACGTGGTGCGGAGCGCGGCGTGCTGGCCGGCGAGGGCGCGCTGGCCGTCGACATGGAGTCGGCGTGGCTGGCGCGGGCGGCGGGGGAGAGGCCGTTTGCCGTTCTGCGCGTCGTGCTCGACGCACCGGCTCGCGAGATCCACCGGCCGCTGGCCACTCTCGCCGGCGGCCTCGCGGCCTGGCGGGCCTTGCGCCGCGCGGCGCCCGCGCTGGCGCTCTGGGCGCGAGCGTGACGCAGGGCGACGTCCGCGTGAGGCAAGCGCCGCCGCGTGAGCAAGCGCCAGATTGCCAGCGCGCACACGCCCTGTGCATGGCGTGGCTCCTGACGCTGAGTCAGACGGGCCGGGTGGCGGTGGCTCGGATGTGCGGATAGAGGACGCCCGTCCCCGCGAAGGGCTGCGCATGGATGAGCTCGTCGATCTCGAAGCTCGAGTCGCGCAGGTGCTTCTCCGGATCGCGCGTCAGCTCGCAGCCGCAGGCGGTGCGCCTGTTGAGTCCATTGAGCCGGCGCTGCCACTTCCTGATCCGTTCCTCCTGCGCGAGACCATGCTCCAGAAGGTGGAGGCGCCCTCCGGGCTTGAGGACGCGGTATGCCTCTGTGAGAACCGCGTCCACGTCCTCCACCGAGCAGAGGACGTCGACGAGCACGACCGAGTCGAAACGCTCATCCTCGAAGGGCAGACCGCTCGCCTCTGCCGCGATGCCAGTCGATGCTCATGCCCCGAGCCTCCGCTCGCCGAAGGGCTCGTCGCCGCACCCCATCCGAAGGCTCCACAGCCGTGAGCGCCCTGACGGCCTCGGGGTAGTAGGGGATGTTCCCGCCGGTGCCGATGCCGATCTCGAGGACGTCTCCCCTGACCTTGCGCAGGGCGAGACGCCGCAGCTCGCCCATCTCCGTCGACTCCGTGTGATCGAGGAGCCAAGGGAAGATATGGTCGGCATAGAGTCCCATCTGCCCGTCAGGCCGGCTGCTCGACGAACTCCAGACACCACTCGCTCGCTGCCGTCTTCGGCCAACCCTCGTAGCTCTTCTTCGTCAGGCCGACGCCGGCCTGCTCGATGCCGCTGTAGACCTTGGTGGGCGCCTTGCGGCGGCACTCACCTGAGCCACCCTTCGTGTCGGGAACCCACGCCCGACACTCCTTGCAGTAGTCCACGACGACTCCTTTCTCGGTTCTGTGTTGCGAGTGACGCCTCAGTCGAGTCCCATCCGAAGCGTGGTGCCGTGCTTGTCGGAGAGGATCTGCAGGTCGTCCATGAGTTGACGGATGAGGAAGAGGCCGCGGCCGTGCTCGCCAAGGAGATCGGGCAGTGCATCGTGGTCGAGATGGGCCGCGTCGAAGCCGGGGCCTCCGTCGGTCACTTCCAGGGTGAGTTCATCGTCGCGGACGTCGGCGACGACGTCGATGAGACTGCCTGCGGCATGGTCGACGGCGTTGATGAACGCTTCATCAGCGCAGAGGACGATCTGTGGCACGGCAGGGCCTTCGATGTGGTTGGCGGCCAGATACTCGGTGAGCGCCCCCCGCAGCGTCGCGGCGGATGAGGGTCGTGGCGCGAAAGGAACGCCGGAGCGCGTGCGCATGCTGCCGGCGGGCCCTGCTGGAGCGCGCCTCCACGCTGCACGCGTCTCCGTTCTGGGGGTCGCGGCGTCGTCTCCCGCTTCCCGATGGCGACTGCCGTGCTCATGGCGGCCCCTCCTTCGATGCTCCTTCGGATCACCGACCTGCCTGCTGACCTCAGTGTGGACGCACCGACGGCCGCGCGCGCCGGCCAGGCGGCGAGACTGCGACCTGCTGATGGGGACAGTCTTCGCCCTGGTCAGCCGGGCAGGACCAGGCGGTGGGGCGTCTCACGGATGCCAGACGACGCTGATGCGGGTGCCTTCTCCGATCCTGGAATCCACCTGGAGTCGCGCATCGATCGACTCTGCCCGTTCGGCCATGATGCCGAGCCCGAGGCGACCCGAGCCCGTCATCTCCGACGTCGAATCCGCACCCGTCGTCCTGCACGATCAATTCGAGGGCATCGCGTCCATCGTCGCTGACGTCGCGCAACGTCACGTCCGCCTTCTCGGCTCCCGAGTGCTTGGCGACGTTGTTGAGAGCCTCCTGGGCGATCCGGTACATCGCGACGCGGACTCCGGGCGGGATGTCCCGGACGCTGTCCAGGCGGACGTCGATCGGGATGCGTGCGCGTCCTATCACGGCTTCGCTCAGCTGGCGCAGCAAGTCGGGAAGGCTGGTGTCGGCCAGGGCGCTCGGCCGAAGCTCGAGAAGCAGCATGCGCATCTCGGCAAGCGCGCCGCGCGTCAGTTGCCGAAGTTCCTCCAACCTGCGCTTGCCCTCTCCCACGTCGTTCTCGTAGATCCGGGGGAGGACTTCGGCCATCAGGCTGACGGAGAAGAGCGTCTGGCTGACGGCGTCGTGCAGGTCGCGGGCGAGCCGCTGCCGCTCCCTGCTCGCGGCCAGCTCGCGCGCGTTCTCGTACAGGCGCGCGTTCTCGACCGCGATGGCCAGCTGGTCGGCCAGCGTCTTGGCCGTGAACAGATCCTGCTCGTCCAGCGGATGGGAGCTTCCCGACGTGATGTCGAGGACCCCGGCGAGACTCTCACCCACGCGGATAGGGACTGCCACCTCCGACGGCCCACCGTGAGCCTCACCGTCCGCCGTGCTGGGGCTCTGCAGCAGGGCCTCTGCCGACCGGGCGACCGACACCATGGCCGGCAGGTGATCGAGGTCCTCGAGCTCGACGTCGGAGGTCTGCTCGTCCGAGCCGCGACTGCACGAGAACAGCCGACCCGAGCCGTCTCCCGTGAGAAGCAGGATGCGGACGCACTCGTAGTCGAACGTCCGCAGCAGCGAGCGCGCCACGTCCGGCAGCAGCTCGTCCAGGTCGAGAAGCGAACTGATCCGCCTTCCTGCTTCGTTGATCGCGCGCAGGTGGTCGGTCCGCTTCTCGAGGCTGCGGACAAGGCCGCGAAGCTGTCCGGTCATCCGGTTGAACGACTGGGCAAGCGTCCCGATCTCGTCCCTGCGCGTGGCATCCGCACTCAGGTCGAGCTCCCCGGCCGCGATCCGGCCGGCCGTATCTCCGAGCTCGGACAGCGGACGCACGATGCTGTGGATGAGGACTGTGCCGGCGAGGATGGCGAGAACGACCGCGAACAGGGCCACTCCGCCGGTGGTCCACAGCGCGAGCCGGGTGGCGCGCAAGGCCTCCGACTCGCCCTGCTCCGCCAGCAGCGCCACCTGCAGTCTCGGTATCCAGTCGTAGACCCCGATCACCGTTTCGTCGGCGTACCCCCGATAGGTGGCGAAGCCACCTTCGTGCCTGTCCACGGCCGCATCGGCCCCGGCCGTCCGGATGTAGGTGGAGGGGATGGCGTTGCCCGGACGGCGGAGGCCGGTCAGCAGGCGGTGATTCGAACCGACGAGATAGGTCTCGCCCGTCTGACCCAGCCCGGCGCGGCCGATCATCACCGCGTTCAGGCTGTCGAGGTTCGCGCGGCCCGCCAGCACGCCGGACGGGGCGCCCCGGTAGGTGACGGGACCGCTGGCGACGACGGTCATCTTGTTGAGGGGCAGCGAGTAGGAGGGCTCCTGAATGAACGCGCCCTTCATCCCCTGCGTGAAGTAGTCGTTCACGCCGAGCTGCTGCAGCTCGTGGCCCTTGTCGGTCGACACGAGCACCTGGCCCTCCGGCCCCATGAAGAAGAGCTCTTCGAAGAGCCCCATGCGGCTGGAGACCCGCGTGAACTGCCGGAGGACGCGGCTGTAGGCCGCGTCGCGGCCGGCGGAACCCGGAGCGGCTACGCTGAGTGTGTGGAGGTCTCTCGTGATGCCCTCGGCGGAAAGCACGATGTCCAGGTTGAGGCCAAGCCCTCCGATCCACGAATCCACCTGCTGTTCCTTGAGCGTGGCCACGGACTGCAGCTGCGCGACGACTCGGTCGTGCGCCTCCCTGGACGCGATGACGGCGGTGATGCCGCTGATGGCCGCCGCCGTGAGCACCACGAGGCACACGAAGTAGAGGAGAAGCCTGCTCCTGATCGTGAATGACGAGGGGAGGCGGGACCGCATCGAGGAGGCCGGTCAGCGTTCGGACGCGGAGAAGTCCGTCGTGTAGCCGGGGCGGGCGGGATCGTAGTCGGACCCCATCAGCTGCTGCCAACGCTGAGCGTCGATCCAGCCGATCGGCGCCTGGGGGGTGTCCACCAGGGGACCGACCGCGCGCACCGCCAGCTTCTGGAACTCGAGGCCAGGTTCAGGGGCCCACTTGAGCAGTATCTGTGCCGCCTCGTCCGGGTGCTCGACGGCGTAGCGCCAACCTTGCAGGCTGGCCCGGACGAACCTCCGCACCACGTCTGGATCGTCGTCGACGGTGCGCTGGTTCGCCAGCACCAGCCCCTCGTAGCCGCCCACGCCGTAGTCGGCGGGGAAGATGTCGGTGACGTCGTGGCCGGCAACCTCGGCCTTGATGGGCTCGTCCTGCGCGTAGCCAAGCCAGGCATCGACGTCGTGGTCGAAGAGAGCCTGGAGGTCTTCCGGCTTCACCTTGACCTCAGTGACCTTCGAGGCGTCCACGTCGGCAGCCTTCAGGGTCTCGTTGAGCACGCCCTTCCAGTAGTCCGTGGTGACTCCCACTCGTCTCCCCACCAGATCCGCCGGCTCCCTGATGCCCGACTCCGAGAGCGAGAAGATGACCAGCGGCGGTATCTGGAAGGCGGCCATCACGGCGACCAGGGGCCGCTTCGCCGCGACCGCATCCTTCTGTTCTCCGAAGGAGGAGACGGCGAAATCCGCGGTGCCCTTGAGCACGTGGTCGATGGCCGGGTCCCCGGGGCCGCCCTCGAGGATGTCCACGCTCAGCCCGTTCGCGGCGTAGAACCCCTTGGCGTCGGCGACGTAGTAGCCGAGGAACTCGGCCTCGTGGAACCAGTTGAGCTGAAGGGTGACCTTGTCGGTGGCGGCGGGAGAGCCGCCGGTGGGGGCGGGGGAGCCGCCGCAGGCGACGAGAAGGCCGGAGAGGCCGCCGCCGAGGAGGACGGCCATGGCCACGAGAAGCAGCCGCCGGGAGATCCTCATTCCACCAGCCCCTTGTGCAGCGCGATCGCCACCGCCTCCGTGCGGGAGGCTGCTCCCAGCTTCATCAGGATGTTGCTGACGTGGAATTTGGCCGTCGACCGGCTGACGAAGATCTTCGCGGCGATGTCGGGGTTGCTGTACCCCGCCACCATCAGCTTGAGGATCTCGAGCTCCCTGCTCGTGAGCCCGTCCGCTTGCTCCGGCGTCTCCGTCGCCGCCTTGATCAGCGCTTGGGCGGCCTCCGGTGCGAGCGTGGAACGGCCGGCGTACGCCGCCCTGATCGCTTGTGCCAGCTCGTCGGCCGATACGTTCTTCAGCAGGTAGCTGAGGGCGCCGGCCTTGAGCGCTCCCTGGACCAGCTCGTCTTCCTTGAAGCTGGTGAGGGCGATCACCCGCACGTCGGGGCACGTCTCCTTGATGCGCCGCGTGGCCTCGGCGCCATCCACCTCCGGCATCACCAGATCCATGAGGATGACGTCGGGCCTGAGGGAGACGCACTGGCGGACCGCGTCCGCACCTCCGCTGGCCTCTCCCACGTAGTCGAGGTCCTCGAACGCCTGCAGGAATGCCGAGAGCCCACTCCTCACGACCGCGTGGTCGTCCACGATCATGACCCTGATGGCATCCTGACCTGCTATCTCCGTCTCCCCCTTCAGGCGCACGAGCACAGGGCCCGAGGACGCGTCGCCTCGTCGGACACCAGGACAGTTTACGCTCCAGGCTGGAGAAAAGCAGCTGTTCCACCTGGCCGGCCAGCCAGTGCAAAGACTGTCCTCCGCACCAGCTGCGATTCTCTCCGCCTGGCCGGCGTCTGCGGCGTCGGTCCGCTCTAGCCTCTTCTCATGACCGGAAGTCCAGGAGAAGGGCCCAGCAGCATGCGAACCGTCCTCGCCAATGGTGAACCCACAGTGCGAAGCGCGTTTCGAGCCCTGGTGACGCAGGGCCTCGGCATGCAGGTGGTGGGCGAGGCCGACACGGCCGGGGCGCTGGAGCGGCAAGTGCAGCTGGAGCGGCCCGACCTCGTGATCGTCGCCTGGAACCTCATCGTCACCGACGCCGAGTCGGTGTTCGCGTCGTTGCGGAGCTCCTCAACGGGCATGCGCATCGTCGTCCTGGGCCGGCGACCGGAGACGCGCCAGGTCGCCCTGACCGCCGGCGCCGACGGCTACATCAGCATGGTCGATGCGCCCGACGTGGTCGCTCGCGTCCTGCAGCAGTGCGTCCACGAAGACTTGGTGTCAGGGAAGCCCGTCTCATTCCAAGGGGGATGATCATGTCGCAGCAGAGGGACACGCACAGCACGTCCAGAGCCAGAGCGGGCAGCGGTCTGACGGAGCGCCTGGCCCGCACGAGCGCACTGCACCCGTGGCGCACCATCGGCATCTGGTCGCTGCTCATCGTCCTGGCCGTGCTCGCCGTCGGTTCGCTGCTCGGCAGCGGCCTGACGTCCGACATGAAGTTCCGCGCCGCCAAGCCCGACAGCCTGGTCGGCCAGGAGCTCCTCGAGCAGCGCCTCACCGGGCCGCGAAAGATCACCGACTTCGTCATCGTCAAGTCCGCCGACGACGACGGTCGACGATCCCGCCTTCAAGGCCTACGTGACCGCGCTGGCCGCCACGATCGGCGGCCTCGGTCCCTCGGTCGTCGAGAGCGCCACCACCTACTATCAGACGAACGACCCGACGCTGCGTGTCGAAGGACAAGCACGCGACCCTCATCCCCGTGGTCATGGCGGGCACCATCGACGACGCGCTCAAGAACGTGGACAAGCTCCACGAGACCGCCGTCGCGGCCCAGGGTCAGGGGTTCTCCGTCGCGCAGACCGGCGACGCCAGCATCAACGAGATGTTCACGAAGCTCGCCGAAAAGGACCTGGCGCGCGGCGAGATCTTCGGCATCCCCGCCGCGCTCATCGTGCTCATCCTCGTCTTCGGCGCCGTGCTCGCAGCGTGCATGCCGATCCTTCTCAGCATCATCAGCATCATCCTCGCCCTGGCCATCACCGCCCTCATCGGCCAGGTCTACCCGATGAACACCTTCGTGCTGAACATCCTCACGATGATGGGCCTCGCGGTCGGCATCGACTACACGCTCTTCGTGATCAGCCGCTACCGTGAGGAGCGCGCGAAGGGCCTCGCCAAGATCGACGCCATCGGCGCCACCGGCGCTACCGCCAACCGCGCCATCTTCTTCAGCGGCATGACCGTCGTGCTGGCGATGACCGGCATGGTCATCATCCCGCTCGACATCATGATCAGCATGGGCGTCGGCGTCATGCTCGTCGTCTTCACCACGCTGCTCACCGCGCTGATCGCCCTGCCGGCTCTGCTCAGCCTGCTCGGCGATCACGTCAACGCCCTCCGCGTGCCGCTCATCGGGCGCCGCGCGGAGCGTCAGGCCGACGGCCACGTCGGCCTCTGGGAGCGCCTCTCGCACAGCATCATGCGCCGGCCGGTGATCTGGCTCGGCATCGCCGTCGTGGCGCTGCTCGTGGTGGCCGCCCCGGTGCTCATGATGAAGAGCGGCAACAACACCGCAAGCGCCGCACACCTGCCCAGCGACCAGTACGCGAAGCAGGGCTGGGACCTCCTCGACCGTGACTTCAGCCTGGGCAAGGCCAATCCGCTCATGATCGTGGTCGACGGACAGGCGACCTCGCCGCAGGTCACGCAGACTGTGGAGCGCCTGCAGTCCGCCATGAAGAGCGACGGCCACTTCGGACCCGCCCAGGTCAGCGTGAACGAGGCGGGGAACCTGACGCTCATCACGACGACGCTGGGCGGCGACCCGGCCGGTGAAGCGACGCAGTCCATCGTGAAGCGCCTGCGCAGCGACCTCGTGCCTCAGGCCGTCGGAGACACCGGGGCCAAGGTCTACGTCACCGGCAACACCGCGGGCGTCGTCGACTACCTCGGCTTCTTCGACACCTGGCTGCCGGTCGCGCTGATCGTGGTCCTGAGCCTGAGCTTCGTGCTCCTGCTGGTCGCCTTCCGCTCCGTCGTCATCCCGGCGCAGGCGATCGTCATGAACCTGCTGTCGGTCGGGGCCGCCTACGGCCTGCTGGTGCTGGTCTTCCAGAAGGGCGTCGGCGCCGGCCTGCTCGGCCTGACCCAGGTCGAGACGATCGAGGCCTGGGTGCCGCTCTTCCTCTTCAGCCTGCTCTTCGGGCTCTCGATGGACTACCAGGTCTTCCTGCTCAGCCGCATCAAGGAGCGCTACGACCAGACCGGCGACACCCGTGAGGCGGTCGCCCACGGCCTCGGCCGCACCGCCGGCATCATCACCGGCGCCGCCGCGATCATGGTCTGCGTCTTCGGCGGCATGGCCACGGGCGAGCTCGTGATGTTCCAGCAGATGGGCTTCGGCCTCGCGGTCGCGGTCTTCCTCGACGCCACCGTCGTGCGGACGATCATCGTGCCGGCCGCGATGGAGCTCCTCGGTGACTGGAACTGGTACCTGCCGCGCTGGCTGCGGTGGATCCCCGACATCAGCGTGGAGGGACACGCCTACAAGCCGGCAGCCCAGAAGGAACGGCCTCACGACAGGCACGAGCCCGGGATCGCCATCCCGAGGCCGGCGCTCGATGGGGCCGAGAGCTAGCAGCTGCTCAAGGGGGCGGGGCGCCGGAGGCGCCCCGCCCCCTCTCAGTGCCCCCGTGATCGTGCGTGGCGCGACTCCCACTGTCCTCGGACAGTCGATTGCCAGCGAAAGGATCGACGCGATGAGCTCTCCTTCGCCTCACTCCGCAGACAAGCCCATTCTGCTACTCGCGGGGCTCGGCACACTCTGCCTTGCCGCAGCGCAGGCCATCATGCCGTTCTCCCATGCGCTTGGGCGCGCTTTCGACGGCCCTGGTGAGCGGTCGACGCTGCTCCTGTTCGCCTCCTCATTCGCCGTCGCGGGGATCCTTGTACTGATCGCCCTCTACCTCTTCTCCGAGGCCGGGTTGATGCGTCGCCTGCCGTTCCTGCGTCTCGTGCTGGCCGTCGCGGGCGCCGGCTTCATCTACCACGGCATGTGGCTGCCGCTCCAGGTCGCCGGCGCCCTCGGCCACGGCCCCTTTGCCGGTGATGTCGCCTGGGTGGGCGTCGTCAGTTCGGCGGTAGCCCTCGACCTGGGCATCGGCTACCTCATCTGTCTCGCCTCTGCTCTGGCCCACCGTGCGCTTGCGTCGGCCCGTCGGTCCATGAGATGTACGTCTTGTCGTAACGAGGAGGGATCACCAGTGACTCGGGCAAGGACCTCGTCCGGCGACCCGTCGGGGCGGTGACCGGCAATGGGCAGTCTCAGCATCGAGGTCGAGCAGCTCGCCAAGCACTACGGCGAGGTGCACGCCGTCGACGGCGTGAGCTTCACCGCCCACGAGGGCGAGATCCTCGGCCTTCTGGGTCACAACGGCGCCGGCAAGACGACGACGATACGCGTCCTGACGGGGCGCGCGCGGCCGACGAGCGGCAGCGCGCGCGTCTGCGGGTACGACGTGGTCCACGAGCGTGAGCCCATGAAGCCGCTCATCAACCTCGTCTTCGAGGAGCAGAACCTCTACGTGCGCCTCAGCGGCCGCGAGAACCTTCGACTCTTCGCCGATCTCTACCGCGTGAGCCGCGGGCGGGCCGACGAGCTGCTCGAGGCCGTGGGGCTCTCCGAGGCCGCCGCGCGCAAGGTCAAGACCTACTCCAGCGGCATGAAGCAGCGCCTGCTGGTGGCCCGTGCCCTCCTCAATCGACCTCGCGTCCTGTTCCTCGATGAGCCCACCCGGGGCCTTGACCCGACCTCGGCGCGCGAGGTGCGCGCCATGGTGCGCGAGCAGGCGCGGCAGGGGACGACCGTCTTTCTCACCACCCACTACATGGAGGAGGCCGACGAGCTCTGCGACCGCGTCGCCTTTCTGGCCGCGGGCAGGATCGTCGCTCTTGACACGCCGCGCGAGCTCAAGCTGCGCTACGGGGAGCGCAGCGCCGTCGTGCTCCTCGACTCCCGTGAGGAGGAGCGTCTGCGCCTCGACGACCCCGCCGACGCCGCCCGCCTGGAAGGCTGGATGGCGGAAGGGCGGGTCCTCACCGTGCACTCGCAGGAGGGCACCCTCGAGGACGTCTTCGTCAATCTCGCCGGGAGGCCGCTGTGAGCTGGTCACGCGTCCGCACCATCTACCGCAAGGACATGCGCGACGCCCTGCGCGACAGCCGCGTGCTCACGGCGCTCCTCTTTCCCCTGGCGTTGGGGCTGCTCTACTCCTTCATGTTCTCCGACGAGAGCATCCGGACCCAGAAGGCGAAGGTGGGCGTCGTCTCGGACGGCACGACCCAGCTCACGACGGTGATCTCTCAGCAGACGGGTCCCGCCCTGGATCTGACCTTCGTCAGGATGCCGGACGCAGCCCGGCTCGACCAGCAGGTGCGGCAGAAGAAGGTCGATGTCGGGCTCGTGATCCCCCGCGGCTTCGATGCCGCCGTCAAGGCAGGGGAGTCGCCGCCGCTGACCGTCGTGCTGCCCTCGTCGCCGAGCTTCGACAGCGACTACGTCGAGGCCGTCCTCGACCGCAGCGTGCAGTCGCTTGCGGGACGCGCGCCGCCGGCCCACATCGTGCGGCGCTCTCTGCCGCCGGAGAGCGGCGGCGCCACCGCGCTCGAGGCGCTGGGCGCGCGCAAGGACTTCATCCTCGTCTCGATGATCATGCTCCTGGCGATGATCGCCGTGTACGCGGTGCCGGCCGTGCTGGTCGAGGAGACCGAGAAGAAGACCATGGAGGCGCTCACGCTCATCGCCTCCACGGCCGACGTGATCGCCGCCAAGGCCCTCTTCGGGATCACGCTGAGCGTCGTCGGCGTGCCGGTGCTGCTCGTCATCACGCGCGGCGACCCGGCCGACATGATGGGACTCGCCGCAGCGGTCGTCCTCTCGGCCGTGGTGCTGGTCGGCATCGGGCTCCTCTGCGGCGGCCTCTTCAAGACGCAGCAGCAGGTGAACACCTGGAGCGGCGTCATCCTGCTGGTCCTGCTGGCTCCTGCCTTCACCATCGGCATGCCGACGCCGGACGCCGTCAACGCGGCGCTGGCGTTCCTCCCCACGGCGCCGACGTTCCGCCTGATCGCCAACGCGTTCGCCGGGCGCGCGCTCTACCCCCACGAGTGGCTCTCCTATGCGCTGCTTCTGGCGTGGGGGGCGGGCGCCTACGGGTTCCTGTGGTGGCGGCTGTCGCGGCGGGAAGATGCGTGAGTCCTGCCGGGCGATGGGCGCAGCGTCCGTCGGCGCGTTTGCCAGCGACCGCGCAGTTCTGGTAGGTAGACCCACCATGGCATACGTCTATCCCAAGGCCTACTTCGGCACGCGCATCGCTCCCATCACGGAGGCGACGCTCAGCATCACGAGCGCTGCCCTGCTCTACGGCCTCAGCGTCTACACGGTCTTGCCGGTCACCATCAGGCGGGACGGGACCGCCATCGCCTTCCGTCTCGGCGATCACTACCGGCGACTGGTGAACTCCGCCCGGATCATCGGCATCGACACCTTCGAGCCGGACTGGAGCGAGGCGCGCTACATCGACGCCGTCAGGGAGGTCGTGCTCGCGAACGAGGTGGCGGAGGACGTCTTCGTCAGAGTCAGCGTGCATGTGGACGAGTCGCTGCCGGGCACGCGCTCGCGCGGCATGTCCACGCTGCTCAGCATGTTCGTCTACAAGGCGGAGTCCATCCTGCCGCTCGACGGCGCGCGCCTGAAGACGAGCGTGTGGAGACGCATCCCCGACTACGCCATCCCCTCGCGCGCCAAGGTCAACGGCGCCTACGTGAACTCGGTGCTCGCCAAACAGGACGCGATCGACAGCGGCTACGACGACTGCATCTTCCTCGACGCGGCCGGTCACGTCTGCGAGCTCAGCGCCGCCAACATCTTCATCGTGAGGGACGGCGTGCTGATCACCCCCGACACCGCCAGCGACCTCCTCGAGGGGATCAATCGCAGCACGGTGTTGCTGATCGCGGAGCACCTCGGCGTGCCGACTCACGAGCGCGAGGTGGACCTGACCGAGCTCTACGTCGCCGACGAGGTCTTCGCCTGTGGCACGTCGACCTACGTCACGCCCGTGATCGAGGTCGACGCCCGCGTCGTCAACGGCAGCACGATCGGCCCCGTCACGGAGAGGATAAGGGAGCGGTACCTGGCGGTGCTGCGCGGCGAGGACGACGCCTACGAGCGCTTCATCACGCCGCTGAACTGAAGGAGAGTGCCGGTGCAGGCGGTCGCCCGCGGCGTGCGTCACCTGTCGTTGCTCGGCCTCGCCGTCTGCGTCTGCTCGCCGCAAGCCTCTCGCTCGCCGCCTGCGGCGGCTCCTCCGAGCAGCCGAGGTCCACCGCGACGCCCTCAGCCTCCGGGGCGCCGTCGTCACCGGGCGCCATCGCCCACTCGCCTTCCGTGCGGCCTTCGCCCACGCGGACCGCCTCGCGCTCGCCGTCCGCAACGCCTTCCGCTACGTCACCCTCGCCCGTCGCCGAGCTGTCCGGCCGACAACACCCTGCGCTCCTGGTACTACGCCCCGAACGAGTCCCACCGGGTGCCGGCGATCCCCGATGACGTGGCACGGCTGCTGCGCACGTACGACGCCCGCTACGTCGGCGGCACGGGTGAGAAGGTGGTCTACCTGACGTTCGACGAGGGCTACGAGAACGGCTTCACCGGTCGCATCCTCGACGAGCTGCTCGCCGCCGACGTCGAGGCCGCGTTCTTCGTCACCGGCGACTACGTCCGCGACAACCCCGACCTGGTGCGCCGGATGGTGGCCGAGGGCCACGTCGTCGGCAACCACACCGACAGTCACCCGTCGCTCCCGTCGCTCGCCGGCGACGCGGACGCGTTCAGGCGGGAGCTCACGGTCACCGAGAAGGCCTTCCGGCGGGCGACGGGCAGCGCCATGGCGCGCCTGCTGCGCCCGCCGATGGGTGAGTACAGCGCCCGCAGCCTGTGCCTCACCCGGCGCTTCGGCTACGCGACGGTGTTCTGGAGCTTCGCCCATCGCGACTGGCTCGTGGACGACCAGCCGTCCGTGAAGACGACGGTGAAGCGCGTCCTCGCCGGGAGTCACAAGGGGGCGATCTACCTCCTGCACGCCGTGTCCCGCAGCAACGCCGAGGCGCTGCCGGCGATCATCGCCGGCCTGAGGGCGCAGGGCTATCGTCTCGGGTCCCTGGCCGAGCTGCTGTAGGCCTCGCACGGGCGTGACCGCTCGGGCGGGCGGCCGTGCGCGCCGACGGGATCGTGTTGCCGCCGGTGACAACGCTTTCTCGTCGCGCCCCGCACGCGACTCAGCCTTTTGTCTAGGTGAAGTCACGCACAACGGCAGTCTGCACGTTCTTCGACCTGCGGGAAGATTTCGGACAAGTTCACACCGCTTAACCAGATGTACATATGGGTAGTGTGGCTCCTGCGCACTCGAAAGCAGACCGGGGGGACCGCCTGCTGATCGCGGAGGGCGCAGCAGTAGACAGCAGGAAAGGAGAGGTCCGATGGTCGAGCTGATCTCGACGACAGTTCCTGAAGATCGGGGGCGGCGGGCTTCTGGGTCTCTACGTGGGATCCCGCCTCGGGGGCTTCACGCAGGTGGCGGAAGCCCTGCCCATCCCGGGCGGCACGCTCGATCCAGTGGCGCTGGACAAATTCGTGACGCCGCTGCTCATCCCGCCGGTGATGCCCAAGGCGGCGACGCTGTGGCGACCCCGCTTCGGGGACATCGACTACTACCAGATCTCGATGAAGCAGTTCGCGCAGCAGATCCTGCCCGCCGGCCTCCCGCCCACGATGGTGTGGGGCTACGGTGCGGTGAGATCCGCGAGCAACAAGGGCCTGCTCCTGCACAACGCGCCCTCGCTCACCATCGAGGCCAAGGCCGGCCGCCCGAGCCGCATCATGTGGATCAACGACCTCAGGGATGCGCGCGGCAACTACCTGCCCCACCTCCTGCCGGTCGACCCGACCCTGCACTGGGCCAACCCGCCCGGTGGCGCCGTGGGTCGAGACACGCGTCCGGACTTCACCGGCAGGCCGACGCCCGGCCGCTACGCCGGCCCCGTTCCTATGGTCACCCACGTGCACGGCGCCGTCGGCGTCGGCGACGAGAGCGACGGCTACGCCGAGGCCTGGTACCTGCCCAACGCGCGGAACATCCCTGCCAGGTACGCGAGAGAAGGCACCTGGTACGACTTCTTCCGCAAGAAGGCGCTCAAGAAGGACGGCATCCTCCTCTGGGGGCCCGGCTTCGCCACCTTCCAGTACCCCAACGACAACCGCGCCTCGACGATCTGGTACCACGACCACACGCTGGGCATGACGCGGGTGAACGTCTACGCCGGCCCGGCCGGCTTCTACATCGTCCGCGGCGGCCCCGCCGGCGACGCCGCCGTGCTCGATTGCGGTCCGGCGCCCGGGCGAAGCTCCCGGGTCCCGCTCCCCAGGAGGGCGACGCCTTCCCGTCCACCAAGACCTACTATGAGATTCCCATTGCCATACAGGACCGCGCCTTCAACACCGACGGCTCGCTGTTCTACCCGGACTCGCGCGAGTTCTTCGACGGCGACCCCGGTCCGTATATCCCGGGCTCCGACATCTCGCCCATCTGGAACCCGGAGTTCTTCGGCAACACGATCATGGTGAACGGCAACTACCTGGCCGTATCTCAACGTGGAGCGGCGGCGCTACCGCTTCCGCTTCCTCGACGGCTGTCAGGCGCGCTTCCTCATCCTGGACTTCAGTCGGATCCCCGGGGTGGAGGTCTGGCAGATCGGTAACGAGGGCGGCTTCCTGGCGGCGCCGGTGAACCTGACTGCGACCAACGGCAATCGCCTCCTGATGGGTCTGGCCGAGCGCGCCGACGTGATCGTCGACTTCACCAACGTGCCCGTCGGCAACCACGTGCTCGGCAACCTCGGGCCCGACGAGCCCTTCGGTGGCGGCGAACCGGGTGACGCCTTCGAGCCGGCCGATCCCGCCACGACCGGGCAGATCATGCAGTTCCGCGTCGGTCCGCCGCTGGCGCCCGACCGGACGACGCCGCCGCAGTTCCTCGCGCTGCCACGCCCGACGTCACTGCCGAAGCCGGTGCGGACGCGGAAGCTGGCACTCCTCGAGATGATGTCCATGACGGATCCAAGTCCGGTAGGGGAACCGCGTGGACCGGCGGCCGCCATGCTCGGCATCGTCAGCGAGGACGGAGTCGCGGTGCATCAGGAGTGGATGGACGCGGTGACCGAGAACCCGAGCGTCGGTGACACCGAGGTCTGGGAGTTCTACAACTTCACCGTGGACGCTCACCCCATGCACGTCCACGAAGTCGCCTTCGAGGTCGTGGACCGTCAGGCGCTGGTGCTCGACGCCGGCACCGGGGAGCCGGTCCAGCCGGTGGCAGTTCCTCGGCGACCCGCGGCCGCCGGAGGCGTGGGAGAGCGGCTTCAAGGACACCGTGATCGCCTATCCCGGGGAGGTGACCCGGATCCGCGCCCAGTTCAAGGTCAGTCCGGGCAATTCGTGTGGCACTGCCACATCGTCGAGCACGAAGACAACGAGATGATGAGGCCGTACCGGATCGGACCAGTGCAGCCGGGCCAGCCCGGCGCGTGATCGGTAGCACCATCTGACCGGACAAGTGATCGAGAAGGGCGCCGGCGGCCGAGAGGCCGCCGGCGCCGTTCTTATCCCCTACCCCCGGCCGCTCGCCACGGCGGCGGGTGACACCACGGGCCGCATCTGCCGGAGCATCTCCAGGTAGTCGCGGTTGCCCGTCTCCTTGCGCCAGCGGCGCAGGAAGATCCAGTACCAGCTGAACAGCGCCATCGTCCCGTAGCGGAAGGTGGCGAGGTACTTGAGCCACTGGCCGAAGGAGTAGAAGCGCGCGTAGGCGAGCTGGGTCTCGAGCTGGAGCTCCTCGGCGCTCATGTGGGCCGGCGTGAAGACGACGTGCTGGCCGTCGTAGAGGTCCCAGCGCCGGTCGAAGATGCGGTCCGCGGCGTCCATGTCGTCGAACTGCCGCGTGCCCGGGGCGGGCGTCAGGATGTTGAGCATGAGGGTGTCGATGTGGTGCGCGCGGGCGAAGCGCACCGTCTCGCGAATGGTCTCCGTGGTGTCGGTGTCGGCCCCGAGCACGAACATCCCGTGGGTCTTGATGCCGTAGTCGTGCAGCGTGTCGATCGCGCGCACGATGTCGTCGAGGCTCTGCGACTTCTCGTAGCTGTCGAGCGTCTCCTGGTTGACCGACTCGAGGCCGATGCCCAGGCGCTGGCACTTCGAGCGGCGCAGCAGGTCGAGGAGCTCGGGGTCGTCGACGACGTCGGTGCGCGCCTGGGCCCACCAGGGGACGGTCAGGCCGCTCTCGATGAACAGGCGGAGGAACCGCTTGAGTCGCCGCTTGTCGGCGGCGAAGTTGTCGTCGTAGAAGAAGATCGTCTGCGGGCGTTTCGCCTCGATCTCGGCGAGCACGTGCTCGGCGCTTCGATAGCGGTACTTGCGCCCGAACATCGCCGTGACGGAGCAGAAGTTGCAGGCGAAGGGGCAGCCCCAGCTGGTCATGATCGGCGTCGTCGCCCTCATGCCCTCGGACCCGGCGATGAGCGAGAGGTCGGGCACCGGCAACGAGTCGAGGTCGGCGCAGGCCTCCCGGATCGGGTTGTGCACCGGGGCGCCGTCGCGCATGAACGAGAGCCCGGCGATGGTCTCCAGCTCTCGCTTGCCCGCCAGGGCGTCGATGAGCTCGAGCATCAGCTGATCGCCGCCCTCGCCGCGCGCGACGTAGTCGGCGTGCTCGAGCGCCTCGTCGGCCATGAAGGTGACGTGGGAGCCGCCGATGATCGTGGGCACGCCGGCGGCGCGCAGCCGGTCGCACATCGCGTAGCCCGCCGGGGCCGTCGACGTCGTCGTCGAGATGCCCACGACGTCGGCACCCAGCGTGTCGCTCCAGTCGATCGGCGAGAGCTGCGGGCAGTAGATCGCCACGTCGTGGCCGGCCGCCTTCAGCGCCGCTCCGATCAGCGGCAGGCCGAGACGAGGATAGAAGGTGTAGGACCACGCGTGCACGTGGGCCGGCGCCGGTTCGATGAGGCGGATCTTCACGTGAGGGCTCCTGGGCGGATCTGCCGGGGTGGCTGCGAGAGCGGAGTGGCGCGGTCCGCGGGCCCGGATTCCCTCGAAACGTGTCGCGCTTGGACGAGGTTACGTCAAACGACGTCAAACGCAAGTTCCGTGGCGTTGAGCAACGACGAATGACGGTGATGGCGTATGCCACACGCAAACCTACGAGAGAATACGCTGAACTCCGGCTAGGTATGGAGGACGATGGGGAGTAGACTCGATGAGAGCCGTTCCGGTTCCGTCGGCGACGACGGGACGGCGGCCGAACCCGCCCGGCGAGTTCGTTCATCGAGCTGGCTGAGCCCGATTCCAAAGGGCTAACCGATGCACGAGTATGCCGAGGCACCAGAACGCCTGCTCACCCCCGAACAAGTCGCGGAACGCCTTGGCCTGAGCGTGCTCACCGTGCGCGCGTGGCTGCGCTCGGGCAAGACTGCCCGGGGTGAAGCCCGGGGGCAGGGTCTGGCGCGTGCGCGAGCTCGATCTCGACGAGTACATCCGCGGGCTCAGCCGCGGCAACGGCCGGCGCAGCGCCTGAGCCGTGCGCCGGCCGCGGCCGGCGGTCAGTCCTCGAGCAGCCGCAGGGCCGCCGCCTCGATGTCTTCCGCGGAGATCTCCGCCGTGCTCATGAGCTCCGCCGGGGTGCCCGAGCCGGGAAGGCCGCGGACGGCGAGGTGCTCCACCCGGAACGACTCGCCGGTGCCGGCGAGGGCGGCGAGGACGGCTTCGCCCACGCCGCCCTCCGGGTAGTGGTCCTCGACGACGACGAGGCGCCGCCCGGCGGCGCGCGCGGCGGCGGCCAGGCCCTCGGCGTCGATCGGCTTGATCGAGTAGAGGTCGAGCACGCGCGCCGGCACGCCCCGATCCCGCAGCGTGCCGGCCGCCTCGAGGCACGCGTGCACGGTCACGCCGGCGCCGATCAGGAGGACCTGGTCGTCGCCGGAGAGGCGCAGGACCTTGGAGCCGCCGACCGGGAACGGTTCGTCGGCGGCGTACAGCACCGGGTACGCCCCGCGCGTCGTGCGCAGGTAGCTCACGCCGGGGACGTCCGCCATCGCCGCGGTCAGCGCCGCGGCCGAGGTGGCGTCGCTCGGGTACAGCACCGTGGAGCCGTGCACGGCGCGCATCGCGGCGATGTCCTCGAGGCCCATCTGCGACGGCCCGTCCTGACCGATCTCGACGCCGGCGTGTGAGCCGACGAGGCGGATGTCCGCCTTGGAGACGGCGGCCATGCGCACGAAGTCGTAGGCCCGGCTCAGGAAGGCGGCGAAGGTCGCCGCATACGGCACGTAGCCGCGCACGCTCATGCCGACCGCCGTGCCGATCATCTGCCCTTCCGCGATGTACATCTGGAAGAAGCGCTCGGGGTAGCGCGCCTTGAAGGTCTCGGTGAACGTGGAGTTGCCGACCTCGCCGTCGATGACGACGACCTCCGGGCGGGCGCCCAGCGCGGCGAGCGCGTCGCCGAAGGCGGTGCGCGTCGCGACCTTGGCGCCCATCTCGTAGCGTGGCAGCTCGACGGCGGCCTGCGGCTGCGCGGCCGCCGCCGGCCGCGACGCGCGCGGCGGCGTCGCGACCCGGAGGTCGCGCACCCCGCCGAGGGCGCGGACGGCCGCCTCCGCGACGTCCGCCGGCAGCGGCTTGCCGTGCCAGCCGTTCTTGTCCTCGACCTCGGGGACGCCCTTGCCCTTGATCGTGCGCGCCAGGACGACCGTCGGCCCCTGGGACTGCTCGGCGAGCGCGTAGGCGCCGTCGATCTCGGCGAGGTCGTGGCCGTCGACGATCACGGCGCGGCAGCCGAAGGCCTCGACGCGCCGCCGGTAGGCTTCGAGGTCCCACTGCAGCTCGGTCGGCCCCTGCTGCCCCAGCCGGTTGACGTCGACGATCACGATGAGGTTGCCGAGGCCGTAGTGCGCGGCCTTGTCCAGCGCCTCCCAGATGGAGCCCTCGGCCAGCTCGCTGTCGCCGCACAGCACCCAGACGCGGTAGTCGAGCCGGTCCAGCTCCTTGCCCGCCAGGGCGATCCCGACGCCGGCGGGCAACCCCTGCCCGAGCGAGCCGGTGGCCACGTCGACCCAGGGGAGCACGGGGGTGGGGTGGCCCTGGAGCGGCGACCCCGCCCGCCGGTAGGTCTCCATGAGCGCGCGGTCGTCGATCACGCCGACTGCCTTGTAGAGGGAGTAGAGCAGCGGCGACGCATGGCCCTTGGAGAAGATCAGGCGGTCGTTGTCGGGGTGGTCCGGCGTGCTCCAGTCGTAGTGCAGGTGGCGGGAGAAGAGGACGGCCATGAGGTCGGCTGCCGATAGGCTCGACGTCGGGTGGCCCGACCCGGCCGCCGAGGTGCTGCGGATGCTGTCCGCGCGGAGCTGCCGCGCCAGCTCGCGCATGGCGTCGAGGTCCGCGCGGGGTACGGATTCGTGGGGCAGAGCGCTCATCGTCGGTCTCCTCGTCATCGTGCGTCGACCAGGGACCATCCCCAGGCTCTGACGGAGGCTTTCCCGTTCTGCAGGCCTTCGATGCCGGTCGGGTGTGGCCGGTCGCGAGAGCGGGCACGTGGACACTGTGGCGGGTCGGTGCAGGCGCCCCTCCTCTGCCCGCCCCGCCACGAACAGCGCATGACGAGACGGGACGACCGATGGCCACACTGTATGCTGGGACCTCCGGATTCGCGTATCCGGCGTGGAAGCCGGGCTTCTACCCCGAGAAGCTGCCGGTCGCGCGCTTCCTCGAGCACTATGCCAGCCGGCTCAACTGCGTGGAGATCAACTACACCTTCCGCCGCATGCCCTCCGCCAAGACGGTGGCGTCGTGGGTGGCGTCCACGCCTCCGGGCTTCACGTTCGCCATCAAGGCCCACCAGTCGATCACCCACGGAAACCGCTTGAAGGATGGCGCACGCGAGCCGACGGAGTACTTCCTCGGGACCCTGCGGCCCCTCAAGGAGGCCGGCCGGCTCGGACCGGTGCTCGTGCAGCTGCCGCCGAACCTCAAGCTCGATCTCGATCGTCTCGCGCGCTTCCTGGAGCTGCTTCCCAGCGACGTGCGCTTCGCCTTCGAGTTCCGGCACTCCTCGTGGTTCGCCGACGACGTCTACTCGATCCTGCGCGACCACAACGCGGCGCTCTGCGTGGCGGAGTCGGACAAGCTGGAGGTCCCCGACGTGGTCACGGCCGACTTCGTCTACTACCGGCTGCGCAAACCCGCCTACGACGATCGGGCCCTGGCGCGTTTGCGGCGCCGCTCGCGGGAGCTGCTCGGCGACGGCCGCGACGTCTACCTGCTGTTCAAGCACGAAGAAGACGCGGGCGGCGCGATCGACGCGGAGCGGCTGCTCGCCGCCTGAGCTCGTGCCGGGGCCGTTCGCCCGGCCCGGCGTACTTGAGTCCTTGCACGGAATTCGCCGTTTTGTAACAATTGCGCGGCATGCTTTCAAAGTCCCGTCCGTTGACGGAGTGAGCCACAAGGAAGCGAGGCAGGCGTCATGGATCCCAGCGAGTTCCACGCCCCCGGCGCCGGCAAGGTCGTGAACTCCCCGGAGGGGTACGCCGCCTTCGTGCCGGCGCCGCTCCCGCCCCGGTTCACCTACACCAAGGACCTCGTGCTCGCGCTCTCGCGCGCCGACGCCGCGCTCGGAGAGCTCTCCGGCGTCGGCGGCCAGCTGCCGGACCCGCAGCTGCTCGACGCTTCGTTCAAGCGCCAGGAGGCGCTCTGCTCGTCGCGCATCGAGGGCGCCGAGGTGAGCCTCTCGGACCTCTACCTGGACCAGGTCGGCGCCGCGCGCCAGAGCGTGCCGCGCGAGCACCTGCGCGAGGTCCGCAGCTGCATCTCGACCTTGCGCTTCGGCGTCGAGCTGCTGCGCGAAGAGCCGCTCTCGCTCGAGTTCCTCAAGGCGCTCCACGAGCGCCTGCTGCGTGGCGAGGTCGGCGGCGCCCGCACGCCGGGCGAGTTCCGCACCTCGCAGAACTGGCTCGGGCCGCCCGGCGCGACCATGGCGACGGCGACCTACGTGCCGGCGCCCGTGGACGAGCTGCCTGGGGCGCTCGCCGCGTTCGAGGAGTTCCTGCAGGAACGCGGCGGGCTCCCCGAGCTCGTGCAGTGCGCCATGCTCCATGCGCAGTTCGAGAGCATCCACCCGTTCGTCGGCGGCAACGGCCGCCTCGGCAGGCTGCTGATCACCCTGTTCCTCATCGAGCGGCAGCGCCTCACGCGGCCGCTGCTCTACCTCTCGGCGTTCTTCGAGGGGCACCGCGACGAGTACTACGCGCTGCTGCAGCGCGTGCGCACGCACAGCGAGTGGGTGCCGTGGCTCACCTTCTTCGCCGTCGGCGTGGAGGGGGCCGCGACGCGCGCCGCCCGCCAGGCCCGCGCGCTGATCCGCCACTACGAGCGCGACCGCGAGAAGGTCAAGGGGCACGCGCTGCGGCTCGCCGACGAGCTCTTCCGCACCCCGTGCATGACCGTCCCCGAGGCGCAGAGGATCCTCGACGTGACCAACCCGACGGCCCGGCGGGCGGTGCGCGAGCTCGAGGCGCGGGGCCTGGTCACGGAGTGGTCGGAGAAGCATTGGCCGCGCGTCTACCTCGCCACGCACGTGCTCGACGCCGTGCTGCACCCGCTCGAGGACCTGCGCAGCGGGCCGGGCCGGGCCGAGCGGGGCACGGTCGTCAAGTCCGAGGCGGCGCAGGCGCAGAAGCCGCCGCGCCGCGCCGACCGCCTCATGGCCGAGGCCATGGACACCATCGACGCGGCGCGCGCGCAGGGCGTGCAGCTGCGGCTCACCGGCGGCCTCGCCATCCGCCGGTACTGCACGGACCTCGACTTCATGGACCGCGAGTACTCGGACATCGACTTCATCGGGCTCTCCGAGCAGAAGAAGGAGATCCACGCCGTCTTCGAGGGCCTGGACTACACCGAAAACCGCTACGTCACCCAGTCGACCGACGCCGGCCAGCTGCAGTACATCAAGCTGGAGGCGCTGGAGGGCATGAAGGCGGAGGCGCAGGCGGCGGCCGCCGGCGAGGCCAGCTCGTACGAGCCGCCGCTCGTCGACCACATCGACATCTTCCTCGACGTCATGCGCATGGACCACGACCTCGACGTGCGCGACCGGCTGGAGATCGACGACTACGCGATCTCCCCGGCCGACGCGTTCATCGCCAAGATGCAGATCGGCAAGATCAACCAGAAGGACGTGCACGACGTGGTCGCCCTGGTCAAGGACGTGCCGCTGCGCGACGTCGACGACGACGCCTCCATCGACCTGATCCACATCGCCGACGTGTGCTCCACGGACTGGGGCCTGTACCAGGACATCACCAACAACCTCGACATCGCACTGGCGATGGTCGACGATTACGGCCTCACCGAGGCGCAGCAGGACCGGGTCTATGCGCGGCTGGCGGCCATCAAGGAGTCGGTCGAGAACGCGAGCAAGAGCATCCGCTGGCATCTTCGCGCCACGGTGGGCGAACGCGTCGCGTGGCGCCGGGAGATCGAAGACACGGAGGGGACGCAGATCATCGCGCCGGAGTGGGACTGGCGGCGCGATCTGGGATAGGGGACAAGGGGGGCGGCAGATGAAGGGCATGGTCCCGGAGGACGTCTACGAGCTCACGGGGGTCACGGATCCGCGACTCTCGCCCGACGGCAGGACGGTCGCGTACGTCGTCGGCGCCGTCGACAAGGAGGCCAACGAGTACCGCGCGGCCATCTGGCTCGCGGCGACGGACGGTTCGGCCCCGCCGCGCCGGTTCACGAGCGGCGAGAAGGCCGACGCCGACCCGCGCTGGTCGCCGGACGGCACGCGGCTGGCGTTCACCTCCAACCGCGCCGACAAGGCGTCGCAGCTGTACGTGATGCCGGTGGGCGGGGGCGAGCCGCGCAAGCTCACGAGCCTCAAGGAAGACGTCAGCCAGGCCATCTGGTCGCCGGACGGCGCCAGCATCGTCTTCGTCGCCCGCGTGCGCGACGCCGCCTACGAGGAGGAGGACGACAAGAAGCGGCGGCCGCGGCGGCTCACACGGCTGCAGTACAAGCTCGACAGCGTCGGCTGGACGGCCGACCGGCCGCAGCACCTCTTCGTCGTCCCGGCCGACGGCTCCGGCGAGCCGCGGCAGCTCACGGACGGCGACTTCGAGGACCACTCGCCGTCCTGGTCGCCCGACGGGTCGACGATCGCCTTCATCTCGGCGCGTCACCCCGACTGGGACCTCGCGATGGAGAACGACGTCTACCTGGTCGTCGCCGTGGGCGGCGAGCCTTGCCGGCTCACCCAGGGTGGCGGCAGCGTCGGCGCCCCTTCGTGGTCGCCGGACGGGTCGCGACTCGCCGTTGAGCGCTATTCCGGCGTGTTCGACGACCCCAAGCACACCAAGATCGCGCTGGTCGACCTCGCGAGCGGCGAGCTCAACGTGCTCACCGCGAGGCTCGACCTCAACTGCACCACCTACCCGGGCATGCGCGAGCCGCTGTGGGACGGTGACGACCTCGTATTCGTCGTCGAGGACCACGGCCGCACGCACGTGTACCGGGTCGCCGCAGGCGGCGGCGAGCCGCGCCGGGTCGTCGGCGGCGAGCGCGCCGTGACCGGCCTGGATGTGGCCGCCGGCCGCCTGGTGTTCGCGGCGAGCGAGCCGGCGCAGCTGAGCGAGCTCTACGACGGCGAGCCCGCGGCCGCCGGCGCGGACGCCGCGGCCGCCGGCCGTCGCCTCACGTCGGCCGGCGACGCGTTCGCCGCCGGCCGCGAGCTCGTCCGGCCCGAGCGCTTCACCGCCGTGTCCGCCGACGGCAGCGAGGTCGATGCCTGGATCATGCGGCCCGCCGGCTTCGAGCAGGGGAAGAAGTACCCAACCCTGCTCAACATCCACGGCGGGCCCTACGGCCAGTACGGCGTCGGCTTCTTCGACGAGTTCCAGGTGTACTGCGGCGCGGGCTACGCGGTCGTCTTCAGCAACCCGCGCGGCTCGTCCGGCGGCACCGAGGAGTGGGCACGGGCCATCCGCGGCCCCGGCGCGCTTGGCCCGGGCTGGGGCTCTGTGGACTACGACGACTGCATGGCCGTGACGGACGAGGCGGTCCGCCGCTTCGACTTCGTCGATGCGGACCGCCTCGGCGTCATCGGCGGCTCGTACGGCGGCTACATGACCTCCTGGATCGTCGGGCACACCGACCGCTTCAAGGCTGCAGTCTCGGAGCGTGCGGTCAACAACTTCGACTCGCAGTGGGGCTCCAGCGACTTCGGCTGGGACTTCAAGGGGTACACGGGCAAGTTCCTGTACGAAGACCTGGACATGTACCGGGGGGTCTCTCCCGTCAGCTACGCCCAGGACATCCACACGCCGCTGCTCATCCTGCACTCTGAGGACGACCTCCGCTGTCCGGTCGAGCAGGCGGAGCACCTCTTCGTCACCCTGCGCCTGCTCAAGCGGCCGGTCGAGCTCGTGCGCTTCCCGGCGGAGTCGCACGAGCTCTCGCGCTCCGGCAGCCCCGCGCATCGCGTTCAGCGCTTCGAACTCGTCGTCGAATGGTTCGACCGCTACCTCAGAAGCTGAAGCGGGCGGCTCCGCTCGCCCTGGTCCTCGCCGTCCTGGCGGGGGCTGGCCTGTGCGCGCAAGTCGCGAGCGCCTCGACCGCCGCCGCGACGCCGGCTCGGAGGGCGGCGGCGCGCCCGCCGGCGCGCTGGGTGCGCGTCTCGGTGGCCACCCTCTGGGTGCGGCCCGGAGACGCGCGGAGCGTGGACGCGCCGTCGGTGGCGGTCCCCGCCGATCCGCGCGCCTGGCTGGCCGGGCTGACGACGACCCAGAAGCGCTGGCTGGTCGGCAGGCTCGAGACGCAGGCGCTCTACGGCGCCAAGGTCTACCTGCTCGGCACCTCGGGATCGTGGTCGAAGGTCGCCGTCGCCGGGCAACCGACGCCGCGCAACGGCTGGGGCTACCCGGGCTGGCTACCGACCCGGCAGCTCACCGGCGCCGAGCCGCCGGCGAAGACGACCGTCGCGCTGGTGAGGTGGCGCACGATGTGGCTGTACGAGAACCAGGCGCTGACCGGGCGCGTGCTCGAGGTCTCCAGCGGCACGCGCCTCCCCGTGGTCTCGGTCGCCGGCGAGGCCGTCAAGGTCGTGCAGGTGAGCGGCGCGCAAGCCTTCGTGCGGCGCGCCGGCGTCGCCCTGCACAAGACGGGCACGGACTGGCCGGCGCTCACCGGCGCGCGTCTCGTGAGCCAGGCGCGCCGCTTCCTCGGCCTGCAGTACGTCTGGGCCGGGACGTCCGGCTTCTGCCTCGACTGCTCGGGCTTCACGCACCTCGTCTACCGGACCCTCGGCGTGACGATCCCGCGGGACGCGGGGGCGCAGTTCTCCGTCGGCCGGAAGATCGCGACGCGCGGCGCCCTGAGCGCCGGCGACCTGGTGTTCTTCCGCAACGCGTCGGGCGCCATCCATCACGTCGGCCTGTACGTGGGGGACGGCCGGATGATCCACGCACCGAACACCGGCAGCTCCATCCACATCGAAGCGCTCGCGAACGAACCGTACCGCAGCGAGTTCGCCGGCGGCCGGCGGCTGACGCCGTGACCGCCGGCGGTTTGGCACCGACGTCAGCGCGCCGGAGTGGGACTGGCGGCGCGACCGCGGCTGACGGCGCGGCGGTACACTGGTGTGAGCAGCGGGGCGGCTGGCTCGCCGGTGGGCCGGCCGCGTGACCCTCAAGAAAGGCGGCGGACCATGGCCTACGTGCTCATCGAACACGAGGTCGGTGACTTCGAGACGTTCTTGAAGGTCTACCTCGACGACGCCGAGCGGCGCCAGCGCCTCGGTTCGAAGGGCGGGCATGTGTACCGCGCCGCCGACGATCCCAACAACGTCATCGTGGTGCTCGAGTGGGACACCGTGGAGCACGCCCGCGACTTCGCCGGCTCGCTCGAGCTGGAGCAGGCCATGGAGTGGTCCACGAGTAACGTGGCGACGCCGCGCGTGACCGTCCTCGAGTACGCGCTGGCCTCGCCGCGCTGACGCCGCGCCGACGCCGCCGCCGACGCCGCCCCGACGCCGCCCGCACCGGCGGCGCGGCTCCCTTTCGTTTTGCCTTCGCCCCGGCGTGAAATCCTCGGGGCGAGGACGGCGCGGCCTCCTGCCTCGCCGGCAGCACAGCAAGGAGGGCCATCATGGCCGACGACCATCTGCCCGGCGTCTACCTGCGGTTCCGTGAGGACTATCCGGCCGTGGCCGACGCACTGGACGGCCTCGGCGAAGCGGCCGACGGCGCGGGACCGCTGGACGAGCGCACGGCGCGACTCGTCAAGCTCGGCCTCGCCGTCGGGGCGCTGGCCGAGGGCTCCGTGAGGTCGAACGCGCGCAAGGCGCTGGCGGCCGGCGCGTCTCCGGAGGAGGTACGGCAGGTCGCCATGCTGGCGATCACGACCTGCGGCTTCCCGGCAGCCATCGCCGGCGTCGGCTGGATCGACGAGGTGCTCTCGGCCGGCTGAGGCGCGGCGCGCCCGCAGCGGCGCGCCTCACCGGTCGGAACTCGCAGCGGCCGCGCGCCTCACCAGCCGGCGCGGCCCCCCTCGCGCTCGACCTTCTCCCGGAAGATCCGCTCCATCGCGGCGCGCACGGCGCGTGCCGCCAGCCAGCCGACCGGCGTCGCCGGGCCGGCGTAGCACAGTTCCCGGCCGCGTCCGGTGCAGGCGACGACGACCGTGTCGGTCGACGTGCCGCTGGCGGGGTCGCCGTCCGGCGTGTGCACGTCCCACTCGGCCAGCGTCATCGTCTTCGCCTCGGTCGCGGTGATGACCACGTTGACCATCGCCGCCGGCGCCAGTGCGGCGTCCACGAGCAGGATGACGTTGATGGTGCCCGGGCCCGGGCGCCGCGGCGCCGTCCGCCGGGCCCGCCTCCGATGGGCGGCGTCACCCCCGCGGACGAGGTGTTGCTGAGGCCGACCGAGACGACCGCCGCGACGGTGAGGCCACCGGCCGACTCGACGGCGCAGCGGGCGAACTCCGTGGAGGCCGCGGTCATCAGGCCGACGAAGGGCCCGTCGTCGCGAGCTCGGCGGCGGTGGTGGCGAGGTCCTCGTGCGGCCGCTCGCCGTCGTACCGGTCGTCGACATGCAGGTTGAGGATCTCCCGCACCTCGCCCGTCCCGCCGCCGACCACGGCGGAGCTGAGCACGGTGAGCGGCTCCGCGCTCGAGACGCGCACGGCGCGCGTGCCGATGGTCACGGTGATGCCGGGCAGCGGTCGTTCGATCACATCGTTCACGCGCGTTCCTCGCTCGGGGGACGGGGCGTCCGCCATCCTAGACCATCTGGGGCAGCCCGGCCCCTCGCCTCACACGGTGGCGCGAGTCGCCGTCGCGGTGTTGCGGGAAGCGGAGGTTTGGCCGCGGGGAAGAGGAGGGGTAGCCGCGTTCGCCATCGCGAGCGGGGTCTGACCAAGGAGAGAGCATGCCAACGCTGAGTGGATCGATCGAGGCCGACGTGCCGGCCTCGTTTGCCGACAAGGAGTGGAGAGCGTTCATCGGTCGTTCCGTGTACGACCGTTTTCCCGAGGGATTCGAGGACCTGCGCTCGGCGCTCGCCGATCTGGACGCCGACGACGGCCGTGTGACGTTCTCCGACGCCGGAGAAGGCCAGGTGCGGGTGACCGTGGAGCTCGACTACACGCCGCGCGACCAGGTGGACCCGGGGAGCGACGTCGCCCGCGCCCAGCGCGAGCTCGACCGCGACCTGGAGAAGTACCGCAGCTTTGTCTTGCGGCGGTGCGACGAGGAGCTGTGCCGCCTCAACTGACGGCGCCGGGCGGGCGGCCGGGCGTTCCCGGCCGCCCGCCCCATGCGTCGGCGGGCCTCGCCCGGGTATAAGGGGACTGAAACAATCCTCTTTGACCCGAGCGAGGTGATTCATGAGCCGTGGCGCAGCCCCAGCGATCGCGGACCAGTCGGCGCTGTCCCTTCTGTTGCACGAACCCCGGTACGAAGTGATCCCGGTGCAGGGTATCGAGCAGAAGGTGGCGACCCTCCCGTACGGGGCGACCGTCACCGTCACGGCCTCGCCCAAGCAGGGCCTGGACAGGACGCTGGACGTCAGCGCCGCGCTCGCCGCGCGCGGCTTCACGGTGCTACCGCATCTCGCCGCGCGGATGGTCTCCGGGCGGAGCCACCTCGAGCGCATGGTGCAGCGCCTCGACGACGCCGGCATCCGCGAGGTGTTCGTGGTCGGCGGCGACGCGGATCCGCCGGCGGGCGACTACGCCGACGCCGGCGACCTGCTCGAGGAGCTGGCCGGCCTCGCCCACCCCTTCGCCCGCATCGGCATCGGTGGTTACCCGGAGGGCCATCCGCTGATCGGCGACGAGCGGCTGCTGGAGGCGCTGCGGCGCAAGCAGCCCTTCGCGAGCTACGTGGTGACCCAGCTCTGCTTTGACGCCGGCGCGCTCGCCGGATGGGTCGCCGGCATCCGCGCGGCCGGCATCGATCTGCCGGTGGTCGTCGGCCTCCCCGGCGTCGTGGAGCGGCGCAAGCTCGCCGAGATCTCCCTCAAGGCGGGCGTCGGCGCCTCGCTCAGCTACCTGCGCAAGCATACGCGCGAGATGATCACGCTCGCCCGCTCGCGGCGCTACGACCCGACCCCGCTGGCGAGCGCCGTGGCCGGCTACGCGGCGGACGAGTCGCTCGGCTTGACCGGCGCACACCTGTTCACGTTCAACCAGGTGCAGCCGACGCGGGACTGGGTCGCGCGGTACGCCTGAGCGCCTACGGCGCCGGCGGGCCGGCCCCGAGCTCGTCCCTGAGCGTCGTCGCCTCCGCTTCAGCCGGCCGCAGCGACGGCGCCGTGCCGAGCAGCGACCCGACCAGGATGAGGGGCATGCCGACGGCGATGCCGAGCGTGAACGGCTCGCTCAGGAGCGCCACGCCGAGCAGCACGGCGACCATGGGGTTCACGTAGGTGATCACCGTGGTCCGCGACGGCCCCACCTCGCGGATCAGGGCGAAGAACACGAGGAAGGCGACCACCGTGCACAGCACCGACAGGACCGCGACGGAGCCGATGGTCTCCGCGGAGAGCGAGGAGGGCATGGTCGCGATGCCGGCCGGCGCGTACAGCACCGCGGTCACCACGAGCGACGCGGTGATGACGCCGATCGCCGGGAGGTCGTCGAGCCGCAGGCTGATGATCAGCGGCCCGGACGCGTAGCAGAGCGCGACGATGACGACCTCGACGATCCCGAGCACGTCGCTGTGGGCGATGTCGAGGCCGACCAGGGCGGCCACGCCGGCGAACCCGACGATCAGGCCGGTGAGCCGCCGCGCGTCGAAGTGGTCGGCAACGCCGAACGCGCGGTAGAGGATGGCGCCGATCAGCGGCACCGTCGCGATCAGCAGTCCCGCCAGCGAGCTCGAGATGCGCTGCTCGGCGTGCGCGAGCAGGAGCCACGGGACGCAGAGCTCGACGGCCGTGTACGCGAGCACCCACGGCCAGCTGCGCAGCAGGCGCCGCACCTCCCCGCGGCGCAGCGCGAAGGGCAGGAGCAGGAGCGCCGCCGGTGCTGTACGGAGAAAGACGAGGGCCGGCGGCGGCAACTCGCGCACGGCGATGCGGATGAACAGATAGGGGACACCCCAGATCACACACAGGGCGATGAAGAGCAGCCAGCCTTTGCGCGACACGGTGCGTTCCCCTTCCTCGAGTCCGCCGCTCATCCTACCGGCCGGCCGGAGGCGCTGCGCCCCCGGCGGGGCGGCGTGGTACGCTGCTGCTCCGTCGCCAGAAGGAGGGAGTCACCATGGATCTGTTCGACGCGATCGAGAGCCGCTACAGCGTGCGCGGGTACAAACCCGACGCCGTCGAGGAGGAGAAGCTCGCGAAGGTGCTCGAGGCGGCGCGCCGGGCGCCGACCGCCGCCAATCGCCAGCCCTTTCGCATACTCGTCGTCCACACGGAGGGCAGGAAGGAAGACCTGGCGCGCGTCTACGGCCGCGGCTGGCTCACCCAGGCGCCGCTCGTGATCGCCTTCGTCGCCGTGCCCGGCGAGGCCTGGCGGCGCATGGACGACAAGCCCTACGACGAGGTCGACGCGATCATCGCCATGGACCACCTCGTCCTCGCGGCGACAGCGCTCGGCCTCGGCACCTGCTGGATCGCCGCCTTCGATCCGGACGCGGCGCGCGAGGTGTTCGGGCTCCCCGACGACGTCGAGCTGGTCGCCCTCACGCCGCTCGGCTATCCGGACAAGGCCCGGGCGAGCACCGGCCGCCGGCCGCTCGAGGAGCTCGTGCTCTACGAGCGCTGGTGACGGCGCCGCGCCCGGCTCCCTCGCCGCGACTGCCTCGCCCGCGCGCCGGGTAGACCGAAGGTATCGGCCGGCGCCGCCGGCCGGTGACCGGGGAGGCGGGCATGGGGTTCGTGGACGAGTCCATCGACGTTGCCGTGGACGCTCCTGACGCCTATTCCCTTTGGCTCGACTACGAGCAGTACCCGCGTTTCATGCCCGGCATCGAGCGCGTCGAAGTCATCGGCTACTGCCGGCTGCGCTGGACCGGGCTCGTGTGCGGCCGGGCCGTCGAGTGGGAGACGAACGTCGTCGATCGTGTCCAGGACACGAGGCTGCGCTGGGAGGCCGTGGACGGGCGGGAGACCGGCGACGTGGACTTCCAGAAGCTGGACGCCGGTCACACCTCGGTGCACTACCAGCTCGAGTACGAGCCGGCGCGCTGGACCGACCGCGATCCCGCCACGGTCCGTGCCTGCCTGCACGGGCGCGTGCGCGACACCCTGGCGGCGTTCAAGACGCTCGTCGAGGCTGCGGACTGACACCGCCAGGTTCCGCGTTCACCCGGCCGCGCCCTCCTCGGTGCGCTGGCGCGGCGCCGCGGACCCGGCAGGAACGCCCCGGCCCGCGGCGAAGCCATGGCCGGGGTCGCCGGCCATCACCAGTGTTCCTTGGCACGCTCCGCTGGTCCTTCTCAGCTCACGGCGGCCCCTGTTTGTTGGGCGGAGCGCGTGCAAGACCGCTGAGGCGGGCGGGTTGAGCCGCCCCGGACGGACCCTCATAATCGGGGCTTGGCCGTTGGCGGCTGACAAGGGAGAAGCTGTCCCATGATCGTGTTCGAAGACGTCACGAAGACGTACGACCCGGACGTGGTCGGCCTCCAGGACTTCACCTGCCACATCGGCAAGGGTGAGTTCGTGTTCCTGGTGGGCGCCTCGGGTTCGGGCAAGTCGACGCTCATCAAGCTGGTGCTCAAGGAGCTCGTCCCCGAGACGGGACGCATCCTCGTGGCCGGCCGCAACCTCGGCACCCTGCGACGCAGCAAGGTGCCGCTCCTGCGGCGCAACATCGGCTGCGTGTTCCAGGACTTCAAGCTGCTGCCCAACAAGACCGTGCACGACAACGTCGCCTACGCGCTCGAGGTCGTCGGCGAGCCGCGCCGCTCCATCCGCCGCAAGGTCCCGGAGATCCTCAGTCTGGTGGGCCTCGCCGACAAGACCGACAGCTACCCCCACGAGATCAGCGGCGGCGAACAGCAGCGCGTCAGCGTGGCGCGGGCGTTCGTGAACCACCCGCCGCTGCTCCTCGCCGACGAGCCGACCGGCAACATCGACCCCGAGACCGCGGTCGGCATCATGCAGTTGCTCGTGCGCATCAACCGCACGGGCACGACCGTCGTCGTCGCGACGCACGACCGCGACATGGTCAACCGCATGCGCCGGCGCGTCCTGCAGCTCGACACCGGGCGCCTGGTGCGCGACGAGCGCCGCGGCGGCTACGACCAGGTCGCCGACGTCGAGACTCAGGAGGCGCTCACGTGAGGCTCGGCTTCTTCCTCGGCGAAGCCCTCGGCTCGATGCGCCGCAACTGGGTCATGGCCATGGCGGCCGTGATCACCGTGTTCATCAGCACGGCCATCCTCGGGGCGGTCCTGGTGACGCGCGACAACCTCAACCAGGGCGCGACCAGCCTCAAGAACCGCGTCATGATCGAGGTCTTCGTCAGGGACGACGCCAGCGAGGAGCAGAAGACCGCGCTGGAGCAGAAGATCCAGTCGATCGCCGAGGTCAAGTCCTACAAGTACATCAGCAAGGACGAGGCGCTGGAGCGGTTCCGCAAGCGCTTCGGCGAGCGCATCGTCGCCAACCTGCCGATCAACCCGCTGCCGGCCAGCTACGAGATCCAGGTCAAGGACGCCAACCAGGTCGATGCCGTGGCGGCCAAGTTCTTCGACGACCCGGCGGTCGACAACGACCCGAACTCCCACAACGGCGTCAAGTACGCCAAGGAGACCGTGCGCAAGATGCTCGGCACGATCAACCTGATCGGCTACGGCATGTGGGTCGCGACCGGCATCTTCGCCCTCGCCGCGGTGCTGCTCATCAGCACCACGGTGCGGCTCAGCATCTTCGCCCGGCGACGCGAGGTCGAGATCATGCGCCTCGTCGGCGCCACCAACTGGTTCATCCGCTGGCCGTTCGTGCTCGAGGGCTTCATCACGGGGCTCGTCGGGGCGATCCTCGCCGCCGGCTTCGTCTGGCTCTGCAACTGGGCCCTCGCCAACTGGCTCGAGAGCAGCGAGATCAACTTCCTCAACCTCAGGGTCTTCAGCATGTGGTGGCAGAACGGCTCCTGGCCCGCCGGCCTGCTGCCCACGCTGGCCGTGCTCGGCGCCCTCCTCGGCGCCCTGGGCAGCATGGTGGCGCTGCGGCGCTACCTCAGGACGTGAGGCGCCGCGCGCGGCGCCGCTGAGCGGCTCCGGCGAGGGTGCACAGGAACGCGGTCGCCGGCCGCCGAACTCTAGTGGTTGCCATGATCAGTCCGCGCAAGCTCATCGCCGCCATCGTCCTCATGGCCGTCGCCCTGGCGCTCGCCGGGGCGGTCGCGAGCGCCGCGCGCGCCGAGACGGCCGCTGAGCTGCAGCAGAAGCTCGAGGACGCGCGCGGCCGGATCAAGGCGGCGAAGCAGAAGAAGGCGACGCTGAACGAGCAGATCGCCGACCTCGACGGCCGGCTGGCGGCGATCCAGGGCCGTCTCAGCAGCCTCGGCGACCAGATCGCCTCCGTGGAGGAGAAGCTCTCGGTGACGCGCGAGAAGCTTGCCGTGCTGCGCAAGCAGCTCCGCCTCAAGCGGCTCGAGCTCAAGGCGGCGCAGGCGGAGCTCGAGCTCGAGCAGAAGAACTTCGAGGAGCGCGTCGTCCTGAGCTACAAGAGCGACGACCTCGACTACGTCGACGTCATGCTCGCCTCCTCCAGCTTCGAGGATCTCATCAGCCGCGTGAACGTGATCCACGACCTCCTCGGCGGCAACAACGCCCTCGTCGGCGGCCTCGAGGCGACGCGCGACAAGGTGGACGCGGAGAAGGACGCCATCACCCGGCGGGAGGGCGCCGTCGCCGACGCGGCCGCCCTGCTGCAGGAGAAGAGCGACGAGCTCGCCGCCCTGCGCGCCGCCCAGGCGGCGAGCCAGGCGGCGGCGCTCGACGTGCGCCGGCAGAAGTCGGGCGCGCTCGCCGGCGTCAACCAGGATCTCGCCGAGCTGGAACGCCAGGAGAACCAGCTGCTCGCCGAGAGCGCCGCCCTGACCAGCGTCATCAACGGGTCGTCGGGCGGCGGCCAGGGGACCGGCGACCTCATCTACCCGGTGAGCGGGCCGATCACGTCGCCGTTCGGCTGGCGGATCCACCCGATCCTCGGCTACAAGAAGTTCCACACCGGCGTCGACTTCGGCGTCGGCTACGGGACGCCGATCCGCGCCGCCGACAGCGGCACCGTCATCTACGCCACCTGGATGGGTGGCTACGGCAACGTGATCATCGTCGACCACGGCAACGGCCTCTCGACGCTCTACGCGCACCAGTCCAGCCTCGCCGTGGACACGGGAGCGCGCGTCGTTCGCGGGCAGACCGTCGGCTACGTGGGCTCGACGGGGTTCAGCACCGGCCCGCACCTGCACTTCGAGGTGCGCGTCAACGGCAACCCCGTCGACCCCCTGGGCTACCTCTGATTCGACAGCCCAGTTTGCCGCCCCTCGCGCGACCCACTACCATCTACGACTGATGCGCGCCCTACGCACCATCATCGTCCTCCTCCTCGTCTCGCTCGGGTTCCTTGGCGGGTACTTCGCCGGCTGGTACCTGCACGGGGAGAACACCGTACGGCTCGGCCCGTCCGCGCAGACCTCCGCGAAGGAGGCCGGCGAGCTGCAGCAGCGCATCATCGAGGAGTTGCAGGGGCGCTACTACAAGCCGGTCAACGTCAACAGCCTCTCGACGGCCGGCGTCAACGGCATGCTCAAGTCGCTCGATGACCCGTATACGGTGTATCTCACGCCGAAGGACTACGCCGCCATCAAGGAGAAGATCAGCGGCGCGTTCTACGGCATCGGAGCCACACTGCAGCAGGTGAAGGCGGGTGTCGTCATCACCGGCGTGCTGGACGGATCGCCGGCGAAGGCCCAGGGCCTCGGCCCCGGCGACGTCATCGTCACCGTCGACGGCAAGACCACCAAGGACGTCCCCCTCGAGACCAGCGTCAGTCGCATCAAGGGCGACGAGGGCACGACCGTCGTGCTCGGCGTCAAGCCCAGGGGCAAGAAGAGCGTCGAGCAGGTCAAGGTCGCGCGTGGGCGCATCGAGTTCCCCGAGACGCACCGCCGCCTCATCAGGTACAAGGGCGTCAAGGTCGGCTACATCTACCTGTCCCAGTTCGGCGGCTACGCCGCCAGGGACGTGCACGAGGACCTGGACAAGCTCGCCGCCAGGGGCGCGCAGCGGTTCATCCTCGACCTGCGCTACAACCCCGGCGGCGTGCTCGGGCAGGCGGTCGACGTGACCGGGTTGTTCGAGACGGGGCTCGTGACCTCGACCCAGGGCCTGCACTCGCCCAAGGAGGAGCTCACGGCCACGGGCCCAGTCGCGACCACCAAGCCGCTGGTCGTGCTCGTCAACGGGTACTCGGCCAGCGCCTCCGAGATCGTCACCGGGGCGCTCAAGGATCACGACCGGGCCACCATCATCGGTACCACCACCTTCGGCAAGGGCCTCGTCCAGGGTTTCGAGGACCTGGGGAACGGCGCCGCCCTCAAGCTCACCATAGCCGTCTATCTCACGCCTGATGGCACCGACATCAACAAGAAGGGCATCGCCCCCGACATCATGGTGAAGGACCTGCCCAAGACCAAGAAGGACGACGTGCTGCAGCGCGCGTTGCAGTACATCTCCGTCCAGTCGAGGTAGTCGCATGAGCCCTCCGCGGCGCCCGGGCGCTCCGGGCGACAGGGCGAGCGGGGAGAGGGGCCGCAAAGGCTCCGACAGCGGCCGCTCACGCGGCGACGGGCCGCCCGACCCGTCCGAGAGCCGCGATCGCGCCCGGCCCCTCCCGTACCGTGTCGCCCGCTGGGGCAAGTTCTGGTCGCTCGAGCCTCTCTTCGCCGACGCCCGCTCCTACCTCGTCGCCAAGGGCGGCCAGCCGCCTCACCTCGGCGACCTCGTCCTCGCCGTGCCGGTGCACGGCGACCGCCGCCGGATCGTCGAGGTCCTGGGCGGCGCGGACGACCTCAAGGCGGTGCTGCGGGCGCTGCTATGCGCCAAAGGGGTGCGCCAGGGCTTCTCCGACGCCGTGCTGGAGGAGGCGGCCGCCGTCCGCGCGCGCGAGGCGCGCGATGACCGCGGCCGCCGCGACCTCACGGCGGTGCCGACGTTCACCATCGACCCAGACACGGCGCGCGACTTCGACGACGCCATCTCGGTCGCACGCGAGGGGGACGGCTACCGCGCCCACGTGCACATCGCCGACGTCTCCTACTTCGTCGACGACGACGGCGAGATCGAGCGCGAGGCGCGGCGCCGCACCTCGAGCCTCTATTTGCCGCTGTTCGCGGAGCCGATGCTCCCGGCCGCCCTCAGCAGCGACCTGTGCAGTCTGGTGCCGCGCCGGCCGCGCAAGTGCCTCACGGTCGAGTTCGTCATCGACGCGGCGGGGCGGCGCACGGCCGTGCAGTTCTACCGCTCGCTGATCAGCAGCGACCATCGCCTCACCTACGGCTTCGCCGACACGGTGATCGGGCCGGCGGCTGTTGAGGCTGCGGACGGGGCGGAGGCCGCCGCCGGGGCCGCCGCCGTTCCGCTCGCCGACCCCAAGGCGGCCGTCGCGGCGCTACCCGGCGCGCACCTGGTCGCCGGACGTCCGGAGCCGCCGCGCGACGTCCCCGACGCGACTACGGAGGCCGACGCCGCCCTGCGCGTGCAGCTCCTGCTGGCGGCCGAGCTCGCCGGGGTGCTGCGCCGCCGCCGTCTCGCCCGCGGCGCCCTCACCATCGGCTCGTTCGAGCCCGAGTACGCGTTCGACCACGTGGGTATGCTGAGCGGCGCGGCCGCGCGCCCCGAGACCCCGTCGCACGCCCTGGTCGAGGAGTTCATGCTCGCCGCCAACGAGGCGGTCGCCGAGTACCTCCTGCGCAAGAAGGCGCGCACGCTCTACCGCGTGCACGAGCCGCCCGAGCCGGCGAGCGTGCGCGAGCTGCTCGACCAGCTCGAGGAGCTCGGCGTGCCCACGCCGGCGTTCGCGGGCGGCCCCGCCGTGCCGGCGGCGCAGCTCGCCGAGGCCTTCGGGCGGCTCAGCCGTCTGGTCGCCGAGACCAGCGCCAGGGAGCGTCGCGGCCGGCTCTCGTGGTCGACGCTCATCCTGCGCTCGCTCAAGCAGGCGCGCTACGCGCCGGTCAACCTCGGCCACTTCGGCCTGGCCAGTGCGGCCTACCTCCACTTCACCTCGCCGATCCGCCGGTACCCCGACCTCGTCACGCACCGCAGCCTCCTCTTCCACCTGGGCGAGGACGGCGGCGAGCTGGGAGAGGCCGAGCTGGCGACAGCCGCCGAAGACTGCTCGACGCGCGAGCGGGACTTCTCGCGCATCGAGCTCGCCGGCGACGACGTGGCGCTCTGCTTCCTCCTCGACCGGCGCCTCGAGGCGGAGGGCTGGGAGCAGGTGTTCACCGGCGAGATCGTCGGGCTCGTCGGCGGCGGGCTCTTCGTGCGCTTCGGCGACGTCTTCGAGGGCTTCCTCTCGTCACGGCGTCTCGGCGGCGAGCGCTTCGAGGTCAGCGAGCACGAGACGACGCTTGTCGGCGAGGCGACCGGGGTGCGCCACCGGCTCGGGGACGCGATCGACGTCAAGGTCGAGCGCGTCGACCGCCTCACCGGCAAGGTCGATCTCGCGCCGGCGTACCCGGCGACCGGCCGCCCCGTGACCGGCCCCGGACGCCGGCCGGCGCGGCGCACGACCGGCGGCCGGCCGCCGCGCCGCCGCGCGCCGGGCCGCGAGCAGCACCGCAAGGGCCGCTGAGCGCAGCTGCCGCGCCCGGCGGCTCCCGGCGCCCCGCGGCGACGGGCACCCGCGCGATCCGCCCGGCGCTCCCTCTTCCGCCGATGCGGTACGCTAGGTGCATGCCGAAAGAGACCGGGATCAAGCGCGTCGCCGAGAACCGCAAGGCGCGCCACGACTACTTCATCGACGACACCTTCGAGGCGGGCATCGCCCTCGTCGGCACCGAGGTGAAGTCGACTGCGCGAGGGTCGCATCAACCTGCGCGACAGCTACGTCGAGGTGCGCGGGATCGCGCACGCCCCGGAGCTCTTCCTCATCGGCGCCCACGTCAGCCCGTACGACCAGGGCAACATCTGGAACCACGACCCGTTGCGGCAGCGCAAGCTGCTGCTGCATCGCAGCGAGATCGAGAAGATCGCCGGCAAGGTGCGCGAGAAGGGCTACACGGTCGTCCCGACCAAGGTGTACTTCAAGGACGGGCGCGCCAAGATCGAGATCGGCCTGGCGCGCGGCAAGAAGCTCTACGACAAGCGCCACGACATGGCCGACCGCGACGCGAAGCGGGACGTCGAGCGTGCCCTGCGCGGGCGCGGGGAAGACAGGCGGTAAGGGCCGGCGCCCGCGGCGCCGGCCGAAAGGTCTTGAGGGGGAGGCGCTCATGGACACGCTGAGCCAGGAGCAGATCGTGGCGGCCCTCGGCGAGCTCGACGGCTGGGGTCTGGAGGGCGAAGCGCTCACGCGCACGTTCCGCTTCGCCGACTTCGTCCACGCCATCGGCTTCGTCGAGCACCTCGCCGAGGTGGCCGAGGAGCAGCACCACCACCCGGACATCGACATCCGCTACAACAAGGTCACGCTGCGCCTCTCGAGCCACGACGCCGGAGGCGTGACCGCGCGAGATGTCCACCTCGCCGAGGCGATCCAGCACCTCGTGTGACGGCGGGCGCGGCCCGTAGGGGCCCCGCGCGCCCGCCCGTCCGCGGCCGCCGTGCTACAATCCGCACCCGTGCCCTCGTAGCTCAGGGGATTAGAGCGCGCGCCTCCGGAGCGCGAGGTCGAAGGTTCGAATCCTTCCGGGGGCACCACCACCCATCCTCACGCCGGTCATCGCTCCGCCGTCCGCCCACTGCCTCCGCCGCTCTCCCGCCTGGGATACGCTTGCCCGATGGACGACCGGCCGCCACTCTCCGCCTACGCTGCGGCGATCGGTATGACCTTCGCCTTCGGGCTCTCCTTCGTCGCCACCAAGACGGCGCTGCGCGGGTTCGAGCCGTTGCTGATCGCGCTGCTGCGCTTCGCGCTCGCGGGCGCGATCCTGTGGGTGGTCTGGCGTCTGCGCCCCGGGCGGGAGCGGGTGACGCGCCGGGATCTGGCGCGCCTGGCGCTCATCGGCTTCGTCTCGCTCACCGTATACTTCAGCTTCGAGAACACCGGCATCGCGCGCACGAGCGCCTCTGAGGCGGCGATCCTGATCGCGACGATCCCGATCTTCGTCGCCGTCCTGGGGACCTTCACCCAGGGTGAGCGCACGAAGCCCCGCCAGTGGGCCGGCATCCTGCTCTCTTTCGGCGGGATCGTCGCGCTGGTGCTGGCGGCCGGCGCGGCCGCCGGGGGCTCGCTCACGGGGAACCTGCTGGTGCTGGCCGCCTCGCTCTCGGCCGCCGTCTACGCGCTCCTCGCGCGGCGCCTGCTCGTCAGCCGCTCGGCGCTCTTCGTCACCGCCTGGCAGAACCTGTTCGGAGCCCTGTTCATGGCGCCGCTGGCGCTGGTGGAGGCGTTCGTCGCCGGCGTGCGCCGGCCGACGGGGGAGGCGGTCGGCGGGGTGCTCTTCCTCACGCTCGTCTGCTCGATCGTCGCGTACCTGCTGCTGAACTACGCCTTCCGCTTCCTGCCGGCCAACCGCGTGAGCGTGTTCATCAACCTGACGCCGATCGTGGCCGTCGCCAGCGCCTACGTGCTGCTCGGGGAGCGACTCACGTTCCCGCAGGCCGTGGCCGCGATCGTGGTGGTGGCGGGAGTGTGGCTGACGAACAGCGGGGGACGCGCGGCGGGGGACGAGCCGGAGCTCAGAAGTCCATCGGCTGGATGAGGTCGCGCTCGAGTGCGGCGACGAGCCACTCGACCTCGTCCTCGAAGTTCCGGCGCGTCAGGCGCTCGGCCTCGTGGGCGATGACCTGGGCACCGTGGTACAGCTCGCGGTTGAGCTGCTCGACGGAGGCGCGACCGAGCACCACCTCGCGCCGCGTCTCGCACTCGGGGCAGCGGAGGATCAGGGTCCAGGCGGCGTCGCCGGACCGCTGCCAGTCCACGGGATGGACCAGCGTGCTGCCGCACGCCGGACAGGCCTGGGCGTCGACGTTCTCACGCGACGGTGGGGCCGGGACGCAGCACGGGGCGGGGGCCGTTGCCTCGGAAGCGGCGGATGCGGCGGATGCGGCCGGAGCCGGCGCGGTGGCCGGAGCCTGCGCGGTGGTCGGAGCCGGCGCGGCCGACGCAGCGGCGCCGCGCCTGCAGGCGTCTCTGTCGAAGACGATGATCTCGACGGAGTCGCCGTCCGGGAAGACGAACAACTCGATCCTGTACCCGCCGTCGTTCACGTCACGCCCCTCTTCGCTCTCGTGACCCTCGCTCGCTCCTCCTATCGGACGGTAGCGGGCGGCGCTTGAGCGACCGCGCCGACCGCGCGTATCCGGGCGCGTCTGGACAGTGCCGCGCGTGGTAGGGGATACTACCGAAGCGCTCAGGCGCCCTTGTCATGACCGCTCCTCCCACCGACAACCCACAGCAGCTCGCCGCCCTGCCCATCGGCATGTTCGACTCGGGCATGGGCGGCCTCACCGTGCTCCACGAGTGCCTCGTGCGGCTGCCCGGCGAGCACTTCGCCTACGTCGGCGACACCGCCCGGTTCCCCTACGGCGAGAAGCAGCGCGACGAGCTCGAGCTCTACTCGCGGCAGATCACCGCCTTCCTCGAGACCGTGCCGGTCAAGCTCATCGTCGTGGCCTGCTACTCGGCCACCTCGGCCGCGCTGCCGGCGCTGCAGGAGCAGTTCGAGACGCCGATCATCGGTGTGGTCATGCCCGGGGCGCGAGCCGCCGTGGAGAGCTCGCGCTACCGCCGCATCGGCGTGCTGGCCACGGAGGCGACGGTCGCGAGCGGGGCGTACCCGCGAGCGATCCACGGCCTCGACTCCGGCGCCGAGATCGTCCAGCAGGCCTGCCCCGGCCTCGTCGACTTCATCGAGGCCGGCGACGTCGCCAGCCAGGAGCTCGCCGACGCCGTGCGCGGCTTCACCGAGCCGCTCAAGGCGAAGCGCCCGGACGTCGTCATCCTGGGCTGCACGCACTACCCGCTCATCGCGCCCATGCTGCAGCGCTTCCTGGGGCGCGACGTCACGCTCATCAACCCGGCCGCCGAGATCGCCCGCGAGGTCGAGGCGATGCTCGCGCGCCAGCGCCTCGAGCGCCCGGGCGACGTCATGGGCTCCTATCGCTTCTACACCACCGGCGACGTCGAGCGCTTCCGCTCGACGGGCGCGCGCTTTCTTCAGATGCCGCTCACGCGCGTGCGCGCACTGCCGCTCGAGCGGCTCGGCGAGCTCGTCGCCCCGTGACCAGCCGCTTTCTCGTGCGGGCGGCGGTCTACGCCGCCCTCTACGCCGTGCTCACCCTTGCGCCGGGCCTGAACGCGCTCGCCTACGGGCAGGTTCAGTTCCGCGTCTCTGAGGCGCTGCTGATCTTCGCCTGCCTCGACCCGGCGGCCGTGCTCGGCCTCACCGTGGGCACGGCGATCGGCAACGTGGGCAGCCCGATGATGCCGGTCGACGTCGTCGTCGGGGCGGCGCTCACGCTGGCCGCCGCCGCCCTCATGTACGCCATCGGGCCGCGCGTCGTCGCGCTCGCCGTGCCCGTGGTCGTCAACGCGTCTCGGCGTGGCGGCGATGCTCGCGCTCGTGCTCGACCTGCCCTACTGGGCGAGCGCCGTCTGGGTCGGCATCGGCGAGGCCGTGGTGATGTTCACGGCCGGCCTCGCCCTGCTCCTCGCGGTGCGCGGCCGCCGCGACCTGTTCGGGATCACACGACCGGCCGCCTGACGCGGCCGCTGCCGCCGCCGGCGGCGAGGAGGCAGACGTGAGAAAAGGACGCAACGCCGACGAGCTCCGGCCGGTGCGCATCACGCCTGCGGTGGCCAAGTTCGCCGCCGGCTCCGCGCGCATCGAGCTGGGCGACACGCACGTCTTCTGCACGGCGTCGCTCAGCGACGGCGTGCCCGGGTGGCTGCGCGGCTCGGGCCGCGGCTGGCTCACGGCCGAATACAGCATGCTGCCGGGCGCCACACCCACGCGGACCTCACGGGAGGCCGTCCGCGGCACGCCAGAGCGGGCCGCACGATGGAGATCCAGCGCCTGATCGGGCGCAGCCTGCGCAGCGTGTCGACCTCGGCATCATCGGCGAGCGCACCATCGCCGTGGACTGCGACGTGACGCAGGCGGACGGCGGCACGCGCACGGCGAGCGTCACCGGCGCCTACGTCGCCGTCTATCAGGTCGCGGCGAAGATCAAGGACCTGCTCGGCCTGCACGAGCTGCCGCTGTTCGACTCCGTCGCGGCCGTGTCCGCCGGGATCGTGGACGGCGAGACGAGACTCGACCTCGACTACGAGGAGGACTCGGCGGCGGAGGTCGACCTCAACGCCGTGATCACCGGAGACGGGCGCCTCGTCGAGGTGCAGGCGACCGCCGAGGGCGAGCCGTACTCGCGCGCGGCTCTGGACGCGTTGCTCGACCTGGTCGCGACCGGCGCGAAGGCGCTGGCGGCCGCCCAGACCGCGGCCGTCGCCGAGCTGGAGTAGGCGCGCGATGCGCTTCGTGCTCGCCACCGGCAACCGTCACAAGGCCAAGGAGTTCGGCGCCATCCTGGCGCCGTGCCGGGTCGACGTCATGCCTGCCGGCATCGAGCTTCCGCCGGAGGGCGTCGAGTCGTTCGCCGAGAACGCGCTCGAGAAGGCCGAGGCGCTGGCGCGGGCGGTCGAAGGCGAGCCCGCGCTGCTCGAGGAGCTCGGCCTGCGGCCTGACGACGAGGTCCTCTTCCTGGCCGACGACTCGGGGCTCGAGGTCGAGGCGCTGGGGTGGGCGCCGGGCATCACCAGCGCCCGCTACGCGGGCGTGGAAGGACCCGGCGCCGACGTCGCCAACTACACGCGCCTCCTGCGCGAGCTGGCCGGCTTCGCCGGCCCCGTCGCGCGCCGGGCGCGCTTCGTCTGCTCGGTTGTCGCCGCTGCACCCGACATGACACACTACGCCGCAACGGGATACTGGTGGGGCGCCATCGCTGAGGCGCCGCGCGGCGATGGCGGGTTCGGGTACGACCCCGTCTTCATCCCAGAAGGGTCAGACCTCTCCGTGGCCGAGTGGCCGCAGGAAGCCAAGGACCAGGCCAGCCACCGCGCACTGGCCGGGAGGGCCCTCGTCGATGTCTTGCGACGGGAGGGTCTGCTGCATGGGGTCCAGGCAACCTGAATCGAAGAGGCAGGCCGCCTCGCTGGCCGACCTCACCAACCACTCGCTCAAGTCGCGCGCCGCCGCGGTCTCGATCGCGTCGAACGCGACGCTGATCGTCTTCAAGCTGACCGTCGGCATCCTCTCCGGCTCGATCGCCATCATCTCCGAGGCGCTGCACTCCGGCTCCGACCTGGTGGCGGCGCTCATCGCCTTCTGGTCGGTGCGCCGCGCGGCGGAGCCGCCGGACGAGCGTCACCACTACGGCCACGAGAAGGTCGAGAACCTGAGCGGCGTCATCGAGGCGCTGCTCATCATCGCCGCCGCCGGCGTCATCATCTTCGAGGGCGTCAGGAAGATCATCGACGGCCCGTCGCTCGACCACATCTGGCTCGGCATCGGCGTCATGATCATCTCCGGCGTCACCAACCTCATCGTCTCGCGCAAGGTGCTCCATCCGGTCGCGCGGCGCACCCAGTCGGCGGCGCTCGAGGCCGACGCCGCCCACCTGCTCACCGATGTCTACACGTCCTTCGGCGTTGCCTTCGGGCTGCTGCTCGTAGAGCTCACCGGCTGGGCGTACTTCGACCCGATCGCCGCCATCGCCGTGGCCGTGCTCATCATCAAGACCGGCTACGACCTCGTCATGCAGTCGACCCGCGTGCTGCTCGACGAGACGCTGCCAGACGAGGAGCTCGAGGAGATCAGGCGCTGCGTGCGCGAACACCGCGGCGACATCATCACCGGCTATCACAAGCTCCGGGCGAGGCGCGCCGGCAGCCGGCGGCACGTCGACCTGCACGTGGTGGTCGACCCGGATCTCACGGTCACTGAGGCGCACGACATCGCGGAGCACATCGAAGACGACATCCGCGCCTGCATCCCCAACACCGACGTGCTGGTGCACGTCGAGCCGAGGGCGCACGACCGGGTCGACGGTAGCTGAAGCGGCCGGGCCGGCTTCTCCCGCCGGCCCGACTTCTTCCTCAGAACAGGAACGTGGAGGCGACCAGCGTCACCGACAGCCCGATCAGGGCGATCGAGAACCCCCACGCGATGGCGTTGTACACCGGGCCGTTCACATGCTCGCCCATGACATCGCGGTCATTGATGATCTTTAGCACGTAGATGAGGATGATGGGCAGCAGGATGCCGTTGACGTCTTGGCTCAGGAGCATCACCTTCACGAGCGGCAGGTTCGGGATGATCGCGACCAGAGCGGGCAGGGCGATGAACGCCGTGAGCAGGCCGTTGAACACCGGCGCCTCGTCGAACCGTTTGTCCAGACCGCTCTCGAAGCCGAACGCCTCGCAGACCGCGTAGGCCGTAGTGAGCGGCAGGATCGCGGCGCCCAGGATCGACACGTTGAGCAGTCCGAAGCCGAAGAGGAAGGCCGCCGCCTGCCCGGCGAGGGGAGCGAGCGCCCTGGCGGCGTCCTGAGCGGTCTCGACGATGATGCCTTCCTTGTAGAGCGTCGCCGCGCAGGCCAGGACGATGAACAGGTCGATGGCATCAGTGAACACGGCGCCCAGGTATACCTCCACCTTGGTGTAGGCGTAGCGCGTGATCGAGATGCGCTTGTCGACGATGTAGGCCTGGATGAAGAACTGGCCCCACGGTGTGATCGTGGTCCCGATGGCGGCGATCGCGGTGAGGATCCAGAGACTGTTGGACTGGACTTGGGGGACGACCGTGCCGTGGACCGCGGCGCTCCAGTCCGGCTTCGCCAGGAAGCCGGCGATGAAGTAGGCGACGTAGACGGCGGTCAGGGCGAGGAAGACGCGCTCCACTTTGCGGTAGCTGCCGCGGGTGACCAGCAGCCAGACGCCCAGCGCCACCGGCGGGACGGCCGCCCAAGACGGGATGTCCGCAAGGCTGAACGCCGCGGCGACGCCGGAGAACTCGGCGGTCGTGGTGCCGAAGTTAGCCACCAGCAGGGCCAGCATCGCGAACGCCGTCACCTTGAGGCTGAACTTCTCGCGGATGAGCGCCGCCAGACCCTTACCGGTCACGGCGCCCATGCGCGCGCCCATCTCCTGGGTCACGGCGAGGATGGGCGTGATCAGCAGAAGCAGCCACAGCATGCTGTAGCCGTAGCGCGCGCCGATCACCGACCAGGTCGTGATCCCGCCGGCGTCGTTGTCGGCGGCCGCCGAGATCAGGCCTGGCCCAAGGATCGCCAAGAAGATGAGGAGCCTGCTCCGCCCGACGCGGCCCGCGAGCCGGCGGCCTACACTGCGACGAGTCTCCGCCATCGAGGCCTCCTCAATGGAAGATCCTCGGCAGGCGCTTCTTCCAGGCGAGCGGGAGCACCAGGTCGATCGCGTCGTCGATGGTGATGATCCCGTGCAGCTCGCCCTCCTCGTCGACCACCGGCAGGGCGAGCAGGTTGTACTTGGCGATCACGTTGGTGATCTCTTCCTCACTCGCGTCGGTGCGCACCGAGACCGGGTTCTCGGTCATGAAGTCGCGCACCTTCTTCTCCGGCGGCGTGAAGACCAGTTCGCGCAGCGAGAAGACGCCGCGCAGATGCTCGGAGCGGTCGACGACGTAGATGTAGTAGACGGTCTCGGCCTCGGCCTCCTGCTCGCGCAGGCGCTCGATCGCCTCGGCCGCGGTGTCGTCCAGACGCGCCCAGGCGTAGTCGGTGGTCATGATGCCGCCGGCGGAGTGCTCCGGGTAGCTCAGGAGCTCGCGCATGTCCTCGGCGTCGTCCTTCTCCATCATGTCGATGAAGTGCTGGCGGCGGTCGTCGGGCAGGTCGGCGAGCAGGTCGGCGGCGTCGTCGGGCGACATCTCGTTGAGGATCTCGCTGGCCTTCTCGTCGGGCAGGTCCAGCATCAGGGAAGTCTGGTACGAGGGATGGAGCTCCTCGAAGGTGTCGGCGGCAAGGTCGTCCTCGAGCGCGTCGAACACGGCCGCGCGCTCCTCGGGCGAGAGCTCGTGGACGAGCTCGGCGATGTCTGCGGGGTGCAGCAGCTCGAGCTTGGTCTGCGGCACGGTGAGGCGCACGGCGGCCTCGTCCGTCTGCTCGATATCGACGTCCTTCCAGTCGATCAGGTGCGGCTTGGGGTGCTGCCGCGTCTTGGAGATGCGGTCGCCGACCTTGGCGAGGCCGACGCGCCGCAGGATGGCGTTGCTGGAGACGTCGACGGCGGCGACGTGCACGAACGGCCCGTTACGCAGCAGCTGGATGTCGTTGACGCGGATGACCTTGCGACCCTCGGTGTCCACGAGCTGCTTGTCGAGGAAGGTCGCCGAGAGATTCAGCTCCTCGGGCTCGAGCTCGCGCTCGGCGAGGTCGGCGGCCGCGATGCGCAGCATCAGGCCCGACTCCTCGAAGCTGGAGACCGCGTCCCAGGCGGCGTACAGGGTGCGCCCGCGCCGGCGGACGCCCACGGCGGTGACGCGCGGGTAGGCCTGTCTGGTGCTGACCACCAGGTCGTACAGCGTTCCCGCGGACTTGTTCTCGACGTCCTTGACGGGACTGCCGAGCAGCTTGCTCAGGTAGAACACAGGCCTCACCTCCTTCGCGTGACGACGCGCGGTCACCGGACAGACAAAAGCCTCCCTGTCGGGGAGGCTCCGGGCGCGCAGAGCGAAGGGGCGATCCTCACTCGTCCCAGCTTTAGCACAACACACCGTAGAGGTCAGGGCCTCAGCCGTTTCGGGCAAAACCTTGTGCCGGTAGTGCCTGTCCTACCCGTTGGCGTCTCTGGACGTTTCCGGGCAACGGCCTCTATGTGTGCCGGAGCCTCACCTAACGAGGAATGCGCAAGTGGTTGACGCCCCGGAAACGTATCGCCGCGCTCCGGCAGTGTCAAGGCAGCGGCGGTGGTATACTGGGCTGCCTCGAGGCCGGCGCCGCGCGCGACGCCGGCCTCAACGCGAACGGTGACCGGAGGGCCACGTGATCATCACCGTCACCCCCAACGCCGCGGTGGACAAGACCCTCACCGTGCCCAACTTCCGGACCGGCTTCCGCCACCGCGCCAGCGAGAGCCTCACGCTCCCGGGCGGCAAGGGCGTCAACATCGCCCGGGCGCTCAAGGAGCTCGGCGAGCCGGTGGTCGCGACCGGTCTGGTGGGCGGCCGCGCCGGCCAGCAGATCGTCGAGGGCCTCCAGCGCGAGAACACCCTGATCGACTTCGTCCACATCGCCGGTGAGTCGCGTACCTCCACAGCGGTCGTCGACCCGACGACGATGACGCAGACGGAGGTCGTGGAGTACGGCCCCGTCGTCACTGAGGCCGAGACCGAGGCGCTGCTCGAGAAGATCGAGTACCTCGCCAAGGGCGCCCGCTTCGTCGTGCTCGCCGGGTCGTTGCCGCGCAAGGTCGCGGAGGACTTCTACGCCACCGTGCTGCAGCGCATCCGCCGGCACCGCTGCTTCGTCGTGCTCGATAGCGCCGGCGAGCCGCTGCGCCGCGGCGTGCGCGGCCGGCCCAACCTCATCAGCCCGAACCTGCGGGAGGCCGAGGACCTCGTCGGTCACGAGTTCCACGACGACCAGGACATCGTGGACGGGACGGCGATCATGTGCGAGATGGGCGCGCGCAACGTCGTCGTCAAGACCCAGCACGGCTGCGTCGCCCGCTTCCAGGTGGGGCGCAAGCAGCGCGTCTTCCGCGCCTCCATCGCCCCGCTGGACACGATCGTGAGCACGGTCGGCTCCGGCGACGCGTTCCTCGCCGGCTTCATCAGCGCTCGCTTCCGCAAGCTCGACCTCGCCGACTGCCTGCGCCATGCGCTGGCCGCAGGCGCCGCGAACACGCAGCGGTTCGGCGCCGGCGTCCTCGATGCCGGCCTCGCCGCCCGGCTCGTCGGGAGCGCCGACGTCCAGGAGCTGGACGGCCGCGGCGCCTGACCGCTCGCCGGGCGGCCGGACCGCGGGACTCGTGAGCGCGCGACCGCGGCTCTCGCGCGGCGTTCCGGGCGGCTGCGGGCCGCGTTGATTCTCGGCTGCCGCGCTGGTACAGTCGGGCGACGTTGCCACCGCAGACAGCAAGCTCCCAGAGAAGCACCACTCTGAGCTCAGAGACCCCGGCAGTACGTCCGTGCCCGGGTCTTTCGTTTATAGTCGGCGAGCCTGCGTCGCGCCGCCAGTTGACGCGGCTTCGCCGGTCAATCTCGCATCGCGCCCCTGTGAGGAGGACCGCATGGAAGTAGAGATCGGCCGCGGCAAGAAGGGCCGCAGGGCCTACGGCTTCGACGACATCGCCATCGTGCCCAGCCGGCGGACCCGCGACGCCGAGGACGTCGACATCACCTGGAAGCTCGGCGAGCACACCCTGTCGCTGCCCTGCCTCGCCTCGGCCATGGACGGCGTCGTCGACCCCGCTTTCGCCGTCACGATGGGCAAGCTCGGCGGCCTCGCCGTGCTCAACCTCGAGGGCGTCCAGACTCGCTACGAGAACGCCGACGAGCAGCTCGACCGCATCGCGTCGCTCCCCAACGACACGGCGACGCGCACGATGCAGGAGATCTACAAGGAGCCGATCAAGGCCGAGCTGGTCGCGAAGCGCGTCAAGGAGATCAAGGACGGCGGCGTGCTCGCCGCCGCGTCGCTCACGCCGCAGCGCGTGGAGGAGTACTACCGGATCGCGCTCGACGCCGGCCTCGACGTGCTCGTGATCCAGGGCACCGTGGTCTCGGCCGAGCACGTCAGCACCAAGGTGGAGCCGCTCGACCTCAAGAAGTTCATCAGCGAGTGCCCGGTGCCGGTGATCGTCGGCGGCGTCGCCAGCTACGCCACCACGCTGCACCTCATGCGCACCGGCGCCGTGGGCGTGCTCGTCGGCGTCGGCCCGGGCCACGCCTGCACGACGCGCGGCGTGCTCGGCATCGGCGTCCCGCAGGCGACCGCCATCGCCGACGCCGCCGCCGCGCGCGTCCAGCACGTGCTCGAGACGGGCGAGTACTGCAGCGTCATCGCCGACGGCGGCATGCGCACCGGCGGCGACGTCAGCAAGGCGATCGCCCTCGGCGCCGACGCGGTCATGATCGGCTCGCCGCTGGCCACGGCCAGCGAGGCGCCCGGCCGCGGTTACCACTGGGGCATGGCGACCTTCCATCCCGAGCTGCCGCGCGGCACGCGCGTCAAGGCCGGCACGAAGGGCACGCTCGAGGAGATCCTCCTCGGCCCGGCGCACGAGAACGACGGCACGCGCAACCTGTTCGGCGCCCTGCGCACGAGCATGGCGACCTGCGGCTACGAGACGCTGGGCTCGTTCCAGAAGGCCGAGGTCATGGTCGCGCCGGCGCTCATGACCGAGGGCAAGAAGCTGCAGAAGGAACAAGACGTCGGGATGGGGTAAGGGAGGCGCAGTGCCACAGGGTTCGCCGGAGGTCAAAGCGTTCGACACCGTCCTCGTCCTCGACTACGGGGCCCAGTACGGACAGCTCATCGCGCGTCGCGTGCGCGAGTGCCGCGTGTACTCGGAGCTGATCCCGCACGACGCGTCGATCGAGCGCATCAGGAGCTACGACCCCAAGGGCATCATCCTCTCCGGCGGCCCCATGAGCGTCTACGTCGAGGACGCGCCCAGGGTGAACCCCGAGCTGTTCGAGCTGGGCGTCCCGGTGCTGGGCATCTGCTACGGCGCCCAGGGCATCGCCCTCGAGCTCGGCGGCACGGTGGCGCGCACCGGCCTCAGCGAGTTCGGCAAGACCACGCTCAACGTGCTCAAGCAGGGGCTCGTCCTCGACAGCATGCGCGGCGAAGAGCAGTGCTGGATGAGCCACCGCGACAGCATCACCGAGCCGCCGCCGGGCTTCGAGGTGCTGGCGGCCACGCAGGGCGCGCCCGTCGCGGCGATGGAGGATCGCGAGCGCGGCTTCTACGCCGTGCAGTTCCACCCCGAGGTGGTGCACACGCCCAAGGGCATGGACGTCCTCCGCAGCTTCCTCTACAAGGCCTGCGGCTGCGCCCCCACGTTCACGCCCGAGTCCATCATCGAGGAGTCCATCCGCAAGATCCGCGAGCAGGTCGGAACGTCAAAGGCCATCCTCGGCCTCTCCGGAGGCGTCGACTCTTCCGTCGCCGCCCTCCTCATGCACCGGGCCATCGGTGACCAGCTCACCTGCGTGTTCGTCGACCAGGGCATGATGCGCATGCGCGAGGCCGACCGCGTCGTCGAGACCTTCTCCGGCACCTTCGGCATCCCGCTGGTCTCCGTCGACGCCAGCGACCGGTTCCTTGGCAAGCTCGAGGGCGTCACCGAGCCGGAGCGCAAGCGCAAGATCATCGGCGAGGAATTCATTCGCTGCTTCGAGGAGGAGGCGCGCAAGCTCACCGACGCCAAGTTCCTCGTGCAGGGCACGCTCTACAGCGACGTCATCGAGAGCGGCACGCGGCAGGCGGCCAAGATCAAGAGCCACCACAACGTCGGCGGGCTGCCCGAGAAGATGGACTTCGAGCTGGTCGAGCCGCTGCGCTGGCTCTTCAAGGACGAGGTCCGCGCCGTCGGCGAGGAGCTGGGGCTGCCGGAGCACATCGTCTGGCGGCAGCCCTTCCCGGGCCCCGGCCTCGCCATCCGCATCATCGGCGAGATCACGCGCGAGCGCGTGGACGTGCTGCAGCGCGCCGACGCGATCGTCCAGGAGGAGATCCGCAGGGCCGGCCTGTACCGCGAGCTCTGGCAGTGCTTCGCGATCCTGCCTGTCATCCGCAGCGTCGGCGTGCAGGGCGACGAGCGCACCTACGGCTACCCGATCGCCATCCGCGCGGTCACGAGCGACGACGCCATGACCGCCGACTGGGCGCGGCTGCCCTACGACCTCCTCGAGACGCTCGCCTCGCGCATCATCAACGAGGTGCCCGAGGTCAACCGGGTCGTGTACGACGTCTCGAGCAAGCCGCCCAGCACCATCGAGTGGGAGTGACGCAGTAGCGGTCCAGCGGCGCGAACGCTCACCCTCGACCTGAGGGCGAGGGTCGGCCGTCGGTGGAGAGGGTGTGGCGCTTCGAGGCGCGGGCGCGGATGCGCCGTCCAGTACGCCGGGTATCATGAGTCCATGATTCCTCGTCGCGCGCTCGTCTTCCTCGCCTTCGCCTGGGTGCTCGTGATGCTGTACCCCGACCCCGGGATGCTCGTGCGCAGCGTGCGCAACACGGTGTCGCCGAGGATCGACCCGGCGGCGGTCGCCGCCCTCGCGACGCGGCTGCCGGACGACCCCCGCGCCGTCGAGGCGTACGTGCTCGAGCGGCAGGTACCGTACGCCTACGACTGGCAGGCGGCCGGCGTCCCGTGGTACTTCCCGACGACGGCCGAGGCGCTGCGCGCCGGCCGGGGCGACTGCGAGAGCCGGGCCGTCGTCCTCGCGAGCATCCTCACCGCCAAGGGCATCCCCAACGAGCTGCGCCTCAGCTTCGACCACATCTGGGTGCAGTATCCGGGCAAGCAGGACAACTCGCTCGAGAACCCCGGCGTCCAGTTCGCCGGCCGCGAGAACGGGCGCTTCTTCCTGCACTGGCCGGCCGACTTCCAGCTCGGCCAGGAGGTCTCCGACCAGCTGGCCATCTACTGGACGCCGGCGCCGGCCTCGCGCGTCGCGCTGCTCGTCGCCGGTCTCTCGCTCATCGTCCTGTGGAACGCTATCGCCCGGCTCCTCGGCGCCGGTCGCCTCTCCGGCGACGGCCTGCTCGTCCCGGAGCCGGTCTCGCGGCGCCGGCGGCCGGCCGGCGGGCGGCGGGGCGCGGGGCGCGCCCGCACGCCGGAGACGGGCCCTTCGGGGCCGCTCGCCCGCCCGCAGCGCGTCTAGATCGCCACGCCCGGTCACCCGATCCGCCCCGTCCGCAGCCCGGTTCGGCCCTGCCCGCCCGCGTGCGATACGCTCTTGCCGGCAGCGGCACGTTCCGGCGAAGGAGACACCATGAAGACGATCGACCTGCGCAGCGACACCGTCACGCGGCCTTCGGCGGCGATGCGCGCGGCGATGCTCGAGGCGGAGGTCGGCGACGACGTGCTCGGCGACGACCCCACGGTCCTCGCCCTGCAGGACTTCGCCGCGGACCTCCTCGGCAAGGAGGCCGCGCTCTACTTCCCGTCCGGGACCCAGTGCAACCAGGCCGCCGTCCGCGCGCTCACGCGGCGCGGCGACGAAGATCTTCCTGCACGCGCAGGCGCACATCGTGTTCTACGAGCAGGGCGCGGCGTCGGCGCTCAGCCAGGTGCAGCTGCGCGTCTTCGACTCTCCGGACGGCATGCTCGACCTCGAGAAGATGGAGGAGTACGTCCACAGCGACGCCGACGTGCACTGGGCGCCGACCCGGCTCGTGTGCCTCGAGCAGACGCACAACCACTGCGGCGGCGTGGTCCTGCCCATGGAGCACATCCTCACCGTGCGCGACTTCTGCGATCGGCACGACCTCAAGATGCACCTCGACGGCGCCCGGCTCTTCAACGCCGTGGCGGCGACGGGCGTGAGCGCCGCCGAGTACGCGGAGCCCTTCGACAGCGTGAGCATCTGCCTGTCGAAGGGCCTCGGCGCCCCGGTCGGCTCGGTGCTCGTCATGGACGCCGCGACGCTGCCGGCGGCGGCGCGCGCCCGCAAGGTGCTCGGCGGCGGCATGCGCCAGGCGGGCATCATCGCCGCCGGCGGGCTGTACGCGCTGCGCAACAACGTGGAGCGCCTCGCCGACGACCACCGCCGCGCGCGGCGCCTCGCCGAGGCGCTGGCCGCGCTGCCGGGGCTGGACGTCGACCTCGCCAAGGTGCAGACGAACATGGTGTTCGCCGGCACGCGCGGGACCGGCGTGCCGGCGGCCGAGCTGGTGGAGCGCCTCGCCGCCGAAGGCGTGCTCTGCCTCGACGAGGCGCCGTGGGCGGTGCGCTTCGTGACCCACCTCGACGTCGACGACGACGGCATCGAGGCCGCCGTCGGCGCGATCTCGAGGACCCTGGGCGCGGCGCGCGGCTGAACGCCGGCGCGGTCGCCGAGGCGTCGCGGGCTCTTGGCGCGACGGCGACAACAGCGTACACTGCCGCTGTATGCCACCCGGGTGGATGACGAAGACCAAAGGGGGGTGCGGTGACCGTTCCGAAGGATGGGGGACGCGGCAGGCTTCGCCTCCCGCTGGAAGACCCGATGACGAGCCTGCCGGCGACGGCGCAGCGGATCCTCAACGCCGCCACGCGCCTCCTGGCCGACCGCGGCTACGAGGCGGTCACGCTCGAGAACGTCGCCGCCGAAGCCGGCGTCAACAAGGCGTCGATCCGCTACAACTTCGGCAACAAGGCGGGGCTCCTCATGGCCGTCGTCGACGCGCTCATCCACGACGAGTGCCTGCGGATGGCCGCGGACACGGAGAACGTCCCGGAGGAAGAGCGCCTGCACGTGGCGATGGTCGGGATCCGGCGCATGATCGTCGAGGCGGACTCCTTCCGCGGCTTCTTCGACATCCTGCCCCACGCATTCAGGGACCCGGAGCTCCGGGAGCGCATGTTCTCGCTCTACGTCTGGTGGTACCAGCAGAACCTCAAGTGGCTCGGCCTCGGCGACCACAAGTCGGCGATGAACTCGGACCTGCTCATGGGCCTGGCCGAGCTGATCGCGGCCATCCCCGACGGCCTCTCCGTGCAGGCCGGCCTCAATCCCGACGGCTTCGACCTGGGCCGGCCGCTCGCGACCCTCGAGTTCCTGCTGCGCAACTCGATGGAGCAGCTGGTCGAGATCGCCGCGCGCGAGGCCGAGCGGGGCGAGCCGGTGAGCACCTGACTGGTCCCTGCATGCACGCCGGTGATCAGTCTCTCCGCGGGAGCGCACTCCCGTCTTGACAAGGCGGGGGCTCGGACTATGCTGTATCCACCCAGGTGGGTAGCCTCTGGACGCGAGCGTTCGGGCGGGACCCGCCCGGGGATCCGGGAGGCGTCGAAGGGAGGTGGACGTTGAGTTCGGTGGTCACACGAATGGGCGACGGCAGTACCGTGCGCCTGACGCGGGACGAGATCCGCAGCGACGTCGTCGAAGGCTCGGAGGCGGCCGCGGTCGAAGGCGAAGATCCCGCTCCTCGAAGACAACGAGATCGACTACCTCGTCGACATGTTCTGCTGCCCCAGCCGCGTCTGGGGAGTGGAGCGCGGTCACGAGGCCGTCATGACCAAGGACGGCGGCACCAACACGCTGATCTCCTCACGGCTGTCGAGCGGCATCGCGGCGCCCATCGGGCGCGAGACGGCCGTGCGCCTGTTCGAGCGGGCCTTCGCGTTCGACTCGATGGAAGTGGGGCACATCGACTACTCGGTGAAGCCGAGCAAGTTCATCGTGAGCGTCGAGCAGGAGCACATGGAGCTGCTGCAGCACACCACGGTGTTTCCGCTCTTCTACGGGTTCATGCCGAACCTCGGCCTGTACTACCGCCCGGACGGCCAGTTCGAGAATCCGTCCGACCTCCTGCCGCTCGGCAAGATCGACGAGGCCCGCCGGACGCAGGAGGAGGCGCTCGAGGCGTGCCACGACGACGTCGTCTGGCAGTCGAAGATGTTCGCCGAGACCGGCGCCGACGGCATCAACTACGACACCGTCGCGTCCACCGGCGACGCCGAGTTCCTCGCCACGCTGCGCGCGACCGAGACGATCTCCTCGACGACCCACATGCCCGTCGAGGTCAGCATGGCCGCCGAGATGGTGCTCGGCTTCCACGGCCAGCTCGAGTACGAGGGCACGCGCCTGGCCGGGCTCTGGCCGCACCAGCAGATGAAGCTCGTCGAGAAGGCCGGAGCGGCCATCTTCGGCCCGGTGGTCAACAACAACAGCAAGAAGTCGTGCGCCTGGAACGTCGCGCGGGCGGTGACCTTCGTCAAGGCCTGCACCGCCGACGCGACCATCCCCATCCACCCCAACGTCGGCAACGGCGTCGGGCGGCGTGCCGATGTTCGAGGTCTCGCCGATGGACATGGTCAGCCGCGCCAGCGCGGCGATGATCGAGATCGGCAAGGCCGACGGGTTGTAGGTGGGCACCGGCGACCCGAACGGCATGGGGATGGCTCACGCACTCGCCTCGTCCATGGGTGGCATCAAGACCGCCGGAGATCTGGTGGCCAGGATGCAGCTCAAGAAGATGAGGCTCAAGGAGGCCAAGGAGTATGTGGCCGGCAAGCTCGGCGTGAGCGTCTTCGACCTGTCCGACTCCACGACCATGCGCACCGTCCGCGAGGAGCTGGACATCGGCGTGGTCACGGCGGTGCCGGGCCTCGCCAAGGGCCTGGAGGCCAAGGCGCGCATCGCCGACCTGCTCGGCATCCGCATCAACTCCGTCGAGCGGCTCAAGGCCAAGACCGGCCTCGGCGCCACCGCGGTCTGACCTCCGTAACCTGAAAGGGGCTGACATCACGTGAAGGACCAACTACAAGCAAGCGATCATCGACGGCAACGAGGGCGTGGCCACGGCCATGACGCAGGCGCTGCTCGCCAGCGGCGCCTCCGCCCGCGAGATCTTAGACGAGGCCCTGCTCCCGGGCATGGAGGTGGTCGGGGCGCGCATGCGCGAGGGCGAGTGCTTCATCCCCGAGGTGCTGCTCTCCGCCCGCGTCATGCAGGCCTGCCTCGACCTTCTGCGCCCGCACATGGCCGCCGGCGAGTCGGCGGGCATGGGCACGGTCGTGATCGGCACCGTCGAGGGCGACCTGCACGACATCGGCAAGAACCTCGTCTCCATGCTCCTCCAGGGCGCCGGCTTCACGGTCGTCAACCTCGGCACCGGCGTCTCGGCGTCCGCCTTCGTCGCCGCGGCGCGCGAGCACGAGGCGGACGTCGTCGGCATGAGCGCCCTGCTCACGACGACGCTGCCGCACATGGCCGAGACCATCGCCCTGCTCAAGGCCGAGGGCCTGCGCGAGCCGGTGAAGGTGATGGTCGGCGGCGCCCCCGTGACCGCCGCCTACGCCGACGAGATCGGCGCCGACGGCTACGGCGCCAACGCCGGCATGGCGGTCGAGCGCGCCAAGGAGCTGATGGGGTGATGGCAGACATCTACGCAGAAGCAGCCGAGAGCATCGTCAGCGCCGACAGGGCGGCGGCCGAGGAGGTCGCGCAGCGCGCCCTCGACGCCGGGCATCGCCCCCGCCGACATCATGCAGAACGGCTTCGTCAAGGGCATCCAGGAGGTCGGCGAGCTGTTCGAGAGCGGCGAGGTCTTCCTCCCCGAGCTGATGATGAGCGCCGACGCCATGGCCGGCGCCACCGAGGTCACCAACGCCGCCCTCGAGGGCGAGGCCGCCGAGGCCAAGGGCGTGATGGTGATCGGCACCGTCCAGGGCGACGTGCACGACATCGGCAAGGCGATCGTGATCGCCTACCTGAAGGCCAACGGCTACGAGGTCACCGACCTCGGCCGCGACGTCTCCGCCGACAGCTTCATCGAGCGCGCCAAGGAGCTCTCCGCCGACGTCATCGGCATGAGCGCCCTGCTGACCACGACGATGGAGGAGCAGAAGAAGGTGATCAAGCGCGTGCGCGACGAGGGCCTGCCCTTCAAGACCGTCGTCGGCGGCGCCCCCTGCACGCAGCGCTGGGCCGACCAGATCGGCGCCGACGCCTACGCCGAGGACGCCAACGACGGCGTCAAGAAGATCGACGCGCTGCTGGGGAAGTAAGCTGAAGCCACGATCCGGGCGCCCGCGGGGCCCTGAGTCGAGAGGTGGGTGATGGGATGACGGTGCGCGTGGAGTGGCTCACGGCCTCGGAGCGTGAGGCCGTGTACGCCGAGGCGCTCTCGATCCTCGAGCACGTGGGCATGAGGATGAAGGGCGCCGCCGTGCTGCCGCTGCTGCGCGACGCCGGCGCCTCCGTGGACGACACCGGCGTCGTCCGGTTCCCGACGGAGCTGGTCGAGCGGGCCGTCGCCGCCTGCCCGCGCGAGGTCCTCATGGCCGGCGAGACGCCCGCGACCGACGTGCTCCTGGACGGGTCGCGGTCGTTCTTCAACGTCAGCGGCTGTGCCGCGAAGACGCTCGACGAGGTGACCGGCGCCGTACGCCCCTCCACTCTCCGCGACCTGCGGGACGGCACCATCGTCCTGGACGCGACGCCGGAACTGGACGTGGTCTGGACGTTCCTGACGGCGACCGACGTCGCGCTCGAGCGCCGGGAGCTCGTCGAGTACTACACCTACCTCACGGAGACCGCCAAGCCGGTCGTGTTCGTGGACTGCCCGAGCGACACGAGCCACGTGCGGCGCATCTTTGAGATCGTGTCCGGCGACCTCGAGCGCTTCCGCGAGCGGCCGCGCATGTCGCTGCTGTGCGCGGCGCGTTCGCCGCTCGAGGTGAACGGCGACCTGCTCGACGCGGCGCTCGACTTCGCCGCGCTCGGGTCGCCCATCTGGGTGTACTCGATGCCGATCTCGGGCGCCACCGCCCCGGTGACGCCGGCGGGGACGCTGGCGCTGCTCTGGGCGGAGGTGCTGGGGACCATCACGGCGATCCAGACGGCCTCTCCGGGAGCTCCGGTGGTCGCCTGCTGCGGCCCGGGCATCCTCGACATGCGCCACACGACGATGTCGCTCGGCAACCTCGAGAGCACGCTCATGGGCGCGGCGTCCACGGAGATCGGGCACCACCTCGGGATCCCGGTGCACAACTCCGGCCTGTCGACCGACGCCAAGCACGGCGGTGTGCAGGCGGGCTACGAGAAGGGCCTCAAGGTGATGGCGGCCGTCGCCACCGGCGCCGACATCATCAGCGGCGGGTTCGGTTTCCTCGACTCGTCGAGCACCTTCAGCCTGTCGATGATCCCCGTCGACGCGGAGATCGCCGCCATGGCGCGGCGCATGGCCCGCGGCATCGACGTCACCCCGGAGACGCTGATGAGCGAGTCGTTTGCGCGCGTCGGCATCGGCGGGGACTTCCTGCGGGAGAAGGAGACGCGCAGGCGCGTGCGCGCCGGCGAGCACTTCGTGCCGCGCGTCGGCTCGCGCCTGCCGTTCGAGCAGTGGCTGGCCGAGGGGCGGACGGAGATGGACGCAGCTGCGGACGCGGTCCGGGCGGCGCTCGCCGCGCGTGCCGAGCGCGGGCCGCGGCTGACCGGCGAACAGCGGCGCGAGCTGGCCGAGGTCTGCGGGATCGGGCCGGCGGACGAAGCTCAGCCGGCCTGAGAGAAAGGCGGCACCCATGACAGCAAGGCATCACCCAGAGGAGAGAAAGGAGGTGCGCCCGTGAAACGCAATGCCCATGCGGGGCGCGCGCGCCGCGAAGGCGTCGAGTTCCGCGTGCTCACCGACGACGACCTCGCCGACATCCATCTCGGAACGCTAGAGGTCCTCGAGCGGACCGGCGTGTTCGTCGAGGACGAGGAGGCCCGCGAGATCTTCTCGGGCGCCGGCGCCACGGTCGACGCCAGAGGCGTCGTCCGCATCCCGGCGCACGTCGTCGAGCAGGCGGTCCGCACCGCTCCGAGCAAGCTCGTGCTGGCCGGCCGGAACCCAAAGAACGACGTCGTGCTCGAGGCCGGGCGCGTCGGCTTCACGAACTTCGGCGAGGGCGTGCAGATCGTCGACCCCTACACCGGCGAGCTGCGCGTGCCGACCAAGCAGGACGTCGCCGACACGGCCAAGGCCGTGGACGCGCTGCCCAACATCGACGTCTACGAGCGCGCGGTGGTGGCCGAGGACGTCGACCAGCGCGCCGTGCACCTGCACCAGGCCGAGGCCTGGATGACCAACACCTCCAAGCACGGCTTCATGGGCTCCGGCACCGGCTACCTCTCGGGCAAGCTGCTCGAGATGGCGAGCGTCGTCGTCGGCGGGCGCGACAAGCTGCGCGAGCGGCCGATCATCTCGTTCATCACCTGCCCGGTGAGCCCGCTCAAGCTGGTCAAGGATACCTGCGAGATCATCATGGCGGCCGCCCGCGGGCACGTCGCCGTGAACATCCTCTCCATGGCGATGGCCGGCGGCTCGTCGCCGGTCACGCTGGCGGGCACGCTCGTCACCCACAACGCCGAGGTGCTGGCGGGCCTGACCCTCAACCAGCTGGTGCGGCCCGGTGCCGCCGTCGTCTACGGCAGCTCGACGACGGCCATGGACCTGCGCCTCGCGTCGGCGAGCGTCGGCTCGCCGGAGTGCGGGCTCATCAACGCGGCGGTCGCCCAGATCGCCCGCTTCTACCTGCTGCCCAGCTGGGTGGCTGGTGCGTAGGGCGACTCCAAAGTGGTCGATGCCCAAAGTGGCCACGAGAAGACCCTGACCGGCCTGATGCCGGCGTTGGCAGGTGCCAACCTCATCTACGGTCTGGGGATGATCGAGTCGGGCATGACCTTCGATTTCGGGCAACTCGTGATGGACAACGAGTTCGCCGGGATGATCAAGCAGTGCGTGCGCGGCATCCGCGTGGACGACGAATCGCTCGCCCTCGACGTCATCGGAGAGATTGGGCCGTTCGGTGACTTCCTGAGTCACGACCACACCATGGCCCACATGCGCGAGCAGTCGCAGCCGGCGGTCATCGACCGGCGCGTGCGCGAGGACTGGAAGCTGGCGGGCGCGAGCACGATCCAGGATCGCGCCCTGGCGAAGGCGCGCACGATCCTCGAGACGCACGTGCCCGACCCGCTGCCGGACGGCGTCGCCGCCGAGCTGGCGGAGATCATCCGCGCCGCCGAGCGCGAGCTGGGCGTCGCGTGAGCGGCGAGCAGAGCCGAGAGGAGGGAGGGCCATGAGCAAGATCCGCACCCGTATGGGTGACGGCTACGTCGCCGAGCTCACTCCGGAGGAGGTGCGCGGCGACCTCGAAGCCGGCAGTGCCGACGCCGTCAAGCGCGGCAAGGTGCCGCCGCTCGAGGAGAACGAGATCGACTGGCTGTTCGACCTGTTCGCCAACCCGAGCCGCATCATGGGCGTGGAGCCCGGGCACGAGGTGATCCTGACCAAGGACGGGTCGGTGAACACGCTCTACTCGGCCCAGCTCTCGAGCGGCGTCGGGCTGCCGCTGGGGCGCGAGCAGTGCTTCCGCATCTTCGAGCGCGCCTTCTGCTTCGACACCATGGAGATCGGCCACCCGGACTACTCCTACAAGCCGGTGAAGCCGATCGTCGCCCTCGAGGCGACTGGCGTCGAGCAGGCGCTGCTCACCGCCATCATCCCCGTGTTCTACGGGGCGATGCCCAACTTCGGGCTCTACGCCCAGCCCGACGGGCCGTTCCCCAACCCCGCCGACCTGCTCCCGCGCGGCGAGGTCGAGGCGGCGCGTGAGGCGCAGATGATGATGGCCGAGGCGTGCAAGGCCGACATGCTCTACGTCTCGCGGATGATGGCGCAGGTGGGCAGCGACGGCATCAACTTCGACACCACCGCCTCCACCGGCGACGCCGAGTTCCTCGCCGTGCTCGAGACGGTGGAGGAGCTGGCCGCCACCACCGACCTCGCCATCGAGGTCGGCATGGCGGCCGAGTTCGTGCTCGGCTTCCACGGCCAGCTCGAGTACAAGGGCAAGCGCCTCGCCGGCATGTGGCCGCACCAGCAGGTCAAGGTGGTCGAGGAGGCCGGCGCACATATCTTCGGCCCCGTCGTCAACACCAACTCGCGCAGGAGCACTCCCTGGAACGTGGCCCGCGCCGTGACTATCGTCAAGGAGTGCAGCCGGGTCGCCACGATCCCCATCCACGCCAACGTGGGCATGGGCGTCGGCGGCGTGCCGATGTTCGAGGTGCCGCCGGCCGACGTCCTCACCCGCGCCAGCGCGGCCATGGTGATGATCGGCCGCGTCGACGGCTTGTAGGTGGGCACCGGCGATCCCTACGGGATGTCGATCAGTCACGCGCTTGCCTCCGGCATGGGGGGCATCCGCACCACTGGAGATCTGGTGGCGAGGATGCAGCTCCGCAAGAAGATGAGGCTCCCGGAAGCGAAGAAGTACGTGGCCGACAAGCTCAAGGTCGGTGTGGAGGACCTGGCCGACTCGACCGTCATGCGCGGCCTGCGCCAGGAGCTCGACATCGGCGTGATCACGGCCGTGCCGGGCGCGCGCAAGGGCATCGAAGCGAAGCGCAACATCGCCGAACTGCTCGACGTGGACGTGCCCTGCCTCAAGCGGCTCTAGCAGGCGTGGACTCGGGGGGCCGTCGTCGAGGCGGCGGCCCCCGGCGCTCCGCCTCTCAGCGAGTCGCTCCTCCTACGCTCCGCCGGACTCCGCGACCGGGTTGCGCAGGACCCCGATGCCCTCGACCTCCACCTCGACGACGTCGCCGGGGCGCAGGGAGACCTTCGGCGTGCGGAACACGCCGACGCCCTCCGGGGTGCCGGTGAGGACGAGGTCCCCGGGCAGCAGCGTGAGCGCGCGGGAGGCGAACGAGACGAGCTCGCGCACCCCGAAGAGCAGCCGGCTGGTGCGCGAGTCCTGCAGGGTGACGCCGTTCAGGCGCTGCACCACGCGGAGGTCGCCGGCGTCGCCGAGGTCGCCGACCGGCACGATGCCGGGCCCGATGGGACAGAACGAATCCTGGCTCTTCCCTCTGAACCACTGACCGTCGCCGAACTGGAGATCCCTGGCGCTGACGTCATTGGCGCACACATAGCCGGCGACGGCGTCCAGGGCGTCGTCGACCGGGACGCCGTGCGTCTCGCGGCCGATGACGACGGCCAGCTCCGCCTCGGCGTCGACGTGGCCGATGCCGCGGGGGAGCAGGATCGGCTCGCCGTCGCCGCACAGCGCGCTCGCGAACTTGGCGAAGAGGATGGGCTCGGCGGGCAAGGCCGCCCTGCCCTCCGCGGCGTGGTCGCGGTAGTTGAGCCCGACGCAGATGACCTTGGGCTCCGTGCGCCCGAAGCGCGTCTGCCAGTCGGTGCGCCACTCGTACATGCCGTTCCTCCGTTCAGGCGGTCTTGCCGGGGTGGTGAGGACGCTTCGGAACGGTTGTCCTAGCGGGGACGCGCGGCGCGCGGCGGCTCCTCCGACGGACCGCCGGCTGCGGCCTCGTGCGCCGGCGCCGCCTCGACGCGGACCGGCGCCACGCCCACGTCCTCGCCCTCCCAGTTGTAGAAGAACTTCTCGGTGCGCAGCACGTTCCACGTCTCGGTGTAGCTGATCCCGTCGACCGCTTCGAGGTCCTCGTTGAGGAATCGGAACAGCCCCTCGGTGTCGGGCAGGAACGCCTCGATCATGATGTCGAAGCTGCCGGCGACGTAGGCGACGTAGGCGACGTTCTCCATGGCCGCCAGTTTCTCCCCCACCTCCATGACCCGGCCGCGCACCGCCCTCACGCCGATGAAGGCGTCGATGGGGAAGCCGATCGGCGCGGGGTTGACGCGGGCCATGATGATGATCGCCCCGCCCTGCACCAGGCGGTCGATGCGCTTGCGCACGGTGGGCTCGGAGACGCCGACCGTGCGCGCGATCTGCGCGTAGGTGAGCCGGCCGTCGTGGCGCAGCAGCTTCATGATCTGGCGGTCGAGGTCGTCGAGCGCCAGGGTGCCACGAGGGATCGAGCCCTGGCGGATGAGGGGCGGGTTTTCGGGATGCATATCGTTTTCGTCCTTCACAGTCAGTAAGTATAGTGAGTCGGCTCTTGTCGTTCAATACCGTGTTCGGAACGGGCGACAATCGCTGTGATTCCGTCTTGCCAGCATCGCCGCCGGGTGTTAGGGTCTGGGCACAGACCATGATGGGCGGCGCGGTCGTCATCCTAGTCGAGGCTCGAGTGCAGCGCAGCGATCCGCCGTCCCTCGTCGTCGCACCATCGGCCCCACACCCATCGTCGAGGAGCAGTTCATGAACAAGATCGTCCCCCTCTGGTCCATCCCGCGTTCGATCTCCACGGGCTTCGAACGCATGATGATGGAGCGCGGCGACTTCAAGGTCATCCACGAGCCGTTCTGCTACTACTTCTACCTGAGGCCGCGCACAAGGACCGCCGTGGTCGGCATGAACGTCGAGGCGGATCATCCGCGGACTTCGAGAGATCATGGAGATGATCGAGGCGCGCAGCCGCCGAGGCAAGCCGGTGTTCTTCAAGGACATGTCCTACCACGTCGCGACGGTCGCGGACGAGGAGTTCATGAAGAAGTTCGCCAACACGTTCATCATCCGCGACCCCAAGTACACGCTGGTCTCGGGCCAGAAGATGAACCCGGCGTTCACCCTGGGAGAGATCGGCTACGAGTCGCAGTTCAAGATGTTCGAGATCGTCAAGAAGATCACCGGCGAGGTGCCGGCCATCGTCGACGCCGAGGACCTCTCGCCGACGCCGCCTCCGTGGTCAAGCAGTACTGCGAGAAGGTCGGCATCCCGTTCCTGCCCGAGTCGCTCACCTGGGAGCCCGAGTTCAAGCCGGAGTGGAAGTCTGGGAGTCGTGGCACCTCGACGCCGGCAAGAGCACCGGCTTCAAGCAAGGACATGGAGGACGTCGGCTACACGGTCGACGACGTGCCGGGCCTCAAGGAGATGTACGAGCAGTGCATGCCGTACTACGAGAAGATGTATGCGGAGCGGCTGCGTCCGTAGCGATCCTCGTGTTCACGGGAGGGCGCGCGTACCGCGCGCCCTCCCGCAGGGACACTGCGACCCTGCCCGCCGCGATGCGGATCCCGCGAGGACCGGTACAGCCGCGCGGGCGAGGAGCTATGCCGTGAACGACCACCCCGATCGGACCCAAGGTCTCGCGGGCGGAGATCCTTCAGCTGACGCCGGCGACGGGCAGTGCACGCTCATCACGCCGTTCGGCGGGAGCCTCGTCGATCTCGTCGTCCACGACCCCGATGAGCGCGCCGAGCTGCTCGACCGGGCGCAGAACCTTCCCGTAGTGCCGCTCTCCCTGCGCGCCCAGTACGACCTGGAGATGCTGGCGGTGGGCGCGTTCTCGCCGCTCGACAGGTTCATGGCGCACGAGGAGTACGAGTCGGTCCTCTACGAGATGCGCCTCGAGGGCGGCGAGCTCTTCCCGATCCCCCTCGCCCTCCCCTGTCGTGAGGAGGTCCTGCGGGGGCACCCGCGCGAGATCGCGCTGTCGGACGAGCAGGGCGCCATCCTGGCCGTGCTCGAGGTGGACGAGGTGTACCCGGCGGACATCCTGCGCGAGATGCGGGCGGTGCTCGGCGGCAGGGACAGCGCGCACCCGCTCGTCATCGAGGCCAAGGGCTGGCCGAGTCATTACCTCGCCGGCCGCCCGCGCGTGTTCGACCTCCCGCGCCACCGGCTGCACGGCCCCCTGTGCCTCACGCCCGCGGAGCTGCGCGAGCGTCTCATAGCGATGGGCAACTCTACCGTCGTTGCGTTCCAGACGCGTAACCCGATGCATCGCATCCACGAGGAGCTCACCAAGCGCGCGCTGCAGACGGTCGGCGGGACGCTCCTCATCCATCCGGCCGTCGGCGTCACCAGGCCCCAGGACGTGGCCGCCGCGCTGCGCGTGGAGGCCTACGAGGTCCTGGTGCAGAACTACTACGACCCCTCGGACACGCTGCTCTCGCTGATGCCGCTGGCCATGCGGTTCGCAGGGCCGCGCGAGGCGGTCTGGCACGCACTCATCCGACGTAACTACGGCGCCACGCACCTTATCGTCGGAAGGGACCACGCGGGGCCCGGCCCGGACTCGCACGGGGTGCCGTTCTACGGGCCGTACGACGCGCAGGCGATGGCGGAGCACTACTCGCACGAGATCGGCGTGAAGACCATCATGGCCAAGGAGCTCGCCTATCTCACCGACGAGGACCGCTACGTGGAGCTCAACGAGGTCCCGTACCGGGCCCACGTCTCGTCGATCTCCGGCACCCAGGTCCGGGAGGAGTACCTCGCCAAGGGCAAGAGGCTCCCCGAGTGGTTCACCCGGCCGGAGGTCGCGGAGGTCCTGCAGAAGACGTACTCCGGCGGAGGAGGGTCCTCGTCCTAGACCCGCCGGACGGGCGGCGCGTCCGGCGGGGCACCTAGTCTGCGACGGGGAGGCCGGGTTCGCCTGGATCCAGGCCCGCCTCGCCCCCGACTGCCAGCCACTCCCGGCCCCGCCGCTGCGCCACCTCACAGGCGAAGTAGAGCTCGTCGGTGGAGGGCACGACGGCGTCCGGGCCCAGGTCGTCCAGCAAGCCGGTGCGACGGAGCTGGCCCTCCATCTCGGCGCCGACGCCGGCGAGGTACAGACGCCCCTCACTCGCGGCGAGCTCGGCGGCGTACTCGCGGATGACGGCGATGGTCGTGCCCTGCAGGGTCCCGCGACCGCGCATGCGGAGGACGACCACGGCCCTTCTGGCGCCGCCGACGGCGGGCAGGGACGCCTTGAGCTTCGGCGCCGCGGCGAAGAACAGGCTGCCGTAGATGTCGAGCACGGTCACGCCGGCATCATGGAGGGTCCGCGGCCCCTCTCCTTCGCGCACGCGGCCGTCGTCGCCCAGGGTGAGCTCGACCACGCGCACGTCCAGCGACGCGAGATAGATGTACTTGAGCACCGAAATGGCCGCGCCGGCGAGCACCGCGTACTGCAGCGGCACGACGAGGACGAGCACGAAGGTGATCAGCATCACGGCGGCGGACAGCCTGTCGGCCCTCCAGATGTCGCGCGCGGCACGGGGACTGAGCGCGCTGGCCGCCGCCACGAGCAGGATCCCGGCGGTGACCGCGAGCGGCACCTGCTGGATCAGCGGGGCGGCGGCGAGCACGACCACGACCACGACGACCCCGGCGAACACGGCCGACCAGCGCGTCCGCGAGCCGGCGCCGACGTTGAGCGCCGTCGCCTGCACCGAGCCGCCGATGGGGCCGCCGCCGAAGAGGCCGCCGGCGATGTTGCCCGGCCCCCTGGGACACGAAGTCGCGGCTGGCGTCGCCGATGCTGTCGTCGGCGTTGGGCACGGCGCGGCTGATGCCCGCACCCTGGACCAGCCCGATGATCGCCAGCGACAGGGCGGGGAGGAGCAGGCCGGGGACGAGCGCCAGGTCGGGCAGGTGCGGCGCCGGAAAGCCGCGCGGGATCGGCGCGATGTCGCCGACGACGGCGACCTGGGGGAGCTCGAGGAGCGCGACGACGACGGACACCACGACCAGGGCGGTCGCCATCGCGAACAGCTTGAGCCGCGTCCGGCGCATGGCGAGGATGAGAGCCACCGTCACGGCGCCCACGAGGGTCGTGGCGACGTCGATGTGGTGGATGTTCACGACCATGTCCGCGGCCTTCGCCACCTTGTTCTCGTAGGCGCTGGAGAAGCCGGTGAGCGCGAGCAGCTGCCCGAGGATGATCTGCGTGGCGACGCCGGCCATGAACCCGACCATCACCGCGTTGGAGACGAAGCGGACCAGCGAGCCGGCGCGCAGGAGGCCGGCGACGAGCATCAGCACGCCCGTGACCACGGCGAGCACGACGATGCCCGACGAGCGTTGGTCCGGCGGCAGGGCGGCCAGGGCGCCGCCGGCGGCCAGGCACAGCGCGGCGGTCGGCACGACGGCCATGCGCTGCGAGCTCGCGGTGAGCGCGGCCACGGGCGTGCCGACCATACTGGCGTACAGGCCGTGCACCGGCGGCACGCCGGCCAGGATCGTGTAGGCCATGGCGTTGCCGACCTGGGCGGCGCCGAGGGTCGCACCGGCGACGACGTCGCGGTAGATGCTTCGGCGCACCGGGTGGTCTGAAGGCCTGCTGTCTCTGTTCAGGATGCTCATGATGCTTCCGATGCGGTCGTCGGCAACTCTATCCAGTGCGGGCGGTCTTGGGCCCTGCATTCTTGCACGATGGTAATCACTTTACGCGATGCCGGTAGGGAACGACAGCGGAAACAGCACTATCGTTCGTCAAGGTAAGGCGACAGGCCTCTTCTGCTTGTGATTCCTGCACGAAGACCCTTGCCGTAGCGGGAGTGGGATGGTAGGCTCCGTCCGTTGCGAATGCTTGACAACGTGGCACGGTGGTTCCTAAAGTGCAGTCCATGGTGGTAACCCACCCGGGCGGATAATTGTCATTCCCGAGTCGTCGCTCGTAGGTCGGGCCAGCGCCAACAGAGTCTACGGGGAGGTCGCCTTCACGGACCTGCCCAGTCGCAGCAAACGGACCGATTCGGGGACGGTCCGCCGGTATGACCGCCGCGCCGGGGCGGTCGCTAGGCGTCAGAAGGGGGAGTTTCATGAGCAGTGACGACCAGGGCTTCATCTGGGAGGTCTCCAACAAGCGCGTGACGCGCCGGAGCCTCCTCAAGGGGGCGGTGGCGCTCGGAGGGGTCGCAGCCCTCGGGCCGATCGCCTCCGCGTGCGGCGGCGGTGAGACCACCGCCACCAGCTCGGCATCGGCGGCCGGCACGCCCAACAAGGGCGGCGACCTCATGGTCGGTATCGTCGGCGGCTCGGCCAAGGACACGGCCGACCCGCACACCGGCTCGTACGAGCCCGACATCGCCATCCAGTACATCATGTACGAAGGCCTCACCGCCTGGGACTTCGACATGAACCTCACTAACCTGCTGGCCGAGACCATCGAGCCCAACGCCGACGGTACGGTCTGGCAGGTCAAACTGCGCGACGGTGTGCTGTGGCACGACGGCAAGCCCGTCACCGCCGACGACGTCGTGTACTCCATGGACCGCATCGTCGACCCGAAGGACCCGAAGGTCGGTGCCGCCGCGCTCACAGGCGTCACTCCCGGCGGCACCAAGAAGATCGACGAGAAGACGGTCGAGATCACGCTCTCGACGGCCAACGTGCTGCTGGCCGAGAACCTGGCGGAACGCAGCTGCAAGATCGTGCCGGTCGGCTTCGACCCGAAGGCTCCCATCGGCAGCGGCCCGTTCAAGATGGTCGAGATGAAGCCCGGCGAGCAGTTCAAGTGGGATGCCTTCGCCGACTACTGGGACGGGCCGCCCAACGTCGACACGCTCACCATGATCGAGTTCGCCGACGACACAGCGCGCATCAACGCGCTGCAGAGCGGCCAGATCCAGGCGATGTCCCAGCTGCCGAAGAGCCAGGCCAAGGTCATCGAGGCGACAGAGGGGCTCGCGCTTCTCAACGCCGAGACCGGCGCGTGGCGCCCGTTCACCATGCGCATCGACGTCAAGCCGTTCGACGACGTGCGCGTGCGGCAGGCGTTCCGCCTCATCGTCGACCGCCAGCAGATGATCGACCAGGCCTACAGCGGCCTGGGCGCTGTGGCCAACGACATGTACGCCCGGTACGACGCCGGCACGCCGCAGCTCGAGCAGCGCGTGCAGGACCTCGAGCAGGCCAAGTCCCTGCTCAAGCAGGCCGGCTACGACAACAACCTTACGGTCGAGCTCGTCACCTCCGAGGGCGCGCTGGGCGGCGACGAGGTCGCGGCGGCCCAGGTGTTCGCCGAGCAGGCCAAGGCCGCCGGCGTCACCGTCAACCTCAAGAAGGTCGACGCGAGCGTCTTCTACGGCAAGGACTACCTGACCTGGCCGTTCGCGCAGGACTTCTGGGCGACGCGCGGCTTCCTGGCGCAGGCCAGCCAGGGCACGATGCCCGATGCTCCGTACAACGAGACGCACTGGCAGAACGCCGAGTGGCTGTCCCTGGTGAAGAAGGCGTTCACCACGGTCGACGACGCGGCGCGCAACGAGCTCATCAGCCAGGCCCAGCAGATCGAGTTCGATCAGGGCGGCTACATCGTCTGGGCGTGGCGTAACCAGGTCGACGCCTACTCCAAGACGACCACCGGCTACAAGCTGGACAAGCTCGGCGGTCCGGTCGGCCGGATGTACTTCAAGGACGTCTACTTCGTGTAAGACGGAGCACCCTCGTCGGGACCGGCGGCCGGCGCTTTCCGCGCTCGTCGCCGGTCCCGGCCGGGTCGTCCGGTGCGGCACCGAGTGCACCTCGACGCCGGTCGGTCGTGACTTCGATCGCGGCGACCGTGCGACCGTGGCTTCCCTGTAGTTCCCGCGCGAGAGGCAGCCATCATGAACAGTAGAACCGAAAGAGGGAGAGGCGCCCGATGCCCCCGCTTCTGAAGCTGATCCTCATCCGGATCGGTCTCGGGGTACTGACGCTGTTCCTGGTCTCGGTGGTCGTGTTCGTCGCGACGCAGGCGCTCCCCGGTGACACCGCCCGCGCGATCCTCGGCAGGGAGGCGGCGAACGTTGAACGGTACCAGGCCCTCAGGGAGCAGCTCGGCCTCAACAAGCCCGTCGCGACGCAGTACCTGAACTGGCTCGGCGGCGTCGTCACCGGCGACCTCGGCAACTCCCTCGCGCAGGATGCCCCGGTCACCGAACTGCTCGGCCGGCGCGTCCTCAACTCCTTCATCCTGGTGTTCATCGCGGCTCTGGTGAGCGTGCCCGTCTCGCTGCTCCTGGGCTCGCTCACGGCGCTGCGACGAGATTCGAAGTTCGACGTCACCGTCACCGTCGGCAGCCTGTCGCTGGCGGCGCTGCCGGAGTTCGTCATCGGCATCCTCCTGGTGCTCCTGTTCGCGACCCAGGTGTTCAAGGTGCTGCCGGCGGTGTCGCGCGTGGACTCGGGCGTGCCGATCGTCCAGCAGCTCGAGCTGTTCATCCTGCCCGCGCTCACGCTGACGCTGGCGGTGGCGCCGTACATCACCCGCATCCTGCGTGCCAGCACGATCGAGGTGCTGGAGAGTGAATACGTGATGATGGCGCGCCTCAAGGGGCTGCCCGAGCGGCTCGTGCTCAACCGGCACGCGGTCCCCAACGCGCTGGCTCCGGCGCTCCAGGTCACGGCTCTCAACCTCGCCTGGCTGGCCGGCGGCGTCGTCGTGGTCGAGTACCTCTTCGCCTTCCCCGGCATGGGCTCGCTGCTGGTCGACTCGGTCGCCAACCGCGACATGCCCATGGTGCAGGCGATCTGTCTGATCATCGCCGCCGTGTACGTGCTCGCCAACCTCACCGCCGACATCCTCACCATCCTCGTCAGCCCACGACTCAGGACGGGCCTGCGATGAGTACCCCAGAGATCAGAGTCAACGACTCCGAGCTCGTCGAGCCGCCGGTCGTCCAAGGCGAGCGCCGCCACTCCGAGTGGCTGATGACGCTTCGCGAGGCGTGGCGCATGGGGCGCACCAAGATCGGCGTCGGCATCTTCGGCGCCATCGTGCTGCTCGCCGTCGTCGGCCCCTGGGTGGCCCCGTACTCGCCGACGGAGTTCGTGGCGCCGCCGTTCTCGCCTCCGTCGATCCCCAAGATGTGGCTGGGCAGCGACTACATCGGCCACGACGTGCTCACGCGCATCCTCTACGGCGGTCGTACCGTCATCCTGCTCGCCCTCGCGGCCACCACCATCGGCCTCGCGCTCGGCGTGACCCTGGGGCTCATCACCGGGTACGCGCGGCGCTGGATCGACGAGTCGGTCATGCGCATCCTGGACGTCGTCCTCGCGTTCCCGCAGATCGTCCTGACGCTGCTCTTCGTCTCGATTCTCGGACCGCGGCTCTGGCTGATCGTGCTCATCGTCGGCATCTCGCACGCGCCGCGCATCGCCCGCGTCGCACGCGCCGCCACACTCGAAGTCTCCCAGCGCGACTTCATCCGCGCCGCCGAGGCCTTCGGCATCGCGCGCTGGAAGATCCTCTTCAACGAGATCATGCCGAGCATCACCAGCCCGCTGCTGGTGGAGTTCGGCCTGCGGCTCACCTACTCCATCGGCCTCATCGCGGCGCTCTCCTTCCTCGGCTTCGGCATGCAGCCGCCGGCGGCCGACTGGGGCCTGATGATCAACGAGAACCGCATCGGCATCGTCATCCAGCCGTGGCCGGTGTTCGTGCCGGTGCTCCTCATCGGCATCCTGACCATCGGTACCAACCTGATCGCGGACGGACTCGGTCGCGCGCTCATCGGCATCGAACGCGACACGGGGGTGCAGTGATGGAGGAGGCTACAGCACAGGCGACCGCCCAGGCCGAGGAACGCCAGCTCGTCCTCAAGGTCGAGGGCCTGCGCATCGTCCTCGACCCCTCGGGCGTCGACATCGACGACGACGTCTCGATGGAGATCCACCGCGGCGAGGTCCTCGGCCTCGTCGGTGAGTCGGCCTCCGGCAAGACCACCGTGGGCACCAGCCTCCTCGATTACCAACGCCGCGGCGCCAAGATCGCCGGCGGCCACGTCGAGATCGACGGGCAGGACATCCTGGCGATGGATCCCGCCGCCCTGCGCGGCATCCGCGGCGGGGCGATCAGCTACGTGCCGCAGGACTCATCGGCGGCGCTCAACCCGGCGCTGCGCATCGGGAAGCAGCTGATGGAGATCCTGGAGGTGCACGGCTTCGGCTCTTCGGCCGCGGATCGCGAGGCGCGCCTGGCCCAGATGATGGCCGAGGTGCTGCTGCCGTCCGACAAGGCGTTCCTGCGGCGCTATCCGCACCAGCTCTCCGGCGGTCAGCAGCAGCGCGTCGCCATCGCCATGGCGTTCGCCAACCGGCCCAAGGTCATCGTCCTCGACGAGCCGACCACCGCCCTCGACGTGACCACCCAGGCGCACGTACTGGACACGGTCCGCGACCTCACCAGGTCGTATGGAGTGGCGGCGCTCTACATCACCCACGATCTGGCGGTCGTCGCCAACCTGGCCGACCGCATCGCCGTCATGTACGCCGGGAGGGTGGTCGAGATCGGCACCCGTGATGAGCTGTTCGACGCCGGCCATCATCCGTACACGCGCAAGCTCCTCGCCTCCATCCCCGACATCACCGGCGAACGCGCCTTGCGCGGCATCCCCGGCTGGGCCCCCCGCCCGGGCCAGCGGCCCAGCGGCTGTGCCTTCACACCGCGCTGCGACTGGGCGATCGACAAGTGCACGGAGGAGTTCCCGCCGGTGGAGCAGGTGAGCCCCGGCCATCGCGTCCGCTGCTGGCGCTACGAGGAGGTCGGTGCGCAACGCTACACGGACGACATCCACCTGCGCGACAAATCGCTCTCCGAGCGCGCGGCGGAGGTGTCGCAGATCATCAGCGTGCGCAACGTGGTCGCCTACTACCAGCACAAGGAGACGCTGCACGACATCACCATCAGCCTCAGCGAGCGCCGCTGCCTGTCGCTGGTCGGCGAGTCGGGGTCCGGCAAGACGACCCTGGCGCGCTGCATCGCCGGCCTGCATCCGCACAAGATCGTCGGCGACATCGAGTTCATGGGCAAGCCGCTGGCGCGCGACGCGCGCGGCCGCTCGCGCGCGACCCGGCAGGCGATCCAGTACATCTTCCAGAGCCCCTACAGCTCGCTCAACCCGCGCAAGACGATCGCTCAGATCCTGTCGCAGCCGCTGAAGGTCTTCTTCGACCTGTCGCGCAGCGAGATGGAGGATCGGATGGTGAAGGCGCTCGAGCAGGTGGCGCTCGACTCGTCCCTGCTGAGCCGCTACCCGGACCAGCTGTCCGGCGGCGAGCGCCAGCGTCTGGCCATCGCCCGCAGCCTGGCGGCCGAGCCGACGGTCCTGATCTGCGACGAGGTGACGTCGTGGCTGGACGTCTCCGTGCAGGCGGCGATCATCGAGCTGCTCGCTGCACTGCAGCGCGACATGGGCCTGTCGATGCTGTTCGTCACGCACAACCTCGCGCTGGTGCGCAGCATCTCGCAGGAGGTCGCGGTGATGAACGAGGGGCGTATCGTGGAGTATGGGCTCGTCGACGCGGTGCTCGACGACCCACAGGCCGACTACACGAAGAAGCTGCTGTCGGACACGCCGACGGTGACTGCCAAGGTATAAGCGGTCCCGAGGGACGAGCCTGACGGCTCGGGGCCACCGTCCGGCGCCCTCGCGCGCCCCGGCTCTCCCGGATATCAAGCTCAACAGCGACAGTGGAGGACGTCGATGCGGGCACGCACGACGTGGCTGAGCCACGCGGAGAAGGCACTCGTCATCGACGAGGCGCTCGACACGCTCGAGCGCGTGGGCATGCGCATGAGCGGCACGCGCGCCTTCGAGGCGCTCGCCGCCGCGGGCGCCGACGTGGACGCGGGCACCGGCGTCGTGCGCTTCCCGCGGGCGGTCGTGCGCGAGGCCGTCGCGCGCTGTCCCCGCGAGGTGCTCATGGCGGGCGCCACGCCGGCGCAGGACGTGCTGCTGGCCGAGGGCGAGCCGCCGCACTTCTGTTCCTCGGGATGCTGCGCCTTCGTCCTCGACGACGAGACCGGCGTCCGGCGGCCGTCGACCCTGGACGACCTGCGCGCGGCGACCGCCCTCCTCGACGCCTCGGCGGAGGTCGACGTCATCTGGACGATCGTGACCGCGAACGACGTCCCGGTCGAGATCCGCGAGCTCGTCGGCTACTACACCGTCCTCACGAGTCGGACAAGCACGTCACGTTCGTCGACTGCCCGTCGCAGGTCGAGCCCCTGCTGCGCATCGCGGCGATCGTCGCCGGCGATCTCGACGCGTTCCGCGAGCGTCCCCGCTTCAGCACGCTGCTCACGGCGGCCTCGCCGCTCCAGGTCGACGGCGCCCTGCTCGACTTCCACGCCGAGCTCGCCGCCTCACGGCGTGCCCGATCGAGGTGTACACCGTCCCCATGGCGGGCGCGACGGCGCCGGTGACGGTCGCCTCCACGATCACGCTGGCGGTGGCCGAGTTCCTCGGCGTCGCCACCGCGCTGCAGACGCTGGCGCCCGGCGCCCGGCTCCTGTTCGGCCCCTCGGGCTCGACCATGGACATGCGCTCCTGCAGCGTCTCCTACGGGTCGCCGGAGGCCGGCCTCATGGCGGCCGCCTGCGTCGAGGTCGGTCACGAGCTCGGCGTGCCGGTGACCGTGCCCGGCATGGCGACGGACGCCAAATACGCCGGCATCCAGGCGGGGTACGAGAAGGCGCTCAAGGCGCTCGCGGCGTGCGCCGCCGGGGCCGACGTCCTCAGCGGCGGCATCGGCGTCATCGACTCGGCCAACACGCTCTACCTGCCGCAGATCGTCATCGACTGCGAGATCGCCGGCATGATCCGCCGCCTGCTCGGCGACGTGACCATCTCCCACGAGGAGATCCTCGGCGACATGGTGGCGCGCGTCGGGATCGGCGGGCACTTCCTGGGCGAGAAGGAGACGCGGCGGCGCGTCCGCGCCGGCGAGCACTTCTCGCCGGCGATCTCGACGCGTGCCACCTACGATGCCTGGAAGGCGGAGGGCCGCGACGAGGTCGCGGCCGCCCGCGAGCAGGCGGCCGCGCGGCTCGCGGCTCGCGCCGGCTGGCGGCCGGCGCTCAGCGACGCCCAACTGGACGCGCTCGCCGCTGTCTGCGGCGTCACAGGGAGTTGACATGCAAGCGGTGACCGCCTAGTTTCCACCTGGGTGGATGCCGGCGGTATGGGAGGACTCATGACGGACCAGGAGCAACGGGCGGACGGCGAGCTGCAGCAGGACTTCCTCGGGCACCTCTGGCCGCCGTTCACGCAGATGAAGGGCCTCAAGCCCGTCATCATGGAGCGCGCCGAGGGCGCGCTCGTGTACGACACCGAGGGCAACGAGTACATCGACGCCTTCGCCAGCCTGTGGACCGTGAACGTCGGCCACGGGCGCACCGAGATCCACGACGCCATCAAGGCGCAGATGGAGAAGCTCGCCATCTACCACATCTTCCAGATCGCCAACGAGCCGGCGATCAAGCTCGCCGCCAAGGTGGCCGAGCACATGCCCGGCGACCTCAACCACGTGTTCCTCACGCTCGGCGGCGGCGAGTCGGTGGAGACCGCCGTCAAGATGGCGCGCCAGTACTGGCGCAACAAGGGCAAGGGCACCAAGTACATGGTCATGTTCCGCGACCGTGCCTACCACGGCACGACCATGACCGCCGTGAGCGCCCAGGGCCTCACCGTGAACCGCGCCAAGTTCGAGCCGCTGCTGCCCGGCTTCATCAAGCTCGGCGCCCCGTACTGCTACCGCTGCGCCTGGAACAAGACCTACGGCGACGACTGCAAGATGGAATGCGCCAGGCAGGTCGAGCAGGAGATCACCTTCTACGGTCCCGAGAACGTCGGCACCATGCTCGGCGAGACGATGATCGGCACCGGCGGCGTGATCCCGCCGCCGCCCGAGTACTGGCCCATGGTCAACGAGATCTGCAAGGCCAACGACGTGCTCGTCATCAACGACGAGGTCATCACCGGCTTCGGCCGCAGCGGCACCTGGTTCGGCTTCGAGCAGTTCGGCTCGGACCCCGACCTCGTGACCATGGCCAAGGGCCTCTCCTCCGGCTACCTGCCGCTCGGCGCCGTCGGCGCCAAGGACCACGTGTTCGACGCCTTCCTCGGCGGTCCCGGAGAGGCGTTCATGAGCGGCGCCACCTACATGGGTCACCCGCTCTGCTGCGCCGCCGGCATCGCCAACCTCGAGATCGTCGAGCGCGAGAACCTGGTGCAGCGCTGCGCCGACCTCGGTCCGTACATGCAGGACGGCCTCGCCACGCTGCTCGCGCACCCGATCGTCGGCGACGTGCGCGGCGTCGGCCTGGTCGCCGGCATCGAGTACGTGCAGGACAAGGAGACGCGCGAGTCGTTCGCGCCGGCGCAGGGCGTCCCCGCGAAGATCCGCGACGAGGCCTTCAAGCGCGGCGTCTTCGTGCGCCTGCTGGGCGGCGGCCACGTGCACGCCGTCGCGCCGCCGTTCATCATCAGCAAGGAGCAGATCGACACCGTCGTGCGCGTCCTCGACGAGTCCATCGGTGTCGTCGAGAAGGAGCTGGGTCACTGACCGCCGCAACGAGTCGCAAGGAGCGAAGATCATGGCGAAGCCAAGAGTGGGTGTGGTGGGCTACGGAGTCATCGGTCAGCGTCTGGCCGACGGCGTCGCCCTCCAGGAGGACATGGAGCTCGTCGGCGTCGTCGACGTCGCTCCGACGCTCTCGACGCGCGCCCTCTGCGAGGCCGGCATGCCCTACGACCTCTACGTGGTCGAGGCCGGCCAGAAGGCCGCCTTCGACGCGATCGGCATCCCCGTCACCGGCACCATGGACGACCTCCTCGGCAAGGTCGACATCGTCCTCGACTCCTCGCCGGGCGGCGTCGGCCGCAAGAACAAGGAGCTCTACCAGGCCAAGGGCGTCAAGGCGATCTTCCAGGGCGGCGAGAAGAACGACATCGTCGACGTCTTCTTCCACGGCTACGCCAACTACGAGAAGGGCGTCGGCAAGGACTACCTCAAGCTCACGAGCTGCAACACCACCGGCCTCATCCGCGCCGTGGACTGCCTCGACCGCGAGGTCGGCGTGGAGCGCGTCATCGTCACCATCGTGCGCCGCGTCGCCGACCCCGGCGACACGCACCGCGGCCTCGTCGACGTCGCCCAGGTGGAGCCGGTGCCGAACCACCAGGCGCGTCGACCTCATGACGATCATGCCGCACATCGAGGCCACCGGCCTGCTCGTGCACGTGCCCACCACGCACGGCCACATCATCAACGTCATCGCCACCACCAAGGGCGACATCAGCAAGGAGCGGGCGCTCGAGCTCTTCGAGGCGCACCCGCGCATCCGCAACGTCAAGATCGCCGACGGCTTCAACAGCAACGCGGCGCTCTTCCGCTACGCCCGCGACCTCGGCAACAAGCGCGCCGACATGTACGACATCGCCGTCTTCGACGAGACCATCGCCAAGAGCGGCCGCGAGTTCATGTTCGCCATCAACATCCCGCAGGAGTCGGTCGTGATCCCCGAGACCGTGGACGGCATCCGCGCCGCGCTCAGCCTGCAGACCGACCGTCTCGAGGCCGTGGGCCTCACCAACAAGTACCTCGGCCTGGCCTAGGCGGTCGGCCGCGCGTGAAGTACGGCATCCACACGCTCGACGACTTCGCCTGGGGCGGCAAGACCGTCCTGTGCCGCGTCGACATCAACGCGCCGCTCGACCCGGAGACGGGCGGGCTGCGCGACATCACGCGGCTCGAGGGCTGCGCGCCGACCGTGAAGGAGCTGGCCGAGGCCGGCGCCCGCGTCGTGCTGCTCGCGCATCAGGGCGGCGACCTCGAGTACCACAACTACGCCTCGACGGAGCCGCACGCCGCGGTCATGAGCGAGCTCACCGGCCGGCCCGTCGGCTTCATCGACGACGTCTGCGGGCCGGCCGCGCGCGAGGCCGTCGGCCAGCTTGTGGACGGCGACGTCCTGCTCCTCGACAACGTGCGCTTCTGCGGCGAGGAGCTCACGCTGTTCGAGCGCAAGCTCGAGCTGTCGCCTGAAGACCAGGCGAAGACGCTCGTCGTGCGCAAGCTGGCGCCGCTCGCCGACCTCTACGTCTGCGACGCCTTCGCCGCCGCGCACCGCTCGCAGCCGACCCTGGTCGGCTTCGAGGAGCTGTTGCCGTCGGCGATGGGCCGGCTCTTCGAGAGGGAGTACGCCAACCTGGCTCGCCTGCGCGAGGACCCGGCCCGCCCCTGCGTCTTCGTGCTCGGCGGGACGAAGATCCAGGAGGCGTTCCCGATGATGGCCGCCGCTCTGCGCGACGGCGTGGTGGACACGGTCCTCACCGCCGGCCTGGTCGCCAACGTGATGCTGGCGGCGAGCGGCGTCGACATCGGCGTTCCCTCCATGGAGTTCATCAGGGCGAGCCAGCTGGAGCAGTACGTGGAGGAGTCGAAGGCGATCCTCGCCGCGCACGGCGACAGGATCGTGCTGCCGGTCGACCTCGCGTACGTCGAGGACGGGGCGCGCACGGAGGTCGCCGCCAGCGCACTGCCCGTCGACGCCCAGCTCGTGGACCTCGGCCACGCGGCCGTCGAGGAGTACCGGCGGCGCATCGCCGCCGCCGGCACCGTGTTCGTCAACGGCCCGGCGGGCGTCTTCGAGCAGCCGGAGACCGAGTACGGGACGCGCGCGATCTGGGAGGCGATGGCGGAGTCCGCCGCCTTCAGCGCGCTCGGCGGCGGCGACAGCGTCGCGGCGATGAACCGCTTCGGCCTCGCCGGCCGCTTCGACTACGTGTGCACGGCCGGCGGCGCCATGGTCCAGTTCCTGAGCGGCAAGCCGATGCCGGTCGTCGAGGCGCTCAAGGCCTCGGCCGCCCGCTTCGGCTGACGGCAGGGGAGTGCCCGCAGTGAAGCTCTCGATCCCGTACGGCGACGGGCAGCTCGACTTCGACCTGCCCGAGGCGGCGCTCCTGGACGTCGTGCGTCCGGGCTGCGGCCTGGGCGAAGAAGTGCCCCCGCCGGCCGCGCCGTCCGCGCTCGACGAGCAGACCGAGATCCGGCGGGCGCTCGCTTCGCCCCTGGGCACGCCGCGCCTCTCCGAGCTCGCGGCTTCGGCGCGCACGGCCGCGATCGTCGTCAGCGACGTCACGCGGCCGTGCCCCTCGTACCGCTTCCTGCCGGCGCTGCTCGAGGAGCTCGCCCCGCTGGCGCCGGAGGACGTCAGCGTCCTCTTCGCGCTCGGCGGCCACCGGCAGCACACCGGCGAGGAGCGCGAGCAGCTGGTGGGGGCGGAGGTGGCCGCCAGCGGCGTGCGCCTGATCGATCTGGACGCCGCCCGCTGCGTGCCGGTCGGCACGACCAGCCGCGGCACACGGCTCGAGGTCTTCGCGCCCTACCTGGACGCCGACCTGCGCATCTGCACCGGCAACATCGAGTACCACTACTTCGCCGGCTTCAGCGGCGGCGCCAAGGCGGTCGTCCCGGGCCTCTGCTCCTACGCCGCGATCCGCGACAACCACAGCATGATGCTGGCGCCCACCGCGCGCGCCGGGATCATCGACGGCAACCCGGTGCGCGACGACATCGACGAGGCCGGCGGCATGATCGGCATCGACTTCATCTTCAACGTGCTGCTCGACGAGGACAAGCGGATCATCCGCGCGGTCGCGGGGCACTACCTCGAGGCGCACCGGGCCGGCGCAGCGATCTACGACCGGCGCTGCGACCTGCGCATCCCCGAGGCGGCCGACGTCGTGATCGCCTCGCCGGGCGGCAGGCCCAAGGACATCAACCTGTACCAGGCGCAGAAGACGCTGGACAACGTCGGCGGGGCCGTGCGGGACGGCGGCGTCATCGTCCTGGTCGCGCGCTGCCGGGAGGGCTTCGGGCAGAAGGTCTTCGAGGACTGGATGCGCGGCATGGGGAGCCCCCAGGTCCTGATCGACCGCATCCAGCAGGAGTTCGTTCTGGGCGGCCACAAGGCCGCGGCCATCGCCGGGCTGCTGGCGCGGGCCGACGTCTACCTGGTGTCGGAGTTCCCGGACGACGTGGTGCGCAGCATGTGCATGACGCCCTTCGCGACCGTCGATGCCGCCGTGCGCGCGGCGCTCGACCGCGCCGGCGCCGGCGCCCGCTGCCTGGTGGTTCCGCACGGCAGCCGGGTGACCGCCGCCGTCCCGGCCGCGCCCGGCCTGTAGCCGGCCCGCCGTCCCGTGCCCGCCCGGTGCGGCCCGGGATGGGCCATCTGGACGCGCCTGCGAGACGGAACGGGCCGGGCGACCTCTCGGTCGCCCGGCCCGCCGTCACCTTCGGCGTCTGTCGCCGGGCCTACTTCTTGGCGGCCGGCTTCTTCTCCTTGACGGGCTTGCTGCCCGGGCGCACGGCCATGTTGCGGTAGACCTGCTCCATGTCCTCGGGCGTGAACTTGCGCGGGTTGTTGTTCCACAGGCGGGCCTGCGTCTTGGCGCCCTCCACGAGGTCCGGGATCGCGGACTCGGGGATGCCGACATCGCTGAGGTACTGCGGCACGTTCAGGTCGTCCGCGAGCAGGCGCAGCGCCGCGACCGTCTTGTCGGCGGCCTCGCGGTCGGACAGGCCGGTCATGTTCTCGCCCATCGCCTCGCCGAACTGGCGGAACCAGCGCAGGCAGGCGAGCTTGTTGAAGTCCATCGCCCATGGCAGGACCATGGTGTTGGCGACGCCGTGCGGCACGTGGAACATGCCGCCGATGGGATACGAGAGCGCGTGTACGGCGCCGACGCCCGCGTTGCCGAAGGCGATGCCGCCCATCATGGAGCCCATGGCCATGTTGTCGCGGGCCCACATGTTGGTTCCGTCGTAGACGGCGGTACGGATGCTCTGGCTGATGAGCTTGATGCCCTCGTAGGCCAGCGAGTCGGTGTGCATGGTGGCGTTCACCGAGATATAGGCCTCGATGTTGTGGATGAGGGCGTCCATGCCCGAGGCGGCGGTGACGTTCGGCGGGCAGCTCACGGTGAGCGCGGGGTCGATCAGGGCCACGTTCGGCATCAGGTAGGGGCTGACGAGTCCCTGCTTCACGTTGAGCTTCTCGTTGGCGAAGATCGCGATCGCCGTGCACTCCGAGCCCGTCCCGGCCGTCGTCGGGATGGCGATGATCGGCAGGCCCTTCTTCTTGACCTGGTCGATGCCCACGTAGTCGTACACGGTGTCGCCGGTGTGCGGCAGCACCGCGGCGGCCTTGGCGACATCGATAGGCGAGCCGCCGCCGAAGCCGACGATGAGGTCGTAGCCACCCTTCTCGACGATGCGCACGATCTCCTCGATGGTGCTCATGGGGGGCTCGGGCACGGCCTTGTCGTAGAAGTCGACCTTGAGGCCGGCCTCGACCAGCGGCCGCTCGACATCGACGCACATGCCGCACTCGCTGACGCCCTGGTCGGTGATCACGAGGACCTTGCTGCCGTTGAGCTTCTTGACCTCGATGCCCAGCTGGTCGACGGCGCCGACGCCGGTGATCAGGGTCTTGGGCTGGCGGTGGATGCGCATCTTGCGCTCGACGCGGCGCAGTTCGGCCGGCTGGCCGCTCGCGGACGAGATGACGCGCGGTTCGGGCTCGTTGTGGACGTGCTCCATGACTCTCAGCTCTCCTTGGTGAGCGGTTGGCGGGGCAGGCGGCCGACCCCGTACACCTCGGCCGCCTCCTCCCTGATCTGGTCTCTGAACGCCGGGTCGGCGATCTCGATGAGCGCTTCGGCGCGCTCGCGAAGCCCGAGGCCACGCAAGTGCGCGACGCCGTGCTCGGTGACGATGTAGTCGACGTCGGCGCGCATGGTGGTGACCGCGGTGCCGGGGGCGAGGGCGGCCACGATGCGGCTGACGGCGCCCTTCTTCGCCGTGGACGGCAAGGCGATGATCGCCTTGCCGTCGCGGCTGCGGGCGGCGCCGCGCACGAAATCGACCTGGCCGCCGATGCCGGTGAACTGGTCGGGGCCCATGGCGTCGGCGACGACCTGGCCCATGAGGTCGACCTGGATGGCCGAGTTGATGGCCACGACGCGGTCGTTCTGCCCGATGATGTAGGGGTCGTTGACGATGTTCACCGGCAGCATGTTCACCACGGGGTTGTCGTCGACGAAGTCGTAGAGGCGCCGCGTCCCCATCAGGAAGGTGGCGACCATCTTGCCGGGGTGGTACGCCTTGCGGGAGTTCGTGATGACCCCCTCGTTGTAGAGGTCGACGACGCCCTCGCTGAACATCTCGCTGTGGATGCCCAGATCGTGCTTCTCGTGGAGGAAGAGCAGTACGGCGTCGGGGATGCCGCCGATGCCGAGCTGCAGGCACGAGCCGTCGTCGACGAGGCCGGCGATGTGCTTGCCGATGGCCTCCTCGACGGGGCCGATCCTCGGTGGCTGCAGCTCTATGACGTCCTGCTCGCTCTCGACGATGTGGTCGATCTCGGAGACGTGGATGAAGGCGTCGCCGTGGGTGCGCGGCATCTTCGCGTTGACCTGGGCGACGACGGTCTTGGCGACCTGGGCGGCCGGCTTGGTGTAGTCGACGGAGATCCCGAACGAGCAGAAGCCGTGCTTGTCGGGCGGCGAGACGTGGACGAGCACCACGTCGGGGGTGAGGTAGCCCTCGCAGAAGAGCTTGGGGATCTCGTGGAAGAAGACGGGGATGTAGTCGGCGCGCCCGTCCTTCACGGCGGCGCGCGTCGAGGCGCCGACGAAGAGAGACTTGTGGTAGAAGGCGTCGGCGTACTCGGGCCGCGCGTACTCGCCCTTGCCCATCGCGACCATGTGGTTGATCTCGACGCGCTCGAGCTCGCCCGCGCGCGCGACCAGCGCGTCGACGAGGTCGAGCGGCTCGCCGCAGGCGTGCGCGAAGACCACGCGGTCACCGGACTTCACGCAGCGCATTGCCTCGGCGGCGGTGGTGCGCTTGGCGGCGTAGTCGGTCTTCCAGTCCATCCCCTTCACCCCTTGAGCTTGCGCGTTACGGTGGGAGCGAGCTCGTGGGACGGCGTGGGCACGCCGTCGACGAGCTCGCCCGCGATCACGACGACGGGTGGTCCGTCGGGGCCGGCGGGGGCGCCCTCCGTGTCCGCTCCGGCCTGCCCGCCGCCCTCCGCGACGAGCTGGTGTCCGGACGCGCACGCGCGGGGACAGCCGCTGAGGTGCACGGTCGTCCCCGGGAGCACGTCCGGGTCGTCGACGGGCAGGCCGGCGGCGACGGCGGCGCGGTCGATGTGCGGGTTGCAGCCCCCGCAGTAGACGACCTTCACGCGCTCCTCCGCCGGCGTGCCGTCGTCCGTCATCGTCAGTGTGTGGCGACCGCGGTCGGTACCTTGACCTTCGCCTTGTCCCACGGCTTGCCGACCTCGGCGATCGCCTTGGCCAGCTCCTTCTTGTGGTTCAGGTTGGACTGGCGGGCGATCATGATGCGCTGCGCCTGCGGCGAGCCCGCGCCGTGCATGGACTCGGTGCGGTAGCCCACGGCGCCGGCGCCGATGGTCAGGTTCTCGATGAGGCGCAGGATGCGCATGCGGTCGATGGTCGGCGTGTCGCACTGGCCGACGAAGTACTTCTCGACGATGGGCCCGATCTTCTCGTCAGCGAGGTCCTGCGCCGACGGCATCGTGACCATGAGGCCCCCGGCGATGTCTTCCGCCAGGCGGGCGATCTCGTAGGGGAACCGGGTCACGTTCTGCTTGCAGACGTTGGCCAGCAGCATGTCGATCTGGTAGTTGCCGGCGGGCATCTTGACGCCCTCGTAGGAGCAGGCCAGCCCGCACGAGAACAGGGTCTCGTTGAGGTGGGTCATCTCGATGATCTTGTCCTTGATGTGGCTGGCCTTGGCGACGCCGTTCATGTCGGCGGCGGTCGCGGCGGCGCCGATGAGCACGTCGCCGACGCCGACCTTGCAGCCGCCGTAGCTCTGGCGATGGAAGCCGGCGAAGCGCTCGACGAGCGCCCCGGAGAACTCGATCTCGCCGCACAGGTAGACGCGGTCCCAGGGGACGAACACCTTCTCGAACACCATCAGGGCTTCCTGGCCGCCGTAGCGCATGTTGCCGACGTCCAGGTCGGACTCCTCGAACTTGCGCGTGTCGCAGCTTTGGCGGCCGTAGATGTAGTAGACGCCCTCGGCGTTGGCCGGGCAGCTGAAGCTGACGGCGAAGTCCTCGTCGCCCTCGCGCATCGCCACGGTGGGCATGACGATGATCTCGTGTGAGTTGCAGGCGCCCGTCTGGTGCGCCTTGGCGCCGCTCACAACGATACCGTCGTCGCGAGTCTCGACGATGTGCACGTACACGTCGGGGTCGGGCTGCTGGTGCGGCGGCAGCGAGCGGTCGCCCTTGGGGTCGGTCATGGCGCCGTCGGCGACGAGGTCGTTGTCCTGCAAGTACTGGACGTACTTCTTGAAGCGCTCGTGGTACTCGGTGCCGTGCGCCTGGTCGGTCTCGTAGGTGACCGAGTACAGGGCGTTGATGGCGTCCATGCCGACGCAGCGCTGGAAGCACGAGCCGGTCTTCTGGCCCAGCAGGCGCTGCATCTTGACCTTCTTGGAGAGGTCCTCGGTCGACTGGTGGATGTGGGCGAAGCGGTTGATCCGCTTGCCCGTCAGGTGGCTGGTGGCCAGCATCAGGTCCTCGTACTCGGGCTGGGCCGCGAGCTCGTAGGTCATGGCGATGCAGTTGATGCTGGGGCGGATGAGCGGGTGGCTCACGTAGTCGTCGATCTTCTCGCCGAACATGTAGATCTGCAGGTGCAGGTCGGCGAGGCTCTGGATGAACTCCTCGGGCGTTCTGAGAGCCATGCGTGCACTCCTTCCTGGCGCCCTCGGGGGTCGGGCGCTGCGCTGGCGTTCCGGGCGCGGGCGCGCACAGGTGCGGGAGCGCTCGCGCGATGATTCGGTGCGGACGAGGCGAACGGTCGAATCCCGGCGCCTCTCTCGTGACCAACTATAGGTTAGGAGGGCGACTGCGCTTAGTCAATGAGGGCGAACGGAAAGCCAACTGGACGAATGTCGCTTGTACCGAATGTACAAGACAAGTCGGAGGGGAATGGCGGGTTCGGAAGCCCACGTCCGCCGGTCACGGCAGACGCGGCAGCCTCCGCCGGGCGCGCCGCCGGGTGACCGTTCGCCACGGTGTACCAAGTGGACCACAATGGCCGGCCAAGTTTGGCCCGTATGGCAACTGCGGCGTGCCCGACGAGGGCGTATACTCCGGGCGCCTTGCGCCCCGTCCCCGTTCGCACGCGCGAGGCGCGTGAGGAGCCCCGAAGGAGCCACCTATCACCCAGACGCCTACGTGGAGGGCACTACATGAGCGCATTCGTTGACGAATTCATGGCCGAACTCACGGCGAAGAACCCCGGCGAGCCGGAGTTCCATCAGGCCGTGCTCGAGGTCGCCGAGTCTCTCGAGGTCGTGCTCGACAGAAACCCGGTCTACCGCAAGATGAAGATCCTCGAGCGCATCGCCGAGCCGGAGCGGGTGTTCCTCTTCCGTATCCCCTGGGTCGACGACAAGGGCGAGATCCAGATCAACAAGGGCTACCGCATCCAGATGAACAGCGCCATCGGCCCGTACAAGGGCGGCATGCGCCTCCATCCCAGCGTCAACCTCGGCGTCCTCAAGTTCCTCGCGTTCGAGCAGGTCTTCAAGAACTCACTGACAACGCTGCCCATGGGCGGCGGCAAGGGCGGCTCCAACTTCGATCCCAAGGGCAAGAGCGACGCCGAAGTCATGCGCTTCTGCCAGAGCCTGATGACCGAGCTCTGCAAGTACATCGGTCAGTTCACCGACGTGCCCGCCGGCGACATCGGCGTGGGCGGCCGCGAGATCGGCTTCATGTTCGGACAGTACAAGCGCATCCGCGGCGAGTTCGTGGGCGTGCTCACCGGCAAGGGCCGCAACTGGGGCGGCTCGCTGATCCGTCCCGAGGCGACCGGCTACGGCGCCGTGTACTTCGCCAGCGAGATGCTCGCCACGCGCGGCGAGACGCTGGAGGGCAAGACCTGCCTCGTGAGCGGCTCGGGCAACGTCGCCCAGTACGCCACCGAGAAGATCCTCGACCTGGGCGGCAAGCCGGTCACGCTGAGCGACTCGGGCGGCTACATCTACGACGAGGCCGGCATCGACCGCGAGAAGCTCGCCTTTGTGCTCGAGCTCAAGAACGTGACGCGTGGCCGCATCAGCGAGTACGCCGACAAGTTCAAGGGCGCCGTCTACGTGCCGGTCGACAAGGCCCTGGGCCACAACCCGCTGTGGGACCACAAGGCCGAGTGCGCCTTCCCGTGCGCGACTCAGAACGAGATCAACGCCAAGGACGCCGAGAACCTCGTCAAGAACGGCGTCACGCTCGTCTCCGAGGGCGCCAACATGCCGACGGTGCCCGAGGGCGTCAACCTGTTCGTCGAGAAGAAGCTCCTCTATGGGCCCGGCAAGGCCGCCAACGCCGGCGGCGTCGCCACCTCCGGCCTCGAGATGAGCCAGAACAGCCTGCGTCTGAGCTGGACGCGGGAAGAAGTCGACGCGCGCCTGCACGGCATCATGAAGGCCATCCACAAGCAGTGCACCGACGCCGCCGAGGCGTACGGCATGAAGGACAACTACGTGGCGGGCGCCAACATCGCCGGCTTCCTCAAGGTCGCCGACACGATGCTCGATCACGGCGTCGTCTGAGGCCCCCCTTCCGGGTAAGTACGACGCGAGCACAAGCGAGCGGACCAGTTGAGCGCATCCCGCCGGTCACCTGCGCGGCGGGCTGAAAGGAGCGGCGAGCATGAAGAAGATCGAGTGCTACATCCAGCCGTACAACCTCGACGCTGTGGCTGAGGCCCTGGCGGTCGAGGGCGTGGTAGGCATGTCGGTCGCCGAGGTCAAGGGCTTCGGCGTCCAGAAGGGATTCACGCGCGGCGAGGACGTCAAGGCGCACGAGTACCGCTTCCATCCCAAGATGAAGGTCGAGATGGTCGTGCTCGAGAAGGACGTCGAGCGCATCGTCAACGCCATCACCCATTCCCTCAAGAGCAATCAGATCGGTGAGGGCAAGATCTTCGTGCTGCCGATCGACGACGCCGTGCGCACGCGCACCGGCGAGCGCGGCCGCGACGCCATCACCTGAGCCGCGCGCGGCCTGAGGCCGCGTCACCCGACGTACGCGACGAGGGGCCCGGCTGTGCCGGGCCCCTCGTCGTCTGTCCCTCTGCGGCGCCGTCGCGCGCGGACGGGCCGAGCGATCAGGCCAGCTCGAACTCGCGCAGGAAGTCCGCCTTGGAGCGCGCGCCGATGACCTTCTTCGCCGGCTCGCCGGCCTTGAAGAGGATGATCGTCGGGATGCTCATGATGCCGTACTTCTGAGCGGTCGCGGGGTTCTCGTCGACGTTCAGCTTGCCCACGCTCACCTTGTCGCTGTGCTCCTGGGCGATCTCGTCGATCACCGGGCCGACCATGCGGCACGGGCCGCACCACGGCGCCCAGAAGTCGACGATGATCGGCGTGCCGGCGTCGGCGATCTCGGTGTCGAACGTCGCGTCGGTCAGGGTCTTCACTTCGCTTGCCACGTGGTCTCCTCCTTGGCACGGCAGGTCCTGGCCCTGCCCGTTGACCGAGATTGTCTCACAGACTCTGCATGACGCGGTCGAGGCCCGACTGGACCTCGTCGGCGATCGGCGCCAGGCGCTCGTTGCCCACCATGCCGAGCATCGCGCCGGCGTTCACCGCGGTGACGCGCGTGCCCGTGGCGGTCGCGTACACGACCACGTTGCACGGGAGCAGCACGCCGAGATCGGGCTCCACCTGGAGGGCCGCGTGGGCGAGCTTGGGGTTGCAGGCACCGAGGATGGTGTGCTGGTCGACGTCGACGCCGAGCTTCTCCTTCATCGTCTTCTTGACGTCGATCTCGGTGATGATGCCGAAACCCTCGGCCTTCAGGGCCTCGACGACCCGCGGCAGCACCTCGTCGTATGACTCGTCGAGCTCACGGCCGACGCCGTACTCCACGCTTTGCATGGGCGAACCTCCTGGCTGGTAGGGGACTGCGACGCATATACCCAGGGGGGTATATCCTCACGCTTCGGCTCCCCCTCGCCACTCACGAGGTACATGCCCACCGGCCCCGGCCGCCAATCGCGTGGACCCGCCCGCGTCTGTCGCCGCAGGCACGGCGTTTCCGGTATCATTTAGGGTTCACGGCCGCCGCCCGCAGCGGGGGCGGCCGGTCCGCCGGCGACGAGGAGAGTGGAGTCCCGTGAGAAGCGACGAGATCAAGCAGGGTCTGGCGCGCGCGCCTCACCGTTCGCTGCTGCGCGCGCTCGGCGTGAGCGACGCCGAGATGGAGAGGCCGTTCATCGGGGTCGCCAACGCCTTCAGTGAGGTCGTCCCCGGGCACGTGCACCTGCGCAGCGTCGTCGACGCGGTGAAGGCCGGTGTGCGCTCGGCCGGGGGCGTGCCCATGGAGTTCGGCGTCATGGGCATCTGCGACGGGCTCGCGATGAACCACCTCGGCATGCACTACTCGCTGCCCAGCCGCGAGCTCATCGCCGACACCGTCGAGTCGATGACCATCGCCCACGCCTTCGACGCGCTCGTGCTCGTGCCGTGCTGCGACAAGATCGTGCCCGGCATGCTGATGGCCGCGATGCGCCTCAACGTGCCGGCGGTCATGGTCGGCGGCGGTGCGATGCTCGCCGGCCACCTCGAGGGCCGCACGCTCGACCTCAACAGCGTCTTCGAGGCCGTCGGCCGGCACCAGGCCGGCAAGCTGGACGACGAGGGCCTCGCGGCCATCGAGTGCAACGCGTGCCCCACCTGCGGCTCGTGCTCCGGCATGTTCACCGCCAACTCGATGAACTGCCTCGCCGAGGTCATCGGCATGGCGCTGCCCGGCAACGGCACGATCCCCGCCGTCTACAGCGAGCGCCTCCGCTTCGCCAAGGACAGCGGCGAGAAGGTCATGCAGGTGCTCGCCGCGGACCGCAAGCCGCGCGACATCCTCACGGAGGCGGCGGTCGGCAACGCCCTCGCAGCCGACGCGAGCCTCGGCTGCAGCACCAACACGGTGCTTCACCTGGCCGCCATCGCCACTGAGGCCGGCCTCGAGTTCGACCTGAACCGTATCAACGAGGTGGCGGCGAAGGTGCCCCACATCTGCAAGATCGCCCCGGCCGGCACGCATCACATGGAAGACCTGTACCACGCCGGCGGCATCCAGGCGGTCATGAACCGCCTCATCGGCGCCGGCCTCATGGACGGGTCCGCGCTCAGCGTCGCCGGCGGCACCGTCGGCGAGGCGGTCGCGAGGGCGCGCGTCGCTCGACGACACCGTCATCCGGCCCGTCGACGACCCGTAGCACGCCACCGGCGGCCTCGCCGTGCTCTTCGGCAACCTCGCGCCGCTCGGCGCGGTGGTCAAGGAGGGCGCCGTCGCCGACGAGATGCTGCGCCACAGCGGCCCGGCGCGCGTCTTCGAGAGCGAGAAGGACGCCGTGGCGGCCATCTCCCGCGGCGATATCGCGACCGGCTCGGTCCTCGTCATCCGCGGCGAGGGACCCAAGGGCGCGCCCGGCATGCCCGAGATGCTCTCCGCCACCTCGATGCTCGCCGGCCAGGGCCGGGACAAGGACGTGGCGCTCATCACCGACGGCCGCTTCAGCGGCGCGACGCGCGGGGCGGCCATCGGGCACGTCGCGCCGGAGGCGTACGCCGGCGGCCCGATCGGCCTCGTCCGGGACGGCGACACGATCGCCATCGACATCCCCGCACGCACGCTCACCCTCGACCTCCCGGAGGAAGAGATCGCGCGGCGACAGGCGGCGCAGCCGCCCATCACGCCGCGCGACGGCGTAACCGGGTACCTCGCCCGCTACGTCAAACTCGTCTCCGGTGCGGAGAAGGGAGCAGTCCTGCAATGACTCCAGACAAGAAGATGAAGGGCTCGGAAGCCCTCGTGGCCGCCCTCGAACACGAGGGCTGCGAGGTCATGTTCGGCTTTCCCGGCGGCGTCGCGATCCCGTTCTACGACGCGCTCTACGACGCCAAGAACCTGCGCCACATCCTCGTGCGCCACGAGCAGGGCGCGGCGCACGCCGCCGACGGCTACGCCCGCGCCACCGGGAAGGTGGGCGTCTGCACCTCGACCAGCGGCCCCGGCGCCACCAACCTCGTCACCGGCATCGCCACGGCCTACCTGGATTCGTCGCCGCTGGTGGCCATCACCTGGCAGGTGCGCAGCGACCTGATCGGCACGGACGCCTTCCAGGAGGCCGACATCACCGGCATCACGCTGCCGATCGTCAAGCATTCGTACCTCGTGAAGAGTCCGGCCGAGCTGCCGCAGATCGTCCACGAGGCCTTCCACATCGCTTCCACGGGCCGGCCCGGTCCGGTGGTCATCGACATCCCCGTCGACATCGCGCTGGGCGAGCTCGCCTATCACGATGCCGATGGGCTCGACCTGCCGGGCTACAAGCCGACCTTCAAGGGCCACATCAAGCAGATCCGCGCCGCGGCCAGAGCGATCAACGAGGCGCAGCGGCCGGTGCTGTACCTCGGCGGCGGCGCCATCGCCTCAGAGGCCGCCCCCGAGATCCTCAAGCTCGCGGAGCTGCGCCGCCTGCCCGTGGCGACCACGCTGATGGCGCTCGGCGCCTTCCCCGAGACTCACGAGCTCTCGATGGGCATGCTCGGCATGCACGGCACGGTCACCGCCAACTACGCGGTGCACGAGTGCGACCTGCTCATCAACCTCGGGGCGCGCTTCGACGACCGCGTGACCGGTAAGCTCAAGGCGTTCGCGCCGCACGCCAAGGTCATCCACGCCGACGTTGACCCGGCGGAGATCGGCAAGAACGTGGCGCCGCTCATCCCGATCGTCGGCGACGCCAAGCACGTCGCCGCCGGGCTGGTCAAGGAGCTCGAGGGCATGGAGTGGTCGCCCGAGCGCACCGCCGAGTGGCTGACGCGCATCGCCGAGCGCAAGGACGAGTTCCCCCTGCACTACGAGGACCCCAAGGACGGCAAGCTCGCGCCGCAGCTGGTGGTCAAGGAGATCGACCGCTTGACCGGGCACGACGCGATCGTCTGCACCGACGTGGGCCAGCATCAGATGTGGGCGACGCAGTACTACACGTATACGTACCCGCGTCAGTTCGTCAGCTCCGGCGGCCTGGGCACCATGGGCTTCGGCCTCCCGGCCAGCATCGGCGCCAAGATCGGCCAGCCGGACCGGACGGTGATCGACATCAGCGGCGACGGCGGCTTCCAGATGACGATGCAGGAGCTGGCGACGGCCGTGAGCTACGACGTGCCCGTCGTCGTCTGCATCCTCAACAACGGGTACCTCGGCATGGTCCGCCAGTGGCAGGACCTGTTCTGGAACAAGCGCTACTCGTTCACCTGCGTCGAGGTGCAGCCCGACTTCAAGCTCCTCGCCGAGGCGTTCGGGGCCGTGGGCATGACGGTCACCGAGAAGGATCAGATCGAGCCGGCGCTGCGCGACGCGATCGCCTGCGGGCGGCCCGCGGTGATCGACTTCCGGACCTCCGCCGAGGAGAACGTGTACCCGATGGTGCCGGCCGGCCAGGAGATCACCGAGATGATCGGCGGGCAGTCGCGGCGAGGGAGGAAGAAGCCATGAAGCACACGCTCTCCATCCTCGTCGAGAACAAGCCCGGCGTGCTCACGCGGGTCGCCGGGCTCTTCGCCCGCCGCGGCTTCAACATCGAGAGTCTCGCCGTCGGCCTGAGTGAGGACCCGCGTCTCTCGCGCATCACGATCGTCATCGACGGCGACGAGCACCCTGTCGACCAGGTGACGAAGCAGCTGCACAAGCTCATCAACGTCGTCAAGATCCGCGACCTGCAGCCCGGGAACGCGGTGTTCGCCGAACTGCTCCTCGTGCGCGTCGCCGGCGAGGGCGACAAGCGCACCGAGGCGCTGCAGATCGCCGAGATCTTCAACGCGAAGATCGTCGACGTCGACCGGCGCGCCGTGACGCTGCGCGTCGTCGGCACGAACGACAAGCTCGAGGCCCTCCTCGAGTTGCTGCAGCCGCTCGGGGTGCTCGAGGTCGTGCGCACGGGGACGGTCGCGATGGGGCGTGGACGCGGCTAGGGCCTTGCGCCGAGACGGTGCGCCGAGGGGCGGGCCCGGCTGATCGCCGGCCCGCCCCTCGGCGTTTGTGCGCGCGGCCGACGGGCGGGCACGAGCTTGTCGCTCCTCAATGCGGGCACAGTGCCTTCATAGGGACCGACGCAGGAGGTTGGAGACCATGCTCGAGACGAGCGCCATCGACGCCTGGCTGGCCGGCTATCGCCACGCGTGGCAGACCGACGACCGCGCCGACGTGGACCGGCTGTTCGCGGGCGACGTGCGCTACTTCACGGCGCCGTACCGCGAGCCGCTTCGCGGCGTGGACGAAGTCGCCGCCTACTGGCTGGGAGAGAAGGAGTCCGGCATCCCCTGGACGTTCGCGCCCGAGGTGCTGGCCCGCGAGGGCGATCTGTACGTCGTCCGCGCCGTGACCACGTATCCCGAGGCGGACCAGTGACGCCGACGGCCCCGAGACCTTCCACAACCTGTGGCTCGTGACGCTCGACGGCGACGGCAGGGCGCGCGAGTTCGTCGAGTACTTCATGCTCGTCGACTGACCCTCGGGGCGCGGCTCGCCGCGGCCTGTCGGAGCGCGCGCCTTCCGCCGGTCGCGTAAACTTGGGACATGGACTACGTCATCGAGCACTGGGGCACCGGCGACGAGGGCTGAGGACGCCGCCTCGAGCTGCCAGGAGGTGAGCGCGCTGGACGCCGACGCGGCCTCTGCTGTCGTCCGCCGCCGGCTGCGGACGCAGCGTCTCACCGGCGCCCGGTTCGCGCATCCCGAGGACGTCGTCGGCTGGCTGGGCGCGGTCCAGGCGCAGGACTACGGCCCGGCCACGTGGGCGGTCGGCATGCGCGCGACGCGAGCGAGCGACGCCGCCCTGGAACGGGCCTTCGCCGACGGGACGATCCTGCGCACCCACGTGCTGCGGCCGACCTGGCACTTCGTGCTGCCGGCCGACATCCGCTGGCTGCTGACGGCGACGGCGCCGCGTGTGCAGACGCGCAGCGCCTATCGGCATGGTCAACTCGGCCTCGACGCCGCCACGCTGAAGCGCACGGACTCGCTGCTGGTCGCGGCCCTGCGCGGCGGGGAACAGCTGACGCGCGAGGAGGCGGGGACCCTGCTGACTCGAGCGGGGGTCTCCGTCGAGGGCCAGCGGCTTCCGTACATCCTCATGCACGCCGAGCTCGAGGGCCTGATCTGCAGCGGCGCTCGGCGCGACAGGCAGCACACCTGGGCCCTGCTCGACGAACGTGCGCCGGGCGCTGTCGAGCTGTCACGCAAGGACGCCCTGGCGGAGCTGGCGAAGCGGTACTTCACGGGCCATGGGCCGGCGACGGCCAGGGACTTCGCCACCTGGGCGAGCCTGACGCTGGCGGAGGTCGGGGAGTGCATCGAGGCGGCCGGCCCGTCGCTGCGGCGGGAGGACCTGGACGGCCTCACTCTGTGGTCCGGCTCCGGCGAGACGCCGCGGCCGCCGCGCCTGAGATCACCGGTGGTCCACCTCGTGCAGGGCTACGACGAATACATCATGGGCTACTCCGAGACCAGGCACGTGCTCGCCCGGCCGGGTGCGACGTGGTCGCCGGCCGAGCGGCCGCTGTTCAATCTCGTCGTCCTGCTGGACGGGCGGGTGGCCGGCCACTGGCGCCGCACGCTCAGGAAGGACCGGGTGGTCGTCGAGACGGTGCTGCTCGACCCGTTCGACGGCGCGCAGCTGTCCGCCCTTGAGGCCGAGGCCGCCAGGTACGGTGCGTTCCTCGGTCTGGAGGCGGTCGTCCGGGTCGTGAGCGCCGCGGGATGACGGCCGGGTCCGTACCCCGCGACCGGCCGCGGCGGCGTCGCCTCGCCGCGAACCTAGACGAACACCAGGTTGACCAGGGCGATGTAGACCGCCGTGCCGCCGATGATGCTGGCCACGGCGTTGCGCTTCCACAGGTGCAGGGCCACGGTGACGACGAGCGCCAGCGCTTCGGGCAGCCCGTACGGCGTCTCGCTCAGCGAGACGCCGCGCAGCGTGTACACGACGAGGATGACCATGATGCCGGCAGGCATGTGGCGGCTCAGGTAGCCGACCAGAGCGGAGTCCCGCAGCGGCCGCAGGGCGGCGAAGGGCAGGGCGCGCAGGGCGAACGTGACGGCGAACATCGTCAGCGACGCGGCGACGAGGTAGAGGGTGTCAGGCACCGTCGCCGACCCTTGACCGCTCCAACAGGAAGCGGACGACCAGCACCGCCACGAACAGGCTCATGCCGGTGACGAGCATCTGCCCGGGGGCCACGGCGAGCGCGAGCAGCGCGCAGAAGAACGCGAGCACCGGGCCCGGCAGGTCGCGCTCGACGCGCGCCGCGTCGAGGGCGAGCACGACGAAGAGCGCCGTGAGCGTGAACGTCAGACCCACGAGGTCCAGCGCCAGCCAGCTCCCCAGGAGCGCGCCGGCGACGCTGCCGGCCACCCAGTAGGCTTGGCAGAACGCCTGCAGCCAGAGCACGCGGGCGCTGCTCAGCGACACGCCGGGCCGGCCCGCGGTGAGGGCGTAGGCCTCGTCGGTCAGGGCGTACATGCTGTACGTCCTCGCGGCACGGCCGCGCACCCGCTGCAGGGGAAAGGACAGGGCGTAGAAGACGTGACGGAAGTTGACGAGGAAGGTGGTCATGGCGAGCTGCGGCAGCGGCGTCATCGCGACCACCAGGCCGACGGCGAGGAACTCCATGGACCCGGCGTAGACCAGCACTGAGAAGATGAGCGCCCACCACCAGTCCAGTCCCGACTGCACGACCAGGAGCCCGAACGCGGCCCCCAGCGGGAACATGCCGACGCCCACCGAGATGGTGTCGACGAACGCGGCGGCGAAGGCCGAGTCGTGCGCGGATGTCTTGCCCGCCGCGTCGGATGATGGTGTGCTCACGGCGCGATGATACTCGGCGCGCGAACGAGGATGGGAGCGGCATGAGGGCGAGCTACCGGCACACCAGCATCGTGGCTTCGGAGTGGCAGGCCCTGGCGACGTTCTACGAGGACGTCTTCGGGTGCGAGCCGATGCCGCCTCGCCGCGATCTCTCGGGAGCGTGGCTCGACAGGGGCACGGGCGTCCGGGACGCGCATCTGACCGGGGTCCACCTGCGACTGCCCGGGCACGGCGACGGCGGGCCGACGCTCGAGATCTTCGGCTACGCCAGGAGCGAGCCCCGGCCCGCCGTCGCCGCCAACCGCGAAGGCATCGCCCACATCGCCTTCGAGGTGGACGACGTCGCCGCGGCCACCCGGCTCGTGCTCGAGCACGGCGGGAGCCGCGTGGGCGACGTGACCTCCGCGGAGGTCGAGGGCGCCGGCGTACTCACGTTCGTGTACGTGGCCGACCCCGAAGGCAACATCGTCGAGCTGCAGGCGTGGGCATGAGACCCGGCCAGGGTGTGGCGCTGCTCGCGGCGGTCATCGTCGCTGCAACCGCGATTACGCTGCTCGCCGCGGGGTGCGGCTTGGTGAACGACGCCGGCGGTCCATCTCCGGACGCTGCCGGCGCGACCGCCGCCCGAGCCGGAGATGCGGCACTGGCACAGGCCTTCGACGACCGCGCCTCCGGCCTCGCGGTCGAGGGCGTCGGCACGGTCGAGCGCCTGCTCGCCGACGACGAGGAGGGCAGCCGGCATCAGCGCTTCATCCTGCGGCTGGCGTCCGGGCAGACCCTGCTCGTGGCGCACAACATCGACGTCGCCCCGAGGGTCTCCGGACTGCGCGTGGGGGACACGGTCGCCTTCCGCGGCGTGTACGAGTGGAGCGAACAGGGCGGTACGATCCACTGGACGCATCACGACCCGTCGGGCGACCACGCCTCCGGCTGGCTGCGGCACGGCGGGCGCACGTACCAGTGAGGCGGCGCAGCGCGCCGGCCGGTCAACACGCGGGGTGCGGCCAGGGCCCCGGCGCGGGCTCACGTTGCCGCCGCCCGCGCCAGACAGTAGAGTTCTACCTTCCGAGTGCACCCCGGCCCGCGGGCCGTCCACAGGAGGACGCAGATGTTTTACGACAAGGACGCCGACCTCTCCCTGATCCAGAGCAAGACCGTCGCCATCATCGGCTTCGGCAGCCAGGGTCACGCTCACGCCCAGAACCTGCGCGACAGCGGCGTCACCGTCGTCGTCAGCGAGCTCAAGGGCACCCCCAACGGCGAGCGCGCCGAGAAGGCCGGGTTCGAGGTCCTCTCCGCCGCCGAGGCCACCAAGCAGGCCGACGTGATCATGATGCTGGTCCCCGACCAGACGCAGGCCGTCGTGTACCGCAACGACGTCGCGCCCAACCTCAAGGACGGCGCGACCCTCATGTTCGCCCACGGCTTCAACATCCACTTCGGCCAGATCGTGCCGCCGGCGTCAGTCGATGTGAGCATGGTCGCCCCCAAGGGCCCCGGCCACCTGGTCCGCCGCCAGTACGAAGAGGGCAAGGGCGTGCCGGTGCTCATCGCCGTGTATCAGGACGCCAGCGGCAAGGCGCGCGAACAGGCGCTGTCCTACGCGAGCGCCCTCGGCGGCCTGCGCGCCGGCGGCCTCGAGACGACGTTCGAGGAAGAGACCGAGACCGACCTCTTCGGCGAGCAGGCCGTGCTCTGCGGCGGCGCCACGGAGCTCGTCACCGCCGGGTTCGAGACCCTGGTGGAGGCCGGTTACCAGCCGGAGATCGCCTACTTCGAGTGTCTGCACGAGCTCAAGCTCATCGTCGACCTGATGTGGGAGAAGGGCATCGCCGGGATGCGCTACAGCATCAGCGACACCGCCGAGTACGGCGACCTCACGCGCGGCCCGCGCGTCATCGACGACCACGTGCGGGAGACCATGTCCGAGATCCTCGGCGAGATCCAGAGCGGTGAGTTCGCGCGCGAGTGGATCATCGAGAACCAGGCCAACCGGCCCGTGTACAACGCCCTCAAGCGCCAGGGCAAGGAGCACCTCATCGAGACCGTGGGCAAGGAACTCCGCGGCATGATGAGCTGGATCGACGAGGGCGGCTTCGACATCGACGTCTGAGCCAGACCTCGCCCGAAGGACCCGGGGCGGCCGGGGCGCATGACCTCGCGCCCCGGCCGCCCCGGCCCTCTTGGTTCTTGATCCGCTGCCGGTCCGCTCAGGCGGCCTTGCTGAACTGCTCCCTGATGTCGGTCGAGAGCGCGATCGTGTTGCCCTCGCTGTCCTTGAACCACGCGGTCTGGCCGAACTCGCCCATGCTCACGATCCCGTCCTCCGTCTTGAGGCCGGGGAGGTCGTACTCCTCGAACGTGATCCCGCGGCCGCGAAGCTCGCGGACCGTGGCCTCCACGTCGTCGACGAGGAACGAGGCGACCGTGTTCTCGCCGCGCCTGAACTCGGTCTTGTAGATGAGCAGGTAGCTCGAGCCGGTACGGACGATGGCGCCGTCGGGCATCCGCTCGTCCGCCCGCACGGTAAAGCCGAGCTTGTCACGGTAGAAGGTCGTCGCGCGCTCGATGTCGTCGACGGCGAGGACCGGCATGAAGTAGGTATCCTTGAGACTCATTCTCGATCACTCCCTTTCTGGTACATGAGGAGAGCGTTCCCGCTGGGGCCGCGGCGCACGCCATAGCCGTTCTGTCTCCGGCAAAGGAAGGGTCCGCGGCAACTGGACGCCGACCGGCGCTGTGGTCTAGCCTTGCTGACTGTCCGGACCTTCAGCCTGGGAGCCGTGAGATGAGCACGAAGAGGATCCTCGTCGCGGGGCGACTCGCTCCTGTGGGCGTCGCTCGTCTGGAGGCTGACGGCTTCCACGTCGACGTGGTGAGCGAGCGCGATGCAGGCGATGTCGCTCGTCTGGTCCCCGGCTACCACGGACTCATCGCCGGGCCCTCGGTGGCCGTGCCGCTGGAGGTCATCCGCGCGGCCGACGTCCTGGAGGTCATCGGCCGCGCCGGCACTCGTGTCGACGACATCGACTTGGGCGAGGCGACGGCTCGCGGCATCATCGTCACCGACGCGCCGCAGAGCGATTGCGTCTCGGCGGCGGAACTGGTCCTGACTCTCGTCCTCGCCTGCGCGCACGAGACCGTGCGTGCGCATTCGACTCTCGCAGCGGGCGGCGGCGGGCATCCCGAACGGCTCGCGCGCGGCGTGGAAGTCCGCGGCAAGACCCTGGGCCTCATCGGGCTCGACGATACGGTCCCGCTCGTGGCCGACGCCGCCCAGGCGCTCGGCATGCGCGTGATCGGCTGGGATCCCGGAGCGCGGTCAGGCGGCGTCGAGCAGCTCCACCTGGAACGCGTGGACGATCTCACCGAGGTCTGTCGCGAGGCCGACTTCCTCAGCGTGCACCTCGCCGAGCGGCCGGAGAGCCTCGGGCTCGTGGGCGAAGCGGAGTTCGCCACCATGAAGCGCGGCGTGCGCATCGTCAGCGCCTTCGCGAGGGGCATCGTCGACGAAGCGGCCTGGGTGCGGGCGATCCAGACCGGCGCCGTCGTCGGCTCGGCCGTAGTGATCGACGCCGGGTCGAGCCCGGCGGAGCGTCCCCTGGCGGCCATCGACGGAGTGATCCTCGTCGACCGCGCCGCCGCCCAGACCGCCGACGCGCAGGCGCGCGCTGCCGAGATGGTCGCCGACCAGGTGGCGGCCGCACTCAGGGGCGAGCTGGTCCGCAACGCGATCAACGTGCCCGCGGCGCTCGACGACGACGCCGCCGAGCTCATGCCCTACGTGGAGCTTTGCGAACAGCTCGGCAGGCTCGTCGTGCAGCTCGCCGACGGTCCCGTCGAGTCCCTCGACGTGTGGTACGGGGGCAGCTTCGCCTACTACGACACGCGCATCCTCTCGCTGGGGATCCTCCAGGGAGCGCTGCAGCGGCGCGTCGAGGGCAAGGTCAACCTGGTCAACGCGCAGATCATCGCCGACGCGACCGGCCTGGCCATCACCGAGGCCGGCGACCCGGCCGCCACCGACTTCCCGCGGCTCGTCTCGGTCTCGGCTCGGGGAGCCTGGGGAGAGGTGTCGGTCACCGCGACCTCACTCGGACCGGCGCACAAGCCGCGACTCGTCGAGGTGTTCGGCGACGCCATCGACATAGGCCCGGCGCCGCGCATGCTGTTCCTCCGCTACGAGGACCTCCCAGGTGTCGGGGGCAAGCTGGGCACGATGCTCGGCGAGTGGGGCGTGAACATCGGCAACATGTCGGTCGGGCGTGGCGCGGTCGAGCGCCACGCGGTGATGGCGCTCACGCTCGACCAGCCGCTCACCGACGAGCAGCTGGGCGAGCTCGTCGACCGCTGCGGCCTCGACGTCGGGAAGAGCGTGGAGCTGTAGGGAGCGACGCCGAGTGGGATGCGCTATCATCCGCTCATGCGCGCTGTGAGACATCGCCCGTCGTGACGGCTGGTGCGGGCGGGGAGGCAGGACCTCCTCGCCCGCACCAGCCGTCTCCGCTTCCCCTCCGCTCGTTCGATCCCGCCGCCGGTCACGCGCGCCCGCACGGCCGGTGTCGCTGCGTCCATCCGCTTCGGCGTCTGCGGATGGCGCGCCTGCAGCCGCGGCTCACCGTCTCGCGATCGCGGCCTCCGGCACGCGTCCGGGTGCAGCTCCTGACGCTGCCGCGCGGCTCGCCGCCCGGCGGCGGCCGCTGTCCCAGCCACTGCACCTGACTGCATGTTCAACGTTTGTGACGGGTCGCACAGGTTCTCTACAATGGCCCTCTTGCATCGTTACTCAGATGGTCCGCCGGTGCTCAGCTGGCAGCCGAACGCCCCCAGAAAGGACGACAAGATGCAGAAGCGCTTCCTGATCACCCCCGGCCCCACGCCCGTGCCGCCGGAGGTGCTGTCGGCCCTGGCCGAACCGGTCATCCACCACCGCGCTCCGCGCTTCACCGAGATCCTCAAGCAGGTCGTCGAGGGGATGAAGTACATCTACCAGACGGAGAACGACATCATGGTGTTCGCCGCGAGCGGCACCGGCGCGATGGAGAGTGCCGTCACCAACGTCTTGAACGCCGGCGACCACGTGCTGGTCGCGTCGATGGGCAACTTCGGCGAGCGCTGGAAGAAGCTGGGCGCCACGTGGGGCGCCGAGGTCACCGCGCTCGACTACGAGTGGGGCACCAAGGCCGTCCCGGCGGACATCGAGAGGGCGCTCGCCGCAGACCCCGCGATCAAGGCCGTCTACGTGCAGTTCAGCGAGACGTCCACCGGCGTCGTCAACGACATCAAGGCGATCGGCGAGATCGTCGCGAAGACGCCGGCGCTCCTCGTCGTCGACGCGATCAGCGGCCTCGGCGCGACCGACCTCAGGACGGACGCCTGGCACGTCGACATCTGCGTCGCCGGCTCCCAGAAGGCGCTCATGGTGCCGCCGGGCCTCGCCTACGTCGCCGTGAGCGAGAAGGCCTGGAAGGTCATCGAGGAGTGTACGACGCCGCGCTTCTACTTCGACTACGTCACCATGCGCAAGAAGATGACCGGCGACTCCGCGCAGACGCCGTACACGCCGGCCGTGAACCTCATGGTCGCGCAGAACGCGGCCATCGAGCTGATCAGGGAAGAGGGCCTCGCCAACGTGTTCGAGCGGCACCGCGTGCTCGGCCGTGCGGCCAAGGAGGGCGTCAAGGCGCTCGGCCTCGAGCTCTTCGGCCCGGACGACCCGGAGGCCAATTCCGTCACCGCCGTCAAGGTGCCGGAGGGCGTCGACGGCGGCAAGATCGGCAAGATCGCCCGCGACAAGTGGGGCGTGTGGCTGGCCGGCGGGCAGGGCCCGCTGAAGGGCAAGATCTTCCGCTTCGGCCACTGCGGCTACTTCGGCCACAGCGACATCATCGTCGGCCTCAGCACCGTCGAGATGGTGCTCGCCGAGCTCGGATACGACGTCAAGTTCGGCGCCTCCACGGCCGCCGCCGAGCAGGTGTTCATGAAGAGCACCGTCCTGCTCTGAGGGGTGGCTGAGATGACTGACAAGAAGAAAGTCCTGGTCAAGGAGAAGCTCGCCCCCGAGGGCGTCAAGTACCTCGAGGACCTCGGGTTCCAGGTCGACATCGGCACCGAGTGGGACGCCGACGAGCTGCTCCGTCGCATCCCCGAGTATCACGGCCTGATCATCCGCTCGGCCACCAAGGTCACGGCGGACGTCGTCGCCGCCGGCGAGAACCTGCAGGTCGTCGGCCGCGCCGGCGTCGGCGTCGACAACGTCGACGTCAAGGAGGCGACCAAGCGCGGCGTCATCGTCGTCAACGCGCCGCAGAGCAACGTGCTCTCCGCCGCCGAGCAGACGATCGCCCTGCTCATGGCCTGCGCGCGCAACCTCGCGCAGGCCCACGCCGACCTCAAGGCCGGGGAGTGGAACAAGGGCAAGTGGGGCAAGGGCGGCGTCGAGCTGCGCGGCAAGACCCTGGGCATCATCGGCCTCGGCCGCATCGGGTTCCTCGTCGCCGAGGACGCCCGCGGCCTCGGCATGGACGTGCTCGCCTACGACCCGTTCGTGCCGGCCGAGAAGTTCCACGAGCTCGGCCTCGAGCGCGCCGACAGCCCGGACAAGATCTACCGCGAGGCCGACTTCATCACCGTCCACCTCCCCAAGAACGCGGAGACGCTCGGTTTCATCGGCGACGACGAGTTCGCGAAGATGAAGGACGGCGTGCGCGTCGTCAACGTCGCTCGCGGCGGGATCATCGACGAGGAGGCCTGGGCGCGCGCCATCGAGAGTGGCAAGGTCGCCGCCTCGGCCGTCGACGTGTATCCCAAGGAGCCGACCACCGAGAGCCCGCTGTTCAAGTACGACAGCGTGGTCGCGACGCCGCACCTCGGCGCCAGCACCGTCGAGGCGCAGCTGCGCGCCAGCATGATCATCGCCGAGCAGGTGGCGGCGGTGCTCAACGGCGAGTTCGCGAGCAACGCCGTCAACATCCCACTCGCGCCCGGCGAGGACGCCGATGAGCTCATGCCGTTCCTCGGCCTCTGCGAGCAGCTCGGCAAGCTCATCGTGCAGATCGCCGACGGCCCGGTCGATTCCTTCGAGATCGCCTACGGCGGCGGCATCGCCCGCTACGACACGCGCATCCTCACGCTTGGCGTGCTGCAGGGCGTGCTGGCCGACAAGGTCGACGGCCCCGTCAACTTCGTCAACGTGGTGAACATCGCCGAGGAGCGGGGCATCCACGCCAAGGAGAGCAAGCAGCCGGCGGCCGTCGACTTCCTCAACCTGATCACGGTCACCACCCACGACGCGCGCGGCGAGCTCTCGGTCTCGGGCACCACGCTCGGCCCCAAGCACCGGCCGCGCCTCGTCAAGGTCTACCGCCAGGACGTCGACATCGAGCCGGCGCCGCACATGGTGTTCCTGCGCTACGCCGACGTGCCCGGCATGATCGGCAAGATCGGCACCAAGATGGGTGAGTTCGGCATCAACATCGGCCAGATGGGCGTGGGCCGCGAGGTCCAGGACGCGAAGGCCGTGATGGGCTTGACGATCGACGAGCCCATCACGCCGGAGCAGCTCCAGCAGCTGGTCGAGAGCTGCGGGCTCGCGGACGGCAAGCGGGTCGAGCTGTAGCCGTCTGGGCACCAGCCGGACGTAGGTGACACGCGGGCGGCGGGCCGGAAGGCCCGCCGCCCGCGTGCTTGCGCCCGCGCGCACGGCTGACGTAGACTCTCCGGACCATGCGTCGCCGTGCGACAAGCGAGACCAGCCGGGAGGCCCACATTGGGGTGCGCGCCCGCGACCTCTCCCTCCTCGGCTGCCTCCTGCTCCTCCCCCCGCGGGGGGATGCGTAGACACCTGCGGCCTGCACGGCCATCTCCTTGGATCACATCCGGATCCGCTGCTCCATCTGACGACGACGCGTGCCTTGGGAAGTGTAGGTGACTCGTGAGCAGTACCAGGTACATCAGGATCTTCGACACGACGCTGCGCGACGGCGAACAGGCGCCCGGCGCCACCTTGAACAGGGCCGAGAAGCTCGAGATCGCGCACCAGCTCGCGAAGCTGCGCGTCGACATCATCGAGGCCGGGTTCCCGATCGCCTCGCCCGACGACTTCGAGGCGGTCAAGGCGATCGCGACCGAGGTCAAGGGCCCGCGCATCGCCGGCCTCGCGCGGGCCATCGAGGCGGACATCAGGGCTTGCTGGGACGCGGTCAAGGTCGCCGAGGTCCCGCGCATCCACACGTTCATCAGCACCAGCGCGGTGCACATGCAGTACCAGATCAAGAAGACGCCGGCGGAGGTGCTCGCCGACACGCGCGCCATGGTGAGCCTGTCGGCCGAGCTGGCGCGCACCCACCCGGAGGCCGACGTCGAGTTCAGCGCCATGGACGCCAGCCGCTCGGACCCCGAGTTCCTGGCGCAGGTGCTGGACCTCGCCGTGCAGTGCGGCGCCACCACCATCAACGTGCCCGACACCGTGGGCTACGCGCTGCCGCTCGAGTTCGGCGACTTCATCCGTGAGCTCTACCGGCTGGCGCCGTCGCTGCGCGAGGTGCACGTGAGCGTGCACTGTCACGACGACCTCGGGCTGGCCACGGCCAACTCGCTGGCCGCGGTGCGCGCTGGGGCGACCCAGGTCGAGTGCGCCGTCAACGGCATCGGCGAGCGCGCCGGCAACGCCTCCCTCGAGGAGGTGGTCATGGCGATCCGCACGCGCGGCGAGTACTTCGGCAGCGAGACCGGCGTGGATACGAAGGAGATCGCCCGCACCAGCCGCCTGGTGAGCTCGCTGACCGGCTACGTCGTACAGCGCAACAAGGCCATCGTCGGCCGCAACGCGTTCGCCCACGAGAGCGGCATCCATCAGGCCGGCGTGCTGAGCGAGGCGTCGACCTTCGAGATCATGACGCCCGCCGACGTCGGCCTCGCCGACAACGACATCGTGCTCGGCAAGCACAGCGGGCGCCACGCGCTGCGCGCCAAGCTGGCCGAGCTCGGTTACACGCTGTCCGACGCCGAGCTCGGCGACGCGTTCAAGAGGTTCAAGGACGTCGCGGACAAGAAGAAGGCGGTCACCGTGCTCGACCTCGAGGCGCTGGTGAGCGAGGAGATCCGCGAGCGCGAGGACCACTTCACGCTTACGAGCTTCGTCAGTCAATCGGGCTCGACGATCATCCCGACGAGCCAGGTCGAGGTGCTGGCGCGCGGCGAGGTCAAGAAGGGCCGCAGCTTCAGCAACGGCTCGGTCGAGAGCGTGTTCGCGGCCATCGACGACGCGGTGGGCATCAGCGGCAGCCTCGCCGACTACCAGGTACGGGCGATCTCGTCGGGCAAGGATTCGCTGGCCGAGGTGCGCGTGGCCGTCGAAGTCAACGGCCGCTCGTTCAATGGGCAGGCGGTCAGTTTCGATGTGATGGAAGCCTCGGCGAAGGCCTACGTGAGGGCCGTCAACAACGCCGCGGCTGCAGGGGAGGTTTGATGGGTTCCACGATCACCGAGAAGATCCTCGCCCGCGCCGCCGGTCGCGACGAGGTCCACGCCGGCGACATCATCGAGGCGAAGATCGACCTCGCGCTCGCCAACGACATCACCGCGCCGCTGGCGATCGCCGAGTTCGAGAAGGCCGGGTTCGACAAGGTCTTCGACCCGGCCCGCATCGCCCTCGTGCCCGACCACTTCACGCCCAACAAGGACATCAAGGCGGCGGGGCAGAGCAAGAAGATGCGCGAGTTCGCCCGCAGGCACGAGATCGTCAACTACTTCGAGGTCGGGCGCGTCGGCATCGAGCACGTGCTGCTGCCCGACACCGGCATGGTGGCGCCGGGCGACGTCGTCATCGGCGCCGACAGCCACACCTGCACCTACGGCGCCGTGGCCGCCTTCAGCACCGGCGTGGGCAGCACCGACTTCGCCGCCGCCATGGCGTGGGGTCACGTGTGGCTGCGCGTGCCCGAGAGCATCAAGTTCGTGTACTCGGACCGCCCGCAGCCGTGGGTCACGGGCAAGGACCTGATGCTGCACACGATCGGCCTGATCGGCGTCGACGGCGCCCTCTACCAGGCGATGGAGTTCACCGGCGACGCCATCGAGGCGCTCTCCATGGACGAGCGCTTCACCATGTGCAACATGGCCATCGAGGCCGGCGGCAAGAGCGGCATCGTCGGCTTCGACGAGAAGACGACGCGCTACCTGCAGAGCCGGCCGGAGGGCAGCCGGGCGCGCACCGCCGGCCAGGTGTTCGCCAGCGACCGCGACGCCGAGTACGCGCGCGTCCTCGAGATCGACGTCTCCGCCGTCCCGCCGACCGTGAGCAAGCCGCACCTGCCCAGCAACACCGCCGCCGCCGCCGACCTCGGCGACATCGCCATCGACCAGGTCGTCATCGGCAGTTGCACCAACGGCCGCCTCGAGGACCTGCGCCAGGCGGCCGGCATCCTGCGCGGCAAGAAGGTCCACCCCGACGTGCGCTGCATCATCCTGCCGGGCACGCAGCAGGTGTGCCTCGACGCCATCGCCGACGGCACCATGCAGACGCTCATCGAGGCCGGCTGCGCCTTCAGCACGCCCACCTGCGGCGCCTGCCTCGGCGGCCACATGGGCGTCCTCGCCGAGGGCGAGCGCGCCGTGGCGACCACCAACCGCAACTTCGTCGGCCGCATGGGTCACCCCGGCGCCGAGGTCTACCTGGCCAGCCCGTACGTCGCCGCCGCGTCGGCCCTGACCGGCCACATCGTCGACCCCCGAAGAAGTCGGCGCCGTGAAGGGAGGCTCCCGATGATCTTCGAGGGCACCGTCCACAAGTACGGCCGGGACGTCGACACCGACGTCATCATCCCGGCCCGCTACCTCAACACCAACGACCCGGCGGAGCTCGCCAGGCACGCGATGGAGGACATCGACGCCGACTTCGTGAGCCGCGTCCGGCCGGGCGACATCATCGTCGCCGAGGAGAACTTCGGCTGCGGCAGCTCGCGCGAGCACGCCCCGGTCGCCATCAAGTCCTCCGGGGTCAGCGTGGTCGTGGCCGCCTCCTTCGCGCGCATCTTCTACCGCAACGCCATCAACACCGGGCTGCCGATCGTCGTCTGCCCGGCCGCCGCCGCCGACGCGAAGATGGGCGACCGCCTCAAGGTCGACCTCGCCGCCGGCACCGTCGAGAACGCGACGCAGGGCAAGACCTACGCGTCCGAGGCCTTCCCGCCGTTCATGCAGGAGCTCATCGACCGCGGCGGCCTGCTCGAGTACGTGAAGTCGCGCGTGGCTGGGGAGGGCGCGTGACCACCGACGCCTCGCATAAGCATCCAGCATCGGAGAGAACAATGGGGAAGACCTACAAGATCGCGGTGATGCCGGGCGACGGCACCGGTCCCGAGGTGGTGGCCGAAGGACTCAAGGCCCTGCAGGCGGCCGCCGCCAAGCACCAGTTCGCGCTCGACCTCACGCACTACGACTTCGGCGGCGAGCGCTACCTGCGCACCGGCGAGATCCTGCCGGACTCGGCCGTCGACGAGCTCAAGGGCTTCGACTCGATCTACCTCGGCGCCGTGGGGCACCCGGACGTCGAGCCCGGCATCCTGGAGAAGGGCCTCCTCCTCCGCCTCCGCTTCGAGCTGGACCAGTACATCAACCTGCGTCCGGTGCGTCTCTACCCCGGCGTCGAGACTCCGCTGAAGGACAAGGGCCCCGAGGACATCGACTACACCGTGGTCCGCGAGAACTCCGGCGACATGTACGCCGGCGGCGGCGGCATCATGATGAAGGACACGCCGCATGAAGTCGCGGTGCAGAACATGCTGTACAGCCGCGCCCAGGTCGACCGCTGTCTGCGCTGGGCGTTCGAGTACGCGCGCAAGCACGGCAAGAAGGCGCGCGGCCTCGGCTCGGACAACACCCTCGGCCTGGTCGGCAAGACCAACGTCCTGACGTTCGTCTACGACCTGTGGAACCGCCGCTTCAACGAGATCGGCGAAGAGGACTACCCGGACGTCAAGCGCGAGTACTACCACGTGGACGCCACCTGCATGTGGATGGTCAAGAGCCCGGAGTGGTTCGACGTCCTCGTGACCGGCAACATGTTCGGCGACATCATCACCGACCTGGGCGCGATCACCCAGGGCGGCATGGGCGTCGCGGCCGGCGGTAACATCAACCCCGAAGGTGTCAGCATGTTCGAGCCCATCGGCGGTTCGGCGCCCAAGTACACCGGCCTGGGCGTGATCAACCCCGTCGCGGCCATCGTGGCCGGCGCGATGATGCTCGACACCTTGGGCGAGAGCGAGGCGGCACAGGACGTCGAGCGCGCCGTGACCGAGGTCACCGGCACCAAGATGAAGGGCATGGCCTCCGGCCAGATGGGCTACTCGACGAGCGAGGTCGGCGACCTCGTGGCCGAGCGCGTCTGACCGGGCCGCTTCAGTAACGCTCAAGTAAAGGTTGAAGCTTCGCGCGAGCAACCGCGCGGAGGACAGGAGGAAGACGATGGCCCCGATCCCCGAGATGGACACCATCTGGATGGACGGCGCGCTGGTCCCCTGGGCCGACGCCAAGATCCACGTGCTCACGCACGCGCTGCACTACGGCTCGGGGGTCTTCGAGGGCATCCGCGCCTACAAGACGGAGCGGGGCGCAGCGGTGCTCCGTCTCACCGAGCATCTGAACCGCCTCGTGCGCTCCGCCAAGCTCTACTACATGCCGCTGCCGTACACCGTCGAGCAGCTCTACGACGCCACCTTCGAGGTGCTCGAGTCCAACAAGCTCGACGCCTGTTACATCCGGCCGCTGGTCTTCCGCGGCTACGGCGAGATGGGCCTGTTCCCGATGAACGCGCCGGTGCAGGCGATCATCGCCGCGTGGCCGTGGGGCACCTACCTGGGCGACGAAGGCGTCAAGCACGGCGTGCGCGCCAAGACGTCCAGCTTCCAGTCGCTCGACCATACGGCGCTGGCGCGCGCCGCCAAGGCCACCGGCCAGTATCTCAACAGCATCCTCGCCAAGATCGAGGTGCTCAACGCCGGGTACGACGAGGCCGTCATGCTTACTGAGCAAGGCCACGTCGCCGAGGGCACCGGCGAGAACATCTTCTGCATGCGCAACGGCGTGCTCATGACGCCGCCGGCCAGTGACGGCGTGCTCGAGGGCATCACCCGGGACATCGTGATGCAGGTCGCGAAGAGCGAGGGGATCGAGCTTCGGGAGTGCTCGCTCTCGCGCAGCGACCTCGTCATCGCCGACGAGCTCTTCTACACGGGCACGGCGGCCGAGATCGTCCCGATCCGCGAGGTCGACGACCACCTCATCGGCGAGCCCGGCCCTGTGACGCGCCTCATGCAGGAGCGCTTCACGTCCATCGTCGAGGGCCGCGACGAGGAGTTCGGCCACTTCATGGAGTACGCGAGGAAGTAGCCGAGACCCCACGGCGCGGCGCCACCGGCGCCCGCCCGGCGCGGGGAGGACCCGATGAAGGCGCAGCAGGTGCAGCTCTACGACACGACGCTCCGCGACGGCATGCAGCAGGAGGGCATGTCGGTCTCGGTCGACGAGAAGGTGCGCATCGCGCTCAAGCTCGACGAGCTCGGCATCGGCCTCATCGAGGGCGGCTTCCCGGCCTCCAACCCCAAGGAGATCGAGTTCTTCCGGAGGATGCGCGACGAGCGGCTCGCGAGCGCGGAGCTCGTCGCCTTCGGCATGACGCGGCGCAAGGGCGTGCCGGCGGAGGCCGACGACAGCCTGCGCGTGCTGGCCGAGATCTTCACGCCTACCGTCGCCATCGTCGGCAAGACGTGGGGCCTGCACCTGAGCAAGGTCCTGCGCGTGAGCCGCGACGAGAACCTGCGCATGATCGACGAGTCGGTGCGCTTCCTCGGCGCGCAGGGCAAGCGCGTGGTGTACGACGCCGAGCACTTCTTCGACGCCTGGCGCGACGACAGGGAGTACGCGCTGCGCTGCGTGACCGCGGCCGCCGAGGCGGGCGCCGCGGTCGTCTGCCTTTGCGACACCAACGGGGCGTCGCTGCCGCCGTTCGTCGCGGACGTCGTCCGCGAGGTCACGGCGGCGCTCCCCGACGCGCTGGTCGGCATCCATGCGCACAACGACAGCGACTGCGCCGTCGCCAGCAGCCTGGTGGCCGTCGAGGCCGGCGCGCGCCAGGTGCAGGGCACGATGAACGGCTACGGCGAGCGCTGCGGCAACGCCAACCTCGTGAGCATCATCCCGGCGCTCAAGCTGAAGATGGGCTACCCGGTGGTCAGCGACGAACAGCTCGCGCGCCTCACCGAGACGTCGCACTTCGTCGCCGACGTGGTCAACGCGGCCATCTGGGCGCACGCGCCGTACGTGGGCCGCTCCGCCTTCGCCCACAAGGGCGGCATGCACGTGGCCGCCGTCGAGCGCACGCCAGAGACGTTCGAGCACGTCGACCCCGAGAAGGTCGGCAACGAGCAGCGCGTCGTGATCTCCGAGCTGTCCGGCAGGGGCGCCGTGGTGCGCAAAGCGCAGGAGCTCGGCCTGCGGATCGAGGGCGACGACGCGCGCATCGCGACCGTCCTCAAGCGCCTCAAGGCGCGCGAGCACGAGGGCTACCACTACGAGGCGGCCGACGCCTCGTTCGACCTCCTGCTCCGCGAGGAGCTGGCGCCGCACGAGCCGCTGTTCCGCCTCGAGAGCTTCCGCGTCATCGTCGAGAAGCGCGAGGACGGCAAGGCCGTGGTCGAGGCGACGATCAAGGTCCACGTGCGCGGCGAGCGCATCATCAGCACCGCCGAGGGCAACGGCCCCGTCAACGCCCTCGACTCGGCGCTGCGCCAGGCGATCGTGAGCAAGTACCCGCACCTGGCCGACATCGAGCTGGTCAACTACAAGGTGCGCATCCTCGACGAGACCAAGGGCACCGGCGCGGTCACCCGCGTGCTCCTCGACGCCAGCGACGGCGAGGAGAGCTGGGGCAGCATCGGCGTGAGCGAGAACGTCGTCGAGGCGAGCTGGGAGGCGCTGGTCGACTCCATCGAGTACGGCATGTTGCGCGGCCAGGAGGCGTGAGGGCCGTCACCGACAGACAAGGAGAGGTGAGATGAGCGATGCGGACAAGGTGCTCGAAGTCATGGCCGAGGCGGGCGAGCCGCTCAACGCGGGCGCGATCGCGGAGCGCTCAGGGATAGACCGCAAGGCCGTGGACAAGGCGATGGCCGAGCTGAAGAAGGACGGCCGCATCGAGTCGCCCAAGCGCTGCTACTGGGCGCCCAAGGCCTGAGCCGAGTGTGGCGGCCGGCCGGCACTGGACCGCCGGACCCTCTCATGAGAAGCTGACCGCTGGGTGCGGGTGACTGACGTAGCGAAGTGCAGGTGATCGGGGCAACGAGCCTGCCGCGCGGCGGCCCTCGCGGCCATAGGATGCGCGCCCCCTTGTCGCGCCCGCACCCACTCTCGTCTCAGCCCCAGTCGTCCGGCAGTTCACCCGTGGTCACCTGCCGCAGAAGCGCGGACGTGGCCTCGACGCTGAAGAAGTCCAGGTCGAGCTCACCTCCGTACCACTCCTTGAGCTCTTCGTGCTGCGGATGCCCGGGGTCTGCCAGCGCCCGCTTCAGCTCCTCAAAGCCGGGTGGCCCTCCGCAGTCCTCGGGCGGGCATGCGCCGGCGCCGTCCGTGCACCGCGGGTAGAACACGCCCTCCTGCGGGGGGCCGAGCGCCTCGACTTCCACTGTGTGCCACCAGTCGTCGCCGAAGTCGTACCAGTACGCGATGAGGCGCTCGCCGGCCCGCGCCACGTCGCCGATGACCAGGTCCCTCTCGGGCAGCGTGGCATCGGCTTCGACCGACATGTCCACGTCCGTGCCGTAGCGCTTGCCCGCGACCTCGAACTCGTGCAGGTGGAGGTCGAGCCAGCCCATGGCCGCGTTAAGCGCCTCGTGGAGGCGGTCAAAGCTGTAGTCCGCGGGGACCTCGAGCCGCCGCCAGATGCGCGGCTCGACATCGTCGAGTGCGATGGTGAGCGTGACGATGTCGCCGGTCGTGTCCTTCACAGGGACCTCCCTCGCCGTGATCGGGGCAACCTGCCCCGGTCTTCGTCGCCCGAGGCCGATAGAATACGCGAAACGCGGGTGACAAGAGGTGCGTCGGACGGGCCGGCGAACGCCCCCGGAGCGAGCCCCCTCCATGCTAGAATCGGAGGCCTCCATGGCCCCCGACTTCGTCCATCTCCACGTCCACAGCGAGTACTCGCTGCTCGACGGCGCCTGCCGTGTGAACGAGCTCGTCCACCGGGCGAAGGAACTGGGGATGCCGGCGGTGGCGCTCACCGACCACGGCACGCTCGGCGGCGCCGTCAAGTTCTACCGCGCCGCCGAGGAAGAAGGCATCAAGCCGATCATCGGCCTCGAGCTCTACGTTGCCACCGACCGGAAGAGCCGCGCCGGCGTCAAGGAGAAGAACGCTCACCTCACCTTGCTCGCGCGCGACCAGACCGGCTACAAGAACCTCGTCAAGCTCTCCACCCGGGCGTACCTCGAGGGCTACTACTACAAGCCGCGCGCCGACTGGGAGCTGCTCAGCGAGCACCACGAGGGCCTCATCGCCCTCACCGGCTGCATGAGCGGCAAGGCGGCTCTGCTGCTGCGCGACGGCGACGACTCGGCTGCCCTCGCCGAGGTGCGCCGGCTCGCCGACCTGCTCGGCCCCGAGAACGTGTACGTCGAGCTGCAAGACGCCGGCCTGCCCGAGCAGCGCGAGCTGCTCCCGAAGCTCGCGCAGCTCGCCGAGAAGGCCGGCCTCCGGACCGTCGCCACCAACGACGTCCACTACCTGTGCCACGAGGACTGCCACGCCCACGACGCGCTGCTCTGCATCCAGACCCAGAGCAACCTCGATGACGAGAACCGCATGCGCTACAAGAGCGACGAGTTCTACCTCAAGCCCGCCGAAGAGATGTACGAGCGCTTCAGGGACTACCCCGGGGCCTGCGAGGCGACCGTCGAGATCGCGGCGCGCTGCGATGTGAGCCTCGACTTCGGCGAGTACAAGCTGCCCGTCTACCCGGTGCCCGAGGGCACCACCGAGGCTGCCTACCTGCGCGAGCTGTGCGAGCAGGGCATCGTGCGCCGGTACGGGGCCGAGCCGGGCGACGAGGTGCGCGAGCGCCTCGACTTCGAGCTCGGCGTCATCGGCGAGATGGGCTTCGAGGCGTACTTCCTCATCGTCTGGGACTACGTCAAGTTCGCCAAGGACAACGGCATCGCCGTGGGACCCGGCCGCGGGTCGGCCGCCGGGTCCATCGTCAGCTACTCGCTGGGCATCACCGACATCGACCCTCTCAAGTACGACCTGCTCTTCGAGCGCTTCCTCAACCCGGGGCGCAAGAGCATGCCCGACATCGACATGGACTTCAGCGTGGCCCGCCGCGAAGAAGTCATCGACTACGTGGCGCAGAAGTACGGGCGCGACCGCGTGGCGCAGATCATCACCTTCGGCACCATGGCGGCGCGCGCCGCCGTGCGCGACGCTGCCCGGGTGATGGGCAAGCCCTACGCTATCGGCGACAAGATCGCCAAGATGATCCCCGAGCAGGCGCCGCCGGCGACCTTCGCCCAGGCGTTGCTCCCCGGCGGCGAGCTCAAGCAGGCCTACGACGCCGACGAGGAGGTCAAGGAGGTCGTCGACCTCGCCATGAGCCTCGAGGGCCTCATCCGTAACGACTCCATCCACGCGGCAGCTGTGGTGATCAGCGACAAGCCGCTCACCGAGTACCTGCCGCTGCAGCAGAAGGGCGAGGCCGAGCTCGTCACGCAGTTCGACATGAACGACGTCTCCAAGCTGGGCCTGCTCAAGATGGACTTCCTCGGCCTGCGCAACCTGGACGTCATCGAGGCCGCACTCGAGATCATCGAGAAGACGCGAGGCGTGTGCATCGAGATCGATCAGCTGCCGCTCGACGACGAGAAGACGTACAAGATGCTCGCCCGCGGCGACTCCACCGGCGTGTTCCAGTTCGAGAGCCCCGGCATGAAGGAGGCGCTCCGCGACGTTGGTCCCACGCAGTTCGAGGACCTCATCGCCATCGTCGCCCTCTACCGGCCGGGGCCGATGCAGTACATCCCCGCGTATGCGCGCAACAAGAAGGACCCGGCCTCGGTCGTCTACGACCACGAGGCCCTGCGCCCGATCCTGGAGCCGACCTATGGCGTGACCATCTACCAGGAGCAGTACATGGCCATCGCCCGCCGGGTCGGCGGGTTCAGCCCGGCGCAGGCGGACGACCTGCGCAAGGCCATCAGCAAGAAGAGCAAGCAGCTGATGACCACCCTCAAGGAGCCCCTCATGGAGGGGCTCGGCGCCAGCGGCGTGCCGCCGGCCGTGGCCAACAGGCTCTGGGCCAACTTCGAGGCGACCGGCGACTACTCGTTCAACAAGAGCCACGCCGCCTGCTACGCGATGATCAGCTACCGGACCGCCTGGCTGAAGGCCAACTATCCGGTCGAGTACATGGCGGCCCTCGTCTCGAGCGTCATGAACACCAAGGACAAGGTGCCGTTCTACGTGAACCAGTGTCACGAGATGGGCATCGAGGTCCTGCCGCCTGACGTCAACACGAGCGACGTCGAGTTCACCGTGGTCGAGGGCAAGATCCGCTTCGGCATGAACGCCGTGAAGGGCGTCGGCGTCGGCGCCATCGAGGCGATCATCGCCGCGAGGGAGGAGGGCGGTCCGTTCGACTCGATCTTCGACTTCTGTGCCCGCGTCGACTCGCAGATGGCCAACAAGCGCACGCTCGAGGCGCTCATCAAGAGCGGCGCCTTCGACAGCACCGGTGACCCGCGCCGCGGCATGCTCGAGGCGCTCCCTCTGGCGATGGCCGACGGGGAGCGCCGGCGCAAGGACACGGCCAACGGCCAGGGCGGGCTCTTCGACACGGTCTCGCCCGACGACAGTGGCCACCCGCGGCCCACGGTGCCGCAGACCGAGTGGGACCAGACGACGCTGCTGCGCTTCGAGAAGGAGGCACTCGGCCTCTATGTCTCGGCGCACCCGCTCCAGGGCCTGCGCGAGCAGCTGCACGACGAGATCGAGGTGCCGGCGGCCCGACTGGACGACGTCGGCGACGGCTCGGTGACCTGGACCGGCGGCATCGTCGCCAACGCCCAGAAGCGCGTCAGCAAGAACGGCGGCGTCTGGCTCTCCTTCCGCCTCGAGGACGTCGACGGCGGCATCGAGTGCCGCGCCTGGCCCAAGGTCTACGAGCAGTACCGGGAGCTCCTCCTGGAGGACGCGATCATCAAGGTCAAAGGACGCATCGAGCGCCGCGCCGAGGGCGACAGCATGCTGGCCGCCATCGAGGTCGTGCAGTTCAACGGCGTAAGCGAGTACCACCCGCTCACGGTCGTGATCGACTCCGCTTGCGTAGCGCCGACCGTCATCGACGACCTGCGCCGGGTGCTCACCGACTTCCCCGGCCAGGTGCCGGTGGTGCTGCAGATGGTGCGCGGCGACCAGCGCGCCCGGCTGCGCGTCGGCGACGGGCTGCGGGTCGACCCCGTCGCCGGTCTGTACGCCGAGCTCAAGGCGCTGCTCGGCGAGAGCTGTATCGGGGTCGGCTGAGGCCGGCCGGAGCGGGGAGGAGGTCGCACGATGATCCCGGAGGGCATGCGCGACGTGCTGCCGCCCGAGACGGGCCGGCTGCGGGCGGTCGAGGACCTGCTGCGCACCCGTTTCGCCGCCTACGGCTACGGCGAGGTGCGTACCCCTTGGCTCGAGTTCGCCGAGACGCTGGAGTCGGCCGACGACGACACCCTCTCCGCCGGCTACCGGCTGCACGACGAGCGGGGACACGAGCTCATGGTGCGCACCGACATGACCGTCCCGGTGGCGCGCATGGCGGCCGACCGCTGCGACGACGATCCGCTGCCGCTCCGCTTCACCTACGTGGCCCCGAGCATCCGCCCGTGGGCGCCGCAGCGGGGCCAGGACGGGGAGTTCCAGCAGGCGGGCGTGGAGTTGCTGGGGCTGGATTCGGCCGAGGCGGACGCCGAGTGCGTCACGCTTCTCTGCGACGCGCTCGCGGGGCTCGGCCTCCGCGACTTCACCGTCACGCTGGGGTCGGCGTCGTTCCAGCGCGCGCTCATCGAGTCGCTGGGGCTCCCCGACGAGGACCGCCGGAAGTTCAAGGAGGCGCTCGGCGACCGGGACTACCCGCTCGTCGAGAGCATCGCCGGCAACGCCGACGTGGAATGGGACGTCCTCAAGGCACTGTGGCGCGTCCTCGAGCTGAGTGGCGGGGAGGAGGTCCTCGGTCAGGCGCGCAAGCTGGCGCGTAACCACGTCATGGAGACCGCGGTCACGCGCCTCGCCCGGGTGCGCGACCTGGTGGAAGACGCCGGGTTCGGCGACCGCCTGGCCTTCGACTTCGGGCTGATGCAGGACCTGGACTACTACTCGGGCCTGCTCCTCGAGGCCTATGCGCCCGGCGTCGGCCTGCCGCTCGCCAGCGGCGGCCGCTATGACGGCCTGCTGGCGCGCTTCGGCTGGGACATCCCCGGCGTGGGCTTCGCCGTCGCCGTGGACAGGGCCGCAGACGCGCTGGATGAGGCCGGCGTGGAGCTCTCGGCGGGGCGGGTCGCGATTCCCTTTGTCGGCGGGCTCGAGGCCCCGGCGCGGGCCGCCGAGCTCCGCCGCGCCGGCCTCCTCGTCGCGGCCCTGCCCGAGGACGCGACGCGGGGTGGAGCCGCCGCTGCTGCTTCGTCACGGCGGCTCCTTCGCGCTCCGGCTCGCCGACGGCCGCGAGGTGACCGGCGGCGCCCGGGAGATCGCCGCGGCGCTGGGGGCCGGGTGAGGATCGGCATCGCCTGTGAGGCCGGGCCTCCGCCGGCCGAGCTCCTCGACCTCCTCGAGGCGGCCGGCCTGCCGGCCGCCTCGCTGCGCGGGGAGCGGCCGCCGGCGCTCCTGGCGGCCGCCGGCGGCGCGTGGCTGCTGGCCGGCGCGGCCGACGTGCTGCGCGCCTGCGAGCGCGGCGCGCTCGACCTCGGGGTGGTCGGGAAGGACCGGCTGCTCGAGGGCCGTCGCGGCACGGGAGAGCTCGTCGACCTGCGCTGCTGCCGCGACGACCTGGTCTTCGCGGTCGCGGCGGGGGCCGGAGCGGCCCGGCCGGCGGCTCCGCGTGGCCACCCGCCACCCGGAGACGGCGCGCCGCCACTTCGCCGCCGCCGGCGTCCAGCCGGACATCCTCACGATGGACGAGCCGGCGCTCGCGCCGGCGCTCGGCCTCGCCGACGGCGTCGTCGAGCTCGCCACGCGCCTCGCGGCGGGTGAGCCTGGCGCGCCGGCGCTCGAGGTGCGCGAGGTCGTCGCCGCCTGCAGCGCCCGCCTGGTCGCCGCGCGTGCCGCGCGGGTGCTCCTCCGCGACGAGATCGGCGCGCTCGTCGAACGGCTGCGCAGGGTCATGGAGAACACATGAGGAAGCTCGCCTGGAACGACGACGTCGCCGCGACGGTCGCGGCGCTGCGCGAGCTCTCGCCGCCCGCCGGCGAGGTCCGGGCGGCGGCCGCCGCGATCGTCGCCGACGTGCGCGCCCGCGGCGACGACGCGGTGCGCGAGCACACGGCGCGCCTCGATCGCGTGGAGCTCCCCGCGGACTACGCCGTGCCGCCGGCCGAGCTGCAGCGGCGGCTCGCCGCCCTCTCCGGCGAGCTGCGCGCCGCGCTCGAGACGGCAGCCGCGAACATCCGCGCCTATCACGAGCGCGAGGCGGTCGCCCCCTGGCGCGAGACGCTGGCGCAGGGACAGGTGGTCGGCCAGGAGGTCGTGCCCCTGTCCACCGCCGGCCTCTACGTGCCCGGCGGCCTCGCCGACTACCCGTCGTCGGTGCTGATGACGGCGATCCCCGCCCAGGTGGCCGGCGTCGGGCGCGTCGTCGTGTGCTCGCCGCCGCGTCCCGGGGGCGGCGCGGCCGTCGGCGTCGCCGCCGCGTGCGGGCTGCTCGGCATCGATCACCTGTACCCCATCGGCGGCGCGCAGGCCGTGGCCGCCATGGCGCTGGGCACGGCCTGCGTGCCGCGCTGCGACGTCATCGTCGGCCCCGGCAACGCCTACGTCACGGAGGCCAAGCGCCTGCTCGTCGGCGAGGTCGGCATCGACAGCCTCGCCGGGCCGAGCGAGGTCCTCATCATCGCCGACTCCTCGGGCCGGCCGGAGTGGCTGGCCGCCGACCTGCTCGCCCAGGCGGAGCACGGGTCGGGGGCGATGGCCTGCCTCGCGGACATCGGCGGCGCGCTCGCCGGCCCGGTCACGGCCGCGTGCGAGCGGCTCGCCGCCGAGCTCGGCATCACCACCGGCGCCATCGTCATCGTCGCCTGCCCGGACCGCGACGCCGCGCTGGCGCTGAGCAACGCGTTCGCGCCCGAGCATCTGGAGCTCCACTGCGAGGGCGCGGCGGAGCTGCTGCGCGGCGTGCGCAACGCCGGCGCGGTCTTCGTCGGCCCGCACGCGGCGACGGCGTTCGCCGACTACGCCGCCGGCACCAACCACGTGCTGCCGACCGGCGGCTCGGCGCGCTTCGGCCAGGGTCTCTCCGTCGATGCTTTCCGCAGGCGCATGGCTGTGGTAGAACTCGACGGCCCCGCCGCCGCCGCGCTCGCCCCGGCGGTGGCGACCATCGCCGACGAGGAGGGCCTGCGCGCACACGCGCTCTCGGCCCGCCTCCGCGCCGAGTGAGGAGCTGCTCATGAGTAGTCGCCGCAGGCAACCTACCGAGGGGGGCACCGGAGGAGCACCACTCAATAGTCGCCGCAGGCAACCTACCGAGGGGGGCACCGGAGGAGCACCGCTCTCGGAGCGCCGCGCAGAGGTCAAGCGCACCACCACCGAGACCGACATCGGCCTGTCCTTCGCCGTCGACGGCGGCGGGACCGCCGACGTCAGCACCGGCATCGGCTTCCTCGATCACATGCTCACGCTCTTCGCCCACCACGGAGGCTTCGACCTTAGCGTGCGCGCCAGCGGCGACCTCGATGTCGACGGTCACCACACCGTCGAGGACGTCGGGCTGGCCCTCGGCCAGGCGCTGCGGGAGGCCCTGGGCGACAAGCGCGGCATCCGCCGCTACGGCTCCTTCCTGCTGCCCATGGATGAGGCGCTCGTGATGGTCGCCCTGGACCTCTCCGGGCGGCCCTATTTCGCCCACGACCTGCAGCTGGCCGGCGTGCGCCTCGGCGAGTTCGACGCCGGCCTCACGCCGCACTTCTTGCGCTCGCTGGCGACGCAGAGCGGCATGACACTCCACGTCCGCCTGCTCGCCGGCAGCGACGCCCATCACATCGTCGAGGCCGTCTTCAAGGCGTTCGCCCGGGCGCTCTCGCAGGCCTGCGAGCGGCACGGGCGCGGCGACGCGGTGCCGTCCACCAAGGGCGCGCTCTGACGGTCACCGTGGCCCGCCCCCCGCGCGTCGCCGTCGTCGACTACGGCATGGGCAACCTCGCCAGCGTCGCCAAGGCGCTGGCGCGCAGCGGCGCCGACGTGCGCGTGACGCAGAGCGCCGCCGGCGTGCGCGACGCCGCCGGCGTCGTGCTGCCCGGCGTCGGCGCCTTCCGCGACGCGGCCGCGCGGCTCGAGGAGGGCGGCCTGGGGGCCGCCGTCGCCCAGCGCATCGCGGCCGGCACGCCGTTCCTCGGCGTCTGCCTCGGCCTCCAGCTCCTCTTCGAGAGCAGCGGCGAGGGCGGCCGCTGGCCGGGCCTCGGCGTGCTCCCCGGGACGGTCGAGCGCCTCAGCACCGGCCTCAAGGTGCCGCATATCGGCTGGAACGACCTCGACTGGGGGCCGGCCGGCGCGGGCATGGCCCGCGGGCTGCCGGCCCCGGCCATCGTCTACTTCGTGCACTCCTACGCCGCCGTTCCGGCGGACCCGGACATCGTCGCCGCCACGACCGACTACGGGGGCCCGGTGGTCGCCGCAGTGGCGCGTGACAACGTCTGGGCGGTACAGTTCCACCCGGAGAAGAGTTCCCGCGTCGGGCTCGCCCTGCTCGCCGCGTTCGTCGCCAACGTCCACCGGGAGGCGCACACACCATGATCGTGTTCCCCGCCGTCGACATCCAGGCCGGCAAGGCCGTGCGCCTGCGGCGCGGCGACTTCGACGACGTCACCGTCTTCGGCGACGACCCGGTCGAGCTCGCCCGCTACTGGCAGGACCAGGGCGCCGAGGCCCTGCACGTCATCGACCTGGACGCCGCGCGCACCGGTGAGCTCACCAACGTCCAGATCGTCGAGCGCATCGTCAAGGCGCTCGAGATCCCCGTGCAGTACGGCGGCGGCATCCGCACGCCCACGTCGCTGGCGCTCATCGCCGGCGTCGGCGTGCACTGGGTCGTGATGGGCACCGCCGCGGTCACCGCCCTCGAACTGCTCGACGACGCCGTGAACTGGCTCGGCGAGCGCCTCGTCGTGGGCCTGGACTGCACCGACGGCATGTGTGCGACGCACGGCTGGCAGGAGCGCTCGCAGATGAGCGCGATCCGCTTCGTCAAGGTCCTCGCCGAGCACGGGGTGCAGCGCGTCGTCTACACGGACACGACCCGCGACGGCATGCTCGGCGGGCCGAACCTCCCCGGCCTCGCCGACCTCGCCGAGGTCGCGCCGCTCGAGATCATCCTCTCCGGGGGCGTCGGCCTGCTCGACGACCTGCGCCGCCTCAAGCGCCTCGACGCGCCCAACGTGGTCGGTGTCATCGTCGGCAGGGCGCTCTACGAAGAGGCGTTCACGCTCGCCGAGGCCCAGGCCGTCTTCGCCGATTGATCAGCGTAGCTGGATCAACGAGGGGTGCCCCGTGAGGCACACCGCTCTCTGACGGCGCCGGGCCGTGCACCGCAAGCGCATCATCCCCTGTCTCGACGTCCGTGACGGGCGCGTGGTCAAGGGCGTCAACTTCGTCGCCATCCGCGACGCCGGCGACCCGGTCGAGCTGGCGGCGCGGTACGACGCCGAGGGCGCCGACGAGCTGATCTTCCTCGACATCACCGCCTCGCACGAGCGCCGCGACATCATCCTCGACCTCGCGGCGCGCTGCGCCGAGCAGGTGTTCATCCCGTTCACCATCGGCGGCGGGCTCGCGAGCGAGGACGACGTGCGCGCCATCCTCGCCGCCGGCGCCGACAAGGTCACGATGAACACGGCCGCCGTGGAACACCCGGAGCTGGTCCGTCGCTGCGCCGAGCGCTTCGGCTCGCAGTGCATCGTCGTCGCCGTCGACGCCCGCCGGGTCCCGGGGAGCGGGGAGGACGGCGGCTCGCGGCGCTGGGAGGTGTACGTCCACGGCGGACGGACGCCGACGGGCCTCGACGCGATCGCGTGGGCCGCCCGCGCCGCGGAGCTGGGCGCCGGCGAGTTCATGCTCACGAGCATGGACCGCGACGGCACGCTCGACGGCTACGACCTCGAGCTCACACGCGCCGTGGCGCGGGCGGTCGGGGTGCCGGTGATCGCCTCGGGCGGCGTGGGCACGCTCGAGCACCTCGCCGCCGGGCTCACCGAGGGTGAGGCCGACGCCGTCCTCGCGGCGAGCATCTTCCACTTCGGCACGTACACCATCGCCGAGGTCAAGGAGTATCTGACGTCCAGAGGAGTCCCGGTGCGCCCCGTGGCCGGCGGCGCGAGGGCCGGCGCCGGCTCGGCCCCGGAGACGGGCGGAGCGCGGTGACCGGCGCGTTCCGCGTCGACCTCGCGGCATCGGGCGGCGACGACCCGGTGCGCCTCGCCGGCATGCTGACGGCCGCGCGCCTCGCCTGCTTCCCCACCGACACCGTGTACGGCGTCGGTGGCGTCGTCACCCCGGCGGTGCGCGACGCCGTGATCGCCGCCAAAGGGCGCGAGGCGGCCAAGCCGCTGCAGGTCGTCTATCCGACGCTGGAATTGCTCGAGAACGTCGTTGTCGCTGGAGCCCCGGCTGCTCGGCGCGGTGCGCCGCCTCCTGCCGGGGCCGTTCACGCTGCTGCTGCCGTACCCGCCGGGCATGGACTTCCCGCCGGCGGGAGAGGTGACGCGCACGACCCACGGCCGGGGAGAGGCTCCGACCACCGCCGCCACGCTCGGCGTGCGCGTGCCCGCGTGGCCGGCGGTCGCGAGGGCGCTTGCCGGCCTGCCGTTCCCGCTGCTGGCCTCGAGCGCCAACCCGAGCGGCCGGGCCGCGCCGCGGTCCGCCTCCGAGGTGGACGGCCGCCTGCTGGCCGCCTGCGACCTCGTCCTCGACGCCGGCCCGGTGAGCGGGGAGGCCTCGACGGTCGTCGACCTCAGCCTGTACGCCGCCGGCGGCACGTGGCGCATCCTGCGCCGGGGGACCATCGACGAGAAGGGCGTCGCCGCGCTGCTGGCCGGCGACGGGGAGGAGCCGCTGACGCCATGAGGACGCTGCCGTTCTACCAGGTGGACGTGTTCACCGATCGACCGTTCGCCGGGAACCCGCTGGCGGTGTTCCCGGAGGCCGAGGGCCTCACCGCCGTGCAGATGCAGGCGATCGCCAGCGAGATGAACCTCTCGGAGACGACCTTCGTGCTGCCGCCCGAGACGGGTGGAGACGCGCGCGTGCGCATCTTCACGCCGGCGCTCGAGCTCCCGTTCGCCGGGCACCCGAGCGTGGGCACTGCGTGCGAGCTCGTCCGCCTGCGCCTGGTCGACGTGTACCAGCCGATCACCCGCGTCGTGCTCGAGCTCGACGTCGGGCCGACGCTGGTCGAGGTCCTCGTCCGCGGCGGCGAGCCGGTGTCGGCGACCGTGCACCAGCGGCCGCCCGTCTTCCACCCGCCCGCGCCGCGGGGCTCGGTCGCGGCCGTCCTCGGCCTCGACCTCGAGGACCTGCACCCGGAGTTCGACCCGGTCCCGGTGGACACCGGCCTCTGCTACACGATCATCCCGCTCGCGTCCCAGCGGGCACTGGCGCGCGTCTCGCTCCACCTCGAGCTCGCCGCCGACTTCGAGCGCCGGCACGCCGAGATCTACCCGTGCGCCTTCACCGGGCGGGACGACCCGTGGGTGGAGGCGCGCGGCCTGTTCCCGTTCGCCGGCATCACCGAGGACCCGGCCACCGGCAGCGCCGCCGGGCCACTGGCCGCCTACATGGCGCGCGAGGGCGTGCTCCAGCCCGACGAGGAACGCGTGGTGCTGCAGGGCGCCCAGATCGGGCGTCCGAGCTTCCTCACCGTCGCCGTCTCTGGGACGCACGACGACATCACCGACGTGCGCGTCGGGGGGTCCGTGCAGCCGGTCCTGCGCGGCGAGCTCTTCCTCCCGGACTAATGCCCGGAAGAGCTAGTGAGCGGGCGCCGGCCCGAAGGGCCCCGCGGCGCACGGACTAATGCCCGTAGTGCCACGTAGAGCACGAAGCGCTAGTGAGCGGGCGCCGGCCCGAAGGGCCCCGCGGCGCACGGACTGATACAATCAGCGCCCTGTAGTCACGCCGCCGAGCCGGCCCGGAGGCGCCTCTCTGCGGCTCCACGCCGGCTCCCACCCGCCTCCCCACGAGAAGGAGCCTCTCATGAAGATCGCCGCCGGTGCCGACCACGGAGGGTTCGCCCTGAAGCAGGCCGTCGTGCGCCGCCTGCGTTCCATCGGGCACGAGGTCATCGACGTGGGCACCGACTCCGAAGAGGTGTCGGTCGACTATCCGGTCTACGGGCACAGGGTCGCGGAGATGGTCGCGTCGGGCGAGGTCGAGCGCGGCCTGCTCGTCTGCGGCACGGGCCTCGGCATCTGCATGTCGGCCAACCGCCACCCCGGGGTGCGCGCGGCGGACTGCCTCACGCCGCACCTCGCCGAGATGGCGCGGCGGCACAACGACTGCAACGTCCTGTGCATGGGTGGGCGCATCCTCAGCGAGGACGAGGCCTGGGCGATCACCGAGATCTGGCTCGAGACGCCGTTCGAGGGCGGCCGTCACGAGCGCCGCGTCGCCCTGCTCGACGGTGAGGAGTCTGCTTGAGCCCCGTCGGCCGCGAGTGGCGCCGCGAGCCGCTCTACCACCTCGACCCCGAGCTCAACGAGCTGCTGCGCAGCGAGCTCATCCGCCAGCAGGAGACGCTCGAGCTGATCGCCAGCGAGAACTTCGCCAGCCGCGCCGTGCTCGAGGCCACCGGCTCCGTGCTCACCAACAAGTACGCCGAGGGCACGCCGGGCGCGCGCTACTACGGGGGATGCGAGGTCGTCGACCAGGTCGAGCAGCTCGCCATCGATCGCTGCAAGGAGGTCTTCGGCGCCGAGCACGCCAACGTGCAGCCGCACTCGGGCTCGTCGGCCAACCTCGCCGCCCTGTTCGCGCTGCTCGAGGCCGGCGACACGATGATGGCCATGGCGCTCGCCCACGGCGGGCATCTCACGCACGGGATGGGCATCAACTACTCGGGGCGCACGTACAACGTGGTCCCGTACCACGTGCGCCCGGACACCGAGGTGATCGACTTCGACGAGGTGCGGGCGCTGGCGCTCGAGCATCGGCCGAAGCTCATCATCTGCGGCTACAGCTCGTACCCGCGCACGATCGACTTCGCCGCGTTCCGCGAGATCGCCGACGAGTGCGGGGCGATGCTGCTCGCCGATATCGCCCACATCGCCGGGCTCATCGCCGCCGGGGTGCACCCCAACCCGGTGCCGTACTGCGATGTGGTCACGAGTACCACGCACAAGACGCTCACCGGTCCGCGCGCCGGCATCATCATGTGCCGCAAGGAGTACGCCGAGGCCATCGACCGCGCCGTGTTCCCCGGCATGCAGGGCGGCCCGCTCATGCACGTCATCGCCGCCAAGGCGGTGTGCCTGCGCATCGCCCAGAGCGACGAGTTCCACAAGCTGCAGCGGCAGATCGTCAAGAACTGCGCCGTGCTGGCTGAGACGCTCGCGGAGGGCGGCCTGCGGCTCGTGTCCGGGGGGACCGACGTCCACCTCGCGCTCGTCGACCTGCGCAGCACCGGCCTGAGCGGTCTGGAGTGTCAGGAACTGCTCGAACGGGTCAGCATCACCGCCAACCGCAACGTGGTGCCGTTCGAGGACGCGAAGTTCAACGTCGCCAGCGGGCTGCGCGTGGGTTCGCCGGCGGTCACCACGCGGGGCTTCATGGAGCCCGAGATGCGCCAGACCGGGGAGCTCATGCTGCGCGCCATCGCCACGCGCGACAACGACGCCGCGCTCGACGAGATCCGGCACGAGGTGGTCGAGCTGCTCGACCGGTTCCCGCTCTACGAGTTCCTGTGATGGGGCAGGGCGGCGCAGAGACCGGGTCCGCACCGCGGCCGAGCTGGGACGAGTACTTCCTCCAGCTCGCCCGCCAGGCGGCCACCCGTTCGACCTGTCTGCGCCGGCAGGTGGGCGCGGTCCTGGTGCGCGACAAGCGCATCCTCGCGACCGGCTACAACGGCGCCCCGCGCGGCGTGGCCCACTGCCTCGACATCGGCTGCCTGCGTGAGCAGCTCGGCATCCCCTCGGGCGAGCGTCACGAGCTCTGCCGCGCCATCCACGCCGAGCAGAACGCGGTGATCCAGGCCGCCATCCACGGCGTCGCCATCGAGGGCGCGACGCTGTACTGCACCCACCACCCCTGCATCCTCTGCGCCAAGATCCTCATCAACTGCGGGATCAGGGAGATCCACTACCTCGAGGGCTACCCCGACGATCTGTCCCAGGAGATGCTCTCCGAGGCGGGGGTCGCTCTGTCCAAGGAGGAGCTGCGATCGGCGGGCCGCTGAGTCTCTCCAGCCCGTTGCGCACGGCGATCCTGGGCTTTCTCATCGCGGCGCTCATCGTGTTCGTCCTGACGCCGCTGATGGGCCGTCTCGCCCACCGCACCGGCGCCGTCGACACGCCGACCGACGACCGCCGCATGCACGAGACGGCGACGCCGCTGCTGGGCGGCCTTGCCCTGTACATCGGCTGGATGGTCGCGGTGATGCTCCTCGTCGAGGTCGACCGCCAGGTCTGGGGCATCATCGGCGGCGTCACGATCGTCGTCGCCGTCGGCCTCTTCGACGACCTCTACGAGCTCGAGCCGATCGTCAAGTTCATCGGCCAGATGCTCGCCATCGGCGTGGCCATCTACTTCGATACGCGCATGACCCGCCTGGGCGTGCCGTTCACCGACATCATGTGGCACCTGCCGCTGCTGGTCTCGATCCTGCTCACCGGGTTCTGGATGGCGATGATCATCAACATGGTGAACTTCATCGACGGGCTGGACGGCCTTGCCGCCGGCGTCTGCGGCATCTCCGCGCTCACGTTCGCGATCATCTCGCTGGCGACCGGCTTCCCGGCGATGGGCGTGCTCGCCGCCGTCCTCGCCGGCGCGACCTTCGCCTTCCTGCGCTTCAACTTCTATCCGGCGAGCATCTTCATGGGCGACGCCGGCTCGATGCTCCTCGGGTTCGTGCTCGCCTGCATCAGCGTGCAGAGCGTGATGAAGGGCACCGCGGCCGTCGCCCTCGTCCTGCCGCTCCTGGTGCTCGGCGTCCCCTTCGTCGACCTGTTCCTCATCGTGTGGCGCCGCTGGAAGCGCGGCGTGCCCTTCTACTCGCCCGGGCAGGACCACGTGCACCACGACCTCGTGCTGGTGCACGGGTTCTCGCAGCGCAAGAGCGTGCTGTTGCTGTACTCCTGGTGCATCTGCCTGAGCGGGCTCGCCATCGCCACGCAGCAGCGCTTCTGGCCGGCCATCGTCGCCTTCGGCATTGCCGCGGTCGTCTCGACGACGTACATGGCGCGGCTGCTCAGCCGCTATCGGTCGCGCCGCCGCGGGCTGCCGGATCCCCTCGCACCCGGCGTGGGGAACAACCCGGATGGGGGCAGCTGACGTGACGGCGACGACGATGCGTGAGCCGAGCGCCACCGCCGCGCGAGCCCCCGCGCCGGCCCGCACGACGGAACGGGCGCCGCGTTGCAGGCGCTTTTCACGGCAGGTATAGTTTGACGCCACGACAGCCCGAGGACGGGCCGAAGAAAGACCCGCCGCGGTCGTCCGCGTCGGCCGAATCAGTCGCGTTCCTGCTCCTGGCGGGCGTGGCCGTCGGTCTCGGTTTCGGCGCCGGCCTCGACTGGCTCTTCGGTACGTTCCCCCTGTTCGTGGTGATCGGCGTGTTCGTCGGGTTCGGCCTGGCGCTCTACGCCATCTATCTGGAGACGAAGTGACGGGCTCAGGAGGGTGAGGCGTATCCGCTGGTCGTTCGTAGCACCGTTCCTGCTCGTCGCCGTCATCCTCGCCTGCGCGACCGTGGCGGCGTTCCTCGAGCAGCCCGTGTGGGCCGCCGTCGCGGGGGCCGGGATGGTGTTCGTCTTCTGGGCGCTCGAGGCGCTCGCCTGGCGCGCGGCCGCGCGCGGCAGCTTCAACCACGCCGTGCTCGCGGCCGTCGGCGGGGCCGCCGTGCGCATGGGCTTCGTCCTCGTGTGTCTCGTCCTCATCGGCGTGTTCGCGCGGCCGGCGTTCCCGACGGCCGCGCTCTCGTTCCTCGCCGCCTTCACCGTGTACCTGGGCGTGCGCCTCGCCGCCTTCGCCGGCGAGCCCACGACGGCGCGCGGGGCGCGGACGCGATGAAGCGCAAGCGCCTCATCTGGGGGAGCTATCGTCATCCTGGCCCTGGCCGCGCTCGTCGGCTACGACCTGCTGCACAAGCGCGGCGCGAGCCAGGAGTTCGGCATCGCCGAAGAGTTCGAGCTCAAGCCGATCATCCACCTGCCGTCGATCGGCCCGTTCGACCTCTCGGTCACCAAGGCGGTCGTCTACCTGTGGATCACGGCCGCCGTCCTCATCGTCTTCGCGCTGCTCGTCCGCAGGAGCCTGAAGCACGAGCCGGGCCGCTTCCGCGTGATGATCGAAGTGCTCTACGGCCTGGCGCACGACGGCATCGTCGGGGCGGTCATGAAGAGCGGCCGCGCCACCTGGTTCCCCTTCATCGCGGGAGCGTTCTTCTTCGTGCTCACCGCGAACCTCATCGGGCTCATCCCGCTGCCGCTCGCCGACCACCACCAGTTCGGCTTCTACACGGCGACCGCCAACCTGTACGTCACCCTGTCCCTGGCGCTCTGCACGTTCGTCTTCACCCACTACGCCGGCATCCGTCGCAACGGCGGGCTCCACTACTTCGCGAACTGGGCGCCGCCGAGCGCGCCGCCGGTCCTCAAGCAGCTCATCTGGGTGATCCACGCCGTCAGCGAGGTCTTCCGCCTCGTCTCGCTCGCCGTCCGTCTCTTCGCCAACATGCTCGCGGGGCACGCCATCCTCGCCGTCTTCTTCGCCATGGCGCTGATCTTCCAGAGCTACCTCGCGGCCCTCGTCCTGCAGGGCGCCTCGGTGCTCATCTACCTGTTCGAGATCTTCGTGGCCTTCATCCAGGCCTTCATCTTCGCCATCCTCTCCGCCGTGTACATCGCCGGAGCGCTGGACCAGGACCACTAGCGATGGGAGCAGCCACCCTGCCGCATCGCGGAACGTCAAGGAGGAACGTGAATGGACGCTAACGCCGCCAAGTTGCTGGGCGCCGGCATCGCCATGGGCGTGGGTGCCCTTGGCCCCGGCATCGGTCTGGGGATGCTGCTGGGCAAGGCCTACGAGAGCATCGCCCGCCAACCAGAGGTCGCCGGGGACATCCGCACCAGTATGTTCATCGGCATCGGCGTGACCGAGGCGGTCGCGCTCTACGCCTTCGTGGTCGCCCTGATCCTCATCTTCGTCGCCTGAGCCGGGCCCGGTACCGAACCAGCGAGGAGTGACACATGCTCGTCCCTGAACCGGGTCTCATGATCTGGACCCTCATCACCTTCGGGGTGGCGGTCCTCATCCTCACGATGTTCGCCTTCAAGCCCCTCCAGAAGGCGCTCGACGAACGGCGCCAGAACATCCAGGACAGCATGGACGCCGCCGAACAGACGCGCGTCGAGGCGCAGCGCCTGCTCGAGGAGTACAAGGCCACGCTCGCCAAGGTGCGCGGCGAGTCCGAGGAGATCCTCGAGCGCTCGCGCACGACCGGCGAGCACGCCAAGGCCGAGATCATGGCCGAGGCCAAGGCGCAGTCGGAGCGCATCCTCGAGAAAGCGCGCGAGCAGGTGGAGCGCGACACGCGCGCCGCGCTCCGCGAGCTCAAGGGGCAGATCGCGGAGCTCACCGCTCTCGCCACGGCGAAGGTCGCGGCGAGCAGTCTGAGCGCGGCCGACCAGCAGCGTCTCATCGACGAAGCGCTGGCCGAGCTCGACGTCGAGAAGCTCGGCGCGGAGGGCAAGGGGTGAGCGAAGAGCAGGTCGCTCGAGTCTACGCCCAGGCCCTGTTCGACGCCGCCCGCGATGCCGGCGTGGTCGAGCCGGTGAGCCGCGAGCTGGGCGACTTCGTCGCCGCCCTCGCGGCCTCGGCCCCGCTGCGTGGCGTCCTCGCCGACCCGCAGGTCGACGCGGCCGCCCGGCGGCGGGTGGTGGCCGAGGTGACGCGCGGCGGGCAGCCGCTGCTCGTCAACGCCCTGCAACTCATGCTCGAGCGCGGCCGCTTCGCGGCCGTCTCCGCGATGCGCGAAGCCTACGAGGCCCTGGCCGCCGTCGAAGAGGGGGCCGTCGAGGTCGAAGTGGTCTCCGTCGCCAAGCTCGCGCCCGAGACCGAGAAGAAGATCGCCGCCCGTGTCCACGAGGCCACCGGGCGCCGGGTCGAGCTGGTCCAGCGCGTCGACCCGGACATCCTCGGCGGCCTCGTCCTGCGCATCGGCGACATCATCGTCGACGGCAGCGTCCAGGCACGTATCCGCCAGCTGCGCCGCCGGCTGGCTACCGCAGAAGTGAGAGGTGACGTCTAGTGAAGCTGCGACCCGAAGAGATCGCCTCCGTCCTCAAGGCCCAGATCCGGGACTACCAGGCGGAGGTCGAGGTCGAAGAGGTCGGGACCGTCCTCGAGGTCGGCGACGGCATCGCTCGTGTCTACGGCCTGCGCAACTGCATGGCCATGGAGATGCTCGAGCTGCCCCACGACGTCATCGGCCTGGCTCTCAACCTCGAAGAAGACAACGTCGGCGCCGTGCTCCTCGGCGAGGACACCCTGATCAAGGAAGGTGACCTCGTCAAGCGCACCGGCCGCGTGCTCCAGGTGCCGGTCGGCGAGGCCCTGGTCGGCCGAGTCGTCGACCCGCTCGGCCGCCCGCTCGACGACAAGGGCCCGCTCGAGACCGACCAGTTCCGCCCGGTCGAGTTCAAGGCGCCCGGCGTCGTCGAGCGCCAGCCGGTCAAGGAGCCGCTGCAGACGGGCATCAAGGCCATCGACTCGATGATCCCGATCGGCCGCGGCCAGCGCGAGCTCATCATCGGCGACCGCCAGACCGGCAAGACGTCGCTCATCGTCGACGCGATCATCAACCAGAAGGGCCAGAACGAGATCTGCGTGTACGTCGCCATCGGCCAGAAGGCGTCGACGGTGATGCAGGTCGTCCAGAAGCTCGAAGAGTACGGCGCCATGGAGTACACGATCATCGTCGCCGCCACCGCCTCGGCCTCGGCGCCGCTCAAGTTCCTCGCCCCCTACGCGGGGTGCGCGATGGGCGAGTTCTTCCTGTACAGCGGGCGGCACGCCGTGTGCTTCTACGACGACCTCTCCAAGCAGGCCGACGCCTACCGGCAGATGTCGCTGCTGCTGCGGCGGCCGCCGGGCCGCGAGGCGTTCCCCGGCGACGTCTTCTACCTGCACTCCCGTCTGCTGGAGCGGGCCGTCAAGCTGAGTGACGAGCTCGGCGGCGGGTCCCTCACGGCGCTGCCCGTGATCGAGACGCAGGCCGGCGACGTGTCGGCCTACATCCCGACCAACGTGATCTCGATCACCGACGGGCAGATCTTCCTCACCAGCGAGCTCTTCTTCTCCGGCATCCGGCCCGCGATCAACGTCGGCATCTCCGTGAGCCGCGTGGGCGGCAAGGCGCAGGTCAAGGCCATGCGCCAGGTCGCCGGCCGCCTCAAGCTCGACCTCGCCCAGTACCGCGAGCTGCAGGCGTTCGCCCAGTTCGGCTCCGACCTCGACGAGGTCACCAAGCGGACGCTGGCGCGCGGCGAGCGCATGGTCCAGGTGCTCAACCAGGGCCGCTTCGACCCCATGCCGGTCGAGGAGCAGGTCGCGGTTATCTTCGCCGGCAACCAGGGCTTCCTCGACGGCCTCGAGGTCGCGCGCGTGCGGCCCTTCTGCGACGGCCTGCGCGACTATCTGCGCAGCGAGGCCGCGGACGTCCTGAACGACATCCGCGAGCGAGGCGAGGTCTCGCCGGAGACCGAGACGAAGCTGCACGACGCGATCGCCGCCTACCGCAACTCCTTCTCCGCCGAGGCGAGCCTCCCGGCCGTCGCCGCGGACGGGGCGGAGGCGGAGGCCTGACGTGGCGTCCCTGCGCGACATCCGCCGGCGCATCGCGTCGGTCCAGAATACGCGCAAGATCACCAAGGCCATGGAGATGGTCGCGGCCGCCAAGCTGCGCCGCAACCAGGCGCGCATCGAGGCGCTGCGGCCCTACGCCCGCGACATGATCGAGATGATGATCGACCTCGCCACCTACTCCGAGGAGTCGCGCCAGTACGCGCTGCTCCAGGAACGCGAGGTGCACACGGTCGCCGTCGTTGCCATGACCGGCGACCGCGGCCTGGCCGGCGCCTTCAACGCCAACGTCGTGCGCAAGGCGCTGGCGATCGAGCGTGAGCTCCGCGAGCAGGGCGTCGAGACGAGAGTGCTCGCCGTGGGCCGCAAGGGCATCGGGACGCTGAAGTTCCGCGGCTGCCGGCTGGAGAAGAGCTGGCAGGGCCTGAGCGACCGGCCGCAGTACGGCGACGCCAAGACGATCGCCGCCGAGCTCATCGACATGTACATGAAGGGTGAGGTCGACCGCGTGCGGCTGGTCTACAACCACTTCACGTCGCCGATCGAGCAGACGCTCATGGACGACGTGATCATCCCGGTCCCGAAGGAGGCGGTCAGCGACGGCGGCGAGGAGCGCCCGCCGGTCTCGTATATCTACGAGCCCGATCCCGAGGAGATCCTCGAGGGCCTGCTGCCCGCCTACGTCGAGATCGCCGTCTACCGGTCCCTGCTCGAGTCCAGCGCGAGCGAGCAGGGCGCGCGCATGACGGCGATGCGCAACGCCAGCGACAGCGCCGAGGAGATGATCGACAACCTCACGCTGGCGCTGAACCGCGCCCGCCAGGCGGCGATCACGCAGGAGATTCTCGAAGTCGTCGGCGGCGCCGAGGCACTGGGATGATCGTCGTGCGACCGACCCACCAGACACGTGAAGAGCGGAGTTGACGCGATGAACACAGGCACTGTCGTCCAGGTGATCGGGCCGGTCATCGACGTCCGGTTCCCGGACGAGATCCCGGCCATCTACAACGCCCTCAGGGTGCGCATCGGCGAGGGCGAGGGCAACGAGGTCGTGTGCGAGGTGCAGCAGCACCTGGGCGACCACAAGGTCCGCGCCGTCGCCATGGACGCGACCGACGGCCTCGCCCGCGGTACCGAGGTCGTCGACACCGGGCAGCCGATGACGGTGCCGGTCGGCGAGAAGACCCTGGGCCGCCTCATCGACGTCAACGGCATCACCATCGACAAGGGCGAGCCGCTCGACGACGTGGAGCACTGGCCGATCCACCGCCCGGCGCCCGCCTTCGAGGAGCTGGACCCCACGGACGAGCTCTTCGAGACCGGTATCAAGGTCGTCGACCTGCTCGCGCCCTACGTGAAGGGCGGCAAGATCGGCCTCTTCGGCGGCGCCGGCGTGGGCAAGACGGTCATCGTCCAGGAGCTCATCAACAATATCGCCACGCAGCACGGTGGCCTCTCCGTCTTCTGCGGCGTCGGCGAGCGCACGCGCGAGGGCAACGACCTCTGGCTCGAGATGCAGGAGTCCGGCGTCATCGACAAGACGGCCCTGGTCTTCGGGCAGATGAACGAGCCGCCCGGCGCGCGTCTGCGCGTCGGCCTGGCCGGCCTCACCGTGGCGGAGTACTTCCGCGAGGCCGGCGGCCAGGACGTGCTCCTCTTCATCGACAACATCTTCCGCTTCGTCCAGGCGGGCTCCGAGGTCTCGGCACTTCTCGGCCGCATGCCGAGCGCCGTGGGCTACCAGCCGACGCTCGCCAACGAGATGGGCGAGCTGCAGGAGCGCATCACCTCCACCAAGCGCGGCTCGGTGACCTCCGTTCAGGCCATCTACGTCCCGGCCGACGACCTCACCGACCCGGCCCCGGCGGCGACTTTCACCCACCTCGACGCGACGACCGTGCTCTCCCGCGCCATCTCGGAGAAGGGCATCTACCCGGCCGTCGACCCTCTCGACTCCAACTCGCGCATCCTCACGCGCGACGCGGTCGGCAACGAGCACTACGACGTCGCCCTGCGCGTCCAGGAGATCCTCCAGCGCTACAAGGAGCTCCAGGACATCATCGCCATCCTCGGCATGGACGAGCTCTCCGACGAGGACAAGGTCATCGTGCAGCGCGCGCGCAAGATCGAGCGCTTCCTCTCGCAGCCGTTCACGGTGGCCGAGGCGTTCACGGGCACCGCCGGCAAGTACGTCCCGCTCGCCGACACGGTGCGCGGCTTCAAGGACCTCGTCGAGGGCAAGTGCGACGACCTGCCCGAGCAGGCCTTCTTCATGGTCGGGGGCATCGAGGAGGCGGCCGAGAAGGCGAGGCAGCTCTCGGGCGCGGACGCGTGAGAGGCTCTCGGTGAGCGACGAGCGCACACTCCAGGTCGAGGTCGTCACGCCCGACGGCGAGGTGTACGCCGGGGAGGTCGCGATGGTGGTGCTCCCCGGCGTGGACGGCGAGCTCGGCATCCTGCCCCGTCACCAGCCGCTGGTGACGCTGCTCAGCATCGGCGAGACGCGCGTCCGCACCGTCACCGACGACTGGGACTACATCGCCACCGGCATCGGCTACGCGCAGGTCCTCTTCGACAAGGTGCTGGTCGTGGTCGACCACGGCGAGCTGGCGGGCGCCATCGACGTGTCGCGCGCCGAGGAGGCGCAGACGCGCGCCCGCGAACGCATGCACGAGAGCGGCGACCTGGGCGCCCAGGCCGAGGTCGACTACTTCCGCGCCGAACAGGCGCTGAAGCGCGCCGAGAACCGCCTCGACGTCGCGCGCCGCGCCCGCTGACCGCTGCCGCGCCCGGCAGACGCTATACTACTGAGCGTCTGATGGACGGCTCGAACGAACACGACGCGCGCCTCGAGGTGCGCGGCGGCCGGCGTCTGGAGGGAGAGGTCGTCCTCTCGGGGGCCAAGAACTCCGCCCTCAAGCTGCTCGCCGCCAGCCTGCTCACCACCGACCCCTGCGTCATCCGCCGCGCGCCGCGGATCACCGACGTGGGCACGATGGTGACGATGCTGCGCGCCCTCGGCGCGGACGTCGTCGCCGAGGACGACCAGCTGCGGGTCCACGCCGGTGCCGGGCTCAGCGGCTGCGCCCCCTACGAGCTCGTGCGCACGATGCGCGCCAGCATCATCGTCATGGGACCGCTGGTGGCGCGTCTCGGCGAGGCCACCATCGCCATGCCCGGCGGCTGCAACATCGGGCCGCGGCGCATCGACTTCCACATCCGCGGCCTCGAGAAGCTCGGGGCGACGGTCGACATCGAGCACGGCTTCATTCGCGTGCACAGCGCCGGGCTCAGGGGCGCCGTCGTGCCGCTCGACTATCCCAGCGTGGGCGCCACCGAGAACCTGGTGATGGCGGCCACGGCCGCCGAGGGCGAGACCGTCATCGAGAACGCCGCCCGGGAGCCGGAGATCATCGACCTCTGCGACTTCCTCATCGGCATGGGGGCGGTCATCGAGGGGGCCGGGACCAGCACCATCCGCATCGCCGGCGCGCGGCCGCTGCACGGCGTCGACCACCACGTCATCGCCGACCGCATCGAGGCCGGGACGTACCTGCTCATGGGCGCCGCCACGGGCGGCCGGGTCACGACCGTCGGGCTCGACCCGGCCCACCTCGAGCTCTTCCTCACCAAGCTGCGCGCCATGGGCGTGCAGGTTGAGGAGGGCGAGCGCCGCATCACGGTGTCCCGTGATGGCCCGCTCGACCCGGTCGACATCTCCACGCTGCCGCACCCGGGATTCGCCACCGACCTGCAGGCGCAGACGATGGTCCTGCTCTCGCTCGCCGAGGGCACCTCGATCATCACCGAGAACGTCTTCGAGAACCGCTTCGTCGTGGTCGACGAGCTCAACCGCCTCGGCGCGGGCATCGAGACCAGCGGTCACCACGCCGTGATCGCAGGCCCGCGGACGCTGAGCGGCACCGTGGTCGAGGCCCCGGACCTGCGCGGGGGCGCTGCGCTCGTCACCGCCGGCCTCGTCGCCGACGGGGTCACCGAAGTGCGCAGCGTGTACCACATCGACCGCGGCTACGAGGACCTCACCGGCAAGCTGCGCGCCCTCGGCGCCGACGTGGCGCGCATCGGCGACGCCGCGCGAACCGCGCCCGAGCCGCCCGCGTCTCTCCAGTCATGCGACGACGAGGCCGTGCGCAGCGCCTGAGCGCGCCGCGCCGAAGGAGCATGGGCAGCTACAGGGTCTACAGAAGTGGAGAGGACGACTACGTCCGCGAGGTGGTGACCACCGCGCCGCCGCAGCGGGCGCGCGGCGGTCGTTCGCGCGACCGCGGCGGCGCTGCCGCGCCGCGGCGCTGGTGGCTCTGGGCGCTGATCGTCGCGGCCGCCGCCGCCGCGGGCTGCATCTACTGGCTGTACGGCCGCGAGGTCGTCGGCAACTCCCAGGCGGCTCTCGACCTCGCCAAGCTCTCCGGCAAGGTCCCGGACTGGGCCGTCCTCGGGGCGCCCGTGGTCGTCGTGGCCGTCATCGCCGTGGCGACCGCCTACCTTGCCTTCGGACGGCACCTGGCGGTCAAGCTGATCGGCGTCGCCGTCGTGATCGTCGTACTGGCGACGCCGGGCCTCGCCGTCGGCTACGCCAACGGCCTCGTCTCCGACCTCGGATCGTCCGGGGAGAAGGCGACCCCCACCGACGAGGCCGCCGTCGCGGCCGCCACCGAGGAGATCGACCGCCCGATCCCCGACGAGCCGATGAACATCCTGCTGATCGGCTCGGACAAGAGCACCGTCGCCGGCGACCCGGGGCGCTCGGACACGCAGATCCTCGTGCGCCTCGACCCGGCGACCAAGAGCATCTCGATGCTCTCGCTGCCCCGCGACCTGCTGGTCAACATCCCCGATCACGGCGTCGACAAGATGAACACGGCCTACTCCTACGGCGGGCCGGCGCTCGTCATCAGGACCTTCAGGGAGGTCACGGGCCTGCCCATCAACCACTGGATCGAGATCAACTTCGCGGGTTTCTGGCACGTGGTCAACATCCTCGGCGGCGTCTACATCCCGGTCGACCACCGCTACTACGTCCCGGACAGCGCCGACTACAAGTCGATCGACCTGGAGCCCGGCTATCAGCTCGTGCGCGGCAAGCAGGCGCTCAACTACGTCCGCTATCGCCACGACCAGAAGGGCGACTTCACGCGCATGCAGCGTCAGCAGCTCTTCCTCAAGGAGACGCAGCGGCAGTCGGGGCGCTGGAGCGGCGACTGGACGCAGGTCGTCAAGCTGATCAAGGCCATCACCAGCGAGACGAACTCCGACCTGAGCTCGCTGAGGAAGCTGCAGCCGCTCGTCGAGCTCGCCTTCGTGGTCGACACGGCGAAGGTGTACCAGGCTCACCTCGAGGGCACGACGCCGATGATCGGCGGCGTGTCCTACGTCACCGCGACCGAGGGCGAGATCGCCGCCGCCGTCGGCCAATTCACGAACCCGCAGCGCGCCCCGGTCAAGGTCAAGGGCGCCCGGATCGGCAAGAAGACGTTCCCGGTCCGCCTCTACAACGGCAGCGGCATCGCCGGGCTGGCGACGACCGCCGCCTCCCAGCTGGACGTCCAGGGCTACGACGCCACCGCCGTCGCCGACGCGTTCGAGTTCCCGGACGAGGTCACGGCCGTCTACGCCCCTCGGCGTCTCCAGTCACAGGCGGAAGCCATCGGCGCCATGCTCGGGCCGGCGGAGGTGCGCATCGTCGAGCGGACGCCGGGTGCGAGCGACGGCATCACCGTCTTCGTCGCCTCGTCCTTCGACGGGACCATCGACGTCCCGGCGGAGGTGCTCCAACCCGAGCAGACGCTGGAGCAGGACCAGAAGTACGACTGGGGCTCCTGGCGGGCGGCGGACCAGGAGACCCCGCTCAGGCTGCAGGCGCCCACGGCGTGGTCGCCCGGCATGACCTACGACGAGTTCCACCACTACTCGATCGAGACGACCGAGGGCAAGCGTGTCGCCGCCTCGGTCGCGGTCGTGAGGACGCCGCAGTACGGCTACTGGGACATCCAGGCGATGCGCTGGCTCGACCCGCCGGCGATCGAGAACCCGAGCGCGAAACGGACGATCGCCGGCCGCAAGTACCTGCTGTTCTACCAGGGCGCCAACCTGCACATGGTCGCCTGGAAGCAGTCCGGTACGCTCTACTGGGTACTGAACAGCCTGGACAACCAGCTCTCGAACGACCTCATGCTCGGTCTCGCGACCTCCTGTAAACGTGTGAAGTGAACTCTCTGCGCGCGGTGATGCGGCGACTCGACCCCTGGGCCGCCCTCCTGCTCGGCGTCCTCCTCGCCCTGGGCGTCGTCATCCTGCTCGCCACGCCGGGCCCGTGGCAGCGTGTGGTCGGCCAGGAGCCGCCGGTCAGGCTCGAGGCGCCCTCCCCCGACGACATCGCCGTCTTCGTGCTCGGCGGCCGCGGAGGATCGTGCTCGGGCGTCGTGTGGTTGCACCTGAACGCCGCCGAGAGCGCGCTCACCGCGGTCGTCGTGGCGCCGCGCGTCTCGGGCTTCGCGCCGGCCGACGGGTACGCGCCGCTCGCCGCCGTCGTCGACGGCGCCGGCGCGAGCACCGCCTCGGCGGCCCTGGGCCGCGCGCTCGGCGTCAGCATGGACGCCTGGGTGACCCTCGACCGCCAGGCCCTGGAGCTGGCGGTCGGGTCCATGTTTCCCGTCACCGAGATGCGCGTGGCGCGCATGCTGTACCGGCGGCGCGCGCGCGGCGTGGCACGGCCGCGGAGGCGCGGAGCGCGCCTGGACGAGCCAGTACGAGACCCTGCGCGTCGCCCTGCCCCGGGTCCCCTTCGAGAAGCTGAACCTGGTCGCCTTCTCGAACTACGTGCTCGGCTTCGGGTTCGTGGAGAGCGATCTGACACTCCAGGACGCGACCTCGCTGGCCAGCGCCTTGCGCGAGATCGACCCCGGCCGCGTCGAGGTGCGCGCGGCGCCGGTCGTCGTCGAACACGCCCGCGGCGGAGAAGTGTGGTACGTGGACGCCAGCCGCGTGGAGCCGCTGCGCCAGTCGCTGGCGTTCGGGCTCGATCCGCCGGAGACCGGCGCGCTCGTCACCCGGCGCCGGCGCAGCGCCCGCGTGCTGGTGATCGCGCCGCTGCCACGCGCGAGCGCCGCCCGGTACGCCGACGCCGTGAGCCGGAGCCTCGCGACGCGCGGCCGGAGCTCCGGTCGGGGTCGCCTTCGTCTCCGGCGCCGACGACCGGCTCGCGTACCGCGCCGCCCGGGCGCTCGACGAGCGACCGGCGCTGGCGGCGCTGGTCGCGCCGGCGCCGGCCGGCGAGCGGGCGACCGCGGCCGTCGCCAAGGTGTACGAGATGCTCGAGAACCGCGGCCAGGAGGCCGTCGCCGCCGGGCCGCTGCCGGCGCGCTCGCAGGAGGCCGCCGGGTCTGCGGCGAGAGTCCAGCCTCGAGGCCGCGCTCGCCGCCGGCCGGCTGCCCGTCTCATGGCTGCCGGCGGTCCAGCCGGCGGATGCGGCGACCGGCGCCCGCGGCTTCGGGCTGGATGACGCGGCCCACGCCAACGTGCAGACGCTCGTCCGCGCCTGCTGGCCGGGCGCGCTCGCGCCGGACCTCCGCTCGACGTGGCTCGGCTTCGCGTTCGTCCTCGCTCGCCACACGGTGGTCGGCATCGTGAGCTCGTCCGACGGGCGCGCCGACGCCGTGTTCCGCCGGCTTCGCCTCTGGGGATTTCCCGGGGACCGGCTCGCGCTGGAGGACGGCGCCTGGCGGCCGCCCCAAGCGGGTCCGCTGCTCGTCTACCGGCCGGGGTCGCGCGTCGCCGCCATGGCGCTCGCCGGGGACCTCGGGCTGTCGCCACAAAGTGTCGTCAAAGATGGCGACAGTCCGCGTGAACTGGTCTTCGTGACCGACTGACCCCGGAGACGCCGACGGCGCCCCACCCGCGAGGGAGGGGCGCCGTCGGCGCGAACATGCCGGCCGGCCTGTGCTAGGCCCGGCTGCGGCGAAGCAGTGCGCCGCCGCCGATGAGAGCTGCGCCGCCCGCGAGGATCAGGAACATCTCACCACCGGTGAAGGCGAGTTCGCCGCCTTGCTCACCGGGTTCCTGCAAGCTTGCCAGATAGTCCTCGAGAACGCCCGCGAGGTTCGAATATGCAGCTCGGCAGTCGGGTCCTTCTGGAGGAACGCGAGCGCGGCCCGGATCTCGGCGGCCGTCCAGTCACCATCGATCGTGCCGTCCCCGGCGTCCTTGATGATCGCGTCGATGGTGGATTGCGGCACGGCCGCCTGCGCCACCACGGCGAACACCAGGACGAGCAGGAGCGCGACAGCGATGGCGCCCAAGAGCTTGCCCCTCATATCTTCACCCCCCCTCAGAACGTCTTCTCGGCAAAGCGCCGAGTAGTTCCCCACTTGTACCACGGGCCCGCGTAAATGACCATAGCCCGGTTGCGGGCGCGAGGCCGTTCCCGCGGGGTCACGCGCCTGATACGACGATGCCAGTATAATCCCGTCGATGGAGACCGCCGTAAACTACGGCCCGCGTTGCCGGGGCGACGTTCAGGGCCCGGAACGCGCTTCCCTACGTGGCGGCGATGGCCGCGGTAGCGGCCTTCTCCTTCCTCTCCGGCGGCTACCTCATCGGGCGCAGCACGCCGGTCGCCGTCGCCTTGCTGTGCGCCGCGGCGGTCTGGGTCTGGTTCCTGCGCCGCAGCACCCGCCCGCCGGTCCTGTTCCTCGTCGCGCTCGGGGTCTTCGCCGCCTTCGCCGTGTGGACCGGGATCTCCGTGCTCTGGTCGTTTGGCCCCGATCTCACCTGGGTCTCCTTCAACCTGACCGCCTTCTACCTCGCCGTCGTCGCGGTGCTCGGCCTCACCTCGGTGCGCGGCCTGCAGCTGCGCGCGGCGGGGAATGGGTATCTCGTCGTGGCGACCGCGGTCGCGGTCTACGCCTTCCTCGGCAAGGCGATGCCCGACGTCGTGACGCACGCCCACACGTACGCCCGGCTGAGCAGCCCCATCGGCTACTGGAACGTGCTCGCGTCTCATGATGGTCCTGGGGCTCTGCGTCGCCCTGTCTCTCGCCGGTGAGGGCCGCACCCATCCGGCGCTGAGGACGGTGGCCGCCGCCGCCGCCGTGCCCATGTGCTTCACCTTCTTCTTCGCCTTCTCGCGTGGCGGCTGGCTCGCGCTGGCCGTGGCGCTGGTGCTCTACTTCTGCTTCACGACCACGCGCCTCGCGAGCTGCTTCAGCCTGGCCGCCATCGCTGTGCCGGTCGGCTTGGTGCTTTGGCGGCTGCGCGGGCTCGAGACGCTGTCCACCGAGACCGCAGACGACGCGCTGCGCGCGCTGCAGGGTGGCGAGCTCCTGCGCTGGGCGCTCGCGGCGCTGCTCTGCGCCGCCGCCGCCCAGCTCGTCGTCGCCCTGGCGCAGGGCGCGGTGCGCTGGCCAAGCTGGACCACCGTCGCGGCCGGCGCCGCAGTGCTTGCCATCATCGGCGTCGTTGCCGTGGGCGGCTCCGCCCGCTTCCTCGAGCCGCGCGGCGGCGTCTCGTGGGTCAAGGACCGGGTCCAGGATCTCCTCACTGACTCCGCAGCCGGGACCATGTATCCATCCAGCGGTCCGGGCCGGCTGATCTCGCTCAACACCGGCCGGCCGGAGCTCTGGCGCGAGGCGTCCCGCCAGTCCCGCTACGACAGGGTCAGTGGGACCGGCGCCGGCACCTTCCCGTTCACGCACTACCGCTTTCGCGAGAACGGCGGGATCGTCAAGCACGCCCACAGCCAGTGGTACAACGTGCTCAGCGAGCTGGGCGTCTTCGGCCTCGGCCTCTACGTGGGGGCGATGGCGCTGCTCGTGGCCGCCGCCATCGGCAACCCGTTCTCGCGGCGGCGAGACCCGCTGCACCCCCTGCTCGTGGCCATGCAGGCCGGCGTCATCGCCTTCTTCGTCCACCTCTCGTGGGACTGGGACTGGGACATGGCTGCCGTCGGGACGCTCATCTTCATCTTCATCGCCGCCTGCGTGTCGTACCGGACGACGCGAGCGGCGGACGAGCGGCGCGCACGCAGGTGCGCGGCGGCGGCCGACGCGCCGGAGGATCCGGGGGCCCCCGCGGGCGAAGCCCCCGGTCCGGAGATGGAGCGCGGGGAGGAGGGCGCGGACGATGCGCCCGCGCCCGAGCAGGCGGCCCGGCGTCCGCGGCGGGTGGGGTGGGCGCCGCGCGTCGTCGCCAGCGCGGCGCTCGTGCTGCTCGCCGTGAGCTGGCTGCCGCCGTACCTGTCGCATCGCGCCGAGAACGCCGCCTTTGCGGCGTCGAGCGACGGCGACGTCGTCGCGGCACTCGGCCACGCGAGGTGGGCGGCGAGCCTGGATCCCCTGGCCGCCGGCCCGCTGCTCACCGAGGCCGCCCTGCTGCAGCAGCTCGGCCGCAACCGCGAGGCGCTCGCCCAGCTGCAGGCCGCAGCACGTCTGCAGCCGCAGAACTTCAAGGTCTGGTACGAGCTCGGCGTGCTCGAGCACGAGACCTTCAGTCGCGACCAGGCGGCGAGAGCCGCGCTCACCCGCGCCCTCGCGCTCAACCCGCTCGATGCCGCGAGCCGCTACGAGCTCGACCTGCTCGGCCGCTGAGGGGCCGCGGCGACGCCCGCCGGGCCGGGCCGCGGCCTCGCCTATGGTAGACTTCCGCCCGTAAACGGGGCTCCTTCTCTCACCTGCAACGGAGGTTCTGTTCCGCATGGATGCCGCTCCGATCGGGGTCGTCGGTACCGGGTACGTCGGCCTCGTCTCGGCCGTGTGCTTCGCCCACCTCGGGCACGACGTCGTGTGCATGGACGTCGACGAGGTCAAGATCGCCAAGCTGGAGCGCGGTGAGGTCCCTATCTACGAGCCCGGGCTCGAGAAGTTGGTGGCCGACAACGCCGCCCGCCTCTCCTTCACGACGTCCTACGACGTCCTCCTCGAGGCCTGCCACCTCCTCTTCATCGCCGTCGACACGCCGCCCTCGCCCTCCGGCGACGCCGACCTCTCACGCGTGCAGTACGCGGTCCGCGAGATCGCCGCGCGCGGCGGCGAGCGCCTCCTGATCATGAAGAGCACCGTGCCGGTCGGCACCGGCGAGGCGGTCATGGCCGACCTCGCGGCGCTCGGCGCCGGCGGCATCACCTACGCCTCCAACCCGGAGTTCCTGCGCGAGGGCGCGGCCATCCAGGACTTCCTGGAGCCGGACCGCATCGTCATCGGCAGCTTCCGCGAGGAGGACGGAGTCGCCGTCGAGGCGCTGTACCGCGGCATCGACACCGACGTCGTGCGCACGACCGTCCCCACCGCGGAGATGGTCAAGTACGCCTCGAACGCCTTCCTCGCCACGAAGATCTCCTTCATCAACGAGATCGCCAACGTCTGCGAGCAGGTTGGCGCCGATGTGCGCACGGTCGCCCACGGCATGGGCCTCGATCACCGGATCGGCCCGCACTTCCTCCAGGCCGGGATCGGCTACGGCGGGTCCTGCTTCCCCAAAGACGTGCAGGCGCTCAAGCAGCTGGCGGGCAACACCGGCTACCACTTCCAGCTGCTCAACGCCGTCATCGAGGTCAACGCCCTCCAGAAGCGGCGCGTCGTCGGCAAGCTCAAGCAGCGGCTCGGCAGCCTGCGCGGCGCCACCGTGGCCCTGCTCGGGCTCACCTTCAAGCCGAACACCGACGACCTGCGTGAGGCGGCCTCCATCGTCCTTGCGGGCCGCCTCATCCACGAGGGCGCGAGCGTGAGGGCCTACGACCCCATGCTCGACGCCGGCGCGCACCCGCTGTTCCCCGGCGTCGTGATCTGCGAGGAGGCGCTCGAGGCGCTCGAGGGCGCCGACGCCGCCGTCCTCGTCACCGAGTGGCCGGAGTTCGCGCGCCTCGACTGGGCGGCCGCCGCGACGGCCATGGCGCGGCCGCTCCTCGTCGACGGCCGCAACTTGATCGATCCCGCCGTGGCGGCCGAGGCCGGCTTCGAGTACGAGGGCATCGGCCTCGGCGACGACGTGCCGGCGCCCGTCGCCGGCTGAGTCGCCGCGATGGTCCCGGCCCGAGGCATCCCGCGGCAGGCCGTCATCCTCGTCGGCGGCGAGGGTACGCGGCTGCGCCCCGTCACTTCCCGCGTGCCCAAACCGGTCGCGCCGGTCGTGGAGCGGCCGTTCGTCGCCTACATCCTCGACAACCTGGCCCGTCACGGCGTCGAGCGGGCGATCTTCTCCACGGGCTTTCTCGCCGAGGCCATCGAGGCGGTCATCGGCGATGGTGCGGGCTACGGCCTCGAGGTGGACTACGCCGTCGAGGACGAACCGCTCGGCACCGCCGGCGCGATCGCCAACTGTGCGGCGAAGCTCGACGACGACAGCTTCTACGTGTTCAACGGCGACGTGCTCAGCGACGTCGACCTCGGCGAGCTCGGGGCGACGCACGTGGCCAAGGGGGGCATGGGGACCATCTTCCTCACGCCCGTCGAGGACCCGCGGCGCTACGGCCTCGTGGAGCTGCGCGCGGACGGCTCCGTCGCCAGCTTCCTCGAGAAGCCCGGCGAGTGGGAGGGCACGGCGCTGATCAACGCCGGCGTGTACGTCCTCGAGCCCGAGGTCCTCGAGATGATCCCCCGAGGGCGCCTGTTCTCCATCGAGCGTGGCGTCTTCCCCAAGCTCGCCTCGGCCGGTTCCTTGTACGGCTACGTTGACCGTGGCTACTGGCGCGACATCGGCACCCCGGACAGCTACCTGCAGGCGCACTTCGACATCCTCGAGCGCGCGGTCCACACGTCGGTGGGCGACGCGCTCGGCGAGCAGTATCTGTTCATCTCGCCGTCGGCGCGGATCGCCGCCGGCGTGCGCGTCGTGCCGCCGTGCTACGTCGCCGACGGCGTGCGCGTCGACGCCGGCGCGCGCATCGGCCCCTTGGCCGTGCTCGGCGCCGGCGCCGTCGTCGGCGAGGGAGCGACCGTCGTGGAAGCGGTCGTCCAGTCCGGTGTCGTGATCGGCGCGCACGCGCAGGTCGAGGGCAGCATCCTGGTGGCAGGCTGCAGCGTCGGCGCCGGAACGCAGCTCAACGGCGCCGTCCTCGGAGAGGCTTGCGTGATCGGCGCCGGCAACCGCCTGGCCGGGGGCATCTGCGTGTACCCGGACACCGAGCTGCCCGACAATTCGATCCAGTTCTACGAGCAGCTCCGCGGGAGGGAGGGCACGTGACGATACCCGACGGCATCTTCAAGGCCTACGACGTACGTGGGCTCTATCCGCAGGAGCTCGACGAGGACGTGGCCGAGCGCATCGGCTGCGCCCTGGCGCGCCAGCTCGGCGCTTCGCGCCTCGGCGCCGGCATGGATCCGCGGCCCTCGTCGACCGGGCTCCTCGAGGCGTTCGCCGCCGGCGCCGCCGCCGCCGGCGCCTCGACCGTCGACTACGGCCTCGTCCCGACCGAGATGCTCTACTTCGGGGTCGCCTCGCAGGGGCTCGACGGCGGCGTGATGGTCACCGCCTCGCACAACCCGCCGCAGTACAACGGCATGAAGCTGGTCGGGGAGGGGGCGCTTCCGCTCAGCGGCGACGCCGGGATCCCCGAGCTCAAGGAGCGGAGCCAGGCGCTCGACCAGGTGCCGGCGCGGGTCGTCGGCACGGGCATCGAGCGCCGCGATCTCTACCCTGCGTTCGTCGAGCACCTGCACGGCCTCGTCGACGTGGCCGCCTTCCGGCCGTACAAGGTCGTCATGGACGCCGCCAACGGCGTCGCCGGCAAGCTGGCGCCGCTCGTGTTCGCGGGCACGCCGCTCGACTGCGTCGAGATGTACTTCGAGGTCGACGGCACCTTCCCCAACCACGAGCCCAACCCGCTGCTCGAGGAGAACAGCCGGGAGATCCGCGAGCGCGTCGTCGCCGAGAAGGCCGACCTTGGGATCGCCTGGGACGGCGACGCCGACCGCTGCTTCTTCATCGACGAGGCCGGGGAGTTCGTGCCCGGCGACTTCGTCACCGCCCTGCTCGCCGAGGCGCTGCTACGCAAGAACCCCGGCGCGAAGATCCTCTACGACCTCCGCGCCAGCCGCGCCGTCCCCGACGTGATCAGCGCGAACGGCGGCGTGCCCCTGCTCAACCGCGTCGGGCACGCCTTCTTCAAGCAGCGCATGCGCCGCGAGGGCGGGCTCTTCGGCGGTGAGGTGTCCGGCCACTATTACTTCGCCGACAACTACAACGCCGACTCCGGCTTCATCCCGGCGCTGCTCATCCTCGAGCTCCTCTCGCAGCGGCGCGCGACCATGGCGGAGCTGCTGGCGCCGCTGCGCGAGAAGTACTTCATCAGCGGCGAGATCAACTCGGTGGTCGACGACGTGCCGGCGGCGCTCGCGCGCATCGAAGAGCGCTTCGCGGACGGCGAGATCGGCCACCTCGACGGCATCTCCGTCGACTACGAGCGCTGGCACTTCAACGTGCGCCCGTCCAACACCGAGCCGTTGCTGCGCCTGAATCTGGGCGCCGACTCCCAGGGCCTCATGGAAGAGAAGCGCGACCTCGTGCTCTCCGTCATCCTCGAGGGCTGACGTGAACGGCCCCGTCGAGCTCGGCCCCGCGGCCGTCGCCGCCGCCGACCCGTCCGGCATGTTCGCGGAGGTCGCGGCGCTGCCGCTGCAGCTGCAGCATGGCTACGAGCTCGCTCGCGAGCGGCTCGCCGGCGCCTTCTTCGGGACCTTCCCGGCGATCCCGCCGGCCGAGCCCGACGGGCTCGCGGTCTGCGGCATGGGCGGCTCGGCGATCGGCGCCGACCTCGTGCTCGCCTGTCTTCCCGGCCTCGCCGTGCCGTCGGCGGTCGTGCGCGGGTACGCGCTCCCCGAGTGGGTCGGGCCGGAGACGTTGGTCGTCGTCGTGAGCTACTCGGGCGGGACCGAGGAGGCGCTCGCCTGCGCGGCGCAGGCCCGAGCGCGCGACTGCGCGCCGGTGTGTGTCGCCTCGGGCGGGCGCCTGGCCGCGTTCGCGGAGGCCGAGGGCCTGCCGCTCGTGCTCATCCCCGGCGGCGGCCAGCCGCGCGCGGCCGTCGGCTCGCTCTCGATGTCCCTGCTGGCGACGCTGGAGGCGTCCGGCCTGTGCCACGAGCACGCCGCCGACGTCGCCGCGGCCGCACGCCAGCTCGAGGACGACAACGCGATCCTCGGGCCGGCCAGCGCGGACGCAGGCAATCCGGCGAAGACGCTGGCCCGGCGGCTCGAGAAGCGCCTCGTCGTCGCCTACGGGGCCGGGCCCACCGCCCCCGTCGCCCGGCGCTGGAAGGGGCAGGTCAACGAGAACGCCAAGGCCCCGGCCTTCTTCAACGAGCTGCCGGAGCTGGACCACAACGAGATCATGGGCTGGCAGAGCCTGCCGCACGTGACCGCATCCACCAGCGCGGTCTTCCTGCAGGACGAGTCCGCGGACGAGCGCCTCGGCCGTCGCGCCGAGCTCACGGCGCGCGACTACCAAGCCATGGGCGTCGCCACCGAACTCGTGGCGGCGCGCGGCGACTCACGCCTCGCGCGGCTGTTCTCGCTCGTGCAGCTGGGCGACTACGTCTCCTGCTACCTCGCCGTGCTCTACGGCGTCGACCCGAGTCCGGTCGACGCCATCCAGGCGTTCAAGGCCAGCCTCGCCGGCGACGCCGGCTGACGCCGCTTGGCCCGCGGCCCCGTCGCGTTCGCCCTCACCGCCGGCGATGCGGCGAGCCGGCGGGCCGGCGGCCTGTTGTTCCCCGGCGCCCGGGTCGAGAGCCTGGCGCGCGGCGACCTGCGGCCCTCCGTACCCTTCGAGGGGCCGCTCTTCGCGCTCCTCGCGGCGCAGCCCAGGGGCTCGTGTGTCGGGCTGGTGGTCCCCGCGGTGTGGGTAGAGGGGGCGGGGGGGCGTGACGGGGCGCCGGCGGATGGGCGTGCGCCCGCGGCCGGCGACCTCGTCCCCATCGCCGACCACGCCGGCCTGGAGCCGCGCGGCCCGCTCACCGGCCGCTGGCCGGCCGGCGTGCCGCGCGACTTCCCCAGCATGACCGGCATATATCAACCCGGCCTCGTTCGTCCGTGCGGGGGGGCTCGGGTATACTCGTCCGGCGTTGTGGCGGCGGGCGTCGCCGACTCCCGCCGCCTCACGCGCTTCGAGGCCCGGGCGGTCCGCGAAGGGGGCTGGGCGATCGTGTCCGACTCCCTGGTCCCCGCCGCCATCGTGGCCGCGTACAACGGCTTGAGACTGGCCGCCTGCGGAGTGGTGCAGGCGCCGCGATCCGACAGAGAGTGAGGCTCGGTTTGGGCAACGACCACGACATCAAGGACATCGGACTCGCCCCCGAGGGCGTGCTGCGCATCGAATGGGCCGACATGCACATGCCGGTGCTCAGGGCCATCCGCGAGCGCTTCGAGAAGGAGAAGCCGCTCGAGGGCGTGCGTGTCGGCGCCTGCCTGCACGTCACCACGGAGACCGCCGGCCTGATGCGCACGCTGGTGGCCGGCGGCGCCGACGTGGTGCTGTGCGCCAGCAACCCGCTGAGCACCCAGGACGACGTCGCCGCCGCGCTCGTCAAGGAGTACGGCGTGCGCGTCTACGCCATCAAGGGCGAGGACGACGAGACCTACTACCGGCACATCAACGCCTGCGTCGACCATCGGCCCAACATCACCATGGACGACGGCGCCGACGTCATCGGCGTGCTGCACGGCGAGCGGCCGGACATGGCGGCCGACATCATCGGCGGCACCGAGGAGACCACCACCGGCGTCATCCGTCTCAAGGCCCTCGAGGCAGAAGGCCGCCTGATGTTCCCCATCGTGGCCGTCAACGAGGCGAACACCAAGCACATGTTCGACAACCGCTACGGCACCGGCCAGAGCACGCTCGACGGCGTCATCCGCGCCACCAACATCCTCATCGCCGGCAGCACCGTCTGCGTCGCCGGCTACGGCTGGTGCGGCCGCGGCCTCGCCATGCGCATGAAGGGCCACGGCGCCGACGTCATCGTGCTCGAGGTCGACCCGCTGCGCGCCCTCGAGGCCGTCATGGACGGCTTCCGCGTCATGCCGGTCGCCGAGGCCGCCAAGATCGCCAAGCTGTTCGTCACCGCCACCGGCGACATCCACGTGCTGCGCCGCGAGCACTTCGAGGCCATGCAGGACGGCACGATCGTCGCCAACACCGGCCACTTCAACGTCGAGATCGACATCCCCGCGCTCGAGGAGCTGTCCGTCAAGAAGCGCACCGTGCGCGAGTTCGTCGACGAGTACACGATGGCCGACGGCCGCCGCATCTACCTGCTGGCCGAAGGCCGGCTGGTCAACCTGGCGGCGGCGGAGGGTCACCCGGCGGCGGTCATGGACATGAGCTTCGCCAACCAGTCGCTGTCCGCCGAGTTCATGGTCAAGAACCACGCCGACCTCGAGAACAAGGTCTACGTGGTCCCCAAGGACATCGACGACGAGATCGCCCGGCTCAAGCTCGCCAGCATGGACGTCGACTGCGACAAGCTCACCGAGGAGCAGGCCAAGTACCTCGCCTCCTGGGACCAGGGCACCTGAGCCCGGGGCGACGGTGAGCGACGAGCGGGCATCGAGCGGGGCGCCCGTGGAAGCCGGCGAGCGCAGCGGGCCCGGCGGCTCGCGCCTGCGCGTGCGCACCGTCGAGATCCTGCCCGGCGAGGTCGTGCTCATCGACCAGCTGGCGCTGCCGCGGGAGGAGCGCTACGTCCGCTGCCGCAGCTGGCGCGAGGTGGCCGGCCGCATCAGCGACATGACCGTCCGCGGCGCGCCGGCGATCGGCGTCACGGCGGCCGGCGGCATCGCGCTCGCGGCGGCCGAGGCGGCGGCCGCGAGCGCGGACGATCCGGCCGCCTTCCGGGCCGCGCTCGAGCAGGCCGCGAGCGGCCTGCTGGCCACGCGGCCCACGGCCGTCAACCTGCGCTGGGCGCTGGACGAGATGCGGCGAGCCTGGGAGGCGGCGCTCGCCGCCGGCGGGCCGCAGGCCGCCCCGGCGGCCGTCGCCGCGACGCTGCTGGCGAGGGCGCGGGCCATCCACGACGACGACGTCGACCGCTGCCTGCGCATCGGCGAGCACGGCGCCGCCCTGTTCACGGGCGGCGACCGCATCCTCACCCACTGCAACGCCGGGGCGCTGGCCACCGCCGGCTACGGCACGGCTCTGGGCGTCATCCGCTCGGCCGCCGCGCGCCTCCCCGACATCTCCGTGTGGGTGGACGAGACGCGGCCCTGGCTGCAGGGCGCGCGGCTCACCGCCTGGGAGCTCGGGGTCGAGGGCATCCCCTACCGACTGATCAGCGACAACATGGCCGGCTACTTCATGCGCCGCGGCGAGGTCGACGGGGTCGTCGTCGGCGCCGACCGCATCGCCGCCAACGGCGACACGGCCAACAAGATCGGCACCTACAGCGTGAGCGTGCTCGCGAAGGAACACGGCATCCCGTTCTACGTGGCCGCGCCGCTGTCGACCGTCGACCTCACGATCGAGGGCGGGGACGCGATCCCGATCGAAGAACGCGACCCCGCCGAGGTCACCTGCTTCCGCGGCGAGCAGGTCGCGCCCGAGGGTGCCGCGGCGCGGCACCCCGCGTTCGACGTCACGCCGGCCGCCAACATCGCCGCCATCATCACCGAAGCCGGTGTGCTGCGGGCGCCGTTCGGGCCGGCGCTGGCCGCTGCCTGCAGCGGCGGAGAGTGCACGCCGTGAGCGCCCAGCCCGCGCCCGTGCGCGCCTACCTCATGGCCGCGGGCCTCGGCACGCGCCTGTACCCGCTCACCGGACTCACCTCCAAGCCGATGGTGCCCATCCTCAACCGCCCCGTCATGGAGCACCTGCTGCGCCTGCTGCGCCGCCACGGCGTGACCGAGATCGCCGCCAACCTGCACTATCACCCGGACAAGATCCGCGCCTACTTCGGCGACGGCTCCGACTTCGGTGTCCGCCTGCGCTACAACCTGGAGGAACAGCTTCTGGGCACCGCCGGCGGCGCCGACGCGTTCCGTGACTTCCTCTCCGGGTCCACGTTCCTCGTCATGAGCGGCGACGGCCTCACCGACATCGACCTCGGCGCGTTCCTCGCCGCGCACAAGGCCTCCGGCGGTATCGCCACCATGGCGGTCAAGGAGGTCGACGATCCTTCGCTGTACGGCGTCGTGGTGCACGACGAGGCGATGCGGGTCACCGGCTTCCAGGAGAAGCCCCTCCGCTCCGAGGCGCTCTCGACGCTCTGCAACTGCGGCATCTACGCCTTCGAGCCGCAGATCTTCGACTACGTGACGCCGGGCGTCTTCGTCGACTGGGCCAAGGACGTCTTCCCGGCCTTGCTCGCCGACCGGCGACCCTTCCATTGCTGGGAGCTCGAGACCTACTGGAACGACGTCGGCAACATCGAGCAGTACCGCCTGAGCAACTTCGACGCCTTGCTCGGCCGGGTCGACCTGGAGGTGCCCGGCCGGGAGATCGCCGCGCGCGTGTGGGTGGGGCAGGGCACCGAGATCGAGTCCGGGGTGCGGCTGGAGGCGCCGATCCTGCTCGGCGCCGGCTGCCTCGTCGAGGCCGGCGCCGAGCTCATCGGGCCGCTCATCGTCGGCGACGGCTGCGTGATCGAGCGCGGCGCCGTGCTCGAGGGCGTCATCCAGATGGACGGCGCCAAGGCCGGCCGCGGCTCGCGTCTGGCCGGCAGCATCCTCGGCCGCAACGTGGTGGTCCATCACGAGGCGGTGGTGCACGAGGACGCGGTGATCGGTGACCGCTCCGAGGTCGCCGCACACACGCTCATCGAAGCCGGGGCACGGCTGGAGCCACGCACGTCCGTCGCGCCCGGCGACCGCACCGGGTCAGCCGGGGAGTGACGCCGATGCCACGAGTGCACGCCCGGGGCGCACTCGACGGCCTGCTCGACCTGGTGTTCCCCCGGCGCTGCGTCGTCTGCCACGCCGCCGGCGCCTGGCTGTGCGCCGACTGCGCCGCCGACCTTCGCCCCCTGCCCGACGACCGCTGCCGCCGGTGCGGCGCGCCGCTTCGGCGTGCCGGCCGACCGGCGCGCCCCGCGCGCGCCGGGTCCTCCGGCGCCCGCATGCCGGCCTGCCGCGAGTGCGCCGGCCGCGACCTCGCCTTCGCCGCCGCCTCGGCGGCGTTCTGCTACGAAGGCCCGGCGCGAGCGCTCGTGACCGCCTGCAAGTTCCGCTCCCTGCGTTCGCTGACCGACGAGCTGGCCGCCCGCGCCGCCCCGGCGTTCGCCGCCGCCGCAGCGCGCGCTGTCGCGGGCTCGCAGCCGTCTGGGCCGCTCCCGCTGCCTGGCGGGACCCCCTCCGGCGGGGACGTCGTCGTGACCTCCGTCCCCGCCCACCGCGACCACCGGCTCGACCGCGGCTTCGACCTCGCCGAGTCCTTCGCCCGCCGGCTTGCGGGGGACGCGGGGCTCACCTATGCTCCGCTGCTCCGCCGCGTGCGGCACGGCGCCCGCCAGAGCGGTCTCGACAGGGCCGCCCGCGCCGCCAACGTCCATCGTGCGTTCGCGTTGCAGGAGGACGGCATCGGGGTACGTAATAGACTCAAGCGAGTGATCATTGTTGACGACGTCTACACCACAGGTGAAACGTTGAACCAGTGTGCGGAAGCGCTCGCTCAGGCAAGCCCCCGCCCCCTCGTCTTCACCTTTGCGCGCACCGTTCGTGCCACGCCTGCCCAAGCATCGCGAGACAACGCCGTCCAGAAGGAGCGATGTCGATGAAAACCCAGATCAAGGGCCGCAACGTCACCGTGACGCCCGCTCTCCAGGAGTACGCCAACGAGAAGATCGAGCACGTGCACAAGCTCCTGCAGCAGCGCCGGATCGACGAAGTGACGAGGGTAGAGCTCGAGCTCAAGGTCGAGAAGAACCCGAGCATCCCCGAGCCGTGCATCGCCGAGGCGACGGTGTTCACCCGCGGTCCTGTGATCAGAGCGCGCGAATCCTCCACCGACATGTACGCCGCCGTGGACCTGGTGACGGACAAGCTGGTGCGGCGCGTCAAGAAGTACCACGACAAGATCCACGGCCGGACGAAGCACGGTCACGAGAAGCCGGCCGTCACCGTGACGCCGGCTCCCGAGCTGGCGCCCGTCGCCGCCGCCGCGGCCCTCGCCGACGAGATCTCGGGGGAGGCCGAGCACGCCGGGGACAACGGCCGCATCGTCAAGATCAAGCAGTTCGCGCTCAAGCCGATGTCGGTCCAGGAGGCCGCGCTGCAGATGGAGCTCGTCGGTCACGACTTCTTCGTCTTCACGAACGCGGAGTCCAACCGGACGAACGTCGTCTATCGCCGCAACGACGGGCATTACGGGCTGATCGAGCCGGCCGAGAATTGACGGACGGAAGAGGACTCAATCGAGTGGTGCGCCGCAGGTGCACCAATCAACTGACGACGGAAGAGGGCTAATCGAGCGGTGCGCCGCACCGCTCGACTGAGCCGGCGGGCCCGGTCGGGCCACGTGCCCGCAGGCGCCTTCGGGCGGAGGGCGCGTACGGTGCGACGCGGGCCCCGGGCTGTGCGACAATGAGCGCTGACGTCGTCCACGACACCCCGGGAGTCATACCCCTGTGATCAAGATCGTCGACAAGCTGCTGCACGCCGGCGAGGGCCGGCGTCTCAAGACGCTCCAGGAGCAGACCGCGAGGGTGACCGAGCTCGAGCCCACGGTCACCCCTCTCAGCGACGAGGAGCTGCGCGCCAAGACCGCCGAGTTCCGCCAGCGCCACGAGAACGGCGAGCTGCTCGACGACCTCCTCTTCGAGGTCTTCGCGGTCGCGCGCGAGGCGGCGCAGCGCGCGCTCGGCATGCGCCCCTTCGACGTCCAGGTGCTCGGCGGCATCGTCCTGCACGACGGCGACATCGCCGAGATGAAGACCGGTGAGGGCAAGACGCTCGTCGCTACGATGCCGATGTACCTCAACGGCATCGCCGGCCACGGCGCCCACCTGGTCACCGTGAACGACTACCTCGCCAAGCGCGACGCCGAGTGGATGGGGCAGGTCTACCGCTTCCTCGGCCTCGAGGTCGGCGTGATCCAGGCGAACATGACGCCGGAAGAGCGGCGCGCGCAGTACAACGCCGACGTCACCTACGGCACCAACTCCGAGTTCGGCTTCGACTACCTGCGCGACAACATGACGATGCGCCGCGAGCACATGGTCCAGCGCGGCCACCACTTCTGCATCGTGGACGAAGTCGACTCGATCCTCATCGACGAGGCCCGCACCCCGCTCATCATCAGCGGCGCCCCGGAGACGGCGGCCGACACCTACCGCCAGTTCGCGCGCGTCGTCCCGCGGCTCATCCCCGGCGAGGACTACGAGGTCGACGAGAAGCAGCGCACCGTGGCGGTGACCGAGAGCGGCGTCGCCAAGGTCGAGCGCGCCCTCGACATCGACAACCTCTACAAGGACTCCAACGGCGGGCTGGTCAACCACTTCATCCAGGCCCTGCGCGCCCAGGCGCTCTACCAGAACGACGTCGAGTACGTCGTCCAGAACGGCGAGGTGCTCATCGTCGACGAGTTCACCGGCCGCATCCTCGAGGGCCGGCGCTACTCAGAGGGCCTGCACCAGGCGATCGAGGCCAAGGAGAAGGTGCCGATCCGCGAGGAGAACCAGACGCTCGCGACGATCACCCTGCAGAACTACTTCCGCATGTATGAGGTCCTGGCCGGCATGACCGGTACCGCCAAGACCGAGGAGGACGAGTTCCGCCAGATCTACACGCTTGAGGTCGTGCAGATCCCGACCAACGCGCCTATGGTCCGCCTGGACGAGAACGACTACATCTTCACCACCGCGAAGGAGAAGTACGCCGCGGTCGTCGACGACGTCGTCGGGCGCTACGAGAAAGGGCAGCCGGTGCTCGTCGGCACCGTCTCGGTCGAGGTCAGCGAGATGCTCTCGCGCCTGCTCGAGCGCCACGGCGTGCCGCACAACGTGCTGAACGCCAAGCAGCACGAGCGCGAGGCGCACATCATCGAGAACGCCGGCCAGCCGGGCGCGATCACGATCGCGACCAACATGGCCGGCCGCGGCGTCGACATCAAGCTCGGCGAGGGCGTCATCGAGGCCGGCGGCCTGTACGTGCTCGGCACGGAACGGCACGAGAGCCGCCGCATCGACAACCAGCTCCGCGGCCGCGCGGGGCGCCAGGGTGATCCCGGCGAGAGCCGCTTCTACCTCTCGGCCGAGGACGAGCTCATCCGCCTGTTCGCCGGCGACCGCATGTACAAGATCCTCAGCCGCCTCGGCCCGCAGGAGGGCCAGCCGCTCGAGGCCAAGATGCTGAGCGGCGTGGTCGAGAAGGCGCAGGTCAAGGTCGAGGAGCTCAACTTCATGCGCCGCAAGAACGTCCTCAAGTACGACGAGGTCATGAACGAGCAGCGCCGCGTCATCTACGACCAGCGCCAGCGCATCCTCATGGGCGAGGATTTCGGCGAGCAGGTCCGCGAGATGGTCGCCGAGCTCGTCGAGGGCACGGTGCGCACCAGCCTCGAGGGCGTGCAGTACTCGGAAGACTGGGACCTCGACTCGCTGTTCATCGGCCTCCGGCAGGCGTACACGCCCAAGCTCCGCAAGGACGACATCGACGTCGAGTCGGCCACCGTCGACGAGGTCGTCGACCTGGCCGTGGACGACGCGCTCGAGCAGTACGACGAGCGCGAGCGCGTGATCGGCGAGGAGCAGATGCGCAGCGTCGAGCGCGCCGTCATGCTGCAGGTGATCGACGGCCGCTGGAAGGACCACCTGCTGGACATGGACTACCTGCAGGAGGGCATCCACCTGCGCGCGCTCGGCCAGCGCGACCCGCTGGTGGAGTACAAGGGCGAGGGCTTCGACCTCTTCAACGACATGCTCGAGAGCGTCAAGACGAGCACGGTCACGACGCTCATGAAGAACAGCCCCGAGGACCTCGCGATGTTCACCGCCATCACGCTCGACGAACCGGTGATGGCGGTGAACTACACGAGCGGCGACGACCTGATCAATCAGACGTCGTTCACCGGCGCGGCGATGGCCGCCGGCGAGTTCCCGGCGGCGGGTGGCGACGACCTGGCCGACCGGCCACTCCCGAACGTCGCCGCCGGCGGTGCCGGGGCGATGACGAGCACCGGCCCCGTGCAGGTGCAGCAGCGCGTCGTCTACGACAAGGTCGGCCGCAACGACCCGTGTCCCTGCGGGAGCGGGAAGAAGTACAAGAAGTGTCACGGGGCTTGAACGGGGCTACGCCCCGCTCGGCCGTCAGCGCCTGATCGTTCCTTCCGCGAGCAGCTCGCCGCACTCGTCCGCGGGCAGCGGCCCGCTGTACAGGAAGCCCTGGATCACGTCGCAGCCGTCGTCGCGGAGCGCGTCGCGCTCGCCGAGGGTCTCGACGCCCTCCGCCACGACGGTGAGGCCCAGGCGGTGCCCCAGGGCGATGACCGCGGCGGCCACGGCCGCACGTTCGGGGACCGACACCAGATCGTGCACGAACGAGCGGTCGATCTTCACCGTCGAGATCGGCAGGCGCACGAGGTGGCTGAGCGACGAGTAGCCGGTGCCGAAGTCGTCGATCGCGACGCGGACCCCCATCGTGCGCAGGGCGCCGAGGGTCTGCGCGGTGTGACGCGCGTCCCGCATCGCCGCGGTCTCCGTGATCTCCAGCTCGAGCGCGTGCGGATCGAAGCCCGTGGCGCGCAGCGTGCGCCGCACGGTCTCCACCAGCTTCTCGTCGTGCAGCTCGCGGGCGCTGATGTTGACGCTCATGAGCAGCGGCCGGTCGAGCTTGCGCTGCCAGGCGCGCCCCTGCCGGCACGCCTCTTCGAGGACCCGGGCACCGATCTGGACGAGGATCCCGCTGTCCTCCGCGGGAGGGATGAACTCGAGGGGTGCCACGATGCCGCGCTGCGGATGTCGCCAGCGGACCAGCGCCTCCACGGCGACGATCCTCTCGCCGGCGACCGAGACGACCGGCTGGTACTCGAGGAAGAACTGCTCGTCCTCGAACGCCCAGCGGAGCTCGGCCTCGAGGGCGAGCCGGTCGGCGCGTTCGGCATTCATGCCCGGATGGAAGAACTGCCAGCGGTCGCCGCCCTCGTCCGAGGCCAAGCACCTGGCTGCATCGGCGTTCTGCAGCAGCTCCGCCGACGTCACCCCGTCGCTGGGGTAGACGGCGATGCCCATGCTCATGGTCAGGAACAGCTCGTGGGCGCCGACCAGCAGGGGATCGCCGGCGGCGGCGAGGATGCCGCTCACGGCCGCCGCCGCCTCCGCCGGCCCGGCCGCCCCCGGCAGCAGGGCCGCGAACGCGCCGTCGCCGAGGTAGGCGATCGTGTCCTCGGCCCGCCCGGTGCGGCCGAGCCGCCGGCCGAGCTCCTCGAGGAGCGCGTCGACGCCGTCGTCGCCCAGCGAGGAGGCGACCGTGTCGAAGCGGTCGACGTGGAAGGCGGCCACCGAGAAGGACAGGCGCTTGCGCTGCGCGTGCTTGAGCGCCTGGCTCGTGCGTTCCTCCAGCAGCGCCTCGGCGGCGAGGCCGGTCGCGGTGTCGCGGAGCTCCACGCCGCGCGCCGCCTTGGCGATCATGCTCTCGCGTTCCTCGCTCATGAGCCCCCCGGTCCGCCGTCTCGACTACTCTGCCCGCGTGAACCCCCGTACAGGCAGTGTTCGCGCGCAACTCCTATCGGTCCTGCGACCGCGAGGCTGAAGCGTCCCGGCGATTCGGGTACACTACCTCGGTCATGAGTCCCACCGCCTCAGAAGCACTCGTTCACCTGGATGAGCTCCGCGAGCGGCTGAAGGAAGCCTCAGGGCGCCTCGGCTGGCTGCGGAGCTATCTTTGACCCCCCCAGGCTGACAGAGCAGATCGAGGCGCTCGAGGAGCGCATGCGCGCCCCGGGCTTCTGGGACGATCAGGAGCAGGCCCCCCGGGTCTCCGCCGAGTACAGCCGCGCCAAGCGGCGGCTCGAGGAGTTCGGCGAGCTCGAAAGCCGCTTCGCCGATCTGGAATCCACCGAGGAGCTCCTGCGTGAGGAGCTGAGCGGCGACGCCGTCGACGACGAGCTCCTGCAGGAGCTCGTGACCGGCGTCGCCTCTCTCGAGGCCGATCTGCAGCGCGGCGAGGAGCTGCGCTTCTTCAGCGGCAGGTACGACGAGGGCGGCGCGATCCTCACCATCCACCCCGGCGCCGGCGGCACCGAGTCGCAGGACTGGGCCGAGATGCTCCTGCGCATGTACCTGCGCTGGTTCGAGCGCCGCGGCTTCAAGGTCGAGATCAACGACTCGCAAGAGGGCGACGAGGCCGGCCTCAAGAGCGCCACGCTCACTGTCGAGGGCGAGAACGTCTACGGACTGCTGCAGGCGGAGCGGGGCGTGCACCGCCTCGTGCGCATGAGCCCCTTCGACTCGGCCAATCGCCGCCACACCAGCTTCGTCTCCGTCGATGCTTCGCCCCTGGTGAGCGACGACGTCGACGTCGAGATCAACGACGACGACCTGCGCATCGACACCTACCGCTCCAGCGGCGCCGGAGGGCAGCACGTCAACAAGACCAGCTCCGCCATCCGCATCACGCATCTGCCCACCAACATCGTCGTCCAGTGCCAGAACGAGCGCTCCCAGCTGCAGAACAAGACGGTCGCCATGCACATGCTCAAGTCCAAGCTGGTCGAGCTCGAGGAACGCCACCTGGCGGAAGAGCTCGCCCGCGAGCGTGGGGAAGTGCTCAACGTCGACTTCGGCAGCCAGATCCGCAGCTACGTCCTGGCGCCCTACCAGATGGTCAAGGACCTGCGCACCGGCTTCGAGGTGGGGAACCCGCAGAGCGTGCTCGACGGCGACCTCGACGGCTTCGTCCACTCGTATCTCGTCTGGCGCGCCGGAGGCAGCGAGAAGCGCAAGTAGGCGTGCCGGCGGCGGAGCCGCCGGCTCTCGTGCTTCGCCGGGCTCCTGCGCTCCTCTGGTACGCTTCAAGCATGCACGCGATCCCCGACACCCCTCCGACGTTGCGCGGGCGACTGGTCACGCTGCGTCCCGTCCGCGAGGACGATCTCCCGGCGCTGATCGCAATCCTCGAAGAGCCCGAGGTCGGGCGCTGGTGGCGGCGGGCGGAGTGGGAGCGCGTCGACGAGAAGGACGCGGTGACGTTCGCGATCGTGCTGCCGGCGGCCGACGCCGGTCTCGGCAGCCCGCGTCGCCGCAGTCCCGGTGCCGGCGACGACGGCCCGGTCGTCGGCTGCATCCAGCACAGCGAGGAGACCGACCCCGACTACTTCTCCGCGGCCGTCGACATCTTCGTCGGCACGGCGGCGCAGGGCCGCGGCGTCGGCCCGGACGCGATGCGCACGCTGCTCGCCTGGCTCTTCGACGTGCGCGGGCACCACCGCCTGACGGTCGATCCCGCGGCGGAGAACGCCCGGGCGATCCACGTGTACGAAGGGCTGGGCTTCCGCCGCGTGGGCGTGCTCCGGCGGTACGAGCGCGCCGAGGCCGGGGTCTGGCGTGACGCGCTCCTCATGGAGCTGCAGGACGCGGACTTCAGGCGCTGAGGACGGGGGGACGATGAGCAGGGCCGCTCCGTACCCCAAGATCGAGCTGCACGTGCACCTCGAGGCGACGGTGCGCCCCGAGCGCCTGCTCGAGCTGGCGCGGCGCAACGACGTGACGTTGCCGGCACGCAGCGTCGAGGGCTTGCGCCGCTTCTGCCGCTTCCGCAGCTTCGACGACTTCATTCGCGTCTGGATCAAGACGACGCGGGTGCTGCAGCACGGCCGCGACTTCCGCCAGGTCGTCGTGGACTACGCCGCCGACCTGGCCGCCCAGGGCTGCTTCTACGCCGAGCCGTTGTTCTCGCCGTCGGAGCCCGCGGCGCGCGGCACGCCGTGGCGGGAGGTCTTCGAGGGTTACTGCGACGGCGCCGACGAGGCGCGCGAGCGGCACGGCGTGAAGCTTCGCTTCACCCCGGACATCACGCGCGACTTCCCTCCCGAGATCGGAGAGCGCCTCGCCGGATGGGCGGTGCGCTTCCGCGACCGCGGCGTGGCCGGCGTCAGCCTCGGCGGGAGCGAGAACCGGTTCCCGCCGGCGCCCTTCGCGCGCGCCTTCGCCATCGCCCGGGAGGGCGGGCTCAAGGCGGCGCCCCACGCCGGCGAGACGGCCGGCCCCGCCTCGATCCGCAGCGCCCTGGACGACCTGCACGCCGACCGCCTGCGGCACGGCGTGCGCGCCGTCGAGGACCCGGAGCTGCTTGCGGAGCTCGCGCGCCGGGGCGTCGTCTGCGACGTGACCCCGGTGAGCAACCTGCGCACCGGGGTCGTCGGCTCGCTCGAGGAGCATCCGCTCCCGCGGATGCTGGCCGCCGGCGTCCGCTGCTCGATCGGGAGCGACGATCCGGTGCTCATGGAGACGTCGCTCTCCGAGGACTGCGCCGTCGCCGTCGGCCTCGGGCACACGCCGCGTGGCATGTACGAGCACGGCGTGGCGGGCGCGTTCTGCGACGAGCCTACGCGCGCCCGCCTGGAGGCGGTCGGCAAGGCCTTCGACTGGGCGCAGGCGCCCGCCTGACAGGTTGGCGGCGCGCAAAGCGCCGCGCGCCGCCCGAAACGCTCAAGTACGCGGGCGTTGTGCCGACTGGGACTCCATAGGGCTCGATGACCTTGTCGCCCCCGCCGACCAAGGAGGCCCCTCTGAACTTCGTGCGCGCCAATCGCGTGGTCGTCGCCGTGGCCCTGCTGTTCGGCTTCGCGGCGCTGCTGCTGCCCGATTCGTCGATCCAGGTCCTCGGCGTGCCCCTCGTCGTGGCCGGGGCCTGTCTCGGCGGGCTGCGCGGCGGCCTGCTGACGGCGCTGTGGGCCATCCTTGTGACGACGGTCTCCTTCTTCGTGCTGCACGACCTGCCGGCCGACCACTTCGCCGTCAGCGTCGCCGCCTACGCGGCGGTCGGCGTCGGCCTCGGCTGGGCGGTCGAGCGCGTCGTCACGCAGCGGCGACAGCTGCAGGACGCGGTCGCCGAACTGCAGGCCACGCAGCGGCAGCTCTGGGCCAGCCAGAAGCGCTACCGCCTCCTGTTCGAGGCGAGCAACGACGCCGTCTATCTGCACGGCCTGGATGCGGACGGCGAGCCCTCACACTTCGCGGCCGTCAACGACTCGGCCTGCCGGCTCCTGGGCTACAGCCGTGACGAGCTGTTGGGGCTGACGCCGCGCGCCGTCGATGCGCCAGCGACCCCCGGGCAGCTCCGGCGCGTGATGGCGCGCCTCTTGCACGAGGACAGCATCGTGTACGAGAGCGCGCGCAAGACGCGCAACGGCCAGCAGGTGCCGGTGGAGATCAGCTCCAGCCTGACCGACGTCGACGGGGAGCTCATGGTCCTGTCGATCTCCCGCGACATCGCGGCTCGCAAGAAGACCGAGCGCCGCCTTGAGCAACTGTCGCTGCACGACGAGCTCACCGGGCTCAAGAACCGGCGCGGCTTTTACGTGCTGCTGCCCGAACAGGGCAAGCGCGCGAAGCGCTCGGGTGCGAGGGTGGTGGTGCTGTACGGCGACATCGACGGCTTCAAGGCCATCAACGACAGACTCGGCCACCGGCGCGGAGACCAGGTGCTCCAGGCCCTGGCGGAGGCGCTGCGCATCGCCTTCCGCGAGACCGACCTGATCGCGCGCCTCGGCGGCGACGAGTTCTGCGTGGTCGCCGAGTCGCCCTCGGACCCGGCGATCCTCGTCCAGCGACTCGATGAGGCCGTCAAGGCGGCCGGAGAGGAGATGGGCTTTGCCGTGGGGCTCAGCTACGGCACGGTGGTCACCGACTGGCGCGGACTGAACGACCCCGACGAACTGCTCACCCGCGCGGACATGCTGATGTACGAGGCGAAGCGCGCCACGGCGACGCACCGGCGGGCGATGCCTCCGGGGGAGATGGCCGACGGGGCGTGAGCATCGCCGCTTGAGCGTCGCCGCTTGAGGGTAGAAACCAGACCTGATAAGGTGTGATTCAGACGACGGGAGCCGGTTCCCTCACCCAGGCGCCACGCGCCGGGCCTTCCTCCCGAAGCAGACCCCCAGACATTGTGACTACCGGGCAGTGTTCTGAAAGGAAAGGAACACCAGTCCGTACGCAGTCTGGCCGCCCCGAGGGCGGCCCCCCACAAGACGAACTCCCGCGCACACCGCTGATCCCTGGTGAGCACTCGCGTGCTCCCGTGGACGACGGCGCACCTGCGCGTACGGAGTCGTCGAGGAAGAGAGAATCTGTGACCCCCAGCACCACCGACACGACCATCGACAAGACCGCCGAGCGCCCGGCCGATCCCGCCGAGGGCGGGCAGAAGCGCCGCCGCCGCGGCGGCCGCCGGCGCCGCGGGAGCGGCGCCGCACCTGACGGCGCCCAGACCGGCGCGCCGCAGGCCCAGACCGGCGTGCCGCGGGCCCAGACCGACGTGCCGCGGGCCCAGGCCAACGGCAACACGCCGGCGCCGGCCGACGCCCCCACGGCGCGTGACGCCTACGCGGGCGGCACGCCGCAGGCGCCGGCCGACGCCGCCTCCGGGCGCGGCGAGCGCGCCGGCGCAGACCACGGCCACGACCGCCCGAGGCGTGACGACCGCGCACGCCGTGACGACCGCGGCGGCAAGGGCCGCGGCGAGCACGGCCGCGACCGCGGACGCCGCGGCGACCGCGGCGGCCAGGGCGTCGACGAGACCTACACGGAGCGCAAGCACGTGGAGCGCCCGTCGGGCCCCACGCCGGAGGTGGACATCCCGGCGTTCGCCGCCCTCGGCCTGCAGGGCGACCTGCTCGCCGGCGTGGCCGCGATGGGCTACGACGAGCCCACGCCGATCCAGGAACAGGCGATCCCGCGGGTGCTCGCAGGTCGCGATGTCGTAGGCTGTGCGCAGACCGGTACCGGCAAGACGGCCGCTTTCGTCCTGCCCATTCTCCAGCGCATGACAGGCCCGACCGTAGCCGACGGCCGCACAGCCCACCCATCCGCCCTCGTCGTCACCCCGACCCGCGAGCTCTGCGGGCAGATCGAAGAAGTCGGCGAGACGCTGAGCACGTACAGCGGCCGCAGCGTCGTCGCCGTCTTCGGCGGCGTGCCCTACGACCCGCAGGCCAAGCGCATCCGCAAGGGCGTCGACCTGCTGGTCGCGACGCCCGGCCGCCTGCTCGACATGCTGCGCCAGGGCGACATCCTCCTGGACAACGTCGACACCCTGGTCCTCGACGAGGCCGACCGCATGCTCGACATGGGCTTCTGGCCGGACGTCAAGCGCATCATCGACGCGATCCCCGCGAAGCGCCAGAACCTCTTCTTCTCGGCGACGATGAGCAAGACCGTGCTCAACATCATCGCCGACACGCTGCACGACCCCATCTTCATCGAGCTCGGCGGCAGTGCGATGCCGGTCGAGAACGTGGAGCAGAGGGTCCTGCCGGTCAACCACGAGCAGAAGGTCGACCTGCTGGTCGAGTACTTCCGCCACCACGACCCGCAGCGCACGCTGGTGTTCACGCGCACGCGGCGCCGGGCGGAGCGTCTGGCGCGCACGCTGAACAAGGCGGGCGTCACCTGCGAGGCGATCCACGGCGACCGCTCGCAGGGGCAGCGCCAGCAGGCGCTCGACGGCTTCAAGGACGGCAAGATCGCCGTCCTCGTCGCCACCGACGTGGTCGCCCGCGGCATCGACGTCGACAACATCACGCACGTGATCAACTTCGACATCCCGACCAACCCCGAGGACTACGTGCACCGCATCGGGCGCACCGCGCGGGCGGGCGCCAGCGGCATCGCCGTGAGCCTGCTCACCGCCGAGGACGTGCACGACCTGGTCGCCATCGAGCGGCTCATCGGAGCCACGCTCGAGCGCCACGACCTGCCGCACTTCGACTACGAGAAGCGCACCATCCTCGAGAGCAGCCAGGTGCAGCCGCGCCCGGGCAAGCTCCTCTGGAACGGCGGCGCCCACCGCGCCTGGAACAAGACCGGCGTCAAGCGCCGCGTCCCGGGCAAGCGGTCGCGCTGACGCGCGCGGACCGCGCCGACCACAGCTGATCCGGCAGTGACGCCGGGCGGGCTCCCCGGAGCCCGCCCGGCGTCACTCGTTTCGCGCGGCTGACACCGCGGCGCGACCTTGCTATACTCCCGTTCCTGCGTGGGCGACTAGCTCAGTTGGGAGAGCGCCAGCTCGACAAGCTGGAGGTCGTTGGTTCAATTCCAACGTCGCCCACCATTTCTCTGCTCCGCTGCTCACGAGGTCCCCCTCCTCGCGGCCGCGTCCTGCCCCGCACCACCGTTGTCGGCATCGTCTACGGCGCGGAAGAACGCCCGCAGCCGCGCCGCGTCCTTGATACCGGGTACCCATTCGACGCCGCTCGACACGTCGACCGCGGCCGGATGGAGGGCGGCGATCGCCGCGGCGACGTTGGCGGGCGTGAGGCCTCCCGACAGCACGAGTCGCTCGCGCGGCGTGGCCTGATCGGCCGCAAGCCTGTCCCAATCGAGCCGGCGTCCCGTGCCGCCGTGGGCCCCGGGAACGCGGGGGTCGAGCAGGACGAAGTCGGCGAGTCCCGCGTCGGGCGTAGCGGCGGCGGCGATGACCAGCGGCCGCGGGCGCTGGTGGGCGGTCGCCGCGCGGACCTCACTCACTGTGGGGCCGCCCACGCCGGCGGACAGCTGGACCGCGCGCAGTCCGGCCGCGGCCACGGCGCCGGCGATCCACACGGGCGTCTCGGTGGTCACGATGGCGACCGTGAGCACGTCGCCGGCGGCCGCAGCCAGCTTGCCGGCGTGGTCGCGATCGACGTGCCGGGGGCTCGCGGTGAGCACGAACCCGATCGCCCAGGCGCCGAGGTCGACGGCGGCGCGGACGTCCTCGGCGCGGGTGAGGCCGCAGATCTTGACGTGCGTCACGCCGGCCATCCGGGGTCCTTGAGGCGGGCGATCAGGTCCGGCAGCCCGTCGACGGGCGTCCGCATCAGCGTCTCGCCGACGAGGAGGGCACGCGCCCCGGCCAGCGCGGCCCGGCGGGCGTCCTCCTCGGTGGCGATGCCGCTCTCGCTCACCGGGAACATGCACGGCCCGAGGGCCGGCCCGAGGTAGTCCGTGGTCGCGAGGTCGACCTCGAGGGTGACGAGGTCGCGGTTGTTGATACCCACGAGCGTGCAGCCGGCGCGGCTCGCGCGGCGGGCCTCGGCGAGATCGTGCACCTCGACCAGAGGGTCGAGGCCACAGTCCAGGCACTCGATGAGGAGGTCGTGGAGGCGGTCGTCGCTGAGGATGGCGACGGTCAGGAGGACGGCGGCGGCGCCGGCCTCGGCCGCCTCCCACACCTGCCCGCGGTCGACGACGAAGTCCATGCGCAGTACGGGCAGGTCGACCGCGGCGGCCACGGCGCGCAGGTCGTCGAGCGAGCCGCCGAAGCGCTCGGGCTCGGTGACGACCGAGATCGCGTCGGCGCCGGCCATCTCGTAGGCGCGCGCCTGGGCCACGGCGTCGAGCTCGAGGGCGATGTCGCCCCAGCTGGGGGAGCGCCGCTTGAACTCGGCGATCACGGCGAGTTGCGGGATGAGCGCGCCGGGAAGCGAGCGCGGGCGTGCCAGCGCCTCGCGGAGGCGCCCGGGCGGTGGCGTCTGCTCCGGCCGCCTGAGACGCCCGGAGGCCCGTGCCGCCGCCATCCGTCGCCGCGAGCTCGCCACCATCTCCACGAGGAATCCGCCGGGAGCGGGCGAGTACGGGTGGTCCGGTCCCGTCATGCCGGGCCTCCCGCCGGCCGCAGGCTCATTCGGCATCCGCCGTCTCCTCACGCGCGTCGCGCACGGCCTCCGACCCGCCGAGGCGCAGGAAGTTGGCCAGCAGGTCCAGCCCGACCTCAGTGAGCACGCTCTCGGGGTGGAACTGCACCCCGTGCACCGGCAGCTCCCGGTGGCGCACGCCCATCACGACGCCCGCCTCGTTCCAGGCGGTCAGCTCCAGGCGGTCCGGAAGGGCCTCGTCGACGACGAGGGAGTGATAGCGCGTGGCCGTGAACGGGTCCGGCAGCCCGGCGAAGACGGCGCGGCCGTCGTGATGGATCTGGTCGGTCTTGCCGTGCACCGGCGCGCCCGCGCGCCGCACGACGCCGCCGTAGACCTGGCCGATGGCCTGGTGGCCGAGGCAGACGCCGAGCACCGGCAGGCGCTCGGCGCCGAAGTGGGCGATGGCGGCCATGCTGATGCCCGCCTCGTTCGGGGTGCACGGGCCCGGCGAGACCACGAGGTGGGTCGGGCCGGCCGCCTCGATCTCCTCGACGGTGACCTGGTCGTTGCGCTTGACCGTGATGTCGGCGCCGAGCTCGCCGAGGAACTGCACGAGGTTGTAGGTGAACGAGTCGTAGTTGTCGATCATGAAGACCCGGGCGCCGTCGCCGGGCCGGGGAGCGGATGCCGTCATGTCGTGCCTCCGTCGGCGGAGTACGTGGGGTTCAGCGGCTCCCGCCGGCCAGCGCCTTGCGGATCAACTCGACGCCGTGGACGGCGTCGGCGGCCCAGAGATCGGCGCCGGTCCGGGCGCTGACCTGCTCGTCGACGGCGCCGCCGCCGATGATCACAGGGAGGGGGCGGCCGAGCCGCGCCGCGGCGCGGCGGACCTCGGCCACGGTGTCCATCATGCTTTGATGAGCGGCGGTGAGCAGGCCCGAGAGCCCCACGATGTCGGGCCCGAGCTCCAGGACCCGGCTCGCGACCTCGGTCGCGGCGACGTCGACGCCGAGGTCGTACACCGTGAAACCGTGCGAGCGCAGCAGCATCACGACGATGCTCTTGCCGATGTCGTGGATGTCGCCGCGCACGGTGCAGATCAGGACGCGGCCGGGTGCGTCGTCATCCCCGGCGGCCTCGCCGGGGGCTGGGAGCAGGGGGTCGAGGATCTCCATCGCCTCGCGGAAGATCTCGCCGGCCATGATGAGGCCGCTGATGAAGTACCCGCCCGAAGCGTAGTTCTCCCCGACGAGCTGCATGCCCCGCTGGCAGTCGGCGATGATCGCGAGCGCGTCGTCGCCGGCCGCCACCCGGGCGCGCACGGCCTCGAGTGCGCCCTGCTCGTCGAGAGCCGCGACGCGGCCGATGAGTGACGCCGGGTCGAGGCCGGGCACGGGCTTCACGAGCGCCTCCTCGGACTGGGCTTGTCGGCCGGCGGCGTCGCCTGGACGCCGATGTGGGCGTGAAACCGCAGCAGGTCGCCGCGGCCGACGAAGCGGCCCCAGCTCATCGGCGCGTCGTCGTAGTCGTAGAAGAGGTGCTCGAGGACGAGCGCGGCGCTGCCGGCCGGCCGGCCGACCTGATGAGCCTCCTCCTCGGTCAGCACCGAGGCGTGGATGATCAGCTCGCCGTGCTTGGGGCCGGCCCCGACGCCGCCCTCGAAGAGGTCGCGCAGGGCGGTGACGCCGAGCTCGGACTCGACGGTCGGCGTCGTCGGGTCGTACACGAGCGACTCGCGGTGGTAGAAGAGCGGCTCGTCGCCACGCGTGAGCAGGCGCCGGATGCTGATGATCCGCGTCCCCTCCGGGATGGCCAGGTTGGCGGCGGCGCGCGCGCCCGCGGGCACAACGCGCGCCTCAAGCACCCTCGCCTCGACGCGCGGGTCCGCCAGCAGGTCGCGGAAGCCGCCGAGCTCGAAGGTCGCCGAGGCGAGTCGCAGCGGCTTGACGAAGGTGCCGCGCCCGCGGGTGGTGCTGACCGCTCCGCGATCGAGCAGCACGCCGATCGCGCGGCGCACCGTCATCGGGCTCAGGTCGTAGGCGGCGCAGAGCTCCGCTTCGGTGGGGAGCTGGTCGCCGGCGCGATACTGACCACTGGCGATCGCGTGGCTCAGCACGTTGACGAGCTGCAGGTAGGCGGGCTCGTAGGACGCGCGGTCGATCGGCGACAGGGGCGCGAGTCTCGTGGCTGTCTGGTCGTCCATCCTTGCCAGTATCCTATCAGCACAACGGCATCCGGCTTGCACTTTATCTATTTATCTAGATATTATCACCTTGTGCTTGCGGAACGTCGTCGTCGACGTTCGTCCCGTGCCATTCGGACCTGGGAGGGCCAATGTCAAACGAACTGAAAGACGCGGTGGTCGAGCTGCGCGAAGATGACGCGCTGCGGATCACCGACGAGCTCCTCGAGGGTGGGACCGACCCGCTCATCATCGTCTCCACCTGCAAGGACGCGATGGACGTCATCGGCAAGCGCTTCGCCGACGGCGAGGCGTTCATCCCCGAGCTCATCATGGCCGGCGAGATCATGCAGGGCATCACCGCGAGGGTGAAGCCGCACCTGAGCGCCCAGGCCGCCGACGAGAAGGTCGGCAAGGTCGTGCTGCTCACCGTGCAGGGCGACATCCACGACATCGGCAAGGACATCGTCCACACGATGCTGGATATCGCCGGCTTCGACGTGGTCGACCTCGGCGTCGACGTGCCGGTCGAGAAGGTGGTCGAGACGGTCCGCGAGGTGCAGCCTCAGGTGGTCGGGCTCAGCGGCCTGCTCACCGTGGCGTTCGACTCGATGAAGGCCACGGTGGCCGCTATCGGCGAGGCCGGCCTTCGCGACGGCCGCAAGATCATGATCGGCGGCGCACCCGTCAACGACGACGTGCGCGCCTATGCCGGCGCCGACGGCTGGGCCAAGGACGCCGTCGGCGCCGTCGACCTCGCCAAGTCCTGGGTGGGGGGTGCGTGAGCATGCTGCCTGACAACTGGAACGAGCTCACCTCCGAGCAGCGCCTGGGCTTCCGTTTGGATGCGTGGCAGAACGTGCCCGTCGAGTTCGCCTCGCCCGAGGTCGCGCAGACCTATCGTGACCGCGTGCAGCTCTACCGCGATGTGCTCGACCTCAAGAAGCCGGCCGTCGTGCCGATCGCCCCGTGGATGGGCCTCTTCCCGTTCCGCTGGTGCGGGTACACGGGCCATGACGCCTACTACGATTACGCCAAGTTCAAGGAGGCGTGGGTCAAGTTCCACGCCGACACCCAGCCCGACGGCATCGGCCTGACCCTCGGCGTCGTGCCCGGGAAGCTCTTCGACGTGCTCGACTACAAGATGTACGACTATCCGGGCCACGGCACTGGCGAGGACACGAGCTACCAGTACAACGAGAAGGAGTGGATGAAGGCGGACGAGTACGACCTCCTCATCCAGGACCCCACCAACTACTGGCTGCGCTACTACCTGCCGCGGATGTTCGGCGCCATGGAGCCGTGGGGCATGCTCCCGCCGTGGACCGACCTCGTCGAGATCCCCTTCACGGCGCCGTTCTTCGCCGGCTTCGCGGCCCCGCCCGTCAAGGAGATGCTGCAGAAGCTGATGGACGCCGGCGACGCCGCCATGGAGTGGCTGCAGGCGTTCATGGACATCGACGGCACGATCATGGCGACCCTCGGCATCCCGCAGACGGCGGGAGGCGCCACCAAGGCTCCCTACGACATCCTCGGCGACACCATGCGTGGCACGCGCGGGCTGATGCTCGACAAGTTCCGCCAGCCGGAGAAGGTCAAGGCCGCCATGGACCGGCTCGTGCCGCAGGCCGTCGACTGGGCGGTCCGCTCGTGCAACCAGACGGGCAACCCGCTGGTGTTCATCCCGATCCACAAGGGCGCCGACGGCTTCATGTCCGACGCCGACTACAAGGAACTCTACTGGCCGAGCTTCAAGGCCGTGCTCCTCGGCCTGATCGATCAGGGTCTCGTGCCCTGGGTCTTCGCCGAGGGCGGCTACAACGAGCGCCTCGAGGTGATCGTCGACGAGGAGATCCCCGCCCATCGCATGGTCTGGATGTTCGACGACACCGACATGGCGCGCGCCAAGGCCACCGTCGGCCGGCGCCAGTGCATCGGCGGCAACGTGCCCGCCGCGCTGTTCACGATGGGCACGCCCGAGCAGATGGACGCCTACGTCAAGGACCTGATCGGCAAGACCGCCACCGACGGGGGCTTCATCCTCAGCAGCGGCGTCGTGCTCGACGAGGCCGACCCGGCCGCGTACAAGGCGTTCATGGACGCCGGCCGCAAGTACGGCGCGCAGGTCTGAGGTCACGCCGGCCGCGGATTCTCGGCGGTCGCGGGCGGCGGGGGCCGGCAGGGTCCCCGCCGCCCGTTCTGCTAGGCTCGCCCACGCGGCCGCGGTCGCCGCGCGAAACGATCGGTAGACAGGAGGGGCTCGACGTGTTCACCGAAGACTGGGACAAGCTGACGCCGGACGAGCGCTTCGAGGCGCGCATGGACGCGTGGATGGATCCTGGCGTCGAGTTCGCCTCGGACGCCGTCAAGGCCGAGTACCGGGAGCGCGTGCAGCTGTTCAGGGACGCGATCCGGCTCAAGAAGCCGTCGCGGCCGCCGGTCGCGCCCTGGATCGCCCTGTTCCCCGGCCTCGATGCCGGTCTCACGGCCAAGGAGACCTACTACGACTACGACAAGCTGCACGACGCCTGGCTGCGCTTCCACGACCTCTACCGGCCCGACGTGCTCGCCTTCTCGATCAACATCGCCCCCGTGCACGTGTACGACGCGATCGACTACAAGCTCTACGACTGGCCGGGCCACGGGGTCGCCGAGGACTCCGGCTACCAGTACAACGAAGCCGAGTACATGGGCGCCGACGAGTACGACAAGCTCATCGCCGACCCGTCCAACTACTGGCAGCGCTACTACCTGCCGCGGGTGATCGGCGTCATGCAGCCGTGGACCACGCTCGACCCGTTCACCGACCTGGTCGAGGGTCCCATGGTCGGCCCGTTCTTCATCCCCTTCGGCACGCCGCCGGTGCAGGACATGCTCCAGAAGATGATCGAGGCGGGCAAGGCGGCGCTGGGCTGGGCCCAGGCGATGGGGAAGATGGACGGTGACTCCACGGCGACCTTCGGCATCCCCGGCTTCGCCGGCGGCGCGACCAAGGCGCCCTACGACATCCTCGGCGACACCATGCGCGGCACGCGCGGCCTGATGCTCGACAAGTTCCGCAGGCCGGAGAAGGTCCTCGAGGCGTGCGAGCGGCTGGTGCCCCTGGCGATCGACTGGGGCGTCCGGGCCTGTAACGTGAATCGGCATCCGCTGGTGTTCATCCCGCTGCACAAGGGCGCCGACGGGTTCCTCTCCGACGCGGACTTCCGCACCTTCTACTGGCCGTCGTTCAAGAAGGTCCTGCTCGGCCTCATCGACGAGGGTATCGTGCCTCTCTGCTTCGCGGAGGGCGCGTACAACGAGCGCCTCGAGGCCATCCACGACCCGGAGATCCCGGCCGGCAAGATGATCTGGATGTTCGACGCCACCGACATGCGGGAGGCGCACAAGCAGCTGGCCGGCTACCAGTGCATCGGCGGCAACGTGCCGGGCGCCCTGCTCACCACCGGCGCCGCCCAGGACGTGGACGACTACGTGCGGCAGCTCATGGAGGACGTCGCCGGCGACGGCGGGTTCGTCCTCGGCTCGGGGATCGTCATCGACGCCGCCAAGCCGGAGTGCGTCAAGGCGATGATCGACGCCGGCAAGAAGTACGGCGCGCAGGTCTGAGCGTGCGCCGGCCGGCGGCGCCGGGCGGCCTCAGCCTCAGCCGGCGCCGTTCACGCCGGCGGGTCGCCGTCCGGCGTGGTGGTGGGCGGGGTGGGGGCTCCGCCGGCGAAGAGCTCGGGGCGGAAGTCCTGGAGGGTGAGCTCGTGGCCGGGCGGGGCGACGACGAAGTCCTCGCCCCAGCCGCCCTCCACGAGCGCGTCCAGGATGCGCGTCGTGCCGGGCACCTGCCTCGATCGCGAGGTCGAAGGTCTCGGCGAAATCGGCGACGCGCGCCCGGTGCGGCTCCATGTCGTAGCGGCCGGTGTCGACGAGCACGATGCGCGTGTAGTGCTTGAGCAGCAGGCGCATCATCTGCTCGGCCCGCTCCCGGCCGCGCTTCTCCACGAGCTTCTCGTGCTCGCTCATGATCGTGTCGCACTCCTCGAGGTACGCCTTGGCGACGTAGTAGCTGCCGCGCTCCTTCTCGGACTCGGCGGCGAAGGCTTCGTTGGAGCCGAGGAGCATGGCGATGCAGTCGTCGACCCGGGGCACGACGAGCGTGGCGTGCTCGGTCTTCAGGCCGAGGACGGAGTTCGAACACAGGCCGTAGCCGAGCACGATCGTCGCGCCCGGCTTGTCGGCCTCGGCGACGGCGACGCGCAGCGCCTCCTTGAGCCGCTCCGGGCTCACGTGCAGCTGCGCCTCGAGCTCGTGGCAGTCGACGCCCTCGGTGGCGCCGTCGGCGAGCTCGCCGATGACGGCCGGGCAGGCGATAAACTTGAGGCTGCCGGGGCCGGGCCTGGGTGTCTGGGACTGGTCAGCGATGGTCATGCGTCACCAAGGGTCGCGGTGGACATTCTCTGACTTCATGGTAGCAGGAGGGCGCCGGCGGCGAGCCGCCGGCGCCCTCCGCGCGTGTGCGACCGGGCTTCAGCGGTAGACGTAGTCCCCCGCCTGGTACTTGGGCGCCACCACCGGGATCTGGAGGTACGAATCGTACTCGCCGCCGGTGTGGATGACGTGTCGCCCCGCGTTGTCGGTATCCCAGGCGAACGGCTCGAACCAGTTCTCGCGGATGTAGCGGCCGGCGATCCGCAGGCGCAACTGCTGACCCTTGTGCCAGATCTTGCTGGTCGGGTAGATGGCGATGTCGACGGGGACGATCTCACCGGGCCTCAGCTTCTGCTCCGAGCGGTGCGCCTGCACCGGCTGGACGTCGGTCGAGAGATCCTCGTCGAGTTCCCGGCGCGACACGCGCAGGTTGCCGGGAGCGCCGGGGTGCGGCAGGCCCATGACCAGCGTGGGGAGCCACTCGCCGTTCTCGTCGAGCTTCATCACGGTGATGAACAGGTCCATCTCGTCGTGGCCCTCGGCCTCGACCCAGAGCCTGACCTTCATGGACCCGGTGATCTCGGTATCTTCATCGAAGGCGATGTCGAAGGTGGTCTCACCCTCGGCCGCGTCGTAGGCGGCCTTGGAGACGGTCGCGACCGGTGCGGGCGAGAGGGCCGCGTTCGCCGCGTCGAGGTAGAGCTTGCGGTACTCGGTGCGCGCCGGCGGGTACTCCCGCTCCGGCCGGTTCACCTGGAAGTCGTAGTCGTAGGCGTCCATCACCTCGAGCCGCACCGTCGGCGTCGCCTCCCAGCCGTTGCGGATGCCTTTCAGGTAGCGGTCGAAGAAGCGCCGGAGGTCCTCCATGTTCTGCCAGGCGTAGGCGTCCGGCCACTCGAACTCCCGGTGGATGCGCAGCCACTTCTTCTCCGAGGAGATGCGTCGCCAGGCGTTCAGGGTGCCGAGCAGGTGGATGTGGCTCCAGCCGGCGCAGACGTAGGCCGGCACCTCGACGTCCTCGAGGCGCGGCATGTGCGACTTCCAGTAGCCGTTCATGAACGGGTACTCGGCGAGCATCGCGACAGGGTCGGCGATGTAGCCGGGGCCGCGGAAGATCGTGAACACGAAGTTGTTGAAGCCCGGCGCGGGGATGCCGTTGTTGGTGACGATCTCGCGGTAGAGATCGGTGAGGCCCTCCCACGGCGCGATGCAGGCGAGGTGCGGGGGCTGCTCCGCGGCCACGTACCACTGGGAGATGGCGAGCGAGGAGTTGCCGGCCATTCCCACCTTGCCGTTGGACCAGGGCTGGGCCGCGGCCCACTCGACGACGTCGTAGCCGTCGCGGCCGTCCTGATCGTTCCAGATGCTCTGGTTACCCTCCGAGTTTCCGCAACCTCGGCCGTCGGTGTTGATGATCGCGTAGCCTTGGGCACACCAGTAGACGGGGTCGGGGCCTTCGAACTTCGTCATGTTGGAGACGGCCCCGTCGGGGACGCCGGGCACGAAGGCGTTCTCGCCGCCGTTGGCGCGCTTTCCGTAGTTGGACCAGGCGAGGATCGCCGGGAGGTCCTTCCCACCAGCTTCGCCGACCGGACGGTGGACGTCCACGTAGATCCTCACACCGTCGCGGAGTGTCACTTCGACGTCCCGATCGACCTGGACGCCCTCCTGGACGAAGCTCCGCTGGTCCAGCGGCGGGAACACGCCGCAGCCGTCGAGCGGCCACTCCTTCGGCGCATCCAGCGGCGGCGACTTGTAGTAGATGACGTCGATCTCCTCGTCGCCGAACTCCTCGGGGATCCTGATGTACTCGCGCTCCGTCATGTGCGGCCTTCTCTCGTCTTCCGTTGTAGGGAGGAGGACGGTCGGGCGGGCGTGGTGCGCCTGCTCGCCCGACCGTCCGGCACGCAAGTTCCTTGGGGTAGGCTCAGGTGGCGGCGTCCGCCGCGGCATCCGCCATCGCCTTCACGTTGGCGAGCGGCGCGTCGACGGGGATGTCGCAGCCCGACTGCAGGATGAAGCCGGTCGGGCCGATGTCGGCGACCAGCTTGCTGCAGTGCTCGTAGACCTGCTCCGGCGTGCTGCTGCTCAGCAGCGCCGGCGGCACGTCGCCCATGATGCACATGTGGTCGCCGAGCACTTCCTTGGCCTTGCGGATGTCGGTCATGCTGTCGAGCGACAGGATGCAGGTCTTCGCCGGCAGCTCGAGCAGCCGCGGCAGATCCCGCGTCCAATCGGAGTCGAGGTGGAGGATCGGCGTGATCCCCGCCGCCGCAGTCTGCGCGACGATCTCCTTCATGTACGGGAAGACGAAGCGGTCCCAGAGCGGCTGGGCCAGCATCTTGCTGGCCGAGCGCCAGCCTCCGATCCAGATGCCGGGCGCGCCGACGGCGGCGCTGAGCCCGAGGCCGGCGTCGTTGAGGCCCGGCATCATCGCCTGCATCGCCGCCTCGACCTTGTCGGGCGTGCGGTAGAGGTCGAAGACGAACTGGCTGAACGAGCGTCCGCCGCAGAGGTACTCGAACGGCGTCGTGAGCACGCCGACGGCGAGGAACGGCATGCCGGCGGCGTTCGCCTTCTCGACGACGGCGCCGGTCCCCTGGACGAACTTGATGAAGTCGTCGAACTTGCCCGGCGCGACGCGCTCGTTGAGGTAAGCGGCCTGGAACGGCGCCCAGCCCTGCTCCACGATGGCGTCGTAGTCCTCGGGCGTCATGAGCCCCGATTCCTCGACCTGCCACGGCTCGTCGTCGCCGAGCCCGTCGAAGCCGGGGCGCTTGACGCGCGTCATCCACAGGAAGCTCAGCGACGAGACGTCGAAGCTTGGGTTGTTCACCGAGTCGGCGTTGCCGACGAGCTCGAACGCCTCGATGTTGGCCTGCGTCGCGAGCAGCGGGTCGCTGAGGAACGTCTTGAGCGTCATGCCGGTGACGCGGGCGCTCCACGCCACGCCCTCGAGGCACACGGGGACCTTGTCCACCGGCTCGAGGGCGACGGCCTTGCGCAGCCGCTCTCGCCGCGGATCATCGCTTGGGGCGATCACGAGGCACCTCCTTCGACAGCCTTGCCGGCGAGGATGACGGCGTCCTGGGCGCTGGTGCCGGCGCCGTCGGCGCCCAGTTGCTGCGCCAGATCGCTGTTCACCGGCCCGCCCCCGATCATGATCGTGACCCTATCGCGGAGGCCCGCGTCTCTGAAGGCGGCGACGGTCTCCTGCATCGCCGGGAAGGCGGTGGTCAGGAGACACGAGAGACCGATCACCCTGGCATCGCTGTCGCGAGCGGCGTCGACGAACCTCTGAGCGGGCACGTCGACGCCGAGGTCCACGACCTTGAAGCCGTTGGCGGACAGCACGCTGGCGACGATGTTCTTGCCGATGTCGTGGATGTCGGTGTGCACGGTGCCGAGGACGACGGTGCCGCGCGTGCCGGTGTCCGCCGCCGACTGGTCCAGGCCCAGCTCGGCGAGCGCGCGCTTGAAGATCTCGGCCGACATGATCAGCTCGGAGAGGAAGTACTCTCCGGCTTCGTACTTGTCGCCGATGTCCTTCATGCCGGCCTGCAGGGCGGCGATGATGTCGGCGGGGGCGGCGCCCGCCTCCTTGGCGTCGCGAACGGCGGCGAGGACGTCGTCCTCGCGCATCTCGACGAGCGCTGTGGTCAGTTCACGCAACTGTCTGCCTTTCTCGTGGCTTCGCTCTGTGCGAAGCGGCTCAGGTCTTGGTCCAGTCGTGCTTCACCAAACGCCGTACTCGTCTGCCGCCTCGCGAAGCGCCATCACATTCTCCGGCTTCGCTTCGTCGGGGATGCCCGTCACGCTGTCGAGGATCAGGGTGCCGGTGTCGCTGAAGAGCTCGCAGAGCTCCTTGACGTCGTCCTTGACCTGTTGCGGCGTACCGGTGCACATGAGGGAGAGCGGCACGTTTCCCCAGAAGCACATCTTGTCGCCGAGGACTTCCTTGAACTGCTTGCGGTCGACCTTGTCGAAGTGGCCGGCGACCTTGCCCGCGGGCAGCTCGGCGAGGTACTTGAGGCGCGGCGTGTAGTCGCCCTCGAGGAGCGGGCAGGGCACGCCGCCTGCATCGATGATCGCGAGGACCAGGTTCTTGAACGACGGCCAGTAGAACCGCTCGAACTGCTCTTCGCTCATGAAGCCCCCGGCGCCGCGGTGCATGGGGATGAAGACCCGCGGATTGCCGCTGATCTGCATCAAGGTCAGTGCGAGGCCGATCTGGGCCTTCTCCATGAGATCGATCGCGCCAAGGAGTTGGTCGGGATGGCGGTACATGTCCAGCGTGCTGCCGCGCAGCGAGCGCAGCATGTCCGAGACCACGTCGAACGGCGGGATGATGGGCGCCGCCACCGCGCGAGGGTAGCCGAGCGCGGCAAGCTCGGCGCCGGTCGCCGCGTCGGCCGCGAAGTAGCCGCCGACGGCGTCGGACATCGCCAGCAGGCTCTCCAGGGCCTTGCGGATCGGCGGCGCACCCAGAAGGGGACCGCCGACGTTGAGCAGATAGTAGGTGTTGGCCATGAAGTAGAGCGGCGGGATCGGCACCTGCGCGAAGCCTTCGAGGTTCGTGGCGATGCGGGGGAAGATCTTCCTGACGGTGAAGCCGTTGGGGTCGGCGAGGAACTCGTCGTACTCGTCGGCCGTCATGTATTCGTCCTCGACGAACTGGAAGCCGGTGTCGTCGGGCAGTTCGCCGCCCGGCCAGCGGAGCTGGGTGATGCCGAGCGCCTCGTAGCCGTCGGCGGCGAAGAGGGAGTTCATCGGAGAGAGGTCCCAGCCGAACTCGATGGTCGCGTCCTTGATCGCTGCGTAGTGCTGCGGGTGGTTGTAGCCGGCCTCTCTGTACGAATGACCTTTCCAGAGGTCGGCGAAGTAACCGCACGCCAGGGGAACGACGGGAACGCGGTCGGGCCTCCTGAGTGCGACGATGTCGTTGAAGCGCTGCTCGCGCTGCTTGTAGAGCTCTTCGCCGGTCGGGCTCATCATGCCTCCCCTCCGGTCCACTCGGCGCAGAGCCTGAGCGCCTGGCCGACGTCGTTGCCCCAGCCGTCGGCGCCCGTGTAGTCCTGCACCTGAGCGTCCGCCGGCGCTCCGCCGACCATGATCTTGACCTGGTCACGCAGGCCGGCGGCCACGATGGCATCGACGATGTGCTTCATGGAGTCGAACGCCAGCGTGAGCAGCCCGCTGAGCCCGACGACGCGCGCCTTGCTCTCGCGGATCGCCGCGATGAACTGGTCCGCGGGGACGTCGACGCCCAGGTCGTGGACCTCGTAGCCGTTGATGTCGAGCATCATCACGACGATGTCCTTGCCGATGTCGTGGATGTCGCCTTGCACGGTGCCAATGACGACGGCGCCGCGCGTCTCGCCCTGCTCGCTGCCCTTGAGGTGTGGCTTGAGCTCGTCGGCGATGTTCTTCATGATCTCGCCGCCCATGATGAGCTCGGGGATGAACGCCTCCTCGCACTCGAACCGGCGGCCCAGCTCCGTCATCGCGTCCTTGGCCTGCTCCAGCACCTCGGCGGGGTCGGCGCCGCCGTCCAGCATGCTCTTGACGAGCGCCATGGCCTCGTCTTCACGCATGCCGACGATGGCATCGGTCAACTCTTGGGACATGTGATCCTCCCTGACGTGGATTTGTCCTCGACGCACTATACGCCATAGTTATCTACTGGTCTAGGGAAGTGCCCGTTGTCGTGCTAGAATGCCGCATCAGCCATCCTCTCGGGAGCACAGCGCGATGACGACGGCGAGGCCGATAGACCGCACCTCCTTTGAGCCGCCCTACGCTCAGCTGGCGCGGCTCCTTCGCGAGCGCATCGCAGGCGGCGAGTACAAGGCGGGAGACCGCCTGCCCTCGGAAGCGGAGCTCTGCGAGGCTTACGGCGTCAGCCCGATGACGGTGAGGCGGGCGATCACCCAGCTCGTGCGGGAAGAGGTCGCGGCCACGGAGCAGGGCCGCGGCACGTTCGTGAAGTCACCCGAGCTCGGCGCCGCGACCTTCGACCTCGGCGACCTGCGGCGCCAGCTTGGCGATCCGGGCACGGAGGCGCAGATCCTCGAAGCGCGCATGGTCTCTCCGTCGGCGCGCGTCTGCGACAAGCTCGACCTGCCGAAGGACGAGCGCGTCATCTGCATAAAGCGGGTGCTGAACCGGGGTGGAGAGACCATCTTCTACCACAGCGAGTACCTGGTGTTCGATCCCGCGCGCCCGCTGGTCGAAGCTGAGCTCGGCGTCACGTCGCTGCGAGACCTATTCTCGGGCGCGGGTGGCTCAGGCCTCAAGTACGGCCGGCTCACGCTGCATGCCTCCGCGCTGACCGAGAAGGAGGCGGGCTACCTCGGCGAGCCGGCGGGAACGCTCGCCTGGGTCGTCGAGCACCTCTTCTACGACTTCGATGACCGCCCCGAGAGCTGGGGCAGGTTCGTCGGCCGAGCCGACCGGCTCAGCTTCACCACGACGGTCGGCATCGTCGGTGGCGGCGAAACGGGTCAGGTATGACGTCGTCGTCTCGGCAGACGAGCCTGGCCGATCTCATCGTCAGTATGGACGAGCGTGGCAGCCTGGCCGCGATCCGCCGGCGCCTCGATGCGGGAGAGGACCCGTACGCCCTCATGGGCGAGTGCCGTCTGGGCATGGAACGCGTGGGTGAGCTCTACGAGCAGGGGACGTACTTCATCTCCGCGCTCATCATGGCAGGAGAAATCTTCCGCGAGGCGGCGGAGATCCTGATCCCGCGCCTCGAGACGCCTCCACGCCCGGCACTTGCCGGGACCATGGTCATCGCCACCGTGCGAGGCGACATCCACGACATCGGCAAGAACATCGCGATCACGTTGCTCGAGGCGAACGGCTTCAACATCGTCGACCTTGGAGTGGACGTGCCGCCGGAGCGCATCGCGGATGTCGTCGAGGCCGAGCATCCGGACATCCTCGGCCTCTCATGCCTTCTCACCACCGGGTTCGCCGGCCTCGAGGAGACGATCGCAGTCGTGCGCGCGCGCACGGCGACCTGGGACGAGAGACTGCCGGTCGTCATCGGGGGCGCGGCGGTCGACCAGATAATCAGCGATCGCGTGCGCGCCGACGGCTGGTGCACTGACGCTGCCCGCGGCATCGAGGTCGTGAGGTCGCTGCTGCGCTGAGTCGTGCTGCGTCTCGTCCCCGGCCCCGTCTACGATGTAGGCTCACGGCCTCGATTCGGCACTGACCCAAGGAGAGACTCACGATGGAGTTCGAGAACGTCATCCGCGGGCGGCGGAGCATCCGCGCGTACACCCCGGAGCCGGTCCCGCAGGAGCTGATTCGCGAGATCCTCGACGAGGCGCGCTGGGCGCCGTCGTCGCGCAACACGCAGGCGTGGAGCGTCTGGGTGGTGAGCGGAGACGCCCTCGACCGCTTCAAGGCCGCCTTCAAGGCCGGCGTCGCGCGCGAGGAGGCGGACGCGCCCGACCTGCCGGGCACGGCGACCGGCGACTGGCCGCAGGCGTGCTCGCTGCGCGCGGTGGAACTGATGAAGACGCGCGCGGACACGCTCGACGCGGCCGGAGAAGTCTCGGGCCCGGCCGCGTCGATGGCGCGTATGGCCGACTGCTTCGGCGCGCCCGTCCTGCTCGTGTTCGGCTTCGAGGCCTGCCTCGCTCGACGGCCTCAGCGAGCTACGACACGGCCTCACTTGTCCTCAGAACGTGTGCCTCGCCGCGCACGACAGGGGCCTCGGCACCTGTCAGTCCACCACGCTGGTGCGCTATCCGGGGCTCCTGCGCGACGTTCTGCCCGGCTCCGACGAGAAGAGCATGGTCATCGCCGTCACGCTCGGCTACCCGGACCTCGACGACCCGCCAACACCTTCGACCGCTCGCGCGCGCCCTGGACGAGATCGTGACCTGGGTGTCGTGAGCCTGTTCCAGCGCATCACGCCGGAGGACGCCCACCGGCGCCGCTGGCAACTGCTCGCGCTGACGTCCATCGGCGCCTTCATGGCGCCGCTGGACGGGTCCATCGTGGCCGTGGCCCTGCCCAGCATGGGCAAGGACCTCCACCTGACCTTCACAGCGGCGATCTGGGTGCAGGCCGCCTACCTGCTGACGACGGCCGTCCTCCTGATCCCCGTGGGGAGGCTGGCCGACGAGTACGGCCGCGTACGCTTCTACCTGCTCGGCATCGCCGTCTTCACGCTGGGCTCGCTGCTCGCGGCGCTCAGCATGAACGGGGCCTGGCTCATCGGCAGCCGCATCATCCAGGGGGCGGGGAGCGCTCTGATGTTCGCGACCGCGGCGGCGATCGTCACCGCGGTCTTCCCTCCGAACGAGCGTGGCCGCGCCCTCGGCATCAACGTCATGGCGGTGTACCTGGGCCTGAGCCTGGGTCCTCCGCTCGGCGGCCTCCTCGTCGACACGCTCGGCTGGCGGTCGATCTTCCTGATCAACCTGCCCATCGGCCTGGTCGCGTTCCTGTGGGGCCTGGTCCTGCTGCCGAAGTCCGAGCGGCTCGAGAATGCGCCGCGCGTCGACTACGCGGGCGCGGCGCTGCTCGGCGTCTTCCTGATCAGTCTGCTCGTGCCGCTCACGTTCGCCACGGAGTGGGGCTGGGCGGCTCCCGCGACCCTCGGCCTGCTGCTGCTGTCGGTCGCGGCGCTCTTGAGCTTCGTCGTCGTCGAGCGCCGCGTGAAGGCGCCGATCCTCGATCTCGACCTCCTCGTCCACAACCGGCTGTTCGCCGCCGCCAACCTCGCGGCGCTGCTCAACTACATGGCGCTGTACGCGATCAGCGTGCTCACCGCCATCCATCTGGAGATCGTGCAGGGCCGGTCGGCGTCGGCCACCGGCCTCCTCATCCTCAGCCAGCCCCTCATCATGGCCGCTCTCAGCCCCTTCAGCGGCCGCCTCAGCGACCGCATCGGCTCGCGCGTGCTCACCACGGGCGGCATGGTCGCCATCGCCGCCGGCATGGTGCTGCTGGGGATGATGCCGGAGCAGGCGCCGGTCGGGCAGGTCGCCGCGTATCTGGCCCTGGTCGGGCTCGGTATGGCGTCGTTCAGCGCGCCGAACACATCGGCCATCATGGGCAGCGTGCGCCGGGACCAGCTGAGCGTGGCCAGCGCCTTCATGGGGACGATGCGCACCGCCGGCCAGTCGCTCAGCGTCGCGCTGCTCGGCGGCATCGCCGCCAGCCAGCTCGGGCGGCTCGGCGGCCGTCTTCTCTTCACGCACGGCGGCAGTGGCGCGTCCGGCCTCTCCGCCAAGGCCGTGGACGCCTACGCGCAGGGCTACAAGTACGCGATGCTCACCGGCGCCGCGCTCGCGCTGATCGGCGCCGCCGTCTCACTCACGCGCGGTGCACCCACGGACGCCGCCGGCGGGCCTGCGGGTGCACCACCCGGCGTCCCGCCGGTCGAGCCTTCGGCGCCGCTTCGCTGACGAGAGCGGCTTCGTGCCGCACGGGAGCGGCGGGGCACGCGGCCCCGCCGCTCGCGCGTCGATCAGGCCGCCCGCTCCTCAGCCGGGACCGGGCCGACCGCCGGCTCGTCAGGCCGCGGATCGCCGCCGGCGGGCGCCGGCCCGATCTGCGGCGCGCCCTCGATGCTCAGGTGCGGCAGCCACTCGAGCCAGCTCGGCAGGTACCAGTTCCAGCGGCCGAGCAGCTTCATCGCCGACGGCACCAGGATGGTCCGTATGAGCGTCGCATCGAGCAACACGGCGACGGCGAGGCCGAAGCCCATCTGCTGGAACATCACGAGGTCGCCGGCGGCGAAGCCGGCGAACACGGCGACCATGATCAGCGCCGCGCCGGTGATGATGCCGGCGGTGGCGCCGATGCCCTCGGTCACGGCCAGCGTGTTGTCGCCGGTCCTGTCCCAGGCCTCCTTGATGCGACTGAGGAGGAAGACCTGGTAGTCCATGGAGAGGCCGAACAGCACGGCGAAGAGCAGCAGCGGCACCCACTGCTCCACCACCGGGACCTGCTCGAACCCGAGCGCCGAGGCGCCCCAGCCCTTCAGCGAGACCAGCGTGACGAGGCCGTAGGCCGCGCCGACGCTGAGCAGGTTCATCAGGATCGCCTTGAGCGGGATGACGACGGACCGGAACGCCACCAGGAGCAGCAGGAAGCTCAGGCTGAGGACGAGCGCCACGACCCAGGGGAAGTAGCTGTTCACGATGTTGATGTAGTCGAGGTTGCCGGCGGTCTGGCCGGTCACGTACACGGAGGCTCCGCTGCCGTTGAACGCTCTCGGGACGAGCGTGCCGCGCAACTCGCGCACCTTGTCCAGCGCGAGATTGCCGACGGCGTCGCCGTTCACGGGAACGGAGAGCAGCGCGAGGTCACCCGACTTCGCCGTCTGTGCCTGGACGGGACCGAACGCCGGGTCGCCGGCCAGCTCCCGCGTCAGGCGGGTCATCGCCGCCTGGACGGCCGGCGTGTTCGCGTTGCCGTCGACGACGATCTGCACCGGGTTCACGCCGCCGGCCGAGAACTGCTTCTCGAGCACCGCGAAGCCCTGCTTGCTCTCGAAGCTGTTGGGGAAGGTGTTGACGCCCGAGACCCCGGTCTTCATGTCGAGGGCGGGGTAGGCGAGCAGCAGCAGGACGCCGACCCCGACCGTCAGGGCGATCGCGGGTCGCTTCATCGCCCGGAAGGCCACGCGCGCGATCCAGGAGGTCCGCCCGGCGGAACGGCTGTCCAGGATGCGCCGGCCGAGGTAGGGCACCTTGAGGCTGTTGACGCGGTCGCCGAGGAGGCTGAGGACGGCCGGCAGCAGCGTCAGCGCGGCGATCACCGACATGCTCACCACGAGGATGGCGCCGATCGCGAGGCTGGCGAAGATGTTGGTCGGCACGATCAGCAGGCCGAGCAGTGCCAGGACCACGGTGAGCCCGCTGAACAGCACCGCGCGGCTGGCGGTGCCGCCGGTGACGGCGATCGCCTCGAGCTTGTCGCGCCCGCGCGCACGTTCCTCGCGGAAGCGCGAGATGATGAACAGGGAGTAGTCGATGCCCGTCGCCAGGCCCATCATGCTCACCATGTTGATGGCGAACACGGAGACGTCGAAGGTCTGGCCGACGATCGCCGTCAGGCCGACCGCCATGGTGATGGCGATGAGGCTGAGGAGGATCGGCAGCCCGGCCGCGACCACGGCGCCGAACACGATCAGCAGGATGACGAGCGCGATCGGCACGCCGATGCCCTCGCCCTTGCGCAGGTCGGTCTCGGCGGTGTGGCTGAAGTCACTGTTGATGCTCGCGGCGCCCGTCACCAGGGTGTCGAAGCCGCCCTTGCCGTCGGCGCCGTGCACGACTTCGTGGACCTTGTCGATGTTCTTCTCCGCCTGCGTCAGGTCCCCGGCCATGACGACCGGGATGATCGCCGTGTGGCCGTCGGCGGAGATGAGGGTCTTGTCGCCGCCCTGGTATGCGCTCACGGCGCCGTCGACGACGGTGGGTCCAAGAGCCGTGATGTCGCGCTGCAGCGACAGCACGGCGGCGCGGAACGCCGGGTCGGTGGCCGTCGCCTGCGTGGAGCGCACGATGACGACCTCGTTGGCCTTCTGCGGCATGTTCATGCGCTGCTGCAGGAGGTCCCGCCCGCGCTGCGAGTCGGGGTTACCGAGGAAGCTGTACTGGGCGGTCAGGCTGCCGGGGAGCACCAGGGCGATGATGGCGCCTGCGGTCATGAGTGCGAGGACCCACAGGCCGACGGTGAGCCAGGGCCGCCGGGCGGAGCCTCGTGCCAATGTCGTTGTCGAGAGTCGCATGCTGTCCCTCACAGGAGCGGCTCCGCTGCGTGGCGGATACCGGAGTCGATTAGTCCAATAAGAGTGTGCCTGCCCGGCGCGGTGACAGGGGAAACGCCGGATGTGTTGCGACGCACGGAGAGAGGGAGAGGTGGAGCGCGTACGCGGGAGGGGCCGGGGCTGCTCGGCAGCCCCGGCCCCTCCGGGTCTTCGGTGCCGGACGGCCTCAGGTGAGCGGCGGCGGGACCGGCGGCGAGCTCTGTGGTGGGGCGGCCGGCGGCGCCTCGGGCGCTGCGGGCGCCGGCGGCGGCGGACCTGGGCCTCGGCTCGGCGGCCTCCGTAACCTCTGTTGCTTCGGGAACGGCCTCTGCCGTGCGCCGGCCGGTGCGGCCTCGACGGCGGCGTGGCCGCGGCCGTCTCCGCTGCGGCGGGCGCCTGGGTCACGGCCGTTCCGGCGTCAGCGGCTGCGGCCCCTGCTACGGCTGCGGCCCCTGCCGCGGCTGCGGCTGCCGGCGCGGGCGGCGCCGGAGGCACGGCCGCCGTCTCCGGGGTGACCGGGCGGGTGACCGGCGCGGAAGGAGTGGCCGGCGTGGCCGGCGTCACGGGCGCCTGCGGCGGCGCGGGCGGCGCGGGCGGGACGGCGTAGAAGCCGTCCGGCGCCGGCGGCACGCCGGCGATCGCCGGTTCGGCGACTCCGCCGGATCCGAGGTACATCACGCAGATGTAGCAGATGGCGTAGGGCACGACGACGGCCTGCGCCACGGCGTAGAGGATGTTGCGGATGACGTAGCCCGCGCTCTGCGGGTCGCTGCCGAGGGGAGACGTGATGAGCTGGACGATGACCAGGACGACCCAAATCGCGACCTCGAGCAGGATGATCATGCCGAAGGTCTTCCACCAGCCGACCGACTTGACCATGGCGCGGCTGCGTCCGGCCGCCTCGCCGAACGTCAGGCCCTTGTCGGCGATGAGCGGCAGCACGTAGAGCCAGAGCACCGAGATCCAGACGCCCAGGACGAGGGCGATCGGGATGCCGATGATGGTCACGGCCAGGATCACGAAGCCGATACCGATGCCCGCCAGGACCAGCGCGAACACCAGGTAGGAGCTGAACTTCCTGAAGCCGCTGAAGAGGTCGCCGAAGACCACCGGACGATTCTCCTTGGCGGCGCCGATGACCATCTCAAACACGCCGCCGTAGAAGGCGAGCCCGATCGCAGCTACGAGGAACAGCGCGACGATGTAGATGATGCCGCCGATCACGATCACGCCTGCGCTGAGCCCGGTGATCGTGTCGCTGCCCGAGCTGAGGCCGAACGCCGCGCCTCCGATGGCGACGACGATGAGGCCTGCGACCAGCACGATCGCGAACATGATGATGCCCACGACGAACGCGGCGAGTATCAGCCACAGGACGTCGCGTTTCCACAGCTCGAAAGCCTTAGTAAAGATCTCTCCAATCGACATTGTGTGCTCCTCCTCAAGTGCCCTGCACGCCCTCTCAGGCGTTTGGTCGGTGTTCCCTGCCCGGACGGCGCATCCTGCATCCCGCTGATATCGGACTGGTACGGCCAAATCGGCAGCCGCGGTGGCATACTTGAATCCGCATACGGCGGAGTCGAAGGGAGCGGGGATGAGAACGGCGATGCCGAAGCAGGTCGCGACCGGCGTGTACCAGCTAGGGCTCGGCGGCGTGAACGTGTTCTTCGTCGAGGACGACGACGGTGGGCTGTGGCTCATCGACGCCGGCATCGAGCCCGGCGCGGAGCGCATCGGGGGAGGCCTGCGGGCACTGGGCCGCGCGCCGAAGGAGCTTCGCGGCATCGTCGTGACGCACCTGCACGGCGACCACGTCGGGGGCCTCGCCGCCGTCAAGGCGCGCACCGGCGCCGAGGTCTGGATGCAGGCGGCGGACGCCGTTGCGGTACGCGAGGGGGTCCGCGGCCGGGTGCTCGAGCCGGGTCCCGGCCTGGTGCGTTCGGTGATCGTGCTCACGATCGGCCGGAAGTCGGCCGGGCGCACCGGCGACCCCATCGCAGTCGAGCACGACGTGACGGACGGCGAGCTGCTGCCGTTCGGTGCGACGCGCCCTTCACACGCCGGGCCACACCGCCGGGCACCTGGCGCTGCTGCTGCCCCGGGACGGCGGCGTCCTCTTCGCCGGCGACGCCGCCACCAACTTCGCTCGCCTCGGCGCCGGCCCCGTCTACGAGGACGTCGACGAGGGCGGGAACAGTCTGCGCCGTCTCGCCGAGCTGCCGTTCGAGACGGCGCTCTTCTCGCACGGGCGCCCGCTCGCGCCGCGTGCCGCCGAGCGCTTCCGCGCTCGCTTCGCCCGCGGCTGATCCGCGTCCGCACGGGTCTATCGCGCCGGGCGGCCGGCCTTGCGCCGGCCGCTCAGTTTGCCGAAGAATCGCTCGTTGACGCCCGTCCGTCGCGTCGTATCGTGAGGCAAGGCGCTCCGGGCGGGTGCGCCAGGCGACGGGGAGGCAGTCACGATGGGCATACATGGCCGCACCGCACACCACTCCCATCCGGGCTACGGCGGCCTGCTCGCCGCTCTCCTCGGTCTGATGCTCGGCCTCATCGTCGTCGCCTGCAGCAGCTCGGGCGGCACAGGGTCCTCGCCCGAGCCGTCGGCCTCGCCCGTGACCCTCAAGGTCATGGAGTTCAACATCGAGTACGGCGGCACGCAGGTCAGCTTCGCCAAGGTCGTCGAAGCCGTGAAGAAGGCGCAGCCGGACGTCATCGGCCTCGAGGAGGCCGAGACGAACACCGGGCGGCTGGCCAAGGCGGCCGGCTATCCGTACTGGAGCAACGCGACGCAGGTCGTCTCGCGCTACCCGCTGCTGGAGCCGCCTGAGTCCAAGGGCGCCTACCTCTACGTCGAGGTGGCGCCGGGACGGTGCGTCGCGCTGTCGAACGTGCACCTGCCGTCGGACGACTACGGCCCGCACCTGATCCGCGTCGGCAGGACCGCGCAGCAGGTCGTTGCGAACGAGGAGCGCGCGCGCCTGCCGTACATCCAGACGCAGCTGCGCGTCCTGCCGCCGCTTGCTCGCCGGGGCGTCCCGGTGTTCCTTCTCGGCGACTTCAACGCGCCGTCCTGGCGGGACTACACGGCGCCGGTGGTCGGCACGCGCGACTACGTGAAGTACGTGGTCGCCTGGCCCGTGAGCAAGGCCGTAGAAGCGGCGGGCCTCACCGATTCATGGCGCGCCGTCCATCCCGACCCGCTCGAGAGCCTTGGATTGACCTGGTGGGCGGCGCGTCCCAAGGTGGAGGGGTGGAACCCCGGACCGAACTCGCCGCAGGACCGCATCGACTTCATCTACTCGGCCGGGCCGGCGAAGGCGACGGCCGCCCAGCTCGCGGGCGAGGAGGGTGGCCCCGAGGTGACCTTCGCGGTCGACCCGTGGCCGACCGACCACCGCGGCGTCATGACGACGTTCGAGGTGACGCCGGGGCAACTGCCGGTGATGGTCGCCGTGTCGCCCCAGGTGGCAACGGTGGGGCAGGCGGTGACCGCCTCCTACAAGGCGGCCGCAGGCGGGGCGAAGGCCGTGGCCGTCGTGCACGAGGGCGGCACGCCGACAGACGCGCTCGAGAGCCCGGCCGTGACCGCCGGCGCGGAGACGAGCGGCTCGGTCGAGCTCGCCACCCAGGCGCTCGACCCCGGCGACTACGAGGTGCTACTGCTGGGCGCGGGCGACGAGGTGCAGGCCCGCGCCCCGCTGTGGATCCAGAAGTCGGGGGCGAAGCCCATCCTCAGGACCGACAGCACGGCCTACGCCTCAGGTGAGCCGATCGTCGTGACGTGGAAGAACGCGCCGGCCAACCGCTGGGACTGGATCGGCGTGTACAAGGCGGGCACTGCCGACCCGGACGTCGACTCCTACCTCATCTGGCAGTACACCGGCGGCGCCGGCTCCGGTACGAGCGCCGGCACCGTCGCCGGCACGCTGACCATGGACAAGGCGACCGTCGAGGGTGAGCCGTGGCCGCTGCCGACGGGCGACTACGTCATGTACTACCTGCTCGCCGATGGCTACGAGTGGGTGGCCAAGACCGAGTTCCGCGTGAAGTAGGCCCAGGGCCGGGGGCGCCAGCAGACCACGAGAAGCGGAGGGAACCATGAAGGTCCTCATCGTCGGCAGCGGCGGGGTGGGGGAGTCCACGGGAGTGCGCGCATGAACTGCCGCCGGTTCGAGGGCAAGGTCGCCCTGGTCAGCGGCGGCGCCTCGGGGATCGGGCTGGCGACGGCGGAGCGGCTGCTCGAAGAGGGAGCCGCCGTCGTGATCGCCGATCTGGACGGCGAGGCGGGGGAGGCCGCGGCGGCCGCGCTGCGTGGCCGCGGCCTCGAGCTCGTGAGCGCCGCGCGCTGCGACGTGACGCGCGGCGACCAGGTGAAGGCGCTCGTGGACGACGTGGTCGCTTGCCACGAGCGCCTCGACGTGCTCTTCAACAACGCCGGCATCTTCGAGCCCGGCGAGGTGCACGAGGTGGACGAGGAGGCCTGGGACCGCCAGCTCGGCGTCAACCTGCGGGCGGTCTATCTGGTGGCCCACCACGTGGTGCCGGTGATGCTCGCGCAGGGCGGCGGCGCGATCGTCAATAATGCCTCCGTCGCCGCCCTCGTCGGCGATCATGCGGCGGCGGCGTACTGCGCCAGCAAGGGCGGCGTCGCGGTGCTGACCAAGCAGATGGCGCTCGACTACGCCGCCCGCGGCATCCGCGTCAACGCCATCTGCTGCGGTGAGATCGACACGCCGCTGTTCGTGAGGGAGTCGTACCAGATCGGCATGACGCCCGACTCGTACCGGGAGCTGCTCGAAGAGGCGCACCCGATCGGCCGCATCGGCCTGCCCTCCGAGGCGGCCGCGGCGGTCGCGTTCCTGGCCAGCGACGACGCGAGCTTCGTCACCGGGGTGCTGCTGCCGGTCGACGGCGGCTACGTGGCTCAGTAGGAGGAGCGATGCGCGGACTGGACGGCAAGGTGGCCCTCGTCACCGGCGGCTCCTCGGGCCTCGGCGAAGCGATCGTTTACCGGCTCGCGGAAGAAGGGGTGAGCGTGGCCGTGGGCGGCCGGGACGCGGCGAAGACGCGGGCCGTCGCCGCGCGGGCGGCCGCCCGCTCCCGCGAGCACGGACACGGGCGCGACCACGCGGTCATCCTGGGCGACGTCTCGGTCGTCGCCGACTGCGACCGCCTCGTCGCCGAGACGCTCGCGCGGTTCGGCGGCCTCGACATCCTCGTCAACTCGGCCGGGGTCTGGCTCGAGAAGCCCATCCTCGACACCAGCGAGGCCGAGTGGGAGTGGTGCGTCGGCATCTGCCTCAAGGGCACCTACTTCATGTGCAAGGCGGCGCTGCGTCACATGGTCCTGCGGCATACCGGCGTCATCGTCAACCTGGCGAGCGACTCCGGCATCCACGGCGAGCCAGGCGCAGCCGTGTACTCGGCCGCCAAGGCCGGCGTCGTCATGATGACGCGCGCTCTTGCCATCGACCACGGTCCCGACGGCGTGCGTGTGTGCTGCGTCAGTCCGGCCATCTTCGACACGCCGATGCTGGCCAACGCGATCGCCGCCGCGCCCGACCCAGTCGCCTACGCGGACGGGATGGAGGAGGACTACCCGCTCCGGCGGATCGGCCGGCCGGAGGAGCTCGCAGCAGCGGTCGCCTTCCTGGCCAGCGACGAAGCCAGCTTCGTCACCGGCCGCACGCTGGTCGTCGACGGCGGCGTGACCGCCTGAGAGCTGCCCTCAGGTCCCGGCCGCCACGTGGTCGATCTCGCTGATGAGCTCGGCCTTGCGCGCGTCGGGAAGCAGGGACGCTGTGATCGAGTTGCGCGCCAGCTGGGCCAGGTCGGCGTGGCTCAGGCCCAGCGCCCGCTGGACGGCGAGGTAGTTGTCGAGCAGGTACCCGCCGAAGTAGGCGGGATCGTCGGAGTTCACCGTCACGACCAGCCCGGCGTCGAGCAGTCTCTTGAGCGGGTGCTGCGAGAGGTCCGGCGTCACCTGCAGGTCGAGGTTGCTGAGCGGGCACATCGTGAGAGGGATGCGCAGGTCGGCGAGACGCCGCTGCAGCACGGGGTCCTTGATCGCGGCCACCCCGTGATCGATGCGGCGCGCCTTGAGCACGTCGAGCGCCTCGGTGATGTACTCGGGCGGGCCCTCCTCGCCGGCGTGCGCGACGGCGACGAAGCCCGCCGCCCGCGCCTTCTCGTACACCGCGGAGAACTCGGCGGGAGGATGGCCAACCTCGGCCGAGTCCAGCCCCACACCCACGATGACGTGCTTGTGGGGCAGCGCGAGCTCCAGCATCTCCATCGCCTCGGAGGCCGGCCTGTCGCGCAGGAAGCACATGATGAGCCGCGAGCTCACTCCGAGCTCCGTCTCACCGTCATGCAGCGCGCGGGTGATGCCGCCGACGACGTCGCCGAACGGGACCCCCCTGGGCACGTGGCTCTGGGGGTCGAAGAACATCTCCACGTGCCGGGCGCCGTCCGCGGCGACCCTGCGCACGTACGCCAGGGTCAGGTCGTAGAAGTCCTGCTCGGTGACCAGGACGGTCACGCCCGAGTAGTAGACGCCGAGGAAGTCCTGCAGGTCGTTGAAGCGGTACTGGGCGCGGCACTCCTCGGCAGAGGAGCACGGCAGGTCGACGCTGTTGCGGCGCCCGAGCTCCAGCAGCAACTCGGGCTCCAGCGTGCCCTCGATGTGCAGGTGCAACTCCGCCTTGGGCAGGCGACGGACGAACTCGGCGAGGGCCGCGTCGGTCCGCTCGTCCCGGGCGCTGGCATCAATGGCGTCGGGCACGCATCCTCCTTGTGAGCCATGGATTGACGCCCTTGTACCCGCTGAGCGCGGAAGTGGCACGGCAGCGGTCGGTTCCGGGACTAGGTCGACGCCACGATGCGCAGGTTGAACGCCGCCGTGCCGGTCGGGCCCATCAGCCTCAGCCAGAGGGGCATCCACATCTCCTGTCCGCGCGCGGACGTGATGTCGCCCAGGTCGAGCACCTGCTCCCAGCCGAACCAGCGCTCCAGCAGCTCACGGTGGACCCAGTCCTTGGCCTCCTGGTCGTTGCCGGCGACGAACATCGCCGTGGCTTCCGTCAGCTGACGCGGGTCGGTCATGACCTGGGCGTTCACCGTGTTGAGGGACTTGACGACGCGAGCGTCGGGGAAGGCCGCCTGGATGCGTTCGCCGAGCGAGTCGGTGTTGCAGAAGAGGAGCGTCGGCGGCATGCCCTGCGAGAAGTCGAGCGGGTTGGCGACGTCGATGAGGATCTTGCCGGCGAGGTTGGCGGCGCCGGCGGCCTGCAACGCGTCCAGCGAGTGGCCGCCGGCGGTCGCGTTGATGACCACCTCGCCGTGGGCGGCGGCGTCGGCGAAGCCTCCCGCCGCCGCCTCGCGGCCGAGCTCAGGCTGGTCTGCCGCGAACGCCGCCGCCGAGGGCATCGTGCCCCAGTCACCGAGGTCCTTGGCCTGCGCCGTGTCCCGCGAGCTGACCATGACGTGGTGGCCGAGCTCGAGCAGCTTCGTGGCCAGGGTCTGGGCGACCCGGCCCGAGCCGATGATGCCGATGTCCATGCCGTCCTCCGAGTGACGAACGTGGCCGGGGACCCTTCGGGCGCCGGCCCCTACGCGGGTGGTGCCCCGCGCGGTGCAGCGGCAGTCATGACGGGATAGCATCGGCGTCGTGGACAACGAGCACGTCATCTACTCCTGGAGCGTCCAGGGCCGCGTCGAGCCGCTGCGCGTCACCGGCGGCGCGGGCTGCCGCTTCTGGGATGCGGGCGGCCGCCGGTACCTGGACTTCGCCTCGCAGGTGATGAATCTGAACCTCGGCCACGGGCACCCGCAGCTGGTCGAGGCGCTGCGGCGCCAGGCGGAGACGTTGTACGGCCTGGCGCCGTCGTTCGCCAGCGAGCCGCGGTCTGAACTTGCCCGGCTGCTCGCCGAGGTCACGCCGGGCGATCTCACCATGACGCTGTTCACGACCGGTGGCGCGGAAGCCAACGAGAATGCCGTCAAGCTGGCGCGCTGGGTCACCGGGCGCCAGAAGGTCGTCGCCCGCTACCGCAGCTATCACGGCGCGACGGCGGGCGCCGCGGCGCTCACAGGTGACCCGCGGCGCTGGCCGGCCGAGCCCGCCGGCCCGGGCATCGTCCGTCTCCTCGACCCGTATCCGTACCGTTGCTCCACGGGCGCGCACGAGGCCGGCGCCGAGTGCCCGGTCTGCGCCGGCGGCCCGCATCTCGAGGAGGTCCTGCTCTACGAGGGCCCCGAGTCTGTGGCCGCCGTCCTCCTGGAGACGGTCACCGGCGCCAACGGCGTGCTCGTGCCGCCGCCCGGCCACCTTGCCTCGATCCGCGAGGTCTGTGACCGCCACGGGATCCTCCTCATCCTCGACGAGGTGATGACGGGCTTCGGCCGCACCGGCCGCTGGTTCGGCTGCGAGCATTGGGACGTCGTGCCGGACATCATGACGCTCGCCAAGGGCATCAGCGGCGGCGCCGCCCCGCTCGGCGCCGTGGTCGTGAGCGAGAAGCTGCGGCCGTGGCTGGACGAGCACGAGTTCGCGAGCGGGCTCACCGCCTGCGGCCACCCGCTCGCCTGCGCGGCGGGCGTCGCGACCATCGAGGCCATACGCGACGAGCGGCTGGTGGAGAACGCGGCGGCGATGGGCGACGTCCTGGCCGCCGAGCTGCCGGGGCTCGCCGACGGCCACCCGTCGGTCGGCGAGGTCCGCGGCCTCGGCCTGCTCTGGGGTCTCGAGCTGGTGCGCGACCGCGAGACCCGCGAGCCGCTGGTGCCGTATGCGGCGAAGGGTGAGGCCGCGCAGCCGATGGCGGCCCTCAAGCGGGCCGCCATGGACCGCGGCCTCCACCTCTACACACATGGGAACCTCGTCGTGGTCGCGCCGCCGCTCGTCATCGGGCGCGAGGAGATGCGTGAGGGCTTGGGGCTCCTGGACGACGTGCTGGCCGTCGCCGACGGCCTCGCACGGGCCTGACCTTCTAGACGAGCCCGAGCAGCTCGCGCGCCCGCGCCGGCGTCGCGACCGGGCGGCCCAGCTCGCCGGCCAGGCGCACCACACGCTCGACGAGCTGGGCGTTGCCCGTGGCCAGCTTGCCGCGTTGGAAGTAGATGTTGTCCTCGAGCCCCACGCGCACGTGCCCGCCCATGGCCAGCGCGAGCATCGCCATGGGCGTCTGCGTGCGGCCGACGCCGATCACCGACCACGTCGAGCCCGCGGGCAGCAGGTCGACCGCGGCGACCAGGGCGGCGGCCGTCGCCGGCATCCCGTGCCTCGTCCCGGTGACGAACTGGAAGTGCAGCGGCGCCGGGATCTTGCCCTCGGCGTGATACCGCAGCGCGGTGGCGACCATGCCGAGGTCGAAGCACTCGAGCTCCAGCTTGACGCCTCGCGCCAGCGCCTCGGCCGCCAGCGCGTCCAGGAACTCGGGCTCGTTGACGAACAGGCCGGCGTCCATCTGGATGGTCCCCGCGTCGAAGCTCGCCATCTCCGGCTGCAGCGAGAGAGGTGCGATGCGCTCCGCGGTCGGCAGGTTCCTGCCGGGGATGCCGCTGGTGGTGAGGCAGAGGATGGCGTCGGTCTCGGCACGGAGAGCGTCGACCACCTCGCGGAAGACCTCGACGTCCTGCGTGCCCAGGCCGGTGGCGGCGTCCCGCACGTGCACGTGCAGGACGTCGGCGCCGGCCCGCCACGCCGCGATCCCCTCGGCGGCGATCTCCGCCGGCGTGATCGGGATGTAGGGCGTCTGGTCGCGGGAGATGCGCGACCCGGTCAAGGCGGCGGTGATGATGACCGGGGGCTGTGCCACGCGGGTCTCCGCCTCAGCGGATCGGGTGGCGCATGAGGTGGAGCGTCTCGGCGATGGATGCCGCGTCGATCGCCGGCGCGATGCGGCGCGTCGAGAACGCGGCAGTCCGCGTCACGATGGCCTCGCGGTTCAGCGGGACCAGCTCGGCGCCGAGCCGCGCGAGAAAGCGCTCCGACTCCCACGCCCTCTCGCCGGGCAGGGCCGCGCCGAGCAGGGGGAGCCTGAGCTCGGCGGCCGACTCCAGCGCCCAGCGCACCCACTCGTCGTCCGCCGTCCGTGCACCGTACAGGCAGAGCGCGCTGGCGCAGTGGCGGAGCCGGGTGAGGAGGCTGGCGCGGATGATGTCGCCGCGCATACTCGCGAAGGGTTCGCTGGTCAGGGCCTGGTCGAGAGCGATGCCTCCGCCCGCCAGCAGGCGGGCGGTCACGGGACGCGCCTGGGCAAGGTCGCCCGAGGCGAAGGTGAGGAACACTCGTTGTCTCGTCGTGTCGGTGCGCACGGAAGCTCCCGCTAGCTTCGTCTGCCCGGTCTGCATCGGCATATTCGCCATGGGCCTGCAGGAACCTGTGTTGCCCGCGCTGACGGGCAGTCAGGCTGCAGCGGTCAGGTCTCGTCCGGCAGGCGCACTCCGTAGAACCGGCGGACCGGCCGGAGCAGCGAGAAGATGAAGATCAGCACGCCGACGCCGCCGAAGATGGGCTGCAGCACGTCGTAGGGGATGATCGTGATCTCCACCAGGATCCAGATCATCAGGCCGCAGCCGACGACGAACGCCGCGTACCAGGCCCAGCGGCGACGCAGCCACAGGCCGACCGCGGCGACCAATGGCAGCACCCCGAGCTCCAGCAGCAGGATGAGGCCCGGGATGAAGAAGTCGTCGAAGGGCGAGCCGTCGAGCAGCGAGGTCCGCATCCGCATGATCGATCCGTCTGGCTTGATGGTGAGCGAGAGTCCTCCGGCGAGCCCGCCCAGTCCCTGGATCACGAGGAGGACGAGCAGCACCCAGACGGTGACCGGGCGGCGGGGCCTGTCGGCAGCGGGCATGGCGCTCCCTCGTGACGCGGTGGGGCGGGCGCGCACACTGTACTCCGTCGTGCGCCCCCCTCCAAGAACCCTCTTGCGACCGGGTGCGTCTCTTGTGATGGAGTCCGCAACGGGGTGTGGGTGGCATGCGCCCACGATTCTCGGTAAAGTGGCTCCTCATAATCCATTCTGGCAATGGACACGACCAAAGGAGGCACATGGGGATCACGAACGCACAAGCCGCCAAACGGGGGATGCTGGCCGTCGCCCTGATGGCCACTGTCGCCCTGCTGATCATGCTGGCGGCCATGGCTGTCAGCGCGTCGATCGGCACCCAAGACGCGCAGGCGCTGCCGTCGTTCAACACCGCCGGTGCTGGACTCGGGCCCTGCGACAGCTGCCACAGCAAGGACGCGATTCACGCTGGCGCCACCCACTCCCAGCAGTCCTGCGGCAAGTGCCACACCGTCGATACCGGCACGCCGCCGCTGCCGTCCGCGTGCGCGAGTTGTCACGGCAAGGCCGCCATCCTCGCCAGCGCGAAGCACACGAGCATTGGGTGCGGCACCGCTGGCGGCTGCCACGCGGCGCCTACGCCTACGCCGTCGCCGTCCGCGACCGTCGTCACGACGACGATGGCGCTGAAGGTTGCGCCGACCACGGTCACCCACGGCAAGAAGGTGAAGGTCACCGGGACCGCCGGCCCCGCCGCTAGCCTTGCGAGCGCGAAGGTCGCCCTCAAGGTGGAGCGCAAAGTGGGCACCAAGTGGGTCAAGATGAAGACCGGCTCGGCCACCGCGAGCGCGACGGGCGCGTTCACGTGGAGCTACAAGACCGCCAAGAAGGGCGCCCACCGCGTGACGGCGTCGATCGCCAAGTCGACCACCCACACCGCCAAGAAGGTCGTCAAGGCGTTCAAGGTGAAGTGAAGCCGCTCTCGGCCCTGAAGGCCGGACGGTGAAGACGCCGAGGGCGGGCGGTCCGCAGGGACCGTCCGCCCTCGGCCTTTCTGGAGCGTCCGCGGCCGAGACGGCCGTCCTAGAGTTCGACGTCCTCGGGCCGCTGGCGCGAGTCGGCGAACCACTCGCGCTCGGCGAAGTCGTCGTCGGTGATGTCGGGCAGCGTCTGCTTGAGGTACTTGCCCCGCGCCTCGACGGCAATCGTGCCGTCGGGCAGCACGATCTCTCCCGTGCCCTCGAACAGGCGCGTCGTGTCTCGCGTGATGCGCGCGACGCAGCGCACGTCCTCGTTCAGCGGCAGCGGCCGGCGGAAGCGGACGCTGAACTCCACCGTGACGCCCCAGGTGTCGGGCTGGTGGAGGAGGATGGCGCGGCCGATGGTCTCGTCGAGGATGGCCGAGCTCACGCCGCCGTGGAGCCGGCCGGGGTAGCTCTGGTGCTCCTCCTGCGGGGTGAAGATGCCGAGGAGCTCGGGACCCGCCGCCGTGGGGACCGCAGGCGCTTCGCCGGCGCCGGCGGCCGCAGGCTCGTCCGGCGCCAGCTCGTAGAAGCGCGCGTGCAGGCCGAACGGGTTGTCGCGGCCGCACACCAGGCACATGCGGCTGATGTTCTGGGCGTGCCGGACCTTGCGGGGCGAGCGGGGCGTGGTGGCTCCTTTGCGGCTGCGACGGATCGCGTCCATCATATGCGACCGCCAGACGCGGGACTGGGCCGCTGCGTCCACGGCACGCTTGACCCGGGCGCGGCAGCGGGGAAGGCTGTAGGGGACGTCACGCCCAGCGGAGGAGGCCGAGGCGCGTGCGGATCCTGGTCGTCGAAGACGCGCAGAAGCTGGCCCGGGCTCTCAAGACGGGGCTCGAGGCCGAGGGCTACGCCGTGGACGTGCTGTACGACGGGGACGCCGCGCGCCGCCGTTTCGCGGCCCGGCGCGGCGCGCCTTCCGCCTCCGGCGCCTCCGACCAGCTGCCCTACGATCTGCTGATCCTCGACGTGATGCTGCCCGGCGTGGACGGGTTCACCCTCTGCAAGGAGTTGCGCGAGCAGGGCCTCACCTTGCCGGTGCTCATGCTCACGGCGCGCGACGCAACGGCCGACAAGGTCACCGGCCTGGACAGCGGCGCCGACGACTACCTCGTCAAGCCGTTCGCATTCGAGGAGCTGCTGGCGCGCATCCGCACCCTCCTCCGCCGGCCGCGGCGCGCCCTGCCTCCCGTCTTGACGCTGGGCGAGCTCACGCTCGACCCGGCGGCACGGGTGGCCAGGTACTGCGGCGAGCCGCTCGCCCTGAGCCCCAAGGAGTTCAGCCTGCTACGCCTCTTCCTCCTGCACCCGGGAGAGGTCCTGAGCCGCGACTGGATCCTCGACCACGCCTGGGACGACGAGTTCGACTCGTTCTCCAACATCGTTGACGTGTACGCCGGCCGGCTGCGGCGCAAGCTGGACCGGCCCGGGGGCGGTGTGCGGCTGGAGACCGTCCGCGGCGCCGGGTACGTGCTGCGCGCAGACGAGACTGACGGCGGCGAAGCAGGCGGCACCGGGACGGCGGGCGACGGGGCAGACGTGAACGATGGCTGACGCCGCCCGCCCCGACGTCTTCGCGCGCGCTCGCCGCCGGCTCGCGCTGCTCTTCGCTGCGATCGTCGTGGTGCTGGTCGTCGTCTCGAGCGTCTTCATGTACCTGACCGTGCGCGCCGACATCCGGACCGCGGCGTCGGGCGCCTACCAAGACACGGAGTCGGAGCAGGCGTTCGTCTCCCGCTCCCTCGGCTCGCTCCGCTGGCAGCTGGTCGCTGTGGACGCCGTGATCGTGATCGTCGTCGGCGCCGGCGGCCTGCTCTACGCGCGCAGCACCCTGCGGCCCATCCGCGAGAGCGTCGCCGCCCAGAAGCGATTCGTCGCCGACGCCTCGCACGACCTGCGCACGCCGCTCGCGATCATGAGGGCGGAGTTCGAGGTGGCGCTTCGCCGTCCGGACCTCGACGAGACGACCCGCCCGCTTCTCGTGAGCGGGCTCGAGGAAGTCGAGGTGATGTCGGCGATGGTGGAGGACCTGCTGACGCTGTCGCGGATCGACGCGCACCAGGAGCCCCTGGCGCGCGAGCCCCTCGACCTCGTCGCGCTCGCGCGCCAGACGGTGGAGGAACTGGGCCCGCTGGCGGCGACCAGCGGCGTGGCGCTGCTCGCCGACGCCGCCGGCGACGCGCTCGCCGTCGGCGACGAGAGTCACGTGCGCCGGGCCGTGCGCAACGTCGTGCGCAACGCCGTGGAGCACTCGCCGCCCGGGGCGACCGTCGAGGTCACGGTCGGCCGTACCACCTCCGGCGTCCAGGTCGTGGTGACCGACGACGGCGAGGGCATGCCGCCCGAGGTGCTCGAACACGTCTTCGACCGGTTCTACCGCGGGGACGCGGCGCGCTCGCGGGCCCGGGGCGGCTCGGGGCTCGGCCTCGCCATCGCGCACTGGGCGCTGCACGGGATGGGCGGCGACCTGACCGTCGAGAGCGAGGTCGCCGTCGGCACCCGTGTGACGTTCACCTTGCCGGCGGCCTGACCGCCGGCCGGCCGCGGCGCGCGGTCGGCCGTGTCCTGGCGTCGTTCTCCGCGGCCGCCCGCTCACGCCGGCACGGCCTCGACGCCGTGTAGGGCGATCGGGAAGCCGCGGGAGGCGCGGATGCTCCCGCGGCCGTCCACGATGAACCCGTGGTAGCCGGTGAGCAGCGACAGCCGCTCGAGGAGCGCGCCTCCCGACGCGTAGAGCGCGGTGGCGAGCGCGTCGGCGAAGGCCAGGTCGTGCCCGATCACGGTGGCCGAGAGGAGCGCGCTCGTCGGCTTCCCGCTGTGCGGGTCCACCAGGTGCTCGCCGCGCTCGTAGGAGCCGGAGGTCGCGACGGCGCCCGTGCCCGCGAGGTCGGCGGTCAGGAGGATCCTGTCCGCCGCCAGCGGGTGCTGGATCCCGATCCGCCAGGACTGCCCGGGCGCCGGCTGTCCGTACACGGCGATGTCGCCGCCGGCGTTGATCATCGCCGCCGGCGCGCCGGCCCGCCTGACCTCGTCCAGCGCCCGTTCCACCGCCCAGCCCTTGACGAGGCCGGTCGGGTCGACGCCGCCGGGCATCGCCCAGGGGTCGAACCAGCCGTCCGACGCGACCCGCGCCCGGCGGCAGAGCTCCAGCACCTCGGCGACCTCGGGCGGCGCGTTCTCGAGCCCGATCTCGCCGCGGCGCAGCCGGCTCATCGGGCTCTCCGGCTTCCAGGTGCTGAACACGTCGTCGACCCACTGCAGCTTGGCCTCGGCGCGCCGGCGGACCTCTTCGAGCCGTCGGCGCCCGTCCGCGGCGTCAGTCGTCGTGTTCTCCTCCTCCCTGATGCTGAATGAGACCACCGTTCCCATTACCTGCTGCTGCCAGTTGCGCATTGGGTCCTCCCTTGAGCTGGTCGAGCGCGGCCTGCAGCGACCGTGCGTAGGCCTGGCTCGTGTAGGTGGCGCCGGAGACGCCCTGGATCGGTCCGCCGTTGGAGGCCAGCGTCTGCCGCTCCAACTGGGGGATGACGCTGTTGGAGATCTGCTGGCTCTGCGGCCCGTGCAGGTTCATCTTGGCCATGCCCACGCTGGTGAGCTTGCCGTTCGACGCCGTGACCTTGACCTGGATATCGCCGAGGTTGCCGGCCAGTGACTGGTCGCTGCCGACGACGGTCTGGGCACCCTTGACGTTGGCGTTGCCGGTCGTGAGGCCGGCGGTCGACGCCGCCTGGGTGCCGCCGCCGGCGATGCCGTGCGGCTTGAAGCTGATCACGGCGGCGAGGCCCGCGGCCGTGGCGGCGATGACGATGGCTGAGCGCTTCATGGTCGCCCTCCTTGGGGTCGTGGTCTGTGCGGGCCCTCGCGCTAGAACGCGAAGTCCTCGTGGTGGATGCGCTCGCCGCGGACGCCCAGACCGCGGGCGGCGGCGATGACGCTCCGCATGAACCCGCCGGGGCCACAGACGTAGAGGTCGCGGTCGGCGATGTCGGGTACGAGCTGGGCGAGGCCGACCTCGTCGAGGCGGGCGTGCGAGCGCGGCCCGACCAGCTCGTGGAGCTGCCCGCCGCGCTCGCCCACCAGGTGGGCGAGCTCGTCGCGCAGGACGAGGTCGCGGCGGCTGCGGCCGCGTAGGATCGCGACCACGTCGACGTGCCGCGGCAGGTCCTCGAGCAGCGCCCTGACGGGCGTGACGCCGACGCCGGCCGCGACCAGCACGACCCGGTCGGTGTGTCGCGCGTGGTGCGTGAAGGCCCCATACGGGCCTTCGATGGCCACGCGCGTCCCGGGCTCCATGGTGGCCAGCGAGTTGCTGTGGTCGCCGAGGTCCTTGACGGTGATGCGCATCCGGTTTGCGGTGGGCACCGCCGACAGCGAGTACGGGTGCGCCTGCCACCACATGCCGCGCTTCAGGAAGCGCCAGTGCAGGAACTGGCCGCCCGACGCTTCGAGCATGTCGAGGTGCCGTCCCGTCATGGTCACCGAGACCACGCCGGGCGCTTCTTCCTCGACGGAGTGGACCGTGACCTTGTGGTGGAGGCTGCGGGCGATCGGCAGGCCCCAGCGGTAGACGATGACGGCTCCGGCGGTGGCGAACCAGAGCGTGAGCCACCAGGCTGTGGCCAGGGGGTGACCCAGGAAGGGTGCACCGGTCAGGATCTGGTGCGGGATCGACAGCGCGACGGCGAGGTACGTGTACAGGTGGACCGCCCACCAGGTCTCGTACTTCATCTTGCGCCGGACGTAACGGTACGAGGTGAACCCGGCCAGGAACAGCAGGCCGAGCCCGGCGACGGCGAGCATCATGCCCGGGAACGTCGTGGCCATCAGGCCGAGCTCGTGCCAGGGGCCGGTAGCGACCTGGGCGGCGTAGCCCAGAACCACGCTGACGACGTGGATGCCGATGAGGCCGAGGATTGCCGGGCCGAGCTTGCGGTGCAGCTTGACGAGGCGGTCCTGGCCGATGGCCCGTTCGACCGCCGGGATCCTCGCGATCAGTAGTAGCGTGACCAGCAGCAGGTACGTGCCGGACATGGCCGTCACGCGACCGATGGCGGTGAGGACGCCGCCGGGGCCGGCGAGCACGCTCGCCGACTCGACGGGGACGACGAGCGCGACGCTGATGAAGAGGCCGATCGCCCCGAGGACGCCGAGCACCCTCGCGAGCAGCCGGCGCGACCTCGCCTTGGACGCGGTGGGGCGCGCGAGGGCCCGTGGGTGCGTCTCCGCCCGCCGACCCTCGCGCGCCTCCCAGCCGCCGGCGTCGGCGGCCGCCGTGCCGGCGCCTTCCCAGTCTGCGTCCATGACATCCACTCCTCTCGCGTCGGCCGATGCCGCCGGCGCAGTCGTGTACACGTCTCGCGAGGGTTGTCACCGGGAGTGCATGAACGGGAGATGAACGCCGCGACGGGCGGCGCGAGCCGCGGAACGCGCGGCGGACGGCGGAACGGCACAGGCGGTCCCGCGGATCGCGCGCGGGGCGGCGTGGAGCCGCGGAGCGCGCGCTGGAAAGTGGGCGCGGGCGGTCCGGCGGGCCGCGCCCGCCGCGCTCAGCCGCGCCAGGTGGCCGTGTACTCGATGCCCTGGGCCGGCAGCGCGAGGCCCGGGTCCTCGATGACCCAGCGGCCGTCGAGACCCGACTCTCGCGCCACCAGCGCGAAGTGGCACATGGCGATGCCGAGGTCCACACGCTGCAGGTCGGCGATGCGCAGCAGCTTGAACCACGGGCTGCCCTTGCCGTAGCCCTTGGTGCGCAGCAGGCAGAAGTGCCAGTCGTCGCCGCGGCGCACGATGCGCCAGGGCTGCTTGTTCGTCGCTGACGGGCCCATGCGGACGGCCTCGAGCGCGCCCGCGTAGGCGTCCGCCCGCTCGCCGCCGAGCGGCTCGTCGAACTCGCCGGCGAAGAAGAGCTCATCCGGCGGCAACCTCCGCGCGCCCTCTTCCCGCTCCCGGATGCGCTCCGTGCCGTCGTCTCCCGGATAGCCGATGGAGACGACAGCCGGGATGGTCTCGTCCCGGCCGACGCCGCCGAAGCGGGACGTGAAGGTGCTGCGCGTGAACGTCCCGCCCAGCCAGCAGGTGCCGAGTCCCAGCCCGGTGGCCTGGAGGATGACCTCCTCGAGCAGGTAGCCGTAGTCCTCGAGATCGCCCGGCCCTTTGCGTACGGCGCCGAGGATGAAGCCCCTCGCTCCCTTGATGAAGCCGTAGGTGCCGAGGCGCTTGAGGGCGCCTTCGTCGTCCGGAGAGGCCGCGATGAGGCCGAAGCGCACGGCCGAACCGAGCGGGCCGGTGGTCTTGGCCGCCATCAATGCGGTGAGCGCCTGACTGTGTTCGGCGGAAATCGGCTGCTCGAGGTAGGTGCGGCAGGAGTAGCGCCGGTCGATGAGGCTGCGTGCGTCCATCGCCGGCGATACTGTCACATCTGGCGCGTCGCCTGCAGCCGGCCCCGGTGCCTCCGCGCACAGTCGACGTTGACGCGCAGGCGCAGGCAAGCCAGCATGGCTCATGGGCGTGACACCGTGGCTGAGGCAGGAACGAGGCGCGGCCCTGGTGTTCCCGTACTTCCGCACCAGGGCGAGGACCGAGGTCCTGTTTCCACCTCTCGGTCCTGCGCTGCTGAGCGCCCACCTCAAGCGGGTGGGGGTAGAGGCGCACGTCTTCGACGGCACGTTCAGTTCGTTCGACGAGCTCCTCGGCGATCTGGTGGCCTGGCGGCCGGCGATCGTCGGCATCTCCGCCATGGTGAGCCTCACCGGCAACGCCCTGCGCATCGCCGCGGCGGTCCGCGAGCGGCTGCCGGACGCCCTGCTGGTGGCCGGCGGTCCGCTGCCGACCGTCTTCCCGGACCGCTTCCTGCCGCACGTCGACGTCGTGTTCCGCGGGGAGGCCGACGGCAGCTTCCCCACGTTCTGCCGCGACTACCTGGAGCGGCGCGCGACGCCGGCGACGCTCGGCGACCTGTCGCTCGACGCCTACGCCGGCCTGGTCGCAGACGTCGGCGGCGTGCGCGTGGCGAACGCGCCGGTGCATCACTCGCAGGAAGAGATCGCCGGCTATCCGCTGCCCGACCGCGACGACTTCGACCACCGCGCCTACCAGCGCGAGTGGGCGCCCACGGGCTACCGTCCGACGACGCTGCTCGCCACCCTGGGCTGTCCCTACGGCTGTGAGTTCTGCTCGAAGCCGGTCTTCGGCAACGCCGTTCGCCGGCGCCCGCTCGACGCGGTCCTTGCCGAGATCGACGACATCGTCCGTCTCGGGTACGACGGCCTGTGGATCGCCGACGACACCTTCACGCTCGACCGCGACTACCTCGAGGAGTTCTGCCGGCGCGTGGCGCCGCTCGGACTGACGTGGAGCTGTCTGTCGCGCGCCAACGGGATAGACCCCGTCACCGCCGGCATGATGCGGGCGTCCGGCTGCCGGCGCGTCTACCTCGGCCTGGAATCCGGCAGCCAGGCGACGCTGGACCTCATGCAGAAGCAGACGACGGTCGAGCAGAGCGTGCGGGCCGTGACCGTGTACGGCGAAGCGGGCATCGAGGTGGCTGCCTTCTTCATCGTCGGCTACCCCGGTGAGACGGCGGCCGACATCGAGGAGACGTTCGCCTTCGCCCTCGACCTGCCGCTCGCCGAGATCTCATTCAATGTGCCGATGCCGCTGCCCGGGTCCAGGCTCTGGGAGCGCCTGGGCGGCAACGATGGGGGTCGCGACTGGACGCACGAGAACGAGGTCACGTTCGTCTTCAGCTCGGAGATCGACGAGCGCTGGCTGCGACGGCGCATCGACGAGACGATGACGGCGTTCGTGGCGAAGCAGCCGGTCGTCGCCTGAGTCGGCCGGCGGCCAGCGGCGGATGCAGGGCGCCGGGGTCCGGGCGCGGATCCGCCGGACGGCCGTCAGCGCAGGCGCCGGAAGAGCGCTTCCGCCGGCGCCTGCGTGAGTCGGGCGGCGGCGGGGCCGAAGCGCCCGAGCCGCCGCCGCAGCACGAACTGCCCCTTGCCCGTCAGGATGGCGAAGCGCATCTTGGCGGCCGAGAACTCGCTCTCGTACGTCAACTGCTGGTTCATCACGAAGCTCCCGTCGGGCCGCGACTCGCCCGTGACGCGGCCCTCCATCCGCTCGCGCAGCGGCGTCCCCGGCAGCGGGTACGGCATCGAGAGGCCGAGGTAGTCGAGCGGCAGCGACCCGGCGAAGCGCAGGGTCTCGAGCACCGTCTCGTCGGTCTCGCCGGGGTAGCACAGGATGAAGAACGCGCCGACCTCGAGACCGGCGTCGTGGGCGGCCCAGACGGCCTCGCGTGCCTGGGCCGCCGTGATGCCCTTGCGCATGACGCCGCAGGATCTCGTCGCTGCCGGACTCGATGCCGAAGAAGACGGTCCGGCAGCCCGCGCGGCGCATCCGTCCGGCGGTCGCGCCGTCGACGCCGTCCACACGGGCGAGGCACTCCCAGGCGAAGCTAAGGCCGCGCCGCTCGATCTCGTCGCAGACGGCGACGACGCGCTCGCGGCGCATGGTGAAGACGTCGTCGGCGAAGGCGATGCGGTCGTAGCCCAGGGCGAGCGCCTCCTCGATCTCGTCGACGACGCTCGCCGGCGAGCGCTCGCGGTAGGAGGCGCCGAAGACGACGTTGCTGCAGAACTCGCAGGCGAACGGGCAGCCGCGGCTGCTCATCACCGTGGTGACGGCGTAGCCGTAGCGCCGCCGGCCGTGGCTGATGTAGGCGGCGTTGGGCAGCAGCTCGCGGGCGGGGAAGGGGAGGGCGTCGAGGTCCGCGGCGAAGGGCCGCGGCGGGCCGGCGGCGGCTGCGCCGCCATCCGCCGCCGCGACGACCACGCCGGGCACGGCGCCCAGATCCGCCCCGGCCGCGTGCGCGGCGAGGACGTCGACCATGGTCTGCTCGCCCTCGCCGCGCACGACCACGTCGAAGTCGGCGAGGAACGCCTCCGGCTCGCAGGTGGGCAGCGGGCCGCCGGCGACGAGCAGGTCGCAGCGGCCGCGCAGCTGCCGCGCGAACCACACGGCGTCGTCGCGCATCGTCGCCATGCAGTAGACGCCGACGACGTCCGCTCCGGCCGCGAGAGCCAGCCGCCGCGCCCGCTCGCGGCTCAGGAACGTGCAGTCGAGCAGCCGCACCTCATGGCCCGCCCGGCGCAGGCTCGCCGCCACGTAGGCGGGCCCGAGCGGCGGGAAGCGGAACCGCGAGCGGTCGAGCGAGCGGCGGAAGAACGGGTAGACGAGGAGCACCGAGCTCACGACGGGACCTCGTCGCGCGCGACGCGCAGCGTGTACGTGAAGGACGGCGGGCCGGGCCGCAGCGAGTAGCCGAACCCGGCCCATGCGAGCCTGCCGTTGGCGACCTCGCGGCCGCGGTACAGGCGCACGTGCGGGGCGTCCGGATCCGGGTCGCTCGCGAGGGTGAACGAGATGCCGCTCTCCGCGGCGACGAAGGAGGCGGTCGCGGCGCGGACCTGGTTCCAGGCGCCGATGCCCGCGCCCCGCAGGTCGGCGCCGTCGCTGTCGACGAAGCGGTCGAAGACGTCGGCTCCGAGCTCGTTCATCAGTACCACCTCGGTGACAGCGTCCGGCAGGTGGGTCAGGTCTGCGCTCACGCGGACCTCGCCCAGCACGTCACCGGCCGCGTAGGTCACGGGCACGACGGCGACGGGGGTGGTCTGCTCGAAACGGGTGTGGACGCGCAGCAGCCAGCGGACCCCGTTGGACGCCGCCAGGAGCGGACGCCGGAGCAGCGGAGCGCGCCGGTAGAGGAGGGCGAACGCCTCGCGCGCCTCGTCGAGCGGTCTGTGCAGGAAGAGGCGGTGGCGGCGCCCGCCGAGACGTTCCACGCGGTCCATCGTGTAGGCCATCGTGATCGCGTGCGGGGTCCCCGGGTGGACGATGAGCTCGGCCGCGCCGGGGAAGACGGCGCGCGGGCCGCGCTTGAGGACCGGCACGCCGAAGCCGACGCCCTCGGAGCTGAGCTCCTGCCCGCCGTCGAGCAGCAGGAGCCCTTTCTGCAGTCCGCTCGTCGGGAATGGCCCGACGGCGTCGGGATCGGGCGGTCCTTGAGCGCCCGCCTGCTCCGCGACCGCGAGCGCAAGTCCGTCACCGAGTTCGAAGACCGCCCTCACGGCAGCGCCTCCCGCGTGCGGCCGGCGTCGCCGGGCGTACCGGCCGACTCGACGGCGACGGCCGGTTTCGACGCCCGCGGCCGGCGACGGTCGCAGGCACAGGACCACGATCCACCAGCCGACGATCTGCCACGCGACGACCAGCGCCGCCCTCATCGCCACCGTCACGTCGGCGTGCCGCGCGGCGGCCGCCATCACCTCGTCCACCGTGGCAGGGAACAGGTGCCACGCCAAGTGCACCGGCGACGCGTTGGCGGCGATGAACGCCAGGGGGACGATCCACAGGGCGGTGTAGAGCCGCCGGTCGAGCCGGCCCAGCGCGGCGAGCACCAGCACGGGCGCCAGCACGACGACCACGTTCGGCTCGGCCAGCCAGGTGCGGAAGAGGAAGAAGACGAGCGTCAGCGCCACGCCGACGGCGAGAAGGCCGGCAGGCCCGCGCGACCTGCCGCGCGCGATGAGCGCGGCGACCAGGAGCGCGGGCGCCCAGAGCAGGCCCAGCAGCCACCAGTGCCCCTCCAGCAGCAGCGTGTCGGTCCAGAGACGGGCGACGGCCGTGATGGACATGGCGCCGATCATGGAGAACTGCGCGTTCGCCGCCCGGGCCGGTGAGGCGTCCCACCCGAGGGCGAGAAAGGGGGCGACATAGAAGACGAAGGCGCCGGCGGCGAAGACGGCCGCGTACCGCAGCGCCCCGAGCACGGAGCCGGCGCCGACGAAGAGGAGCACGGCGAGCAGCATCGGCGCCGCCGTCGGCTTGACGCAGACGGCCAGCGCCAGCGTGACGGCGGAGAGGTCGCGCCGCCCAGCTGCCACCAGGAGGAGCGCCGCCAGGGAGAGGAGGGCGACGACGGCGTCGATCTGGCCCCACACGGAGCCGACGTAGAGCAGGAAGGGGTTGAAGAGGAGTGCGAGCCAGGCGCGGCGGACGACGGCGGACGCGGCCCCGAGGTTCTGGAGCGCCGCGCCGGCGAGGTAGGCCAGCCCGGCGTTCGCCGCGATCACCGGCAGCTTGATCGCGACCGCGTACAGGTGGAGGTCCGGCACGATCGCGTAGCTGAGGCGGTAGATGCCGCCGAGCAGCAGCGGCCACGGCGGCGGATAGCCGATCGCGAGGCGGCCCTGAAACACCCTGTCGTGGAACACCGCCCTCAGGTCGAGCGGCACATAGGGACTGTGACCGGTGCCGACGAGGTAGCCGGTCGCCTGGAAGATCCGCATGTCGTGCGTGTTGTCGTAGGCCAGCAGCGCGAGGCCGACCTGCAGGAGGATGCTGAGCACGAGGAGGCGGCGGTCCGGCGTGCGCAGCCACGTCCAGGCGCCGCCCATCCAGGGCGAGCTCGGTGTGCCGGTCGCGGCGGCGCCCCGCCGGCTCATCGCGCCGGCCCCTCGCTCCTCACAGGAACCCGCGGAGGCGCTGTGCCGCCGCGTTCGCCAGGCGCAGCTCCACGGGGAAGCCGAAGGCCCGGTGACGCCAGCGCAGCCGGGCCGTGGCGCACATCGCGCCGTACGCCGCCTTGAACGCGGCGCCGTGCTCGTCGATCCGGGACTGCGGATAGAACGCCCACCGTGTCACCGCCGAGATCGAGCGCAGCTTCTCCACGTACTCGGAGGTGTGCCACGGCGGCAGGAAGTGGAACACCTCGATCTCGCCCCACTCCTCCAGCGACTGCGGCGGCGTGAACTCCGGCGGCAGGTCGTCGAGCAGCGGGCTCGGGAACGGCGTGTACAGGAAGATCCCGTAGTGCTGCGTGCGCGGGTTGGCTCGCCCCATCGCGTCCATGAGGTCGAACGTCTTCTCCATGTCCGCATACGTCTCGCCCGGCAGGCCGCTCAGCCACGAGACGAAGGGGTCGATGGACGGGGCCCAGCGGCGGAGGTTGGCGACCGCCGTGAGGATCTCGTCGGCCGAGACCTCCTTGCAGACGACGTCCTGCATGCGCGCCGAGCCGCTCTCGCCGCCGAAGTCGAGCTCCATGCAGCCGGCGCGCTCGACGAGGCGCAGGAACTCGGCGTCGTACCCGGCGAGGTAGTCGAAGCGGCAGTTGGCGCGCCAGCGGAAGTCGAGTCCGCGGCTGAGGATGAGCTCGCAGATGCTCTCGACGCGCGTTCGGTCGACGAAGAAGTTGTCGTCGACCGGGTCGAGGATCTTCGTCCCTGGGAAGCGGCGCAGCAGCCACTCCATCTCGTCGACGACCCGCTCCGGGCTCTTGCCGCGCCAGCGCCGTTTGTTGAAGGCGGTGTTGTAGCAGAAGCCGCAGCGGCTAGGGCAGCCGCGACTGGTCTGCAGGTGGACGCGTCCAGCCTGGAGCGTCGAGTAGCGGGGGAGGGGCAGGAGTTCGTAGGGCAGCGCCGCGGGGACGTCGTCGAGGTCGATCGGCGCGGCGTCCGGGGCGGAGTGGACGGCGGGACCGGAGCCGTTGCCGCCGTCCACCGCATAGGTGATGCCGGCGACGGCGTCGAGCGGATCGCCGGCCGCCAGCGCGTCGGCCAGCGGCCCGACCACGAGCTCGCCCTCGCCGCGGACGACGACGTCGACGCGGGCGTCCGCGGCGGTCTGCTCGGGTAGCAGCGTGGGATGCACGCCTCCCCAGACGATGGGCGTGCCCGGCCGCTCCGCCCGGACCCGCCGGGCGAACTCGAGGCCGTAGCGGATCTGGGGACCGCTCATCGCGGTGATGCCGACGAAGACGGGGTCCCCGAGCGGCAGCGTGCGGTAGTCGCCGAGGCGCAGGTCGGCGATGCGTGGGCGATAGCCGGCGCGGCTGAGCGCGGAAGCCACGTGGAGCAACTGGAGCGGCACCTGAGGGTCGGGAGCGCGCTGCCGGCCCGGGAAGACGAGCAGGACATCCCGGGCCTCAGCCATACGTCACCACGTAGAGCGCGACGCCGAGCGCGAACCCGGCCAGGTAGACGAAGTACGCCACGCGCATCCGCGTCTTGTACCGGCTCACGCTCTTGCCGCGTCTCGTGAGCTGGGTTGCGCGCACGACGACGAAGATGCCAAGCGCGACGCCGACGGCGCCGGTCGCTGCGTGGATGGCGGCGAGAGTATGCCCCTTCTCGCTCAGGCTGCCCGGCAGGCCCGGCAGGATGAACCGCACGAGCGACTGCATCATCCAGAGCGCGACCAGAATGGCGTTGAGGATCACCGCCACCGTCTGCGCCCAGCGGTGCGCGTCGTAGCGGCGGCGCCGCGCGAGCACGACGCCGGCGGTGAGCAGGACCACCGCCGCCGCGGACACGAGCACCGACAGGTCGGCGCCGAGACTGCTGCGCCCGGTGAGGAACCCGGAGGCAGCGAGCGCAGTTGCGATCACACAGTTCCTCCTGATGTTGACCCGGTGACGGACTTCGGCATGCCACACTCCGCACGTATGACCTGAACGCAGCGTAGCCCGCGCGTGAGATCTCGGCAACGCCTACTCTCTGGCCGGCCAGCGGCCGTCGATTGACGCTCCGTCGGCCGCCCCGCTAGACTCGCCCTCCCGATGGGGAGTAGCCGGTCCCGGCGGGACCAGAGGCTTGGAGACGCCGTGCAGGGTGCGGAATGAACTTCCTGACGCTCCTCGGGATCGCCGTCGGACTCGCGATGGACGCGTTCGCGGTGTCGATCGGCATCGGCCTGAACGCCAGTCACGTGAGCCGCCGGACCACGGTCCGCCTGGCCTGGCACTTCGGCTTGTTCCAGTTCCTCATGCCGATCATCGGATGGCTCGCCGGCCTGTCGGTCGCGCGCTGGATCAGCGGCGTCGACCACTGGATCGCCTTCGGCCTGCTGGCCGCCATCGGCGGGCACATGATCTACGAGGCCATCTGGGGCGACGAGGAGGCGCGCGCGGCCAAGGACGCCACGCGCGGCGCCTCTCTCGTCGTGCTCTCGGTCGCGACGAGCATCGACGCGCTTGCCGTCGGCCTGTCCCTCGCGCTCCTCGGCGTCGAGATCTGGTACCCGGCCATCGTCATCGGCATCGTCGCCTTCATCTTCACGGCCGTCGGCCTGCATCTGGGAAGGCGCTTCGGGGCGCTCTTCGGCAAGCGCATGGAGATCCTCGGCGGCGTCATCCTGATCGGCATCGGCGTCAAGATCCTCATCGACCACCTCTTCTGACGCGGCTCGCGCCGCGCTCCTGCGCGACGGGCTGCGCCGTCGACTCAAGAGACCCCCGACGACAGGACGTCCCCTCGCGTGCTTGGTGGCCGTGGGCCGGGGCGGTAGGGTGAGGTGGCAAGCGCGTCTGGAGGTCAGTGTGACGACGACGGTCGGCGGTCCGGCACGTCTTGAGCGCCCGTTCCTCCGCCTCATGGCGCGGGTGTCGGCGCTCGGCAGCCATCGCGTCCTGGTGGTCGTGCTCGTGGCGGCGGCGATCGCCGGCGCCTTGGTGCTCGACCTCGCCTTCCCGAGCTACCCCATCGCCGGCTTCTACCTCGTGCCGGTCACTCTGGCGGCGCTCACGCTCCGGTGGGGCGAGACCGTGCTGGTCAGCGCGGTGTGTCTCGCCCTCGCCCTCTATGTGATCGTGATCCAGGACCGCTGGGACGGTCCGACCATCACCGTCGTCTGTTTCAGCGTGCTCAGCGGCGCCGCTCTCATCGCGCTGTCGTATCTCTTCAAACAGGTTGACGAGCTGTACAAGACCGAGCGCTCCACGACCGACATGCTGGAGTCACTGGCGGCGCAGCTGCAGACCCTGCAGGAGGTCGTGGTGCTGGACTCGGACCGGCCGCTGTCGGACCTGCTCGGCCGGGTCATCGACCAGGCGAGCCAGCTGCTGGGCAGCGACGGGTGCTGCGTCTACCGCTTCGACGCTGAACTGGAGGCGCTGCAGGTGGCCGCGGCGACCGGCGCGTCGCCGTGCAGCGGCGAGCTACCGGTGTCGCGGCGGGACGACCCCATCGTGCGCGCGCTCGCCGAGCGCGAGCCGGTCCCAGTCTCGAGGGGCGAGGCCGGCGGTGCGCTCCTCGCCGTGCCGCTGCTGGTGCGCAGCGAGGCCTACGGGGTGCTCGCGCTCACCTATCGGGGCGAGCGCGAGTTCACCGACCTCGACGTGCGCCTGGCGGCGTCGTTCGGCGGCCAGGTCGCGCTCGCCATCGAGAACGCGCGCCTCCGCGACGAGATCGGCCAGGCCGCGGCGGCGACCGAGCGCTCACGTCTGGCGCGCGACCTGCACGACTCCGTGACGCAGTCGCTGTTCGCCGCGAGCCTCAAGGCCGAGGCCATCCGCCGCCGCTGGCGGCCGACCACCGACGAGGCGCGCGAGAACGTGGAGGACGTCGAGCGGCTGGCGCGCGGCGCTCTCGCGGAGATGCGCACGCTGCTCATGGAGATGCGCCCCGACACGCTGGCCGAGGCGTCGCTCGCGACGCTGCTGGAGCACCTGGCCGCGGCCACCGAAGGCGGGTCGCGTGTCACCGTGCGCCACGAGGTGCGCGGGAGCCGGCCGCTGCCGCAGGAGGTCAGCGTGGCGCTGTTCCGCATCGCCCAGGAGGCCCTCCAGAACGTGAGCCGCCATTCCGGCGCGGGCGAGGCGTGGGTTATGCTCGACATGACCGGGCCGGCCGTGCGCCTCACGGTGCGCGACGATGGGCACGGGTTCGACGAGGCGACCGTGACGCCCGAGCACTTCGGGCTCACCATGATGCGCGAGCGCGCGGAGGATGCCGGGGTCGTGATCGTGGTCGACAGCGCGCCGGGCGCCGGCACGACGGTGACGGCGGAGTGGCGGCAGGACGGACAAGCATGAGCGAGGGAGGCGCGGTGCCCGAGGCCGGAGGCGAGGAGAAGATCAGGGTCGTCATCGTCGACGACCACGTGCTCGTGCGCAGCGGGCTCGAGGTCGTGCTCGGGATGTTCGACGACATCGAGCTCGTCGGGCAGGCCGGAGACGGGGAAGAGGCGGTCCGGCTCTGCGAGGACCTGCGGCCGGACGTCGTGCTCATGGACCTCGTGATGCCGGGCACCTCGGGGATCGAGGCGACGCGGAGGGTCCTCGCCTCGTGCCCGGACACCAAGGTCGTCGCGCTGACCAGCTTCACCGAAGAGGACCTGATCGGCGAGACGCTGCGCGCAGGCGCCATCGGCTACCTCATGAAGAACGTCTCCGCCGACCAGCTCGCCGGCGCGGTGCGCAACGCGCACGCGGGGCGCTCCACGCTGGCGCCTGAGGCCGCCGACGCGCTCGTGCGTTCGGTGTCCGCGCCGGCCCAGGGCGCCGAGTCGCTCACCGCACGCGAGAAGGACGTGCTCAAGCTGATGGCCGACGGGCTCACCAACGCCGACATCGGCGAGCGCCTGGTCATCGGTATCGCCACCGTCAAGACGCACGTGAGCAGCATCATCTCCAAGCTCGGCGTCTCCACGCGCACGGAGGCCACGGCCACGGCCATCCGCCGCGGCCTCGTCTGACGCTCGCACCCTCGGCCGGCGCTGCACTGCGCGCACCTTCGCCCGGGTCCGCAGGCTTTTCTCCTCCTTAGGGATGAACTGTCACTCAGTCCTACAGATGGACAAAGGCTCCCTCTCACGCTCGATGTAGGTCGGTGGCGGGACTGCTTCAATTGGGGTCTACGAGCAGTCCCGGTCCGTCCTGCGAGGAGGATGAGGTGATGGAGAGGATCCTGCTTGCATCCGACGGTCCCGGCGCATGGACGGGGGCCGCGGCCGCCGAGCAGGCCGTCATCATGCGCGCCGGTTGCCCGGTCATGGTCGTGCGCGAGCCCGGCTCCAGGGTCTGACCGGGCTCGCGCAGGACACGCCGTGGCACGCCGCAAACGCCGAGAAGGACATTCGCTGCACAAGGTGCTGGGGGTAGGGGCCCTCTTCAGCACCGCCTACGGCAACGTCGGCTCCTCGATCTACTACGCCCTCGGCGTCGTCGCCGCGCGCCGCGCTCGGCCTGACGCCTGCTGGTCTTCGTCATCACCGGCATCGCTCTTCATCGCCACGGCCTGGTCCTACTCCGAGGCGACGGCGGCCATGCCCGAGGCCGGCGGCGCCTCGAGCTTCACCCGTCGCGCCTTCAACGAGTTCGCCAGCTTCGGCATCGGCTGGGCCCAGATGCTCACCTACACCGCCACTATCGCCATCTCAGCCCTGTTCGTGCCGCAGTACCTCTCGATCTTCTGGCCGGTCCTCCGGGACCCGCCGTACAGCGTCATCGGCGGCGCCATCACCATCATCGTGCTCGTTGCCATCAACATCGTCGGCATCAAGGAGGCGGCCAGCCTCAACGTGGTCCTCGCGCTCCTCGACCTGGGGACCCAGGTCCTGATCATGATCATCGCCCTCGTCCTGCTGCTGGAGCCGAACATCCTGCTCTCGCAGATCCACTGGGGCATCGCGCCGACGTGGGGGCAGTTCCTCTACGGCCTCGCCATCGGCACCGTGGCGTACACCGGCATCGAGACCATCTCCAACATGGCCGAGGAGGCGGAGCGCCCGGACAGGGACGTGCCGCGCTCGATCAACTTCGTCATCATCGCCGTCCTCGTCGTCTACATCGGCATGCCGCTGGCGGCGCTCTCGGCGATGAAGGTCGACTACAACGAGGTCGTCATCGATCCGGCGACCGGCCAGACCGTGCCGGTGCCGGTCGTGCCCGGCGAGCCGGAGGGCACGTACCGTCTGAAGTCCGATCCCGACGCAGGTCGTCTACGTGCCGGTCGAGACGCAGGCGGACGGCACGGTCGTCATCCCGGCGCAGGAGCCGACCGGCGACGTCTCGACCGTCGACGGCCAGCAGGTCACCAAGCTCTACGGCACCCAGCTCGGCAGCAACTACGTGCACGGACCCGGTACTCGGCATGGTCCGCTTCTTACCGGACAACGTCGCCTGGCTGCGCTGGATCCTCGGCCCCTGGGTCGGCATCCTGGCGGCCACCATCCTCTTCATCGCCACCAACGCCGGCATCATCGGCGTCTCGCGCCTGGCCTTCTCGCTGGGCCAGCACCGCCAGCTGCCTCGCATCCTCGGGCGCGTCCACCCGACGCGGCTCACGCCGTACGTCGCCATCGCCGTCTTCGGCGTCATCGCCGTGATCCTCATCCTGCCCGGCGAGATCCCCCTGCTGGCGGACCTCTACGCCTTCGGCTCGATGATCTCGTTCACCGCCGCGCACGTCTCGGTGATCAGGCTGCGCTACAGGGAGCCCGACCTCGCAGCGGCCGTTCCGCGCCCCCCTCAACGTGCGTATCGCGCGGCGCCTCCGTGCCGCTGACCGCGGTGCTGGGCGCCATGGGCACCTTCGCCGTCTGGTGCGTCATCGTCTACTACAAGCCGACGAGCGGCTTCATCGGCATCGCCTGGGTCGGCGGTCGGGCTCGTCGGCTACGTGATCTTCCGCAAGGCGCAGGGCTACTCGCTCACCAAGACGGTGAAGTCGCCGACGCTGCCCGCGTCGCTGCAGGAGGACGTGGTGTACGACCAGCTGCTGGTGCCGGTGCGCGACACGCAGGTGAGCGACGAGATGATGGTGCTCGCCTGCCAGCTGGCCACCGAGCGCAAGTCGTCGATCGACGCGCTGTACGTGATCGAGGTGCCGCTGAACCTGCCGATCGACGCGAGCCTGCCGGAGGAGCACGAGCGGGCCCGGCAGGTGCTCGAGCGCGCCGGCGCAGGCGGCGGACATGTTCAACGTGAAGGTCACGCCCGTCATCGTCACGGCGCGCTCGGCGGGCAGGGCGATCGTCGAAGAAGCCATCGCCCGCCGCTCCGAGGTCATCGTCCTCGGCTCGCAGGGCAAGCGGCGCATCGCCGACAAGGTGTTCGGGAGGACCATCGACTACGTCCTCGCCAACCTCCCCTGCGAGGCGATCATCAACGTGATCCCCAAGCACGCGGTGACTGGCATGGTCGGCACGGGCGCCGCGGCTACGACGGTCGTGACGGCGGCCACCGCGGCTTCGCAGGAGGCGCAGACGAAGCGCGGCGCGGCGGTCGTGAGCGAGGCGTCGGGAGGAGCGGCCGGGGGCTCCGAGCGCCTCAAGCGACGGGCGCAGGGGCTCAGGCTCGGGCGATACGTCCCATCTCGGTCGGGGGTGGGAGGCGCCGCCGCTGGCTCCGCTGCGGACGACGGCGACGGATCGCCGGCGAGTCCGCCCGACGAGGCGCCGGTGGACGCGGGCACGCGCGACTCCGGCGCCGTCTAGACCAGCGGCAGCGACACGCGGAAGGTCGTGCCGGCCCCCGAGCTGGCGTAGGACACCCGGCCGCCACTCCGCTCCGCGGCGGCCTTCACGATCGCGAGGCCCAGGCCGTTGCCCGGGTAGGCCGAGACGTTGCGCGCGCGATGGAAGCGCTCGAAGATCTCGTGCTGCTCCTCCGCCGGGATACCGACGCCGGTGTCTTCGACCGTGACCAGCGCGTCGGGACCCTCGCGGCTCACCGTGAGCGTCACCGTGCCGCCGTCGGGTGTGAACTTCACGGCGTTGTCGAGCAGGTTGGCGAGGATCGTCTGCAGCCGGGATCGCTCCACCGGGACCCGAAGAGGGCCGGCGGCCACGTCCACGACGAGCTCGATGCCGGCCTGCTCGGCCCGGGATGCCACGCCGTCGGCCAGCTCGCGGGCGACGACGGCGAGGTCGGAGCTCTGCGGCTCGCCGGCCGGCTCGCCGGCCTCGAGGCGCGAGAGCTGGAGCAGGTTGTCCGAGAGGTTCGCAAGACGCCCCGTCTGGGCGAGCGCCCGGTCCACGAGCCGGCGCTCGTCGTCGCTCGTGACCTTGCGCTCGGCCAGCTCCAGATCGGCCTGGAGCGCCGTGAGCGGTGTGCCGATCTCGTGCGCCGCGTCGGCGACGAAGCGGCGCAGGGACCTCACGGTGGTCTCCACGCGGGCGGCCATGCCGTTGAAGGACTCGCCGAGGCGCCCGACCTCGTCGCCTCCGGCGACGGGGGCGCGGGCGCCGAGGTCGCCGCCGGCCATCTTGTCGCTCGCCTCCGTGAGCGCGACCACCGGGCGCGCGATGCGCGCGGCCACGAGGTACCCGGCGAGGGCCGCGAGGCCGACGGCGAGCGCGGCCGCCAGGATCCAGGCGAGGGCCGCGCTCACCAGTGCGTCGCGGCCCGAAGCCGGCCCCTCGGAGAGCTTCACGTAGGCGCCGCTGCCCATGTCCATGGTGAGCGACCGGCTGGAGCGGGCACCGCCGGCGCTGCCGAACAGGCCGTTGCCCAGCGGGTTCGGCAGCCCGTCGTGGTCGCGGTCGTGGCCGTAGGGTTCACCGCGGCCGAGCAGCGTCTCGGCGTCGAGCGTGTTGGGCGACCCCGAGTCGACCACGAGCGCGCCGTCCGGCGAGAACACCTGTACGCGCGTCTGGGTGGTGAGCGCCGCCGCCTGGGCCCACGAGGTGAGGTCCTGCACCGTGGTGAGCGGCGGCGGGTCCGCCACGACGAGCTTGGCGCTCGCGTTGAGGTACGAGTCCTCTGCCTTGGAATAGTGGTTGGCGAGCACGCCGATGAGGATGCCGCCGAGGATGACCGCCGTGAGCAGCGCCATGCCCGCGTAGGTCAGCGCGAGCCGCCATCTGAGCGAGCGCCTGCGCACGTCCTGCCTACGTCGCGAGGCGGTACCCGATGCCGGGCACCGTGAGGATGACGGACGGGTTGCTCGGCTCGTGCTCGATCTTCTCGCGCAGGCGGCGGACGTGGACGCTCACCGTCTTGTCGTCGTAGAAGTCCGCGTCGCTGCCCCACACGTTCTCGATGAGCTGGCCGCGGCTGAACACCTGGCCGGGGTGCTGGGCGAGGAAGACGAGCAGACGGAACTCGGTCGGCGTGAGGTTGAGCGAACGACCCTCACGGGTGACGGTGGCGCGGGTGCGGTCGATCGTCAGGTCACCCGCGTACAGCACGTCCGCCTCGGTGGAGGCGAACTCGCCGTACGCGCGTCGGAGCAGGGAGCGGATGCGGGCAATGAGCTCGCGCAGGTGGTACGGCTTGGTGAGGTAGTCGTCGGCGCCCATCTCGAGGCCGAGGACCTTGTCCATCTGGTCCGACTGGACGGTGAGTATGAGGATGGGCTGACGGACGCCGAGCCGGCGGAGCTGGCGGCAGAAGTCGAACCCGTTGCCGTCGGGCAGGCGCACGTCGAGGACGATGAGCTGCGGCGAGTGGTCGCGGGCGAACGCGACGCCGCCTTCGCCGGTGGTCTCCCAGTGGACCTGGTAGCCCTCGGTGCCGATGCCCTCGACGAGGGCTTCGCCGACGGCCGGGTCGTCCTCGATCACGAGGATGGTCTGAGCGCGATCAGCCATGGCCGGAATCGTAGCACGGGGGGCGGCCGCCCCCGCCCGTGAGGGCAGAGGCGGCCGCGCTCGTCCGTGCGTGTGTCACTGCGTGAGCGCCTGCGGCGACGTGGACTGGCTCGGGAGGGGGGCCGGCGTCGCTCCGGGCGCCTGCGGTTGGCCGTCGCCGTCGCCGTCCTGGTCCCAGCCCTCGTGGCCGTAGCCCTGGCCGCCCTGGCCCATGCCCGGGGGCGCCATGCCCTGGCCGCCCGGGCCGCTGTCACCCCAACCCTCGTGACCGAAGCCGTTGCCGTTGCCGGGGAGCGAGCGGCCGTCGTGGGCGCGGAAGTCGCCCCGGCCGTTGTCGCCGATGGTGGTGCCGATGGCAAGGCCGCCGAGGAACAGGATCACCGCGGCGGCGACGGCGCCGGTGATGAGAGCCCAGCGCCGCCGGTACCAGGCCTGGCGCGGCGGCGCGGGGGGAGCGCCGGCGGGTGCGCCTGCGCATGCCGCGGTCGGCGCCTCGGCTGCGGTCGGCGCCTCGGGCGCGGTCGGCGTCTCGGCCGCCGGCATCGCCGCGGTCTGGGCCTCGCCGGCGGCTGCCGGCGTGGCAGGCGCGGCCTCGTCCGCCGGCTGCCGAGCCCCCGGCGCCTCGCCGGCTGGCGGATTCTCCGCCGGCGTGGCGCCGGCGTTCTCGTTGCTCGGATCGGTCATCACTCACCTCACTGTCGAGTCATGCGCCGGCGTGGGCCGGCGTCCTGAAGACGACTATCCCCGGCCCACGTTGCGCCGCGTCTTCGCCCGGGCTACAGGTCCGTAACCGCTCGCCCCGGCTGGTTACGGACCTGTAGCCGCCGCTCAATCCGAGCTTCATATCCGTCTCCTACAGTGGTCGTGGTCGCTCGATGGGGCGACCGCTGGAGCGTAGTCCCCCGACGAAAGGAGCGCCGATGACCGCACGAGTCCGCCTCTGGCTCGACCTCGCGCTCTTCGGCACGCTCTTCCTCGGCTACAACCCCGCATGGACGGGCATCGCCGTGCACGAGTGGTTGTGCGTCATCGCCGTCGTCCCGCTGCTCTTCCACGTCATCATCAACTGGGACCAGACGCTCCGGATCCTGGAGCGGTTCGCGGAGATCGTGCGCGCGACGCCCAAGGTCAACCTGGTCGTGGACGCCGCGCTCTTCGTGGTCGCAGTGACGGTCATGCTCAGCGGCCTGCTCATCTCGCAGTACGTCGCGAAGGTGGTCGGTCTCACGGTCGTTCCGACCTCCCTGTGGGTCACGGCGCACCGCTGGTCCGCCGACGCCACCATCGCCCTGTTGCTGGTGCACTTCGCGCTGCACTGGCGCTGGATCGTGAAGACGGCCGGCAAGCTCGGGCGCCCGCGCGCGAACGTCGCCGACGACCCCATCCTCGCCATCCGCCTGGCGACGCGACGCCTCGAGACGGCGTCCCGGGGCGAGCAGTACGCCACCGTGCGCGTGCCCCCCGACGCCCGCTATCGACCCTGACTTCACCGCGAAGGAGAACGATGAAGCTCTTCAGGAACACCACCGCAGTCCTCGTCCTGACGCTGTTCACCGGCCTGGCCGTGTTCACGGCGATCCAGCTCGGCGGCCGGCTTTTCGGCACGCCGACCGCCAGCGCACGCACCTTGACGACGCAATCGAGTACCGGTCAGTCGTCGAGCGGCAGTGGCTACGGCCAGAGCTCGAGCGGCGGCGCCACGCAGGCAGACCCCAACGGCTACGGCAGCTCGAGCGGTTCCGGCAGCTCGAGCGGCGGCCAGACGTACACCTGCCCGGCCACCGGCTGCACCGCGTCGACTTGCCACGCCACGCAGTGACGTGAGGGTCGAGCCGACAGCCTGAGCCGGGAGGCTCGATCAGGAAGCCGGACGCGTGAGCCCGGCAGCCGCCCTGCTGCGCAGCAGGGGCTGCCGGGCTCACGCGCGTAGCGGCCGAGCCGCGCGGAGGTCACCGCGGGAAGTCGGCGTAGAGCCACCAGGCGAACGTGCCCGCGGCTCCGGCGGCTCCGGTCACGGCGACGACGGCGAAGCTGACCGCCGTGATATGGCCGCCCGCCGACCCGGCGACCTGCGCGTAGAGCGCCGGGATCGACCAGGGGAACCAGGCGCCGCGCCCGGTCGCGCCGATCACCTGCGCGAGGATGATCATCAGCATCGCGAAGCCCAGAGGTGCGAGGTAGCCGCGGCCGACGCCTGCGAGCAGCGCCAGCGGCACCACGATCAGGAACGTGAGGCCGGCGCCTCCCCAGATGTGCGCCAGCCCTCGCCCGAGCACCTCGGGCGACCATCCCGGAAGGCCGAGCGCCGCGCCGACCAGGAGACCCAGGAGGGTGGCGAGCGTCGTGAGTGCCGCGCACCACAGGGCCACGATCACGAGCTTGGCGGCGATGATGGCAGCTCTCGACGTCGGCAGTGCGAGCAGGTAGCGGACGGTGCCGTCCGAGAACTCGCGGCCGAACACCCAGGCGATGACGAAGGCGAAGAGCACGAAGCCTCCGACGGCCGCCGCCTGTGCCAGGAACGCGAAGTACGCCGGCCAGTCTGAGCCGCCTCCGGCGAGCTGCGCCTTCTGGCCGATCAGGCCCATGCGGCGCGCGCGCTCCGGGTCGGCAAGGATGTACATGAAGAGGCCGCCGACGAGCGGGGCGATCGCGAAAGCCAGCCCGGTAAGCGCCGGAGCCACGGAGCGTCTCGCCTTGAGGAGTTCCACGCGAAGCGCCGGCGCGAACCCGGTCACGACGCCTCCTTGAGGGCGGTCAGGCGCAGGAAGTGCTCCTCGAGATCCTCCTGCTCCACCGCGAGCCGGGTCGGCGGGTGACCGCCTGCCACCAGCGCGGCGGCGACGTCGTCCGGTCGCTGCACCGCGCGCGGCTGCGTGAGCACGACGGGGCCATCGCCCGTCTCGGGCTGGTAGCCCGCGGCCTCGAGCAGCGCGCGTGCCCCTGCGGCGTCGCGCGCCTCGACGACCAGGCGACGGGCTCGCTTCATCTCCATCTCCTCGGTGCTCAGCTCCTCGATGAGCCGGCCACGGTGGATGATGCCGATGCGCGTCGCCAGGCGGTCCACCTCGGCGAGGATGTGGCTCGACATGAGGATGGTGACCCCGCGGTCCGTGGCGAGCGAACGGAGCAGTTCCCGGACCTCGACGACTCCCGCAGGGTCGAGTCCGTTGGCCGGCTCGTCGAGGATCACGAGCTCGGGCTCGTGGAAGAGCGCCGTGGCGAGCCCGAGGCGCTGGCGGTTGCCCTGCGAGAGGGAGCGTGCCCTGCGCTGTGCGTACTCTCCAAGGCTGAACTGCTCGACGGCACGCGAGACGGCGGCGTCGGAGACGCCACGCAGGCGCGCCGCCGAGCGCAGATTCTCGAGCACGGTCAGCCCCGGGTAGGGGGCCGGCGCGTCGACGAGGTAGCCGACGCGATCCCACGGCCCACGGCCGCCGCGCCGCACCGGCGTCCCGAGCAGGGACGCATGGCCGGCGGATGGGCTGATCATGCCGAGCAGCATGCCGATCGTGGTCGTCTTGCCGGCTCCGTTCAGGCCCAGTAGGCCGTAGATCTCTGCCCGCTCGACGGTGAGATCGAGTCCGTCGACGGCGAGGACGTCACGGTAGCGGCGCGACAGCCCCGTGGTGCGGACGGCCGGCGACGGCGCGGCGGTCATGACGTGCCGCCCACGTGGGGCCGCGCATCGTGCGGCTCCTGGCGAGCTTCACCGCCGGAGAGTGCAGCCGAGAGAGCCTCGACCAGGAAGTCCTCGACGGCAGGGGCGAGCCCGACCCCGAGGTCCTCACGGTGCATGCCGACGAACACCATCGCCCGCAGGAGGCCCGCGAGGACCTCCGGCGACACGTTCATCGGCACGCCCGCGGCCGCGAGGCGGGCCGCGATGGATTCCGTCATCTCGACGTCGCGGCGCAGGAACGCCACCTGCACCTCGGGCGGCATCGTGCGCATGACGGCCAGCGCCTCCTCTGAGGTCGCGACATCGAACAAGGGGTTCTCCCCGCGAGCCTGCAGGGCGGCGCGAAGGAGGAACCGCGGGGCGTCGTGAGGCGCCTCAGCCACTTGTTTCTCCAGGCGCGCCTGCATGCCGGTCTCCACCTCTTCGACGATGGCGAAGAAGAGAGCCTCCTTGGATGGATAGAAGAAGTAGAACGCGCCTTTGGAGATGCCGGCGGCGCGTGCAAGCTGCTCGACGGTGGTCGCGCGGATGCCCCTCCGGGCGAAGAGGTCTCGCCCAGCGACGAGCAGCCGCTCGCGGATGGCGTCGCGTTCCGTTTCTGTGAAGGCGCGGGGCATGACGGCAGTCTATGACTGTATGACCAGAAGCGCAAATACAGTCATATCTCCCTGAGGAGCCTGCGCCTGCGCGACGCTGAGTCAGGCGTCGGCCGGCGCCTCCCACAGCGAGCGTACGCCGGCGCGGATGGATGCCGTCGTGACGCGATCGAGAGGGCCCTCGTCCGTTTCCGAGGGCTCGGGACCCGTCTGGATCTCGTCGAAGTGGGTCACGACAGCTTGGGTGAGGAAGCGCGAGCGCTGCGCGTAGCCGTGGGTGTCGGCCTTGGCCCAGGGCTGCGTGTAGTAGCGCAACGGGTGGCTGACGTAGAGCTGCTCGCGGGCGCGCGTGCAGGCGACGTAGAGCAGCCGCCGCTCCTCCTCGATCTCGGCGGCGCTGCCCGTGGCCATGTCCGAGGGGATGTTGCCGTCGGCGGCGTGGATGACGTAGACGACGTCGAACTCGAGGCCCTTGGCCGAGTGCATGGTGCTGAGGATGAGGTAGTCCTCGTCGAGCAGCGGCGGGCCGGCGAGCTCCTGCGTGTACGCCGGCGGGTCGAGCACCAGCTCGGCCAGGAATTGCGAGCGCGTCTCCGCACGAGCCGCGAGCCCCTCGATCTGCTCGAGGTCGCGCAGGCGAGCCTGCACGTTGTCGTAGCGGCGCTCGAGCAGCGGCGCGTAGACGCTGCGCACGGCGTGGACCTGCGCGGGCACGTCCGGACGGGCCGGCGGCGGCGAGCGTCGCGAAGAGCTCGACGACGGCCGGCCAGACGGCGCGCGCCGGCTCGGGGACGCGGGCGCCGGCCCACGCCGCCGGGAAGTCGCCGGCGGCGGCGCCGAGGCTCTCGAGCAGCGTCGCCGCCGTCTTGGGCCCGATGCCGGGCACCAGGCCGAGCACGCGGAGGCCGGCCATCGCGTCCCTGGGGTTCTCGGCGAGTCGCAGGAAGCTCACGAGGTCCTTGACGTGCGCCATCTCGACGAAGCGCAGCCCGCCGTACTTGTGGAAGGGGATGTTGCGGCGGGAGAGCTCCATCTCGAGCGCCATGCAGTGGTGCTGGGCGCGGAAGAGCACGGCTTGCTCTTTGAGCTGCGTGCCCTGCTCGCGGTGCGACAGGATGCGCTCGCAGAGCCACTGCGTCTGCTCGTCCTCGTCGCGGCAGGTGGCGAGGACCGGGCGCCCGCCGTCGGCCCGGTCCGTCCAGAGCTCTTTGTCGCGGCGCTCGGCGGCCTCGGCGATGAGCGCGTTGGTGGCGGCGAGGATCGGCGCCGTCGAGCGGAAGTTCTGCGTGAGCGCGACGACGTCGGCGCCGGGGAAGCGCTGTTCGAAGTCGAGGATGTTGCGCACCGTGGCGGCGCGGAAGCCGTAGATGGCCTGCGCGTCGTCGCCGACACACGTGACGCCGGTGCCGTCCGGCCGAAGCCGGCTGACGACGTCGGCCTGCAGCGCGTTGGTGTCCTGGTACTCGTCCACGAGGACGTGGTCGAAGCGCTCGCGCACGCGGGCGCCCCCGGCTGGGTCGGCGAGCAGGCCGCGCCAGAACAGCAGCAGGTCGTCGTAGTCGAGGACCTGCTGCTCCTCCTTGGCGTCCGTGTAGGCGGCGAAGAGCTGCGCCAGGCCCTCATCGGCCGGCAGGCACCACGGGAACGTGGCGTGCAGCACCTCGTTCAGCGGCAGCTGCGCGTTGACGCAGCGTGAGTAGACGTCGAGGCAGGTGGACTTCTGCGGGAAGCGCGCACCGCCGCGGCCGAGGCCGAGGCGGGTGCGCGCCACGTGCATGAGGTCCTCGGAGTCGCCGCGGTCCATGATGGTGAAGTCCGGCTCCATGCCGATGTCCCGGGCGTGGATGCGGAGGAGGCGGGCGGCGGCGGCGTGGAAGGTGCCGCCCCAGACGCGCTCGGACGTGCCGCCCGTGCTATGGCCGCGTGCCGCGAGGACCGCCTCGACCCGGCGCAGCATCTCGGCGGCGGCGCGGCGCGTGAACGTGAGCAGCAGGATCCGCCGCGGGTCCGCGCCGCGCTCGATAAGCTTGGCGACGCGGTGCACGAGCGTGGCCGTCTTGCCGGTGCCGGCGCCGGCGACGATGAGCAACGGCCCGTCGCCGTGCTGGGCGGCGGCGAGCTGGTCGGCGTTGAGCTCGACGAGCATGGGGGAGTCCTCCTCGGTGCGCTGCGCGCAGGCTAGCACCGGGGGCGGACGGATGCGAACGCGTGTTCGGTGAGCGGCGCCGTCTCTGTCCTTCGTCTCGCCGAGGGGGCACGGTTCCGTGAACGCCCGCCATCCGGGTCGCACGACGGTCGGCGGCATAGCCGCACGACCCCCGGGAACACCTAGCCCATCGACACTTCTCGAGGAGGTCACCATGGCCGTCCCTGACAGGACAGACGAAGTGGTGCGAGCCCTGAGGTCGCACCTGACAGGCGAGGTGGTGGGCGTAGCCGACGAGGGATATGCGGCGGCCCGGTCGGTATGGAACGGGATGATCGACAAGCGGCCGGTCGCCGTGGCGCGCTGCGAGACCCCCGACGACGTGGCCGCGGCGGTCGGGATCGCCCGGGGCGCCGCCCTGCCGATCGCGGTGCGCGGCGGAGGGCACAACGTCGCCGGGCTGGCCACTACCGAGGGCGGCGTGGTGATCGACCTGTCGCCGATGAAGGTGGTGACGGTCGACCCCGGTCGGCGCCGCGCGACCGTGCAGGGCGGCGCCATCTGGCGAGAGGTGGACGCGGCGACGCAGCCCTTCGGCCTTGCCGTCCCGGCCGGCCTGGTCTCCGACACCGGAGTGGCCGGCCTCACACTCGGCGGCGGCATCGGCTGGTTGCGCCGCAGGTACGGGCTCTCGTGCGACAACCTGGTCGGCGCCGAGCTGGTCACGGCGGACGGGCGGCAGGTGCGTACATCCGTCGACGAGAACCCAGAGCTGCTCTGGGGGCTGCGCGGCGGCGGCGGCAACTTCGGCGTGGTGACGACGTTCGAGTTCCTTGTGCACCCGGTCGGTCCCGAGGTCGCCTACGCGCTCGTGCTCTACGACGGCGCCGACACGGCGCCCGCGCTCCGTGCCTTCCGCGAGCTCGGCGCCGAGCTGCCGCGCGAGATCGCGCCGGTAGCGTTCACCGGGAGCGTGCCGGAGATGGAGGGCGTGCCGCCCGCCGCGTTCGGCCGGCCGATGCTGGCGGTCGCGGCCGCCTACGCCGGCCCGCTCGAGGACGGAGAACGCGAGCTGATGCCGCTGCGCGGTCTCGGCACGCCGATCGCCGACCTCAGTGGCCGGATGCCGTACGTGACGCTGCAGCAGTTCCTGGACGAGGACTATCCACGGGGCCGCCACTACTACTGGAAGTCGGCGGCCGTGGCCGAGCTCAGCGACGCCGTGATCGACGTCGTCGCCTCCTTCGCGGTGTCGCAGCCGTCGCCGCTCAGCACGATCGACGTGTGGATGATGGGCGGGGCACTGCGGGACGAGCCGGCCGGGGGTTCCGCCTACGCCGGCCGCGATGCCGGCTTCCTCGTCAATCCGGAGGCCGACTGGGACGAACCCTCCGATGATGAGACCAACATCGCCTGGGCGCGCCGGCTGATCAAGGCCCTGGAGCCGCACACGGTCGGCACGTACCTCAACTTCCCAGGTCTGCTCGAGGAGGGCGAACGGCAGCTGCGCATGAGCTTCGGCGCCAACTACGAGCGTCTCGTCGACGTCAAAACGCGGTGGGACCCGGACAACGTGTTCAGGCTGAACCACAACGTGCCGCCCCGCCGAGTGGAAGAGGCGGCATAGGCCCCGCCCGCAGGGCGGGAGTGAAGAGATGGAGGAGGCTCCGGCGCACCTCGCGTCGCAGCTCTTGGGCCGTGCACGGCCGGCCGGCGGTCCGAGTCGCCGCAATCTGGGTAGAAATGCTCCTGAATCGCTCGGGGCCGTCCGAGCTCTCTGGGGGAGGACCCGAGATGGACATCGACCAGCAAGCGCCGATCAGCGCCAGTGGCACTGTGGACATCTCCGCGTCGCCGGGAGAAGTGTGGGCGCTGCTTGCCGACATCGCCCGGTGGCCCTCCTGGAATCCCGACGTCAAAGAGGCGCGCCTCGAGGGAGAGCTGAAGCCCGGCAGCACCTTCGTGTGGCGCTCGGGTCCTGGCACGATCACGTCGGTGCTTCGCTCCGTCGAGAACGGCCGCGAGCTGGGTTGGACGGGCTCGACCATGGGCGTCCACGCCGTCCACGTCTGGCGCATCGAGCCGACGCAGCGGGGCACGCGAGTGACCACGGAAGAGTCGTGGAGCGGCTGGACCCTCCGCTTCATGCACAAGCGCATGGAGAAGGTCTTGCGCGAGGCCGTGTTCCACGGACTGCACAACCTCAAGACCGAGGTCGAGTTCCGCTCGCGCAGGGACCTGCGGCTCGCCGCCTGACGGCGGCGTCGCTCAGCGCGGCGGCGCGAACGGCCCGGCGGGCACCTGCTGCGTGATGCAGCCCAGCCCGCCGCCGCCGAACGCCGAGAGCTCCGTCGGCAGGCCGACCGGCTCGCGGCCCACCAGCTCGCCGATCTCCTGGTGCACCTCGTCTTCGCCCTCTTCGCCGGTGAGCGGCAGGAGGACGGCGCCCTCCACGAAGACCATGTTCACGTAGGGCGCCGGCATGCGGATGCCGGCGCCGGGCCCGCTGACCCCGTCCAGCCCGGCGCCCACGCCGCTCACGTAGGGCAGGAGCGGCGACTCCACGACCTCGAGGCGGCGACCGGCGGCGTCCGTCGCCGCCTCCAGCACCTCGAGGTTCTCCTGCAGCCGCGAGTAGTTCGGGTTGTCCGGCTCGCACGTCTGCGCGAGCACGGTGCCGGGGGCCACGAACTGCGCCACGTCGTCCACGTGGCCCGAGGTCGAGAGCGGCCCGGAGTCCTCGACGAGGCCGTAGGGCAGCCAGACGACCTTCTCGACGCCGAGCCATTCCCTGAGCAGCGCCTCGTTGTCGCCGCGGCTCAGGCCGAGGTTGCGGTGGTGCAGGAGGCACTGTTCGGTGGTGAGCAGCGTGCCCTCGCCGTCGGTGTTGAAGGCGCCGCCCTCGAGGACGAGCGGCGCCTGGTAGCGGCGCACGCCCCAGGCCTCGGCGATGGCCGCCGGCACCTGCGCGTCCTTGTCGTAGGGCGTGAAGTGCTCGCCCCAGCCGTCGAAGCCGAAGTGCACCATCGCGACCTGCCCCTGGTCGTCGCGTACGAAGATGGGACCGTTGTCGCGTATCCAGGAGTCGTCGAGGGGCATGGGGAGGAGGTCGATGGTGGCCTCGGCGCCGGCCGTCCCCCCGGCCCCGCCGTCGAGGCCGAGCAGCTCACGGGCCTCGGCCTCCTGCGCCGGGTCGACGACCACGGTGACGGGCTCGAAGCGGGCGATGCCACGAGCGACCTCGGCCCACTCACGCCTCGCGTCGGCCATGAGCGGGCCGAACAGGTCCTCGCGGCACGGCCACGACAGCAGCGTGCGCTGGTGCGGCGTGAAGCGCGCCGGGAGGCGAAAGCCGTCGGCGCGCGGGGTGGACGTGGCGGCGGCGCGCGGAGCTGGCGTGGCCTGCGTCATGAGGACCTCCGGTCGTGACGCCGGCACTGAGACACGACCGGCGTGAGCTCGTCGTGATGGCGCAAATGCTAGCACGACGAGCCGCGCACCCGACCGCAGGCGCCGGCCGCCGGCCGTCTACCTCAGCTGCCGGTCCAGCCAGTCGAGGACTTCGTCCACGTGGGCCTGCTCGTAGAAGATCCGGTCCACGTGTCCGGCGCCGTCGTAGATCCGGAGTGTCACGGCGTCCTTGCCCACCCGCGCCGCGTAGGCCTTGGCGAACCGCGTGGACTGTCCCACCGGCACGGTCCCGTCGGCGCCGCCGTGCTCGATGAGCACCGGCGGGTCGTCGGAGGTGAGGTAGGTGATCGGGTCGGCTGCCTTGACCTTGCCGGGCACCTGGCGCAGCGGCGCCCCGAGGTACTGGGAGAGGAACGAGTCCGGTCCCTCGGCGCTCGCGTGGCGGAACCCCGCGGCGCGGAAGTCCCTGTCCGTGCGGAGGAACGAGATGGGTCCGAACCAGTCGACGACGGCCTGGACGCGGTCGGACTCGCCGGCGTTGGTCGGGTGAGTGCCGCGGAGAGCATCGAGGTCACCGGACGTGCCGGCGAGCGCCGCCAGGTTGCCGCCGGCGGAGTCGCCCCATAGCGCGATGCGACTGCCGTCGAGCTGGTACTCGCCGGCGTGGGCGCGGAGCCAGCGGATGGCGGCCTTGACGTCGTTGATGGCCGCCGGGAAGGTGGCCTCGTCGCTCAGCCGGTAGTTGACGCCGGCCACGGCGTAGCCGCGCCTCAGCGCCTCCAGTACCGGCGTGATCTGCCCGTCGCCCTTGTCGCCGCTGATGAACCCGCCGCCGTGGATGCCGATGACGACCGGATACGGCGTCTCGCCCCGCAGGGGCAGATACAGGTCCAGCTTCTGGGCCGCAGACTCGCTGCCGTAGGCCAGGTCCGTGTACACGGCGCTGGTGGGCGGGGCGTCGGCTACGGCGCTCGCGTCGGACGGGACGCCGGCCGAGGCGCTCGCCGCGGTCGAGGCGCCGCCGGAAGAGCCGCCGCAGGCGGCCACGCCGGCGGCGAGGACGGCGAGCGTCGCCAGCATCGCGACCGCCGCGAGCGCCGCCGCGGTGCGCGTCGCCGGCATCCCCAACGCCGTCGGCCTCGCGCGCAGTCCCGGTACCTTCAGCCTGGCCGTCCGCATCATGCCGCCGATGATAGCCCTCCGCCGCGAGGTAGTCCGTCGTGGATGCGTACGTTCGGACGTACTTCCAGTGGCACGTACGTATCTTCAGGCGTGCGTCCGGACGTACGCGAGCGCGAACGACACCTGTTGCAGGGGCCGCCGCCTCGCCGCCGCGATGTAAGATGGCACCTTCCCGGACGAGGGGGTGGGGCCATGGTCAAGCTGCTCGACTCGCGCGCCATCAGAGGCGCCAACTACTACAGCTATCGCCCGGTCGTCGTGCTCAACGTCGACCTCGGCGAGTACGACGAGGTGTTCACCGACGCCCTGCCCGGGCTCACCGACGCACTGCTCGAGCTTGTCCCCAGCCTCGAGGAACACCGCTGCTCGGAGGACGAGCGCGGCGGCCTCGTCAAGCGGATGCGCGAGGGGACGCTGCTCGGCCACGTGATCGAGCACCTCGCGCTGGAGCTGCAGTTCATCGCCGGCATGGAAGTCGGGTTCGGCAAGACCATCGACACCGATACCCCCGCGGTCTATCAGGTCATCTACAGCTACTGGGTCGAAGAGGCGGGGATCGCGGCGGGGGAGCGCGCGATCGACATCGTCAACGCGCTCCTCGAGGGCCGCCGCCGCGACATCGACCTCGAGGGCATCATCCGCGAGCTCGAGGACATCGGCGCGGACCACTACCTCGGCCCGTCCACGGCGGCGATAGTGGAGGAGGCGGAGCACCGCGGCATCACCGTGCTCCGCCTCGACGACTACAACCTCGTCCAGCTCGGCGAGGGCAAGTACCAGCGCCGCATCGAGGCCTCCATCACGTCGCGGACGAGCATGATCGGCGTGGAGACGGCCGGCAACAAGCGGCTCACCAAGCACATACTGGAGGACGCCGGCATCCCTGTCCCCAAGGGGACGGTCGTCCGGCGCGTCGAGTCCGCCATCGAGGACGCCGAGTGGCTGGGCTACCCGGTCGTGATCAAGCCGCACGACGGCCATCACGGCAAGGGTGTCACCACCGGCATCAGCGACGAGAAGGACCTGCGCGAGGCGTTCGCGCGCGCCAAGGAGATCAGCGACAAGGTCATCGTCGAGAAGTGCTACACGGGCAGCGACTACCGCATACTCGTCGTGGACGGGCGCCTGGTGGCCGCCGCCATGCGCGAGCCGGCGGCCGTGACCGGCGACGGCGAGCACAGCATCGCAGAGCTCATCGCGATAGAGAACCGCAACCCCCTGCGCGGCTACGGCCACGAGAAGGTGATGACGCGGCTGTCGACCTCGGACGTGACGACCTACCTGCTGGAGCGGGCCGGCTACACGCCGCAGACGGTGCCGGCGGACGGCGAAGTCTTCCGGCTCGAGCTCACCGCGAACCTCTCGACCGGCGGCTCGGCCGTCGACGTGACCGACACCGTGCACAAGGCCAACCGCTTCATGGCCGAGCGCATCGCCAGCATCGTCGGTCTGGACATCGCCGGCATCGACGTCATCGCGCCTACGCTGGAGCAGCCGGTCAAGAAGGTCGGCGGCGCCGTGATCGAGGTCAACGCGGCGCCGGGGCTGCGCATGCATCTGGCCCCGGCGCAGGGCACGCCGCGCAACGTGGCGCGGCCGATCGTCGACATGCTGTTCCCGCCGGGCGCACCGCACGACATCGGCATCGTCGCCGTCACGGGCACCAACGGCAAGACGACGACGGTGCGGCTCATCGCCCACATCATGGAGCACGCCGGCTACAGCGTCGGGATGACGACCACGGACGGGATCTACGTGCGTGGCCATCTGATCGCCGAGGGCGACATGAGCGGCCCGTACTCGGCGCAGGTCGTGTTGCGCGACCCGCTGGTGGACTGCGCCGTGCTGGAGACGGCCCGAGGTGGCATCCTGCGCTCGGGCCTCGGCTACAAGACCGCCGACGTCGGCGTCGTGCTCAACGTGCAGCCCGACCACCTCGGTCTGCAGAACATCCGCGACCTCGACGAGCTCGCCAAGGTCAAGGCTGTGGTTGCCGAGGCCGTGCGCGAGGGCGGCACCACGGTGCTGAACGCCGACGACCCGATGTGCGTGAGCATGACGCAGTACTGCCGCGAGCACGTCGTCCTGTTCTCGCTGCGCTCGACCAACCCGGTGGTGCTGGAGCATGTGGACAAGGGTCATACCGCGGTCGTGTGCGAACAGGGGTACATCGCCGTGTTCGGCAACGACAAGCTGACGCCGGTGGCACGCATCGAGGACGTCCCGCTCACGCTCGGCGGGCTCGCCGAGTTCAACGTGCAGAACGCGCTCGCGGCCACCGCCGCGGCCTACGCCCGGGGTATCGACGTCGACGAGATCCGCCGCGCGCTCCTCTCGTTCCTGCCGTCGCCACTGCAGACGCCCGGACGCCTCAACCAGATGACCATCGACGGGGTCGATTACCTGCTCGACTACGCCCACAACCCGCACGCCTACAAGAGCCTGGTACAGCTGGTCGAGCGCCTCGGCGAGCGTCGCCGCATCGTCGTGTTCGACGTGGTCGGCGACCGCCGCGACGAGGACATCGAGGAGGTGTGCAGCGTGCTGGCTCCGGTCTTCGACACCGCCGTCATCTACGAGGCGGGCGACCTGCGAGGACGGGTGCCCGGCGAGCTGATGGACCTCCAGGAGCGCTTCCTCACGGCCGCCGGCATGGACGCGGCCAGTATCGCGCGTGTGCCCGTGGAGCAGGATGCGATCGAGCGCGCTTCAGAGCTGGCGCAGCCGGGCGACCTCGTGTGCTGCATGACCGGCCGCGTGCACGAGGCCATCCAGTGGCTTCGCGCACGCGCCGAGGGCGCCGGGGGCGGCGCGACCGCCGGCGCGGCGGCTGAGGCCGCGACCGCCGGCGCTGACACCGGCGAGGCCTCCGAGGCGGCCGGCATTGTCTCGGATCGGGTTGGCGCCCTTGGTGGCGCCACTAACGTCGTCACCAATGGCGCCACCCACGGCGCCACCGATGTCGTCGTACATAGCGCCACCAGTGAAGCCACTCGCCGTGACGCACATGCCGACGGTCGCCCCGAACGTGAAGGCCGCGCGTGACGGGGCCTCGCGGAGGGTGGCGGTTGCTGTTGGGCGGGTCCGGCCCCGAGGGCATGGACCGCCGGTTCGTCCGCCGCTTCGTAGAGCTGGCCGGCGGGGCGCGCGAGGCGCGCATCGCCGTCGTGCCGACGGCGAGCGAGGAGCGCGCCGACACCATCGCGCGCTACAAGGAGTCCTTCGAGCGCGAGGACGTCCAGCGCCTCGAGATGCTCGACATCCGCGCGCACAAGGACGCCGACGACCCTGAGAACCTGCGCAAGCTTCGCGACGTCACCGCGGTCATGTTCACCGGTGGCGACCAGCTCCGGCTCCTCGACATCCTCATGAGCACGGAGTTCGTCGCCGAGCTGCGCCGTCGCAGCCGGGAGGGCCTCGTGGTCGGGGGTTCCAGCGCCGGGTCGATGGCGCTCGGCGACCCCGTGATCGTGCGCGGCGACCCCGACTCGTTCTACCAGTCCGGGGCCATCCGCAGGGCGCCCGGCCTCGGCCTCGTCGAGGGCGTCACCGTGGACACGCACTTCGTCGTGCGCGGCCGTCTGGGCCGCCTGGTGGCGATGGTCTCGGCGTACCCGGACACGATCGGCCTCGGCATCGACGAGGACTGCGGCCTCGAGATCTCACCCGAAGGGGTCGCCACGGTGATGGGCAAGGGTGTGGTGTGCGTGGTGGACGGCCACGGCGCCGAGCCGGCGCCGGCCGTGGCCAGCAACGGCCACGCGCTGTCGGTCAGCGGCCTCGCCCTGCATGTGCTCGCCGACGGCGACAGCTACGACCTGCGGGCGCGGAGGGTGCGGCGCGGCTGAGCCTGCGGCCGCGCGCCGCCAGGCGCCCCCGCGGCCGGCGCCCCGGCATGGCCGGCGAGGTCATGGAGCCGCGCGAAGTGCTCAGCATGACCGTCCTGTTCGACCGCGACGTGGTGGACGGTCTGCCGGTCGCGCTGTTCCTGCGCCGGCGGACCGACCTGATGGAGAGCGCCGCCGGGCTCTGACGGCCCGCGCTGGCACGCGGCCGCCGTCAGACCTGCGTCGTCGCGGTCTCCCTGATCTCCTCGCCCGCGTGCGGCCCGGGCCAGAGGTCCATGACGGAGTCCACCGTCACGATCACGACGTGCTTGACCGGCGGGAGCTTCCACTTCTCGCTCACCGCGGCCAGCCGCTGCTTCATGTCCTCCACCAGCTCGCCGTGGTCGACGATCTCCGCGTGCCCCCTGATCTGCATCGCGACCTTGTTCGCGTAGTCGTGGATGCCCACGGCCACGCGCGGGTCGTGCTCGAGGTTCTCGAACGTCTCACGGCTGTAGAGGTCGGCGAAGACGATGCGGTCGTCATCGAGCAGACTACCGCTGCCCTTGATCGAGACGTGGGGCGCCCCGTCCGGTCCGACGGTCGCGACCCAGATGTTGTGCCCTCCGGCGAGCACGTCGTGGAGCTTCTGAGGGATGGTCACCATGGTCCCCTCCTCGTTCGTGGTCCCTCTGAGAATGTTCCCGGAGGGGAGCGCGGCGGACCCCGTTTCGGACCGGTCTCGACCCCGATGCGACAGGCCCCGGTGACGGCGAGAGCGTTGCCAGTGCTGTAGCCGGTATGTCCTCCGAGTGGACGTTCGTTCTATGCCCGGACGCCCCGCCGCCGTCGACGGCAAGGGTGCAGACGGCAACAGCGCCGGCCCCTGGCGGCGCCACCGAGGGAGCGGAGATGCGAGTCCTCATCGCACACAGTGAAAGCGTGGAACGCGCGGCATTCGCGGAGACCCTGAGCCGGGACGCCGCTGAGCCGTTCGAGGTCATCGCCATCGATGATGGCCGCGACGCCCTCGAGCTCCTGCTCGGGGACCGCCCGCCGGAAGTGGCGTTCGTCGACTGGGACCTGCCCGGGGTCGAGGGCCCCGAGATGTGCCGCCTGGTCCGCGACTTCCATCACGGGCGCGACACCTACCTAGTGGTCCTGGCCTCGCCGAAGCACGAAGACACGGCGGACGCCTGGAGGGCCGGAGCCGCTCAGTGCATCTCCACGCCGGCTCCTGACGGCGCGCTGCGCGACTGCCTTTCCGCGGGTCTGCGCGCCGCGCGTGACCGGCGTTCGGGCGATGACGACCGCGCGCGCCCGACGCTCGAGGCCGTGCGCACGCCCGAGACGGACGATGTGAACGCCTTCTTCCTCAGCGACGACGCGGCGCCTCGTCCGGCGGCCGCGCCGGACCGCTCCTCGCTGCTGCAGGCGGTGCTCGTAGAGCGCTGAGCGGCTGGAGGGCGGGCCGTGGCCGCCTTTGCCTTGCCCGGTATGGACGCGGCCCGCCCTCGAGCCGCCCTGCGAGCTCCTGAGACAGACGCTCCGCGAACTTCTCCTGCAACTCCTCTTGAAGAAGGCGGCGGAGAGGCGCATGAAGTCCTTCCGGCGCAGCCTGATCTGGTCTCCCGCGTGGTCGCCGACGCTCTGCCCGAGAGGTCTCAACGCGCCGCTACGGACGGAGCGGGGCCTATGATTGGAGAGGTGGAGCGGGGACCGGGCGAGGGAGGCGATCATGAGACGAGGTGCGATTCGGGTGCGGACCGTGGGGGCCGCGACGACGTTGCTGGTCGCGGCCGTGCTCCTCGCCCTCGCGCTGGCAGCCGCCGGCTGCGACATGCCCAGTACCGGCGGCCTCGGCCAGGTGTCGGGCTCGGGCAAGCCGGCGACGAAGACCTACGAGTACACGGGCTTCACCAAGGTCGTCGTGGACAGCGGCTTCATGGCGACGATCGAGCGGGGCGACAGCTACGCCGTGTCCGTCACCGTCGACGACAACCTCTTGAAGGACAAGCTCAAGGTCGAGCTTGACGGCGACACGCTGCACATCGGCTTGGCGCCGCTCTGGCAGTTCCGGGACGTCACGCTCAAGGCGAAGGTGACGCTGCCGCGCCTCACCGGACTCGAGGTGAGCGGCGCGTCGACGGCGGACGCCGTGGCGACAGGCGACGACCTCGATCTCGCCGCCTCAGGCGCGAGTGCCGTCACGCTGGCGGGTCCGGGCAAGGTGGCGCTGGACGTGTCTGGCGCCAGCCGCGTCGACGGCGCGGTCCTGCTGGACGAGCTGGCGGGCGAGGTCTCCGGCGCGAGCGTGGCCGCGTGCACGGGCAGCGCGGACGCCTTGCGCCTGGACGTCTCCGGCGGCAGCCGGCTCGATCTCATGGGCCTGGTGGTCCACGCCGCCGACCTGACGATCTCCGGCGGTTCGCGCGGCCGCGTCATGGTCACAGACACGCTCACCGCGGACGTGAGCGGCGGCTCCAGGTTGGAGTACGCCGGCGACCCGCAGCTTGGCGCCATGGACGTCTCCGGCGGGTCAGCGGCGGAGCCCGCCGGGAACTGAGCATCCACCCAGCGAGCGCGAGGGGTCGTCCGTAAGACCGGGTCTATGCTCGGGCCATGGACATCGACGCACCCGCCGTCGCCGCGCGCATCGAGGAGTTCATCCGGCGCGAGCTGGACGCTCACGAGCGGGACGGAGCGATCATCGGGATCAGCGGCGGCATCGACTCATCGGTCGTCGGCACGCTGCTCGTGCGTGCGCTCGGGCGTGAGCGCGTGCTGGCGCTCGTTCTGCCCGAGCGCGACTCGAACCCCCAGAGCAGGGCCGACGCGCTGAGCGAGGTCGAGCGTCTGGGCGTGGCGCACCGCGAGATCGACCTCACGCCCGTGCTGGAAGCCCTCGGCGTCTACGGCCTGCTCCACCTCGACGTACTGCCGGGGCGGAAGGTCAAGGAGGGCATCGTGGCGTGGCAGCACCGCCGGCACACGGGGGAGGGCGGCGAGACGCCGTTCCGCGGCGGGCTGATGGGGACGCGCGGCCTGGGCAAGGACCAGCGCTTCGTCGACAGGGGCCTCGCGTACTCACGCGTCAAGCCCAGGCTCAGGATGCTCACCCTGTACTACGTCGCCGAGCAGGAGAACCGACTCGTGGTGGGGACGACCAACCACAGCGAGTACATGACCGGCTTCTTCGTGAAGTCGGGGGACGGCGCGACCGACGTCGAGCCGATCCTCGGGCTCTACAAGACCCAGGTGCGGCGGCTGGCGGAGCATCTCGGCGTTCCCGGCGAGATCGTCCGCAAGGCGCCGAGCCCGGACCTGCTGCCGGGGATCGTCGACGAGGCCGCGCTCGGGATCGACTACGAGACGCTGGACAGGATCCTGGACGGCTTCGAGCGCGGGCTGGACCCCGCGCATGTGGCGGTGACGCGCGCGGCGTCCGACGCCCAGGTCCGCGACGTCCGGGAGCTGGTGCGGCGCTCGCAGCACCTGCGGCGGCTCGCGCCGTGGCCGGGCCTGGAAGGCGGATCCACCACGCCGTAGCCCTGCTCCGCCGCTCCGCCCCGCCGCTCCGGCTGGTCGCTGTCGCCTCATCCAGGCTCGGGTTGACCCCGGCGGGTCCGTCTGGCAAAGTGCCGGACAATTCGCGCGTGCAAACACACAGAAACCTTCGCGCCACAACTCCCCATACCCAGCCCAAGAGGCCACCTGTACGTCGTTTGCGCGCTGTTTTGACTCTGTCGGCTAGACCGGGAGCCACTGGATGATGAGCGTCCGCCACGTATCCATTCTGGTCGTACTCGCGGTCGCGGTCGCGGCCGTCCTGGCCGCTGTGATCGCCGGCCCTGCGAGCGCCACGCCCTCCAAGACCACCGCGTGCACGAGCTGCCACAACGGCACGGCGTCGGGAACCGTGACCGCGACACCGAGCACGAGCACGCCCGCCTCCGGAGCCGCCTACACGGTCGCCATCAACATCGGTCTCACGGCCGGCGGCAACACCGGCTACCGCGTCGCACAGACAGACGTCGGCGGCACGACGACCGACTGGATGGCGGTCTACGCTGGCCCCGGCTCGCAGACGTCGTGGACCGCCTCCATGACCGCCCCCGCGACGCCGGGCACCTACTACTACAAGGTCTGGTGCGCGAAGGGTAAGAACAACTCCACGGGCATGGCCAAGGCGGCCACGTACAGCATCACCGTGCCGGCGCCCACCGCCACCGCGGCCCTCACCAGCCTCACGCCCACGAGTGGACCTGTGGGCGCCACGTTGACCATCTCGGGCACGAATATGGGCACGTCGGGCGTCGTGAGCGTCGGCGGCATCACTGCCACGCAGACCGCCTGGGGCGCCACCTCGATCACCTGCACGGTGCCGGCGGGGCCGACCATAGGCGCTAAGAACGTCGTCGTTACGCCCACCGGTGGCACGGCCTCCAACGCGCTGCCCTTCACCATCACGGTGGCGCCGGGGCCTGGCGACGCCACCGCGCCGACGACCACGGCCAGTGGCGCGAACGCTGGCGGCTGGTGCAACGACACGATTGCACTCACCCTCACGGCGACCGACAACGCCGGCGGCTCCGGCGTGGCCTCGATCACCTACTCCGTGGACGGTGGCGCGCCGGTCATCGTCGCCGGCTCGACTGCCACGGTGACCATCAGCGCCCATCATGACGACGAAGTGGCGGCCCGCGCCGCGCAGGGCGCCCACACCATCACCTACTGCGCGACCGACGTCGTCGGCAACGCCGAGGCCGAGCACGCGCTGACGGTCAACATGGACACCGTCAAGCCGGCGACCGAGGGCGCCGCGCGCCGCCCACGTGCGGCGGCATCGGGTGGCGGCGCTCAACTACGCGGTCCGCGACGCCACGCCCAACGCCGGGACGGCCACGGTGGTCATCACGATCAAGGACAGGCGCGGCAAGGTCGTGAAGCGGCTGCACCTGGGCACCCAGCCGGTGAACACCGCGCTGACGGCCAGATTCAGCTGTTCGCTGCGCGCCGGGACCTACCGGTTCTCGGTGAAGGCGACTGATGCGGCCGGTAACACACAGGCCAACACGGCCACGCAGAAGCTCACGGTCCGGGCCGCCTCCGGCGTCTGAACGCTGCATCGCATCACCCGCTCCAAGCTCGAGGGGCCGGCGAATGCCGGCCCCTCGTCGTGGTAGCGTCGATCACGAGATCGAGTGCGTCCGCGCCCGATCAGGCAGGAGGTCCGGCATGATCCAGCTCATCGAAGGCGCCCCCGAGGGGGTGCTGGCGTTCGAGGCCGTGGGCGAGGTGGACGCGGAGGACTACGAGGACGTGCTCAAGCCGGCCATCGAAGAGGCGCTGACCGGCGGGAACCGGCTCCGCTTCGTCTTCGAGATCGGCTCGGAGTTCGACCGCTACACCGCGGGAGCCGACTGGCACGACATGACCCTGGGGTTCGCCCACCTCACCGAGTGGCAGCGCTGCGCCCTGGTCACCGACCTCGACTGGGTGGAACACGCGGCCAAGGCGCTCGGCTGGCTGATGGGCGGCCGCCTCAAGGTGTTCCACATCGACGACCTCAAGGCGGCGCTGGAGTGGGCGGCCTCGGACGACTGACGCGCGGTCCGTCAGGAAGACGCAGCCTGCACCACCTCGAGCGCGCGCAGCGTGACCCAGCGGCTCGGCTCGCCCTGGTTCGACCGCGTCCGCCGAATCACCCCATGTGGGCGAAGACGCGACGGTGTCCGAAGCTCAGGCTGTACCTGTCACAAGGAGCTTGGGGACAGGGGAGGAGTCATGAGCAACACGATCGCACACAGGCCAGAGATCCACATCCCGTGGACCACGATCGCCATCGTGGTACTGGTCGCACTGGCCGCCGCAGCGGTCCTCGTTCTCATCAACCAGCCGGCGGACGTGACGGTCGGGACCTCGTCCGCGGTCCTGACGGCGCCCGGCGCCGCCGTCGTGCCGCAGCTGGAGTCGCACGCCGAGATCCTCGCCCTCACGGGGAGGGCGCCCGCCGCCGCCCAAACGAGGCTGCAGTGGTCACGCCACAACTTCCCGGTGGCGACGTCGCTGGACTCGATGGGGGCCGTTGATGCCCGGACCGTCGTCCCGACTACACGCCACAACTTCCCGGCCGGGACCTCGCTGGACTCGATGGGGACCAACGACGCCCGGACCGTCGTCCCGACTACCGGCCACAACTTCCCGGCCGGGACGTCACTGGACTAGGTGGACCGTTCAGCGTCGAGCGGCTCGCGGCCGTGACGTGGCGGCCGGGGAGCGCGCGGCGAGGGCCGCCTGGGGTGACTGCCCCCGGCGGCCCCCGCCGCGCGCTCCCATCGATCTCGCAGACGTCGCCGTCTCGCGTCAACGGGTGACCAGCGTCGCGACCGCGGGTATGTTCGACGCATCGGCCCGCTAGGGGAGGGGGTACCGTGGGGGGTCGCCAAGGCAGGCGCCCAGTCTGGCCCCTGCTCGCCCCCCCCTCGCCGCCGTCCTTCTCGCCGTCACCACGGCCGGCTGCGGCGACTCGGCGAGCGGCGTCGCCGGCGGCGGCGCAGTCGCGACGCCGAAGCAGGGCGGCACCTACGACTACCCGCTTGGAGCGGACCCCGGGTCGTTCGACCCATCCGTCGCGCAGTCGTCGGACGGCTACGCCGTGCTGCACCAGCTGTACGAGGGCCTGGTCAAATGGGAGGAGCAGTCCGACGGCACGATGAAGACGGTCCCCTGCCTGGCCGAGGGCTGGAGCGGGAACGCCGATGCGACGGTCTGGACCTTCAAGCTGCGGCGAGGGGTCCTGTTCCAGGCGCCGGTGTCGCGCGAGGTCACCGCGGCCGACGTCGTCGCCGACCTGCGCTACCTCGCGGATCCCGCGCACGGCTCTCAGCTGTCCTACATGTACATGCCGATCAAGGGGACGGACGAGAACGGCCTCGCGAGTGCCGCCCCGCTCGGCGTCGAGGCCATCGACCGCTACACAGTCCGCTTCACGCTCAAGTACCCCTTCTCGGAGCTTCCCGACACCCTCGGCAACCCGGCGTTCTACGTCTGGCCGGCGGACCACCTGCGCAAGGTGGGCCTCAAGGCGTACGCGAGACGCCCGGTAGGCACGGGGCCCTACCGGTTCCTAAGGAGCGTCCCCGGTGCGTCCATCGACCTGGTCCGCAACGACGAGTGGTGGGGCACCTCCGGCGGGCCGTACATCGACACCATCCACTACGAGGTGTTCAGCAGCGTCACCTCGATGATGCTCGCCTTCCAGAAGGGGATGGTCGACTGGACGTTGGTGCCGGTCGGGCAGGTCGCCGCGGCGAGCTCGCTGCCCCAGGTGGAGAGCGGGCGCTGGAAGGTCGTGACCACGCCGTCCCTCGCCCTCAGGTATCTCTGCTTCAACATGAAGGACCCGTTGGTGGGCGGGACGCAGGGCCTCCGGCTTCGGCAGGCCCTGGCCTACGGGTGCGACCGGCGTGGCGTCATCGACGCCTCCAGCGGCGGCGTGTTCCTGCCGCCGACCACCGGGGTCGTCCCCCCGGGCGTCCCCGGCTCGCACGACGTCCAGGGGCCGTACCCCTACGACCCGGCGAAGGCAAAGGAGCTGATCGACGGCATCGGCCCCGTCACGCTGAGGCTGGCCTACCCGGTCGGGCAGCAGCAGCAGGCGACCGTCAGGAGCTTGACGGCGAGCTACGCGAAGATCGGCGTCACCATCAAGGCGAAGGGGATCGACTTCAACAACTACGTGCGTTACGTGTACGCCGGCAAGCCCCAGGCGTACCTCGCAGGCTGGCTCGCCGACTACCCGTCGATGGACAACTTCCTCTACGCGCTGTTCGAGAGCAGTCAGTCGCCGTACTCGGACGGCATGTGCTACTCGAACCCCAAGGTCGACGCCCTCCTTGCACAGGCTCGCGCCACGCCCGGGGAGGAGGCGCGGCTCCAGCGCTACGCCGAAGCCGAGCGGATCATCCTCGCGGACTCGCCGGCGATCCCCTTGATCGTGTTCGCCGACGCGCGGCTCTTCGACAGCCGCGCCGTCAACGTCCGCTTCAGCTCGATTGGGTGGGTGGACCTGTGGAGAGCCTGGATGGAGTAGTGGCGGGCGCGATGCTCGCTCGCAGAGGTAGTCGATCTGGCTTCCTTCCGCTCGTCCCCTTACTGCTCTGCGTCCTCGCCGCCCTGCCTCTGGCCGCCTGCAGCGGCCCCACCGCCGGCAGCGCAAGCGGAAGCAGGCCCAGCTCGGCGCCCAGGCAGGGCGGGACGTTCGACTATCCCCTCTCCATGGATCCGCGCCCGTTCGATCCCGGCCTGATCCAGTTCGACGGCGGCAACGTTGGTGGCACCGCCGTCCTTCGCCAGTTGTACGAGGGCCTGGTCAGATGGGAAGAGCAGCCTGACGGCACCTTGAAGACGGTCCCCTGCCTGGCCGAGAGCTGGAGCGCCAATGCCGATTGCACGGTCTGGACCTTCAGGTTGCGGCGGGGCGTCATGTTCCAGGCGCCGGTGTCGCGCGAGGTCACCGCCGCCGACGTCGTCGCCGACCTGCGGTACCTCGCGGACCCGGCGAGCGGGACGGTGATGGAGCATTTCGTCCCCCTGGAGGGGTCGGCAACCGGGACCCAGATGGCGATCTTTCTCAGCGCGATCGAGGGCGCCGACGATGCCGGCCACGCGGATCCGGGGTCACTCGGCGTGCAGGCCCTTGATCGCTACACGGTCCGTTTCTCGCTCCGCCATCCCTACTCCGAGTTCGCCGACACTCTCGGCGGGCAGGCCTTCTGGGTCTGGCCGGCCGACTACAGGCGGAAGGTGGGACCAGATGCCTACGCCCGGCACCCGGTGGGCACCGGTCCGTTCGAGTTCCTCAGGAGGACGTCCGGGAAGTCCATCGACCTCGTGCGAAACCCGCGGTGGTGGGACACGTCCGGCGGGCCCTACCTGGACGCGATCCACTTCCAGGTGTTCTCCAGCGCCGGCGCGATGACGCACGCATTCCAGGTGGGACTCATCGACTGGACCCCGGTGCCCCCGGGCCAGGCCGACGCGTCACGCACCCTGCCGCAAGTGGAGAGCGGGCGCTGGAGGGCGGAGAGCGACTCCAGCCTCCTGCTCTTCTGCCTGTGGGTCAACATGAAGGACCCGGTGGCAGGCGGGAAGCAAGGGTTGCCGCTCCGACAGGCGCTGACGTACGGCTGCGATCGACAGGCCGTGATCGACGCGGTGAACAGTGGCATCGGCAAGGTGCCGGTCGGCCTCGTGCCGCCGGGAGTGCCCGGATCGGAGCAAGTCTCAGAGCCCTACGCGCACGACGCGGCCAAGGCGGTTGAGCTCTACAAACAGGCCGGCTCGCCGACTCTGGAGCTCTCCTACATCACGCCGTACTTCCGGACCATGGCAGAGAGCCTGGCGGCGAGCTACGCGAAGATCGGCATCAGCGTCAGGCTGAGGAGGATCGGGCCCGACGTCTACTATGACCCTATCTTGGCCGGCAAGACCCAGCTGTGCCTGATGGGTTTGGCAGCCGACTACCCGTCGATGGACAACTTCCTGTACCCGTCGTTCTACACAGGCCCTCCGGAGCTGAACTTCATCTTCTACTCGGATCCCGAGGTGGACGCTCTGCTGGACGAGGCGCGCGCCACGGCCGACGCGGAGGCTCGCGTGCAGGTCTACGTCGAGGCCGAGCGGGCGATCCTGGCGGATGCTCCCGCCGTCCCCTTGTACATCCGCCCCGACGGCCGGCTCTTGAACAACAGGATCGCCAACGTCAACTTCGACTCCATGGGCTGGGTGGATCTGTGGCGAGCCTGGATGAAGTAGGGAGGGGGTGGCGATGAGCATCCGCGTGAAGCTCCTCATCGCCTGTCTCTCCTGCGCCCTCGTCCCCTTGATCGGCTACGCGGGGTACACCTACGCACGCACGGCGCGGAACCTCGAGCGGCTCGAGAACGGTCTGATGGCGGCACGGGAGACGGCGGTGAGCCAGGCCTTGGACGACGCCGCCTCCCAGGAGCGCACCGTCGTCGGCGACACGGCGGCGTGGCCGGCGTTCGTCAGGGCGATCCGGCGGGACGACGTGAGCTGGCTACGCCAGCAGCTTGCCGCCTTGGCGGCCGGAGGCACGGCGCAGCTGTTCACGCCCGGCGGGCGCCTCCGGCTCACTGCCGGTCCGTCGGAGACTGGCTCGCTCTTCCTGGAGCCGGAGGTCCAGCACGTCGTCACCATGAATGCGTCCGCCAGCGGCTACGAGACTCTCGACGGGCAGCTGTCGATCGTGACCGCGCAGCCGGTCAGCGACGGCTCGGGATCCCACCAGCAGCTCGCGGTGCTCGCCGTGGCGCGTCCCGTCGATCAGGAGATGCAGAAGACCATCGGGTCCTACGCAGGCGTGCGCGTGAGGCCGGCGCCGCAGGCCGTGACCCAGCAGTTCATCACGGCTGCGAAGCCGCCTCCCGCGAGCAGTGGGGGGCTGAACCAGTTCGGGGAGACGTTCACGAAGGGTGACGAACGGAGCGCGTACGTGGGCGTGTACGACGTCGACGGCTTCAGGTCCGGCCTCGTCCAGATCTCGATGGACCGGAGCGCAGTCAGTGCGGCAGTCGCGGAGATCCGTAGCGTCGCCGCGGCGGCCCTGGTGGTGGCGCTCGCGGTGGCCATCATCGCGGCGCTGCTCCTGTCCCGGCGGATCAGTACTCCGCTCCGCGAGCTGGCCACGGCCGCGGTGGGCATGGCCGGCGGCGAGACCCGGCAGGAGATCCACGTTGGCGGCAGCGACGAGGTCGGGCAGCTCGCCGGGGCGTTCAACACCATGTCCAAGCGAGTGACCGATCACGTGACGGACCTCTCCGACAAGCTCCGGAGCCTCACCGAGGAGCTCACCGACGTCAACGTGGTCTTCGGAGAGACTCTCGCCGACACGGTGGACATCGAGGCGCAGCTTCCGCGCATGATCCCCCACGTCAAATCGATGATGAAGGCCGACGTGGCCTGCCTCTACCTTGCGGAAGAGGGCGACGGCCTGCGCCTGGCGAGCGGCGACCAGGGCTCGCATGCGGGCCGGCTGGAGGCCGTGGCCCGGCAGGCCGTGGCCGCCGGGTCCGCCGTGGCGGTGCAGGATGAGGAGGGGGTGGGCGAGGCCGACGGCGGGGGCCTCGCCGCCGCCCCCCTGAAGCGTGCCGGTCGGGCCTCAGGGGCGCTCGCCGTCCTCGGCCACGTCCGGCGCTTCGACGCCCAGGACGTGGCGCTGCTCTCGGCCCTCGCCGGCCAGCTGGCGCTGGTCACCCAGAACGCCGAGATGCTCGAGCACCTCGAGGGCAGCTACTTCTCCACGGTGACGGCCCTGGCGAGCGCCGTCGAGGCCAAGGACGGGTACACGGCAGACCACTGCCGGCTGATCGCCGGAATGGCCGAGATCGTGGGCGGACAGATGGGGCTGAGCGACACGGACCTGCGCCTGCTGCGCTACGCGGCGATCCTTCACGACATCGGCAAGACGGGTGTGCCGGGGACAGTGCTCCGGTCCACGGCCCCGCTCAGCGACGAGCAGTCCGCCCTGGTCGCCGATCACACGGTGATCGGGGAGAGCATCGTCGCGCGCATCCCGTACCTGAGTCCCATCGCGCCCATCATCCGCTCGGCGCACGAGCGCTGGGACGGCGCCGGCTACCCGGACCGGCTACGCGGGGAGGAGATCCCGCCGGCGGCCCGCATCGTCTTCTCCTGCGACTCCTGCCACGCCATGGTGTCGGAGCGGCCGTACCGCAAGGCGCTGAGCCACGAGGCGGCATTCGCGGAGCTCGTGGACCACGCCGGCGCCCAGTTCGACCCCCGGGTGGTGGAGGCTTTCGTCGCTTCGCGCGACGCGATCGAGCGGCTCCTCGTGAAAGGCCCCCATGAGGCCTCACAGGCCGACCGGGTGCTGGCCACCGTGCTGGTCACGGACATCGTGGGGTCGACGGAGAAGGCGGCCGAGATCGGCGACGCCGCCTACCGCGACCTCATCGACCGGCACCACGCCACGGTGCGCGAGCTCCTCCGGCGCTACCGGGGCGCCGAGGTCGACACCGCGGGGGACGGCTTCCTGGCGACGTTCGACGGCGCGGCGCGGGCGGTGGAGTGTGCGGCCGCCGTCGGTCGCGAGCTCGCGCCGCTCGGTCTCGAGATCAGGGCGGGCTGCCACACCGGGGAGATCGAGGTGACGGGCGCCGGCGTGCGCGGCATCGCCGTCCACATCGGCGCCCGGGTCGCCGCGCTCGCGGGACCCGGCGAGATCCTCGTCTCGAGCATCGTCAAGGACCTGGTGGCCGGCTCCGGCCTCGCCTTCGTCGACCGCGGCGAGCACGAGCTCAAGGGCGTGCCCGGCGTCTGGCGCCTCTACGCGGTCGAGCTCTCAGAGGGCGGACCAGCGCGCTGAGGTGGGTCAAGGCGTTCCGCTGGATGATGGGCGGCCGCCTCAGGTTGTTCGACATCGACGACGTGCTCGAGGATGTGCTTCTGTAGGGCCTCGCGGATCTTCGCCTGCTCGACGCCCATGAGGACGTGACCGCCCCGCTGGAAGCTGACCAGCCTCGCACCAGGAATGGTGGCCGCGGCGAACTCGGCATGGTGGTAGAGCTGCAGCGTGTCGTCCCTGGCGTGGAAGATCAGGGTCGGGGCCTGGATCGCGGCGATTCTCTCGTTGGGCATCGCCGCCTGGTTGTCGAACGCGGCCCCGGCGGCGCGCGGTGAGACCGGGTTCATGTGGTCGATGAACCGGTCCACCAGCTCCCGCTGCTCCGGGGACAGACCGGCGACGACGGCGTCGTCGGCGCCGATCAGCTCCGTCAATCGTTTCCTGAACAGCTTGGTGACGGCCCAGTAGCGCCAGTCGCGCTTGAAGATCGTCACCAGCATGTCGCCGCGACGGTTGGCCTTCGCCTGGTCCGGCGCTTCTGAAGACACCACGCCGCACGAGATGAGCGTCACGGAAGACACCCGCTCGGGGTGCAGCGCGGCGAAGAGCAGAGCCGACGGGCCACCGTGAGACAGAGCGACGACCGCGACGTTGTCGACACCGAGGTGGTCGAGCAGGCACGCGTAGGCGTGCGCCTGATCGTCGAAGGTGGCGCCCTCGCGGAAGGTCGAGCGCAGGTAGCCGAAGCGCGAAGGCGCGATCCAGTGGAATCGCTCACCCAGCCCGGCCTGCACGAGAAGCTCGCCCTGGTCGAAGCCGCCCCCGCTCCCGTGGATCACGAGGACGGGGGGACCCGACCCGCCCTCCGTGCACTCGATGTCGCCGTAGGGCGAAGGCACGACCGTGCTCCTTCCCCGGAGCCGCTTGTAGGCTCGCTCCATATCGAGGAGATACGCCGCCGCGGCCGCGGCGGCCGTAGCGGTCGCCGCACCCGCAGTGGCCGCTACGGCCGACCCGATCGTGATCCGGCGTAGGATCGCGGCGTTCACTGCGCTCGCTCTCCCTGGACGGCTACCCGCCTGCGCTGACGTCCGGCGGTCAGCCGCAGTCCGAACACCAGCCACAGGAGGGCGGCGTCCACCGCGAGCGGCAGGACCGCCCAGCCGGAGAGCCAAGCCACCTGCAGCACGATGGAGGCGACGGCCCCCGCGACGATGAGCCCCCTCAGCCACGACCCCGGCACGAGCCATCCCAGGAGGGCGCACGCCGCCAGGAGGAGGCACATCGCCGCCGTGACCCCGAGGACGGGCGTGAGGATGTTGCGCAGGTCGCCCGCCGACACCAGCGTGCTCGAGTCGGCGAAGAACGGCCAGAAGATCCCGCCGCCGACCCACCACGGGGGCGGACCCTGCCCTGCCGCGGCGGGCACGAGGGCGGTCAGGTTGAGGTGGGCACCCAGCAACAGCAGGACGAGGATGGAAGCTGTCTTGCGCATGGCACTGCTCCTTCGTTCGTGGAAACCCATTGCGAGTTGAGTTTCCGTTGGGCCTGAAGAAGGCCGCACCTGGAAGCGGCCTGACTTGCCGACTGACTAGCCTACGAACCTGACGATGCGCTCCAGCAACTCGGTGTCGCGGTCGTACGACGGGTCCGCGTTCACCAGCAGGAGATACTCGACGATCATCGCGGTGACCATCTTCTCGACCAGCGAGGCATCGCCGGACCGGAACTCGCCGGCGTCCATCCCGCCCTGCACGAGCTCGCGCAGCAGGTCGCCGTTGGCCTTGCGGAAGGCATCCGCGGCGACCTCGTACTCGCGCAGCCACTCGTCCTCGCCGGTCGCGTCGATGTGGGACCTGGCAACGTCCAGCAGGGATCGCACGGCCGCCTCCACTCGCGCGGCGTAGGTGGGCAGCTGACCCACCGCGGCCGCGAGCTCCGTCTTCATCTGCTGCGCCTGGCGCGCGACCACGTAGGCGTAGATGTCGCGCTTGCCGTCGAAGTGCACGTAGATGGTCTTCTTGGAGATCTTGAGCTCGCGGGCGACGTCGTCGAGATTGGCCTTGTCGTAGCCGTGGGCCTCGACGTGCCGCTCGAAGGCTTCTGCGATCCGCTGGCCTGTGGCGTTCATCCGGTTCACCTGTCCGTCACGGAAACTCATCTCGCTTGTAGTTTCCAGCATGGAAACTCATTTGTCAAGCAGTTTCCGGACACGGATGGACCGCGTCGCCGCGATAGAATCGGCCGGGCCTGGGGACGCCCGGGTCCGGGCGACGCCGGGGAGCCGGCCGCGCGCCAGGCGGAGACCTCACGAGGACGAGATGACCCAGGAAGACACGCTCGACCCGCAGGACTGGGCGGCGCTGCGGGCCCTCAGGCACCTGCGTGCTGGTCCGGGACGCCGAGGCCCAGCTGCGGACCTTCTCGCTGACCCCGTCGTACCTCGCTCACGGCGAGGGCGAGCGCGGGCTGACCGGGGTGGACGTGCCCTGGCTCTCGGACTACGGGTTCGAGCTCTCGCGCGGCTTCCACGCGCTCAAGGTGTGGATGTCGCTCAAGGAGCACGGTGCGGACAAGTTCGGGCGCGTGATCCAGCAGAACATCGACCAGGCGAGGTATCTCGCCCGCCTGGTCGAGGCCTCCCCGGAGCTCGAGCCGGCCCTGCCCGTCTCGCTCAACATCGTCTGCTTCCGCTACGTACGGCCCGGCCTGGACGGCGCCGCGCTCGACCGCCTCAACAAGGAGATCGAACTCGAACTGCAGGAACGCGGCATCGCCGTGCCCTCGATCGCGACCATCGGGGGACGGAAGTACCTGCACGTGGCGGTCGCCAACCACCGCAGCCGGCGCGAGGACTTCGACCTGCTCGTGCGCGAGGTCTTGCGGCTGGGTGGGGAGCTCGCGGGGGTCTGAGGCGGCCGCCGTTGTGGTTGTCGCCAGAGGCTGAACCGTCAGCGGGAAGCCCTTGGCCGCGGCGGTCTATGATGCGGTCATGTCAGTCGAGACGGAATTCCATGCAGCCGCGCGCCTGCTCGCCGCAGGCGACGCGCGCGCGGCCGCCGTGCGTCTCCGCGCCGTCGTGTCCGCGGGCGGCCTCGCGCCCGGGTTCGAGGCGGAGGCGCGCTACCTGCTCGGTCGCGCCCTGGGCGCCGCCGGCGACCGTGACGGCAGGACGCTCGAGTGGGGCCGGGTGCTGGGTCTCGATGCCGCCGCCGCGCGGCCGCGGCCGCTACTGACCCCGGAGGAGTTCGAGTCCATCGCCCAGGCCGCCCTGGACGAGCTGCCTCAGGAGCTGCTCGACGAGCTGCAGGGCGTCGGCATCCTGATCGAGGACCGTCCCTCGCCGGAGATGGTGGCCGACGGCATCGACCCGCGCATCCTCGGCCTGTACCACGGCGTGCCGCTGAACAGGCGCTCCGCCAGCTTCGGCGCCCCCTACGCGGACACGATCCACCTGTTTCGCGCCAACCTGGAGCGTGTGTGCGCGTCGCGCGGCCGGCTGGCCGAGCACATCCGCACGACGGTGCTGCACGAGACGGCGCACTTCTTCGGCTACTCGGAGGGCCAGCTCCGGAGTATGGGGCTGGCCTGATGTCTTTACAAGATATGCTTTAAAGGGTATCTTGTGAGACATGACGGCGGATGAGACACCCGGACCCGGCCGGCCGCGCGGCGTCGAACTGCGCGACGCTCGCGCGCTGCGCGCGCTCGCTCATCCCACGCGGCTCAAGCTCGTCGGGCTTCTGCGCCTGCAGGGGCCGATGACGGCCACACAGGCGGCCCGCGAGCTGGGGGAGACGCCGCAGCGCTGCACCTTCCATCTCGGGCAGCTCGCCAAGTACGGGCTCGTCGAGGAGGCCGGGGGAGGCCGCGGGCGCGAGCGTCCGTGGCGGGCCACGGCCTTCTTCACAAGCTGGCCCAACGTCATGACCGAGCAGGAGACCGCGGCCGCCGGCCAGCTGCTCGAGGCGGTCGTGGCCGAGCTGCACTTCGAGGCCGTCATGGGCTGGATCGAGCGCAAGGACGAGGAGCCGCAGGAGTGGCAGGAAGCCGCGCAGCTGAACGACGTGGCGCTCCATCTGACCGCCGGCGAGCTGGAGGAGCTGGGTCGCGCCATCTGGAGCCTGTTCGAGCCGTACATCGCCCGCGGCGAGCGCGCCGGCCTGCGGCCGGAGGGCGCTCGCCCGGTCACCATCCTCAACCTCGCCTTCCCGCGGCCGGCATCTGAGGCGCCAGCCGGCGGCTGACGGGCGCCGCCGACGGCCTGGTCACACGATGAGGAAGCTCTCCCGTCTCACCCCTGCGCTCCTGCGCGCGCACCCGCAGTTCCGCCGCTTCTGGATAGGGCAGACCGTGTCGCTGATCGGCGACCAGGTGACGTTCATCGCGCTGCCGCTGGTCGCCGTGCTCGTACTGGACGCGAGCGCCGCGCAGATGGGCTATCTGACGGCCGCGGCGCTCATCCCCAACCTGCTGTTCTCGCTGCACGCCGGGGCGCTTGTGGACCGCCGTGGCCACCGCCGGCAGATGATGATCCTGGCCGACGTGGGACGAGGGCTGCTGCTGGCGCTCGTCCCACTCACCGCGGCCCTCGGGCTGCTGTCGCTCCCCGTGCTGTACGCCATCGCGTTCCTCACGGGCAGCCTCAGCGTGCTCTTCATGGTCTCGTACAGCGCGCTGTTCGTGGCGCTGGTGCCGAGAGACGACTACGTGGGCGCACAGTCGCTCCTCAACGGCAGTCGCGCGGTGGCGAGCGTGGTGGGGCCGAGCCTCGGCGGCATGCTCGTGCAGGCGCTCACGGCGCCGCTGGCGATCGCCGTGGACGCCGCGTCCTACGCCGTCTCGGCGGCGTACCTGCTGCGGGTCAAGGTCGTCGAGCCGCCGCGCGAGGAGGAGCGCCGCGGTCTGCTGCTGAGCGGCGCGCGCTTCATCGCCTCGTCGCCGATCGTCCGTCCGGCTCTGTGCGCCACGGCCACGCTCAACTTCTTCGACTACGCGTTCCTGGCGCTGTTCGTCCTGTACGCCACGCGCTCCCTGGGGGTCGCCCCTGGAACGCTCGGTATGGTGCTGGGGGCCGGCGCCGTGGGTGCGGTGATCGGCGCCGCCATCGCGAGCCGCGTCGTGCTCCACATCGGAGTGGGCCCGGTGTTCGTGGTGGGCTGCGTGCTCTTCCCGGCGTCGCTGCTGCTGGTGCCGCTCGCCGGCGGCCCGCGCTCCGTCGTGCTTCTCTGCCTGCTGGGCGCGGAGTTCGGCGCCGGGCTGGGCGTGGTGATGCTGGACATCAGCATCGGCGCGATCTTCGCGGCCGCGGTCCCCGACCGCTTCCGCTCGCGCGTCTCCGGCGCCTACATGGTGGTCAACTACGGGGTGCGCCCGCTCGGGTCCCTGGCGGCGGGCGTCCTGGCCACCGCCATCGGGACCCGAGAGACGCTGTGGATCGCGGCCGCCGGCGGCTCGCTGGCGGTGCTCTGGCTGGTCCGCTCGCCGCTCCTCAGGATGCGGGAGCTGCCGGAGGGCGCTGACGCAGAGCCGGCCGGTGAGGCCGCGGCCTGAGACCTTTAGCGGGAGGCCGGAGCGGCGCCGGCCTGGCTTGGAGTCCGCGGCCTTCGGTCATCTCTTGAGCAGGTTGCCCAGCAGGCCGCGCACGAGCTGTCGTCCGGCCTGGCTGCCGGCGGCGCGCACCACGCTCTTGCCGAGCGCCTCGGCCATGCTGTCGCTGCGGCGCGAGCTCGGGCGCTGCGCCTGCGGCTTCGGCGTGGCGGCCGGACGCGGCGCCGGCTTGGCGGCCTTCTCGGCCTCGGCCGCCTTCGCCTCTGCCGCGGCGGCCTGATCGGCGGCCGCCACCGCGGCCTGCGCCCGTGCCGCCAGCACCTCCTCGGCCGACTCCCGGTCGATCACCTGCTCGTAGTGACCGGCGACCAGCGAAGCGGCGATGAGCTGCTGCCGCTGGTCAGGGGCGATGGCGCCGATGTGGCCGTGCGGCGGCACCACGAACGCACGCTGCACCATCGACGGGCTGCCGTCGGCCTCGAGCAGCGAGAGGAGCGCCTCTCCGACGGCGAGGTCGGTGACCGCCTTCTCGACGTCCAGCTCGGGGTTCACACGGAAGGTCTCGGCCATCGCCTTGACGGCCTTCTGCTCGCGCGGCGTGAAGGCGCGCAACGCGTGCTGCACCTTGTTGCCGAGTTGGCCGAGCACGGTGTCGGGGATGTCGATCGGGTTCTGCGTCACGAAGTAGACGCCGACGCCCTTGCTGCGGATGAGCCGCACGACCTGCTCGATCTTGGTGAGCAGCGCCGGCGGCGAATCCGTGAACAGCAGGTGCGCCTCGTCGAAGAAGAAGACCAGCTTGGGTTTGGGCAGGTCGCCGGCCTCGGGGAGCCGCTCGTAGAGTTCGCTCAGGAGCCACAGGAGCAGCGTCGAGTACACCTGGGGCGAGAGCATGAGCTTGTCGGCGGCGAGGATGTTGATGTAGCCGCGGCCGTTCGCGTCGGTCTGCATGAAGTCGAAGAGGTCGAGGGCGGGCTCGCCGAAGAGATGGCCGCCGCCCTGCTCCTCGAGCGTGAGCAGGGCGCGCTGGATGGCGCCGACCGAGGCGGCCGAGACGTTGCCGTAGGTGGTGCCGATGTCGGCGGCGTTGTCGGCGACGAACCTGAGGATGGCGCGCAGGTCGTCCATGTCGAGCAGCAGCAGCCCGTTGTCGTCGGCCACCCGGAAGGCGACGGTGAGCACCGCCTCCTGGATGTCGTTGAGGTTGAGCATTCGCGCCAGCAGCAGCGGCCCTACCTCGGAGGCGGTGGTGCGCACCGGATGACCCTGCTCGCCGAAGACGTCCCAGAACATCACCGGCGAGCCGGCGAGCTCCCAAGGCGCGAGGCCGAGCTGATCGACGCGCGTGTCGACCTTGGCGTTGCCGCCGCCGGCCTGCGAGACTCCCGAGAGGTCGCCCTTGATGTCGGCGGCGAACACCGGCACGCCGGCGCGGCTGAACGCCTCGGCCAGAACCTGCAGCGTCACCGTCTTGCCGGTGCCGGTGGCGCCCGCCACCAGCCCGTGCCGGGTGGCCATCGGCGGCAGGAGCAGCAGCTCGGCGGCGTTCTTCGCGATCAGCAGGCCATCGGATGTCTCAGCCACGATGCCGTCCTTCCTTCGAGTGAGTCGTGGCTACGAGCCTACCCGCACTCCCGCGGCGCGCCAACATCGGCGCGGGCCCGGCGGGGAGGCGACGAGGTCCAGCGCCTCGGCCCGCATCGTGACCCAGGTCGATTCTCCCATCACGAGCGCGTCGAGGGCAGGCAGTCGATTGTAGTGGTTGATAATCGTCCACTTAGTGGTTGAAAATCAGCCATCATCGGTATAGTCTTCGCCCATGCTGCACCGCACGCTCACCGACGCCGTCGTTGCGGCTCTCGGCGACACGCCCGTCGTCGCGCTGCACGGTGCACGCCAGACCGGCAAGAGCACCCTGGCCAAGGCCATCGCCGATTCGCTGCACCCGGCCGCCTACTTCACCCTGGACGATGCTCCGGTGCTGGCTGCGGCCGCGGACGATCCGACCTCGTTCATCGCCGGCCTGACCGGACCGGTGGTCCTGGACGAGATTCAGCGCGCCCCCGGCCTGCTCCTTGCGATCAAGGCTTCCGTGGACAGGGATCGCAGCGCCGGCAGGTTCCTGCTCACGGGCTCGGCTCAACTCATGGCGTTGCCGCGCCTCGCGGACACGCTGGCAGGACGTATCGAGGCGCTCACGCTGCACCCCTTCACGCAGGGCGAGCTGGCGGGGCTGCGTGAGACGTTCATCGAACGTGCGTTCTCGACCGAGATCAGCCTGTCGTCGGAAGCCCGAGTGACGTCCGCCGACCTCCGCGAGCGGATCACGACCGGAGGCTACCCCGAGGCGGTCGCCCGGACCGGTGCGCCAAGGCGCGCGGCGTGGTTCCGGTCCTACGTGGCCACAGCGACGGAGCGCACGGTGCGGGATGTCGCCGAGATCAGCGGGCTGCCGGATCTGCGCCGGCTACTCGCCGCTATCGCCTATCGCTCGGGCTCGCTGGTCAACGTCGCCGACCTCTCCCGCACGCTTGGGGTCCCGCAGACGACGCTCAAGCGGTACCTGGCGCTTCTCGAGATCGGCTTTCTCGTGCGCCGCCTGCCCGCCTGGTCAGCGAACCTCACCTCGCGACTGGTCAAGACACCCAAGGTCTACATCACCGACAGTGGCCTGCTCGCCCATCTGCTGGCCACAGACCCTCGGCGCATGGGCGATGAACCCACGCAGTTCGGGCAGGTCCTGGAGAGCTTCGTGGTCAACGAGATCGACCGCCAGGCGACCTGGAGCGACGTCCCGGTGCGGCTGCTGCACTACCGCACGCACGTCGGACGCGAGGTCGACCTTGTCCTCGAGGACGACCGCGGCCGGATCGTCGGCGTGGAAGTGAAGGCCACCGCGTCCCCGGCGGCCTCCGACTTCAACGGGCTTCGCTCGCTGGCCGAGGCGGCGGGGGAGAAGTTCCATCGCGGGGTTCTTCTGTGCCTGAGCGGCGAACCGGTGCCGTTCGGGCCTCGTATCCAGACGCTGCCAGTCTCCGCCCTGTGGAGCGAGTGAAGCCTGTTTGCCCGGAGCATTCGTGGGCACCTATGAACCGGACTGCCGCGCCCCTCACGAGGAACACCCGGAGCACACGACACCACAGACCGGGAGGACGACATGCCATCCAGGCTCAACCCGTATCTCAGCTTCCGCGACAACGCCCGCGAGGCGATGGAGTTCTACCAGGGCGTCTTCGGCGGCAAGCTCGACATGACCACGTTCAAGGAGTTCAACGTCTCCGAGGACCCCACTGAGGGCGACAAGATCATGCACGGCATGCTCGAGGCGCCCAACGGCATGGTCCTCATGGGCGCCGACACCCCCAACGCCATGGACTACGCGCCGGGCAGCGCCGTCAGCGTCGCGCTGTTCGGCGACGACGAGGCCGAGCTCCGCGGCTACTACGACAAGCTCAAGGAGGGCGGCGCCGAGACGATGCCCCTGGCCAAGGCGCCGTGGGGTGACTCGTTCGGGATGCTCAAGGACAGGTTCGGCATCGACTGGCTGGTGAACATCAGCGGGCAGGCCGCGGGCTGAGGCCGCGGGAGGCGACGACTGCGTAGCTCACCGGTATGCGTCTTTGCGGTGGCGCACGTGGATCACCGTGACAAGTCGCGCGGCATCGTCCACCTGATAGACCACACGATAGACGCCGGCGCGAAGGCGGTTGGTACGCTCGGCCCCGACGACCTGACGCACGCCCGGGGGGCGAGGGGCAAGACGGAGCTCGGCGATGCGTTCGAGGCAGCGCTTGCGGGCTTTGGCGGGAAGGCGGCGGAGGTCCTTCTCCACCGAGGGCTTGAAGCGGAGGCTATGCGGCTCCACCGCCGGCGAGCCGGCGCCTCAGTTCCGCCTCGTCGATGGTCTCCTCGTCGCGCCGCTCGGCGACGACGGCGAGGTCGTGGAGGTCCTCGAGCAGTTGCTCGTACTCGGCGATGGGGAGAACGACGGCAGTCCGCCTGCCCATGGCGTCCGTCTGGTACTGGGTGCGGCGCGGATCCATCTCGAGCCTCCTCCTTGCAGCCAGTGTAGCACCGCCGGGGGGGGCCGCTTGATCGTGCGCGCTCATCGCTTCTCACCTCCCGAGGGGAGCGTGCGTTCCGGGAGCCGGCGTGGCGAGGGTGACGAGCGAGGCGTCTGGCTACCGATGCGGAACGCCCGCGGTGGACGTTCCCGCGTTGACGTTTCGACGGGTCGCCGCTTTGACAGCCCGACGAAGCGCATCTACGCTGACTGCGGTCGGGTACTGCGTAGCGGTCCCCGGCCTTTCTCTTTGGGCAGGACGACGAGGCCGGCGCCGTCAGAGAGACTTCCCGGCCGCCTGCAGCACCTCGAGCGCGCGCAGCGTCACCCAGCGGCTCGGCTCGCCCTTGGTCTCGATGGGGACGACGAAGCGGTCGTTGAAAGTCTGCTGGAGCGTCCAGCGGCCCTGGGCGTCGGTGCGGGAGGCGACGAGGTCCAGCGCTTCGCGCAGGCGCTCGTCGCGGACCCCCAGGCGCGTGAGGATGAGCAGGATCTCGAGCGCGTCCGTCTGGTACATGAGCGGGAAGCCGAAGCGGCGCCAGCCGGGCTTCGAGTCTTTGGTGAGGTCGTGGCTGCGCCTGTGCACGTGGTGGCGCAGCAGGTACTCGACGCCGGCGGCGATGGTGCTCTGCACCGCCGGCGTGCGGCGCTCGGGCGGGACCTCCGCGAGCGCCTTCAGCGCCTTCACCGCGCCCATGTGGCAGGTGTGGCGGCCCCAGCACATCTCGAACCTGTCGTAGGGCCCGCCGGTTGGCACCTCGCCCTCGCCGTCATCGAAGCGCTGCCAGGTGGTGATCCAGTCGAGGGCGCGCTGCACGCGCGGGTCGTCGAGTAGGCCGAGACGGACGAGGCTGAAGGTGAGGTTCCCGGTGAGGCACGGCACGACCATGCTGGGGAGGCCGCCGCCGGCCCTCTTGCTGCGCTCGGTGGCGAAGCCGCCTGAGTCCGGGTCCTGCGCGTCGCGCAGGACCGCCTCGCAGGCGGCTCGCACGCGCGCGTCCGCGCCGTCGGCGCCGAGCTCGGCGAGGATGATCAGCTGCCAGACGGTGCCGCGGTACTTGGCCGTGTAGAAGCGGTCGGGCCCTTCCCAGTGCCCGTCCGCCTGCTGCGCCGCCAGGATGCGCGGCACCGCGCCATCCGTCATGATCGCCCGCCGCGCCTCCTGCACCTCCGGCGCATCCGGCGCGGCGCCGAGCAGGGACGTGAGGACGGCGTGGCGCTGCGCTGCGCAGCCCTCGAGGAGCCAGGGGACGGGGTCGGTGTTCGGCAGTGAGACTCCGTCGCTCATGCGTCCATCATACGCTCGGCCTACGTGATCCCAGGTGGGGGCCTGACGCCTTGTCGTGGGTCCGAGTAGTACTCGTAGATCTGCGGCGTGGGGCGTCGGCGCTTGGCATGGACACCCGGTCACTTCCCTTGTACGAGGAGGTCGGCGAGATTCCGTTGGTTGACGTTTCGCCGCAGCGCTTGACCCTCCGCAGTCGGCGCGCATAATGGACTCACTGACCCCGCGCTCGACGCGGGGCGCGAAGCCGCCTCCGGGCGGCTTCTGCTTTTCTCGGACCATCGTCAACTGGGGGGATGACGTGTCGCCACGCCGTCCGCGCACCCGCGTCTACATCGACGGCTTCAACTTCTACTACGCCGCCTTTCGGCGGGCGCGGTTTCAGCAGTACAAGTGGCTGGACCTGGTCGCGTTCTGCAGAGCGGCCCTTCCGCGCAACGACGTGCAACTGGTCCAGTACTTCACCGCGCCGCTCGAGCCATCCAGGGGCAGAGACGGCCAGCGCGCCCGGCAGGACACGTATCTCGCAGCGCTGCGAGCCACGCCGGGCCTTCAGACTCACTACGGGCGGTTCGTGGAGCACGCCAAGTCGCAGTGGCTCGTCGAGCCGCCACCGCGCGGCCCCAGAAAAGCCCTCGTGTGGGTGCCTGAGGAGAAGGGCTCCGACGTCAACCTGGCCTCGCACCTTCTGGTCGACGGCTTCACCGGCAAGTACGAGGTTGCAGTCGTCGTCTCCAACGACGCCGACCTTCTCGAGCCCGTCCGGCTCGTGCGGGTCGTGCTTGGGCTTCCCGTGGGAGTGATCAAGGTCGAGGGCGGGCAGCGTGCCTGCGTGTTCGCCAAGCAAGCCGACTTCGTGCGGACGGTCCGACGCGGCCACTTCGCGGCCGCCCAGCTGCCGGATGAGCTGACCGACGCCGACAGCCGGCTGATCACGAAGCCTCGGGAGTGAACCGCGACGTAGCTACGCGAGCTGCTTCACCTGCTTGAGCCGCTCATCGTCGAGTGCGAAGCCTTTGAGCAGGGACTCCCCGAGGGTCTGGGTGGCCTAGATGCTGAAGTGCGTGGCCTGCCGGCTGTTGACGCGGTAGCCCGCGGAGATGACGGCGTCGAGGTTGTAGTGGTCGAGCGTGCGGGCGACTTCTCGGGCGCCCTCGCGCTGAACTGTCCGAATTCCTTTGACAGTTGCCTCGCGGGACAGCTCTCCGGACTCGTAGATCTGCTGCAGGTGGTAGCTGACGGTCTGCTTGGTGGCGCCAAACAGCTCCGCCATCCGGTTGATGGTGAGCCAGAAGGTCTCCGCGCCGAACAACACCTCGACGTGCACGCTGCCGTCCGGCGTGGCGTAGATGAGCGCCTCGCCTTCACGCGGAGCCGGCAGATCGTCGGGCAAGGTGGCCTCCGTGAGTGGCGGTGCCGGCCACGCTGGGCGCGGCTTGGGAACATCCCCGATGCTACCAAAGGCCTCGGACAGCCGGGAGGTGCTCAGGCCACGGAGCAGGTGACGTTGGAGGGAGGAGAGCTCGGTCAGGTGTGGCGTCCCCAGCACATCTCGAACCTGTCGTAGGACCCGCCGGTGGGCGCCTCGCCCTCGCCGTCGTCGAAGCGCTGCCAGGTGGTGATCCAGTCGAGGGCGCGCTGCACGCGCGGGTCGTCGAGCATGCCGAGGCGGATGAGGCTGAAGGTGAGGTTGCCGGTGAGGCACGGGACGACCATGCTGGGAAGGCCGCCGCCGGCCCTCTTGCTGTGCTCGGTCGAGCTCGAGGATGATGAGCTGCCAGACGTTGCCGCGGTACTTGGCCGTAGAAGCGACCGGAAGGCGACTTCGATGCCCATAGGGCATGATCGAACCCCGAAGAAAGCGTCAGTTATTGAGAACCTTCACCCCATGCCCTTGCAGCCGGGCGGCGGTGGCGTCGAGTTCGGTGATGGGCGGCACGAAGATGACCGCTCCGTCGCGCCCCCGAGTGAGTAGCACGCGGTAGGCGTTGACGCGCAGTTGGTACGGGTCGCGCACGTGGCTGCCGCGCGCATGGTGCTTGGCGCGGGCGTTGGACCAGGCGTCACCGTTCCACATCAGGTCGGTCCCCCAGGCGAGCAGCACGCCGTCGAGCTCCAGACCCTGGGCGCCGAACTCAGTGACGCATTGAATGAGGCGACGGCACGAGCGAGGGTCGTCGTCGCCCTCGCCATACCAGGGGCCGAGGTTCAGACGCTGCGTGGAGTGCCAATCGTTGGGGACGCCCCACTCCGCGAGGCTCTTATCGCGGGACGACGCGAGGAGGCCGTAGCGGGCGTCGGGGGCCTCAGCGTAGCGTTGGTGGAAGTAGTCCTTGGCCGTCTCGAGGTTGCGGGTCATGCGGAGGTGGTAGCCGGCGGTCTCCAGGAGAGCGGACAGCTTGCGCCCGTGAGCATCCTCGCCGTCCATGAGCAGGCCGTCGACCCACTCGTCGAGGTCTGAAGCGAAGTGGAAGCGAAGCTCGACAGTGAGATCCAGGGCTTCGCTGGCGTCAATGCCGGCGGGGAGCGACGGTTCCGCGAAGAACTCGTCGAGCACGCGCTGCGGGGCGTGCACCGTCCAGTTGTCCCTCGAGCCGGCCTCCCGCAACGCTTCGCGCCACTGGCCAAGGCCGGCCTCCTCGCCCACGTGAATCTCCTGCCCGGTGCCGATGAGCCCGACCAGCACGCACCACTCGGGGATGCGTTCGCCGAAGCCGACGAAGGCTTCCGGCTCCGAGACGGGGAAGGGGAGGGCGTGCTTGGCCGCCACCTGCTCGACGTCCCAGGCACGCTGCGCCTCGTCGTAGACGATCACGTGCTGTGGCGGAATGGCGGCCTTGTCGACGAGGTACTGCTTCACGTAGTTCTTGACGTCGCGGACGAAGGTCTTGCCGCCGCCGCCCGCGCTGCGCAACTCGTACTGAAGGACCTGAACGAGCGGACCGTTGCCGCTGAGGAAGATGGCCGGCGCCGTCGGCTTGCCGCCGGCGCGTGCGACCGCCAGGTCCTCGAGGGCCGGATTGTGGACGGCGCTGAGCCCGACCAGCGTCTTGCCCGATCCTGGCACACCGGCGACGAGTACGAGGTGCCGAGTGTGCGTGCGCGCTGCTTCGTGGGCTATGGCCGCGACCTCATCAATTGCCGGCTGTGTTTCTGCCCAGGCACGATGGATCGGTCGGATCTTCCCGTCCAGGAACAGCTCGCGCGCCGCCTGGACGAGCGTGGGGAGCGGGCAGTAGGCGTCCCTGGCTAGGAACTCCTCAGCGGTGAGCCGCCCCTGTTCCCATGGACGCTGCAGATCGTTGATCAGCCCGTGGAGCGAGTCTGGCCCAGCGACGTGCACACCGTCGCGCACCCCCGCGTAGCCGTGCGCCCGCGTGGGGACGACCACCGCGTGGACTTCCCGTTCGGCGCAATGCTTGTGGTAGCAACGCAGGTCGCGGGCGTAGGCTGCGGCCTGGTCGAGGTCTGCCTGTTCCGGCTCCGCCTTGCCTTTCAGTTCGAGTACGACGACAGCGCCGTTCACTAGAAGCACGACATCCGGTCGACGAGATTCGAGCGGGAGCTCGTATTCGAGAATGGCGGTGTACTCCTGGGCGAGCTCGTCGATCTCGACGACCTCGCCCACCTCGACCTGGATCTTCGGGATGGAATCGTCCCACGCGAGGACCTGGGACTCGCTCGCACCGGCGAGGAACTCCTGGAGTTGAATGCGAACGATGCGCGGCTCTGTCTCAGAGAAGGTCGGGAAGTCGCTCTGCCAGCCGTAGCGAGCGCGCGCGGAATCCGAGTCAGCGGTCACGCGCGGCTTCGAGTGAGGGCCTCAGACGTCACAACGAGGATACTAGATGATTGATTCCACGAGATCAGCCGTGCCCAAGGAAAGCAAAGCAGAGAGGCCGAAGCCGACGGTGCCTACAACACCGTCTGCCCGGAGGCCACGATGGACGCCGACCTCGACACTCTCTGCACCGTGGTTTATTGCACAGCCGACGACCTGCTGCCAGAGGCGCGGAGGAACGCCCGCAGGCGCGTCACCGACGCCGAGCTCGTCACGCTCTGCGTCGCCCAGGCGATCATGGGCATCGCTTCCGACCGCAGGTTCCTGGCCGTGGCCAGAACGCGCCTCGGCCACCTGTTCCCCGAGCTGCCCGCTCAAGCCGGCTACTTCAAGCGCCGTCGTCGGCTCGCCGACGCGATCGAGTGGCTCCTGGGCGTGTTCGCCGCGCAGAGCCCCGGCGCCCGCGACCGGCTGCTGCTCGTCGACTCGACCCCGGTGCCCTGCGCCGCCAGCCGCGAGACGGTCGAGCGCTCGGCCCTCGGCGGGCTCGCCGACTACGGCTACTGCGCCAGCCACTCGCGCTACTTCTGGGGCTTTCGCCTGCACGGCCTGTTCGCGCCCGACGGCACGCCGCGGGCGCTCGCGCTGGCGCATCCGAAGCGCGACGAGCGCGAGGTCGCACTCGAGCTGCTCGCGCGCTGCAAGCGCGACGGTGGTGAGCTGCTCATCGGCGACAAGGGCTACGCCGGCAGGGCCTTCGCCGAGGCGGTCGCCGGGCTGGACGCCACGGTCGTGCGTCCGGCGCGCAAGGACGAACCCGGCCGCGGTCCCCACCTGGCGCCCATCCGGCAGCGCATCGAGAGCATCTTCTGGACCTGCAAGGACCTGCTCACGCTGGAGCGTCATGGGGCGCGGACCATGGCCGGTCTGCGTGAGCGCGTCCTGCAGCGGTTCCTCTGCCTCGCCGCCTGCATCAGCCTCAACCACCGGCTGGGGCGGCCGAGCCGCTCTCTGGTCAGCTACTGCGCCTGAGGCTGTGGGCGTGGAATCAATCATCTAGGTGACGATTCAGACCGATGACAAGGCCTCAACCACGTTCTCCCCATGGGTCTCGGGATCGACGATCCTAGTTTGATCGTGGCACACTCGCCCTGCTACCCGAGCCCGCGACTCCGGGAGGTCCTCATGGGCGAGCTCCTTGCCGTCACCTGCGACTCGTGCGGCGAGCCGATGGTCCCCAACGTGAGCACGCTGGACGACGACGGCTGCGGCTGGATCTGCCTGAACCCCGGCTGCCCGGAGCTGGCTGCCGGGGAGCTGGAGGCCGAGGACCTGGTGGAGGCCGGCGTGCCGCAGGCGCTCGCCGGCCGTCTCGCGCGGCTGGTCGATCACTACGTGGACGCAGAGGAGGCATGCGCCGGCGAGGCGGACGCGCCCGCGCGAGCGCGCGAGCGGGCGCAGGCCGATCTCGCACGTCTTCGCGCGATCCTGCTCGAGCTGGGGCGCCTCGCCGAAGGCGCTGGCGACCTCGCCGGCGACCTGAACGACGCACTCGTTGTCTCCTACCTCAGGTACGACTTCGCCGAGGCCCAGGACGCCAAGCAGGCGCTCGCCGCGGTCGCCGCCCTCTGCTCCACCCTCCGCCGCACCGCCGCCGATGCTCACGACTGGCTCGTCGGCATTGACGCCGATCTACCGGGGCTGCTGACCACCGACGAGCTCTGAGCGCGGTCCATCGCGCATCGGGGGGGTGACGTTTGGCTCGCGCCGTTGACCCGACGGCGGCCTCGTCTCATACTCAGTGAGTCACCCCCGCGAGCAGGACTCGCGGGCCCCCCGGGGTTGCGACCCCGGGGGTTTCTTCGTTTCTGGGGCCTCTACCACTCGCTGCTCGAAGCGGAGCGGAGTCACGGCCGTCCGCTGCGCTGGCTCGACCTCTCTGCGCTGTGCTCGTCCTTGGTGCACGCCGTACCGGGCCGCACCGAGCTCGCCGGCATCGTCTACTTCAGCGCCCTCGCTCGCCACATGGAGGCGGCCCGACCCGGTACCGTCGCGCGCCACCTTCGTCACCTCGACGCGCTTCAGGCCACGGGCGTGGAGACGGTCCTGAGTCAGTTCAAGCGTCGACAGGCACGCTGCCCGTACTGTGGCCGGGTGCGCGATCGCTGGGAGGAGAAGCAGACCGATGTGGGCATCGCCGTGCGCCTCGTGAAGCTGGTCGCCGTCGGCGCGTGCAAGCGTGTTCTCGTCGTCTCCGGCGACACGGATCCCGTACCGGCGATCAGCGAGGCCCGGGCGTCCTGGCCGGCGCGCATCGGAGTGGCCTTCCCCGCGCGAAGGGCCAATGCTCAGCTGCGGACTGTGGCCGACTGGACGGTCAACCTCGATGCCGGCTCGTATGCCCGCCATCAGTTGCCGGCCGTCGTTGTAGGTCGGGATGGCACCCGGATCCGCCGGCCCAGCAGCTGGTAGCGGTGGTCCGTCGGTCCGGAGGCCGCCCTCTGCTCCACCCTCCGCCGCACCACCGCCGACGCTCACGACGGGCTCGTCGGCGTCGACGCCGAGCTACCGGCGCTGCTCACGACGGGCTCGTCGGCGTCGACGCCGAGCTACCGGCGCTGCTCACGACGGACCGGTTCTGAGCGCGCTCCTGCTTCGCCAGCGCCTCAGCGTCCACCGGGAGCGGCCGTTGTCATCCTTGAGCGCGTTGCTGGCAGGCAGCAGAGTCGGCGCATGCCTGATCCCGCCCACATTGTCACCCTGGTGGCGCCGTATCTAGCTTGCGTCGCGGCGACCGCGCGGTACACTGATGGCAATCCTCCCCGCCGTTCGGGCCACCCCGAACCGGCGGGGCTTCTTTTTGGTCCCATCGGGCGATTCGCGTGAGTGGCTCCGTGTCCCGACGTGTTGTCGTCTTCCTCGACCACCAGAACGTCTACCATCGCGCTCGCGACCTCTTCTGTTCTCGCGACGCCGCGGCGAGGGGGGGCCAGGTGGACCCACTGGCTCTCGGGCATCTGCTCGCAGCGCGGGTCCCCGACGGCCGCCTCGTGGGCGTGCGCATCTACCGTGGTCGTCCCAGTCAGCATCGCGACCCACGGTCCTACACCGCTCATCAGCGGCAGACGGCTAGGCAGGTCGGTCGCGGGGACAGGCTCGTGACCGTGATCACTCGCGATCTGCGCTATCCGCCCGATTGGCCGCGACGGCCCGCTCAGGAGAAGGGCATCGACGTGGCTCTTGCGGTGGACTTCGTCATGATGGCGGCCCGCGGCGAGTACGACGTGGGCATCCTGTTCTCGAGCGACACCGACTTGGTACCCGCGTTGGAGGCCGTGATCGCGCTGCGGCCCGATGATCCACCGGCGTGTGAAGTCGCGGCTTGGGCTGCCCCCGGCGCTCGCCCGAGGTCGCTGTCTGTCAGCGGCGCGCGCGTCCGTCGTCACTTGCTGTCTGAGGTCGACTTCCGCGCGGTCGCCGATCCGACCGACTACACGCGCGGCGGGGCCTGAAGGCCTGGTCCGTGAGCGCTCTGCAGAAGTGCGCCAGAGCGGTAGGTTGCGAGGTCGAGATCCGGCTCGTGCCCTCCGAGCGCCCTTCAGCCCCCGAGCGTCTTGCGAATGTCTTTCATGAGCATGACGAGGTGCAGCGGGTGCGTGGATGACGGCTCGAACCCGCAGCGCAGGTAGACGCTGCGTGCCCGATCGTCTTTGGCGTGCACCAGCACGGCGCGGGCGCCGATGAGGGAGGCCGCCTCGGAGGCGCGGGCGAGCGCCTGCAGCAGCATCTGCTCTCCCAGACCTTGGCCCTGCTCCGCCAGGTCGACCGCGAGCCGCGCAAGGACGATGACGGGGATCGCCCGGCTTCCTTGGCCCTTCGCGAGTCGCTCGCTCGCGTCCGCGGGTTCCACGCTCCCGGCAGCGAGCGAGTAGCACGCGACCACCCTGTCTCCGCGGCAGGCCACCTGAGTGACCGACTTCCCGGCTCGCGCGTCGGGGAGTGCGCGCTCGGAGAGGTAGGCGTCGAGGGCCGGGCTGCCGCAGTCGAACGAGGACAGGTCGTGCCGCGGCTCGAGCGGCTCTGGCGCGAAGAGAGCTTCAGCGCTCACTGAACGGCGACGGCCGGGCGGCAGCCTGCCTCAGTGCGGGGATCTCGCGTGCGGGCCGGTTGAGCAGAGCCGTGAACTGCGTCCACGTCTCGGGCGGCAGGGTGACGCGGGTCTGGTCGGCGAGCACCTCTTGCGCCGAGCGCAGGGCCGCCTGAACGACGAAGGCGCTCGCGGACATGCTGGTCGCGTCCGCCGCCTCTTCGACCAGGCTCTTGGCTTCGGCCGTGATGCGGATGTTGAGGCGTTGGTCCTTCATGCTTGTTGTGCGGCTGGGTTCACGGTCGCTCCCCTCTGTGTGAGCGGGAGAAGGATACCCCGGCCGACAGCGGGTGTCTACCCATTGTACGTACACCCTAAGCCTTGGCGCCGCTCCAGGCCCTTGCTCGCGCTGGGGGCATCCATCCAGGAGGTCGGTCGGGTGATTGGAAGGACGGTGTAGACCGGACCGGCTCTCCCGTGCTCATTCCGCGGGGGTCGCCGCCCCAGATCGGCACCGTCGTCGTGGCTGCCGCCCTGGCCTGATCGTCTCCCGCCCTTGCGCATCGTCACTCTGGCGGGCGCCCGGCGCGGGGCTCAGCATCGCGTCATGGTCCGCAGTTTACACACTTGCACGGTTACCGTGAGTCCATTAGTCTTCTCGAGATGATCGCGTCGTTCGGCGATCGAGCGACGGAGGACCTGTTCCACGGAAGGCGGTCGGCGCGCGTCTGGCGGTACCCTCCGGGAGTGTCCGAGGCTGCGGTCATGAAGCTGGATCTGCTGAACGCCGCGGCGGCTCTCCAAGATCTGCGGTCGCCGCCGGGCAATCGGCTGAAGGCACTTAGAGGCGCGATGCAGGGCTGGTATTCCATCCGAGTCAACGACCAGTGGCGTCTGGTGTTCCGCTGGAGCGAAGGTGACGCGAACGCCGTGCGCCTGACCGACTACCACTAGGAGCGACATGCTGCTTCCCGAGGACCGCATCCCGACGCACCCCGGAGAGATCCTGAGCCGGGAATTCCTGGCGCCGCTCGGCGTCTCGCAGGTGGCGCTGGCGGCGCACATCGGCGTACCGGTGCAGCGGGTCAACGAGCTCGTCCGCGGCAAGCGCGGCGTGACGCCCGAGACGGCCTGGCTGCTCGCGCAGGCGTTCGAGACTACGCCCGACTTCTGGCTCAACCTGCAGGCCGCCTACGATCTGGCACGCACGCGGCCCGAGCGTACGATACCGCCGCTCAAGTCCGCGAGCTGACACGACGGTGGGAGCGTCAGCTCGCCGGCGCCGCGAAGAACCCGCACGGCGCCGCGGCGACGGAGTCCCCCGCGGCAGATGTTCGGCTGGCCCGGCGTGCTGATGCCGAGCGGCGCCGACGCGCCTGCGGACCACGCCGACACCCCAGCTGACCACGGCCGTGCGACAATGCCGTTGAAAGGAAGGTGGCCGAGATGGTCGATCGCGAACACGTGCTCCGCATACTCGCTGCGCATCGAGCGGAGTTCCAGTCAATGGGTGTGCGCGAACTCTCCATTTTCGATCTCTTGCGCGCGGTGACGCCACTGAGGCGAGCGACGTCGATGTTCTCGTCGACTACGAGCCGGGCACGCCACTCAGCTTCTTCCGCGTCTGCGAGCTGCGGTACAAGATCGAGGACCTCCTCGGCGCGCAGGTCGACGTGGTCACGACCGGCGGGCTGCGCCCGGAGATCCGCGACGAGGTGCTGAGCGAGGCCATCCGCGCCGCGTAGGGACTGGCGTCTGCGTGTCGCCGACGTGGTCGACGCGGCGGAGACGGCGATGAGTCTGAAGAGTGGGCTCGAGAAGGCTGAGTTCCTGGCCGATCGCATGCTCGTCGACGCGTCCGTCAAATCTGAGCGTGCTTGGCGAGGCCGCCACGCACATCCCCGATGAGGTCATTCAGCAGTGGCCGGACGTCCCATGGGGATGATGCGCGACATGCATAGGCTCATCATCCACGAGTACTTCGGTGTGAACCCGGACATCGTGTGGGGCACGATCAACGACGACCTGCCCGTCGTCCTGGCCGAGTTGCGTCAGCTCGCAGAGAGCGCGGGGCCCGAGCAGGACTGAGGCCACTCTGGCGGTTCGCGACCGTCTCGCGGCCGTCTCTCCCGCCGGTCAGTTGAACCGCGGTGACCCTGGCGCCGGCGCCACGAACCGCGTGAACAGGGGGGTGACCTGCACCGGCCTTTCCGGCCACGGGCGATAACGGTCGAGGCCGGTCGGTCTCGACGCCATCGTCACCAACCCGAAGTCCTCCATGTGGCGCAACAGCCGGTGAGCGACGGTGTCGCAGAGTTGCTCGAACGCCGATGCCCAGGGTCGATCGGTCCACAGCGTCTTGTCGACGACCACCTCGGCGGCGATCTCGCCCACGGTCAGTGCGCCCGCAGGGGCGGAGTGCAGCAGCCAGAGGATCTGCGGCACCTGCTGCTGCAGCCATGGGTCGTCCGGGTAGCCGTCGAGAAAGGCGAGGCGCGTCTTCTCGAAATACGACTCGAAGAGCGCGGCGTACAGCTCGCCTTCGCGGCCCGCCATCAGCAGCTCGCGGCCGCGGCGCGTCGTCGTGAAGGCGCCGCGGTACTTGCGCAGCAGGCCGCCGTTCTGCGCCGCCACGCGCAGCAGCCACAGGCTGCCGAGGTCGGGCTCGTCGATGGCCTTGTTGTGGAAGCGCACCATCTCGGCCTCGTCGGCCTGCCAGTGCATCTCCGCGAATGCGCGCTCGACGAACGCTCGCGTGAGGTTGCCGAGCTTCTTGGTGGCCGGGATCGGCGCGGCGGCCGCGGCGTCGAGCAGGTAGCGGGCGTTGAAGTACGCGCGGGGCTCGCCGATCTGCGCCTTCGTCAGCGAGCGCACCAGCACGATGTGGCCTAGGTATCGAGGGGCGGGGGGAGGAGGTGCGGCGGTCAAGCGTCCTCCGGCCCCACTGTGCGATCCCGGTCGATGGAGGGCTTGATGGCGGAGAACACCGCGGGAACGAGCTGGGCTTCGTCGAGGATCGCGCGCTCGGGGAGGTCGCCGACAAAGCCGAGTGGGTCTTGCTCGGCCGCGCCGCGGACCGTCTCGTCGTCGAAGCTGAAGTAGGCGTAGCCCCGCGGCTCGCCGACCATGCGTGCCAGCGTGGTCTTGCCGAACTGGCGCGGTCCGTGGATGAGCACCGCGGGCGAGTCGGTGAGCGGTTCGAGCAGCCGTGCCTCGACGAATCGGGAGATGAGTCCGGAGCCTGACATGGTCGGCTGACTGTAAGTCGACCTTCCGGCTGACTGCAAGGATTGCCGACGGCTCGTTGAAAGTGCTCGCGTCGCCAGTTTCCGCAGGCGCGGGGGAGATGTCGGGCTGCGGCCGATCACCAGCGCCGCGTCACGCGCTGCGCGGTAATCGCCTCCTCGTCGAGCTCGATGCCCAGACCCGGCCCCTCGGGGACCAGCATCGTCGAGACGCCGTCACGCAGTTCGCCGGTGAGCCCGCTGCCGATGTCGCGCTTGAGTCCTCCGGGGCGCCACGGCAGGTCGGCGTCCCAGTGGTCGACGTTGGCCAGCGCGATGCTGGCGTGGAGGTGGGCCGCCAGGCCGAGCGAGCTCTCGCCCATGTTGCCCATCGCGACCGGGATGCCGGCGGCCTCGGCGATGGCGTTGACCTTGATGGCGCCCAGGATGCCGCCGGTCTTCATGAGCTTGATCACGAACACGTCACAGGCGCCGGCCTTGACGCAGGCCAGCGCTTCGCGAGGCCCCCTCACGCTCTCGTCGAGCGCGATGGGCACGTCCACGCGCTCGCGCACGAACCGGGCCGCCTCCAGATCGTCCATGCGCACCGGCTGCTCCACGAACGCGATGTCGTAGGGCTCGAGCAGCTTGATCCCGCGCACCGCCGTCCTGGCGTCCCACCAACCCTGGTTGACGTCGACGGTGATGCGCGCGTCCGGGCCCGCCGCCTCGCGGACGGCGGCGACGCGCTGCTCGTCCCTCTCCGGCGCGTCGCCTGCTTTGACCTTGTACGCGGTGACGCCCTCGGCGCGCATGCGCCGCGTCTTGTCGGCGAGGGCCTCGGGCGTGTCCCAGGCCCAGGTGACTTCCTCGACCAGGCCGTCTCGGGTCCGGCCGCCGATGAGATCGCAGAGCGGCCGCCCGAGCGCTTTGCCCTGGAGGTCCCAGAGGGCCATCTCGAGGGCTGCCCGGGCCGCCTGATTGCCGACCGTGAACAGCTCGCGCTCCCAGCAGCGCGCGATCGCCTCGATGTCAAAGGGATCCCGGCCGATCACGGAGGGACCAAGGTACTCGCCGATCACGTCCTGCACCGACCACAGTGTGTCGCCGGTGAACTCGTAGGCCGGGACCGCCTCGCCGAAGCCGGTCAGCCCCTCGTCAGTCTCGACGCGCACCAGGTCGCAAGGGTTGGCGGCCAGCGCCGATGAGGCGATGACGAAGGGTGCATCGAGCGGCACCTCGAGTGTCTCGACGCGCACGGCGGTGATCTTCATTGTGGCGCTCTCCTCCCGCTGTCAGCGATCGCCTCCAGTGCGGCGGTCGTCCAGGAACGGACCGATCTGGCTGTTGTACCCCCTGTGGGGCCGCCGTATTATGCGCTCACCAAGGCGGCGCCCGGTGTCTTCATTCGGGCGACCACCTCGGGGGGCATGGTCACGGGGTCCGCTGTCGATGCACCCCGACCGCATCCGGGGCATGAACAAGGGGGAGCGCATGAACGTCAGAGCTCGATCCACTCGGAGGACCGCCACACTATGGGGAGTGGTGCTGATCGTTGTGCTCGCCGGCGTCCTGCTGGCCTCGGGCTGCGGCAGTTCCAGCTCGAGCACCGACACCTCAGGATCGCCCGCCGCGTCGACGTCGGACATCCTGCGCGTCGCCTCGCTCTACAGCGTCACCACGTGGGACCCGAGCGCCAGCTACAGCACCGAAGTCATGTACATGGCCAACTGCTATGAACCGCTGGTCTACGCCAACCCCGCCGGCAGCTCCGAGCCGTTCTCGCCGGGCCTGGCGACGTCGTGGAGCGCCGCCAAGGACGGTCTCTCCTGGACGTTCAAGCTGCGTGAGGGCGTCAAGTTCCACGACGGTACGCCGTTCAACGCGGACGCGGCGAAGTACTCCATCGACCGCACGATGAAGCTGAATCTGGGCGCCGCCTACCTGCTCAGCCCGATCAAGGACGTCAAGGTCGTCGACGACTACACGGTGAAGTTCGTGCTCTCGGAGCCGGCGCCGATCGACCGCATCATGTCGGCGGACTATGCCACCTGGATGTTCAGCCCCTCGACGAAGGGCAAGGACCAGGCCTGGTGGGACGAGGGTCACGAGGCCGGGACCGGGCCGTACATGATGGACTCGTACACCGCCGAGCAGGAGGTCGTCTTCAAGGCCAATCCGGACTGGTGGGGAGGCTGGGAGGACAACCAGTTCAAGCAGGTCGTCGTCCAGTTCGTCGGTGATGCGGGCACGCAGCGCCAGCTGCTCGAGTCCGGCGCGGTCGACACGATCAACCTCGTGGCTCGCGACCAGGTCGATGCGCTCAAGGCGAACCCCGACCTCGTGGTCTACACCGGTCCGAGCCTCAACTCGTACCTCATGTTCTTCAACACGCAGAGGAAGCCGCTCGACAACGAGAAGGTGCGCCAGGCGCTCTCGTACGCCGTCCCCTACGCTGACCTCATCACCGTCGGCGCCGGCGGCTACGGCACGCAATCCAGGGGTCCCGTCCCGATCGACCTGTGGCCGAACACGGACGGCACGGTGCACCAGTACACGACCGACTTCGACAAGGCCAAGCAGCTTCTGTCCGAGGCCGGATACCCGGGCGGCGGCTTCACCCTCGAGCTCACGTACACGTCCGAGAACTCCAACGAGGCCGCCTACACGCCGTTGATCAAAGAGGCGTTCGCGAAAGTCGGGGTGACGGTCAACATCAAGGCCCTGCTCAACACCGCGGATGCAGCGAAGGCACGGGGACCGGCGGCAGATCGCCAGGATCTGGCCATCCAGCTCTGGTGGCCGAGCCTTCCCGACGGCGTCGACAACCTCGTACCGATGTTCGGCTCCGAAGAAGAAGTGGGCTACAACTGGTCCTACTGGTACAACCCGGAGTTCGACAAGCTCGTGGCCGAGGGGTTCAAGCTGAGCGCCACGGATCCAGAGGCGGCGCTGGTGCCCTACGACAAGGCGCAGAACATGCTCGTCGACCAGGCGATCGCCGCGTTCCTGTTCGACGATCAGACCGTGGCCGCTCACCTGGCGACAGTCAAGTACAGCGACTCGGCGATCAACTTCAACTACCCGCAGGTGCAGTTCTGGACGCAGATCACCAAGTGACGGTGCGACGTTCGATGGGCGGCGGCCCGCTATCTCTTGTGCCGGCCGCCGCCCATCGTGTTGCTTTCGCGGCAGAACGGTTGACCTCGAGAGGATAGGCCGCGCTTGACGATCAGGGCCTACGTAGTCCGTAGACTGGCGCTCGCGATCTTCGTGCTCCTGGGCATCGCGTCGATCACCTTCGTGATGGCGCGCATCGTCCCCTCCAACGTCGCCCAGACCTACGTGGGTGCCAACGCCCGCCCGGCGCAGATCGCCGAGGCGACCAAGATCCTGGGCCTCGACAAGCCGCTGTACGAGCAGTACGCGATCTACATGAGAGGCCTTGTCACCGGCGACTGGGGCGACTCGCTGCGCACCAAGCGCCCCGTGCTGAACGACATCCTGCACTTCTTTCCCGCCACGCTCGAGCTCGTCATAGCCGCGCTGATCGTGGCGACCATCTTCGGCATCATCCTCGGCGTGACCACCGCGCACATGAGGGGCAGCTGGCTCGACCACGTGATGCGCTTGTTCTCGACGGGCGGGGTCTCGATCGCGTCCTTCTGGCTGGCACTGATGCTGCAGATCCTGTTCTTCCGGATGCTCCACTTGCTTCCGGTAGCCGGCCAGACCAGCATCGCGGTCGCCCAGGCCCATCCGATCACTTCGATCACCGGAATGCAGGTGGTGGACGCGCTGATCACGGGCAACTGGGTGGCGTTCTGGGACGCCGGCAGGCACTTCATCCTGCCGGTGATCACGCTGGCCGCCTATCCGATGGGCGTGATCATGCGCATGACGCGTTCCTCGATGCTCGAGGCCATGGGCCTCGACTACATCCGCATGGCGAGGGCGATGGGCGTGCCGCCACGGAGCTTGCTCTACAAGGCGGCGCTCAAGAACGCCCTCGGACCCGTGTTCACCGTCGTCGGCCTGACGTTCGCCAACGCCTTGACGGGCACGTTCTTCGTCGAGCTCATCTTCGCTTGGCCGGGCCTGGGCTACTACGCGACCACGTCCATCCTGGGCGCCGACTACCCGGCCATCGTGGGCGTGACGGTCATGATCGCGTTCGTCTACGTGATCGCCAACCTGATCGTCGACCTCGCCCAGGCCATCGTCGACCCGCGGATCGCGCTGAGATAGGAGCCGGAGCATGGAGGTCGCCCAGACGGCACGACTGGCAGACTGGCGGGTGCGCCACCAGTCGTCGCTCGACGAGGCACGCTACAACGTCCGCGTGTTCTTCAAGGACAAACTGGCTGTCGCCGGCCTGATCATCATCGTGTTCACGATCGTCGTGGCGTTGATCGGCCCCTGGATCGCGCCCTACCCGGCTCAAGGACGCGGGGAGTCCAACCTCACGGAACGGCTCCAGGCGCCGAGCGCGAAGCATCTCCTCGGCACCGACAACTACGGACGCGACGTGCTCAGCCGCGTCATCTACGGCGCCCGTCTTCCGCTGGTGATCTCGTTCGTGGTCACGGCCGCCATCGTCCTCATCGGCGTGCCGATAGGAGGCATCGCCGGCTACTTCGGGGGCAGATTGGACGAGGTGGTGATGCGGATCTGCGACGTGTTTCTCGCGTTTCCGTCACTGGTCCTGGCCATCGTGTTCGTGGCCTTTCTCGGCCCCAGCATCCGCAATGCGATGATCGCCATCGTCCTCTCCTGGTGGCCCTGGTACACGAGGCTCGTGCGTGGCATGGCCGTGTCTCTCCGCGAGCGGCCCTACGTCGAGGCCGCGAAGACGATGGGGGTAGGCGACTTCACCATCATCGCGCGTCACATCCTTCCCAACTCCTTCGGGCCGGTCATCGTGCAGATGACCCTCGACATCGGCACCGTGATCCTGGCCGTCGCCGGACTCAGCTTCATCGGGCTCGGCGCCCAGCCGCCCGTCGCGGAATGGGGCCTCATGATCTCGGAGGGGCGTGAGTACATCCTGGATCAGTGGTGGATCGGCGCCTTCGCCGGCCTGGCCATCCTGATCCTGGTGCTGGCGTTCAACCTGGTGGGCGACGGCCTGCGCGACGTCCTCGATCCGCGCTCCAAGAGGTAGGCGTGGACGAGCTTCTCAAGGTGCGCGACCTCAGGCTGCAGTTCCGTAGCATGCGCGGCGTGGTCAAGGCGCTCGACGGCGTGGACCTCACCGTGCACGACCGCGAGATCGTCGGCCTGGTAGGCGAGTCCGGCTGTGGAAAGACCATCACCGGGCTCGCCATCCTCGGCCTGCTGCAGCGGCCGCAGGCCGAGATCACCGGCGGCGAGATCAGCTACCGGGGCCAGGACCTCCTGGCCAAGAGCGATAGGGAGATGCAGGATCTCCGCGGCCGCGAGATCTCCATGGTGTTCCAGGACCCGCTGGCGTCGCTCAACCCCGTCTTCCAGGTCGGTCATCAGATCGAGGATGTCGTCCGTATTCACAAGGGCGTCTCGAAACGTGAGTCGCGGGAGACCGCACGCAAGGCGTTGGCCGAGGTGGGCCTCCCGGCCAGCGACGAGACGCTCAAGCGCTACCCGCACCAGTTCAGCGGCGGCATGAGACAGCGGGTGTGCATGGCTATGGCTCTGGCCTGCGGGTCACCGCTGCTCATCGCCGACGAACCGACGACCGCGCTGGACGTGACCATCCAGGCCCAGATCCTCAACCTGCTGCTCAGGCTGCGCGAGGAGTTCGGCGTCGCCCAGGTGATCATCACGCACAACGTCGGCGTGGCCGCGCAGACGTGCGACCGCATCGCCGTGATGTACGCCGGCAGCGTGGTCGAGGAAGGGCCGGTGGTCGAAGTGCTTAGCCGGCCGCGCCACCCCTACACGATCGCGCTCTACGAGTGCCTGCCTCACGGCCACACCGCGTCGGAGCTGCAGACCATCCCGGGGACGGTGCCCGATCTCATCACTCCGCCCACCGGGTGTCGCTTCCATCCCCGCTGCAAGCACGTGCTCGACGTCTGCCCGACCGCCAAGCCGCAGCCCGTGCAGGTCGGCGACCGCCACCGGGTCTCCTGCTTCTGGGCGACCGGCCAGACGGATGGGGTGCCCGACCGCGAGGCGGCCTCGTGAGCCTGCTCCAGGTCGATGACCTCACGGTCCACTTCCACATCCGCCGCGGCCTGGGCAAGAAGTCGGTGGATACCGTGCATGCCGTGGACGACGTCTCGTTCGCGATCGCCCAGGGCGAGACGCTGGCGCTGGTGGGCGAATCAGGGTGCGGCAAGTCCACAGCCGCCCGTGCCGTCCTCCAACTGGTCAAGCCGACCTCGGGCGCGATCCGGTTCCTCGACACGGACTTGACGGACCTGAGCACGCGCCAGCGCCGCAAGATGATGCGTGACGCCCAGGTGGTGTTCCAGGACCCCTACTCGTCGCTGAACCCGCGCATGACCGTCCACGACCTGGTCGCCGAGCCGCTTCGGGCTCAGTCGCGCATGAGTGGCCGGGAGCTGGAGGCGCGCGTCCTTGCTCTGCTGGAGATGGTCGGTCTGGGGACGCAGCACCTGTGGCGCCGCGCGCACGAGTTCAGCGGCGGCCAGTGCCAGCGCATCGCCATCGCTCGAGCCCTGGCGCTGGATCCGAAGCTCGTCGTGCTCGACGAGCCGACCTCCGCGCTCGACGTCTCCGTCCAGGCGCGCATCCTCGTCCTGCTCGACGACCTCCAGCAGCGCCTCGGCCTCACCTATCTCTTCATCGCCCACGATCTCGCCGTCGTCGAGTCCATGGCACACTCACTCGCGGTGATGTACCTCGGGCGCATCGTCGAGCAGGGCCCCGCGCGGGAGATCTTCGACGCCCCTCGCCACCCGTATACCGTCGCCCTGTTGAGGAGCTCTCCGTCTCCCGATCCGGAGGACCGGGGGACGATGAAGGTGCTGGAGGGCGACGTGCCCAGCGCCGTCCGGCCTCCCGAAGGGTGCCGGTTCCATCCGCGCTGTCCGTTCCGCATGGACATCTGCACGACCGAGTGCCCGCAGCCGCATGCCGTCGGCGAGCGCCTCGTCTCCTGTCACCTGCCGGACGATTTCGACACGAGCGCGACCGGGTCGGCTGTGCTCCTGTGACCGCGCAACACGACCCGATTATCGTCGACGTGTGGCGTGGTCCCTCGGTGGAGAGCCGGCATCAGCTCGTCGCCAGCGTCGTGGACGAGCGCGGCGTGGCTGGTCGTGTCCCTGCCCGGCGATTGAGCCGGCCGAGGACCGTCAGCCCAGCCGGGTGATGACGTCGTCGGTGGTGACGATCTCGGCGAAGCCGGCGCCGAGCGCCGTCACCGTGTTCGCCAGCACGACGTCGTGCGGGACCTCGCCGCCTACGGCGTCCTCGAGGTCCGGGCCCTCGACGGCGTCGGCCGCGAAGAGCACTTCGTAGTCGCGGCCGTGGGCGTCGCGCGCCGTGGTCTCGCAGCAGAAGCTCGTCATGAGGCCGCAGATCACGACCGCCCGCGTGCCGGCGGTGTGCAGCACGGCCTCGAGGTCGGTGCCCAGAAAGGCGCTGTAGCGGCGCTTGACCACGACCACGTCCTGCGCCTCCACGTGCAGCCCGGGGATGAGCTCCACGCGCGGCGTGCCCTCGACGAACGAGTCTTCCTCGTCGGGCGCCGAGAAGTCGCCCATGCGGCCGGCGTCGCTGCCGTCGGCGCGATGCGCGTGCTTGACGAACACGACCGGCAGTCCCTGGATCCGGAACGCGTCGATCAGCCGGTTCACGTTGCCGACGATGTCACGCGCATGCTCCACGTAGGCGGGGCCGTCCTCGTCGAAGTACTCGCCCTGCACGTCGATGACGAGGAGCGCCACCTGCCGATGTCTCAGGGCGTAGATCATGGCGAGATGCTAGCACCCAACGCCAGCATTGCGCGCGCAATAACGCCGCGCAACGCCCGGCGCCCGCCCGGCGAGCGGTAGTCTGAGACGTCGACGAAGGAGGCTGAGCGATGTCGGAAGAGGACAACAAAGCCATCGCTGCCGCTCTGGTCGAGTGCGTGATCAACCAGGGCGATCTCGGGGCCATCGAGGAGTGCTACGCGGCCGATTACGTCGAGCACGACGACCCTCCCCCCGGGATCTCTCCCGGCCCGGAGGGGATGAAGCAGCTCGTGCGCATGCTCCGGGCCGCATTCCCGGACCTGCGCTACGAGGTCGAGGACGTGGTGGCGGAAGGGGACAAGGTGGTCCAGCGGATCATCGGCGGCGGAACCATGCGCGGTCCGTTCTTCGGCCTGCCGGCGACCGGCAGATCGGCGTCGTGGAGCGAGATCCACATCAGCCGGTTCGCCGGCGGCAAGGTCGTCGAGCACTGGTCGGTGACGGACCAGTTGGGGATGCTGCAGCAGCTCGGGCTGGCGCCTGACTGACGCTGACGCTCTCAGGTGGAGTGCCAGAGTGGGAGGGCCATGCGGACAAGCGTGAACGGTCGGGGCGGGGCGATTGCCGAGCGGAGCCCTCATGGGCTTTCTGGAACGAACATTCCCTATTGACGCCCTTCCGGCCGTTCCGTAATCTTTCTTCCTAGCGCGAGCCATGGGCACTGGGGGAGTGATGACGGGGAACGGCCGAGTGCTGGATGTGCCGCAGGGTCTGGCGAACCTGGTCCACGAGCGGATGCATTCCCTCACATCTGCAGAGCGCAAGGTCGCTCGCGTCTTCCTCGCCTCGTATCCGATCGCCGGGCTCGAGACCGTCGCGCAGCTGGCGCAGCGCGCGGGGGCCAGCGGGCCCACGGTCATGCGCTTCGTGAACAAGCTCGGCTTCGACGGCTACCTCGAGTTCCAGGAGGCTCTGCGGCACGAGGTCCAGGAGAAGCTGACCTCGTCGCTCGCCCAGTACCCTGAGTCCGGCGGGCAGGATCTGGGCGGTGTTCTCCAGCGCAGCCTCACCGTGTTACGCGTCGAGCTCGACAAGTCATTTGCGGGCATCTCCGAAGCGGAGTTCGACGCGGTGGTCGACATCCTCGCGGACTCCCGGTACTCCGTGTGCTGCACCGGCGGTCGCTTCAGCCAGATCTTCGCCTTCTTCCTCTTCGCCCACCTCAACATGATGCGGTCCAAGTGCCGGCATGTCGTCGCCGCGCCCACGCCCGGCTGGGACGAGCTTATCGACGTCGACAAGCGCACCGTGCTCGTCGTGTTCGACTACCGCAGGTACCAGAACTCGACCATCGAGTTCGCGCAGGCGCGCCGCCGAAGCAGGGCTGCCCAGATCGTCCTGTTCACCGATCCGTGGCTGAGCCCTGTGGCCGAGGTCGCCCGAGCACGTCATCACGTCGCACCGTCCATGGTCCTTCGCCCTTCGACACGATGGTTCCGGGACTGGCCGTCATCGAGGCGGTCGATCGCCGGACTGTCGGTCAAGCTCGGCGCGCAAGCCAAGCCGCGCATAGAGGAGCTCGAGCGGCTGCGCGCCGGCACCACCTGGGGCGAGATCGTCAGGGAAACCGACTGAGCGTGGGAGGCGTTGTGACGACAGACGACGAGAGGCACATCGAGCGCCTCGTGGAAGAGCTTCGAGCTGCCGGAGTGCGGCACCTGGTTGCCACCATGGTCGACAGCGGAAGCATCACCAGGGTGAAGTGCTTCAGCCTGGAGGACCTGGCGTCGTTCGTGCGCTCGGGCTCGGGCTTCTCGATCCTCTGGGCGCTGGTGCTGAGCAACGATCACTTCACGACCACCGAAGCCATCAAGGGGCCGGTGGGCGACATCCGCATGCTGCCGGACCCCGCCGCCGTGGTGCAGCTCGCGGCCACGCCCGAGTGGGCCTGGGCGCCCATGGACCTCTACGATCAGGAGGGCGCCCCGCTCTCGCTCTGTCCTCGCGGGCTTCCTCAAGCGGATGACGGCACGGGCGGCCGAGAGCGGCTACGCCGTGCGCATGGCCTACGAGCTCGAGTGGTTCCTCGGCTGAGGCCACGGATGACGACTCCGCCGTGCCTGTGCACCGCGGCCCCGGCTACAGCTCCAACGCCTGGGCTCTGACGCACGAGTTCTCCTCCGCATCTCCTCGACGCGCTGGGCGCGCAGGGCGTGCGGGTCGCCCAGCTCCACCCCGAGTACTCGCCCGGGCAGATGGAGGTCTCCCTTGGGGTGGCGGACCCGCTGTCGGCCGCCGACTGGCACGTGCTCTTCCGCCACACCGTGCGCGCGCTCAGCGCGCAGTACGGCTGGCGGTCGTCGTTCTCGCCGGTCACCGTGCCCGGCCTGGGCAACGGCAGCCACCTCCACTTCAGTCTCTACGACCTCGAGGGCAAGAGTCTCTTCTGCGACGGTGACGGGGTGATCGGTCTCACGGCCCCCGGCGAGGCCTTCCTCGCCGGGGTCCTCGCCGAGCTCAGCGCCATCGTCGCGATCGCCTGCCCCACGGTGCCCGTCCTATGAGCGCCTGCAGCCGCAGCACTGGGCAGGCGCGTACCGCGTCTGGGGCCACGAGAACCGCGAGGCGGCGCTGCGCTTCATCACCGGGATGGTCGGTGGCCGCCAGGACACCGCGAACATGGAGTTCAAGGCGGCGGACTGCGCCGGGCACCCGTACCTGCTGCCCGGCGCGATCATCGCCGCCGGACTCAATGGCATCGAGCAGGGCATGAAGCTGCCCGAGCCGTGCTGGGTCGACCCCGGATCGCTAACGCGAGAAGGAGCGCGCGGCCGCCGGCTACGAGCAGCTGCCCGTCCAGCCTCAGCGCCGCGGCGGACGCCCTGGAGGCGTCCGAGGTCCTGCGTGCGGCCATGGGCGATCTCCTGCACGACTGCACGATCGCGGTCCGCCGTGCAGAAGCCGAGGCGGACGAGGGGCGGCCCATCGACGACCTCGTGCGGGAGCACCTGTGGCGCTTCTAGGCCCCGGACATCATGTCGGGAGGGATAGCTGAGGTGAGCGCACTCGAGAGAATGGTGGACCTGACAGGAGCTGCCGTCATCGACAACCACTGCCACGGGTTTCGCGCCGCGGACCTCGTGGGGCTCGACCCGCTCGGCTGGGAGGACCGGCTCACCATGATGGGCATGTGCTTCCTCTCCTCGGGGCAGACGGATCCCGCGCTTGCCGAACAGGTGCACAGCCTGCGCGACGGCACGGTCTTCGCGCTCACGGCGCGGCGCTGGCTGGCCGAGCGGCTCGGCGTGGCAGCCGGAGCCGGAGGCGCTAGCGGCAGCACGCGCCACCGCCATCGCCGCCGACCCGTCCGGCTACTGCGCCGGGCTCATGGCTGAGCAGCACATCACGGCCGTGATCGCCGACGAGGGCTATCCCGCAGCCGCCTGTCCTCCGCGCCGAGTTCGAGGCGCAGCCTCGGCGTGCCCGTCCACCGTGTGGCGCGCATCGAGCCGCTGATCGTGGAGTTGCAGAGACTGGAGCTGAACTGGGCGGACTTCGAGTCGGGCTTCGATCAGCGCCTTGAGGAGGCGGCAACCGACGCGCACACCGTCGGCTTCAAGTCGATCATCGCCTACCGGACCGGCCTCGACGTGGGGGACCCCACGGCTGCCGAGGCCGGCGCCGCCTACGAACAGTGGCGGGCAACCGGGTGGCCCAAGGACCGTGGCCCGGGCAAGGTCGTGCGCGACCACTGCCTGCGGGCCACCTTGCGCGTCGCCAGGCGTCACGACCTCGTCATGCACCTCCACTGCGGCGGCGGCGATCCCGACATCGTCCTCGCGCACGTGCGCCCGCAGGACGTCTTCGGGCTCCTGCACGACCATATGGACCAGCCGATCGTCCTCATCCACGGCGGCTATCCGTGGATGGCGGAGGCGGCGTACATCGCCAGTATCCTGCCGTTCGTCTACATCGATCTCTCCGAGTTCCTGCCATGGGCCACGCTGGGCATCGACCGGGAGCTCGAGATGCTGCTCGGCGTCGTGCCTGCAGGCAAGATCCTGTACGGCTCGGACGAGGCTTCCGAGCCGGAGGTGTTCTGGCTCTCGGCGCGCATGGCGCGCGAGGCCCTGGAGCGCGTGCTCGGGCGCGCCGTCCAGCGTGACTACCTGACGGTGTCCGAGGCCGAGGGGCTGGGGCGTGGTGTCTTGGCCGGCAACACGGCGAGGCTTCATGGGATTTCGCTGACCGGGATCCCGAGACGATGCGCGCCGCGTCGGTCGCCGCCGCGAAAGCCGTCGCGCGGGCGCGCACCCGTGAGGCGACCTTCGTGGACGGCTGGCGACGCTCTGCGCCGTCGACAGCGGAGAAGACTCTCCCGATGGTCGGGAGGAGATCGCCGGCATCCTCGCCGGCTGGGCCGCCGACTTCGGCTGCGAGACGGAGATCGTCCCGCGGGACGGCGGTGGACATCTCGTGTGTCGCCTGAAGGGAGAGGGCTCGGGCCGCATCGTCCTGCTCGGGCACCACGACACGGTGTTCCCGGCGGGCACGGCGAGGGCGCATCCGATGACCGTTGAAGACGGAGTCGCCCGCGGACCGGGTGTCGCCGACATGAAGGGCGGCCTCCTCCTCGCGCTCACAGCCATGGAGGCGCTCGCCGCCGGCCCGCGAGCCTTCGCTTCCGTCGAGTTGCACAGCGTGCCCGACGAAGAAGTAAGGGTCGTGCCGTTCGCAACGATAGACGCGCTGACCGGCACCGATGCCGTGCTCGTGCTCGAGTGCGGCCGGGAGAATGGCGACTTCGTCAGCGGCCGCAAGACTGGCGCCTGGCTGCGACTGGCCGTCGAGGGCGTCGCCGCCCACGCCGGCACCGAGCCGGGTCTCGGTCGCAGCGCCATTCTCGGCCTCTGTCGCGAGGTGCTGCGTGTCTCCGAACTCGACGGCGCGCGCCCCGGACTGACGGTCATCGCCGGCACGATCGCCGGCGGCACGATCGCGAACGTCGTCCCACAGCACGCACGAGACGGTGATCGACGTGCGCGCGCCGGCCCAGAGCGACTTCGAATGGGCTCTGCAGGAGATCGCTCGTACCGGCGACTACGACGGGTTGAGCGTGGCTGTGGCGAATCTGGGGACATGGCCGGGGATCCAGAGCACGCCTGCGGGCGACCTCCTGCTCGCGTCCGCCGTGAGGCTCGCCAGCGGCCAAGGGCTCGCCGTCGGCGGGCAGACGACCGGTGGCATGTCGGACGGCTGTTGGACCGCAGCCGAGGGGCTGCCTACGCTCGACGGGCTCGGCCCAGTCGGCGGACTCGACCACTCACCATCCGAATACATCCTGCTGGATTCGGTGCCGCATCGGTGTGGCATCCTGGCGGGGCTCTGCACGGCCATTGGCGGCGGGCTGCTCGGCCCGGCAGCTTCTCAGGGGGGTGACGACACACACGAGCGGCTCGGGGAGAAGAGACGTCCACAGTCGAACGCGTTCTTGGGCACGAGGTAGGAGCGGTGCCGCCCGCGTAGCGGGCGGCCCAGACCAAGGGGGATGAAGTGAAGAAGCTGTACCTCATCATCGGCATGCTGCTGATCGTGGCGCTGGCCCTGGGGCTCGCCGCCTGTGGCGGCAGCGACACGCCCAGCGGCGACGGCAGCGCCAGCACCGGCGGAGTCTTCAAGATCGGCTACTCCGCCGACCTCAGCGACGGCTACTCGTCCTACGACACGCCGATCCTCCAAGGCGTCGAGTATGCGATCGACGAGATCAATGCCGCTGGCGGCATCAACGGGATGAAGCTCGAACTCCAGTACAAGGACAACAAGAACGACAAGGCGCTCTCGATTCAGACCGCGCAGGAGCTGATCAACTCCGGCATCCAGTACATGATCGGCACCACGTCGGACAACGTCACTGCCATCAACCGGCTGGCGACGGCAAAGCAGATCCCGTCCGACACCGGCGACGGCACAGCGCCGAACCTTCCTAAGGACAACGGAGAGTACTCGTTCCAGTACATCATGGGCGACAACGTCCAGGGCGCGGCGATGGCCAACTACTGCTACACCGACCTGGGCTACCGCTCCGCGTATCTGCTGCGCTCGCAGGACGTGGCCTACTCCGCCAACCTGCCCACCTACTTCGCCGATGTGTTCCAGAAGCTCGGTGGCAGCATCGTCGGTACCGCCGACTACAAGCTCGGCGCCGGCGACTTCTCGGCCCAGGTGACCAAGATCCAGAACGCCAGCCCCAAGCCGGACATGATCTACACGCCGATGTTCATGCCCGACACCCCCGTGTTCCTCAAGCAGCTAAAGGCGGCCGGGTGTCGACATACCAGTGGTGACGTCGGACGGCAACGACACTCCGGACATCCTCTCGGCCGGGCCTGAAGCTCTCGACGGGATGATCCTGACCACGTTCGCCTATCCGGAGCCGGGCACGACGCTCGGCGACTTCTACGACTCCTTCGAGGCCAAGACCGGCAAGCCGCCGGAGACGGTGATCGTGGCGAACGGCTACGACCTCATCAACGTCCTCAAGGCCGGGCTCGAGAAGAGCGGCGGAGAGGGCGGCACGGCGCTGCGCGACGCGATCGCCAACCTCAGCGGCGTCAAGCTGGCCACCACCGACAACTTCGTCATGGACCCGACCACGCGGCAGGCCAAGCGCGAGGTGTGCCTGCTCAAGATGGACGGCGACAAGTTCACCTTCGTCAAGTACCTGCCGTATCCGGACTACGTGCCGGCGCCGCTGTGAGCCGCGCGGCGACTGTCTGAGAGGGGCGAACGAGAGGCCGGCGGGGCGTTCTGTGCCCCGCCGGCCGGCACCGAAAGGAACCATAGGGTGGACCAACGTCGGCTGACCGAGACGCACGCCTGGCTGAGCCGCGAGGCCGCGGCCATGGGAAGCGTGCACAAGATCCGCTTCTACCCGTTCGTGCTCGAGCGGGCGGAGGGCGTGCGCGTCTGGGACGTCGACGGCAACGAGTATCTCGACCTCATTGCCGCCGGCGGCGTCTTGCAGACGGGGAGCCGACACCCGGCGGTCCGGCGTGCCGTCGAGGCCGAACTCGACCGCTCCTGGTCCACCATGCTCTGCAGCTACCCGGCGCCGCCGACGATCGAGCTGGCGGAGCGGCTCTGCTCGTCGTTCCCGGGCGAGGCGCCGCGGGCGGCGTGGTTCGGTACGAGCGGCTCGGACGCCAACGACTGCCTGGGCAAGCTCCTGCCGGTGGCGACGGGGCGGCGGCGCCTCATCAGCTTCGTCGGCGCATACCACGGCCAGACGGCCGGCTCAGCTGCGCTCTCCGGCCACTCGACCCAGGCGCGGACGATCGGCGCGGGGAACATCACCAAGGTCCCGTATCCCTACTGCTATCGCTGTCTCTGGGGCTGCTCGGGCCCGGACGAGTGCGAGCTGCAGTGCCTCGCCTATCTCGAGGATTTCGTGCTCGCCAACGTCTCGCCCGCGGAGGACACGGCGGCGCATCCTGCTTGAGGCCATGCAGTCGGACGGCGGGGACGTCCCGGCCCCGCCCCGGTTCCTGCGCGCTCTTCGGGAGCTCTGCGACCGTCACGGCATCTGGCTCGTCTTCGACGAGGTCAAAGTCGGTCTGGGTCGCAGCGGCACCATGTGGGCCTTCGAGCAGAGCGGCATAACTGCCGACGCACTCGCCGCCGGCAAACCCTCGGCGGCGGCCTGCCTCTCTCGGCCGTGGTCGCGCGCAGGGAGCTGCTGGACGCCGACATCTACAACCTCTACACGCTCGGTGGAGCTCCCGTTCCGTGCGCTGCCGGGCTGGCGACGCTCGACGTCATCCGCGACGAGGACTTGATGGCCCACGCGAGTGCCCTTGGTGAGCACCTGCGGTCCGGTCTCCGCGACCTGGCCCGCACCCATCCGTCCATCGGCGACGTGCGCGGCATGGGTCTGATGCTCGGCTTCGAGCTCGTCGAGGACCGAGCGAGCAAGGCGCCCGCATCCCGGCTCGCCGCTCAACTCGTGTACCGCTGCTTCGAGCTGGGGCTGCTGGTCATCTACTGCGGCCTGCTGGCCAACGTCGTCGAGATGACGCCTCCGCTGATCCTCGGCCAGCGACGATGCGGACAAGGCCCTCGCGATCATCGACCACGCCCTGTCGGACTGCGAGGCCGGCCGCTTCGACGAGTCCAAGATCGCCCCCTACGCCGGCTGGTAAGAGAGGAGTCTGAGACTGTTGGAACAGGACCGACCACTGCTCAAGCTCGACAACGTCACGTCCGGCTATGGTCCGATCGTGGCAGTGCGCGACGTCTCGATAGAGGTGCATCGCAGGAGAGGTCGTGACGTTGCTCGGCGCCAACGGCGCGGGCAAGAGCACGACGCTTCTCACCATCGCAGGCCTCGTCAAGCCGTCCGTCGGTAGTATCGAGTTCGATGGCCAGGACATCGTGCACATGAAGCCCGAGGACATCGTTCGGCATGGCATCGCACTGACGCCGGAGGGACGCGGCATCTTCGCCCACCTCTCAGTCACAGACAACCTGCGCATCGGGGCGGCCACGCGCAAGGACAAGGCCGAAGTCGCCGCGACGATGGACGAGATGTTCGAGCTCTTCCCGATCCTGCGCGAGCGCTCGCGAAGCAGCTCGCCGGCACGCTGTCGGGAGGCGAGCAGCAGATGCTCGCGCTGGCGCGCTCGCTGATGAGCAGGCCGAGGCTCATGCTGCTCGACGAGCCCTCACTCGGCCTCGCGCCGCGCATCGTGGCCCAGATCTTCGAGCTGCTGCGCGAGCTGCCGGCGCGGGGCGTGACCGTGCTGCTGGTCGAGCAGAACGTGAGCCTTGCCCTCGACGTCGCGTCTCGCGGCTACGTGCTCGCGACCGGCGAGATGCAGATGGCGGGATCGGCGGAGGAGCTCCTCAGCGCCGTCGATCTCGAGGAGATCTACCTGGGAGCGGATGCCACATGAGTGCCGCCGAGATCGGCCAGCAGATCATCAACGCGCTGAGTCTGGGCAGCATGTATGCCCTGCTGGCCCTGGGCCTGGCGCTCGTGTTCGGCGTCATGGGCCTCGTCAACTTCGCCTACGGTGAGCTGTTGACCATCACCGGCTACACGATGTACCTGCTCACTCTCAACGGCGTGGAGTGGTGGATCTCGATCATCGTCGGCATCGCCTTCGCCACGATCGCCTCCCTGCTCATGGAGCGTTTCGCATTTCGCCCGCTGCGCAACGCGAGCTTCCTCACGCTGCTCTTCAGCTCCTTCGCGCTCGCGGTCATCATTCAGAACGTCTTCCGCGCTGCGGTCTCTCCCCGGACCAAGGGCATCGAGGGCCCGACGATCTTCATCCGTGCCGTCCACGTCGGCCCCCTCTCGATCAGCTGGCTGAGCATCATCACCATCGCCGTCGGGCGTCGCCTGCCTGCTCGGGCTCCTCCTGTTCATGCGCACATCGATCGCCGGCATCGGGATGCGCGCGGCGGCCGAGAACTTCTCCGTCGCTCGGCTGATGGGCGTCAGGGCGAACCGCGTCATCGCCCTTGCCTTCGTGATCAGCGGCCTGCTAGCCGGAGTCGCCGGCGTGCTGTGGATCTCGCGCAGCGGCTCCGTCGACCCTGGGATGGGCTTCACGCCCATCCTCAAGGCGTTCATCGCCACAGTGATCGGGGGTCTGGGCAGCCTGCCTGGGGCAGTGCTTGGCGGCTTCATCCTCGCGGCCGCCGAGGTCTTCTTCATCGCGGTCCTGCCGACGAGCGTGGCGCCCTTCAGCGACCCGTTCGCGCTGCTCCTCGTCATCGTGATCCTGTACTTCAAGCCCAACGGCCTTCTTGCTCCCGTCGCGGAGCGTGCCTGATGGATCGCCTGCGCAAGTCACTGTACGTTCGCAGTGTGACGAAGACCTCGGGCCTGCTCATCGGCGTCCTCCTGATCATCGCGATCGTGGGCGCTCTGAGCGCGGGCACCGGCAGCAGCCTGACGCTCATCATCCCCAACTTCTTCATCACGGTGATCATCGTGATCGCCCTTCAGATGTTCACCGGTAACTCCGGAGTCGTCTCCTGGGGTCACTCGGCGTTCGTCGGCATCGGCGCCTACGTGACCGCGTGGCTGACCGTGCCGGCGGTGATCAAGAGCGACGTGTTCGACAGCATGCCGTCGTGGCTGTTGAACACGGAATGGAAGCTCCTGCCGGCGATCGTGGTGGCCACGGCCGCCGGTACGATCGTCGCCGCCCTCATCGGCGTCGTCCTGTGCCGCATGAAGGAGACGGCCATGGCGATGAGCACGCTTGCGCTCCTGGTCATCGCCCACGGGGTGTACGCGAACTGGTTCGGCATGACCCGCGGCGCCCAGGGAGTCTACGGACTGCCCCAGAACACGACGTTGTGGGGCGCCTTCGGCTTCGCGTGCTTCGCCGTGATCGTCGGCGTGATGTTCCGTGACTCCCGGGTCGGCCTGCGACTGCAGGCCAGTCGGGAGGACCCCCTCGCCGCTGAGGCGACGGGCGTCAGCGTAGTCAAGTCGAGGTACATCGCCTGGGTCGCCTCCGCCGCGCTGGCAGCGTTGAGTGGTTCGGTCTGGGCGCAGTTCAACCTGGCGTTCGACCCCTCGCAGTTCTACTACACCCAGGTGTTCGCGGTGCTCTCGATGCTCGTCATCGGGGGGATGGCCACGATGTCCGGGGCCATCCTCGGCGCGGCCGTCGTCACGGTCATCTCGCAGGTCCTCTACAACCTCGAGGGCGGCAGCTTCTTCGGGATGGAGGTGCCACGCATCAGTGGCCTGCAGCAGATGATCCTCGCCATCATCACCTTGCTGATCCTCATCTATCGCCGCAACGGTATCCTCAGCTGGTGGGAGCTCGACGAGTGGGTGCGCAGGGGGAGGGACAGGTTCTTCCCCGGCAAGACGCCTCCGGGCGCTCCGCAGGTAGGCAGCGAGAAGGAGGGAGGCTGAGATGGCTGCCGTACAAGGCACAACCACGGCACGAACGCCGGTGGCAGCCTCGAAAGTGATGGAGGCGGTCGGCGTCAGCAAACACTTTCGCGGCGTGCACGCCCTTGATGGGGTCTCCTTGCAGGTAGCCGCAGGCGAGATCGTGGGACTGATCGGTCCGAACGGCTCCGGCAAGACGACGCTGCTGAACGTTCTCTCGGGCGTCTACTCTCCGACGGCGGGCACGGTGCGCTGCAGCGGAAGAGAGGTCGAGGGGTTCAGGCCGAACCGCATCGCGCACATGGGCGTCGGGCGCACGTTCCAGAACATCCGCCTGTTCGGGCATCTCACTGTGCGCCAGAACGTACAGGTGGGGTCCGTTAGCGGGCGTCCCAGCAAGGGCGTCGACCATCGGGCCGACGTCGACCGGCTCTTGGCCCGCTTCGGACTCTCGTCGCGGGCAGACGTTCAGGCGCTCAACCTGCCGTACGGGGCGCAGCGCCGCGTCGAGATCGCCCGCGCTCTCGCCGGCCGGCCCTACTTCCTGCTGCTAGATGAGCCAGCGGCCGGCATGAACGAGGTCGAGTCGGACACGCTGCTCGAGACGATCATGGGCGTTCGTGCCGAGTTCGGCTGCGGCATCCTCATCGTCGACCACGACCTCCGGCTCATCATGCGGCTGTGCGAACGCATCCACGTCCTCGCCGAGGGCAAGACGCTGGCAACGGGCACTCCGGAGGAGGTCCGGCATGATCCGACCGTCATCGAGGTGTTCCTCGGTGACGCACTCAAGGACACGTGACATGGACGATTCGCGCGGCGACGGCGTGCGTTTCATCGGCAGCGACAACGTCGTCTACTCAATGGACAGCACGAACCCCCCGGCGCTCGAGGTGCTGGACGGCGACGTCGTCCTGGTCGAGTGCCACGACTGCTTCGGGGGCTTCATCCGGACGCCGGACGATGACCCGGAAGAGCTCGACCACGACCTGCTCAATCCGGCGACGGGGCCGATCTACGTCCATCGCGCCGAGCCCGGCGACGTGCTCGCCGTCGACCTGCTGCAGATAGAGGTCGGCGAGCAGGGCTCCGCGCCGCTGTATCCTGGCGAGTTCGGCTTCCTGAAGGATGACCCGATAGGTGCATTCACCAAGATTGCCCGCGTCGAGAACGGCGTCATCGTCTACCGCGATGACGTACGTATCCCTGTGCGCCCCATGCTAGGGACGCTGGGCGTGGCGCCTGCCGGCCATCCTGTCTCCAACCTCTACATGGGTGACCACGGCGCGAACATGGATCACAAGGATGTGTGCGTCGGCAACACGGTGTACCTGCCGGTGTTCGTGCCGGGAGCGCTGCTCGCACTCGGGGATGCCCATGCGATCATCGGGGATGGGGAGACGGCAGCGGCCGGGCTCGAGGTCTCCTCCGTCGTGACACTCCGCGTCGGGGTGCTCAGGGGGCAGTCGCTTCCTCGCCCGATGATCGAGAGCCCGACCGAGTTCATGACCTGCGGCTGGGGCATGACGATGGAAGAGGCGACGAGCTGCGCTATGCGCGACATGGTCGACTTCCTGGAGCGCAAGTTGGACATGTCCAGGGCCGAGGCCTACAACCTTGCCGGGATGGTCGGCGACGCGCGCCCGGGCAACGCTGTGTGTAGTCCGGGCGCCATGCGCTTCTCGATGCCGAAGGCGATCTTCGTCAACGGGATCAGCGTGCCCTGACCACCTGTGCGAGTGCGCCGGCGGACGAAGAATCCGCCGGCGCACTCACCTGCTCAGGCGACCGGCGCCGCGAAGAACGCGAACGGGGCCGCGGCGACGAAGTCCCCCGCGGCGTTCCCCGAGTAGGTCTCGCCGCCGGCGAGCGGCAGCTTCTTCGGCGGCGTGCCCGCCGCGTGCGCCTGACGGAACATTGATGCGCCCCTGGGTTCCCGCCCGCCCGAGGTGAGGTCAAGTGACGGCCGCTTCTCGCCGACAACTGTCACGACAACGACGAGGAGGGACTGATCATGATTCGAGGAGTCTCGAGTGCTCGCTGCCGGCGGCTGCTGCCGCTGCTCTGCGGCGTTCTCCTGCTCACGCTGCTGCTTGCGCCGGCGGCCTTCGCCGTGGGCGCAAGCCCGATCACCTGGTCGCCGGGCGCGTCTACCTACGGCGCGCCGGGCACGGCCTTCATGCCGGCGCCGCTGCCGGCCCCGCCGGGCATGGGCACGACCGCGCCGGGGCCGGTGATGGCGTATGGGGCCGGCTTCTGGGACGGCGAGGTCTACGCGATGGGCTTCATCAACTCCATGCCGACGACCCAGTCTCTGCCGCAACTGTTCCAGACGGAGCTCGCCGGCGGCCCGCTGGCCGCGGGCACGCCGCTGGCGCTCACGTTCGAGAAGGCTGCGGGGCAGAAGATCGACTCCGTCGCGATCCTCGGGGACCCGGACGCGCTCGTCTCCGTCGATCCCGCCGATCCGGCGACGCTCACCGCCTCCACCACGTTCACGGTGCACGCCACGGTGACCGACCCGGTGGCGTCGCAGAGCGGCGACGCGGGCGCGGCGTTCGGCCTCATCGTCGACTGCTCGGCCAATCCCGCCCGCGACTTCCAGGGCAGTCTGTTCGTGACCGACATGCACTGGCTCGACATCGACCCGCCGACGTTCAACGCGACCGGTCTCGCCGGCCTCAGTGCGCACGGTCAGAACGGCGTCGCGGCCACCTTCGACGGCATCTTCGCTCCAGCGTTCCTCGGTGCCATGGGCGTCACCGACCCCAACGAGGTGCAGGGCTACGTGGACGTCACCGCGGTCACCGGCTGGACGGGCGCCAGCTTCGCGGTGAAGGGCGCGGGCGACGGTAGCCTGTGGCCGTCCGGATACTGGAAGTACCGGATCACCAACAGCACGTGGTCGACGCACAACATCCTCTTCGGCCGCATGGCGAAGCCGGCCAAGGCCGCCGGCGTCTCGCCCAAGGGGACCGTCGCCACCACGCGTCCGACGTTCAAGTGGAAGAAGCTCGGCGCGGCGACGACGTACGAGGTGCGCGTCTACAAGGGCGCCAAGCTGCTGCTCAAGAAGACGGGGGCGACGGCGCTGTCCTGGAAGGCCAACAAGGCGCTGCCGCGCAAGGTCTACCTCACCTGGAAGGTGCGCGGCGTGAACGCGTCCGGCGCGGGCACGTTCAGCGCGGCGCTCAAGTTCAAGATCAGCTAGCGAGAGTGAATACCACGCGTTGGTGGGTAGGACAGTCCCACGATTGCGTGCCGACTATGGAGTAGGGAGCGAACGATGGCCAAGAAGAAGGACAAGAAGAAGGACAAGAAGAGCAAGAAGAAGGGCAAGAAGAAGTAGCGACGGCTCTTCTGACGGAGCACCGGCCGGGCGGCGCGCGAGCGTCCTCCCGGCCGGTGCTCCGTCGTGTTCGGAACCGGTCGAAACGTCCACTGCGAGCACCGATCGTGCGCATTGAAGCCGTCGCCCGAGGCCGACACGCTCACAGGTGTGCGAGCTGTCGGGCCTTCTCGCGGCTGCGTTGTCCACGCCCCGGGGGCATCGTCACTCTGGCCTCGCCGAGGGCGGCGACTCAAGATTCGCGCATGAGCAACGCCATCCGTGGTATATATCAAGGGTATATACCACGGGGGTGCGCGATGGCTCAGACCGCCAAGCTCTTCATGAACGGCCGCAGCCAGGCGGTGAGGCTGCCGGCCGAGTTCCGGTTCCCGGGGCGCGAGGTGCTCATCGAGCGCCAGGGGGATGCCGTTGTGCTACGGCCCAAGCCCGAGGGGTGGGACGACTTCTTCGCGCGGCCGTCGCAGGTGCCCGAGGACTTCCTCGCTGACCGCACGGACCGGGCTCCGGAGGACCGGGATCTCTTCTGATGCGCTACATGCTGGACACCAACATCTGCAGCTACGTGCTCCGGAGCAGGCCGGCCTTGGTCAAGGAGCGCTTCGACGAGGCAGGTCCGGACGCCTTGGCCATCTCCGCTGTGGTGCTGGCCGAGCTGCTGTACGGTGCCGCGCGACATCCGGCCGGCGCCATGATCAGGCGCGAGATCGGCGACTTCGTCTCGCGCCTCTCAGTCCTGCCGTGGGACGAGGCCGCGGCCGAGCACTACGGCGACATCCGCGCCGAGCTCGAGAAGCGCGGCAAGCCGCTCGGCGCCATGGACCTCATGATCGCCGCGCACGCGCGCAGCGGAGGCGCGACGCTCGTGAGCAACGACGTGCGCCACTTCCTAAGGGTGGAGGGCCTGCTGGTCGCGAACTGGGTGTGACGCGGGCGTTTGCGCGCCGCCGCGGCCGCCGTCAGCCCAGCCGGGTGATGACGTCGTCGGTGGTGACGATCTCGGCGAAGCCGGCGCCGAGCGCCGTCACCGTGTTCGCCAGCACGACGTCGTGCGGGACCTCGCCGCCTACGGCGTCCTCGAGGTCCGGGCCCTCGACGGCGTCGGCCGCGAAGAGCACTTCGTAGTCGCGGCCGTGGGCGTCGCGCGCCGTGGTCTCGCAGCAGAAGCTCGTCATGAGGCCGCAGATCACGACCGCCCGCGTGCCGGCGGTGTGCAGCACGGCCTCGAGGTCGGTGCCCAGAAAGGCGCTGTAGCGGCGCTTGACCACGACCACGTCCTGCGCCTCCACGTGCAGCCCGGGGATGAGCTCCACGCGCGGCGTGCCCTCGACGAACGAGTCTTCCTCGTCGGGCGCCGAGAAGTCGCCCATGCGGCCGGCGTCGCTGCCGTCGGCGCGATGCGCGTGCTTGACGAACACGACCGGCAGTCCCTGGATCCGGAACGCGTCGATCAGCCGGTTCACGTTGCCGACGATGTCACGCGCATGCTCCACGTAGGCGGGGCCGTCCTCGTCGAAGTACTCGCCCTGCACGTCGATGACGAGGAGCGCCACCTGCCGGTGCTGAAGGTCGTAGATCATCAATCGCCGCCGCTGCCTCCGCCCTGATGGCACTTGATGCAATCCGTCAGTTGGGCGAGCGACTTGCCCTCGTGCTCGCCGACCACGTTGCTCGTGGTGTGCGCGTGGCAGCCGAAGCAGGTGTAGGTCGTCGTGCCGTTGGGATGGCACGTCTGGCAGGTGGACTGCTGCTTGTCGGTGCCGTGGTTCACCGGGAAGATCGTGTGGTTGAACGTGGCGCCGGACCAGGCGGCGGTGGTATGGCACGACCCGCACTGCGTCCCGAACGAGCCCTTGTGCTTGTCGTCCTTGGCGTGGCAGGAGTTGCAGTCCTGGGGGCGTCTTCTGGAAGTCCTGGATCGACTTGGCGCCAGCGTGGCAGGCGTTGCACGGCAACCCGGCGTGCTTGCCGGTCAGCTTGAACGGGAACTTGCTGTGGTCCACCTTGGCGTTGCCGCTGCCGTCGTGGCACGGCAGACAGTCTGTGCCGAAGGCGGCCTCGTGCTGCGTCATGAACGTGGCGTCCATGGCGGCGTGGCAGGTCGCGCAGATGGACTGGTCGAACGTCGCGTAGCCGTTGGGGTGACAGTCGGCGCAGGTGAACCTGCCAGCCTTCGCCTTCTCCCGGTGGCCGCTCAGGGTGAAGCCGGTGACGTCGTGCGGGAAGCTGTTCTCGTTGAGAGAAGTAAGGGCGCCGTTGGCCCCGCGGTGGTCGGGGTGGCAGCCGCCGCACGGCGCCGAGCGCATCGCTGCGAGCGTCCCGTGCAGCCCGGTCTTGCCGCTGATCTGCGCGGCCACGTCGGCGTGACAGGCGAGGCACTTGTCGGCCATGGTCAGGGAGCTCCACGGCGCCGTGTGGCAGGCGCCGCAGTCGTTGCCGAGCTGAGCGTGGCTGGCGACGCCGCCGAGCGACGCGGCTTTGGCCTGCGAGTTCAGCGACCCGGGGCTGAACAGCACCGGGCCGAGGAACAGGGTGAGAGCGATGACGACCACGGCGAGCGCCACGGCCACGGCGACCCCGGTGGGGGAGAAGAACCCTGGTCGCTTGCTCGTCGCCATTTCGCCTGCCTTAGCGCTGCAGCGTCGCGTAGTAGAGCGCCGCCACCACGTGGATGAAGGCGGCGATGAAGAGGACCCACGTGAGGGGCACGTGGAACGTGTGCCAAGTGGCCAGCGCCTTGCGCCGCTTGACGAGCCGGCCGCGGAGCTCCCGGTCGGCATCGCCCGCCGCGGCCGCTGTGCCTTCGGCCGTCCGCGGTACCCTCGTGTAGAGGTAGCGGCCGACCACGCCGCTGACGACGACGACGACGGTCAGCAGCATCGCCAGCCCGGCGAGCCCGTTGAACTTCATGGCCGTGTGCAGGAGCACCATGTACGGCCCCACCAGGCCCGTCACCATGTGGAACTTGAGCCAGGCGGCCGTGCTGCCCCAGCGTGCGTCGGTGCGCAGCTTGCGCAGGGAGTACAGGGTCGCCGTCATCAGCATGAGGATGAAGCCGGCGATGCCGATGCCGTGCCCGATGAGGCTGGACGCGCTGGGGAAGGCGCTCGCCTGTGAGTAGGCGACGCCGTAGAGCGCCGTGACGGCTACGATGGCGGCGAGCGCGTAGGCCAGCTCCGGCAAGTGGCCGAGCGCGCCGAACCGCTCGCTCGCACTCGGCGCTGACGGCGCGCCCGGCGCCGTCATGGAGCCCGGCGCCGTCGACGAGCCCGGCGCCCTCGTCGAGCCCGCCGAGAGTTCGGGCGCCCGCCTAGACAAGCTGCTCCCTCCACTCGCACCAGAAGCCCTCGACGAGTTCGGCGACCGCCGCACCCGTCGCCTTCAGGCCGGCCGCGATGCTGCCGATGTCGGCGCGCGCCTCGATGAGCTCCTGCAGCGGGAACGACAGGGCCTGGTCGCCCATCACGACGGCGCCGGCCAGGTTGCGCTCTCCCAGGGCGAGCCGCAAGCGAGCCCCGCCGGCCTGCGTCTCCACGGCCACTGCGTCGCCGATCTCGGACCACGTCTGGCTGTCACCTCGCGACAGGCCTTCGAGGTCGGTGTCCTTGCCGCTGCCCACCGTCCCGATGATGGTCGTGTGCCAGCCGGCCAGTCTGGTGACGTTGAGAGGTACGCCGCTCTGGTACACCTCGCCTGGCTCCGTGGCCATGTTCAGTCCGGCGACGCGGCCCTTGAGCACCGCCGAGTTCCACAGCACCTCCATCGTGCGGCGGCCCGTGACGGGATTGGTGGTCTCCGCTACGTCACCGGCCGCGAACACGTCCTCGGCGCTCGAGCGCAGGTAGTCGTCGACTAGGATTCCGCGCGCACAGTCCAGTCCTGCGACCCGCGCGAGCTCGATGCGGGGCCGGACGCCGATCGCCACGGCCACCAGATCGCACGGGATGCGCGTGCCGTCGTCGGTCTCGACTCCGGCCACGCGGCCGTCGCGGCCGAGGATGCCGGCGAGCTCCGTGAAGTTGTGGACCCGTACGCCTTCATCCCGCAGCCCCTGCTCGACCACGCGCGACTCGGTCTCCGACAGGACATTCCGCCAGTAGCGGTCCTGGCGCATGAAGTAGTCCACGTGCACGCCGTGCGCACGCAGGCCCTCGACGATCTCGAGGGCCGTGATGCCGCCGCCGACGACGACCGCCGCCTTGGCGTCGCGGCTCCTGCGGATGATGTCGCGGGCGTCGTCCAGGTCGTCCAGCTTGACCACACCGTCAAGCTCCGCACCGGGCACCCTGGCGGGGATGGCCGTGGATCCGGTGGCGATGAGCAGGCGGTCATAGGGGAGCTCGCCGCCGCTCTCAAGGATCACCCGGTGTCCGCCGGGGTCGATGGCGGCGGCGCGCTCGTTGACGATGGTCAGGTCGAGGCGGGCGAAGTCTGCGGCGGTGAACGGGCGGAGCCACTTCTCCGGGATCTCCTTGGCCAAGTAGTAGGCGAGGCCTGGCCGGGAGTAGTAGCCGTGCGGGTCGGCGCCGACCACGACGATCTCGGCGTCACCGTCGGCGCCGCGGATCGCCTCGGCGGCTGAGACGGCCCCCGGTCCGAGGCCGATCAGAAGATGGCTACGGGCCATGTCAGCGGCTCCCCGTCGCGCGGGCGGCGGCCGCGGCGTCCGCGATCGGTTCGAAGCGGAGAAGGCCGCGCGGGCAGCGCTTCACGCATTCCCCGCACGTGAGACAGCGGCTGTCCTTGACCGGCTCGCGGCGCCAGACGTGACGCCGGACGTCGATCGCCATGGGACAGTTGAACGAGCAGACCCCGCACTGGACGCAGCGCTTGGGCTCCGGAAGGACCCACGCAGTCGCGAGCGTGTCGTACTTCTCCCTGTCGGACCTGAACCAGCCCATGGTGATCCCCGTGCCCTTCCTGCGGGCCTGCCCCTGACTCGGACGCGCGGTAAAACGGTCCCGACCAGTATGTCACCAACACGTGCCCGCGAGCGGGGACTCGCGTTGACGTCGCGCCGGCCGGTGCAAGCCAGCCGAGGCCGGCGGGGTTCGCTGTAGGATGTCAGGACCGAGCCCGACCGACCCGGGTGTGCATGCACCTCATCCCTCCCACCATCAGCGAGACCACGCAGAGCGACGGCGAGCACGCCATCTTCGAGGCGCTCGCCGCGGCGGGCCGGCAGTGCAGGGGGCCGGCGGGCGCAGCCACCGGCCCCGACACCGCCGGCTGGACCGTCCTCCACTCGTTCGACGTCGCCCACCACCGGCGGCAGCTCGCCGGCGAGATCGACTTCCTCTGCGTCGTGCCCGGCACGGGCGTACTGGTCGTCCAGGTCAAGGGCAGTCACGTGCTCGCTCGCCACGAAGGCGACTGGTACTACGGGCGGAGCGCCGAGCCGGATCACCGTGGGCCGTTCCGGCAGGCCGCCGACGCCATGCACAGCCTGCGCCAGCGGCTGGCGAAGCAGGACCCGGAGCTCGGCGGCATCCCCTTTTGGTCGGCGGCCTGCTTCCCGTTCATCGACTTCACCGAAAGCTCGACGTGGCAGCGGCCGAGCATTACGGCGACATCCGCGCCGAGCTGGAGAAGCGTGGCAGGCCACCCGGCGCCATGGACCTCATGATCGCCGCGCACGAACGCAGCAGGGGCGCGACGCTGCTGAGCAACGACGGGCGCCACTTCCGCCGCGTGGAGGGCCTGCTGGTCGCGAACTGGGTGAGGCGCGGGGTTGTGCGTGCGGAGTCGCTGTACAGACTCTCGCACGGAATCTTGTACAGAATGCTGTACGAGACGTCGTACATCGTCATGCAGGGATGACCGTCCCGCGGCCTGGGCGGGAGCTGGCGAAGGCCGGCCGGCCGGGCGTCAACCCCCGCGCTGCTCGCGGCGGGCGCGCAGGTAGGCGACGAGCAGGGCGTCGCGTTCCGCGACCAGCTCGTCGTAGCTGCGCGCGCCCTTCTCCTCGCCGAGGCCGGCGTCCAGCGCCTCGGCGGTCTCGGGCGGGAACGTGGTCCACGTCGCGAGGTCGCGGAGCATGCCCTCCTTGACCGCGGCGAGGTGCTGCACGTGGCCGACGATGCCTTCCTCGCCGCCGCCCAGGTCGTAGAGGAGGTGCGGTCCCATGGCGGCCCAGCGCAGGCCGGGGCCGCAGCTGACGGCCTTGTCGACGTCCTCCACGGTGGCGACGCCACGCAGCACGAGGTCCACGGCCTCGCGCCAGAGCGCGGCCGAGAGACGGTTGGCGAGGTAGCCGGGCAGGTCGCGGCTGAGCCTGACCGGCTCCTTGCCGACGCTCGCGTAGAAGGCCGCGGCGCGGTCCATCGCCTCCGGCGAAGTCAGCGCGCCGGGCGCGAGCTCCACGAGCGGCACGAGGTGCGGCGGGTTGTACGGGTGGGCGGCGAGGCAGCGCTCCGGGCCGGTCGCCGCCGTCTGGATGTCACTGATGGAGAGGCCGGACGAGCTCGTGCAGATGAGCGCCTCGGCCGGCGCCGCGGCGCTGATGGCGGCGAACACCTCGCGCTTGAGCGCCAGGTCCTCACGCACGCACTCCTGCACGTGGGCGGCTCCGGTGACCGCCGCCGCAAGGTCAGCGGTCCCCGCGAGCAGCTCCACGCCGCGCTCGGCTGTCTGCAGGTCGGCGAGACCGCTCCCCGCGAGGAAGCCTGCCGCGGCCGCGGCACGCTCCACGGCGGCCTCGAGCCGCTCCTCGTCCAGGTCGTGCAGGCGCACCTCGAGGCCTGCGGCCGCGTAGAGGCCGGCCCAGCTTGCTCCGGTCAGGCCGGCCCCGATCACGGCCACCGGGCCGCGGGCGGCGGCCGGGCCGCGAGCCGTGGGCGTTACGCTGTCTGCGTACATCTGGGCGCTCCCTCCGTCGGTGGCGCCGATTCTACCGCCGCCTCGCGGGCGGGTGGCAGGACAGGGGGGCGGGATCAGAGCGGCAGCCGGATGGTCGCGACGGTGCCGTCGCCCGGCCGGCTGGCGAGGGTGAGCGTGCCTCGGTGCGCCTCGACGATCCACCTGGCGATGGGGAGCCCGAGGCCGCTGTTTCCCGTGGTCGACTGGCGCGAGTGGTCGGCGCGGTAGAAGCGGTCGAAGGCGTGCGTCAGCTGGTCGCGCGTCATGCCGTCGCCGCGGTCGGTGACGTCGACTCGCGCCTGGTCGCGCTCGCGCTGCAGGCTGAGGGTCACCTCACTGCCTCTTGGCGAGTGCTCGATCGCGTTCCTGCACAGGTTCAGCACCGCGCGCTGCAGCCGCGGGCCGTCGGCGGGCAGCACGAGTGCCCCGGCGTCGCCCTGATACGCGATCCCCACCTCGTGCAGCCCGGCGAGCCCGTTCAGCTTCCCGACCGTGTCGCGCAAGAGCGCGTCGAGATCCGTGCGCGTGGGCTCCAGATGCTCCTCGCGCGCGTCGATGCGCGACAGCATGAGGAGGTCGGCGACGATCGCGCTCATGCGGTCGACCTCCTCGGCGCCGTTGTCGACCGCGTCGCGCAGCTCTTCCGGGTCCTGGTCCCCCGTGCGGGCGAGCTCGAAGTCCGCCTTCATGATGGCCAGCGGCGTGCGCAGCTCGTGTGAGGCGTCGGCGATGAAGCGCCGCTGGTTGTCCAGCGCGTCGCGGATGGGCTTCATCGTCCGGCGCGCGTACCAGAGCCCGGTCGCGCCGATAACGAGGAAGATGGCGCCGTCGATCGCGAGGACCTGGTAGCGGAGTCGGACCAGCGCCTGCCTGTACAGCACGCGTTCGCGACCCTCGTTGACGACCTTCTTGTCGAGGACGTTGTGCAGGTCGGCCGTGATCGTCGCGTACACGAGCACCGTGGAAGCGAGGACGAGCACGACTACGATGCCGCCGAACAGGACGACGAGACGCCTGGTCGCGCGGGCGAACGTGTCGCCGCTGACCGGCTCAAGCCTTGAGGACATACCCGACCCCGCGCACCGTGTGGAACAGCCGGGGCCGGCCCGGCCGGTCGATCTTCTTGCGCAGGTTACTCAGGTGGACGTCGACGACGTTGCTGAAGCCGTCGAACTCGTACTCCCACGCGTGCGTGAGCAGCCGGTCGCGCGAGAGCACCTCGCCCGGGTGGCGCAGAAAGTACTCGAGCAGCGCGAACTCCTTGGCCGTCAGCAGCACCTGCTCGCCGCCGCACGTGACCTTACGGGAGTCGGGCTCCAGCACGAGGTCGGCGAGCTCGAGCCGCGGCGGCAGGACCTGCGAGGGCCGCCGCAGCAGCGTCCTCAACCGGGCGAAGAGCTCCTCGAACTCGAAGGGCTTGACGAGGTAGTCGTCGGCGCCGCTGTCCAGACCCTCGACCTTGTCCCGGGTCGCGTCGCGGGCGGTGAGCATCAGGATCGGGAGGCTGATCTCATCGTCGCGCAGGCGGCGGCAGATCTGAAAGCCGTCCACCCCCGGCAGCATGACGTCGAGGATGGCGAGGTCGTACTCCTCGTGGCAGTTGCGCAGGCGCGTCAGGGCCTTGCCGCCGTCGTGGAGCACGTCGACCGCGTACCCTTGCCTCGAGAGCCCGCGCTCGAGGGCGCTTGCAAGCCGTACCTCGTCTTCGACCACCAGCACTTTCACGGAACTGCATATCCCCGTACGGGCGCACTCTCATGCGAGCGTGCGCGGGCAGCCGCGAGGGCGGGCCGGCCCTGCGGCCTGCCCGCCCTCGCGGCGAGACGTGAGTCCCCGGACGTCTGATCAGCTGAAGAGCTCATCGACGTGCTGCGTGCGGTCGGTGCGGCGGTCGGCCTTCGTGCCTTCCTTGTGGCGGCTGTCCTTGTCGCGCCCGGCCTTCTCCCGGGAGTCGTCGAAAGAGGTGAGGGTCGGGGTGGTGGTGAGCGCGGCGCCGGCTGTCACGTCGTCCTTGTCGCCGTCGTTGCTCTGCGCACCGTCGTAGCGGGAATCGTCGTACCCGGCGTCGTCCCAGCTCTTCTCGTCGCCGATGCGAGCGTCCTGGCGCCCATCGGACTTCGAGCCTTCCCGGACGCCGCGGACCTTGTCGAGCGACTTGTCGCGGTTCTTGAGCTGCTTCTCGTTCTTGCTGGAGCTGTCCTTGGTGCCGTTGCCATCCGGGCTTGCGACGGCCGCGACGGCCACGGCTCCGACGACGATGAGTGCCGCGGCGAACAGTGCGATCAGCTTAGCCTTCATGTCGATCACCATCCTTGTCTCTTGGTTCAGTGGCGTCTGGGAGTTCCTGACACAGTCCCGGTCTGCCCGGCCAACATGAAGCGAACGTTAAGCGGCCGGACGAGTAACATGGCCGCATGACGACCGAGGCCGGCCAGACAGATCCGCTGCGCGTTGCGCTAGTCCAGCTGCGGCCCGCGGACGGGGACAAGGCGCGGAACCTGGCCGCCGCCGGCGCAGCCGTCGCGGCGGCCGCCCGCGCAGGAGCCGGGCTCGTGGTACTTCCCGAGTACGCGCTCACCGGCTTTCCCGCGGAGCGGATGCGCGAGCTCGCGGAGCCCCTCGACGGGCCGAGCGTCGCGGCGTTCCGGCGGATGGCCGCCGACTCCGGCGTCTGCCTCGTCGCCAATCTGGCGCGCCTGGGCGCCGGCGCCGAGCGTGGTACAACGGCGGATGATGCGACCCATGACGCCACCGGTAGCGCCACTTGCATCTTCGACACCACGATCGTCCTCGCGCCGGACGGCGAGCTGCTCACGGTCTACGATAAGACCCACCTCTTCGACCGCGAGAAGGCCGTGTTCACGCCCGGAGCCGCGCTCGAGCCGCCGTTCGTGTGGGGCGGCGTGCGCTTCGGCGTCCTCTGCTGCTTCGATATCGAGCTGCCCGAGCCGGCGCGCACGCTCGCGCTCCGCGGCGCCCAGTGTCTCCTCGTGCCCAGCGCCAACATGGAGCCCTGGGGCGGGCATCATCGCGCCTACGTCCGCTCGCGCGCGCTCGAGAACCACGCGTTCGTCGCCTACGCCAACGCCGTGGGGGCGGCGTCCGGCTACGTGTTCGAGGGCGGGAGCTGCCTCGTCGACCCGCTGGGCCGGGTGCTCTGCGACGCCGGCCGCGGCGAGACCGTGGTGTGGGCGGATATGGACCCTGCGGTGGCGGACGAGTCGCGGGGTGTTGCCGACTACCTCAGCGAACGGCGGCCGGAACTGTACGACTGACGCCGGGTGTGGGACGGCCGGTCAGTCCGCCGGCGTGAACCGCGCGACGTCGGGCGCGGGGAGCATCGTCCACGAGCCACTGACGCCCTCGCGCTGCGCGCCCAGCTCGACGTGCAGGCGCGCGATGCCGAAGTCGATGGGCGCGGTCCAGTAGAGCTTGTCGGCGCGTCCCATCACGAGGCCGTCTCCCTCCAGACGGAAGCGCCACGGCTGCCGGTTGGCGCCAGAAGGCGCGAGCCGGGCGGCCTGCACGGCAGACATGGCCCACTGGGGCCAGCCGCCGTCGAGGATCCCGGGCGCGAGCTTCTCCACGCTCAGGCGCGCTGAGGCCTTGACCATCGTGCGGAGCAGACGCTCGCCGCTGGTCTGCTGCTGCGTCGGATAGCCCAGCGGCGTGACCGCGACCACCTGCTCGCCGGGCTCGAGGTGCACCAGCTTGCCGGCGCCGGTGTGGTCGAACGAGCCGGCGATCCAGCAGGTGCCGAGCCCGAGGCGCGTGGCCTCGAGGATGAATCCCTCGCCGAGATAGCCCACGGCCGCCTGGACGTGGTCGGGGACGTCGTCGCCGGCAGGTGCGCGCCCGACGAAGGCGGCTGAGAGCGGCGTACCCGTGACCTTGCCGTAGCCGCCGACGAGGCCGGTGAAGAGCAGCTGTGCCGGGTCGTCGACGAGGCACACGCGGGCCGGCGCGGTCACGGCGCCCGGCCTCACGGAGGCCGAGTCCGGCTCTCCGGCCGGCGCATTGGCGCCGTCGCAGAAGACCTCGAGCCGTTCGCGAAGTTCCGCCGGCACCGGGCGCCCATCGAAGCGGCGACGCGAGATGCGCTTGGAGAGCATGTCGTACCACTGGGCCCTGACGTCCATAGTCCGGCATGATAGGGGGGAGGGGCACGCCGGTCCACCGCCGGGAGTCGTCGCCGGTCCAGCGCCGGCAGCTACTGCCGCGGGCCGGGTGCGGGGAGGACCTGCCCGGGGAGCCCGAGCTCCTAAAGGCTTGCGCCATGACCATGCTCGCCATCGCCGCCGTCGCGCTCGCCCTCGCGGCGCTCCTGCTCGTCGCGCTCGGCCTCCTCGCGTCCTAGCGCGACCCGATTCTTCCGTGCCACCAGCGGACCTCGGTGATGTTTAGTGCGTGTGTGGGCACTAATCATCTGTGGCACATCACTCGATCGCATTCTCCGTCCATCAGCGACTGCCAGGAGCTTTCTCATGGACTCTCGTGACAACCGCGCCGCGGGCTGGCAGACGTATTCCGGCCTGGTCCTGGCGCTCGGCGGCCTGTTCGCCGCCATCGACGGCCTCATGGCCGTGTATAAGTCGTCCTTCTTCGCCGGCAACGCGGTCTTCGTGTTCAGCGACCTGAGGACGTGGGGCTGGATCACCTTCGGCCTCGGCGTCCTCGGCATCATCTCCGGCTTCGCCGTCTTCAGCGGCCGTGAGTGGGCCCGCTGGACCGGCATCACCATCGCCGGCCTCGGCGCGCTCGGCCAGATGCTGTTCGCGCAGGCATATCCGTTGTGGTCGCTCATGATCATGGGCGTGTACCTGCTCGCGGTGTACGGTCTGGCCGTCTACGGCGTGCGGGAGAGTGCCGCGAGCTCGAGCAGCACCAACCGCTCTGAGTCAACGATCACCGAGACGCCGGAGCGTCCCTCGGGTATCTCAGAGGTGAGCGACCGGGACCGCCGGGCGGCGTAGCCGCTCCCGGCGATGACCGGCGCCCGAGTCTGAGGCTCCGGGGTCGCATCGGGGCCTCGAGACCCCGGGAGGCAGCGGCTCCCCTTCCCGTTGCCTTCCCGGAGCTCATCGGGCGGCGGGTGCGGCGCCAGACGCGCCCGCCGCCCGGTAGCGTGACGTCGCCGGTACCCCTCAGCTCTACACGAGTGCGAGGAACTTGTCGGCGTCGACGTGGACCGCGAGTTGCTGCCGGGCCGGCAGGCTGGAGCGCTCGAAGCGGGGCTTGCCGGCCAGCGAGCTCATCTGCACGATCGCCTCCATCGAGCGCGCCCCGTGGATGTACTCGTCGATCTCGAGGAACGCGCGCAACACACCCTCGTCGATCTGCAGGCGAGGTTCGTCGTGAGCTCCATCGCGCACCAGCATCTGCGGCGCCCGCGAGGAGATGAGCGAGCGCAGCATCAGGGCTCGTCTCAGCGAGGACGCCACGTCGTGCGGGCCCTGCCGGTTCGGGCCGGTAACGTTGATGTAGCCACGCAGGCGGCTCACGAAGTCGGGCTTCTTCGCGGCGCGTTCTCCCCGCTCATCGCCGAATCCGATGAAGTCGTCGAAGCTCACGGACGTCCCACCGGCGAAGACGAAGATCGCCGGCCCCAGCGGATGGAAGCCGGCGCCGTCGTGGAAGCGCCCCTCGGCCATGGGCGAGAGGAAGTGGCGCAGCCACCCGAGCGGCTCGCCGTCCAGGGGGGTGTCGAACTCGTCCCAGAAGACGAGCGCGAGGTCGCCGCGCAGCGCCACGTCGCGGATCTCGTGGAACGCCGCGTGCTGCGCGTCGACCGAGCGCATCTGCGAGAGGTCGTACTCGAGCCTCGCGATGCGCCCGGGGAGGAGCACCGTGGCCAGCTGGCGCACGGCGAAGGTCTTGCCCGCCCCTGGTGGACCGAAGACCGCGATCGGCAGGGGAACGCCGCCCCGCACTCCGCGCAGCTCCTGCTGCACGTACTCGTCCAGGATGTTGCGCACGCTGCGCAGGCTCTCGATCTCCGTCCGGTCCACCGACGACCAGGCGCCCACCGTCTCGACGGGGATGCCGAAGGGCAGCGAACCGGAGCCATGGACCGCGGCGGTCGCGGCGACGTGCCCCATGGACGTGTCGGCATAGGTCTGGGCGAGGATGGAGTCGCCCCGGTCCGGCCGGTACACGATGCTGGCGAACTCCCCGCCATCGCTGGTCAGCGCGGCGGCGACGGCGCCGAGAGGGAACGGGTTGTGCGGTCGGTCTCGGTCGCCGTCGACCTGGAAGCCGGCCACGTGCGCGGCGCGGGCGGCCGCGAGGCCGCGCTTGACTGCCTCTACGAGGCCGTCCTCGCGGCCTGCCGTCAGCTCGAGGGTCACAGCGGCGTCCAGACAGCGTCCGTAGCCGGCGCCCACACCGGGGTAGCGGACGCCCCAGTCTCCCTCCTGCACGCGCGGGTCGAACACGAGCACGTCGCTTCCGTCCCGCTCCACGATCACGGCTCCCGCGGCGCCGACGATGACGATGACCCGGCGCGCCTGGGCCAGCGGGTGCGCGCGCACGGCGGCGATGATCTCCTCTGTGAGCCGCTCCCACGAAAGCGGATACCCCACCTGAAGGCCGGCCTTGCGAAGCTCGTCGGACGAGGTCAGCACGGTCAGGCGGTCGGCGTGCTCGGCGAGCAGCAGGCGAGCGAGCGGCGACCCCGCCAAGGGGGCGCCGGTCTGCCAGACGACGGCGCTCGGTGACGCTGCCAGCAGGTCGGGGAGGTCGGGGAAGTCGTCGCGGTAACCGCTGGCGTGGTCCACGATCAGCACCGTGTCCACCCCGGGCGGCGGCGCCGCCGCCGCCGGCCGCCGCCTCGCCCGGTCGGTTCCCTTGAACTCGGCGATGCGCCACGCCGTGCCGTGCCCGCCGCCCACCTCGCGTGGGAACTGCTCGATGTCCGCGAAGGTGTGCGCGTAGCTGGGATGTCGTGGCGAGGCCAATGCAGCGCGCGGCACGCGCGCGCCGACGACGCTCACGTGGTCGAGGCCGCTGACCTTGAGGGTGCGCCGCAGGATGTCGGCGTGGGACGCCGCCCCGCCCGCGCTCGCGAGCGCGCGGCAGGCGTAGTCGCCGCCCCACATCCAAATGAAGTCGAGGGCGGCGTCCCGGCGCGGGGCGTGGGACAGCAGCAGCCAGTCGATGGTGACGTCGCCGGTCACGACGATCGTGCGGGTCGGTGGGGTCATGGGGGGTCTCCGTCGTCTTGAGGGGCCTCACGTCCTCCACTTGTACCCAGCGGCGGGACACCGAAGCCCCGCGTGGACGAGGCGAGCGCGAAGTCCTACGATGGAAGCAGGTCACAGCCGGCGACGGGGGTCGCCGGGGGTGTCTGAAGGGAGGGCAGCGACATGAGCCACACAGGGGGATCCACATGAGCTTCGAGGACGTCCGCGCACGCCTCAATCTCTTCGCCGTTCTGCCCAACCTCGAGGACGTGGTGCGTGAGGACCCGGAGATGCGGGCGCTGGTCGCCGACACGCGCCTCAGCGTGCGCTTCACGGTCGCCAACGGTCCGAGCACGACGGTGCGCTTCGCCGGCGGGGCGTGCACCGTCGGGCCGCAGGCGAGACGCGACGAGGCCGGAGGGCCCGGCGCCGCAGGCGCCGCTGGGTCCGGCCCCACCGTCCGCCTCGCCTTCGCCTCCCCGAGCCACCTCAACAAGATGTTCGACGGCGCGTCGCAGCCCATCCCCATCTGGGGCTTCAACCACCTTGGGTTCCTCCAGGACGAGTTCGCCCAGCTGAGCGACCGGATGGCGTACTACCTCTCGCCGACCGACGAGCTGCTCGCGCATCCCGGCTACCTGGCGATGAACACGCTGCTCACGCTCAACACGGCCGCCTTCGCGGTCCCCGTGCTGCTCGGCCACGACCCCGAGTGCGTGCCGCTCCGGCACGGGCTCTCCCACGGCACCATAGTGCTCAAGGTGCTGCCGGACGGCCCCGCCGTCAGCCTCGTCTGCGGGGCCTCGGGCGTCCTGCCGGTCAAGGGCGAGCTCACGCACCCCAGCGCGCTCGTCCTGCTGCGCGACCTGCAGACGGCCAATGACTTCCTGGCCGGCAAGCTCGACACGTTCGTCTCCGCCGTCACCGGCGACGTCCAGCTCTGGGGCCGCGTCGCCATGGTCGACACGCTCGCGCTGGTGCTCGACAGGGTCGGCAAGTACCTGGCGCCGGCGGGCGAAGCCGCCCCGGCCGCCGCCGCGAGCTGAGGAGGGCGAACGCCATGGACACGTACTCGTTCGCCCGCTCCCAGGAGCTCTTCGTCCGCGCCACCAAGGTCATCCCCTGCGGCATCTACGGGCACTTCAGCCCGGCGCCGTACGTGCCGCCGACCGCCTACCCCTTCTACGCCGAGAGCGGGAAGGGCGCCCACTTCACCGACGTCGACGGCAACGACTTCATCGACTACATGTGCGCCTACGGACCGATGGTCCTCGGCTACGACAACGAGGTGGTGCACGACGCGGCCGCCCGGCAGCGCGAGCTCGGCGACACGCTCGGCTGCCCGTCGCCGCTGATGATCGAGCTGGCGGAGAGACTGACCTCCATGATCGCCGGCGCCGACTGGGCGCTCTTCGCCAAGAACGGCGGCGACGTGACCGACTACGCGACGATGATCGCCCGGGCGGCCACCGGCCGCCCGCTCATCGTCGCCATCGAGGGTGGCTACCACGGCGTGTCGCCGTGGATGCAGGGGCTCGGCCACCACGGCGTGATCGCCGAAGACGTCGCCGGCTTCGTGCGCATCCCGTGGAACGATCCCGGAGCGTTCGAGCGCGTGCTCGAGGAGCACGCCGGCACGGTCGCCGGCTTCATCGCCACGCCGTACCACCACCCGACCTTCGCCGACAGCGAGCTGCCCGCGGACGGCTATTGGCGGCGCATCCGCGAGCTCTGCGACCGGCACGGCGTCGTGCTGATCGTCGACGACGTGCGCTGCGGGTTCCGGATCAGCCTCCGTGGCTCAGCCGACCACTTCGGCTTCACACCCGACCTCGCCTGCTACTGCAAGGCGATCGCCAACGGCTACCCGATCTCGGCGCTCGTCGGCACGGAGGCGATGAAGGGCGAGGCCGCCAAGGTGTTCTACACCGGCAGCTACTGGTACCAGGCGGTGCCGATGGCGGCCGGCCTCGCCTGCCTCGCCGAGCTCGAGCGCCTGGACGCGCCCGCCGTGATGCAGGACTACGGGCGGGCGCTCACCGCCGGCCTCCAGCGGCTCGCCGACCAGCACGGCTACGAGCTCAAGGTCACCGGCGTGCCGAGCATGCCCACCCTGCGTCTCACCGACGATCCGAGCATGATGCTGCACCAGCGCTGGTGCGGCGAGTGCAGCCGGCGGGGAGCGTACTTCACCTCGCACCACAACTGGTTCATGAGCTGCGCGCACACACAGGACGATCTCGACCGGACCCTGGCGATCGCGGAGGACGCCTTCGCGGCGCTGGAGAAGAGCCCCGAGGGGCAAGGGGGAAGCTGATGCCGCTCTCATCAGAGGAGGTCAGGAAGCTGGAGGCCAAGGCGCGGCAGCTGCGCTGCGACATGGTCGACGTCACGGTGTGGGCCGGCGGGGCGCACATCGGCGGAGCGCTCAGCATGGCCGACGTGCTCACCGCGCTGTACTACCACTATCTGAACGTGACGACCGGACGAGCCCGACTGGCCCGGGCGCGACCGCTTCGTGCTCAGCAAGGGCCACGGAGGGGTCGGGCTCGCTCCGGTGCTCGCCGACAAGGGCTACTTCGACAAGGAGCTGCTCAAGGAGTTCAACCACTTCAAGAGCCCCTTCGGGATGCACCTCGACGGCAACAAGGTCCGGGGCGTGGACGCCAGCACCGGGTCGCTCGGCCACGGCCTGTCCATGGCGCTCGGGATGGCGCTGGGCGCCAGGTTCCAGAAGCAGACCTGGCGCACCTACTGCCTGCTCGGCGACGGCGAGTGCGACGAGGGCTCGGTGTGGGAGGCGGCCATGGCCGCCCACCACTACAAGGCCGACACCCTCACCGCCTTCGTCGACCGCAACCAGATGATGATCGACGGCCGCACGGAGGACATCATGAGCCTCGAGCCTCTTGGCGAGAAGTGGAAGGCCTTCGGCTGGCGAGGTGCTCGAGATCGACGGCCACGACTACGCCCAGATCGGCGACGCGATAGAGGGCGCCCAGGCTACGTCCGGGCGCCCCCACCGTCATCATCTGCGACACCGTCAAGGGCAGGGGCGTCGACTTCATGGAAGCCGAGGTCAAGTGGCACTACGGCAGCATCGACTCTGAGCTCGCCGCCAAGGCCAAGGCGAGCATCATGGCGGGCGGCAGCGCGACCGTGACCGGCGCCGCAGCCTCTCCGGACTCGGGAGGTGCGTCATGACCGAGGTCACCGGCACCACCTGGAATGTCTACGACGCCAACACGCTGACGCAGGCCGAGATCTACGGCCGCGTCCTCTGCGACCTGGCCGAGGCCGACCCGCGGATCGTGGCGCTGACCGCCGATCTCGCGCGCAGCACCAAGATCGGCGTCTTCCAGGACAAGTTCCCGCACCGCGTCTTCAACGTCGGCATCGCCGAGCAGAACCTCTTCGGCGTGGCCGCCGGCATGGCCAAGAGCGGCCTGCTGCCCTTCGTCAGTACCATGTCGGCGTTCGCGAGCATGCGCGCGCTCGAGCAGGTGCGCACCGACATCTGCTACCAGAACCTCGACGTCAAGATCATCGCGACGCACGGCGGCGTGAGCTTCGGGCAGGCCGGCACGACCCACCACTGCACCGAGGACATCGCCATCCAGCGATCGCTGGCCAACATGACCCTCATCGTGCCGGCCGACGGCTGGGAGACGGCCAACGCCGTGCGTGCCGCGGTCAAGCACCCCGGCCCCGTGTACATCCGCCTGGGCCGGGGCTTCGAGCCCACGCACTACGAGAACGAGGACTACGGCTTCGAGCTGGGCAAAGCGGTGACGGTCAGCGAGGGCACCGACATCACGGTCATCGCCTGCGGCGTCGCCGTGTACCACGCCGCCGAGGCCGCCAAGCTGCTCAAGGACCAGGACGGCATCAGCGTCCGCGTCCTCGACGTGCACACGATCAAGCCCATCGACGAGGAGGCGATTCTCAAGGCCGTCACCGAGACGCGCCGCATCCTCTGCGTCGAGGAGCACAACGTCATCGGCGGCCTCGGCAGCGCCGTCGCCGACGTCATCGCCGCCAGTGGCAAGGGCTGCGCGTTCGCCAAGTCGGGCCTGCCCGACTGCTACAGCGAGGTCGGCTACCCTGAGGACCTCTACAGCCACTACTGCATCGACGGGGACGGCATCGTCGGCCTGGTGCGCGAGCTGCTGCACCGCGAGTTCGAGGCCGACGAGGACTGGGAGGACGAGTTCTGATGGGCGCCGGACCCGAAGCGGGCGCCGGCGCCACGCAGGCGCCGCCGGCCCCGGCGCCGCCTGCCGCGGCGCCCCGGCCCGCTCCCGGGCCGCCGGCAAACGAGCTGCCGCAGGCGCGCACCCGCGAGTTCCTGCGCGCGCGCCTGTTCCTGCGCGCCGCTCTGCCGTGCGTCAAAGTGATGCTCGAGGACGACCCGGCGATGGCCAGGCGGTTCCGCAACGTCGACGCGGTCGTCCAGTTCGTGGCCAGGAACCAGCCGCGCGCCCTCGGCGCCTATCTCTGGTTCGAGGGCGGGACGGTCCGCGTGGAGCAGGGCTTCTGGGACGCGGACGGTCTGGGACGCGAGCCGGACATCACCTTCACCTTCGGCTCGCTCGAGAAGCTGTGCGACTTCTTCGCCGGCAAGACCGTGCTGCCGAGCATCAAGGGCATGACCAAGCCGGCCCTGCTCGCCAAGGTCGTCCAGCTCCTCCTCAGCCTGAAGCTGATGCTGCCGAGCGCGCAGCCCACGGACCCGAGCAAGCGCCGCCTCAAGGTCAAGCTGACCGTCTACATGATCACGACCGCCCTGAGCCAGTACAACAAGGGCGGCGACCCGGACATGCAGCGCTGGACGGCCAAGCAGCCCGACCGCATCTACCAGTTCTCGGTCGAGCCTGAGGGCATCGCCGCGTACCTGCGCGTGCGCGGCGGCCAGACCAAGGCCGGGCGGGGCGTCTATCAGCGCCGCCGCCCCTTCGTCCACATGCGCTTCAACGGCGTCGACGGCGCGCTCGCCGTGATGGGCAAGGAGGTCGAGTTCGTCGAAGGCGTCGGCAAGGGCATGGTGCGCATCGACGGCTCGCCCGAGTACGCGGCGAACCTCAACGACTACATGATGCGCGTCCAGGCGCTCCTGACGGGCTGAGGCGATCCGGCGTCATGTGGCCTCGTCTCCTGCCGGCCGACCCTCTGGAATGGCTGCTCGAGGGCGAGGAGCCGGCCGCTCGCTGGGTCGCACTCGTCGGACTGCTCGATAGGCCGGCGGACGACCCGGAGGTGGCCGCGGCACATGCCGCAGTGCTGGCCTCCCCGGCCGTCACCGAGCTTCTGGACCGCATCCCCGACTGGGACGTGCCGCAGGGAATCGGCGGGCACGACTCACCGGCTTTTGCCCCCAACCTGGTCGGCCTTCTCCTGGATCTGGGCGTGGCGCCGGACGACGACGCCCGCCTGGACCGTCTCGCCGGCCAGATGCTCGTACGCACCGACGAGGATGGTCGCTTCGCCTCCTTGAGTGCGCCCCGGGGGAAGGGCGAGCCGTACTGGTCGGCGCTGCAGTGCGACACGTTCGCGATCGCCGAAGCGCTGGAGCGGCTCGGGTGGGGTGGTGACGAGCGTGTGCAGCGCGCGCTGGCCCTGATCGAGGCGGACGCAGGCGATACGGCGCAAGGCCGTGCCTGGCCCTGCCGTCCCGACCCGGCGTCCGGATTCCGAGGGCCGGGTCGCAAGGCCGACTTCTGCCCGATGCTCGTCGTCGAGGCGCTGCGTCTGTACTCGCGGCTTCCCGAGGACCGGCGGCCGCCGAGGCTGCTCGAGAGCGCGCGCGTCCTGCTGCGCGCCTGGCGCGCGCGCGGCGCGGAGAAGCCCTACCTGTTCGGGCACGGCCGCCAGTTCAAGACCGTGAAGTGGCCACCTACGTGGTACGGCGCGTTTCTGGTCCTCGACGCGATCGGCCGTCACCCCGCGCTGTGGCGCGGCGACGACGCCGACCCCGACGACCGCCGTGCCGTCGCCGAGCTCGCCGCCTGCCTCGTCGCCTACAACGTGTCAACCGACGGCACGGTGACGCCGCTCTCGGCGAGACGCGGCTTTGAGCGGCAGTCCTTCGGTCAGAAGCGGGTTCCGTCGGCGTGGGCGACGGCGCGCCTCTGCGCCGTGCTGCGACGGGTCGAGGATCTTGCCGCCGATATCGCGGCGGTCGACGTTCTCGCGTTGGGGAGCTCTAAAGGCGGCAGCGGGACCCCGCTGCCGCCGAAGACACCGAGCGCCTAGCGAGGCCGGCGGGGCTAGACACTATGGCGGTCCTGACCGCCGAGATCGTTGACGCAAGACCGGACCCTGTTCGCATATGACGGGGGTTTGGCTGGCCGAAGACGAGCTTCGGCTGACCCCATACGAAGGAGGGTCCGGCGATGGCAACCATGACATGGGTCGGTCTCGATGTCCACGCTCGCTCGACCGAGGCGGCGGCGCTCGACACCAGGAGCGGCGAGCTCACGCGGACGCGCTTCGGGCCCGGCGTCGAGCCCGTCGTCAGCTGGCTGCGCGACCTACCGCAGCCGCTGCACGGCTGCTACGAGGCCGGGCCCACCGGGTTCAGCCTGTACCGCGCCGCCCGGCAGGCTGACCTGCTCATCGAGGTCATCGCCCCGAGCAAGACGCCGCGGGCCGCGGGCGAGCGCGTCAAGAGCGACCGCAAGGACGCCGAGCTGCTCGTGCGCCTGCTCATGGCGGGGGCGCTCACCGTGGTCGCCGTGCCGCCGCCGGAGGCGGAGGCCGCGCGCGACCTCGCCCGCGCCCGCGATCAGGTGCGATCCGACCTCATGCGCACCCGTCACCGCGTCTCCAAGCTGCTCCTGCGTCACGGGCGCGTCTACGAGGGCGGCACCTGGACCCAGGCCCATCGCCGCTGGCTCGCGGGGCAGTCGTTCTCCGAGGATGCCACGGAGCTCGCCTACCTCGACGCGCTGGCCGCCGTCGACGGCCTCGTCGCCCGCCGCGAGGCGCTCGACCAGCGGCTCTCGCGGTTGGCCCTTGAGGAGGCCTTCTGGCCGACGGTGGCACGCCTGCGCTGCTTCCGCGGCATCGACACGCTCAGCGCCCTGGCGCTGCACCTCGAGGTGCACGACTGGCAGCGTTTCGCGCGCGCCCCGCAGCTGGCCGCCTGGCTGGGGCTCACGCCCAGCCTCTACCAGTCGGGGGAGAGCGCCACGCAGGGGTCGATCACCAAGACCGGATCCGGCTACGCCCGCCGCCTGCTGGTCGAGGCCGCCAAGCACTACGGCCGCCCGCCGCGCATCGGGGCGACGCTGCGCAACCGTCAGCAGGGCCAGCCCGACCACGTGCTGGCCATCGCCTGGCGAGCCCAGCACCGCCTCTTCCGCCTGCGGTCACGCCTGCGCAGCCGCGGCAAGCCGGCGAACCTCGCCGACGTGGCCGTGGCCCGTGAGCTGGCCTGCTTCCTGTGGGCGGCCGCCGTGGCCGCCTGAGAGCGTGGTGACAGCCCGGCTCGCCAGGGAGGCGCCGCGCCAGGCGTCTGCCGGCATGCGCGGCAGCTCTATGGGCAACTGCCGCTTCGGCAGCCACACCCGTTCCTAGACTCGCGCCCCGCCGGCGACGGACAAGCGCCTTGGGGTAGCCAATCCCCGCATATCAGACTGACCGATCGTCGCCCTCGCGTGCGGCGTCTCCCCGGCGAGCACCTCCAGGCCCGGGCCCAAGGCCGGGGGCGTGAGCCTGCGCGCTTGACAGATTCCGCGCCATATCAGAGCTCCTGCAGCTCCCCAGCGTCTTCGATGACTTTGACGGGCACGCTCTCCGGCACCGTGCGCCTGATCGCGGCCTTGAGCTCGTCGATCGGCGGCGCCCCGTCCGGCCCGATGACGGTGACGATGATCTCGTCACCCGATACCTTCACCGCTTCGAGGCGCCAGTCGCTGCCGGTGAGCCAGCGCTCCGTCTCCGTCTGGGCGGCGTTCGACCAGCGCTCGTACAGCAAGGTGCGCACGGAGGCAGCGCCGAGAGGCACCAGGAGTACCACGACGAGGACGACGATGCCGATCGTGGCGCGGCGCCCGGCGCGGGCGTCGCGATGCTCCGCCTCGCGCTTGTAGCCGACCGCCGTGAAGACCAGGGCGCCGGCGACCAGGATGGCGGCGGCGTTGGTCAGGAAGAGGACGAAGGCGCCGAGCGCGAGGTCCAGCCTGCCCCCGCCGAGCGTGATTCCCACGACGGCGAGCACGGGCACCAGCGAGATGGCGATGGCCACGCCGGCGAGGATGTCGGCGACGTCCCGGCGCGAGAGCGCGAAGGACCCGGCGACGCCGACGGCGACGGCGACCGTCAGGTCGAGGATCGTCGGCGCGGTGCGCCCGACGATCTGCGGGTTCACATCGAGCGGCATGCGCTGCACGGTGACGAAGGCGAGGAGCACGCCGATGAGGATGTTCACGGCGATGCCGCTCACGAGCAGCGCCAGTGAGCTGCGGAGCGCGCGCCGCTCGCCGGCGACGGCCGCGAGCGCGAGCCCGTAGATCGGCGTGCCGAGCGGCGCGATGATCATCGCGCCGATCACCGCCGGCGTGGAGTCCCCGATGACGCCGCCGGCGGCGATGATGCTCGCGAGGACGAGCTGGACCCAGAACTTGGTCGACTTGGCGCGCCGCGACCCGATGTCGAGGAAGAGGCCGTCCTCGACCTCGGCCAGCGGATTGCGGTACTCCTGTCCAGCGTCGATGACCCTCGTCAACCAGCCCACGTGCGCCCCTCCGTGGTCGCGTCGTCTGTGACGGCACGAGTATACGAGAGGAGCTGCGCTGCGCGAACGGTCAGGCCCGCCGTGCCGGCTCTGAGCCGCGCCGGGTCAGGCCCGCCGCGACCTCGAGAACCCGAGCACGGCGAGCCCCAGCGCGACCACGAACAGGATCACCGAGCCGGTCTTGACCACGAGGGCGAGCTGGTCCGTGGCCTCGAGCGCGTTCAGCTCGAGCAGGATGTTGTGCCAGTCGTGCCCGGCGCCCGACCCGTCGTCGCCGAACAGCGGCAGGATCATCACCCGGGCGTCGGCGACGTAGACGGACACGTTGTGCAGGTTCTCCGCCGTCCAGGCGACCATCAGGATCACGGCGAACTGGTCGCGGCGCCACCAAAAGTAGCCGGCCAGAAGGAGCGGCGCGGCGACCTGCAGGAGGGAGCCGGCGAACGAGCACAGGAGCGCCGGCGCCCAGAAGGTGAGCAGGTGGCCGAACTCGTGCACGCCGAGGTCGAAGGCGGAGAGGATCGGGATCCAGCCGCCCCGGCTGTAGGTGAGCGAGGCGAGGAGGACGGTCACCGCGGCCGCCACCACCCACTGCCACGTGAGGCGCCATGGGGTGGTCGCCGGCGTCGGCTCCGGGCGGCCGTCGAGGACGAGGCGCGCGCGGGGAGCGCGTGCTCTCGCGCCGGCTCGCGCGCCGGCGCGCGCCCCGCTCCCGGTCGCGCCGCCCGCCTCGAGCGGGCGCGGCGCCGGCGGCGCTTCTCCGTCGTTCGTCGTCGTTCCCATCGATCTCATCCTCCCGGACCACCATCGGCACGCCCGGCCGCACCCATGACCCCGCCGGGCTCCTTCATACTGCGCGTCCGTTCACCCTATGCGGGTGATGCCGTGTCACCTCCCCCGGCCTTACGCTCGAGCCGTGGTTGGGGAGAGAGTCACGCGAGAGGGGAGCTTGCCATGAGTAACACCATCGCCCATAGGCCTCACGTGCACCATCACGTGCCGCTGCTGCCGATCTTCGCGGTCATCGTGACCGTGCTGATCGCGACGGCGGTGATCTGGGCCATCAACCAGCCGGAGACGACGATCACGACGACGACCACGGAGCCCGTCGTCTTGTCGGTCGTCCAGCCCGCGACCGTCGCAGCTCCGGAAAGCCCGGTCTTCCGCCATGCGCTGATCCGGGTCGGCGCGAACGGCGGCTATCCGCGCGCCTACGTCACCAACCTGCATCACCTGGTCAACGGCGCGACGCTCGATTCGCTGAGCACGCGGCCGTCCGGGAACTTCCAGCAGCCTGACTTCCCGCGCGTGGGCCAGTAGCCCTCAGCGCGCCTCAGGCGGCGGGCGGCGGTCTCTGGTGGGGCCGCCGCCCGCCGCTGTCTGTGCCGACTGCACCCGCCGGGGTTCGAGGCCGTCCTGGCCCGCGATCGACGGCCCGACATAGCCACGTTGCGCACCCGGCGTGCAATACTCCTTCCGGGTGCCCATCTACGACGACATCGGGATCTCGACGGGAGCCTACGCGAACTTCTCGCTCGCGGCGGCTCTGCTGCGCATCGGCGAGATCGCGCCCTCCGCCGAGATCCTGTCCGTCGGCCGTCACAGCCTCCTCGACGTGGCCAACGCGCGCGTCATCGAGCTCGCCGGCCTGCCGTTCTCGGTCCACGGACCGTTCCTCCACTTCGAGTATGGAAGCCGCTCACAGCGACAGCACAGGGCGGCGCTCGAGGTGCACCGCCGCCACCTCGCAGTCGCCGCCGAGCTCGGCGCCCGCGTCTACGTGGTGCACCCCGACCTTCAGCGCAAGCAGCGCGGCCGGGACCCGCGCGTGGTCAAGACGCTGGAGCGCTCCTTCGAAGAACTGGCTTTGCTGCAGGAGGAGTACGGCGTCGTCATCGCCGTCGAGAACCTGCCGTTCGTGCGACACACGCACTTCCGCGCCCCCGGCGACCTCGATCTGCACGGCCTGGGGCTCTCGCTCGACGTGGGCCACGCGGCGGTCACCGGGACGCTCGCCGCGTGGCTGAGCGACGAGACGTACGATCTCAAGCACGTGCACCTGCATGACAACGAGGGGCACGTCGGCGGCGACCAGCACCTCCCGCTCGGGCGCGGCATCATCGATGCCGCGCCGGTGATGGAGCTGGCCCGCGCCACCGGAGCCACGGTCGTGCTCGAGCACAAGAACGAGGCCGACGTGATCGAGAGCCTGCGGCACCTGCACGAGCGCGGCCTCCTCGAGCGGGCGATCAGGTAGGGAGGAGCGATGGCGCCGATCGCGGATCCCGCACGCGTCGCCGACCGCGTCCGCTTCCTCAGGCGGACGCCGCCCTTCAAGGATCTCACGGCGGAGGAACTGCACGACATCGCCGCGTCCGTGCGAGAGCGCGCCGCCGCGGCCGGCGAGGCGATCCTCGTCGAGGGCGGCCCCCCCGGCCACGAGCTGTACGTCGTCCGCCTCGGCACGCTCGAGCTCATGCACAAGGACGCGTACGTCGCCGTCGTCACCGCCGGTGAGGTCGTCGGGCACCCGACGCTGCTCACCGGCCTCGCTCCCGAGTTCACGGTGCGGGCGCGGGAGGACTCGCTGCTCTACTGCCTGCCGCGCGACGTCGCCATGAGCGTGCTGAGCCGCCCGGCCGGTCTCCAGTGGATGGCCGCCAACTCGCGCGAGCGGCTGCTGCAGGCTGCGGGCACGATGCGCGCGCTGCCCGACGTGCGCACGCTGCCGGTCACGTCGGTCACGCGCAGCAAGCCGTTGTTCTGCGATCCGGAGATCACGGCGCAGGAGGCCGCGAAGATCATGATCGCCGAGAAGCGCTCGGCGATCCTGGTGCGCGGCCCCGGCGGCGAAGGCATCGCCGGCATCGTCACCGATGTCGACTTGCGCAACAAGGTCGTCGTCGGCGGCGTGTCGCGGCACGCCCCGGTCACCGCGATCATGTCGGCGCCGGTGCACACGATCGGCGCCGAGGTCCTCGCCCCGGAGGCGAGCATCGCGATGATGGCCGCCGGCGTGAACCACATGCCGGTGCTCGACGCCGACGACCAGGTGGTCGGCATCCTCTCCGCCAGCAGCCTGATGACGCTCGAGACCCGCAGCCCGTTCGCCCTGCGCCGGGAGATCATGGCGGCGCGCACCGAGGACGAGGTCGTCGCGGCCGCCGCCGACATCCCCAAGCTGTTCGTCGACCTGATGGCGGCTCACATCGACGCCCCCTCTGTGACGCGGGTCCTCACCGTGCTCCACGACTCGCTCACGGCGCAGTTCCTCGAGCTCACCATCGACCGGCTGGGTGAGCCCCCGGTGCCGTACGCCTGGCTCGCCTTCGGCAGCGCCGCCCGGTCGGAACTCACGCTCGCCTCGGACCAGGACAACGGGCTCGCCTACGACGACACCGACGACCCGGCGGTGGCGGACTACTTCCGCGTGCTCGCGCAGGCCGTGAACGCCGGCCTCGAGCGCTGCGGCCTGCCGTCCGACCCGCACGGCGTCCTCGCCGGGCGCAGGGAGTGGCGCATGACGCTGTCGCAGTGGAAGGCGGTCTTCGAGGACTGCCTCGACGGCAAGGACCTCGACCGCATGGCGCGCGCCAGCGTGGCCTTCGACTACCGCCAGGTCGCCGGCGAGCTCTACGTCGACAAGGTGCTCACCGACGTGCTCCGTCAGGTGCCCGAGCACAAGGGCTTCCTGAGCGGCCTCGTCAAGCTGGGGACGAAGGTCAGGCCGCCGCTCAGCTTCCGCGGCAAGCTCGAGGGCAGCATCGACATCAAGAAGAACGGGCTCGTCCCCATCCAGAACCTCGCCCGCTACTACGCCTTCGCCTCCGGCATCACCGCGGCGTCCACGCTGGAGCGGCTCATCGCGGTGCGCGACGTCGTCGGTGAGAGCGTCGAGTCCGAGCGCGTGCTGCGCGAGGCGTTCGTGAGCATGCAGCACCTGCAGCTGCGCCACCACGCCAACCGTCTGCGCCACGGCGTTCCTGTGGACAACGTGATCGAGACGTGGACGCTGCCGCCGCTCACGCGCGTCAGCCTGCAGGAGGCCCTGCGCGAAGTCGTCTCGGCGCAGAAGCGGTTCAAGCCGGTCGAGGCGCCGCGCTAGGCGATCGTTCTATCCCCTTCGGAGCCCGCCGCGCCGAGAATCGACCCGAGAGAGATCGCCGTGCCGGCCAGCCGGCTGTCCTGCGGGGGGAACGAGTGAAGCTGCTGATCGCGCACGGTGACGCCACCTTGAGACACGCACTCTGCGTGGTGGCGCGGGACCTCAGCGCCCTCGGGCTCGAGCCGGTGGAAGCAGACGAGGGCGGGCAGACGATCGAGCTGCTGCTCGGCGACGACGCCCCCGATCTCGCCGTCGTGGACTGGGACCTGCCCGGCGGCGGCGGTCCCGAACTCTGCCGGCAGGTGCGGGCCCGCCGCCGCTCCGGCCCGCCTTACATCATCCTCCTCGCCCAGACAGAGCGGCAGATCGGCGAGGCGTTCGCCGCCGGCGCCGACGACTGCATCCACGCCGCCGCCGCCTGCCACGAGCTCCAGGCCCGCATCTTCGCCGCGCGCCGGCTCGCCGCGCTCGCGTAGCCGGGCATAGTCACACGAGGGTGCTTGTACAGAGTCTCGTACGGCATTCCGTACGGTCGGCTGTACGAGATCCCGCACGACACCTGAGCACCTACTGCCCTCGGCCGGGCGCTCGGGCGGGGAGACCGGCAGGGCCACCCCGCCCGGCGGCCGGCGGCCCTGGTCTGCTAGACTCGCGGGGCCAACAGCCCCCGCAAGGTGCGCGGGCGCGCAAGCACGAAAGGATCGGTCCTCGCATGACCCTGCACGTCACCCTTCCCGACGGCTCCCCTCTCGAACTCGACGACGGCGCTACCGTGCGCGACGCCGCGGCGGCGATCGGCCCGCGACTGGCCAAAGCCGCCATCGCGGGCCGCGTGACCGCCGCCGCCGACCCGGACGTGACCCTCTGGTCGACGCCGCCGCCCTGCTGCACGACGGCGACCGCCTCGACATCGTCACGCTCAAGGGCGACGACGCCGACGCCGTCGACATCCAGCGGCACTCCGCCTCGCACGTCATGGCGCAGGCCGTCGTCCGCCTGTTCCCGGGCGCCAAGTACGCCATCGGCCCGACCATCGAGAACGGCTTCTACTACGACTTCCAGCTCCCCGAGCCCATCGCCGAGGCCGACCTGGCGCGCATCGAGAAGGAGATGGCCAAGGTCGTGAGCCAGAACCTGCCGGTGGAACGCTACGAGCTGCCGGTCGACGAGGCGCTCGCGGTGTTCGGGGCCGGCGAGCCCGGTACGGGCGCCTCCGGCCTGCCGCTCGGCCTCGACCAGCCGTTCAAGGTCGAGCTCATCGAGGACCTCGTGACCGCCGCCGAGGCGACCGGCGACGAGGTCCCGACCATCAGCGTCTACCGCCAGGGCGAGTTCGTCGACCTCTGCCGCGGCCCGCACCTGCCGAGCACCAACAAGCTCGGCAACGGCACCTTCAAGCTCACCAGCCTCGCCGGCGCCTACTGGCGCGGCGACGAGAAGAACCCGATGCTCACCCGCGTCTACGGCACCGCCTTCCCGAGCAAGGAGGAGCTGGCGGCGCACCTCGAGGCGCTCGAGCTGGCCCGCCAGCGCGACCACCGGCGCATCGGCCGGGACCTCGACCTCTTCAGCTTCCACGAGGAGGGTCCCGGCTTCCCGTTCTTCCACCCCAAGGGCATGCGCCTCTGGAACGCGATGGTCGACTTCTGGCGCGCCGAGCACGTGCGCGCCGGCTACGAGGAGATCAGCACTCCCGTGATCCTGCGCCGCGAGCTCTGGGAGCGCAGCGGCCACTGGGACAACTACAAGGAGAACATGTACTTCACCGAGATCGACGAGCAGCCGTACGCGGTGAAGCCCATGAACTGCCCCGGCGGCCTGCTCATCTACAAGAGCCGCCGGCGCTCCTACCGCGACCTGCCGCTGCGCATGGCCGAGCTCGGCCGCGTGCACCGCCACGAGATGAGCGGCGTCCTGCACGGCCTCTTCCGCGTGCGCTACTTCACCCAGGACGACGCGCACATCTACTGCACGCCCGAGCAGCTCGAAGAAGAGGTGCTCGGCGTCGTCCGCTTCATGAAGCACATCTACGCCTCGTTCGGCTTCAGCGACGTCAAGATCGAGCTGAGCACGCGGCCGGAGAAGAGCATCGGCTCGGACGAGGTCTGGGAGCTCGCCGAGGGCGTCCTCGGCCGCGTGCTCGAGGGCGAGGGCATCGAGTACGTGCTCAACCCGGGCGACGGCGCCTTCTACGGCCCCAAGATCGACTTCCACATCCGCGACGTCATGGGCCGCACCTGGCAGTGCGGCACCATCCAGGTCGACTTCGCCATGCCGGAGCGGCTGGACATCACCTACACGGGGGCCGACAACGAAGAGCACCGGCCCGTCATGATCCACCGCGCGCTCCTCGGCAGCATCGAGCGCTTCATGGGCATCCTGCTCGAGCACTACGGCGGCAACCTGCCGACCTGGCTCGCGCCGGAGCAGGCGCTGGTGCTGCCGATCGCCGACCGCCACGGCGACTACGCGCAGGAGGTGCTGGGCGCCCTGCGCGCCGCCGGCGCGGCCGACCCGGCGAAGGCGCCGGTCACCCTGCACGCCGACGTCGACGACCGCGCCGAGAGCATCGGCAAGCGCATCCGCGACGCGCAGCTGCAGAAGGTGCCCTACATCCTTGTGGTCGGCGACCGCGAGGTGGACCAGGGCGCCGTCGGCGTGCGCGAGCGCGGCGAGGACAAGGGCGCGCGGCCGCTCGCCGAGTTCGTCGCCGATCTCGTCGCCGAGGTGCGCGAGCGGCGCCTGCCCTCCGCGGGCTGAGGCCACGCTGTGGCCGAAAGCGCACCGTACGCGACAGATGGGCTGACCGCCGCCGGCGAGGACTTCGTGCGCCGGTTCCCCGGCTACGCTTCCACGGCGGCGATCGACGAGCTGCGCGCCGTCGACTACTCGCGGCTCGACCGTCTCGGGCACACGTACCTCGACTACACGGGCGGCGGGCTGTACGCGGAGTCGCAGCTCCGCCGCCACCAGGAGTTGCTGGCCGCGCGCGTGCTCGGCAATCCGCACTCCCAGAGCCCGACGTCTCAGGCCGCAGCCGACCTGGCCGGTGAGGCGCGCGACGCGGTCCGGCGTCTCTTCCACGCCCCCGAGGACGAGTTCGAGATCGTCTTCACGGCCAACGCGAGCGGCGCCCTCAAGCTCGTCGGCGAGGCCTACCCGTTCGCGCCCGGTGGCGTGTTCCTGCTCAGCTACGACAACCACAACTCCGTCAACGGGATCCGCGAGTTCGCCTGCCGCAAGGGCGCGGCGGCGACCTACATCCCGGTGCGCGAGGACGACCTGCGCCTCGACGAGGTGCAGGTCCGCACGGCGCTGCGTGCGGCGCCGGTGACGGCGGGGCGAAGCTGTTCGCGTATCCCGCACAGTCCAATTTCAGCGGCGCACAGCATCCGCTCGGCTGGGTCGCCGAGGCGCATGATCTCGGCTGGGACGTCATCCTCGACTGCGCCGCCTTCGCGCCGACCAACCGCTCGACGCCGCAGCGATCGGCGCCGACTTCATCCCGATCTCGTTCTACAAGCTCTTCGGCTACCCGACCGGGGCGGGCTGTCTCATCGCCCGCCGGGAAGCGCTGGCCAGGCTGCGCCGGCCCTGGTTCGCCGGCGGCACGATCACCCTCGCCTCGGTGCGGGAGGAGGACTGGTACCGCCTCGCGCCGGGGGCGACCGGCTTCGAGGACGGCACCATCGACTACCTCGGCCTGCCCGCGGTGACGATCGGCATCGAGCATGTGGAGAAGATCGGCCTGCCGCTGATCCACGAGCGCGTGCAGGCCCTTGCCGGATGGCTGCTCGAGGAGATGGCGGCGCTGCGGCACAGCGACGGCTCGCCGCTGATCCGGGTGTTCGGCCCGCGGGACATGGAGCGACGAGGCGCCACCATCGCGCTGTATCTCGTCGATCCCGATGGGCGCCCGTACAACGTGTACGACGTCGAGGCGGATGCCGCCCGCGAGCGCATCTCGGTGCGTAGCGGCTGCTTCTGCAACCCCGGCGACGGAGAGATCGCGCACCACATCTCCCGTGAGGACATCGAGGCCTGCTTCAAGGATCCCGAGCGCCGCCGTCACGCTCATGCAGTGTCAGCGGCGCATCGAGGACGAGACCGGCAAAGTGCCGAACACGATCCGCGTGTCGCTGGGCCTGGCCTCCGACTTCGGCGACGTCTACCGTTTCATGGCCTTCGCCGAGAGCTACAAGGACAGGCCATCGGAGTGAGCGCGGGCCCGCTGTGACCTCGCGGCGCGTGCGCAACGAGGTTCTGGGCGTCGTCTTCTCCATTGACGAGCGCTTCGCCATTCCGGTCGCTCGAGCTCCCCTGATCCGCACGCGGCTCCAGCGCCGAACGTCCACCGCCGGTCTCCGGCAACGTCACCCGGCGACTCCCTGTTGTCGGCTTGACCACTTATGGTCATACTGTGACCATGGACACCGTGACCGTCGCCGAGCTCAAGGCCAGACTCAGCCACTACCTCCGCGAGGTGCGCGGGGGACGCTCGTTCACGGTGCTGAGCCGCGACATCCCGGTCGCGACCCTAGGCCCGTTCGAACCGCCCGACGCCGGCGACCTCGCGATCATCGAGCCGTCGGAAGACCCTGCGCTCTGGGGCCGGGTCGACCTGCCTCCAATCGCTCGACCAATCGACGTCGTCGCTCTGCTTCGGGAAGACCGCGACGACCGCGACCTTCGTTTGGACCGGCTCGTCCGCCATTGGCACGAAGACGAGAGCACCGAGGGCGGGACGTGATCGCCTACGTCGATTCGTCGGTCCTGCTTCGCTTCATCCTCGGCCAGCCCGAGTCCCTGACCGGTCTGCTTGAGGTAGATCTCAGGGTCACCTCGCTCATCGTCGAGGTCGAGTGTCTGCGCGCCATCGAGTCGGCACGATCGAGGGGTCAGCTCACCGTCGAAGAGGCCGCCGACCGTCGTCGCGTCGCTTTCGCCCAGCTGCGCCGCATGCGCCGGCTCGCGGTCTCGCTCACGGTTCTCCGGCGGGCGGGCGAGTCATATCCTCTCCCGATCAAGTCTCTCGACGCGATCCACCTGGCCAGCGCTCTTCTCGTGCGCGATCGCGAGGCGCCGGATCTCGTCTTCGCGACACACGACCAGCGACTCGGGCAGCTTGCGGCGGTCATGGACTTCCCGGTCATCGGGCTGTAGCCGCCCTTGACACCCCGGGCCCCCTCGGCCGGCGGCGCAAGGGTAGAGATTCTCATCTGATGGGTAGCTTTTCTGTGGAGTTACTTCTCGATAGAAAGATGACCCATGAACGAGACCTACACCGCGGATCACATCACTGCGTCGACCAGGCGGCTGGACGTCGCCGTGTCGACGCTGAACGCCGCCTTCGCTCGCGACGTGGGCATCAGTGTCCCTGAGCTGCTCGCCCTGGAGAACCTCAACGCCGGCGACGGCCTCGGTCCCAGCGAGCTCGCCCGCCGGCTGCAGCTCTCGACCGGGGCGGTCACCGCCCTCGTCGACAGGCTGGAGGCGAGCGGCCACGTGACCCGTGCAGCGCACCCGAGCGACCGGAGAAGGGTGGTCGTCACGCACACGGCCAAGGCGAGCGAGGCGCTCGCTGCCGAGGCTGCGCAGCTCGCGAGCGAGATCGGCCGGCTCGCGGCGAGCCTGAGCGAAGAGGAGCGTCAGGCCGTGGGCCGGTTCCTGGACGCATTCATCATGATCGTCGAGCGGACGGCGGCGGAGGCGTGCTCGTCATGACCGCCGCTCGTCCCTGCGAAAGGAGCACCCGATGAGTTCCACTCCCACTGCCGTCTCCGCTCCGGAGCCCCGCGTCCGGGAGTCGACGCCTGAGCTCGAACGCCGCCTCAACAGGCTGCGCTTCTGGAACGTCGGCGTCGGCCTCGTCCTCGCACTCGAGGCCGTCGCCATCGCACTTCTCACCAACGGCTTCACCCTGCCGGTCACGGCCACCTACATGACCGGCCCGCCCGGAACGCCCGCGAAGCTCGCCACGCTCTTCGACCTGCCGCTCGGCTGGGGCGTGTTCGCCTTCGTCGCGATCTCCGCCCTCGCGCTGTTCGCCATCGCCTCGCCGGGCGTCTTCAGCTGGTACAGGCGCAACCTGCTGCAGGACCGCAACTATGGACGCTGGATCGAGTACTTCTTCAGCTCCAGCGTCATGATCGTGCTGATCACGATGATCACCGGCGTCAGCGACATCGCCGCGCTGCTGGCGATCTTCGGCGTCAACGCGAGCATGATCCTCTTCGGCCTGCTGATGGAGAAGTACGAGACGCCGGGCAAGCCGAGCTGGCTGTCGTTCTGGTTCGGCTGCTTCAGCGGCATCATCCCGTGGATCGTCGTGGCCCTGTACGTCTGGTCCCCGGGCTCCGACGGCCCCGCGCCGCCGACCTTCGTCTACGGGATCATCATCAGCCTGTTCATCTTCTTCAACATCTTCGCCCTGAACATGTGGCTGCAGTACCACAAGGTCGGCAAGTGGCGTGACTACCTGTTCGGCGAGAAGGCGTACATCGTCCTCAGCCTGACGGCGAAGTCGCTGCTGGCCTGGTGGGTCTTCTCGGCCGTGCTGGCGAGCTGAGACCGGAGCAGGTCGGACGTCTGATGAGGGCCGGCGGCGCGTCGCGCCGCCGGCCCTCTCCGCGTTCGTTGTATCCTGCAGCGAAGCCGAGGACGGCGACAGTCGCGCCCACCGGAGGTCATGGTCCGTGCCGGACATCAGCGCAGGATTGCTTCTCTACCGGCGTGCCGCCGGCGCCGCTTCCTCAGGCGGGGGCGGAGTGGAGGTGCTGCTCGTACACCCGGGCGGCCCGTACTGGGCCAAGAAGGACGCCGGGGCGTGGAGCATTCCCAAGGGCCTGGCCGAGCCGGAGGAGCTTGGGCCGGAACCCGCGACCGTGACGGCGGCCAAGGCGCGGAACCGGGCCGCAGAGGTCGATCTGCTGGCGGTCGCGCGGCGCGAGGTCCGCGAGGAGACCGGGCTGGAGCCCGATGGGCCCTTCCAGCCGCTCGGGGGCGTCAAGGCGCACGGGCACAAGCTGATCTTCGCCTGGGCCGTGGAGCACGACTGCGACGCCGCCGCCATCACGAGCAACACGTTCACGATCGAGTGGCCGCCTCGATCGGGGAAGACGGCGGCGTTCCCGGAAGTGGACCGCGCCGCCTGGTTCGACCTGGCGGCGGCGCGGGAGGCGATCGTGCCGGCCCAGCGCCGGTTCCTCGACGACCTCACGGTCGTCGCGGCCGCCGGCGTCTAGCTCTCGCCAGCCTCCGGGGCCGCCCCGGCCGTCGCGCTTGCCGCGACCGGCGCCTCAGCCACCGCGCTCTCGTCATCGCCCGGGCCCTCGCCGATAGCCTGCACGGGCGCCGGCCCGGCGCCGGCAGGCGGCAACGACGGCAGGTGCGGCTTGCCGGCGATGAGGTCGAAGAACGCGTCCCTCCAGGCGATGGTGTGCTCGTTGAGGCGCGCCTCGCGTCTCTCTGCCTTGGCCAGCTTCTTCGGTCGCTTCGCGTACCGGCGGCGCGCCCATGGGGAGTTCGGGCGCGCCAGGCGGACCGCCCCGACGAGGGCGAGGAAGGGGACGAACAGTCCGAACACGCCGGTCCAGATCTTGCCCTTCATCAGGCTGATGACGACCGGCACGACGTCGACGAGGACGAAGACCGCCACCGCCGCCCTGGCGATGTCGCTGCCCGCGCTGGTGTCGCCGAGCCCCGCGAACGGGTTGAGGCCGAGGACGAAGAGCCCCGCCACGCAGACGACGATGATCACCGCATCGACCGAGAGGCGTCCCTCCTTGCGCCAGTACACGTCCTGCAGGTGCAGGATAAGCGCGAACTCGTCCAGCGTGAGCGCCACGCCGGCGCCGAAGACCAGCGCGAGGATCTGCGCGAGGAGCCCGTCCGGCGCCAGCGCGATCAGCAGGATGCCGACGGTCGCCATGAGCACGACGCCGATCACCATGTGGTGGACGTGGGTGCCGCCCTCGCTCTCGATGTCGTGGAACCACCAGCTCACCTTGGCGCGGATGAGCCGCGTGTTGATGCGCACGAAAAGGAAGGTGGCGAGCAGGCCGACGAGGAACCCGGCCATGGCGGCACGGCCCTCTCCCAGCCACGCTCCTCCTACGGCGTCGACGGCCACGAACACCGGGTCGCTCCCTCCTCGCGGTCCTGCAAGGCCGTGCCGTCTCACGTGGAGTCGAAACGGCGTCTTCCCGGCTTCCGAACGGGCTCCTTGGGAAGACTATCGGCAGCTACAGTACCCACTTCGACGCAAGAGGTCCCGCGTGGGTCACAGGGTGCCTTCGCTCGTGGAATTCGTCAGCGCGCAGGGCGAGGGGTGGCGCGCGTTCATCGGTAGCGCGGAGCGCGGTGAGTCGTGGACTGCGCCGGGCGTCAGCGTGGGCATCGGCGGCGAGCCGTCCCACGACCTGAACTGGATCGTCGCCTACGGGCCCGACGGCGTGGGCGACGGCATCGCCGCGGCCACCACGGTGCTGCAGCGGCGCAATCTCCCGGGCGTGCTCTACGCGGCATCGCCGGTAGCCGCGGAGGCGGCCGAGGTCGCGCGCGACCTCGGCTTCGTTCGGTCCGGGGGCGGTGCCCGTGATGTGCGCGCATGGCGGCGACGTCGTGCGCGCGGACGGCGAGCACGAGACGCGGCTCGTCTCCGACGTGGAGGGCGTGCTCGCCGCCGGCGACGTGCTGGGCGACGCCTTCGAGCTGCCGGTCGACTGGTGCCAGCGCCTGCTCGGTGTCGGGTTCGCCGCGCGCGACGACGCCGTCGCCTACCTGAGCCTGCACGACGGCCGGCCCGTCGCCGTCGCCGGAAGCGCCCTGGTCGGCGACATCGCAGGCATCTTCGCCGTGGGCACCCGGCACTCACACCGCCGGCGCGGCGCCGGGGCCTCGGCGATGTCGGCGGCCATCGACCACCAACTGCGGGCCGGCGCCCACTGGTTCGGGCTGCTGTCCGCCCCGGACGCCGAACCGTTCTACGCCGGCCTCGGGTTCGTCGCCGTCGACCACGCGAGTGCGTGGGTGCTTCCGGCGGAGTGATCCGCCCTGCTCGTGGTGGCGCGGGGGCGCGTGAGCCTGCGCCGCCGCGCCTCAGATCCAGGTCTGGCGGCGGAACCACACGAGCATGGCGACGATGACGACCACCTGCGTCGTCAGGCCCCACAGGAGGAAGGCCGGCCAGCCCGAGATGTTGACGACCAGCCGACCGAAGTTCATGCCGAAGAAGCCGGTGATCCACGTGAGCGGCATGAAGATCGTCGCCACGATGGTGAGCCGCTTCATCACCTCGTTGAGGCGGTTGGAGACGGTCGACAGATAGACGTCCATGGCGCCGGTGAGCAGATCGCGATAGCTGTCGACGAGGTCACTGATGCGGATGAGGTGGTCGTAGACGTCGCGATAGTACCGTTCCGCATCCGCTGTCATGCCGGGGATGGAGACGACGCCGGTCGCCAGGCGCGCGAAGAGGTCGCGCTCGGGCGTGATCACTTTGCGCCACGTGACCAGCCGCCGCTTGAGCCGGAAGACCTGTTCGAGCTGGGTCTCGTCCGGCTTCCTGAGCACGCCGTTCTCGAGCTCGTCGATGCGGTCGTCGAGCTTGGAGAGCTCGGGGAAGAAGCTGTCGGCCAGCGCGTCGACGACGCGGTACAGCGCCAGCGCAGGCTCCAGCGCCGGGGGGCGGCCCTCCGTGGCCTGCTTGCGCAGGTCCGCGAACGCGGGGCAGTCGTCCCGGTGCACGGTGACGAGGTAGTCCCTGGAGACGAAGCAGTGCACCTCGACGAGCGCGTCCCGGTCGGCGTTGGCGCCGTAGGCGACGAGGTACACGTAGCCGTCGTACTCCTCGAGCTTCGGCCGCTGGCCGAAGTGCTCCGCGTCCTCGATGGCCAGGGGGTGGAGGCCGAAGGGCACTCGCAGCAGCTCGAGCTGTTCGGCCGTCGGCCGGTGCAGGTCGAGCCAGAAGAACTCGCTGCGGTCGAGGTGTCCCTTGACGACGTCGCTGTCGACGGTCGTGTGCGTCCCGTTCGCGTCGACGAGGAAGCTCTCGTCATGGCTCGCCATCGGTCCCTCCGGCTGCATGCGTGCGCGAGCGCCGGCGGCGCTCCGGTCGAGACTCCATTCGCGGCGCGGGGGAGGGATTCCTAGGTCGGGGCCCGGCCGGTGTTCGACGCTCGCCGCGCGTTCATGTATACTGCCCTGCGCCACAAGAGGGAGCTTGCGAGCACCCCACCCTGCGCCGACCCACCGGTAGGCCGACAGGGTCCATCACGAGAAAGGAGATCGTGAGGGCTCGCCGCTGGCGAGCCTTTTTCCGTCTATGGGCAGACCATTTTCTCCGAGAGATAGATTCATGAGGGACCGGGCCAACGAGGTCCGCATCCGCATCAACGACGGCATCACGGTGCCGCAGGTGCGCCTCATCGATGAGAACGGCGAACAGATGGGCATCAAGCCCATCCGCTTCGCGCAGGACTACGCAGCCGACAAGAACCTCGACCTGGTCGAGGTAGCGGCGACCGCAGACCCGCCCGTGTGCCGCGTCATGAACTACAGCAAGTATCGCTACGAGCTGGAGCTCAAGGCCAAGCAGGCGCGCAAGCACCAGAGCCAGATCGTGATCAAAGAGATCAAGTTCCGGCCCAAGGTCGGCCAGCACGACTACGAGACCAAGAAGGGCCACGTGCTCCGCTTCCTGGAGCACAAGGACAAAGTCAAGGTCACGATCATGTTCCGGGGCCGCGAGATGGTCCATCCGGAGCGCGGCGAGGCGCTGCTCATGCGCCTGGCTGAAGACGTTAAGGAATACGGCGTCATCGAGTCCAAGCCCCTGCAAGACGGGCGCAACATGGTCATGATGCTCGCGCCGGTGAAGTAGCTGGAGGGAGGTACGCATGCCGAAGACCAAGACTCACAGCGCATCCAAGAAGCGCTTTCGTCTCACCGGCACGGGCAAGGTCGTCCGTCGCCACGGGATGAAGAGCCACCTCCTGGAGCACAAGAGCGCGAAACGTAAGCGGGGCTTCCGCAAGCTGTACGACGTCAGCCCGGCTGATTCCAAGGGGATCAAGCGGCTGCTCGGGCTCCGCTGAGCCTGCCGACCTAAGACCATGAGCCGGCCGGGCCGTCTGACGGACCCCGGCCGGTGCAGTTCCAAGGAGTACGACAATGTCTCGTGTCAAACGAAGCGTCAGTGCGCGCAAGAAGCGCCGCAAGGTACTCGAGCAGGCCAAGGGCTATCGCGCGACCAAGAACTCGAGCTACAAGAGGGCGAAGGAGCAGGTCCAGCGGAGCGGTCAGTACGCCTACCGCGACCGTCGCGTGCGCAAGCGCGAGTTCCGCAAGCTGTGGATCGTGCGCATCAATGCCGGCGCGCGTGAGAACGGCCTCTCGTACAACCAGTTCATGCACGGCCTGCAGCTCGCCGAGATCGAGCTCGACCGCAAGATCCTCGCCGATCTGGCCGTGAGTGATCCAACGTACTTCGCTTCGCTCGTCGATCAGGCGCGCGCGGCCCTCGAAGCGGCCTGACGGCCTGGTCGAGGGAGGCGAGTCGCTTGGGGTTTTCGGCGCACCACTGACCAGCCCGCAGAACGCCCTCGTCAAACGGGCGGCGTCTCTGCGCCAGCGTAAGTTCCGCGACCGCGAAGGCGCCTTCCTGGCGGAAGGCGCCGACGTGGTCGCGGCTGCGTTGGCGGCCGGCTGGCGGCCGCAGGCCGTCTTCCTGCGGGAGGAGGCCGCCGACGAGCTCGGCGAGCGCCTCGGCCTCGACCCGGCGTACGTCTTCACCGTCACCGACCGGGTGGCGGCGCGCATCTCCACGCTGGAGACGCCCGCCGACGTCGCGGCCATACTGCCGCTGCCCGAGCGCCGACCCCCGGCATCGCTGCTCGGGCCGGCCTCGAGCCCCAAGGCCGCGGCCCTGCGCCGCGACAGCGGCGCGCCCGCCGCGGGCGCGCCGGGCGCCGGCCTGCTCATCGTGTACGTGGACGGCGTCCAGGACCCCGGCAACGTCGGCACGCTGATCCGGGCGGCGGTCGCCTTCGGCGCCTCCGCCCTGGTCACCTCGTCGGGCGCCGCCGACCCGTACGGGCCCAAGACCGTCCGAGCGGCCATGGGCGCGCTCTTCGACCTGCCCGTGTTCCCGGAGCTTCCGCTCGCCGACGTGGTCGACCAGCTGCCGCTGGCGATGGTGTACGGCCTTGCCGCCCACGACGGGGAGCCGCTGGACGCGGCCGGCCTGCGGCGGCCGGCGGTCCTCGTGGTCGGCGCCGAGCGGGCCGGCCTCTCCCGCGCCGCGCTCGCACACGTCGGCCAGCTGGTGACGATCCCGCTGGCGGCGCCGTCCGGCGGCGCGGCGGAGAGTCTGAACGCCGGCGTCGCCGGCGCCATCGCCCTCTACGAGTTCTCGCGCCGCTCGGCCGGCGCTTCCGAAGACCCGTCACGCCGCCCACCCGCGGCGCAGGAAGGATGACCATGGACGACGCACACCTGCAGGAGCTGAAACAGCGAGCGCCGGGGCTCGCGGCCATCTATCACACCGGCCGCGAGACCATCCTGCACGCCGCCGACCTGTCCGCGCTCGAGCAGGCGCGCGTCCAGGTGCTCGGGCGCAAGAGCGCGCTGACCGAGTTCCTCCGCTCCATCCCGACCCTGCCTGCCGAGGAGCGCCCGCTCGTCGGCAAGGGCGGCAACCTCATCCGCAAGGAGCTCGAGGAGCTCGTGGAGGTGCGCGAGGCCGAGCTCAAGCGCGCAGCGCTCTCCGACTCGCTCGCCCACGAGCGCATCGACGTCACCCTGCCCGGCCAGCCGTTCCCGGCCGGCCACGAGCACCTCATCAGCCAGACCATGCGCGAAGTCGAGGACATCTTCCTCGGCCTCGGCTACAGCATCGCCGAGGGCCCCGAGGTCGAGCTGGACTACTACAACTTCACGGCGCTGAACACGCCGCCGAGCCATCCCGCGCGCTCCGCCCACGACACGTTCTGGGTCGTCGAGCAGCGCGAGACGATGCCCGAGGCGGTCGTGGACGCGGACCGCGGCGTGCTGCTGCGCACCCACACCTCTCCCGTCCAGGTGCGCGTGATGGAGCAGCAGCAACCGCCTGTGTACGTCGTGTGCCTCGGCAAGGTCTACCGGCGCGACTCGGACGCGACGCACACGCCGATGTTCCACCAGGTCGAGGGCCTCGTCGTCGACGAGGCCATCACCCTGGCCGACCTCAAGGGCACCGTCGCGCACTTCACGCGGGAGTTCTTCGGCGGCGACCGAGACATCCGCGTGCGCCCGCACTTCTTCCCGTTCACCGAGCCGAGCATCGAGGTCGACGTGAGCTGCGAGCTCTGCGGCGGCAGGGGCTGCCGCTCGTGCAAGCACTCCGGGTGGCTGGAGATCATGGGCGCCGGGATGGTCGACCCGGCCGTCTACAGCTTCGTCGACTACGACCCCGAGAAGGTCAGCGGCTTCGCCTTCGGCATGGGGGTGGAGCGCATGGCGATGCTCAAGCACGGCATCCCCGACCTGCGCCTGTTCTACGACAACGACGTCCGCTTCCTGCGGCAGTTCTGAGGAGGCGGTCACGATGAGAGTCCCATTCAGCTGGATCAAGGAATACGTCGCCTGGCACGGCACGGTCGAGGAGATGGCCGAGGTCCTCACCATGTCGGGTACGGAGGTCGAGGGCATCGACTGGGTCGGCGCGCCGCGCGACGCGGAGAACCTCAGCCGGTTCGTGGTCGGCAGGGTGCTCACCAAGGAGCAGCACCCCAACGCCGACAAGCTCAGCCTCTGCACGGTCGCGGTGGGGGAGGCCCACGGCGGCGGCAGGCAGATCGTCTGCGGCGCCAGCAACTTCAAGGCCGGCGACACCGTCGCCGTCTCGCTCAGCGGCGCCGTGCTCGAGAACGGCCTCAAACTCAAGAAGGCCAACCTGCGCGGCGTCGAGAGCGACGGCATGATGATGAGCGAGCAGGAGCTCGGCTACGAGGAGAAGAGCCCCGGCATCGCTGTGCTGCCGGACGAGTGGATCGTCGGCGCGCCGCTGCAGGACTACCTGCCGGTCAGCGAGGCCGTGCTCGAGCTCGAGCTGACGTCCAACCGGCCGGACTGCTTCAGCATCTACGGCATCGCCCGCGAGGTCGCGGCGGCGGCACGGCTGGAGCTGGCGCCGCCGCCCGTCGTCGCCCCGGCGGCGTTCGTTGGCGCTCCCGCCGCAGAGACCATCCAGGTCGAGATCGCCGACCCGGACCTCTGCCCGCGGTACGGCGCCACCGTCATCCGCGGCGTCACCATCGGCGAGTCGCCGGCGTGGCTCAAGGCCCGCCTCACGCACGCCGGCATGCGCCCCATCAGTAACGTCGTCGACGTCACCAACTACGTGATGCTCGGCTGGGGTCAGCCGCTGCACGCGTTCGACGCCGGCAAGATCCGCGGCGGCAAGCTCATCGCCCGCCGCGCCACGGTCGGCGAGAAGATCGTCACGCTGGACGGCGTGGAGCGGACGCTGGACGACCAGATGCTGGTGATCGCCGACGTCGAGCGCGCGCTGGTCATCGCCGGCGTGTTCGGCAGCGTCGACGCCGAGATCGACGAGCACACCACCGACATCGTGCTCGAGGCGGCCAACTTCGCCGGCCCCAGCATCCTGCGCACCGAGATGCACACCGGCATCCGCAGCGAGGCCAGCAACCGCTTCGAGAAGGGCATCGACGCCAACCTGGTGCCCGGCGGCCTCGACTTCGCCGGCAGGCTGTTCGCCGAGCTCTGCGGCGGCACGGTCGCTCCCGGCATGGTCGACGCCGGCGGCGTGCCGCCGGCCTCCGCGGCGCTGCCGTACCGGCCCGCCAGGACCGAGGCCCTGCTCGGCTACGCCGTGCCGGCCGCCGAGCAGGCCGGCATTCTACGCCGGCTGGAGTGCGAGGTGGACGAGGCCGGCGAGCCTTCGGTAGCCGGCTCCGACGCCGTCGAGTGGGCAGTCACCCCGCCGACCTTCCGCCCGGACCTCATCCGCGAGGTCGACTTGGTGGAGGAGGTCGGGCGCATCGCCGGCTACGAGATGGCGCCGGAGACGCGCCCGCGCCACACCACGGCCGGCCGGCTCACCCAGGTGCAGCAGGTCCGGCGCGCCGTCCGGCGCGCCCTGGCCGGCTGCGGCCTCGACGAGGCGATCACCTATACGTTCATCGCCCCGGACGCCCTGGCTCCGCTCGGGCTCCCGGACGGCGACGTGCGCCTCGAGCCGGTCAGACTCTCCAACCCGATGAGCGTCGACCAATCCGTGATGCGCACCATGCTGCTGCCGGGCCTGCTCGGCGCCGTGCGCGACAACATGGACCGGCTCAACGACCCGCCGAACCTCTTCGAGATCGGCAAGGTCTACCTGTGGGACGAGCCCGTACCCGCGCCGGCTCACGCCGCCGAGCCCGGCGCCGTCTTGCCGCACGAGCCGGAGGCGCTCGGCATCGTCCTCTCCGGCCCGCTCGAGCCCGAGAATTGGACCGGCGCGGGCCGCGCCACCGACTTCTTCACGCTCAAGGGCGCCGTGGACGCGGCGCTCGCCGCCGTGCGGCTTCGCGGCGAGTACGCCCCGCTCGGCGACGCCGCGGCTCACTTCTCCTTCCTGCACCCCGGCAAGGCCGCGCTCGTGAGCGTGCCCGGCGCCGGTGGGGTAGGGGCGCTCGGCCAGCTTCGGCCGGACGTGGCGTCGGCCTACGGCATCGACGCCCTGGCCGTGTACTTCGCGTCGCTCAACATGGACCGCCTCGCTCCCGTCGCGCTCAAGACGCCCGCTTTCGAGGATCTGGGCACGTACCCGCCGGCCTCCCAGGACCTTGCCGTCGTGGTCGGCCGGGACGTCCCGGCGGCGGCGATCGTGGAGCAGGCCCGCCGCGCCGGCGGCGAGCTCGTCCGCAGCGTGCGCGTCTTCGACGTGTACGAGGGCGACCAGGTGCCGGAGGACAAGCGCTCGCTGGCGCTGCGCGTCGTCATGCGAGCGCCGGACCGCACGCTGAACGAGAAGGACATCGCCGGCGTGCGCGCCAAGATCCTCAAGGCGCTCGAGCGGGAGTTCCAGGCGACGCTGCGGTAGTCAGACGGCGAGGCGCCCCCGGCACCATCAACCTTCTGGCTCACGGGGAGGGGTGCCGGCCGATGCTCGCGGGGCGGGCGGCTCTTCCGGCCGCCCGCCCCTTCTGCGCTCAGGCCGCGACCACGCTCGGGTCGTCGCGGCACCGCCGATCGTTCTTCGCATACTTCTCATCAACTGAGCCCCCAGTTTGCATGAATCGCGTCGGTCCGGTATAGTGCCGCGACGATGAGCAGCGCCACTACCATCAGGTTCGTCCCCGAGGCCCGCGTCACGGCGGACCTCCGGCGCTGCACCGCCCTCCGGGCCCGACGTGCACGACGCGCGCCGGACGGTGGGCGTCTCCGTCTGCTCTAGCTCCCGCAGCTAGCCGCTCTCGCAGACACGCCTCACGCCCTCCGCCGGCGACCATTCGCGCCTTGCTCGCGTCCACCGACGTGCACCCGGAGTGTCTGATGACATCTGCGACCTGTAGGCAAACCTCGATCACCGCTGCCGAACCCGTTCTTGAGACGGCCGAGGCCGGCGCGGCCGCCGATCCGTGCGTGGCCAGCGCCGGCATCGTGGGCGGCAGCGGCTACACCGGCGCGCTCCTGGCGGAGCTGCTGCTGAAGCATCCGTCGGTGAAGCTGACGGCGATCAGCTCCGAGACACTCGCTGGTCAGCCGGTGCAGCAGCACCTGCCGCGGCTGCGCGGCGAGCTCTCCTTCTGCAGCCAGGCGGATATGGGCGGCGTGGACGTCGCCTTCCTCTGCACGCCGCACGGCGACGCGGCGCCGATCGCGAAGCAGTTGCTCGACGACGGCGTCAAGGTCATCGACCTCAGCGCCGACTTCCGGCTGGACGCGGCGACGTACAGGGAGTGGTACGGCGAGCACCCGTACCCGGAGCTGCTGCCGGGCGTGTACGGCCTCACCGAGCTGCACCGCGAGGCGGTGGCCGGGGCGGACCTCGTGGCCAACCCCGGCTGCTACCCGACGGCAGCGCTGCTCGCGCTCACGCCGCTCAAGCAGCTCGGCCTCGCCGACGTGATCATCGACGCCAAGTCCGGCGTGAGCGGCGCCGGCAAGGCGCCCAAGTCCACCACGCACTTCTGCAGTGTGGACTCCGACCTCGTCGCCTACGGCGTCCAGTCGCACCGGCACTATCCGGAGATCGCCGCGGGACTGGCAGGGGGCGTTGCCAAATCAGGCTACGGCTCCACGCCGAGCGCGCTCGGGACGGCGCCTGCCGCAGGCTCGGCGCCGTCGCTCACCTTCGTCCCGCACCTGGTCCCGCTTCAGCGGGGCATCAGCGAGACGATCTACGTCAAGGCGGGGACGCTCCCGTTGCCCTCGGCGTCCGAGGTCAAGGCGCTGTACGACGACTTCTACGCCGGCGAGACCTTCGTCGAGGTCTGCGACGCGCCGCCGCGGCTCAAGGACGTCGCCGGCACCAACTACTGCCGGATCTTCCCGCACGTCGACGCCCGGGCGGGGCGGATCGTCGTCATCAGCGTCATCGACAACCTGATGAAGGGCGCGTCCGGCCAGGCCGTGCAGAACATGAACGTCATGCTCGGGCTGCCCGAGCACGAAGGGCTGGTCTGACGTGCTGCCGGTGAGCCGTTTCGCCCCACTGCCGGAGCACGCCAGGAGCGTCGGCGGTGGCCTGACCGCCCCGCAGGGGTTCGCGGCCGCCGGCGTCGCCAGCGGCGTCAAGAAGCGGGGCAAGCTCGACCTCAGCCTGCTGCTGAGCGAGCAGCCGGCCGTCTCCGCGGCGACCTTCACCAGCAACGCCGCCGCGGCCGCGCCGGTGCGGCTCACGCGCGAGACCAGCGACTGCGGCCGCCTGCGGGCGGTCGTCGTCAACGCCGGGAACGCCAACGCCTGCACGGGCAAGCAGGGACTCGCCGACGCGGCGCGCATGCGGCTGCTGACCGCCAACCACGTGCGGCTCCCCGTGGAGCAGGTGGCCGTGTGCTCGACCGGGCTCATCGGGGTCCATCTGCCGATGGACAAGATCGAGCCCGGCATCGCCGCCGCCGCTGCCGCGCTGCCCGGCGGCGGCGACACCAAGGGGGCCGACCACTTCGCCGCGGCCATCCGGACGACGGACAAGCACGCCAAGTCCGGCGCCCTGGAAATCACCACGCCGGAGGGCAAGGTCAAGCTCGGATTCGCGGCCAAGGGCTGCGGCATGATCAGCCCTAACATGGCGACGATGCTGTGCTTCGTCACCTGCGACGCGGAGGTGGACGGCGCCGCGTGGACGGAGCTGCTGCACGGCGCCGTCGACCGGTCCTTCAACCTCATCACCGTCGACGGCCAGGAGTCGACCAACGACACCGTCCTCGGCCTGTGCAACGGCGCCTCGGGCGTCAAGCCCGGGAAGAGGGGCTGGCGCGGATCGGCGAGGCGCTCGACGCCGCGCTCCTCGCGCTCGCCCTGTCGATTGTCGCCGACGGTGAAGGCTCCACGCGGACGATGAAGCTCACCGTCACCGGGGCGAAGGACGAGGGGCGGGCCGAGGCCGTCGCCCGGGCCGTCGCCAACTCGCCGCTGGTCAAGACGGCGTTCTACGGCCGGGACCCCAACTGGGGCCGCATCATGCAGGCCATCGGCCAGGCGCTCGGGCGCGACGGCCACGAGCATCTGCCGGCGCGGATCTCCTACGAGGACGTCGTGATCGTCGAGCGCGGGCAGCCGGCGGCGCTGGACGAAGTCCAGCAGGGCCGGCTGGCCGAGATCATGCACCAGCCCGAGATCGACCTGACCGTGGCCCTCAACGGCCCGGGTGCGGAGGCCACCGTCTACTTCAGCGACCTCACGCACGACTACGTCACCCTCAACGCGGAGTACTCGACATG
>CAVQXS010000009.1:0-126849 GCA_963717965.1 uncultured Thermoleophilia bacterium | reverse complement strand
GAGCGCGTCGACCAGCTGCCCCTCGGGCAGCGTCTCGACGCGCTCGCCGTGGTCGAAGAGCACGCCCTCGCCGGCGCCGGCGGCGATGCCGTAGTCGGCGTGGCGCGCCTCCTCCGGGCCGTTCACGCGGCAGCCCATGACGGCGACGCTGATGACGCGGCCGGCGAGCGCCGGGTCGGCGCCGAGGCGGCGCTCGACCTCCTCGGCGAGCCCGACGATGTCGACCTCCGTGCGGCCGCAGGTCGGGCAGGAGATGACCTCGGGGCCGCGCCGCCGCAGGCCCAGCGCGGCGAGGATCTGCCAGGCGACCCTGACCTCCTCGACCGGGTCGCCGGTCAGGCTCACCCGGAGGGTGTCGCCGACGCCGTCGGCCAGCAGCGCGCCGATGCCGACGGCGCTCTTGATCGTCCCGCTCCAGACGGTGCCGGCCTCGGTCACGCCGACGTGCAGCGGCGCGTCCGTCTGCGCGGCGAGCAGCCGGTAGGCGGCGATCGTGTCCGGCACGGACGACGACTTCACGCTGAGCTTGTAGGCGGTGAAGCCCCACTCCTCGAACTGGGCCGCCCAGCGCAGCGCCGCCTCGACGAGCGCGCCGGGGACGTCGCCGGCGGCGCGCTCGCGCAGGCCGCGCGGCAGCGACCCGGCGTTGACGCCGATGCGGATCGCGACCGGGACGGGGTCCCCGCCGGGCGCGGCGGGCACGCGGGCCTCCGCTGCCGCGCGCACGATCTCGCGGACGTGCCTCTCCCCCATCGTCCCGGGGTTGATGCGCACGCCGGCGGCGCCGGCCTCGATCGCCGCCAGCGCGAGCCGCCAGTCGTAGTGGATGTCGGCGACGATCGGCACGCGAGGGGCGTCGCCGGCGTCGGCTGCGGCCGCCGGCTCCCGGCCGAAGTGCTCCGTGGCCGCACCCCCGACTCGAGCTAGCGCCGGGGCCTCGCGCACGATGCGCGCGAACGCCGGCGCCTCCTCCGCCGTCGGCAGACTCACGCGCACGATCTCGCAGCCGGCGGCGACCAGCGCGTTCACCTGCGCCAGCGTCGCCTCCGCGTCGCCGGTCCGCGTGCACGTCATCGACTGCACAGCGACGGGGGCACCGCCGCCCACGGGGACGGCACCGACCATGATGCGGCGCGCGCTAGACACGGCCGGCCCTGTCCGGCTCCCGCGCCGCGAGCCCTCCGGGGCCAGTGAACCACGCCCACGTCTCGGCGATACCTTCGTCGAGGCTGGTCTTCGCCTCCCAGCCGAGCACCCATCGGGCGCGTCCGGCGTCGGCGCGGGAGTGGCGGATGTCGCCCTCACGGGCGGGCTCGATCCGCCGTTCGAGCCTCCGGCCGGCGCACGCCTCGACCAGGCCGAGGATCCGGAAGCAGGTCCGTCTCGCGGCCGGTGCCCACGTTGAGCACGGACGCGCCGGTGAGCGGCCGCCGCAGCGCGGCGAGCACGACCGCGACCACGTCGGCCACGTACACGAAGTCGCGCGTCTGCGCGCCGTCTCCGTAGATCGTCACCGGCTCGGCCAGGCTCCGCCGCTGCCAGAAAGCGGCTGATGACGCCGGAGTACGCCGACCCGGGGTCCTGCCGCGGTCCGTACACGTTGAAGAAGCGCAGGCAGACGGCGGCGATCTGCGCCGGCGTCGGCGGCGTCCACGCAGGCCTCCTCGGAGGCCAGCTTGGCGTCGGCGTAGGGGCTGAGCGGCCGCGGCGACGCGGTCTCGGCGATGGGCAGCTCCGCGGCATCGCCGTACACGGCGCAGCTCGAGGCCAGCACGAAGCGCCCGGCGCCGGCCTCGACGGCCTGGCGCAGCGCGTTCACGGTGCCCCCGTGGGTGACGGAGCCGCTGCCCACGGGGTCCTCGACCGACCGCGGCACCGAGACGATGGCCGCCAGATGCACCACGCCCGTGCAGCCGTCCACGGCGTCGCGCATGCGCACTTCGTCGCGCACGTCCCCGGCGATCACCTGCAGCCCCGCGCCGTGCTCCGCGGCCAGGCGCCAGGCGCCGTCGAGGTTCTCCTCCTTGCCGGTGCTGAAGTCGTCGAGGACGCGCACGTCGGAACCGCTCGCGAGGAGGGCGTCGACGACGTGCGAGCCGATGAACCCGGCGCCGCCGGTGACCAGGATGAGCTCGTTCATGCATTCATCCTACGGCACCATGCCGCCCCGCGGCGTCCCGGGCCGTCCTAGCCGCCGAACAGCCGCTTCACGTCGTTGAAGGTGAGGAAGATGAACAGCATCACGAGCAGGACGGTGCCGAAGGCGACCATACGCTCGAAGACGCGTGTGTCGAGCCTCCGCCCGCGAATCTTCTCGACGACGTTCATGGCGATGTGCCCGCCGTCGAAGGGCAGGATCGGCAGCAGGTTGATGAGCCCCAGGTTGAAGCTGAGGAAGGCGAGCAGGATCGGGTACCAGCTCTGCTGCACCGCCTGGCGGCTGACGTCGATGATGCCGACCGGCCCCACGGCGCCGTCGGGCCCCGTGGCGCTGATCTCTGCCGCTGAGCAGCCACCAGAAGCCGGTGAAGGTCCCGACGACGACGTCCTTGAAGCCGCTCAGGCCCAACCGCACCGCCTCGACCGGGCCGGGCCTGTCGCGCGTGACCCCGGCGCGCACGCCGAGGTAGCCGCTGCCCGGGGCCTGCGGGTTCTCGACGAGGGTGACCTCGACGGTGCGCTCAGGCCCGCCGGCCTTGGGCAGGTAGCTGAGCGCGATCGTCTTGCCGGGGTTGGCGCGGAAGTAGGCGGACGCCTGGTCCCAGGTCGTCCACTGCTGCCCGTCGGCGCCGGTGAGCGTGTCGCCGGCCACGAGGCCGGCCTCGGCCGCCGGCGCCCCCTTCACGACCTCCTCCAGGCTCAGTGTGGCCTTGGGGACGCCCTGGATGCCGATGAAGAGGATCAGGATGACGGCCGCCGCGGCGAAGTTCATGAGCGGGCCGGCGGCGATGGTGACGTTGCGCTTCCAGATCGCCTTCTTGTGGTACACGCGGTCGCCGGTGCCCTCGGGCACGTCCTCCTCGGGCATCATGCCGCTGATCTTGCAGAAGCCGCCCAGCGGGATGATGCCGATGCCGTACTCCGTCTCTCCCCAGGTGCGGCGCAGGGCCGCCGGCGGGAAGCCGACGTAGAACTTCTCGACGCGCATGCCGAACGCCTTGGCGGCGATGAAGTGGCCGAACTCGTGCACGGTGATGAGCAGCGCGAGGCCGAGGATGGCGACCAGCCAGACCCACTGGCCGAGCAGCAGGGCCGCGAGCACGGCGCCGCCGAGCAGCAGCGACCACGGGCTGATGCGCCCGCGGCTTCTTGTCCGGGCCGCCGGAGGCGGGGGCACGCCCGTCGGGCGCCTGATCGGCTGGTGTGCTGTGGTCGCTCATGTGCCTCCACGATACCCGTTCGAGATTACCTTGAGATTAACGCGCCGGGACGCACGGAGGTTCGGGCGCGGCGGCAGACGCGTCAGGAGGGCCGCTCCGGCGGCCTCACGCGCGAAGCGCCGCGCCTCGGCGTCGCACTCGTACACGTCGTCGAGCGACTCGACGGGCTCGTCGCCGAGCCACGTGAGGCACTTCTCGACGACCTCGGCGATGCCGAGAAACGCGAGCCGCCCGCCGAGGAACGCCTCCACCGCGATCTCGTTGGCGGCGTTGAGGACGATCGGCGCGGCGACCGTGCGCGGCGGCGCGCCTGCGGCGGCCGCCTCCCGCTCGACGATGGTCGCCTTCTTCCCCGCCTCCTCCGCCAGCGCGAGGCAGCGGAACGTCTCCGTGTCCGGGCGCTCGAAGGCGATCTGCGTCGAGAACAGGTCGAGCCGGCGCACCTGCGGCAGCGCCGGGCGCTCCGGATAGGCGAGCGCGTAGCCGATCGGCGTGCGCATGTCGGGCACGCCGAGGTGCGCGAGGATGGCGCCGTCGGAGAAGCGCGCCATGCTGTGCACGGTGCTCCGCGGGTCGAGCACGACGGTGATGCGGTCGTAGGGCACGCCGAAGAGATAGTGCGCCTCGATCAGCTCGAGGCCCTTGTTCATGAGCGTCGCCGAGTCGATGGTGATCTTGGGGCCCATCGACCAGTTCGGGTGCGCGAGCGCCTGCTCGGGGGTGACGGCGGCCAGCTCCGCGGCCGAGCGGCCGCGGAAGGGGCCGCCCGATCCCGTCAGGAGGAGCTCCTCGAGCGCGGCCGGCGGCGCCGCCGGCGCCGGCCTCTCCCCGGCCGGCGACGATGCACTGGAACAGGGCGCTGTGCTCACTGTCCACGGGCAGGATCGGCGAGCCGCTGCGGCGGGCGGCGTCCAGGACGAACGGCCCGCCCGCGACCATGCTCTCCTTGTTGGCCAGCGCGAGGGTCGCGCCCGCCTCGAGCGTCGCCATCGTCGCGCGCAGGCCGGCGGCGCCGACGACGCCGTTGAGCACGGTGAGCGGCGCGCCCTCGGCGGCCGCCCGTTCGGCGGCGCCGGCGATGAGCTCACGGATCCCGGCTTCGCCGGCATGCACCGTGAGCCCGGGCGCCAGCGCCGCGGCCTCCGCCGCCGCGCCGGCGTCGTGCAGGCAGACGTCGCGCACCTCGTGCGCGAGCGCCTGCTCGACGACGGCGGCCGCGCCCCGGCCCGCCGCCAGCCCGACGAGGCGCAGCCCCGGCACCGCCGGGAGCACCTCGAGCGCCTGGCGGCCGATCGAGCCGGTCGACCCGAGGATCAGCAGGTGTCTGGAGGCCGCCTCAGTCATGGGCGCAAGGGTACCACGCCGCCTTTCACAGGCGCGGCAGCCGGGCGAGGACCTCGTTCACCGTCTCGGCCGGCGGCTTGCGGTGCAGCGCGTACCAGGGTGCGACCAGCAGCGGCGGATACGACAGCCCGCCGGTCGCCGACTGCAGCTCGGCTCGGCTCTTCCCTCTGGTGTCGAGGAGGTGCGCGACGAGGGTCGGGACCTCCCGGTGGCGGCGGTAGTAGCTCACCGTCGCCTTAGGCAGCGACGCCTCTGGCCCGGGCACGATCAGCTGATAGGTGTTGGCGGCGATCTCCCCGGGCCAGGAGAGGTAGAACGCGGCTCCCCACGGATAGACGAGCAGCAGGTCGCCGGGCCTTGCCTCCACGGCCACAGCGGCGGCGAACTCGTCGAGGCGCAGGCGCTGGTCCGGCGTCACGGCGATGCCCTTCCAAGGCCCGGAACTCATCCGTTCGGAGAGGTCTCCCCAAGCGACGCTGCCATGATGGAACTGCACCTGGAACACCACCGTCACGAACACGACGGCGGCGAGGGCGGCGAGCGCCGGCCACCGGTGACTGCGGTCGCGCCCGAGCCTCAGGGGCGCCAGCCCCCAGGCGAGGAACAGCCCGCTGGCCACCATGCCGGGGAACAGCCCGACAGCCGAGTGGACGAGGCCGTCGCCGCTCGTGTACGCGGTCATCGCGCCGACGAGGAGCGCCGGCGCCCAGACCCACAGCAGGAGGCGGGCGCCGTCGACCCTCCTCTCGGCCGGGACGAAGAGATACAGATACGGGGCGGCAAGCGCGTACACGATCACCGCCCCGGCGGCATCCAGGGACGACGTCGTCGCCGTGATCCAGAGCGCCAGCGGCGTCAGGAAGAGCAGCCAGCGTCCGGCATGCGGTCGCCGGCGGTACACCAGGTACGAGAGCACCGCCGCGACGACGATGTACCACTGGCCGGCCACGAGGGAGACGAAACCGCCGGAGACCTCCACCGCCTTGGACGCGCCGCCGAGCTGGTCGAGGTCCCGGGCGAGATGGATCGTGTAGTCCCAGCAGCGCACCAGGTTGGCCCGTCCCGCGAGCGCGAAGACGACGGCGCCCACAGGGACGATCACGAGGGCGCCGCCCAGAGCCCAGGCGCTCACGGCGCGCCAGGCGCGCGCGCCCGACGGCTCCCGCTCCGGCGGCGGCGCCCGCAGAAACGCGGCCTCCGCCACCATGGTGACCCCACGCTCGCCCACCGAGAAGGCGAGCAGCACGGCGACGAACGGCGCCAGGAGCAGCACCGTGGGATACGCGACGCAGGCGAGCCCGAAGGCCACGCCGGCGGCGAGCGCGTAGCCGCGCGGGCCGCCGAGCGCGGTGACGGCGCCGAGCGCGGCCCCCGCCGTCAGCAGCAGGGCGCCGAAGCTGTTCGCGGTGAGCTGCGGCGTCTCGAACAGGACGATGGTGACGAAGGGCGCGCTCACGAGGGCGGCCAGCGCGCCCGGCAGCGAGCGCCGGGCGACGAGGAACACGGTCCCCGCCGCGATCACGGTCAGGGCGAGGTAGAGATGGCGCCCGTACAGCACCAGGCCGGTCACGTCGTTCCCGCCGAGCACGGCGTACAGCTTGAAGAACGGGTACGAGAGCAGGCCGGCCGTCTGGACCAGGTTCTGCTCGTCGACGAACGGCCGGTCGCCGAGCGCCCAGCGCCAGGGGATCACCACCGCGAAGGCCTCGTGGACCAGGTCGGCGCCGCGGAAGAGCCGCCACCAGGTGAGCGCGAAGGCCCCGGCCAGCAAGGCGACGGCGACCGCCGTCACCGCGCCGGCCGCTGTCCTTGCTTCCCGCCGCGGGGCGGTGGTCTGTTCGGGGGCGCTCACTGGCCTCCGGGCGGGGGCTAGAAGCCCAGGGCGAGGGTGAGGACGAAGTAGGCGGCGACCGACGCCCAGATGAGGGCGTCGAAGCGGTCGAGCACGCCGCCGTGCCCGGGGATGGTGCGGCCGGAGTCCTTGATCTGCACGTCACGCTTCACGAGGCTCTCGAAGAGGTCGCCGAGCGGCCCGGCGACGGCGATCACGGCGCCGAGGATCAGCGAGTCGGCCGCGCCGAGCGGCGTGTACAGGCCGATGAAGACGACCAGCAGCACGGTGCTGATGGCGCCGCCGGCGAACCCCTCCCAGGTCTTCTTGGGGGAGAGCTTCGGCGCCATCGGCGTGCTGCCGAAGAACCTGCCGGTGAAGTACGCCATCGTGTCGCCGGCCCAGGTGCCGAAGATCACCGTGAGGACGACCTCCGTGCCCACGTCGAGCCGCCGCATCATGCAGCACGGCGCTGAAGCCGAGGCCGAGGTACAGCAGGCCGAGTACGGTGACCGCCATGCGCACGGTCACCCCCGGCCTGGGGCCGGACAGCAGCCCCAGCAACGCGGTGAAGAGCACGCCGGCGCAGATCGCGCCGAACACCGCGAACGGGCTGTAGAACCACGCCATGCAGAGCATGAGGGCGACGCCGAGGAACCCGGCCAGGGGCAGCGGGCGATACCTCTCTCGTGAGGCGGTAGAACTCGCTGAGGCCGAGCAGCGCCAGGGCGAGCATGACCAGGAAGAAGACGAGCCCGCCGTGGACGACCACGACGACGGCGAGCACGCCGAGGACGACGCCGGTGATGATGCGCGTCGTCACGACGCGCCCCCTTCGCCGGCGTCGCCGGCGGCCGCGGGGCCGGCGCCGGGCTCGTCATCCGCCGCGGCCGCCCGGCGGCCGCCGAAGCGGCGCTGGCGGCCGGCGTAGTCGGCCAGCGCCGCGTCCAGGTCGTCCGGCCCGAAGTCGGGCCAAAGCCGGTCGCTGAAGTACAGCTCGGAGTAGGCACACTGCCAGAGCAGGAAGTTGCTGATGCGCAGCTCGCCCGAGGTGCGGATGAGCAGCTCGGGGTCGTGCATCTCGGGCGCGTACAGGTGACGTCGCAGATCGTCGTCGGTGAACTCGGGGCGAGCTGCCGCCGCCCGCCGCGCCGGGCGCGCCGGCGGCGGACGCGGCGTACTCGGCGGCGAGCCCCTCCGCGGCGTCGAGCAACTCGCGGCGCGCGCCGTAGCTGAAGGCGATGAAGAGCGTCATCCTCGTGTTCGCGGCGGTCAGCGCCTCGGCCTCCTCGATGCGGCGCACCAGTTCGGCCGGCGCCCCGTCGCGGCGCCCGACGAAGCGCACGCGCGCCCCTCGCTCGTGCATGTCGGGCACCTGCGAATCTATCATCTCGATGAACAGCTGCATCAGCGCCTCGACCTCGTCCCTGGGCCGGTTCCAGTTCTCGGTGCTGAACGAGTAGACGGTCACCTCGAGGATGCCGAGGTCGAGCGCGTGCTCGAGCACCCGGCGCAGCGCCTTCGCGCCGGCGCGGTGGCCGGCGGCCACGGGCAGGCCGCGCCGCTGCGCCCAGCGGCCGTTGCCGTCCATGATGATGGCGAGATACCGGCAGGTGGCGCCGCCCGCCGCGGGTTCGGCGGCGCCGGTCGACGAGCGCAGGCGCCAGCGCGCCAGCCACGTGCGCAGCGAAGCCATGAGGAGACGAGACCGGGGCCGGCGCCGGAAGGCGCCGGCTCAGACCTCGAGGATCTCCGCTTCCTTGTGCTTGAGGAGCTCGTCGATCTGGTGGACGTGCTCGTCGGTCAGCTTCTGGAGCTCCTTCTCGGCGCGAGCCTCTGCGTCCTCGCCGACCTCGCCCTCGTGGACGAGCTCCTTGAGGTCCTTCATGCAGTCGCGGCGCACGTTGCGCACGGCGACGCGGCCGTCCTCGGCGAGGCGGTGGACCAGGCGGACCAGGTCCTTGCGGCGCTCCTCCGTGAGAGCCGGGATCGGCAGGCGGATGACGACGCCGTCGCTGCTCGGGTTGAGCCCGAGGTCGCTCTCCATGATCGCCTTCTCGATGCCCTTCATCGCCGTCTTGTCGAACGGCTGCACGGTGAGCAGGCGCGCCTCGGGGGCGGCGATGTTGGCCATCTGCTTGAGCGGCGTCGAGGTGCCGTAGTAGTCCACGTGGATGCGGTCGAGCAGCCCCACGCTGGCCCGGCCGCTGCGGACGGTGTTGAACTCGTTCTTGACGGCCTCCACGGCCTTGTGCATGCGATGCTTGGCGTCAGCGAGCAGCTCTTTCTCCACCGGTCCTCCCTTTGGCGGGGTCAGCTCCCGGCGGGCGTGTGCACCACGGTGCCCACGCGCTCGCCGGACAGCACGCGCACGATGTTGTCGCCGGTCATCTTGAACACGTGGATCGGCATGTGGTTGTCCATGCAAAGGCTGAGCGCGGTGGTGTCCATCACTTTGAGCCCGCGCTCGATCGCCTGCAGGTGGGTGAGCTCGGGGATGAACTCCGCCGAGGAGTCCGTCTCCGGGTCGGCGCTGTACACGCCGTCGAACTCGCGCTTGGCCATGAGGATGGCCTCCGCCTCCAGCTCGAGGGCGCGCAGCGCGGCCGCCGAGTCGGTGCTGAAGTACGGGTTGCCGGTGCCGGCGGCGCAGATGACCACGCGGCCCTTCTCGAGGTGACGGATCGCGCGGCGCCTGATGTAGGGCTCGCAGACGGCGCGGATCTCGAAGGCGCTCATGACCCTCGTGTCGACGCCCTCGTCCTCCAGGGCGTCCTGGAGGGCGAGGGCGTTCTGCACGGTGGCGATCATGCCGATGTAGTCCCCGGTGGCGCGGTCCATGCCGCCGGCGGCGGCGGCCATGCCGCGGAAGATGTTGCCGCCGCCGACGACGATGGCGATGTCGACGTCGAGGCCGCGGGCGACCTTGATGGTCCCGGCGATCGACTTCGTCGTCGCCGGGTCGATCGCCCGCGTCTCGCTGCCCAGGGCCTGGCCGCTGAGCTTGAGCAGGACGCGACGGAAGGCGCGGTTGGCAGGCTCGCCTTCCATGGGGCTCAGCCCGCTACCGTCGTCTCGCCGAGCTGGAAGCGCACGAAGCGGCGCACCTCGACGTTCTCGCCGATGACGCCGACGAGGTCGGTGCGCACCTGCTCGATGGTGCGGTCCGGGTCCTTCACGAACGCCTGCTCCATGAGACAGGTCTCGGCGAAGAACTTCTCGAGCTTGCCGGTGATGATCTTCTCGATCACGTTCTCGGGCTTGCCCTTGATCTGGTCGGACTCGGCGTAGATCGCCTTCTCACGCTCGACGACGTCGTCGGGCACCTCGTCGCGCGAGACCCAGATCGGCGAGGCCGCGGCGACCTGCATGGCGAGGTCGTGGGTGAACTCGCGGAACGGCTCGCTGCGCGAGACGAAGTCGGTCTCGACGCCGACCTCGACGAGCACCCCGATCTTGCCGCCGGCGTGGATGTACGAGTCGACGGCGCCGTCCTTGGTCACGCGGGCGCTCTTCTTCTGCGCGCTGGCGAGGCCCGCTTGCGCAGCTCGTCCATCGCCTTCTCGAGGTCGCCGGCGGTCGCGGTCAGCGCCTTCTTGCAGTCCATCATCCCGGCTCCGCTCTTCTCGCGGAGCTCCTTTACCAGTGCAGCGGTGATCTCAGCCACAGCACGATCCTTTCGTAGGGTCGGCGTTGTTGTCGTCGGGGTGGTTCAGCCGGCGGGCTTGTCGGCGTCGGCCGCGGGCTTCGCAGGCGCGGCCTCGTCGGCCGGCGCCGGAGCCTCGTCGGCCTTCGCCGTCTCGGCCTTCGGCGTCTCCGCCTTGGGCGCGGCCGGCTTCTTGGCGGCCGGCTTCTTCGCCGGCTCGGCCTCGGCGGCCTTCTCGGGCTTGGCCTCGGCCTTCACGGCCTTCGGCTCGGCCTTCGGCTCGGCCTTCGCCGGCTTCGCCTCAGCTGTGGCCTCCGGCTTGTCGGCCTTCGGCTCCGTCGTCTCGGCCTTCGCCGTCGGCTTGGCTTCCGGCTTCGCCGCGACCTTGACCTCAGGCTTCATCGCCTCGGCCTTCTTCTCGGCCGGCTTGGCCGGAGCAGGAGCGGCCTTCTTCGGCTCCGCGGCCTTTGCGGCGTCGGCTGCGGCGGGCTTGGCTGCGGCGGTCTCGCCGCCGGCCTTCGCCGGCTCCTCGGCCTCTGCCTTGGCCTTCTCGGCCGCGGCCTTCGCGGCGTCGGCGGCAGCCGCGGCGGCCTGCTCGGCGGCCTCACGCTCGGCGGCGGCCACGGCAGCGGCCACGGCGGCCTCCTCGGCGGCCTTGCGCTCGGCCTCGGCCTTCATCTCGGCCTCGGTGAGCAGCTGGCGGCCCTGGGCCACGGCGTCGGCCATCACGCGGATGATCAGCGAGCAGCTGCGGATGGCGTCGTCGTTGCCGGGGATGATGTAGTCGATCTCGTCCGGGTCGCAGTTGGTGTCGACGAGGCCGATGATCGGGATCTTGAGCTTGCGCGCCTCCTTGACGACGATCGCCTCCTTGCGGGGGTCGACCACGAACACGGCGGCGGGCAGGCGGTCCATGCCGCCGACGCCGCCGAGGTTCTGCTCGAGCTTGCGCAGGTCGGCGCGCAGCTGCATCGCCTCACGCGTCGGCAACAGGTCGAGCGAGCCGTTCTCGGAGAGCTCGCGCAGCTCGTGCATGCGCTTGATGCGCTTGTTGAGCGTGGCGAAGTTGGTGAGGAGGCCACCCAGCCAGCGGTTGGCCACGTAAGGCATGCCGACGCGGTCGGCCTGCTCCTTGATCGTCTCCTGGCACTGCTTCTTGGTGCCCACGAAGAGCACGTAGCCGCCGCGCTCGGCGGTCTTCTTGAGGAAGTCGCACGCCTCGTCGATGAGGACGGTCGTCTTCTGCAGGTCGATGATGTAGATACCGCCGCGCTCGCCGAAGATGAACTGCTTCATCTTGGGGTTCCAGCGCCGCGTCTGGTGGCCGAAGTGGACGCCGCTCGTGAGCAGGTCCTTCATGCTCACCGTGTGCTGGGGTGCAGGCAAGACTGCCTCCTTCTGAAGACGGTTGACGGCGGCGCGGGCCCGGCGCGGGAGCGCCGCGGCGAACGCCGCCTCTCTGTTCCGGCGAACGGTCAGTGGAATCGGGCATGGCGGGCGCTCGCAAAGCGCCTCCCGCCCGACACCGCCACGGACCTGGGGGTCCGCCGGGTCGACGTGGACACAACGGCCGAGAATGATATCACAACGAAGGGCGCGGGCACGTGCGGCCGGCCGGCCCACGCGGGCGGCCGCGCCGGCGTCAGCCGATCGCGGCCGGCTCGATCTCGTCGCGCAGCCTGCCCTTGAGCCTGAGGATGGCCTTGGTGTGCAGCTGCGAGACGCGGGACTCGGTGACGCCGAGCACCTCCCCGATCTCCCGCAGCGTGAGGTTCTCGTAGTAGTACAGCGCGATGACGATCTTCTCGCGCTTCGGGAGCGCGTCGATGGCCAAGGCCAGCCGGTCCTTCATCTCGCTGAGGTCGAGCAGGCGCGAAGGGTCGCGGCCCTTGGGGTCCTCGATGGTGTCGATGAGCGCCGCCTGGTCGCCGTCCGAGCCGGAGATCGACCACAGCTCGTCGAGCGCCACGATGCTCGTGTTGGAGATCTGCGTGAGCGACTGCTGGAACTCGGGCACCGAGATGTTGAGCTCGTCGGCGATCTCCTGATCGGTCGGGGCGCGCTGCAGGCGGTTCTCGAGGATCGCGCACACCTTCTCGATCTCGCGCGCCTTGCTGCGCACCGAGCGCGGCACCCAGTCCAGCGAGCGCAGTTCGTCGATGATCGAGCCCTTGATGCGCGAGATCGCGTAGGTCTCGAACTTGATCTGGCGATCCGGGTCGAAGCGCTCCAGCGCGCCGATGAGCCCGAGCAGCCCGTAGCTGATGAGGTCAGACTCCTCGATGTGCGCGGGCAGCCCGTTGCTCATGCGGCCGGCCACGTACTTGACCAGAGGGGAGTACGCGAGGATGAGGCGGTCACGCGCCGCCTTGTCGCCCTGGAACTTGTACTGCGCCCAGAGCTCCCTGACTTTGTCCTCGTCCAGCCGGGTCATCTCAGCTGCCGCCCTCAGGCTCGCGGATGGTGGAGGTCGTAGGTGCGCCGCAGGTGCGCGCCGCTGACGTGCGTGTATACCTGCGTCGTGGAGACGGAGGCGTGGCCGAGGAGCTCTTGGATAGCACGAAGATCAGCACCCCTCTCCAGCATGTGCGTCGCGTACGCGTGCCGCAGCATGTGCGGCGACGCAGGATCGATACCCGCAAGCCGGCTGTATTTTACTACGAGCCGGCGTACGTCCGACGTGAGCAGGGCGCGGCCGCTCTTCGAGAGCAGCAGCGGCGCCGCGCGGCGGGCCTCAGTGGCGCCGTGACCGGCGTCGCCTCGCGTCCCCTCGAGCTCGCCGCGGCCGCGCTCGAGGTAGCGCCGCAGCGCGGCGGCGGCCTCGTCGCCGAGCGGCACGATCCGCATCTTGCCGCCCTTGCCCCGGATGATCAGCTGCGCCTGGGCCGCCTGGACGTCTCCGAGGCGCAGCGCCACGAGCTCCATGCTGCGCAGGCCGCACCCGTAGAGCAGCTCCAGGATGAGCCGGTCGCGCAGCGCGAGGGGATCGGTCCCCTCCGTCGCCGCCACCAGGGTGTCCACGTCCGCCACGCTGAGCACGCGGGGCAGGCGCCGGCGGCGGCGCGGCCCCGGCAGGCTGCGCGCCGGGTCGGCGGCGAGCACGCCGGACTCGGTGAGGTGCCGCGCGAAGCTGCGCAGCGTGGAGAGCTTACGAGCGAGCGTGGCCGGCGCGTAGCCGCGCCGCCCCAGATCGGCGGAGAAGGCGCGCACCTGACGGCGTCCGAGGTCGGCGACCGTCAGGTCCCGTTCGGCGAGCCACTCGAGCAGCTGCTGCAGGTCGGAGGCGTACGAGCGACGCGTCGCGGGGCTGGCGCCGCGCACCTCGAGCTCGCGCAGGAACGCGCGGCGCCGGCCGGCAGGATCGGCCTGCGCCGCGGCCGGGTCGGTCGTCTCGGATTGTTCGGAGCGGCGCTCGCGCGAAGTCGTCACCGGGTACCCCCTGGGCGCCCTAGGTTTCAACGCACGGCGCTCTCCTTCCTTCCCTGCCCGCCGACGGGCGGCGGCGAACACGCCTCGGGGCGCTACCTCCGAACCAGCCGGTAGCGTCCCCCCTCCACCCTCCTCGCCAGGCCTTCGACCTCGAGCTCGCTCACGGCCGCCGCGACCTTGGGCGCCGGCAGGCGGCAGCGCCGCCCCAGCTCGTCGACGGTCAGGGCGGCCGCGCCGAGCTCGCGGAGGACGTCGCGGATCGCACTTCCGCCGTGGTCGAGCACGAGGGCGGGGACGTTGCGAGCCCCCGACGCCTCCGCGGAGACGCCGGGACCCGGGTCGTTGACCGCGATCGCGCCCAGAACGTCGGCGACGCTCTCGCAGACCCGCGCGCCATCTCGCAGTAGGAGGTTCGGCGCCGCGCTGAGCCGGCGCCCCGCCTCGCCGGGGACGCACAAGACGTCCCGGCCGATGTCGGCCGCGAACCCCGCCGTGATCCTGGCGCCGCTGCGCTCGGCGCCCTCCACCAGCACTACGGCGCGGCCGAGCGCCGCCATCACGCGGTTGCGCGCCGGAAACCGCCAGGCGCGGGCCGGCACGCCCCAGGCGAACTCACTGAGGACGAGCCCGTTCGCCGCGACTGCCGCATACAGCCGCGCGTTCTGGCGCGGATACACGACGTCGGCGCCGCACCCGAGCACGGCCACCGTGCACGGACGCACGACGGCCGCGGCATCCACGGCGGCGGCCTGCGCGACGGCGTCGATGCCCATGGCCAGCCCACTGACGACCACGACGCCGGCGCGGGCGAGGTCGCCCCCGAGCGTGCGAGCCATCTCTTCCCCATACGGTGATGGGCCGCGCGTGCCCACGATCGCCACCAGGGGCGCCTCCACGACCGCCGAGAGCCTCTCCCTGACCGTGGCCGCGTCCGCGCCGCGGACGAACAGGCACAGCGGCGGATCGTCGAGGTCGCGAAGCTGGTCGGGGTACAGCGGGTCGCACCAGGCGACGACGAGGTCCCCGGGCGGACGGCGCTCCGCGCGAGTCAGGCACGTCTCGGGACCCGCGCGCAGCGCGGCGGCGAACCTGTCGGCCTCCGTCGGGACCTTCGCCCCCGAGACGCGGCCCCGCGCCCTCCTTCAGCCCCTGCCTGCGGCGAGCGCAGTCGCGTCGCGTCGCGAACGCGACGATCTCGCCCGGCGGCCGCTCGAGCAGTGCGCCCGCCGAGCGATACTCGCGCACCAGGCGTCCGATGAACCCCGGGCGCCACGACGCGAGCGTGCCCAGCCAGACGCACATGGCCCGCGCGCCGACCGGCTCGTCGAGGAGCGGGAGCCCGGCGGCGGACCCGCAGGGGGCCTCACCCATCCCTCCTCCCCGACCCGCGATAGCTGAGGCTCTCCGAGACGTGGCCGGTGGTGATGCGCTCCGACCCCTCGAGGTCGGCGATGGTGCGCGCGACCTTGACGATCCGGTCGGCGCCACGCGCACTGAGGCGGAGGTTGTCGTAGGCACGATCGAGCAGCGTCGTCGCCCCGGCGTCGAGCCGGCAGTGGCGGCGCAGGTGACGGGCGGTCATGTGCGCGTTCGCGTACACGCCCGTGCCGGCGAAGCGGACCAGCTGCCGGAGCCTCGCCGCCACGACCCGCTCGCGCACGGCGGCCGACGACTCCGACGCGCCCCCCGCACGGCGATCGCGCGGGGCCACGCGCGGTACGTCGAGCCGCAGGTCGATCCTGTCGAGGAGCGGCCCGCTCAGCCGGGAGCGGTACTGGCGCAGGCGATGCGCAGGGCAGGTGCACTCGCGCCCGCGGTCGCCGAGGAAGCCGCACGGGCACGGGTTCATCGCCGCGACCAGCATGAGGCGCGCCGGATAGGTGACCGACGTGAGCCGGCGGCTGATGGTGACCTCGCCGTCCTCGAGCGGCTGGCGGAGTCCCTCCAGCGCGGAGAGGCGGTACTCGGGGAACTCGTCGAGGAACAGCACGCCGAGGTGGGCGAGGCTCACCTCGCCCGGGCGCGGCGTGCCGCCCCCGCCGACGAGGCCCGGCGAGGAGATCGTGTGGTGCGGCGCCCGGAAGGGCCGCCGCACCACCAGCGGCTCGCCGGGCGGCAGCAGGCCGGCGACGCTGTGCACGCGCGTGATCTCGATGGCCTCCGCGCGCGTGAGCGGGGGCATGATGCCCGGGATGCGGCGGGCGAGCATCGTCTTGCCCGCGCCCGGCGGGCCGGTCATGAGCACGTTGTGCGCGCCCGCCACGGCGATCTCCAGGGCGCGCTTGACCAGCTCCTGGCCGATGACGTCGGCGAGATCCGCGTCGCCGCACGGCGCGGCGGCCAGCAGCGCGTCGAGGTCGACCGGCGGGGCGGCTCCGTCGCCGCCGGCCTCGATGTGAGCCACCGCCTCGGCGAGCGAGGACGCCGGATAGACCTCGAGGCCCTGCACGAGCGCCGCCTCCGCGGCGTTCGCGGCCGGCAGCACGAGGCCGCGGACGCCGCGCGCCCGCAGGCTCTGGGCGACGGCGAGCGCGCCCGCGACCGGCCTCAGGCTGCCGTCGAGGCCGAGCTCGCCGACGGCCGCCAGCGGCCCCCGGCCGTCCGAGCCGTCCCTGGCCTGCCCGGTAGCGAGCAGGAAGGCGAGGGCGATGGGCAGGTCGAACGAGGGCCCCTCCTTGCGCAGGTCCGCGGGCGCGAGGTTGACGGTGATGCGCCGCGACGGGAACTCGAAGGACGAGTTGACGATCGCGGCGCGGACGCGCTCCCGGCTCTCCTGCACGGCCGCGTCCGGCAGCCCCACGACGCTGAAGGCCGGCGCCGCGGCGACGACGTCGGCCTCCACGACCACCGGGTGCCCCTGAAGGCCGCTCAACGCCTCACTCGCGATCCGTGCAAGCACGCTGCCTCCCCCCGGGCAGGCCCGCCCGGCCCGGCCGGTCTGCCCTCATCTCGGAGTTCATCCGTCGAGGGTGAACGCGCCCGGCAGATGACGTACCTCCGGCGGGCGCCTCGAGGCGTCGACGGCGACGATGTCGAAGCGCACGTCGCTGACGCCGCGCAGCGCCCAGGGCCGCGCCGCCAGCCACAGCTCGGCGAGACGGGCCACCCGGCGGCGCTTGCGCGCGTCGACGGCGTCCTCGGGCGTGCCGTGTGACGCCGAGCGGCGCGCCTTGACCTCGACGAAGGCGAGCACGCCGCCGCGGCGCACGATGAGATCCAGCTCGCCGCGGCCGATGCGCACGTTGCGGCCGAGGATCGCCCAGCCGTCGTGCGTGAGGTGACGAGCGGCCGCCGACTCGGCGGCGCGACCGAACTGTTGCCGTGCGTTCACGAGGCGAGCCTAGAGGAGGGTGGCGGCGGCACATACGGTGCCGATGCCGGCCGGCGGGTGACGTTCGCGATTGCGAACCCGCGGAGCCGTCAGCAGTCGGGTCGTGGGACCCTCCAGGCCGAGGCCGAGCTGCTGGTAGGCGACGCTGCCGAAGGACAGCCGGTGCAGCTCGCACACCCCGTGCTCGGTGATCGCCGCCTGATGAGCGGCGGTGGCGTAGCCGACGTGGTGGTCGAAGCCGTACTCCGGGTGGGCGTCGTGCAGGGTGCGCATCACTCGGTCTCGGGAGACCTTGGCGACGATGGAGGCCGCGGCGATCGCCGCCGAGAGCCGGTCCCCGCCGACGACGGCGCGGTGCTCGCGCGCGCACGCGGGCAGGCGGAACCCGTCGACGAGCGCGACGTCCGGGGCCGGCTCGAGCCGCTCGATCGCCCGCGACAGAGCGCGGAGGTTGCAGCGATGCAGGCCGTCGCGGTCGATGGTGGCCGGCGAACAGAGGACGACCACCACCTGGCGCGCGCGGCGCACGATCTCCGCGTACAGCGCCTCACGGCGGACGGCGGTGAGGCGCTTGGAGTCGTCGAGGCCGGACAGCGCCTCGAGGTCGGCCTCGTCCAGCTCGGCGTAGTCGAGGCACACGGAGGCAGCAGCGAGGGGGCCGGCGAGGCAGCCGCGCCCGGCCTCATCGGCGCCGGCGACGGACGCGCCGTCGGCGCCGGCGGCCGCGAGATCGAAGGCGAAGCGTTCGTTCACGGCCGCGGGCCCGTTAATCCACGCCGCCGATGCGGTTGGGAGGCCAGTAGCGGGCGAAGGCGTGGCCCACGAGCTGCGCGCCCGGCACCGGGCCGAACTCGCGGCTGTCGCCGCTGTCGATGCGGTTGTCGCCCATCATGAAGTAGTTGCCCGCCGGCACCGTGTACGGCTGCTGCAGCGACCACGGCAGGCCATTGTCGAAGGGCTCCGACGGGACCGGCTTGCCGCCGATCTTGCGCACGTAGGGCTCGTCCAGCTTCGTGCCGTTCACGTACACCGAGCCGTCCTTGAGCGAGATCTCGTCGCCCGGCATGCCGATGATGCGCTTGATGAGCACGGGACCGCGCATACGGCGAGTGGAAGACGACGATGTCCTGCCGCGAGGGGTCGGAGAACCGCCAGGAGATGCGATCGACGAGCACGCGGTCGCCGATGAGCAGCGTGTCCTCCATGGACTCGGAGGGGATGCGGTACGGCTTGACGAGGAAGGCCTGGATGAGCAGCGCGACGGCGATCGCCACGACCGCGAGCGCGACGTACTCGAGGATGGTGCGGCCCGTCGAGGCCTTCTTGCCGCGCGTCCCGGTCTGGTCGCCGTCGGCGCCCTGCGTGTCGTTCATCTCCCTCCTGATCCGCCTGCGGGAGTGTATCAGAGCGCCCGCAGCCGCGAGAGCGGCCAGTACGTGGCCAGCCCCTCGCCGACGATCGCCGTCCGCGGCACGGTGCCCCAGTCGCGGCTGTCGTCGCTGTCGGTGCGGTTGTCGCCCATGACGAAGTAGCTGCCCGCGGGCACGCGGAACGGCGCCGCCAGCGACCAGGGATCGTGCATGGTGCTGCCCGCGATCGCGGCCTGGGCGGTCGTGGGGTCGAGGCGCCCGCCGGTGCGGTGCACGTAGGGCTCCCGCACCGGCTCCCCGTTCACGAAGAGGCGTCCGTCCCTCACCTCGAGGACGTCTCCGGGCTCACCCACGACCCGCTTGATGAAGACGACGTCCGGGTCCTCCGGATAGCGGAAGACGATCACGTCGCCGCGGTGCGGGTCACGGAGATGGTAGACGGCCCGATTGACGAGCACCCGGTCGCCCGGGCGCAGCGTGTCGAGCATCGACTCCGAAGGGATGCGGTACGGCTTCAGCAGCCACGACTGGATGGCGAGGGCGACGAGCACGGCGACGACGACGATCGCGACGTACTCGAGGGCGCGCTTCACGGTGGAGACGGCCCCGCGCCGCGGCAGGTCAGCGCTGCTTCTCGCGGACCCGCGCCTGCTTGCCGACCTTCTGGCGCAGGTAGTACAGCTTGGCGCGCCGCACGTCGCCGATCGCCATGACCTCGATCCTGTCGATCTTGGGCGAGTGCACGGGGAACGTGCGCTCGACGCCGACGCCGAAGGACTGCTTGCGGACGGTGAAGGTCTCGCGCACGCCCTGACCCTGGCGCTTGATCACGATGCCCTGGAAGACCTGGATGCGGTGGCGGGTGCCCTCGACGACCTTGAAGTGGACCTTCACGGTGTCGCCGGCCTTGAACTGCGGGATGTCGTCGCGCAGCTGTTCGCGCTCGATGTTCTCGATGATGTTCACGGACCCTCGTCTTTCGTCAGAAAAGCGGCGGCTAGTCTAGCAGGGCGAGCCGAACGGCGCAAAACCTGGGACGCCGCCGCGGCCGCAAGCGAGTATCTTACCGCTTTCGGACCTGCTCCGCGCGCCAGCGCTCGATGGCGGCGTGGTGCCCGCTGCGCAGCACCTCGGGCACCGTCCAGCCGCGGAACTCCGCCGGCCGCGTGTAGTGCGGGTACTCCGCCCCGCCCTCGAGCCCGGGCGCGTGCGACTCGCTCACGATGCTCTCCGGGTTGCTGATCACGCCGGGGAGCTTGCGCGTGACGGCGTCGAGGACCGCCATCGCGGCGATCTCTCCTCCGGACAGCACGTAGGGGCCGATCGAGACGCGGTCGCTGACGAGGTGCGTCACGCGCTCGTCGATGCCCTCGTAGCGCCCGCAGAGGAGCACCAGGTCGCCGCCGGCGAGCTCCGCGGCGAGGGCGTCGTCGAGCTGCCGCCCCTTGGGCGTGAGCTCGACGACGCGTCTCGTGTCCTTGACCCGCGCCGCGTCCCCTCCGAAGACCGCCTCGAGGGCGGCGCAGACGACGTCGATGCGCAGCACCATGCCGGCGCCGCCACCGTAGGGCGTGTCGTCGACCTGCAGGTGGCCGAGCGGGGTGTGGTCGCGGTAGTTCGTGAGCACGAACTCGTGGCCAAGGTCCGCGGCGGCGGCGATGTGCACCTGGCCGAGGTACCACGCGAAGGCCTCCGGGAAGAGCGTGAAGACGTCGAAGCGCATGCGCCCTCAGCCCTCCGGCTCGTCGAGGAGGCCGTCGACGACGACGAGCACGCCGTCGCCGAGCGACACGAGCTCATCTACAAGGGGAACGAGCACCTCGCCGCCGTCCGGCGCCCGCAGCGCCAGGATCTCGTGGGCGGGCGTCTCGAGGACCTCCCGGACGGTACCGAGGGGACGGCCGGAGGCCGTCTCGACGGACAGGCCCAGGAGGTCGCCGACCCGGTAGTGGGGCTGCGCGTCGAGCTGCTCACCGGCCGCGAGGAGCTCGAGCCCCTGCAGCGCGATGGCTGCCTCGCGCGTGGTGGCGAGGTCGAGCAGCACGAGAGGGCGCCGGTCCGTCCCGCCCACGCGCGTGACCGCGCAGGGGCGGGGCTCCCCGGCGCCCTCGTCGGCGAGGTAGAAGCGTTCGCCCAGCTCGAGCCGGTCGAGCCCGCCGGCCGCAAGGTTCAGATACAGCTCGCCCCTGAGGCCGTGCACCTTGCCGAGCGTGCCGCAGGACCAGAGGGCAGACTCAGTGTGCGGTGCTACTTCGTCGCCCCGCACGTTGACCCGCCTGCGGCCATCAATCAATGATCTCGACGATGGCGCGCTTGCCGTCGCGCACGGCCGAGGCCTTGACGATGGTGCGCAGCGCCCTGGCGATGCGCCCCTGCTTGCCGATGACCTTGCCGACGTCATCCTTCGCCACTGAGAGCTCCAACACGACGGTGGTGTCGGTTTCCGTAGCCTCCACGTGGACCTCGTCTGGATTGTCGACCAGCGACTTGGCCAGATACTCGAGCAGGTCCTTCAACATCCCACTACTCCCTCCGTCGTCTGCGAAAAGGCTTCTTACTTCTCGATGCCCTTGATGGAGAGCAGCTTCTTGACCGTACGTGAGGGCTGCGCGCCCTCGCCCAGCCACTTCTTCGCCTTCTCCGCATCGATCTCGATGAGCGACGGCTCCATGCGCGGGTTGTACTGGCCGATGGTCTCGATAGCGCGACCGTCACGCCGCGCGCGGGAATCCACGACGACGATCCGGTAGATCGGGTTCTTGGTGCTCCCTACCCGGGTCAATCTCATTCGCACTGCCAACTGGTGTCACCCCCTCAGGGAAGTAGAACGGCGCGCTGCGACCGCGAGGGTCGCAGCGGTGCGTGAACCTTATGCGACCCGGCATCGGGCCGCAAGAATCGATAGTCTACCCGCTCATGCCGGGCAGGCGAAACCCCTTCATCTTGCCGCTCGAGAACATCTTGAGCATCTTCTGCATCTCGCGGTACTGCTTGAGCAGCGCGTTGACGTCCTGGACCGTGGTGCCGCTGCCGGCCGCGATGCGGCGCCGGCGGCTCCCGTCGATGATGTCCGGGTGCCGGCGCTCCGGTCCGGTCATGCTGAAGATCATCGCCTCGATGCGGTCGAGCTGCCGGTCGTCGACCTGGACGTTCTTGAGCTCCTTCATGCCCGGCACGCCAGGCAGCATGCCGAGGATGCTCGAGAGCGAGCCCATCTTGCGCACCTGCTTGAGCTGGTCGAGGAAGTCCTCGAAGGTGAACTCGGCGCGGCGGAGCTTCGCCTCCATCTCCGCCGCCTGCTTCTCGTCGAGCGACTCCTCCGCCCGCTCGATCAGGCTGAGCACGTCGCCCATGCCGAGGATGCGGCTCGCCATGCGGTCGGGGTGGAAGACGTCGAAGTCGTCGAGCTTCTCGCCGGTGCTCGCGAACTTGATCGGCTTGCCGGTGACGGCGCGCACGCTGAGCGCGGCGCCGCCGCGGGCGTCGCCGTCCAGCTTGGTGAGCACGACGCCGTCCAGCTCCACGTGCCCGCGGAAGGCCTCGGCGGCGTTGACCGCGTCCTGACCGGTCATCGAGTCGACGACGAGCAGCACGTTGTGCGGCTTCACGGCGTCGCGGATGTTGACGAGCTCGGCCATGAGCTCCTCGTCGACGTGCAGGCGGCCGGCGGTGTCGATGATGGCGACGTCGCCGTGCTGGCGCGCGTAGGCGACGCCGTCGCGCGCGATGTCGACCGGGTCCGCGTCGGCGCCGGGCGCGTAGATGGGCACGCCCACGCGCCCGGCGAGCGTCTGCAGCTGGTCGATGGCCGCCGGCCGGTAGACGTCGGCGGCGATGAGGACGGGTGACTTGCCGTCCTTCTTGAGCAGCTTGGCGAGCTTGGCGCAGGTGGTCGTCTTGCCCGAGCCCTGCAGGCCGGCCATGAGGACGACGGTCGGGGGATGGCCGCTGAAGGCGAGCTTGGAGTCGCCGCTGCCCATGAGCGCGACCAGCTCCTCGTTGACGATCTTCACGACCTGCTGCGCCGGCGTGAGGCTCTCCATCACCTCGGAGCCGAGCGCGCGCTCCTTGACGTGCGCCACGAACTCGCGCACGACCTTGAAGTTGACGTCGGCCTCGAGGAGGGCGAGGCGGATCTCGCGCATCGCCGCGTCGATGTCCTCGGCGGTGAGCTTGCCGTGGCCCCTGAGGCCCTGCATGACACCCTGCAGGCGGTCGGTGAGTGCGTCGAACATGGTCGTCCTTCGGTCAGTGCGTGGGCGCCAATGGTAGCACGGGCCGGCGCGGTGACACCGCCTCGGCGTGCGGGCCGGTCCAGGCGGCCGCCGCGAGATCATCGCGACAGCAGACTGACCTTGAGGCCTCGCGTCGCTGGTAGTACTCTTACCAGTAAGACTACTGCACGAGGAGGCCACGATGCGCATCACCAGCAAAGGGCAGGTCACCATCCCACAGGACATCCGCGAGCGCTACGGGCTGTTGCCGCACACGGAGGTCGAGTTCGTCGCGGAAGGAGAGACGGTCTTCCTGTGCAAGTCTGAGGGCGAGAATCACCGCATGCGCGCCTGGCTCGACCGGGGCACGCGGCTCAGCCGACATCAAGATGACCACCGACGAGATCATGGCTCTCACGCGCGGCGAAGACTGACCGGTGCGCATACTCGTGGACAGCAATGTGCTGCTCGACGTGTTCGAGCCGATGCCGCGTGGTACGAGTGGTCCGCTGAGAGCATCTGCGGTGCGCGACGTATGGCCGTCTCGTCATCAACACGTCGTGTTCGCGGAGGTCTCCGTCGGCTTCTCACAGCATCGAGACGCTCGACGACAAGTTGCCGCCCAGCCTCTACGAGCGCGCCCAGCTACCGTGGGAGGCCGCGTTCCTCGCGGGCAAAGCCTTCCTCGGAGTACCGACGCGCCGGTGGTGCGCGGCGCTCGCCCGCTTCCCGACTTCTTCATCGGCGCCCACGCGGCGGTCGCCGGCATGTCGCTGCTCACCCGCGATGCTGTGCGCTACCGCGCCTACTTCCCCACCGTGGAACTGATCGCACCGGACGACTGACGGCCACGAGGAGAGCGGGTGGCCGCAGGCAGGCAGAAGAGGCCGATGCTCATGCCTGAGCTTCGCCTCATCCGACGACGCCGTCGGACGCGGCCTCGTAGCCCTCGGCGGAGCCGAAGATGGCGCGCGCGAAGATGTCCGGCTCGAACGGCCGCAGGTCCTCGAGCTGCTCGCCGACGCCGATGAGCTTGATGGGGATGCCGAGCGTCTCGTGGATGGCGACGACGATGCCGCCCTTGGCGGTGCCGTCCAGCTTGGTCAGCACCACGCCGCTGATGTCCACGGCCTGCTTGAACTCCTGCGCCTGGCGCAGGCCGTTCTGGCCGGTCGTCGCGTCGAGCACGAGCAGCGTCTCGTGCGGGGCGCCGGGCAGCTGCTTCTCGATGACCCGGCGCACCTTCTCGAGCTCGCGCATGAGGTTGACCTGCGTGTGCAGGCGGCCGGCGGTGTCGATGAGGACGACGTCCGCCCCGCGCGAGCGCGCGGCGGCGACGCCGTCGTAGACCACGGCCGCGGGGTCGCCGCCCTCGGCCTGCTTGACGATCTCGCAGCCGACGCGCTTGGCCCACTCGCTGAGCTGCTCGACCGCGGCCGCGCGGAACGTGTCGCCGGCCACCATCAGCGGCGTCTTCCCCATCTCCTTGAGGCGCCAGGCGATCTTGCCGATGGTCGTGGTCTTGCCCGTGCCGTTGACGCCGACCACGAGGATCACCGTCGGCTGGTGAGAGACGTCGATGCGCTGGAGCTCGGGGTCGTCGGGGCGCAGGAGCTCGGCGACCACGTCGGCGAGCTCGTTCTGGAACGGCTCGCGCGTCTCGATCTTCTTGGCCGTGCAGCGCTGCTCGAGCTCGTCGACGATCTTGACCGTCCCGTCGACGCCGACGTCGGCGGCGATCAGCAGCTCCTCGGTCCGCTCGTAGAGGCGCCGGTCGACGCCCACGTACACGGCGCTCTTGAGGCCGTCGACGACGGCGCCGCGCGCCTTGCCGAGATTGCGGCGCAGGCGGCCGAAGAGCCCCCTGCGTTCCTGCGCTTCTTCCTCCAGTACCTCCGCCGGGACCTCGGCCTCGACGACGCCCTTGAACACCTCGTGCCACTCCACCCTGGGTCAGTCTCCCGTCCGCGGCCGCCTCGCGGCGGCCGGCCGTCCTCATTCCGCCGGCACGTCGGGGCGCCGGTCCGCCTTGGCGCGCTCCTCGCGCTCGATCTCCTCTTCGGCCATGCGCGCGCTCACCACCTGGGATGCCCCGTCCTGGCCCATCGTGACCCCGTAGAGCACGTCGGCGGCCTCCATGGTGCGCTTCTGGTGGGTGATGATCACGAACTGGGTGCGCTCGCGGTAGTCACGCAGGAGCTGGACCAGCCGGCCGATGTTGACGTCGTCGAGCGCCGCCTCGATCTCGTCGAGGACGTAGAACGGGCAGGGGCGCGCCAGCACGAGCGCCATGAGGAAGGCGATCGCCACCAGGGCGCGCTCGCCGCCCGACAGCAGCTGCAGGCGCTTGCCGAGCTTCTTGGCCGGCTTCACCTCCACCGCGACCCCGCCCTGCGGGTGCTCCTCGTCCGGGTCGATCAGCTTGAGCGCGCCGCGGCCGCCGGGGAACAGCACCTCCACCATGTGGCTGAACTGCTCCTGCACGGCGTCGAACGTGGCCGCGAACTCCGCGTCCACCTGCGCCGTGAGCTCCTTGATGAGCGCCTCGAGGTCGTCGATCGACTTCTCGAGGTCGCGCCGCTGCTCGCGCAGGAACGCGGCGCGCTCCGAGAGCTCGGCGCACTCGGCCTCGGCCAGCGGGTTGACCGGCCCGATGCGCTCGCGACGGCGCGAGAGCCGCTCGACCCGTTCCCTCAGCGCGGCCTCCTCGGCGGGATCGGTGGGCGGAGCGAAGCCGGCCTGGTCGAGCCGCTCACTCACCTCGTCGAGGCCGGCGGCGAGCTCCGCGCGGCGATCCTCGAGGCGGGCCAGCGCCACCTGCACGCCCGTGCGCCGCTCGCCGGCGCTCTCGAGCTCGCGCCGCAGCTGCGACTCCTGGTCGGCGAGGCGGCGGAGCTCGCCGCGCTCGAGTACGGCGCCCTCGTCGTCGCCGGTGTCGAGCTGGGCGATGAGGCGCGTCGCGTGCGCCCGCAGGGCGCCGGTCCGCGCCTCGAGCGCCGCACAGGCGGCGCGCACGTCGGGAAGCTCAGCCAAACGCCGCTCGAGCTCCTCGAACCGCTCGCGGCCCGCCGTCGCCCGGCGCCGCGCGGCCTCGCGGCGCTCCGCCGCGCGCTCGGCGGCGGCGCGGCGCTCCTCGAGCTCCACCCGCCGCCGCGTCACGAGCGCGAGCGAGCCCGTGTGCGCCGCCTCCGCCTCACGCATGCCGGCCTCGGCGTCGTCGGCCGAGGGACGCTGCTGTTCCGTTTGCAGGAGCGCGTTCGCCGCGGCCGCGTCGGCGGTCTCCTTGCCGGCGGCCGCCTCGGCCAGCTCGGCGGCGATGCCCTCGACGGCGCGCCGGTCCCGCTGCAGGTGTTCCTCCAGGTCGCGGCGCCGGGAGCGCACCTGCGCCAAGGCGCGCTCGGCGGTCTCGGCGGCGATGCGCGCCTCGCGCTCGGCCCCGCCGGATTCGTCCGCCGCCTCACGCGCCGCGGCGAGCCGCCCGGCGGCCAGCGTCACGGCGGCCTCCTCGCGCACCTCGCGCCCGGACACGGCGTCGAGCTTCTCGCGCAGCCGCTCGAGCGACGCGCGCCGCTCCAGCAGCAGGGCGGCCGGGACGCCGCCGGCGAGCCCGATCTGTCCCTCGGAGGGACGGTAGTACTCTCCCTCCCTGGTCACGGCGAGCCCCGTGAACTCCGCGGGCACGGCGCGCAGGTCGTCCACGATCACGACGTCGTCGAGCGCGCCTTCCAGGCCCGCGTGCTCGCCGAAGCTCACCTTGTCGATGAGCGGGGCGGCGCCGGGGAAGCCGACGGAGGGCCGCCGGCGGCCGGGCACCACCAGGCGGACGAGTCCGACGCCGGCGCGCTTGAGCGCGTCGAGCAGCGACCACTCGTCGACGCCGCCGGGCACGGCGAGCGCGCCGGAGAGCTGCGCCAGCGCCGCCGCGAGGGCGCGCTCGTAGCCGGGCTCGCACGAGACGCTGGCGGCGAGAGAGACGATGCCGGGGAACTCCCCGGCCGCCTCCAGCACCTCGCGGCCGACGTCCTCCAGGTCGCGGAGCGCGGCGCTCAGATGATCGGCCTCGGCCTCGAGGGCGCGGCGCTCGACGAGCGCCGCGCGATGGGCGTCCTCGGCCGCGGCCACTTCGCGGGCGGCATCCGCGGCCGCCGCTGAGGCTGCGGCAGCCGCGGTCTCGGCGGCGCGCAGCGACTCTCGCGCGGCCGCCTCGACGGCCACGGCCTCGCGCTCCTCTTCGGCCTTCGCCGCGACCTCGGCGGTGAGCGCCTCGTGCTGCGCGCTCAGGCGTGCCTCCTCGCCGCTGAGAGCCTCCTGACGGCGCTCCAGACGGGCGCCCGTCGCCAGCGCGCTCTCGCGCTCGACCGCCAGGCGGTCGAGCGCCGCGCGCCGCCGGCTCAGGGTCTCTCTCGCGGCGCCCAGCTCCGCCGAGACACGCGCGTGCTCGGCCTCGGCGGCCTCGAGCTCGCCGGTCAGGCGGCTCTCCTCCTGGGGCCAGGTGTCGTCGTCGTGCTCCTCGGGTCGCCCGGCCAGCTCGGCGACGAGCCGCTCGCGCTCCGCCGCCGCCGCCCGCTCCACCTCGTCCAGGAGGTTCTGCCGCTGCTCCGCCAGGCGGCGCACGCTCTCGAGCCGGCCGTCGAGGACGCGCGCGCGCAGCAACCGCCTCGCGCCGCGCTCGCGTTCGGCGAGCTTCCTGGCGAAGGTCTCCTCCTCGCGCGCACGCGCCGCCCCGACCCGCTCGAGCCCCTCCTCTGACGTCGCTCGCTCCGCCTCGATTGCTGCGAGCTCTGCGCGACGAGCCTGGAGATCGGCGTCGAGCGCTACGAGGTCGCCGGTCAGCAGGCGGCCTCTGGTCTCGGCGATCTCGCTCTCGACCGAGCGCAACTGCTCGGCGGCCGTGGCCTGCCGGCGCAGGGGAGTCAACTGCGAGCCGACCTCGCGCTCCAGCAGGAGCGCCCGCTCGAGGTTGCGGCGCACCTCGCGCAGCTTGAGCTCGGCGCGCTCGCGGCGGCGCTTGTAGGCGCCGAGCCCGGCGGCCTCCTCGATCTGGCTGCGCCGGTCCTCAGGCTTGCCGGCGAGGAACGACTCGACCTTGCCCTGACCGATGATCGAGTGCAGTTCCTTGCCAAGGCCGACCTGGGCGAGCAACTCCACGACGTCGGTCAGCCGGCAGGTCGACTGGTTGATGGAGTAGTGCGACGACCCATCGCGCGCGACGCGGCGCATGACGCTGACCTCGGGTGTCGGCAGCGGCAGGGCGCCGTCGGCGTTGTCGAAGGTGAGCTCGACCTCCGCCGCGCCGCTCGCCCGGCGGCCGTCGCTGCCGGCGAAGATCACGTCCTGCATCGAGGCGCCGCGCACCGTCGTCGGGCTCTGCTCGCCGAGCGCCCAGATGACGGCGTCAGCCAGGTTGCTCTTGCCGCTCCCGTTGGGGCCGATGATCACGCCGACGCCGGGCTCGAAGAGCAGCTCCGTCTGCGTGGGGAACGACTTGAAGCCCTTGAGACGCAGCGCCTTGAGGTACACCTCAGCCGACCTCGGTGGCGTCTCGGGGGCCGGCCGCAGGGGCTGCGCCGGGGCCGGACTCTGAGGCTTCCCCGAGGCCGGCCTCTATGGCTTCGCCCCCGCCGGCCTCCGGGGCTTCGCCCGGGCCGGCCTCCGCGTCCGCCTGGGGGCGCCGCGAGCGGCTGCCCCGGAGGCGCGCCCTGCGCGCGGTGCGCCGGGCCCGCGACTGCAGCTCGTGCAGCGCCTCGGCGGCGGCCTCCTGCTCGGCGCGCTTCTTGCTGGTGCCGAACCCGTGGCCGAGCGACGTCCCGTCGACGACGGCCTCGATCTCGAACTCGCGGTTGTGCGGCGGCCCGCTGAAGCCCAGGACCTTGTAGGCGACCGACTGCCCGCCGCGCGCCAGGTGCTCCTGCAGTTCCGTCTTGTGGTCGATGTAGCTGCTCTCGGCGTACAGGATGTGCTCCTCGAAGACCTCGATCACGGCCGGCCGGACCGCCTCGTACCCGAAGGTGAGGTAGACGGCGCCGATGAGTGACTCGGTGAGGTCGGCGAGGACGTTCTGGTTACTCTGCAGCTGGGCGCTGTCGCCGCCGTCGCCGGCCAGGCCGGCGTACTCGCGCAGCAGCTTCCCCAGCCCGAGCTTGGCGGCGACCCGCGCGCAGGTGGCACGGCTGACGATGTACGCCCGCAGCCGCGCCAGATGTCCCTCGGCGAAGTCGGGAAAGCGCCGGTACAGCTCGGTGGTGATGCACAGGCTGAGGACGCTGTCGCCGAGGAACTCGAGCCGCTCGTACGACTGCACACGGTCCGGCGCCCACGAGGTGTGCGTGAACACCTGGCGCATGGTCGCCTGGTCCAGCTGCTGTGCGAGCGCGAGAAGTCGATGGGTCATGAGGATGGCACCACGACGACGAGGGGACGCCTCCTGCCTGCAGGAGACACCCCCTCGTCGTCCCCCTGGGGGATCGGCGCGGTTAGGCGTCGACCCGCGTCATGACGAAGTCGACCGCGTCGCCGACCGTCTTGATCTGCGCGGCCTCTTCGTCGGTGATCTTGATCCCGAACTTCTCCTCCATGGTCATGACCAGCTCGACCAGATCGAGGGAATCGGTCTCGAGGTCCTCCTGGAAACGGGCATCCATGGTGACCTTGTCTTCGTCGACGCTCAGGGTCTCCACGAGGATCCCCTTGACGTGCTCGAACACCTCTTCACGGGTCATCTAGTGAACCTCCGGGCCAGTTTGGGAGAGTCTACACCGGCGCGCCCGACGTCCCAAGCTCGCGGGCGATGGTCGGAAGCAGGTCGCTGGCGGCGCCGCGACGCCCCATGCGGACCGCCTGGGCGATGCCGCGGGCGCGGGAGTTGCCGTGGGCGATGACGACCGGCGCGTTCATGCCGACGAGCAGCGCGCCGCCGAACTCCTCGGGGTTCAGGGCGTCTCGAAGGACCTGGAGGTCCTTCTGCAGCAGCAGCCCGCCGAGCTTCGTCTTCGGCTTGAGCATGATCGTCGCGCGCAGCGCGCCGAGGATAGCCTTGGCGGAGCCCTCGATCGTCTTCAGGGCGACGTTGCCGGTGAAGCCGTCCGTCACGACGACGTCGACCAGCCGGTTCATGATGTCGCGCCCCTCGATGTTGCCGTGGAAGTGGGCGATACGCTCGTCGGCGGCGATGAGCTGGTGCGCCTCGATCACGTCGGGAGTGCCCTTGGTGGGCTCCTCGCCGATGCTGAGCAGGCCGAGGGTAGGCTCGGGGATGCTCATGACCTCGCGCGCGAACGCCTGGCCCATCACGGCGAACTGGCGCAGGAACTCGGCACGCACCTCCGCGTTGGCGCCGACGTCGAGAAAGGCGATCGGCGCCGGCATGGCCGGCATGATGGTGCAGATCGCGGGCCGCTTCACGCCGGGGATGCGGCGCACGTAGAGCACGCTCGCGGCGACGACGGCGCCCGTGTTCCCGGCGCTCACGAAGGCGTCGGCCTCGCCGGCGTGCACCATCTTGAGGCCGACGACGATACTGGAGCCGGTCCTGGCGCGGGCCGCCGTCGCCGGCTCCTCGTCGTAGCCGATCACGTCGGGGGCGTGCACGACGGAGACGTGCTGCACGCCCGCGGGCAGCAGAGCGCGCACGCGCTCCTCGTCGCCGACGAAGATCACGTGCAGCTGGGGGCCGGCGGCGTCGAGCGCGCCGCGCACGATCTCGTCCGGCGCGTTGTCCCCCCCGGCCGCGTCGACCACCACGCGCACCACGCGGTCGTCCGCGATGGCGCTCCACGCGTCGGTCACCCAGTGGGGCGACGTATAGGGACGGCCCTTATCGCCTCTCATGCCGTCGTCAGGTCGTCCACCAGACGATCCACGTCGACCGCCTCGTCGATGAGCTCGGCGATGAGGTCGATCTTGGCGCGGTCCTTGACGCGCAGGCGGCCGAACAGGCGGCGTATGCCGTCCGCCGCGGAGACGGTGTCGGTCTCGACCGACACCAGCGGCACGCCGCGCTCTTCCGCGCGCTCGAGCACGGCCGGGCTGGGCACGTAGTTGCCGGTGAGCACGACCGCGACGGTGGGCGTGTCGAGCGCGGCGATGACGATCTCGGCGCGGTCGCCGCCGACGATCACGACCTTGTTCGGCGTGAGCTGGAAGTACCGCAAGCGCGTGCTCGGAGCTCATGGCGCCGATCATGTAGGTCTCGGCGAGGCGCTCGCCGTAGCGCTCGCCGCACACGTACGTGCCGCCCAGCGCCTCGACGATCTCGGTGACGGAGACGGCCGAGAGCATCGCGCTGGACACCAGGGCGCCGTAGCTCGCGATGTCGCTCTTGGCGAGGAAGCGCGTGTACTCGTCGCGCACGAGCGGCAGGCGCGACTCGGGGACCATATTGAAGAGGACGCCCAGGAGGTGCTGCTTGAGGGCGTCCTTGACGTAGATGATGTCGTCGAGCAGCCGCGCGCCGGCGAACTTGGCGACGAGCAGCGTGCCGAGGTCGAGCTCGGCGACCACCTCGGCGCCGCTGGTGCGCAGAAAGCGTCCCTGCCAGATCTCGCCGAGGCCCTCGCAGACGACGACGTCCTTGCCGGCGCGGATGCGCGCGAAGGCGGACTTGACGCGCGCCATCGCGTCGACCTCGGTGCCGCTCAGGACGTCGTGCAGCGCATCCTCGTCGAGGACGACCGGGCAGATGTCGGAGAGGTTGTCCTCGAGCTCCAGGAGCCCGGCGACGAACTCGGCGTCCTCATCGAGGAGGATGCCGTCGGCATGAGCCGCCAGCGTGCCGACAGGCTTGAAGTACCCGGCGTCGAGGCCACGCTGGCGCAGGGCCATGCAGAGGCCGACGGCGATGGTCGTCTTGCCGCCGCTGCCCTGGGTGGAGGCGATGTAGAGCGATCTCAGCACCGCTCGCCCCGGCCGGGATCAGTCACTAATCCGTGTCGAGGACGATGACCTCGCGGCCCTTGTAGGTGCCGCACTTGGGGCAGGCGCGATGCGGGAGCTTGGGGCTCTTGCACTGCGGGCAGACGCTGGCCGTGTCCACGACGAGCTTCTGCTGCGACCGACGCTGGTCGCGGCGCCGCTGAGAGGTCTTCTTCTTGGGTACGGGCATCGGATCTCCTCAGGTCAACCAGACACGGAACTGTACCATACGGCCGCCGCTCACGCTTCCTCGTGCCGGTGGCCGGGATCCGCGTTCAGATCGGCGCCGCACACGGCGCAGAGCCCGCGGCAGTCCTCCCGGCACAGGATCTTCTGCGGCAGCGCCTCGGCGATCAGGTCGCGGACCCAGCGCTCGAGGTCGATCTGGTGCGCCACGACGTAGGCGTCGTCCTCGTCGCCGGTCTCTGCGTCGCCGTGACGCACGTACTCGACGCCCCTGGCCTCCACGAAGACGTCGGCGTCCGCGAGGCAGCGCTGACAGGGGCCGGCTACGCGGGTGTCGACGGCCAGCGTGAGCGTGAGGTTGTCGCCCACGCGCGCCGCCGTTAGTTCCGCCTCCGCGACGTCGTCGGGGACGCGGTACTCGAGGCCGCCGTAGAGGAACGGCGCGACCTCGACGGGGAGCGTACGCCAGACCTCGCTGGCGTCGCGGAAGCGCAGTGCGTGGAGATCGAATCTTCTCATGTCGAGCCCGCCGAGGCGGGCGCCGCCGTCAGCTCACGGCTGCAGGTCGTCGTTCGTGCCGCGGCCCTGAAGGCGCTCGCGGCCGCGGCGCACCGCGGCGATGAACTTCTCCAGGTTCATCTCGAGATTCCCCAGCACCTCGTCGGCGTAGTCCTCGGCGCCGAGACGGATCTCGCGCTCGCGATCGCGCGCGTCCTCCATGATCTGCTGCGCGTTCTTCTCGGCGAGGCGCACGACCTCGGTCTCGGAGGCGAGCTTCTCGGCGCGCTCCTGCGCCTCGGCGAGCACGCGCTCGGCCTCCTGCTTGGCCTCGGAGAGCATCTCCTGGCGCTCCTTGACGATCCAGCGCGCCTGCTTGATCTCCTCGGGGATGGTCGAACGCATCTGGTCGAGGATGTCGTAGATCTCCTCACGGTCGATCATGACGCTGTCGGTGAGTGGCACCGACCGGGCGTTGTGGATGATGTCATCCAGCTTGTCGATGAGAACGAGGACGTCCATACTCAGCAACCCTCCTTGGGTGGCCCCGCCAGGGTGCGCTCTTTGCGCGGCGGATAGATGTCCGCCAGGCGGCGGGCGACGGCCGGGGGCACCAGATCGGCGACGGAGCCTCCGAACGCGGCGATCTCTCTGACCCCGCTCGAGCTCAGGAAGCTGTGCTCCGGCGAGGCCATCATGAACACTGTTTCGATGTCGGGGGCCAGCTTCCTATTCAGCTGGGCCATGGCGAACTCGTACTCGAAGTCGGAGATGGCGCGCAAGCCCTTGAGGATGACGTGCGCGTCCCACCGGCGGGCGAACTCCACGACGAGCTGGTTGAACCGGTCGACGACGATGTTGTCGTGGTTGGCGAGCGCCTCCCGGAGGAAGGCCTCCCGCTCGTCGGGAGTGAACAGCGGCGACTTGCGCTGCGGCACCTCGATCAGGCCGACGACGACGCGGCCGAACTTCGTGGCGCCGCGGGTGATGATGTCCAGATGACCGACGGTCACGGGATCGAACGTGCCCGGACAGATGGCGGTGACGTTGCTGGGCATCAGCGCCCTGTCCCGTCAGGTGCGTGAACGATCATCGTCTGCTGCTTCTCCTTCCGCCGGCGGCTCGACGTCGGCCACGAGGAACGTGACGCGCGTGTCGCCGTACCGTTTCTCCCGCACGACGGTCCAGGGCAGGTCGGCCGCCGTACCGGCGGCGGACTCCACGACCAGCACCGCGCCGGGGACGAGCACCCGCCCGAGCAATCTGACGAGGGCGGGACGGACCTGCCCGTACAGGTCGTACGGCGGGTCCGCAAAGACGAGAGTATATCGTGCGACGCGGCGGGCGTCAGCCGCCAGCGCCCGCCGCACGTCCCCGGCGACGATCGTGGCTCGTGCCGCAGCGCCGCCGGCGCGGCCCACGGAGACGCCGAGACGCTCGAGGTTGCCGCGCAGTGCGCGAACGGCCGGCGGCGCCGACTCGACGAACGTACAGTGCTCGGCGCCGCGGGAGAGCGCCTCGATCCCGAGTGCGCCGCTGCCCGCGAAGACGTCGAGCACGCGGTGACCGGCGAGCGGACCGGCCGGTCCGTCGGCGTCCGCAGCCGGCGGGCCGCCGGCGAGTCCTTCGATCGACCACGAGCGTATCTCCGGCAGTGCGAGCAGGACGTCGAACATCGCCTCGCGCACCTTGTCCGAGGTCGGCCGCGTCCCGCGCCCCGGCGGGGCGCTCAGCGGCCGGCCGCGCCAGGCCCCGCCCACCACCCTCATCGGCGCCGCCTCAGCCTTCCCGGCCGAGGACGATCGGCCGGCCCTCCGGCGCCTCGTCCCCGACGGTGAAGGCCCCCTCGAGCACGGCGCTCGCCTCACGCCGCCGGGCCGGGTCTCTCGAGAACACGGCGGCCAGCGGCTCGCCCACCTCCACCCCGTCCCCCAGCGTCCGCTCGAGCAGGACCCCCGCCGACGCGTCGACCGTGTCGTCGACCGTGCGACGGCCGGCGCCGGCGAGCTGCGCGGCGCGGCCCACGGCGAGCGCGTCGACCGCCGTGACGAAGCCCGCCCGCGGCGCGCGGACTTCGTGGCCGGCCAGGCGCTGGAACTCGCCTGGCTTCCAGCGCCCGCCCTGGACGTAGCACCAGCGCTCGAAGTGCTCGGCGGCGCGGCCGTCGCCCAGCGCCGCCTCCGCCCGCGCCCGCGCCTCCGCGGCGTCGACGCCGAGGTCGGCGAGCGGCAGGAGCTCGGCGGCCAGGGCGAGCGTGACCTCGCGCACATCGCGCGGCCCCGCCCCGCCCAGCACCTGCCACGCCTCTTCGACCTCGAGCCGGTTGCCGACGGTGCGGCCGAGAGGCGCTTCCATGGCGGTGTAGAGGCAGGTCGTCGGGCGCCCGTAGGCATGCCCGACGAGCCGGCAGAGGCGGCCGATCTCGCGCGCGTGGTCCAGGTCGGCCGCGAACGCCCCGCGGCCCACCTTGAGGTCGAGCACGACCGCCGACGTCCCGCTGGCGATCTTCTTCGCCATGATGCTCGCGGCGATGAGCCCGTCGCACTCGACGGTGCCGGTCACGTCGCGGAGCGCGTACAGCAGCCGGTCGGCGGGGACGATCCGCTCGCTCTGGCTGACCACGGCGACGCCGATGCGCTCCAGCTGACGCAGGAAGTCCCCCTGCGGGAGCTGCACGCGGAAGCCCGGGATCGACTCGAGCTTGTCCAGGGTGCCGCCGGTGTGCCCGAGGCCGCGGCCCGACATCTTGCCGAAGATCGCCCCGCAGGCGGCGACCAGGGGCGCCAGCACCAGGGTGACCTTGTCGCCGACGCCGCCGCTCGAGTGCTTGTCGAGGACGGGCCGGCGAAGCACGCTCAAGTCAAGCGTCTTGCCACTCTCGACCATCGCGCGAGCGAGGTGCAGCGTCTCCTCGTCGCCGAGGCCGCGAAGGACCATGGCCATGAGCAGGGCGCTGGCCTGATACGAGGGCACGGCCCCGCTCACGACGCCCTCTACGAAGGCGCGGATGCGCGCCTCGTCGAGCTCGTTGCCGTCGCGCTTCCAGGCGATCACGTCGTGCGCGAAGTCCACGGGTCTCTCCCCTCGTCAGAGCGTTTCGAGCAGATCCGGCCAGCGCGCGGCGAGCGCGCACGGAAGGCCGGCGGCCAGCAACCGGGCGAGGCGGCCGCCGGCGGCGAGCACGTCGGCGTGCGAGCCCACCGCGGCCGCGACGTTGGCCACGAGCGCCAGGAGACAGCACTCTACGCCGGTCGCGGCGGCGGCGCGAACCTCCGGAGCGGCCGACATGCCGACGACGTCGCCGTACCCGCCGAGCCAGGCGACCTCCGCCGGCGTCTCGAACTGCGGGCCGCTGACCGACACATACGTCCCGGCGCCCTCCATCGCGCCGGCGCCGAGCGCCTCGGCCACGCGCGCCGCGTCCTCCTCCGCGCAGACGGGCAGAGTGGCCGGCGTCTCCCCCTCGGGCGGCCGCTGCAGGTCGACGACCGCGGCGCAGGCCACGGCGCGGCCGACCCCCGCCCCAGGACGGAGGGCGCCGCAGGAGTTGGTGAGCACGAGTCGCGTCACGCCGGCGCCCGCGAGCGCGCGGACCGGCGTCTCCAGCTCCCGATCGTCCCAGCCCTCGTAGCGGTGCGGTCGCCCGCAGGCGAGCGCGAGCCGCAGCTCGCGCCCCCCCTCCGCGGGCACGGCCGCCAGCCTGAGCACGTTCTGGTGGCCGGGCACGGACGCGCACGGCCACCCCAGCGCCTCGTAGGGCAGCTCGGCCTCGACGCGCGTCCCGTGCGGCGGCGCCCAGAGCCCGGACCCGTACACGACCGCGGCGTGCGGCCGCCAGGCGGCCAGGCGCCGCAGGGCATCGTCCGCCGGGCCCGGCATCAGCCGATCAGCCGTCCGGGGAGAGGCGGCTCCTCCCCCGTCAGGTGCGCGAAGGCCGTCGCGCCCACGTCCTCCTGGGCGCCGTCGTAGCGTCCGGGCGCGAGCCCCAGCGCGAGCAGCGGCGAGTACTCGCGCGAGTGATCGGTGCTCGCCGTGGTCGGGTCGACGCCGTGATCGGCGCACAGGATGAGCACGTCGTCCGGGCGGAGGAGCCCCTCCCAGACGGGCAGCGCGGCGTCGACGGCAGCGAGCCCTGCGGCGAACCCGTCCACGTCGTTGCGGTGTCCCCACACCGAGTCGAAGTCGACGAGGTTGGCGAACAGCAGGCCGTCCTCCATCTCGCGCAGGTGTCGCGCGCAGGCCGCGATCCCGGCGGCGTTGTCGGTCGTGTGATCGTCGACGTCCACGCCGCGCTGCACGAAGATCTCGCCGATCTTGCCGACGCCGACCACCGGCACGCCGCGCTCCTGGAGCAGGTCGAGGTAGGTCGGCCCCGGCGGCGCCAGCGAGAAGTCGCGACGCCGCGGCGTGCGCGCGTAGTGGCCCGAGGTCCCAGCGAAGGGGCGGGCGATGACGCGACCGACGGCGTGAGGCCCGCACAGGATCGCGCGAGCGGTCGCGCACCACGCGTAGAGTTGCTCCACCGCGACGACATCCTCGTGGCAGGCGATCTGGAAGACGGAGTCGGCGGACGTGTAGACGATGGGCCGGCCCGTCGCCAGGTGCTCGTCGCCGAGCTCCTCGAGGATCCCGGTGCCGGAGGCCGGCCGGTTGCAGAGCACCTGCCGGCCGACGGCGGCCTCAAACGGTTCGATCACCTCGGGGGGGAAGCCGTCGGGGTAGGTCGGGAACGGACGCTCGAGGACGACGCCCATCATCTCCCAGTGACCGGTGGTCGTGTCCTTGCCCGCACCGCGCTCGACGAGGCGGCCGTAGGTCGCGTCGGCGCGCGGCGCGCCCAGCGGCAGGCCGACGACCTCGGCGAGCCCCAGGCCCACGAGGTTCGGCAGCGGCACGTCGCTGCGCTCGAGCACGTGCCGCAGGGTGTCCGAGCCCTCGTCGCCGTAGGCGGCCGCGTCGGGCAGCGCCCCCGCGCCGCAACCGTCGAGCACGCACACGAACACCCGCGTCATGACGACTCCTCCCCGCCTCGCCGCCGGCGCGCCCGCGGGTGCGTCTCGAGAAACACCTCTCGCAGGTGCTCGACGGTCACGTGAGTGTACAGCTGGGTGGTGGCCACGTTGGCGTGGCCGAGCATCTCCTGCACGCTGCGCAGGTCGGCGCCGGCGGCCAGCAGATGCGTGGCGAAGGAGTGGCGGAACGTGTGCGCGCTGGCGGCGCCGAGCATGTCGGCGCGGGCGAGCACGCGGCGCAGGACGTAGTCGAAGCCCTGGCGCGTGAGCGGGCGTCCCCGGGCGTTGAGGATGAGCTCGGGGCGGCGGCGGCCGCGCAGCAGGGCCCGCCGCCCGTCGGCGAGGTAGCGGCTCACGGCGGCCGCCGCCGCGCCGCCCATCGGCACGACCCGCTCCTTGTCTCCCTTGCCGACGCAGCGCACGAGCCCGCCCTCGAGGTCCACGTCGCCGTCGCGGAGCCCGAGCAGCTCGCTCACCCGCAGGCCGCACCCGTAGAGGAGCTCGAGCGCCGCGAGGTCGCGCTGCCCGAGCGGGCCGGCCGGCACGACCGCCGCCAGCACCTCCTCGACCTCCTCCACCGACAGTACGCGGGGGAGCTGCTGCGGTCGTTTTGGGGTCCGCAGCCGCGCCGCCGGGTCGTCCTCGCGCGCGCCCTCGCGCACGAGGTAGGCGAAGAAGGCGCGCACGGCCGCCGTGCGCCGGGCCACGCTCGCCGGGGCGCCGTCGCCGCCGGACCCGCTGAAGTAGGCGCGCACGTCCTCGGCGGTCGCCGCGCCCGGCCGCGTGCCCGCCGGGACCAGGAACGCCGTGAAGGCGCCGAGGTCGCGCCCGTAGGCGGCCACCGTGTTCGAGCTGAGACTGCGCTCGTAGCGCAGGTAGTCGAGGAACTCCGCGACGAGCGGGTCCACCGGCGGTCCGGCCGGCCGGCCGGTGGTGCTTCGCGCCGTCACGCGCCGCCCCGCGGCCGCTACGCGGCCGTCGCCGCGGCGCGCACCACGCCCGCCGCCATCGCGGAGAGCTCCGCCAGGCGATCCAGGCTCATGCGCTCCTGCGACGAATGCGCGTTCTCGAACCCCACGCCGAGGGTCAGGGCGGGCAGTCCGCGGGCATTGAAGACGTTGGCGTCGGAGCCGCCGCCGCCCGCGACCAGACGCGCCTCGAGGCCCGCGAAGGCGGCCGCCGCCGCGCCGACCGCAAGCAGGGGACTGCCGGCCTCGTGGCGATAGCCGCGGAAGGCCTCGCGCACGTCGATCTCGACGTCGACCCCGCAGGCGGCGGCCGCGGTCGAGAGGGCCTCGACCATGCGCTCCGTCTGCGCCGTCACCTTGTCGATGTCGTGGCTGCGAGCCTCGGCCTGCAGCACGCAGCGCTCCGCGACCACGTTGGCGGCGGTCCCGCCCTTCACGATGCCGACGTTGGCCGTGGTCTCTTCGTCGAGGCGCCCGAGCGGCATCGCGGCGATCGCCCGGGCCGCGGCGACGATCGCACTCCGCCCCAGCTCCGGAGCGATGCCGGCGTGGGCCGCGACGCCACGGAAGGTGGCGTCGACCCGCTTCTGCGTGGGGGCGCCGACGATCAGCGTGCCGGGCGCCCCGTCGCTGTCGAGCACGAACATCTGGCGGGCGGCGAGCGCGCCCAGGTCGAGTGCCTTGGCGCCGAGCAGCCCGATCTCCTCGCCCGCGGTGAAGACGATCTCGACGTCGCCCGCGGGCGGTTCCGCGACCAGGTCGCTGGCGAGCACCAGGAGCGCGGCCACCGCGGCCTTGTCGTCGGCGCCGAGCGCGGTACTGCCGTCGCTGCGCACGAAGCCGTTCTCCACGACGACGCGCGGCGCGGCCGCGACGGGCACCGTGTCGAGGTGCGCGCACAGGCCGACGGGAGCAGCCTTCCCCGCGACCGGGGATGCGCACGACGAGGTTGCCGCAGCCGCAGCCGGTCACCGGAGCGCTGCCGTCCTCATGGGCCTCGAGACCAAGCTCGCCGACGTAGGCCCAGACGGCGTCGGCGACCTCCCGCTCGGCCCCGGTCGGCGACGCGATGCCGGCCAGGCGCACGAAGAGGTCGAGGAGCTCGTCTACGGTTTCGCGCACACGTCCTCCAGCTCGTCCTCGCGCTCAATGCGCAGGCGAGCGGCGGCACCCACGAAGTCGCGGAACAGCGGCGCCGGCCGCGTCGGCCGCGACTTGAACTCGGGGTGGAACTGGGAGGCGACGAACCAGGGGTGGTCGGGGAGCTCGCAGATCTCGACGAGGCGCCCGTCCGGCGTGGTGCCGCTCACCACGAGGCCGGCGGCCTCGAGCTGCGGGCGCAGGTCGTTGTTGACCTCGTAGCGGTGCCGGTGGCGCTCCCAGACCTCGTCCGCGTCGTAGGCGGCCTGGGCCTTCGTGCCCGGCACCAGCCTGACGTGCGAGGCGCCGAGCCGCATGGTCCCGCCCATGTCCTCGACGTTCTTCTGCTCGGGCAGCAGGTCGATGACGGGGTACGCGGTCTCGGGGTCGAACTCGGTGGAGTTGGCGCCGGGCATGTCGCACACGTCGCGCGCGAACTCGGCGACGGCGCACTGCATGCCCAGGCACACGCCGAGGAACGGCACGCGGTTCTCGCGACAGTAGCGGATGGCGTCGATCTTGCCCTCGACGCCGCGCTGGCCGAAGCCGCCCGGCACGATGACGCCGTCGGCGCCGCAGAGCTTCTCGGCGACGGTCGCCGGGGTCAGGTCCTCCGAGTCGATCCACTGCAGGTCGAGCTTGCGGCCGTGGTGGATGGCGGAGTGCTTGAGCGCCTCCCAGACCGAGAGGTACGCCTCGTGCAGCTGCACGTACTTGCCGACCAGGGCGATCGTCACCGGCCGGTCGCAGGCGTCGATACGCTCGACGAGGGCCTCCCACTCGCTGAGGTCGGGAGGCCCGACCTCGAGCCCGAGCATCTTGACGACCAGGTCGTCGAGCTTCTCGCGGTGCATGTTCAGGACGACGCGATAGATGTCGTCGGCGTCGCTGGCCGAGACGACGGCCTCGGGGTCGACGTCGCAGAAGAGGGCGATCTTCTCGCGGATGCCCTGCGACAGCGTCTCCTCGGAACGCGCCACGATGATGTCCGGCTGGATGCCGATCTCCCGCAGCTCGGCGACGGAGTGCTGCGTCGGCTTGGTCTTGAGCTCTCCGACGACGCCGATCATGGGGACCAGCGTGACGTGGATGTACAGCACGTTGTCGCGGCCGACGTCCTTGCGGAACTGACGGATGGCCTCGAGGAACGGCAGGCTCTCGATGTCGCCCACCGTGCCGCCGACCTCGGTGATGAGGACGTCGGCCTCGGTGAGCTTGGCCAGCCGGTGCACGCGGCTCTTGATCTCGTTGGTGATGTGCGGGATCACCTGGACGGTGCCGCCCAGGTAGTCGCCGCGGCGCTCCTTGGTGATCACGCTGTTGTAGATGCCGCCGGTGGTGACGTTGGAGTCGCGCTGGACGAACTCGTCGAGGAAGCGCTCGTAGTGCCCGAGGTCGAGGTCGGCCTCGGCGCCGTCTTCGGTGACGAACACCTCACCGTGCTGGAACGGGCTCATCGTGCCCGGGTCGACGTTGATGTACGGGTCGAACTTCTGGCTCGCGACCTTGAGCCCCCGCATCTTCAGCAGCCGCCCGACCGACGCCGCGGTGATGCCCTTGCCGAGACCGCTCACGACGCCGCCGGTGACGAAGATGTGCTTGGTCATGCCGCCCGTGTCCTCCTGGTGTCGACCCCGCGCGTCCGAACGCAGCCGTCGTCGAACGCTCCGGTCGCAGCCACCAGGAGACGCACCCGGGGCACGGCGGATCTGCGGACGAGCGGGGGATTTTGTGGGGCCGGAGCCGCGCCCGTTCGAAGATGACGGGCCGGCGCGACGATATGCCCGGGGAGCCCACGGATCACGCGCGGCAAGTATACCATCGGGCCCGGCCGCCGCAAGGCGCGCCGGGCCGCCCTCACGCCGCGCCCGACGCCTTGGCGAGGAGGCTCTCGGCGTGGCTCCGCGCGGCCGCGTCGTCCGGGGCGGCGCCGAGCATGCGGCAGAGCTCGGCGAGGCGCTCGTCCCCGTCCACGAGGCGCACGACCGTCTCGGTGGTGCCCTCGAGGGGATCGCTCTCCTTGGTGATGGCGAACTGGCGGTCGGCGAACGCCGCCACCTGCGGCAGGTGGGTGATGCAGAGCACCTGGCGACCCTCCGCGAGGCGGCGGAGACGCTCGCCGAGCGCCGCCGCCGTGACGCCGCCGATCCCGGCGTCGACCTCGTCGAAGATGAGCGTCTCGACGTCGTCGCCGAGGGTGACGAGACCGCGGATGGCAAGCATGGCGCGGGAGAGCTCGCCGCCCGAGGCGGTCTCCCGCAGCGGCCGCGGCGGCACGCCGGGGTTGGCGCCGAAGATGAACTCGACGTCGTCGGCGCCGCTCGGGCCGAGGCCGTCCCACTCGTCGCCGCGCGAGGACAGCTGGATGGCGAAGCTCGCGTGCGGCATGGCGAGGCCGCGGAGCTCCTCCTCGATGCGCGCCGCGACCGCCGGCGCCAGCCGGCGCCGGGCCGCGCTCAGGCCGGCGGCGGCGGCGACCGCTGCGTCCTGCGCCGCCGTCACGCGGGCGACGAGCGACTCCTCGTCGGCGGCGAACTCCTCGAGCGCCGCGAGGCGGGCGCGAGCCTCCCCGAGGTAGGCCAGCACCTCGTCGGCCGACCCGCCGTACTTGCGCATGAGCGCCTTCAGCTTGTCGTAGCGCAGCTCGAGCGCGTCGCGGTGGGCCGCGTCGACGTCCAGGTCGTCGAGGTAGTCGCGCAGCGCGGCGGCGAGGTCGTCGAGCTCGACGGTGAGCGCGCCGAGCCGCCCCGCCAGCGGCGCCACGCTCTCGTCGAGCAGCGCCGCCTCGTCGACCAGGCGCTGCGCGACCCGGACGCCGTCCAGCGCCGCGCCCTCCGACTCGCCGGCCAGCAACGCGAGCGCGCCGCCGGTGCGCTCGAGCAGCTTGCCGGCGTGACGCGCACGTTCGCGCTCGAGCGTCAGGCGCTCGTCCTCACCGGGCTCGACCGCGGCCGACTCGATCTCCGTCACCTGATAGCGGAGCATGTCGAGCTCGCGTTCGCGGTCGCGCCCGGCGCCCCGCAGCTCGTCCAGCTCGCGGGTCAGCGCGCGCGCCCGTGCGAAGGCCTCGGCGTAGGCCGCCTTGAGCGGCTCGACCTCGTCCGCGACCGCGCCATCGAGCAGATCGAGCTGGCGTTCGAGCTGCAGCAGGCGCGTGTGCTCGAGCTGGCCGTAGAAGGCGAGGCGCCGCCGCAGGACGTCTTCGACGGCGGCGGCCGAGCTCAGCAGACCGTCCATGCGGGCCCGCGACCGGCCGCCCCGCGGCAGCTCGCGGGCCACCGCCAGTGTCTCGGCGCCGCTCTCGAAGAGCGCCTGCACGAGGGCTCTGGCGGCGCCGGGGCGGACGAGCTCGTCGCCGCCCTTCTGGCCCATCAGGAGGCCGATGGCCTGGGCGAGCAGGCTCTTGCCCGCCCCGGTCTCGCCGGTGATCACGTTGAGGCCGGCGGAGAACTCGAGCCGCGCCCCGGCGATCAGGACGAGGTCGTCGATGCTGAGCTCAGCGAGCATCTCTGCGGTCGAAGAGCTTCTCCTCGACGTTCTGGTAGAACGACCCCTCGCTCTGCATCATGAGGCGCGCGACCTGCGGACCGGCGGAGATGCGCACCTCGTCGCCGCAGCACAGCCTGCCGACGGTGTCGCCGTCGGCGACGACCTCGGCCTCCTGCAGCGGCGAGACGTTGCGCGCCGTGATCGCGTGGTCGGGGCGCAGGATCACGGGCCGGAAGCCCAGCGAGTGCGGGGCGATGAAGTTGAGCACGAGCACGCTCGCGTTCCACTCGACGATGGGGCCGCCGCAGGAGAGGTTGTAGGCGGTGGAGCCCGTGGGCGAGGCGATGATGAGCCCGTCACAGAACATCCTGCCGACGGTCACGCCGGCGACCTCGTACTCGAGCTGCAGGACGTGGCGCGGCGCCACGCGGCTGAGGATGACGTCGTTGACGGCGCTGTACCGGCGCCCGTTGAGGTGGACGTCGACGGTGAGCAGCTCGACCACCCGGTAGTCGCCGGCGAGGATGGCCTCGAGGCCCGTCTCCCAGCCGTCGCGCGGCAGCGAGGCGAGGAAGCCGACGTTGCCGTAGTTGACGCCGAGCGTCGGGACCGTGGTGCCGAGCAGGCGGGAGAGGCTGCGCAGGATGGTGCCGTCGCCGCCGAACACGAGGCAGAGGTCGACGGAGCGCAGGGCGGCCTCGTCGACGGTGCGATACCCGAGCGCCGCCGCCGCGGGGTGCTTCTCGGACTCCTCGACGGGCATGAGGAGCTCGAGCCCCAGGCGTCCGGCGTCCGCGGCCAGCTGCGCCAGCGCGGTCGTGGTCGCGTCCCTCAGGGTGTGCGTGAGCACGGCGACGCGGCGCAGCGGCTCACCCATGGACGACCTCCACGGCGCGCCGGACGAGCTCGCCGGCAGGCTCCGGCGCCGGTCCGGCGGTCCTCGCGTCGCTGAAGAGGATGAAGTACTCCACGTTGCCTTTCGGTCCGGGGTGGCCCGAGTCGCACACGCCGCGGACCACCGCGCCCCTCGCCTCGAGCCACCCGGCGACCCGCGCGAGCACCTCGGCGTGGACGGCCGGGTCCCTGACCACGCCGCCCTTGCCGACGCGCTCGCGACCGGCCTCGAACTGCGGCTTGACCAGCACGAGCCCGCGAAAGCCCTCGCGCAGGCATTCTAGCACCGGCTCGAGCGCCACCGTCAGGGAGATGAACGACAGGTCGGCGGTGACGAACGAGGGGGCGAACGGGAGACGTTCGGGCGTGAGCTGCCGCGCGTTGGTGCGCTCGAGCACGGTGACGCGCGGGTCCTCGCGGAGCTTCCAGTCGAGCTGCCCGTACCCGACGTCCACGGCGATCACGCGGGCGGCGCCGCCCTGCAGTACCCGGTCGACGAAGCCGCCGGTCGAGCTGCCCAGGTCGATGACGTCCTCGCCGCTCACGTCGACGCCCAGCCGCGTGAGCGCGGTGTCGAGCTTGTCGCCGCCGCGCGAGACGTAGCGCCGTCGCGCGGCGACCGCCGTCACGGCGGTCTCGTCCACCTGGGTGCCGGGCTTGTCCACGACGCGGCCGTCGACGGTCACTTCCGCGGCGAGGACCGCCGCGCGAGCCTGCGCGCGGGAGGCGAAGAGCCCGCGGTCGACGAGCAGCGCGTCCAGCCGCTCGCGCATCCCCGCGGCCTACTTGACGCGCGTCAGCGCCGGGCTGCGGGCCATCGCCGCGAGCGCGACCGCCTGCGGCGTGAGCCCGATGTCGGCCAGGACGCGCTCGCGATCGCCGTGCGCCACGAAGGCGTCGGGCAGACCGAAGCGGACGACCTGTGCGGCGCCGCCGACCACCTCGAGGACCGCGCTGCCGAACCCGCCGGCGAGCGCGTTCTCCTCGACGGTGACGATGCGCCCGTGACTCGCGGCGAGCCGGCCGAGCAGCTCGGTGTCGAGCGGCTTGACGAACCGGGCGTCGACGACGGTCGGCGCCTCCCCCTGCGCGGCGAGGATCACGGCCGCGTCACGGGCGATGCCGACGCCGGTGCCGATGCCCACGAGCGCGACGTCCCGCCCCTCCTGGAGCACGACTCCGCGGCCGACCTCCACCGGCGCGAGGTCCTCCGCCGGGGTGAACGGCGCCGCCATGCCGCGCGGGTACCGCAGCGCGACCGGGCCGTCGCAGGCGAGCGCCGTCGCGAGCATGCGCTGGAGCTCCTCCTGGCTCGAGGGGGCCATCACCGTCATGCCCGGGATCAGGCGCAGGAAGGAGAGGTCGAAGGCGCCGTGGTGCGTCGGGCCGTCGTCGCCGACGAGGCCGGCGCGGTCGACGGCGAAGACGACCGGCAGCTGCTGCAGGCCGATGTCCTGGACGAGCATGTCGAAGGTGCGCTGCAGAGAAGGTCGAGTAGAGGGCGACCACCGGCCTCATGCCGCCGATGGCGAGCCCGGCGGCGAAGACGGCGGCGTGTTCTTCGGCGATGCCGACGTCGTAGAAGCGGTCGGGGAACCGGCGTTCGAAGGCCTCGAGCCCGGTCCCCTGCGTCATCGCCGCGGTGATGGCCACGACGCGCTCGTCGCGTTCGGCGAGGCGCACCAGCGCCTGCCCGAACGCGTCCGTGTACGTCGTGCCGACCGCCGCGGCCTTGCGCACGCCGTTGCCGATGTGGAACGGCCCGGTACCGTGGAACGTGTCCGGCCGGGCCTCCGCGGGCTGATACCCCTTCCCCTTCACCGTCTTGACGTGCACGAGGACGGGGCGCCGCGTGTCGATCGCCTGGCGGATGCTCTCCCGCAGGGCGTGCATGTCGTGACCGTCCACGACGCCGATGTAGGCGAAGCCGAGCTCCTCGAACAGCATGCCGGGCACGAGCAGCGCCTTCATCGACTCCTTGACGTCCTTGCCCAGACGGTAGGCCTGACGGCCGATGGCGGGGATCCTGGCGACGCCGTGTTCGAGGTCCTCGCGCAGTCTCGTCAGCGTGGGATCGAGGCGGATGCGGTTGAGGTACAGCTGCAGGGCGCCGACGTTGGCGCGGATGGACATCTCGTTGTCGTTCAGCACCACGACCAGCGGCGTGCGCAGGTGCCCGGCCTGATTGAGCGCCTCGAAGGCGACACCGCCCGTCAGGGCGCCGTCGCCGAGCACGCACACGACGCTTCCGCCGTCCTCGCCGGCGATGCGCGCGGCCTCGACGAGGCCGAGGCCGTAGCTGATCGACGTCGACGCGTGCCCGGTCCCGATGATGTCATGCGGCGATTCGGCGCGGTTGGGAAAGCCGGACAGGCCGCCGTACTGGCGGATGGTGCCGAAGCGGTCGCGCCGCCCGGTGAGCAGCTTGTGCGCGTAGCACTGGTGGCCGACATCCCAGACGATCTTGTCCCGCGGGCTCTGCAGCACGCTGTGGAGCGCGACGGTGAGCTCGACGGTGCCGAGGCTGGCGGCCAGGTGCCCGCCCGTCTCGCTGACGCACGAGAGGATGGCCTCACGGACCTCGTCGGCGAGCAGCGTCAGCTCTCGCTCGGAGAATTGGTGGAGGTCGGCGGGGTCGGAGATCTTGTCCAGATACCGCATCGTCACCGGAGTATAGCACCGGCCCTCCGGCCGGGTTTTCGCCCGCTTCAGCGGCGGCGATCGTGGATGAAGCGGGTGACGGCGGAGAGGTCGGCGGTGTCTCCGGGGAGCTCGCCGAGCAGCCGCCGCGCGCGGCGCTCCGCCTCGTCGGCGAGCTGCGCCGCGCGCTCCATGCCGAAGCGCGAGATGTACGTCACCTTGTCCAGCGCGCGGTCCTTCCCCACGCTCTTGCCGAGCTCGTCGACGGCGCCCGTCTCGTCGAGGATGTCGTCGACGATCTGGAACAGCAGCCCGAGCTCGGCGGCGAAGGCGCGGTAGGGAGCCACGTCGTCCGCGCCGCTGAGCAGCGCCCCGCAGACCACGGCGGCCTCGATCAGGCGCCCGGTCTTGAGGGCGTGCAGCGTGCGCAGGGCCTCGTCGTCGGCGGCCTGTCCCGCGACGTCCATGTACTGGCCGCCGACCATGCCCTGGACGCCGGTCGCGCCGGCGATCTCGGCGACCGCCGCGAGCACCGTCTCCGCGCCGCCACTCTGCCGGGTCAGCACGAGGCCGAACGCCTCGGCGAAGAGGCCGTCGCCGGCCAGGATGGCCACGTCCTCGCCGAAGGCGACGTGGCAGGTCGGCCGGCCGCGGCGGAGCGTGTCGTCGTCGATCGCCGGCAGGTCGTCGTGGATCAGGGAGTACGTGTGGATGAGCTCGAGGGCCGCCGCCGTGGGCAGGACGCCGGCGGGGTCCGCCCCACGCCCTCGCGCGGTCGCCAGCGTGAGCACGGGACGGATGCGCTTGCCGCCGGCGAGCAGCGAGTAGCGCATCGCCTCCGTCAGCCTCGCGGCGCGGTGGTCGGCGCCGAAGTCGAGAGACCCCAGATACTCCTCGACGAGGGCCAGCAGGTCGGCCGGATAGCCCGCTGCGGACCCGGGGCTCACCGCCGGCGCCTCACCCGGCCACCCGGCCGAGCTGCTCGAGCAGCCTGCCCGCCTCTTCCACCTGCTCGGTGGCACGTTCGAGCAGCGTCATCTCGACCTCGGCGGACGAGGAGGCGGCGAGCCGCGGCTCGAGGTCCTCGAGCTGGCGCAGGATCTCGCCGAGACGGGCGAGCGCCTGCGCCCGGGTGAGCTCGCCGCCGGCAGTCTGCGGGTCCTCAGGCATCCTCTTCCTCCCGGGCGCGGACGACGGCGCCGAGGACGCCGTTGACGAAGGCTCCCGCCTCGTCGGTGGAGTACCGCTTGGCGAGGCGCACGGCCTCGTCGATGGCCACCTCGGGCGGCGTGACGCCGGTCTCGATCTCCCACAGGGCGAGGCGCAGGATGTTGCGCTCGAGCGGCGCCACGCGGCCCAGGGGCCAGCCCTTGGAGTGCGCCTCGAGCACCGCGTCCAGCCCCTCCTTCCCGGCGAGGACGCCGCTCACGGCGGCGATGGTGAACTCGTCGGGCCCATAGCCTTCGCGCAGCCGCTGCCCGTTCACGAGCTCCTCCATGGTGAGGTCGGTCACGTCCGACTGGTACAGCAGGAAGACGGCGTCGCGACGCGCCTGCTTGCGACTCGGGCCGGCCGTGGTCACGCGTACCGTCTGCTCCCCCGCCTCAGGCGGGGTCGATGGCGAAGAGCGGCTGCCCGTACTGCACGGTCTCACCGTCTTCGACGAGGATCTGGCGGACGACGCCGCTCACGTCGGCGGTGAGCTCGTTCATCATCTTCATCATCTCGAGGATGCACAGCGTCTGTCCGGCCTCGACGGAATCGCCCTCTTCGACGAACGGCGGCGCCTGCGGCGTGGGCGAGCGGTAGAACGTGGCCACCCACTTGGACTTGACGAGGTGATAGCCGTTCGAGCCGTCCTCGGCGACCGCCGTCGCCGCGGGCGCAGCCGCCGCAGCCGGTGACTGCGCCACGGGAGCCGCCGCGACCGCCGGCTCCGCCCCGGCCTTGCGCACGGTGATCTTGAGGTCGCCCTCTTCGATCACGACCTCGTCCACCTCGCTCTCCTCGATCATCCCGAGGATGTCCTTGACGCGGTCGGCGCTCTGCTCGAGCAGCGCCGCCCCGGACTGGGAGCTCAGGTAGTGGTCGTGCACGCCGAAGACGTCCGACTCCGGACCGACGTGATGGCGCTCGAGGTAGATGCGCGCCGTCTGTGGGAAGAGCGCGTAGCTGAGGAGGTCCTCCTCCGAGCGCGCCAGCTCGCCGATCTCGGCGCGGTAATCTTCGAGCGTCTCGTCGACGAGGTCGGCCGGCCGGACGCCGATCGGCTCCTCGCCTTCGAGCACGCGCGTCAGCACTTCACGCGAGACCGGACCGGGCGCCGCGCCGTACTTGCCGCGCAGGTACTGCTTCATCTCGTCGGGCACGATGTGCCAGCGGCGGCCGGACAGGACGTTGAGCACGGCCTGCGTGCCGACGATCTGGCTCAGAGGCGTCACCAGCGGCGGGAAGCCGACTTCGGCGCGGACGATCGGGATCTCCTGCAGCACCTCGGGCAGCCGGTCGAGCGCGTCCTGCTCCTTGAGCTGGCTCTCGAGGTTGCTGATCATGCCGCCCGGCACCTGGTGTGAGTACACCTGCATGTGCGTGAGCGAGGTGACGCCACGGTCCCAGCCGCCCTCGATGCGGACCTTCTCGAAGTACTTGGCCATCTCGAAGAGCTTCTCGAGGTCGAGCCCGCTGTCGTAGGGCGTCCCGGTGAGCGCCGACACCACCATCTCGGTGGCCGGCTGGGAGTTGCCGAACGCCAGCGGCACCGTGGCCGTGTCGATGACGTCGACGCCGGCCTCGATCGCCTTGAGGTAGGTCATCGGGGCGAGGCCGCCGATGTAGTGGCAGTGCAGCTGGATGGGCACCTTGAGCTCGGCCTTGAGGCGGCCGACGAGCTGCTCGGCGTAGAACGGCGAGAGCAGCGCCGCCATGTCCTTGATGCAGATGGAGTCGGCGCCCATGTCGACGAGCTTGTGGGCGACGTCCACGTAGTGGTCGAGCGAGTGCACCGGCGAGATCGTGTAGACGACGGCGCCCTGGAAGTGCTTGCCGGTCTCCTTGATGGCCGCCGCGGCGGTCTCGTAGTTGCGGATGTCGTTGAGGGCGTCGAAGACGCGGAACACGTCCATGCCGTTCTCCGCCGCCTTGTAGACGAAGCGGCGCACGATGTCGTCGCCGTAGTGGCGGTAGCCGACGATGTTCTGGCCGCGCAGGAGCATCTGCAGCGGCGTGCGCGCGACGTGCTTCTTGATGAGGCGGAGGCGCTCCCAGGGGTCCTCGTCGAGGAACCGCAGCGAGGCGTCGAAGGTCGCGCCGCCCCAGCACTCGAGCGAGTGGAAGCCGATCGAGTCCATGAGCTCGAGGACGGGGATCATCTCGGACGTGTGCATCCGCGTCGCCCAGAGCGACTGGTGACCGTCGCGCAGCGTGGTGTCGGTGATGCCTACCTGGCGCGCTCTCATGGCGCTCTCCTGCCCCGGGCGCTCAGGCGCGCCCGAGGTACTCCCCGGTGCGGGTGTCCACCTTGACGCGCTCGCCCTCTTCGATGAAGAGCGGCACCTGGACGGTGACGCCGGACTCGAGCGTGGCGGGCTTGGTCGCGCCCTGGGCGGTGTTGCCCTGCACCCCTGGATCGGACTTCGTGATGGTGAGCTCGACGAAGTTCGGCGCGGCGACCTCGAACGGCACGCCGTTGAGGTACATGATCTCGACTTCCATGTTCTCGACCACCCACTTGAGGGCGCCTTCCGCCATCGAGGGTGACACCGAGACCTGCTCGTAGGTCTCGTTGTCCATGAGCACGACCTCTTCGTCGGTCGCGTACAGGAACGCCAGCTTGCGCGACTGCGTGTGCATGCGCTCGAACTTCTCGCCGGCGCGGAAGGTCTTGTCGAGCACCGCGCCGGTGGCGATGTTGCGCACCTTGGTGCGCACGAACGCGCCGCCCTTGCCGGGCTTCACGTGCTGAAAGTCGACGATCGTGAACGGCTGGCCGTCGATCGCGATGGCCATGCCCGTCTTGAACTGGTTGGTGTTGACGACGTCTGCCATGTGGTCCTATTCAGGGGTCGTGGGGAACGCAGTGCGCGGGTAGGAGGCCATGATACAGCAAGGCCGACCGCGTGTGCAGGCACGGCCCGAGCGCGGACGGCGCCGGTCAGGCGACGACCTGCAGGTCCTTCGGGTACGTCGTGAGCCGCTCGGCGCCGTCGGGCGTGACCAAGACCGTGTCCTCGATGCGCACCCCGGCGACCCCCTCGAGGTAGATGCCCGGCTCGACCGTGCAGACCATGCCGGCCTCGAGCCGGTCGCCGCGGGTGCGGCCGAGCGAGGGGGCTTCGTGGACCTCGAGGCCGACGCCGTGTCCCGTGCCGTGCCCGAAGCGCTCGCCGTAGCCGGCCGCCTCGATCACGGCGCGCGCCGCGGCGTCGACGTCGTCGCGGCCGTGGGCGCCGGCGCGCACGGCGGCGAGGCCGGCGAGCTGCGCCGCGAGGACGACGTCGTACACGCGGCGCAGCTCCTCGCCCGGCTCCCCGGCGGCGAAGGTGCGCGTGATGTCGCTGCAGTAACCGTCCACGCGGGCGCCGGTGTCGACGACCACGAGCTCACCGGCGCGAATCGCCCGCTCGCCCGGAACGGCGTGCGCCTGGGCGCCGTGCTCGCCGGTGGCCACGATGGCGCCGAAGGCCTCGCCCTCCGCCCCCAGGCGGTGGTACTCGGCCTGCAGGTCCCAGGCGACGTCGCGTTCGCTGCGGCCGACGAGACCGCGCCCCACGACGGCGCCGAGCGCCTCGTCCGTGATCGCGGCTGCACGCCGCATGGCCGCGATCTCCGCCGCGTCCTTCACGGCGCGCAGGAGGGTGACGGCCTGACGGACGTCTCTGAGCCCGCCCAGGTGCAGCCGGCGCAGGCGCCGGTAGCCGGCGTGGCTGATCTGCGCCCCCTGATAGCCGAGGAGCGCGCGCGGCCCCAGCGCGGTTGCCGCGGCTTCCATGCTGTGCGCGAGCAGCGGCGCCGCGGTCACCTTGCTGAGCTCGAAGTCGCGTACTTCCTCGCGCACCTGCTCCCAGAAGCGCGAGTCGGCGCAGAGGAGCGCGGCGTCGAGGCCCGATCACCAGCGTCGCGTCCTCGCCGCGGAAGCCCGAGAGGTAGCGCACGTCGACGGGGTCGGTCACGAGCACCCCGTCGACCCGCAGTCCGGGCAGGAGGTCGCGGCAGCGGTCGAGTGGCGTCCTCATGCCTTGCTTCCGCCCCCGACGAGCCGCGCCAAGGCGTTCATCGCCTCGACGTAGCCGGCGGCGCCCTTGCCCGCCACGCGCACGTCCACGACGTCGGCGATCACCGACGTGCGCCGCCATTCCTCGCGGCCCTCGATGTCGGAGAGGTGCACCTCGGCGACCGGGGCGGTGACCAGCTCGAGCGCGTCACGCAGGGCGTAACTGTAGTGGGTCCAGGCGCCGGGGTTGATGATCACGGCGTCGGCCTCGTCGACGACGATCTGGTGCAGCTTCTCGACGAGCTCCCCCTCGTGGTTGGTCTGGAAGCTGTAGACCGTGAAGCCGTGCTTCTCGCCGTGCCGGGCGACGTAGGACTCGAGCTCGCCCAGCGTCATGCTCCCGTAGACGGCGGGGTCGCGCCGGCCCAGCATGTCGAGGTTGACCCCGTGCAGCAGCCAGAGCGTCTCTCAGCGCCTTCTCAGCCACTCCACCACCTCCAGTTCGAGCTCCGGCGGCACGCGCACGCCGAGGACCGGCGCCCCCGGGCGCCGCAGCAGCACGTAGCCCACCCCGTCCGCCCCGGCCTTCTTGTCACGCGGCATCAGCTCGCACACGTCCTGCGCGGACACGCCGGTGAGGCGTGCCGGCAGCCCGAGGCCGTCGAGCAGTTCCTGACCCGGCCTCGCTCGTCGGCCGCCGGCAGCCCGCACAGTTCGCCGGAGAGGCGCAGGGCGGCGCGCAGACCGAGGGCGACGGCCTCGCCGTGAGACCAGCGCCGGAAGCCCGTGGCCGCCTCGATCGCGTGGCCGATTGTGTGCCCGAGATTGAGGACGGCGCGCACGCCGGCCTCACGCTCGTCGCTCGCACGACGCCGGCCTTGTAGGCGATCGATCCGGCGACGAGCTCCTGGGTCACCGCGGCGGCGGTCAAGGGAGCCCGCGAGAGACGCTGGACCCGGCGCAGGACGTCGCCGCCGGCGAGAAGCCCGTGCTTGGCGGCCTCCGCCGCGCCGCAGCGCAGCTCGCGCAGCGGCAGGCTGCGCAACGTCTGCAGATCGGCCACGACGAGGCTCGGCTGATAGAACGTCCCGACGTAGTTCTTGCCGGCGCGGAAGTCCACGGCCACCTTGCCCCCGACGGACGCGTCCACCTGCGCGAGGAGCGTCGTCGGCACCTGGACGAAGCCGAGGCCGCGCTGGTACGTGGCCGCCACGAAGCCGGTGAGGTCGCCGATGACGCCGCCGCCGAGCGCGACGAGCGTGTCGCGGCGTCGCAGCCCGCGGTCGTACAGCACGCCGTAGAGCTCCTCGGCCCGGGCAAGGTTCTTCTCGCGCTCGCCCGCCGGCAGGATCACCTGCGACACGCTGAGTCCCGCCTCGGAGAGACTGCGCCGGACGACGTCGAGGTAGAGCGGTGCGACGTTCTCGTCGCAGCAGACGACGATCCGCCCTTGGCCGCCGCAGCCGATGGACCGACGCGCCCAGGCCTCCGAGGACGTCGCGCCCCACGACGATCGGGTACGTGCGCGACGCCGCCCTCACGGTGAGCCGCTTCATCGCCGCGGACCTCCTGCGTCCCGGGACCGCCACGCCCGGATGCGGAGCGACCCAGCAGCGTCGCCGCCAGGTCGGCGGCGATCGCTGCCGCTGACCGGGCCCCCGTGTCGACCACCCGGGTCGCGACCTCACGATAGAGCGGCTCGCGTTCGGCGAGCAGCGCGAAGAACGCCGCCTCGTCGGCGGCGAGCGGTCGCGTCGGCGTCGCCGCCGGCGGCGACGCGATCCCACAGCGTGCCGGGCGGCGCGGTGAGCCAGACGACGTGCGGGAGGCGCCTCAGCGCCTCGCGCACGTCGTCGCTCAGCACCGCGCCGCCGCCGAGCGCGAGCACGCACGGCCGCTCGAGGGCCTCAGCGATGGCGGCGGTCACGACCTCCGCCTCGAGCGTGCGAAAGCCGGCCTCGCCGCGCGCGGAGAAGATGTCGGGGATCGGTCCCGCCGCCGCCACGATCAGCTCGTCGGTGTCGACGAAGCCGGGTGCCGAGCGCCGCAGCCAGCTGCTCGCCCACGGCGCTCTTGCCGGCGCCCATGAAGCCGACCAGCGCCACCGGCGCCGGCAGGCGGTCCGCCTCGGCCACCACCGCGTCACCGCTCCCGGCTGCGCCGGCGAAAGTCCTCGGCCGCGGCGGCGAGCTCGTCCACGGTCGCGCCGCCGAAGCGCTCGAGCGCCGCGTCGGCGAGGGCGAGGGCGACGACCGCCTCGAGCACGACGCCGGCGGCGGGCACGGCGCAGACGTCCGAGCGCTCGAAGCGCGACTGGACGGCGCGATGCGTGCCGAGCTCGACGCTGCCCAGCGGCTCCCGGAGCGTCGAGATGGGCTTCATCGCCGCGCGCAGCACGATGGTCTCTCCGGTCGAGATGCCGCCCTCGATGCCGCCGGCGTTGTTGCCGGAGCGCACGTAGCCGCGCTCGGGGTCGTAGCCGAGCGGATCGTGGACCTTGCTCCCGGGCCGCGACGCGGCCTCGAACCCGAGGCCGAACTCCACGCCCTTGATCGCCGGCACCGAAAGCACGGCGGCGGCGAGCCTCGCCTGCAGGCGGCGGTCGCCCTGGACGTAGGTGCCCACGCCCGGCGGATAGCCGAAGGCGAGCACTTCGACGACGCCGCCGAGCGTGTCGCCGGCGGCGGAGGCGGCGTCGATCGCCGCCGTCATCCGCCGGCTCGCCTCCGCGTCCAGGCAGCGCACGGGGTCGGCCTCGACCTTCTCGACGTCGTCCCTCGTCATTCCCAGACCGGACCGCTCCGCCCCGATCGCCACGACGTGGCTCACGACGGCGCAGCCGAGGGCGGCGAGGAGGCGCTTCGCGACCGCGCCGCAGGCGACCCTGGCCGCCGTCTCACGCGCGCTGGCGCGCTCGATCACGTCGCGGATGTCGTCCAGCCCGTAGAGCAGCGCGCCGCCGAGATCGGCGTGCCCCGGGCGAGGGACGATGACGGCCTCCTCGCGCGCATCCTCCGCGGCCGGAGGCTCCACGGCGAGGGTGTCGCCCCAGTTGGCGGCATCGCGGTTGGCGACGAACAACGCCAGCGGCGCACCCGTGGTCCGTCCGTGCCGCACGCCGCCGAGGATGCGCACGGCGTCCTGCTCGATCGCTCTGCCGGGCGCCACGGCCGTAGCCGCCCTGGCGCCGGCGGAGGTCGCCGTCGATGACCGCCGCGTCCAGCCGAGGCCGGCCGGACACCCCTCGAGGATGGCCGTCAATCCGGGGCCGTGAGACTCGCCGGCGGTGAGATAGCGGAGTCCGCTCATGCTCCTACCATATCCGCGCCGCGCGCGCCTGTACAAGGCGGCCGAGTCGGGGCCGTACGCACGACGGGGCGGCCTGCGGCCGCCCCGTCGTACAACCGCTCTGCTCTCGCGGCCTTACTTGATGACGACCTGCCCGGCGTGCAGCGTGAGCGTCTGGTCGCCGTGCATGATGGTCACGGTCTGGGCGCTCACGTTGATGCTGATGATCTTGATCTCGCCCCACGAGGTCACGATCACGGCGCCGACCTTCTTGTCCGAGTAGGTCTTGCCGTCGACCTCGATCGTCACCAGCGCGGTGCCGTTCTGACTGGTCACGCTCAGCACCGTGATGGAGTGGGTCGTGCCGCTGCCGCCGCTGCCGCCGCCGCTGCCGGCGGCGCCGATGGCGAGTCACCGAGATGTCGTAGGAGACGCCGCTCGCCTTCTCCGTGACCGTGACCGCCTCGCCGAGGTTGACGGAGAACGACGTGTCGCCGTTCTCCAGCTCGCCGTCGATGATCTTGAAGGTCACGTCGTTCGACGTGATGCCGCTGATGGTGAACGCGGCGGCGGACCCACCCGGCACCTTGTCGCCGACCATGACGTTGTAGGTCGTGCCGTCCACCTTGATCTTCGCCGAGAACGTGCTCGGCTGCGTGGAGCTGCTGGGAGACGGGCTCGGCGTCGTCGACGCTCCCGGCGTGGGGAACGGGATGAACGGGTCCTTGCTGGTGAACTTGTCGAGCAGCGGCTGTTCCTTGGCCGGATCGGCCGCGGCCAGCGCCGCGGCGTCCGTGCTCTCCGAGTACAGGCTCCCGCCGGCGACCTCTCCGGCCGCGCCGGCCGAGGCGCCGGACGTGCCCGCGTCGCTGCTCGCCAGCGCCACCGCGAGCGCCAGGGCCGCGCCGACGATCAGCGCGATCAGCACATAGGTCAGCATGCGCCGGTTCACTGCGCACCTCCCGTCGCCGTCGCCGTAGTCGAGGAGCTCGGCGTCGCGGCACCGCCCCAAAGATAGGCGTTGAGGCCGATGGTCACCGTGAGTGGCGGCGATCCGCTCGTGGTCGTGGTCGTCGTGGCACCCTGGACCGTGAGCTGCGTCACCTGCAGCAGCCTGCCGGTCACGCGGAAGCTCGCGTTGCGGAAGGCCACGTACTCCTCGATGCGGTAGAGGAAGTCCTCGACGTCGAAGTAGCGACCCGACACGGTGAGCGTGAGCGCCTGGATGCCGTAGGGGGTGCCCTGCGTCGTGGTGCCGCGGGTGATGCCGGTGACGGAGACTCCGGAGGCCTCAGAGGTCTTCGTGAGCTCGATGATGAGGCCGGGGATGCCCTCGCTCTCGGGGAGCATCTTGCCGAGGCGCACGATCTCGGCGCGCGACTGCGGGGCCGTCTTCTTGTAGGACTCGAGCTTGACGACCTCCTGCTTGGCCATCTCCAGTGCGCTCTGCGCCGACTGGACCTGCTGGTCGAGGTCACTGAGCTTCTGCTGGGTCGGGCTGAACAGCAGGAAGTACCAGGCGACGATCAGGACTGCGGCGACGATGCCCGTGATGATGTAGATCTCTCTGCCCCGGGCCCTCATTGTCCGACCCCCGTCTCGAGCGTGGTCGTGGGCGGCGGCTGCGTGTACGGCCGCAGCTGCGCGGTCACCGTGAACTGCGTGAAGGTGACGGTCGCCGCAGGACTCGCGGTCGACGTACTCGTGGTCGAGGCGGTGTCCGTCGACGAGGTCGCAGCGTGATCCCCATCAGCTGCGGGATGAGGCCGAGCCGCGTCATGAACTCGGCCACGTCACGATGCTCCTCGGTCTGGCCGGTGAACGTCACGTCGACGGTCGCGGACGGGGCAGCCGCCTCGACTGTGGCAGAACCGGGCAGCATGGACGCCGGCACCGTCGCCGTGAGCGTCTGCAGGCGCACGTTCTCGGGGATCACGAGGCTGAGCTCCTGGAGCAGGATCGAGAAGGGCACGCCGGACGCGTAGATGCCCTTCGCGGTCTCGGTCATCGCCGTGCGCTGGTTCTGGATCACGGCGTAGGGGCTGAGCTCGGCGATCTTCGCCTGGACGACGGCCGTCTCCGCCTGGATCGCGGCGAGCTCGTCCTGCTTGGCGTTGACGTCGCTGTTGTACTTCACGTACACGAGCCCGAGGACGACGACGAGGGCGACCAGGATGAGGATCGCGTACAAGAGACCTCGCTCGCGCGACGCCTTGGCGCGTTCTTCCTGAGGCAGCAGGTTGATGCGCTTCATGGTGCCTACTCCTCGTCCTCGAAGGCCAAGCCGAGCGCGACCGCCAGTCGAGGCGCGATCAGTTCGAGCTCGGGCTGTGGCAGCTTCGACTTGTTCTCGGCGATGAACTGGAGCGGGTTCCCCAGGGCGACCGGCAGATGCAGGGCGCCCGCAAGGTAGTCGCACATGTTGCGCGTGAGCGCGCCCTCGCCGCTGATGAGGATGCGGGCGATGGGCGCGTCTTGCTGCAGCGAATGGAAGTAGTCGATCGACCGGCGGATCTCGTCGGCGAACGCCTCACAGGTGGAGTCGAGCACCTCGTGGATCTCGCCCACGGTCGCCGCCTCGAGATCTCCGGCGGCGGCGGCGCTGCCGGTGAGGCCGACGGTGAGGCGCAGCAGATCGGCCTCCTGATGGGTGAGGCCGCGGTTCTGCATGAGCGCCTGCACCAGCGACTCGTAGCCGAGGTTGACGACGCGCGTGAACTGCGGGGTACCCGCCGACGCGACGATGAGGTTGCTGATGCCGGCGCCGATGTTGATGAGCGCGCTCGCGCCGTCGGCCTGCGGAGCCCCCTGGTCGACGAAGGCGACCGGCGGCGCCACGGACCGCATCAGGGCGAAGGCCTGGAGGTCGATCCCGTCGACCGTGAGGCCCGCCTTGCGCGCCACCTGCATGAACTGGTCGATCATCTCGCGCTGGGCGGCCACGATCAGGACCTGCTGGCGGCCGCCGCCCTCCGCGTCCCCGGGGGTCGTCGAGAGCACCTGGAAGTCGAGGATGGCCTCGTCGAGCGGGATGGGGATGGACTCCTGGGCCTGGAACTCGATGGCGGCGCGCAGCTCCTTGGGGTCGATGATGGGGAACTCCATGGTGCGCACCACGATCTTCTGATTGGCGATACCGACGGAGAGCTTCTTGCCGGTGAAGCCGGCGGCCTTCCAGAACGTCTTGAGCTCGGCCGCGAGACCCTCGATGTCCACGACCTCGCCCTCGAACATGAGGCCGTCGGGGAGCGCTCGTGCGGAAACCGCCATCAGCGTGTGTCCCTGGCGACCAGTCTTCACCTGGGCGCCGACCATCGAGGCCTGCTCGATGTCGATGCCCACACGCACCGCGTTCATGGCCATACTCGCCCCTCAGCTTGCCTTGCCCTAGCGCCTGTGTCGGCACCCTCGACGCATACCTTTAGGCACTCGTTTCGACGAATCGACACGTGCCCCCTGCCCTCCAAGGTCGCGGCGACGCCACTCTTTCACAAAGTCAGTGCCGCGTACAGAGGATTCGCCCTCTTGGTCGGTCATCCTGCAGCCCCTAGTCTCCGTACTCCACGACCGTCGGCCTGCACGCGCCGGCGATGGGACGCCGGCGCCAGTCCGGCGCGATCGTCACGCGAGACGGAGCGGCGATGGCAAGGCTTCCGGCGTGGAGGCTGCCCTCGAGCAGCAGCCCGCCGCGCACGAGCAGTCGCCCGCGGACGACGAGGCCCCCGGAGAACGCGACCGTCTCCCCGGGCTCGCCGATGACGGCGTCGCCACGGACGACGATGAAGAGGCGGCCTGACTCGGGCGACGCGGTTCCCTCGATCGTCACCTCGTCGACGGGGGGCAGCACGATACAGGTCCCCCCGTCAGCGTCGGCGCCTGCCGTTGTGGCGATCTCGTCCAGGCGGAGGCGCGTGCCATCCAAAGCAGCGCCCGCAGGTGTCGCGGCGGCCGCGGCGGCGACCAGGAACTCGGCCGTCGGCGCCGCGAGCCACTGCTCGCGCACAGCCGATCCCGCGTGGTCGTCGGTGTCCAGTGGATAGACCTCCCCCGGGGACGATTCGTGGATCTCCACGCCCGCCGCGAAGATGCCCGCGCCTCCGTGGACCGCGGCCGCCGGGTACACCTCTCCGCGCACGCAGTCGGCCGGGTCTCCGGCCGGCGTGACCGGACCGGCGTCGGCAGCGAAGCTCACGTAGTCGCGGCCCCTGAGGCAGCCGCCGACGTAGACGCCGCTGCCCGACACCACGAGCGGCGCCTCGATCTCGGCGTCGCCCGACAGACGTCACCCCCATGGCCCACGGTTCGGCGCGCAGCTCCATCGTGAGCCGGTCGTCTCTCCTGGCGCTCGCGGCAGCCGCCAGAAACGTGCACCCGCAAGCGCGGCCACACGTCCCCCACCACGGGTGCGGTCGGCGTCCACGATGCCCTCCACGACTGCCGCACGTCCGCGTCGCCGCCCCCCGTCGTTCCGCTCACGGCGCCGGGTCGCCAGCGGAGCGCGCCATTCACTGCGGACACCGCCTGCTCCGCGAGCGACTCCGCCCGCCATCCGGCAGCGTCGGACCGCTCGACCACCTGCAGGCTGTGGACGGCCCCCACCACGACCAGCGCGAAGATGGCCGCCAGCACCATCACCAGGAGGACGGCCAGCATGGCGTAGCCGTCCGCTGCGCACCGCGGTCTCATGCCGGCCCCACCGACTCTCTCAAGGGCACGGGCGGCGACGGCCGTTCCGAACGTGACGGTCAGCTCGACACGTGCCAGGCGCACCTCTGCCCAGTCCGGCGCCGACATGTCCCCACCGGCGACGCGACGGCCGTCGGCGAGCCCGTAGCTCACGTCGAACCGCGTCACGTGGTCGGCCAGGTACGTGCCCGAGGCGTTGCGCCACACCACGCCACGGGCTGGATCCCACACGATGAGGACGTCCTCGTGCGCCTTGTCGACGTGGTCGTGGGAGAGCGCGAGCGACCGTGAGGGGTCGCGACCGGCCGGCGGCTCGACGACGCCGACCGCGGCGCGAACGTCACCCGCCACCGCGCGTGCGACCGCGCCCGCGACGGTCGCTGCCTGAGCCTTGTCGTCGGTCCTCGCGGCCAGCGCGGCTACGTTCCACAGCCAGGAGTACGCCGCCGAGAGGACGAGGCCCGCGATGACGGTAGCCACGAGAACCTCGACAAGCGTGAAGCCGTCGTCGCGGCGGCCGCTGACGCGGCCTGGAAAGCGTGACCGCACGGCCTGGTCAACGCGTGCCCGCAGTCTCCGCCCGCTGCGCGTCGACGACGGACGTCATCAGGGCCGTCCGGGTCATGCGAGTCGTGCGGACGGCCCCTTGAGCCCCGGCCGAGAGCACAATGGAGAGCGCAGCGCCTGGAGGCTCGTGCGCCTGCGTGACGGTCCAGCCGTCGAGGTCCCGAGTCTCGAGCTCCGGGCCCTGCTCCGTCGCGAGGAAGCGCGCGACGCAGCGGACCTCCACCTCGCCTTCGTGCAGGAGCGTGACGAAGGAGCCGGCCGGAGCTGCCTCATCGGCGCCGTCCGTCACGTACCGCGCGTTCTCGGTGTTCTCGACGGGCAGTGCATGCGGGAAGACGCTGGCGATCAGGTCGCCGGGCGCGGACCCCTGCGAAGCTCCGGCGACCGGATAGGCGGCGGCGCAGAACGGGAGCGCGCGCAGGCGCTCGGCGACAGCGCGCACGGCGCGGTCGGCGTCCATGGTCGACTCGACGCGCGCCCCGCCGCGCGACACAGACGTGACGCAGAACGTCACCGCCGTGACTGTCGCCAGCAGCACAGCGGCCGCGACGACCGCCTCCAGAAGGGAGAAGCCCGCCGCCGATCGACGTCCGCTCGAGGTCCCTTGCCCTAGGTGCATCTCACGCACCCCGAGAGCTGAACGATCACGGTCCTGGACGCGCCGCCGCCGGCGACGCTGAAATGGCCGGCGCGCGGGCTCGAGGAGCCGGGCACCCGCCCCCAGCCTCGTTCAGTGAACTCGATGACGCCACCGGGGTAGGTGCTGGCCACCGAGGCACCCAGGCGGCCGCTCATCACCTGATCGCCGAACGGACCGGTCACCGTGTACTCACCCCCGGCATCGACCTCGACGCGCACTGAGGCGGCGCGGCTCTGCGCCTCCGCCTGCGCCGCACGCAGGACGAGGGCAAGCCGGCGGGCACCCTCCGCGCCGGAGACCGCCGCACCCACATGCGCGGCTCCCGGCACGGCGACCGCCGCGAGAATCCCCACGACCGCGATCACGGTCACCAGCTCGAACATCGTCGTTCCACTCTGCCGCCTCATCCTTACCTCCGCGAGGTCTCCGGGTCGCGGTGTGGCCGGCTCCGGCCGGTGCACAGCAGCCTACGAGGGCAGACAGCCGGCAGGAAGGATGACGTAGGCGCAGCCTGGATGACGTTGAGCCGGTCCGGACGGGGTCGCGTGGCTAGCTGCCCTCGCCGGTCCGGGCGCGTCGCGCCCGAGCGACGTCAGCGGCCCAACGCCAGCCCGAGGTAGGCGTCGATCAGCGGCGTCCCGGCGAAGAGCGCGACCACGGCTCCTGCGGCGAGAAACGGACCGAAGGGAATGGCGGTCTTGCCGTCCCCTTTCTGCGCCGCCACGACGGCGACGCCGATGATGGCGCCGCTGAGAAAGCCGATGAAGAGCGCCGGCACGACCGCGGCGCCGAGATAGATCCCCATGCACAGCGCGAGCTTCACGTCACCGAAGCCCATACCCTCCACGTGCCGCAGGCGGTAGTACACCTCGCTGATGAGGAACAGGAACCCGGCGGCGCCGACGCCGGCCGCGAGCCACTCCCACCAGGGTCCGTCGCCGAACAGGATCATCAGCGGGATGCCGAGCGCCGCGACCGGCAGGATGACGACGTCGGGGATGATGCGGATCTCGAGGTCGACCTGACTCACGAGCACGAGCGCCGAGACGAAGAGCAGGTGCGGGACGAGGACCCAGTCCAGCCCGTCCATGAGCGCCACGCCGACGAAGATCGCCGCCGTGAGCGCCTCACCGACGGGGTACCGCCAGCTGATGGGCGCCTCGCAGTCGCGGCAGCGCCCGCGCAGCAGCAGCCAGCTGACGACGGGGACGTTGTCGTAGGCGCGGATCTGGTGGCCGCACTGAGTGGCAGTGCGAGCGGCCCTCCGTGATGCTCTCGTGGTGGGCCAGCCGCCACGCCCAGGCATTGAGGAAGCTGCCCGACGAGCAGGCCGTAGGCGGCCGCGATGACGACCAGCAGCGCCGTCACGGGCGCGAGAGAAGTGCCCGCATCACGGGATGACGAACGGGTCCGCGTTCTTGCGGTACACGACGATCTGATGCCGCCCGCTCTGAGCGTGCCCAGGCGCCTCCCGATACAGATACCGCCCCGGCGTCGTGTCGCCCGGGCCGGCCACGGGCTGCATGTCGGCACCGTCCGCGAACAGGTCCTCCGGCCAGTCGGAGTCCGCGATGGCACCCACCGCGACCAACAGCGCCTTGTCGGCGGTCGCCGGCCAGGTGTCGTCGCCGTCCTGCTTCGCAGCATAGGTGAGCACGGCGATCATGATGGTGCGGCCGCCATCGACCGCGGCGGCGTTCTTGGCGCGGTCTCGCTGCCCGAGGTACATGGGGATGGCGATGGCTGCCAGGATCCCGATGATGATCATCACGACCAGGACCTCGATCATGCTGAAACCGCCGTCGCGGCGACGGAGAAAGCGACCGGCTGCACCACGCGCGCGCCTCATGGCGTGTAGTCCTTGAACACCTCCGCGATGAGCTGATTGAGCTCATCCGTCGGCATTGTGTCGACCAGCGGCGCCAACGCCTTCATGCGTGCCTCCTTGTCTTGGGGAAGGACCTCCTCGAGGCCCTGCACCGCCTTCTTGCGAGCGTACTTATCACCGGCCAGATACGCCTGCCCCCACATGAGGATCGCCTTCTCGCCCTCCCCGCTCTTGGCCAGCAGACGCGCCGAGAGCCAGGGCAGGTGGGCCGGGCTGCAGCGCCCGCACAGCAACAGCCAGCTGACGACAGGGACGTTATCGTAGGCGCGGATCTGGTGGCCGCACTGGGGGCTCCTCACGGCGCGTAGCCCTTGACGAACTCGGCGAGCAGCGCCTCGTAGTCCTGCCGCGCCATGGTGTCGCCGAGCGGCGCCAACGCCTTCATGCGCGCCGCCTTGTCGGTAGGCAAGATACGGTTGAGACCTTCAATCGCCTTCTTGCGCGAGTACTTGTCGCCGGCGGCGTAGACCTGCCCCCACATGAGGACCGCCTTCTCCGTCTCGCCACCCTTGGCCAGCAAGCACTGCGGCGAGCCGCTGCAGATAGGCCGGGCTCCCCGGGATCGCCGCGGCCTTCGAGTACCAGTCCGCGGCGATCCGCGTCCTTGTCTTTGTTGCTCGCGAAGGCGTAGACGAAGAAGCCGAGATACGACGGGAAGCGCCAGTCGTCCGGGATTCGCCCGAAGCCCCCTCTTCAGGATCTCATAGCTGACGCCCGGCTGCCTGCGTCGATCAGCGCGAAAGCCCCGAACAGGTAGGCCCTCGTGAAGTGGGGGCTCAGCCCGGTCACCAGTCTGACCATGGCGGGCAGCGAATCCAGCCGGCCGTCACTCTTCACGTGCTCGCCGTAGTACTGGACCATGTTCAGGTAGTAGGCGTCGGCGATCGACGTGCGGAAGCTCGGCGAGAAGTCGAGGAAGAACTCTCGGCGACGGCACGAACACGCGTCGGGCTCGCCGGCGCCCGCGGCCGGCCGCGTCGCCTGGTAGGCCACCACCCCCGCGGCGCAGGCGACGACCACGACGATCGCGACGACCCGCCGCAGCACGGTCAGAACTCCTTGCGGCGAAAGATCAGCGTCGCCAGCGCCAGGACGACCACGACGTAGGCCAGAAGATACACCGTCCAGAGGCCGATCTGCCCCCAGGCGAGCGTCTGCTCGCCGACGGCGCCGGCCTTCACGTCCACCGCCGAGAAGTTCGGGATGATCACGTACACCACCCAGGACAGCGCCTCGGTGAGCGGGTTCTTGCCGAGGCGCGTCAGCGCCAGCACGTTGTGGCTGAGCTGCCCGGCGACGAACACGCAGATGCCGAGTACGGCGGCCAGGATCGCCGAGCCCATCGTCGAGAAGAAGATCGTCACGGCCACGACCGCCAGAAGCTGCACGTAGATCATGAGCACCGCGAGCAGCACCATGCCCGAGGCCTCCCCGGCCACGATCCAGACGAGGGCGAACAGGAACAGCCCCATGCCGGCGAGCACCACGGCCATCGTCGCCGCACAGGCCGATGAACTTGCCGGCGATGAACGCCGCCCGGCTCACCGGCTTGGAGAAGAGCACGAACACCGTGCGCTTCTCGACTTCCTTGTGCACCAGGCCGGCGGCCACGAACACCGCCACGATGAGCCCGAAGCCCGTGACCGCGACGAGGCCGAAGTCCTTCATCATGCGGCCCTGCTCGCCGAGGCTGATGCTGCCCAGCCAGAGGCCGCCGGCGATCATCAGCAGGGCGAAGACCACGATGACGGCGAGCACGCGGTCGCGGATCGTCTCCTTGAACGTGTTGATGGCGATGGCCACGAGCTGCTTCACGACGTCACCACCTGTCATGAAGAAGTCCTCCAGCGAAGGCGCCTCGTCCAGAGCCTCGTCGACCGTGCCCTGCCAGATCACGCGTCCGCTCGCGCATGATGGCGATGCGCGAGCAGAGCTCGTGCACGTCGCTGAGGATGTGCGAGTTGAACATCACCGTCTTGCCGCGCTCGTGGAGGCGCTCGATGATGTGCTTCACCTCGACGCGGCCCACGGGGTCGAGGCCCGTCATCGGCTCGTCGAGCAGCACCAGCTCGGGGTCGTTGATGAGCGCCTGGGCGATGCCGATGCGCTGCAGCATGCCCTTGGAGTACTTGCGCAGATGCGTCCCCGCCGCGTCGACGAGGCTGACGTCGCGCAGGAGCTCGCTCGACGCGCTCGTGGCGCGCGGCCGCGTCGAGGCCGAACAGCCGCGCGCAGAAGCCCAGAAACTCGCGCCCGGAGAGGTAGTCGTAGAAGTACGGGTTCTCGGGGAGATACCCGACGCGACCGAGCCCCTCGACGCCGAGCTGCACGCTGCCGGAAGTCGGCCTCATCAGGCCCAGGGCGACCTTGACCGTGGTCGTCTTGCCCGCCCCGTTGGGCCCCAGCAGACCGAACACCTCGTTGTGGTCCACGACGAGGTCGACGCCCTTGAGGATCTCGACCTTGCGCCGCAGGAAGCCGACGGCGACGGTCTTGTGCAGGTCGCGGACCAGCACGGCCGCGCGACTCTGCGCGTCCGTCGCCGAGCCCGACCCGGTTGCCTGACAGTCCTGCGTCCATCACCCGTGCGCCACCTTTCGCGCGATCGTCACGAGCGGCGGCTCCCGGAGCCCCAGCCGTCCTGCCCGCGGGCACGGAGCCTCCGCTGCCCGCGCCGTCAGGGTGTTCGCCGCGGACCGCGCGCAGTCCTCTCGCGCGGCGACGCGACGACGGAACGCAAGGAGGGGCGGGGCCTTGCGGCCCCGCCCCTCCATCCACCGTTCTGCCGCCACTGACGCGCAGACTTACGGACGTCAGCTTCACCACGAAGGCACGTCGCTGTTCAAGATGCCCTTGAGGGTGAAGTCGTTCGGCGGTCCCGCGACATACACGTAGGTGTAGTTGCCCACTCGCGCCGTTGTTCGGCCATCGTCCACCTGCCCGGCATCGAAGGGATCGTTCGGCCAGTTGTCGACCTGGGCGCCGACCGGGGTGCCGTCGCCGTTGGTCGTAGCGGTGGTCTTGCCGCACTCGTCGGGATAGATGTCGTTGTTGTCGACGGCCCAGCTCTGGATGCCGACCTGGATCGAATGGACGCCTTCCTTGACGGCCGAGTCCTTGGCCTTCACGCGCTGGTTGAGGAACATCGGGATCGCGATCGCGGCGAGGATGCCGATGATCACGATGACGATGAGCAGCTCGATCAGCGTGAAGCCCTTCTGCCCCTTGGCGAACCTCTTCATATGCCTACCATCTCCTCTCTTCTGGCTGAACACTTCTGACTTGCCTGGCTTCGCTTGGTCTACTTCGTGCCCTGCATGCGAAAAGCCTGCGACGCTCGCATCCGCGGGGCACAGGCTTGCCGTACTTCTCTGGTTTGGCGGCAGCCCAGCCGACTCCGTGAGCCCTGTGGCTTTGCGCCCCACCCTCGCAAGTGGTTTGCCCTGTGCGCCTTGTCGTGTCCCTGGCTAGCCTCCTTTGGCGATTCCCAGTCACTTAGTCGGCGGCTGGGTGAATCCCTTTAGCGTCTGCACTCAGATTGCCCCACCTTCGGGGCCGATGGACTAGAACAAATGTCTAGAGGCGACTAGAACACCTTCTTGCCGAGGACTTCTCTGAGCCGCCCCACGGCCTTGATCGACTCGCGCGACACCTTCTTCTGTGACAGCCCCAGTTCCTCCGCGACCTCGCTCTGCGTGAGATCCTTGAAGAAGAGCAGGTAGATGAGGCGCTTCTGGAAGGTGGAGAGCCGGTCCAGCGCCGCGTACAGCGAGATCCTGTCTTCGATGGGCAACGCGAAGGACTGCCGGCGCAGCGAGTGCACCAGGCCGGGGTCGGCCTCCGCGCGCAGTTGAGCCGAGGTGAACGGCTCGTCGTGGCTGTGCAGCTGAATGCGTGAGTACAGGTTCATGACCTCGAGGATGCCGTCCTCGTTGATGTTGAGCGCCTCGGCGAGCTCGGCCACCTCCGGCGGGCGGCCTAGCCTATGCATCAGCTCGTTCGACTTGTCCTGGATCTGCTGGTAGACCTTCTTGACCCAGCGCGGCTGGCGCAGGAGCAGCGAATCCCGCAGATGGTGGCGCAGCTCCCCGTCGACGACCGCGGTGGCGTAGGTGCTGAAGCGCACGCCACGGCCGGCGTCGAACCGCTGCGCCGCCTTGATCAGCCCGAGATTCGCGACCTGCAGGAGGTCCTCGTAGGGCTCGCTGGCGTACGCGAACCGCTTGAGGATGTGGTGCAGCAGGTTCTGGTTGCGGCGCACGATCTCGTCGAGCGTGGCCGCCGACCTCGTCTGGGCATAGACGGCGAGGAGCTGCTCGTTCTCCACGCCATGCTCCCCCCGGCTACTTGACGATGTTCATCATGTTGAAGATCGGCAGGTACATGGAGATGACGACGACGCCGACGAGGGCGCCCACGAAGAGCATCATGATCGGCTCGAGGATCGAGGTGAGCGACTTGACGGACGCGTTGACCTCGTCCTCGTAGAAGTCGGCGATCTTGCCGAGCATGGCGTCGAGCGAGCCGGTCTCCTCACCCACGGAGATCATCTGCGTGACCATGGCGGGGAAGATCTTCTCCTTGGCCAGTGGCGCGGTGATCGACTGGCCCTCCTTGACGCTCATCTGCACCTCTTGCATGGCGTCCTCGATCACGACGTTGCCGGCCGCCTGCCCGGTGATCTCGATCGCCTGCAGGATCGGCACGCCGGAAGTGATGAGCGTGCCGAGCGTACGCGCGAACCGCGCGATGGCGAGCTTGCGGACGATCTCCCCGATACCCATGGGGACGTGCAGTTTGAACCGGTCCCAGACGTGCTGGCCGCGATCGGTCCGCTTCAGCCGTCGGATCAGGTAGACCAATCCGATGATGACGGCGAGGACGACGAGGCCCCACCAGCTGCGGAAGACCTCCGAGACCGACATCATGATGCGCGTGAGCAGCGGCAGCTTGGCGTTGCCGAGGTCCTTGTACATACCGGCGAAGATCGGGATGAGGAACAGGACCATGCCGATGAGGACGATGATGGCGAACGAGCCGATGAGGATCGGGTAGACCATCGCCGACTTGACCGCCCGGCGGATTTGGTCCTCCTTCTCCAGCTGCGTGGCGACGCGGTTGAGCACCTCGTCGAGGATGCCGCCGAGCTCCCCGGCCCGGACCATGCTGACGTAGAGCCTGCTGAAGACCTTGGGGTGCTTCTCGAGGGCGTCCGAGAGGCTGATGCCGGCCTCGACGTCAGCGCGGACCGCGGTGATCACCGCAGCGAACTTCTTGTTCGGCGTCTGCTCCTCGAGGACGTACAGGCAGCGCAGCATCGAGAGCCCGGAGTTCACCATCGTCGCGAACTGGCGCGAGAAGACGGTGAGGTCCTTGGCCTTGATGCCGCCGCCGAGTTGTATCTGGCCCCAGCCCTGCTTGACCTCGTTGAGGTCGAGCACCGTGAGGCCGCGACTGCGCAGGGCGGCGGCGACGGCGGCCTTGCTCTCGCCCTCGATCTCACCGGCGGCCTGCGCGCCGCGCCCGTCGAGTGCCTTGTAAGCGAAGTTCGTCATGTGCCTCTCCTACGCCCCCCTGGCGCCCGGCCCGGCCGGCTCGCCCGTCGACGACTGGCGTTGTCTGTCTGTCTTATCGGCCGGGGCCACGATTCCTGCAGCCCTAGCGGCGGCCGGCGGCCGCGGCGGCGGGCTGGCCCAGCAGCCGCTCGAACTCCGCAGGGGTGCTCGAGCGGTTCTTGGCCAGCTCCCGCGTGATGATGCCGCGGCGCACGAGGTCGGCCAGCGCCGCGTCCATGGTCTGCATGCCGAACGCGGTGCCGGTCTGCATGGTCGAGTAGATCTGGTGCGTCTTGCCCTCGCGGATGAGGTTGCGCACCGCCGGCGTCGGCACCAGCAGCTCGCAGGCGACGCAGCGGCCGCGCCCGTCGCGCGTCGGCAGCAGCTGCTGCGTGCAGACGCCCATCAGCGTGGTGCGAGAGCTGCACGCGCACCTGCTCCTGCTGGTGCGGCGGGAACACGTCGATGATGCGGTCGATCGTCTGCGGCGCGTCCTGGGTGTGCAGGGTGGCGAAGACGAGGTGGCCGGTCTCGGCCGCGGTCAGCGCCGTGGCCATGGTCTCGGTGTCGCGCATCTCGCCGACGAGGATGATGTCCGGGTCCTGGCGCAGCACGCTCTTGAGGGCGCGGTTGAAGGACTTCGTGTCCGCGCCCACCTCGCGCTGGTTGACCATGCACTTCTTGTGGCGGTGGAGGAACTCGATCGGGTCCTCGATCGTCATGATGTGCTCGTCGCGGGTCTCGTTGATCTCGTCGATCATCGCCGCCAGCGTGGTGCTCTTGCCCGAGCCGGTGGGGCCGGTGACGATGACGAAGCCGCGCGGCTTGCGCGTCAGGTCGTGGAGCGCCGGCGGCAGGCCCAGGTCCTCGAGCTTCTTGATGCTGATCGGGATGAGGCGGAACGCCGCCCCCAGGCTGTTGCGCTGGAAGTAGGCGTTGACGCGGAACCGCGCGCGGCCCGGGACCGAGTAGGAGAAGTCGATCTCCCACTCGTTCTCGAGGCGCTGGCGCTGGTCCTGACTGAGGATCGAGTAGATGAGCTCCCGCGTGTCGTTCGCCGAGAGACGCGGGTAGTCGAGGCGCTCGAGCACGCCGTTGATGCGGATGATCGGCGGCGACCCCACCGAGAGGTGCAGGTCGCTCGCGTCTCGCTCCAGGACTTCGAGAAGGACGTCGACCAGATCCATGTTCACTTCCTCGCCACGGTTGCCATATCAGACGATCACGCGGGCGATCTCCTCGACGGAGGTCATGCCCAGCAGTACCTTGTCGATGCCGTCTTCGCGCAACGACTTCATCCCCTCGGCGGCCGCCACGCGGCCGATCTCGTCGGCGCTCTTGCGCTCGACGGTCAGCCGGCGGACGGCCTCGCTGACGATCATCACCTCGTAGAGTCCCAGCCGCCCCTTGTAGCCGGTATTGTTGCACCTCGAGCAGCCGTTCGCACGGTACAGGACGACGTCATCCCGGTCACAAACCTCGGGCGGGAAGTCGTTCTTGCGCAGCATCTCCTTGGTTGCCGTGTACGGCTCCTTGCAGTGCGAGCAAAGGCGCCGGGCGAGGCGCTGCGCCAGCACGGCGTCGACCGCCGACGAGGTCAGGAAGGGCTCGATGCCCATCTCCGTGAGGCGCGAGAGCGCGCCGGGGGCGTCGTTGGTGTGCAGCGTGCTGAGCACGAGGTGGCCGGTGAGCGCCGACTCGATGGCGATGAGCGCCGTCTCGCGGTCGCGGATCTCGCCGACCATCACGATGTCGGGGTCGCAGCGCAGGATCGAGCGCAGCGCCGCGGCGAAGGTCATGCCGGCGCGCGTGTTCACCTGCACCTGGTTGATGCCGGTGAGGCGGTACTCGACCGGGTCCTCGACGGTGATGATGTTCTTCTCCGGGCTGTTCAGGATGTTGAGCGCCGCGTACAGCGTGGTCGACTTGCCGGAGCCGGTCGGGCCGGTGACGAGGATGGCGCCGTAGGGCTTGAGGAACGACTTGCGGAACCGCTTGAGCGCCTTCTCGGCGAAGCCGAGCTCCTCGAGGTCGAGCATCACGTTCGACTTGTCGAGGAGGCGCATGACGACCTTCTCGCCGTACACCGTGGGCAGCGTGGCGACGCGCATGTCGATCGGCTTGCCGCCGACCATGAGACCGATACGGCCGTCCTGCGGCACGCGGCGCTCGGCGATGTCGAGCTCCGCCATGATCTTGAGGCGGCTGAGCACGCCGGCCTGCATGCGCCGCGGGATCGACATGATCTCGTGGAGCACGCCGTCGATGCGGAAGCGCACGACGAGCTCCTTGGCCTGCGGCTCGAAGTGGATGTCGCTCGCGGCGTCGTCCACGGACTGGGCGATGACGGAGTTGACGAGCTTGACGACCGGCGCCTCTTCGGTGGCGTCGCGGATGTCGGCGAGCGACTCTTCGACGTAGTCGCCGCCCTCCTCGCTCGCACCGACCTCCGCCTTGGAGCGATAGACCTTGGCGATCGCCCCGAAGACGTCCTCCTCGCTGGCGATCGCCGGCTGGATCGGGAAGCCGGTGATGATCGCGAGGTCCTCCTGCGCCGGCAGGTTCTGCGGGTCGACCATGGCGACCAGGAGCGTGTTGTCGTCGAGGAAGTGCACCGGGATGGCGCCGTACCGCCGCGCCAGCTTCTCGTCGATGTAGGCGGTCGCGGCGCCGTCGAACCGGGTCGAGGTGAGGTCGAGGAAGCTGACGCCGAACTTCTGCGCCAGCGCCTTGGTCAGGTCGAGTCTGCGTGACGATGCCGTCGTCGAGCAGCAGCTGCCCGAGGCGCTTGCGCGTCTCCTTCTGGCGGACGAGCGCGGACGCGACCTGCTCCTCGGTGACGAGGCCCATCTCCTTGAGGATGTCGCCGAGGCGCAGCTTGCTCGTGCGCTGGCTGCGCACGATGCTCTCGAGCAGGTCATCGGTGGTCACGCCGCGCTCGTCGCGGGGGACCTCGTCGATGTCCTCGTCGACGTCCTCGACGGCGTCGTGCGGCGTTCCGCCGTTCGACCCGGGATCGTCGAGCAGGAAGTCGTCCACGGCTTCGATGGTCGGTTCCAGGTCGTCTCCTTCGAGCCGGGTCGAGACCCGGCGTCCGCGCTTGTCGGTCGACTTCCTATCCTTGGACGGCATCTCGCATCACTTCCAGGGGCGCCGGAACGCCGGTCCACAGGTTGAACGCCTCGGCCGCCTGCCGCAGCAGCATGCTCAGCCCGTCGACGACGGTCGCCCCTCGGGCTTGCGCCGCCGCGAGGAAGTCGGTCGGCACGGTAGCGTATACCGCGTCGAAGACGACTTGCCCCGCCGTAACCTTATCGGCCAACAGCGCGGGGACTTTACCCTCGCCCGCCATGCCCAGAGAGGTCGCGTTGACGACGACTCGCTGGCGCGCGACCTCCTCACCCGTCAGCTCTGACAACGGCAGCCACGAGCACGAGGCGCCGGGGACGCCCGCCATGATCAGCGACGCGAGTCGCTGCGCCCTGGCGGGCGTCCTGTTCACGATCGTGAGACGGCAGCCGAGGCGGGCGAGGGCGAGCGCCGCGGCGCGAGCCGCGCCTCCCGCGCCGAGGATGAGAGCCGCCTCACCGCCCAGCGGTCGCCGGCGACGTCGACCAGCGCAGCGCGCACCCCCTCCACATCGGTGTTGTAGCCGCGGAGCACGCCCTCGTCGACGACGATCGTGTTCACCGCCTCGGCGAGTCGAGCGTCGTCCGAGAGCCAGTCCAGGGACGGGATCACCGCCCCCTTGTGCGGGATCGTGACGTTGGCGCCGCGAAAGCCCAGGGCCGCGAGGCCCTTCACCGCGGCGCCCACCGCCGCCGCACGCACCGGGAGCGGCACGTAGACGTAGTCCAGCCCGAGCGCCTCGAACGCCGCGTTGTGCAGACGCGGTGAGAGCGAGTGCGACACGGGGTCGCCGATGATGCCGATGACGTGTGTGGCGCCGCTGACCGTGATTGCCCCCTTCGCCCCGCGCGTGCCTGCGCGAGACGTCGTCCTCTACATTGGCCGTGCGGCGGCGCCCTCCTGCCCGGCGCAGCGCTAGTTGCCGTTCGCCGCGGCCTTCGCCTTGTCCACGAGGAACTGCTCGTAGGTGGTCGAGAAGTAGTGACGCCCGGTGCCGTCGTTGCGCGCGACGTAGTAGAGGTACTTGTCGGCCGACGGATCGGCCGCCGCCTTCAGCGCGGCCAGCCCGGGATTGGAGATCGGCGTCGGCGGGAGGCCGGCGTGCTTGTAGGTGTTGTACGGCGAGTCGATCTTGAGGTCGTCGTAGGTCAGCACCGGCTTGGTCGTGCCGAGCGCGTACTGGATGGTCGCGTCGATCTGGAGGAGCATGCCCTCGCGCAGCCGGTTCCAGATCACGGCGGCGACGACCGGTCGCTCGGTCGCCACCTGCGCCTCTCTGTCGATCATCGAGGCGATGATGACGACGTCGTAGTCGGTGAGGTTCGCCGCCCGCGCCCGCGTCATGTCGACCTCGGCGAAGTTGGCGTCGAAGGCGTCGAGCTGCCCCTCGACGAATGAGCGCGCCGTGGCCTTTCTGGCAGGGACCTCATAGGTCGCCGGGAAGAGCATGCCCTCGAGCGTCGTGCCCTTCTCGTAGCCCTGGAGCCGGAACGGCGGCGGCTCGTCGCGGGCCGCGCCGACGTACTCCGCCGCCGAGATCGCCCTCACCGCTCCGGAGACGATCTCCGCCGTCTGTCGCAGCGTCGTCCCCTCGGGGATCGAGACCTTGACCGTCGGCGGCTTGACGCCCCTGAGGAGCTTGGCGACGAGGGCGTCGTAGGGCTCGTTCACGTGGAAGGTGTAGGTGCCGGGCATGAAGCGCGTCGCGTAGCCGTCCGCGTCGGCGCGGATCACGAAGGCGCGCGCGTGCTTCACGACCCCATTCTCCTCGAGCGCGGCCGCGATCGTCTGCAGGCTCGACCCCTCCTTGACGACGACCGTCACCGTCCCGCCGACCTCGCCGTCGGCGAAGTAGGCGCGGGCGTAGCCCACGCCGAGTCCGATGACGAGCGCGAGCACGGCGACGAGCAGGTACCCGACGAGGCGGCCGCGGCCGCCGCGGCGGCGGCCGTCGTCGTGTCGCGTGCTGCGCCGGCGGGTGAACTCGAAGTCGTCGTCGCCGGTGAACGAGGCCTGGGATTCGTAGCGCACCCAGCCCCGGCCGGGAGGGCGCGGCCCGGTGAGGGCCGAGTCGTCCCGGCGTCCGGCGTCGTCAGGTTCCCTGGTCATGCACCGTCCTGAGGTACTCCTCGAGCAGGGTCGCCGCGGCGCGCGCGTCACGCGCCGCGGCCCCTCCGCGCTGGTCGGCGAGCTTGGTGGTGAAGCGCTCGTCGAACAGCTCGACGGGGATCTCGACCTCCCGGGCGAGTCGCGCCGCGAACGCTCGCGCCAGGCGCGCCTGAGCGTGCTCCCGGCCGTCGAGTGACAGCGGCAAGCCTACCACGACGCGCTCGGGGCGCTCGGCCTCGAGCAGCGAGAGCAGCGCGGCGAACCCGGCGTCGGTGCCGACGCGCTCGACGACCGTCAGCGGCCGCGCGACCGTGCCGGTCGCGTCGCACACGGCGACGCCGGTGCGCGCGCTGCCGTGGTCGAGCGCGACGAGCTTCACTCCGCTCCGCGGCTGGTACTGCGTTTCAGCGAAGCGCTCAATAGCGCTCCGTGCTCTTCGTGCCCTACGGGCATTAGTCAGCCGCCGAGGACGTCCCGCACGGCGGCGACGCCGGCCTCGAGGGCGGCGCCGATGCCGCCCACCTTGGGGCCGCCGCCGCGGGCGAGGGTCGGCTTGCCGCCGCCCTTGCCGCCGATGGCCGGCAGCATGGCCTTCATGACGTCGCCGGCCTTGACGCCGCGGCCGACGGCCGCGTCGCTCGCGGCGACGACGGCGGCCACCCGCCCGTCGACCTCGGCGAGCAGCAGCGCCACGCAGTCGGCGCGCTTGGCGCGCACCTCGTCGGCGAGCGTGAGGAGCTCGTCGGCCGTCTCCACCTGCGGCGAGCCGGCGACGACGGCGAGGCCGGCCGCCTCGACCGCGTCCGCGACCAGCTCGGCGGCGAGGTCGCGGCGCTCGCCGCTCTCCGCCGCCTTCAGCTTCTCCTCGAGCTCGCGGACCTGCGCGGAGAGCTTGTCGACCGTCGCCGGGATCCTCTCGGCGCGCACCCTGAGCCCGGCCGCCAGGGTCTCCCACTGGGCCTCGAGGCCGCGGTAGTGGTCGATCGCCGCAGCCGACGTGACCGCCTCGATGCGGCGCGTGTTGGCGCCCACGGACTGGCTGCTCAGGATCTTGAACAGCCCGATCTGCGAGGTCGAGGAGACGTGCGTGCCGCCGCAGAGCTCGCGGCTGAAGTCGTCGATCTCGAGGACGCGCACGAACTCGCCGTACTTCTCCTCGAACAAGCCGATCGCACCGATCTCCGTCGCGTACTCCCTGGTGGTCACGAACGGGCGCACGGCGTGGTTCTCCACGATGCGCCGGTTGACGAGCTCCTCCACCTGGCGCAGCTCGTCGGCGGTCAGGGCGCGGCGCACGCTGAAGTCGAAGCGCAGGCGCTCCGGCCGCACCAGCGAGCCTGCCTGCCGCACGTTCTCCCCGAGCACGATGCGCAGGGCGTTGTGCAGGAGGTGGGTCGCGGTGTGGTTGCTGGCCGTCTGATGCCGGCGCACGGCGTTGACCATCGCCTTGGCGCGCTCGCCCTCGACGACCTTGCCCTCGACCGGGCGCGCCACGATGACCTGGTCGTCCTCGAACTTCACGACGCTCTCCACCTCGAGCTTGCCGGAGTCGGTGTGGATCCAGCCCTCGTCGCCGATCTGGCCGCCGCCCTCGGCGTAGAAGGGCGACTCGGCGAGCTTCACCGCGAGCCTGCCGTCGCCGAGCTCGCCGCAGGCGCGGATCACGGTGAACACCTCGAGGCGCTCGTAGCCGACGAAGTCGGCGGTGAGGCCGGCGGTGCGGCGCTGGAAGTCCTCGACCTCGCCCGGACCGGAGGCGAACGTGCCCTCCTTCTGGGCGGCGCGAGCCCGCTCGCGCTGCTCTTCCATCAGATGTTCGAAGCGTTCCTCGTCGACGGTCATGTCCTCCTCGGCGGCGATCTCCCGCGTGAGGTCGAAGGGGAAGCCGTAGGTGTCGTGGAGCTCGAACGCCACCTCGGCCGGGAGCTCCGTGCCCGCGTCGCGCGCACGCCGCAGGGCCTCCTCGAGGATGCCCATGCCCTGCTCGAGCGTGTGCCGGAAGCGCACCTCCTCCTCGTTCACCACGCGGCGGATCTCGGCTGCGCGCTGACGAGCTCCGGGTACGCCCCGCCCATCACCTCGACGACGGCGTCCGTGAGCGTGGCGAGGAACGGCTTCTCGATGCCGATCGCCACCGCCTGCTGCACGGCGCGACGGATGATGCGGCGCAGGACGTAGTCGCGCCCGTCGTTGCCCGGCAGCACGCCGTCCATGACGAGGAAGGCGGCGCCGCGCGCGTGCTCGGCCATGGTGCGCAGCGCGCGCGCGACGGCGGGCGAGGCGTCCGGCTCCACACCGGCCAGCTGCGCGCCTCTCGCCACCAGGGGCGCGAACAGATCGGTCTCGAACACGTTCGTGACGCCCTGGGTGATGCCGGCGATGCGCTCCAGACCCATGCCCGTGTCGATGCTGCCCTTGGGTAGCTGCGTGAGGTTGCCGGTCTCGTCCATGTCGTACTGCACGAACACGAGGTTCCAGTACTCGAGGTAGCGGTCGCAGTCGCAGCCCGGCTTGCAGTCGGGGTCGTCACAGCCCATCTCGGGGCCCCAGTCGTAGTAGAGCTCCGAGCAGGGCCCGCACGGCCCCGAGGGGCCGGCGGGGCCCCAGAAGTTGTCGCTGCGCCCGAGGCGGACGATGCGGTCCTCGGTGAACCCGTGCGACTTCCAGAGCTCGACGGCCTCCTCGTCGGCGGGCACCTGGGCGTCGCCGCCGAAGACGCTCACCCATACCTTGTCGCGCTCGATGCCCAGCTGGTCGGAGAGCTCGAGCGCCCACTCGACGGCCTCCGCCTTGAAGTAGTCCCCGAACGAGAAGTTGCCGAGCATCTCGAAGAAGGTGAGATGGCGCGCCGTCTTCCCCACGTTCTCGATGTCCGAGGTGCGGAACGAGCGCTGGCAGGTGGTGATGCGCGGGGACGGCGGCGTCCCGACCCCGAGGAAGTACGGCTTGTACTGCTGCATGCCCGCGGTCGTGAACAGGACGCTGACGTCGCCCGCGGGCACGAGGCTGGCGGGCTCGCCCGCCAGATGCCCGCGGGCGACGAAGAAGTCTCTGAAGAGGTCACGGATGTCGGCAGCGTTCACGGGGGATCCTTCGCGTGGATGTCGGTATGGGTCAGCGGTCGTCGTCGGACGAGCGCGGAAGCTGCGGGTTGTCGAGATCGCCGATCTCCTCCCGCAGCTTCTCCAGCGAGCGCCTGATGAGACGCGAGACGTGCATCTGGGATATTCCCACCCGCTCGGCGATCTGACTCTGGGTCAGGCCCTCGAAGAACCGCAGGTGCAGGATGTAGCGCTCGCGCTTGTCGAGCTTCGCGAAGCCGGGCGCGAGCGTGGTGCGGTCCTCCATCGTGTCGTAGGCCTCTTCCTCGCCGCCCAGGTAGTCGATGAGGCCGGCGTCCTCCTCGCCCGACTCGCCGTTCGGCGACGCCTGCAGCGAGACGGAATTGTAGGCCTGGCTCGTCTCCAGCGCCTCGAGCACCTCTTCGGGCGTCGCGTTGGCGGCCTCGGCGAGCTCGTTGATGGTCGGCGAGCGCTGCAGCTTGGGCACGAGCTCGTCGATCACCTTGTTGAGGCGGATGTTGAGCTCCTGCAGGCCGCGCGGCACGCGCACCGACCAGCCCTTGTCGCGGAAGTAGCGCTTGATCTCGCCGACGATGTTGGGCGTGGCGTAGGTGGTGAGCTCCACGCCACGGCTGAGGTCGAAGCGGTCGATGGCCTTGATCAGGCCGATGGCGCCCACCTGGACCAGGTCGTCGAAGTGCTCGCCGCGCGAGGCGTAGCGGCGCGCGAGAGAGCGGACGAGCGGGAGGTACATGGTGATGAGCTGCTCGCGCGCCCTGCGGTCGCCGTAGAGGTGATACCGGCGGAGCAGGTACTGGTCGAGCTTCTCGGAGTCGTCGCGGCCGCGCCCCTCGGGGTCGGCGGACGGCCCCGGCTGCGCCTGCTCCGGCGTCGCGCTCTCGTCCTCCTCGTCGGGCACGGTGCGCGCCTGGCCGGGCAGCGCCTCGAGGTCGAGCGGGTCGTTGACTCTCCTGTCGTCGCGGGCGCTCATGCGCCCGACCCGGAGCGGTGCTTGACGATGAGGACGCTGAAGGAGCCGTCCGCCTCCTGCACGACGACGTCGTCGACGAGGCGCTGGAGGAGGGTGCAGAGGTCGATGCAGCCGCCGGGAGTGATCGCCACCTGGGCGCGCAGCGCGTCGGAGCGGAACGCCCCGGCGACCACCCGCAGCGTGGGCCCGTCGACCGCCATCTCGACCCTGAGGCTGTCGAGGCGCTCCGTGTCCAGAGCGGCCTGCAGCAGCCGGTCGGTGGCGAGGAACAGGTCGTCGAGGTCCTCGAGCGAGAAGTCGAGGCGCGCGCCGAGACCGCCCAGCACCATGCGCACGGTGGACAGGGCGCTCAGCGTCGCCGGCACCTCGAGGGAGATCTTCTCACTCACGGCCGGCCTCAGGCGCCAGGTGGCGCTCCCGCAGCGAGGAGCTGGCGGGTGAACTCGGCGTCACGGTCGCGGGCCGCGGTCTTGCCCTCGTCGAGGGCCAGCGTGGCCCGCGCCCTGGTCTCGTCCGCCCAGCGCAGCACGTCGCCGGGGAGGCGCCGCACGATGTCGAAGTAGCTCTCGCCGGTGCGCGCGCGGCGACTGCGCGCGTAGTACGCGATCGCGGTCCCCGCGACGGCGCCGCTGACGATGAGCCTGGTCGAGAGCCCCATCGATCAGCCCCCGATGTCGCTCTCCGGCGCGGAGGCGGCCGTTGCGTCCGCGGCAGCGTCGCCGGACGGCGACCGCGGCACCGGCTTCGCCGGCGACCGAAGAGGCCGCGTCGGCCGTCGTCTGCGCGGCCGTGGCCGTGGCGTCCCCGGCCGTAGCCGTGGCGTCCGCGGCCGCATCCGCCGCGCCGGTGGCCGGCGTGGTCCACGCGTCGGCGCCCTGACCGGTCTGCGCCCAGTCGGCGGTGGTATCCGCGGGCGCGCCCTTGTCGCGGCGCATGAAGCTCGAGACCGCGCCCTGCACGCCGGCGCCGAACGCGGCAGCCTTGCGCGCCGGCGTGCTCACGGCGCCTTCCACGACGTTCGCCATGGTGTCGATCTTGTCGGTGATGTCGGCGACGTCCTTGGTGATCTGATCGACGTTGCCGAGGTTGGCGTTGACCCCGTCGAGCGTGACGCCGGCCTTCTGCATCAGAGGCACGGCCTCCTTGTCGACGTCATTGAGGATGATCTCGACGCGATCGAGCGTCTTGCCGGCCTTGACCAGCGCGTACGCGGCGGCGATCGCCACGACGACGAAGAAGAACGCCGCCGCATAGGACAGGACTATGGTCGGAGTACTCATCGCGACGGTCGCGAACGAGGCGTCCATGCACCGCTCCTTCAGTTGGTCACGTGCCGCGTGGGGACGAACGAAGCGTATCATACCGCGCTCGGCCGCTCGTCGCCCGCGGTGTCGGGGTCCGCCGAGGCGGCGTCCGCGTCCGGACCGCCGGCCACGCGGCCGCCCCCGACCACGACGTCGTCGCGGTAGAACACGGCCGCCTGGCCCGGCGCGAGACCGGCGAAGGGCTCCGCGAGGACCACCTCGAGGCCGCCGTCACCGTCCCGCTCGAGCGCGGCGACGGCGACCGGCGCGGAGCGGTAGCGGAGCTGCACCTGCAGCCCGGCGCCGTCGCCGAGATCGCGGTCTACCACGTCGCGCACGCGCACGGAACGGGTCCCGAGGCGTGACCTGCCGCCGACGACGACTTCGTTCTCGGCGGCGCGGCGCTCGAGCACGTACAGCGGCTCCGCGGCGCTCACGCCGATCCCTCGCCGCTGCCCCACCGTGTAGCGCCAGTGACCCTGGTGCTGACCCACGACGGCGCCCTCGGCGTCGACGATGTCGCCGGGCAGCGGCTCGACGCCGCGACTCTCGAGGAAGAGCTGGTATCCCTCGACCGCGAAGCACACCTCCTGGCTCTCCGGCTCGTCCGCGACCTCGAGCCCTGCCTCGGCGGCGGCGGCGCGGACGTCGGCCTTGGCGAGATCGCCGAGCGGGAACTCGAGACGCGCGAGCACCTGCGGCGGGACCGCCCACAGCATGTACGACTGGTCCTTGCGCCGGTCGGCGGCGCGCGCCACGAACGGCTCGCCGTCCTTCCAGACGAGCCGCGCGTAGTGCCCGGTGGCGAGGTGCGCCAGGCCCAGCTCGTCGGCGAGGCCGACGAGCGCCGCCAGGCGCATCGGGTTGCAGTCGACGCACGGGTTGGGCGTCTCGCCGCCGAGGTAGCCGCTCTGGAACGGGCCGACGACCACGTCCTCGAACTCGGCCTCGAGGTCGAGGACGTGATGGGGGACGCCGAGCTGCGCGGCGGTACGGGCGGCCCGCTGCAGCGCGCCCGGCGAGCAGCAGCTGCGCCGGTCGGACCCGGGCCACAGGCGCGCCGTGGCCGTCTCGAGGCTGCGGCCGTCGCCGATCAGCTTGAGCGCCGCGACGGCGCTATCCACCCCGCCGCTCAGTGCGACGAGTGCTCCTGCGCTTTTGGGAGTGCCTTCAGGATCTGCTCGACCTCGACCTCGCGGCCGCTCTTCACGAGGTAGTCCTGGATCGCCAGATGCAGGGCGTCCGCCGCAAGGTTCGAGCAGTGCATCTTGTTGGCCGGCAGGCCGCCGAGCGCCTCGGCCACCGCCTTGTTCGAGATGTCGGCGGCCTCGCGGAGGGGCTTGCCCATGACCATCTCGGTGACCATGCTCGACGTCGCGATGGCCGCGCCGCAGCCGAAGGTCTTGAACTTCACGTCGGCGATCCGGTCCCCGTCGTCGACGGCGATGCTGATGCGCATCACGTCACCGCACACCGGGTTGCCGATCTGGCCGACGCCGTCGGCGTCCTCGATCTCTCCGACGTTGCGCGGGTTCGTGAAGTGGTCCATCACCAGGTCGGTGTACATCGCTCACCCTTTCACGTACAGCGGACTCATCCGCCGCAGCTTCTCGACGATCGGCGGGAAGGCCTCGAGGAAGGCGTCGACCTCTTCCTCGGTGTTCTCCCTCCCCAGACTGATGCGCATGCTGCCGTGCGCCTCCTCGGCGCGCGAGACCCAGGGCGAGCACGACGTGCGACGGCTCGAGCGACCCCGACGCGCAGGCCGAGCCGCTCGACACCATGAAGCCGTGCGCGTCGAGCTGCAGCAGCATCGACTCGCCCTCCACGTAGCGGACCGAGAAGGCGACGTTGCCGGGCAGCCGCTCGGTCGGATGCCCGAGATAGGTGACCTCGGGGATGCTCTCGACGACGCCCCGGGCGAGGCGGTCGCGCAGTCCTTCGAGGCGCGGGCGAACGGCGGGCAGCAGCTCGGCGGCCAGGGTGATCGCCACGCCCAGCCCCACGATGCCGGGCACGTTCTCGGTGCCCGAGCGCAGGCGGCGCTCGTGGCCGCCGCCGTGCAGGATGGGCTGCAGGCGCGTCCCGCGCTTCACGTAGAGCGCGCCGACGCCCTTGGGCCCGTAGAGCTTGTGACCCGACAGGCTCAGCATGTCGACGCCGAGCGCGCCGACGTCGATGGGCAGCGCGCCGACGGCCTGCACCGCGTCGGTGTGGAAGGCGGCGCCCTTGTCGTGGGCGATGCGCGCGAGCTCCGCGACCGGCTGCACGGTACCGACGACGTTGTTCGCGTACATGACCGAGGCGAGCCGGGTGTCGTCGCGGAACGCCTGCTCGTAGGCGTCGAGGTCGACGACCCCGTCGCCGTCGACGGGGACGAAATCGACGGCCCAGCCGGCGCGGTTGAGCGCCCGGGCGGCCTCCATCACCGCCGGGTGCTCGACGGCGCTGACGATCAGGTGTCCGGGCTGAAAGCGCTGCAGGTAGCCGAACAGGGCGAGGTTGTCCGACTCGGTCCCGCCGGACGTGAAGACGATCTCCTTGTCGCCGGCGCCGAGCGCGGCGGCCACGCGGGCGCGCGCCTCTTCGACGGCCGCGCGCGCCTCTCGCCCGAGGCGGTGCAGCTCCGACGGGTTGCCGTAGCGCTCGGAGAAGTACGGCAGCATCGCCTCGAGCACCCGCCGGTCGACCGGCGTCGTCGCGGCGTGGTCGAAGTACACGGTCTTCATGGTGACACTGCCTCCCTTGTGAGATCCTCGAGGGTGATGCCGTTCAGGGCGCCGCTGATGGCGCTGTCGAGCCGGCGCCAGACGATGCGGGACGCACACGAGTCGGCGCGTTCGCAGGAGCCGTCGTCGGGCACGCAGCCGACCAGCGAGAGCGGGCCCTCGAGCGCGGTGACGACGTCGCCCACGGCGATGTCGGCGGCGGCGTGCGCGAGCTGATAGCCGCCGCTCACCCCGCGCGTGGCCTTGACGAGGCCGCTCTCGCGCAGGCGGGCCAGGATGCGCTCGAGGAACGGCGCCGGGATGCTCTCCCCCGCGGCGATCTCGGGCAGCGGCACCGGATGACCGCTGTCGTGGCCGGCCAGATAGACCATGGCCCGCAGGCCGTATTCGCAGCGCGAGGAGATGCGCACGGGACTCCCGTCGTCCGGACCCTGCCGAATCCCAACCAATCAAGTCGGCATTATGGTACCACAGAGCGGAGGACGGTCAAACAGAAGCGGCGCCCCGAGGGGCGCCGCCTGAAAGGACTCTGGTGTGCCGCCGCGTCAGAGGCCGCGCACGGCGTCGGCGACCTGCTGTTCCATCACCTTGAAGCCGATCCAGCCCGTGTAGAGCTGAGCGACCGTGCCGTCGCCGCGGATGATGGCGAGGATGGGCGGGTCGCTGACGCGCAGCTGCGACAGCGTGTCGCCGAGCTGCTTCGACTCACGCGCCTCGAAGGAGAAGAAGGAGCTGTCGGCCGCGTAGTTGGCCTTGACGTCGTTGAAGTACGACAGCATCTCCATGTCGTCGGCCGCGCCGTCGACGTAGACGAACAGCACGATGCCGCGCCCCTCGTCGAGCCGCTTCGTGATGAAGCTCGGGGTCTCGGCGGTGGGCTCGAGCGTGAGCGGCGCGTAGCCGGTCATGCCGTAGCTGCTCACGCTGTTGTAGGACGTGGGCGCCGGGACCGGCGTCGCCGCCGTCTCGCCCGCGGACGCGAGGACGCGCACCGCGACCACGCCGCCGAAGAGCAGCGCGCCGATGGCCAAGATCAGGACTGCGCCGAACAGGAATGTCCGGTTTCGCTTGACGACCCCCATGCCGGCCTCCCCCCAGAGAGAAAGAGCTCCACCTTGCCGTGCTCGCGCTATTCTCGAACCTGCTCATGCAGGTGGGTGTTCTCCCGGACCATCCACGGATGGGCCGGAGACGAACTCCCGATGTGTTCGTGTTGGCTCGAGAATGTGGCGAGGTCACGAACAAGGTCGAGCCGCGCCATCCTAGCAAACGTCCACTGATTCAACAATCTTGTCGGCAGCCCTGCAAAATGCTTGAGGACGAGGCCCGGACAGGCGTGGCCCGGGCTGACGCGAGCTGCGGCGGCTACGCCGAGCCGGATGCGAAGCTCCTTGAGCTGCTCGGCCGTGACCGGCCCCGGCGCGGCCGTCATCGGGTCCCCGCCCGACGACGTCTTGGGGAAGGCGATGACGTCGCGGATCGAGTCCGCACCGGCGAGCAGCATGATGATGCGGTCGAAGCCGAGGCCGATGCCGCCGTGCGGCGGCGCCCCGTACTCGAGCGCCTCGAGGAACCAGCCGAACGCCTCGTCGATGCGCTCGTCGCTCATGCCCAGGGCGCGCAGGATGGAGCGCTGCACGGCGGCGTCGTGATTGCGCAGGGAACCGGAGCCGAGCTCGACGCCGTTCAGCACCAGGTCGTACTGGGCGCCGCGCGCGGCGAGCGGGTCGCTCTCGAGGAGCGGCATCGTCGCCTCGGTCGGCAGGCTGAACGGGTTGTGGCCGTAGGTGAGCTGGCCGGTCTCCTTGTCGATCTCGAAGAGCGGGAACTCCTCGACCCAGAGCAGCGACCAGCGGGCCGACGGCTCGGGCGCGAGCAGGCCGATGAGGGCGAGGCGCAGCGCGCCGAGCACCTCGGCGGCGACGAGCGCCTCGTCGGCGGCGAAGACGACCAGGTCGCCGGGCTCGCCGCCGACCGCTCCACGAGCGCGGTCTGCTCGGCCTCGCCGAGAAACTTGACGATGGGGCCGCGCAGGGCGCGGCCCTCCTCGACGTACACGTAGGCCATGCCCTTGGCGCCGTGCTCCTTGGCGAGCTCGGTGAGCTTGTCGATCTGCGCCCGGGAGAGGGAACCGCCGCCGGGCGCGCGGATGGCGCGCACGACGCCGCCGGCCTCGACGGCGCCGCGGAAGACCTTGAACGCGCTCGCCGCGAACGTCTCGCTGAGCTCGACGATCTCGAGGCCGTAGCGCAGGTCGGGCTTGTCGCTGCCGTAGCGGAGCATCGCCTCGTCGTAGGAGAGGCGCGGCAGCGGCGTCGCCGGGGGGGTCTCCCCCACGCCCTCGAAGATCGCCGTCATCAGGCCCTCGAGCAGCTCACGGATCTCGGGCACCGTCAGGAACGACGTCTCCAGGTCGATCTGCGTGTGCTCGGGCTGACGGTCGGCGCGCAGGTCCTCGTCGCGGAAGCAGCGCGCGAACTGGTAGTACCGGTCGACGCCCGCCACCATGAGGATCTGCTTGAACATCTGCGGCGACTGCGGCAGCGCGTAGAAGCGGTGCGGCTGCAGGCGCGAGGGGACGAGGAAGTCCCTCGCGCCCTCCGGCGACGACCTGGTGAGGTCCGGCGTCTCGACCTCGAGGAAGCGCTGCGCGTTGAGGTACGCGCGCGCCGCCTGGGCGGCGGCGTTGCGCAGCTCGAGATTGGCCAGCATCGGCGCCCGCCGCAGGTCGAGGTAGCGGTACTTGAGGCGCAGCGTCTCGTCGACGTCGACCTGCTCCGCCGCCTCGATCTCGAACGGCGGCGTCTTGGCGCGGTTCAGGATCTCGAGCCCGGCGACCTGGACCTCGACGTCGCCGGTCGGCAGGTTCGGGATTGACGGTCTCGGGCGAGCGGGCGACGACCTCGCCGCGGACGGCGAGCACGAACTCGGGCCGGACCTGCTCGGCGAGCGCGTGCGCGCCGGAGGCGTGCGACGGGTCGACGACCAGCTGCACGACGCCGCTGCGGTCGCGCAGGTCGATGAAGATGAGGCCGCCGTGATCGCGGCGACGTGCCACCCAGCCGGCGAGGCGCACCTCGCGGCCGACGTCGGCGGCGCGCAGCTCGCCGGGATACGTGTCGCGGAGCATCAGGCTTCACCCTTCAGTGAACGGTGCGCCTGCGGAGCCCCGCTCGCTGGCTCAGCTACGCCGGCCAGTCGGCCGGCGATGATCACCGGCAGGTCGGCGGCGGCGACGTCCTCTTCCCCGCCGCCGTCCATGCGCTCTGAGCCGCACGACGCCGTCGGCAAGCTCTTCGAGGCCGAGCAGCACCGCGAAGCGCGCGCCGCTGCGGCCGGCCTGCTTGAGCTGGCCCTTGGGGCTGCGCCCGGCGAGGTCCAGCTCGGCGTGCACGCCGGCGCGGCGCAGCTCCTCCGCCACGGCGAAGGCCGCCGGGCGGACCTCGTCGTTGAAGCTCACGACGAAGACGCCGGGCGCCGAGCGGACCGCGAGCGGCTCGCGCATCGCCAGGGCGATGCGCTCGAGGCCGCTGCCCCAGCCCACCCCCGGCGTGGCCTGCCCGCCGATCTGCTCGACGAGACCGTCGTAGCGGCCGCCGCCGCCGACGCCGCTCTGGGCGCCGAGGCGGTCGGAGCTGAACTCGAAGGTGGTGCGCGTGTAGTAGTCGAGGCCGCGCACGAGGCGGAAGTCGAGCCGTGGCTCGAGGCCGGCCGCCCGGACCAGCGCGAGCACCGCGTCGAAGTGCTCGCGGCACTCCGGGCAGAGGTGGTCGCTGAGGCGCGGCGCCTCGTCGAGCACCGCGCGGCAGCTCTCCACCTTGCAGTCGAACGTGCGCAGCGGGTTGAGGTCGATGCGCTCCAGGCAGTCGCCGCACAGCTCGCCCTCGCGTCCGCGCAGGTAGTCGCGCAGCTTCTCGACGTAGGCCGGCCGGCAGGCCGGGTCGCCCATGCTGTTCATGTTGAGGGTGACGCCCTCGACGCCCAGCTCGGCGAAGATCGCCGCGAGCATGACGATGACCTCGGCGTCGACCGCGGGGTCGGCGGAGCCGATGGCCTCCGCGCCGATCTGGTAGTGCTCGCGGTAGCGGCCGGCCTGCGGCTTCTCGTAGCGGAACATCGGGCAGTAGTACCAGAGCTTCACCGGCTGCGGGAGCTTGTGCATGCCGTGCTCCACATAGGCGCGGCAGATGGGCGCCGTGCCCTCCGGCCGCAGCGTGAGCGAGCGGTCGCCCTTGTCGACGAAGGTGTACATCTCCTTGCGCACGATGTCCGTCGCCTCACCGACGCCGCGCTCGAACAGACCGGTCTCCTCGAACTCGGGAGTGACGACGTGCCGGTAACCGTAGGCGGTGAAGACGCGCGCCGCGGTGGCGACGACGGCGTCGCGCTCCGCGGCCTCGTCCGGGAGCAGGTCGTAGGTGCCCTTGGGGGCGCGCGGCGAGCTCACCAGCGGTGCTCCGGGTCGTAGCGGAGCGGCGAGAGGAACGGGTTGAGCGCGAGCTCGCGGCCGAGCGACGTGTCCGGGCCGTGCCCGCTGTGCACCGCGGCGTCCGGCGGGAAGCGGCGGATCAGCGCCGCCACCGAGTTCAGCAGGTCGTCCATGTTCCCGCCCGGGAGGTCGGTGCGACCGACGCTGCCCTGGAAGAGCAGGTCGCCGACGAAGAGCTCCTCCTCGCCGATCGCGAACGTGTAGGAGCCGCGCGAGTGGCCCGGCGTCGGGATGGCGAGCACCGGGATCGGCAGGTCGAGCGTCTGCTCGCCGGCGATCGTGCGCGCCGACTCGACGGGCTCGATGTCGAAGCCGGCCATGGCGCCGAGGCCGCCGTCGGCCATCTGGCCGGCGTCCTCGGCGCCCACGTAGACGGGGACGTCGAAGTGCCGCGCGATCGGCGCCACGCCGCCGAAGTGGTCGAAGTGCCCGTGCGTCACGAGCACCGCGGCGGGGGGGAAGCCGAACTCCTTGAACGCCTCGATCACGATGCCGGCCTCGTCGCCGGGGTCGATGACGAGTCCCTCCTCCCCCTGGACGACGATGAAGCAGTTGGCCTGGAGCGGGCCGAGCGGCAGGGCGAAGACTTCGACGGGATCAGCCATGCGTACCTCGAGTGGTCGGGATTGAGCGGTGTGCCTGCGGCGCCCCGCTCGTTGATTCCACTACGTAGATCAATCGGGCCCAGAGGGTATCAGACGGCGGCGAGGACGGTCGACCGCGCCGCCCGGCGCGAGGGCGGCGGCGCGGGCCTCACCCGACGACGCGGAACGCGTCGTAGACCGTGTGGATGCTGCGGATGTTGGCGAGGATGTTGTCGAGCTGGCGCACGTCGCCGACCTCGAGCGTGAAGCGGTCGCGCACGACGCCGTCCGGCAGCGTCTGCACGCTGCCGCCGATGATGTTGACGCCGGAGTCGGAGAGGGTGCGCGCGAGGTCCTCGAGCAGGTGGTTGCGGTCGAGCGCCTCCACCATGATCTCGACGCGGAACGCCATGCCGCCGAGCCCCTGCCAGCCGACCTTGGTGAAGCGCTCGGGGTTCTTCATGAGCGCGCGCGCGTTCTTGCAGTCGTGCCGGTGGATGGTGATGCCCTTGCCCAGCGAGATGTAGCCGACGATCTCGTCGCCGGGGATGGGCTTACAGCACTTCGCCATGCGCACCATGATGTCGCTCATGCCCTCGACGGCGATGCCGAAGGCGCCGGAGAGGGCCTGCGGGTCTTCGACCTCCTGGACCGGCCGCGACGGGAGCATCTCGGGCGGCGGGGTGGCCTCCTTCATCGTCCCCGCCCGCTGCATCACCTTGTTGGCGACGGTCTTGACGGGCACCCGGCCCGAGCCCAGCGCCACGAAGAGGTCGTCCGGCTTGTTGAAGCCGACCTCCTTGCAGATCTGGGCGAACACCTTGGAGGTGAGGATCTTCTGCGCCGGGAGGCCCTCCCGGCGCAGCGCCTCGTGGAGCAGGTCCCGGCCCGAGTGCTCGGAGTCCTCGCGCTGCTCGCGGCGGAAGTGCTGGCGGATCTTCTGGCGCGCGCGCGTCGTGATCACGACGTCGAGCCAGTCGCGCGACGGCCCGTGGCTCGACTTGCTGGTGATGACCTCGACGATGTCGCCGCTGCTCAGCTTCGTGTGCAGCGGCACGATGCGGCCGTTGACCTTGGCGCCGACCGTGTGGTTGCCGACGTCGGTGTGCACGGCGTAGGCGAAGTCGATCGGCGTGCTCCCGGCCGCCAGGCTCTTGACGTCGCCCTTGGGCGTGAAGACGAACACCTCGTCCTCGAACAGGTCGACGCGCAGCGTGTCCATGAACTCGCGCGCGTCGCCGGTCTCGGACTGCCACTCCATCATCTGGTGCAGCCAGGCCAGCTTGTCGGGGTCGCGCTCGCCGCGCTCCTTGTACAGCCAGTGCGCGGCGACCCCGAACTCGGCCGTCTGGTGCATGTCGAACGTGCGGATCTGGATCTCGAGTGGCTTGCCGCCGGGGCCGATCACCGTCGTGTGCAGCGACTGGTAGAGGTTGAACTTGGGCATCGCGATGTAGTCCTTGAAGCGTCCCGGGATCGGCTTCCAGATCGAGTGGATGATGCCCACCGCGCCGTAGCAGTCCTTGATCGAGTCGACCAGCACGCGCAGCCCGGTGAGGTCGAAGATCTCGTTGAACTCCTTGCCGCCGCGGCTCATCTTCACGTAGATGGAGTAGAAGTGCTTGGCGCGGCCGTTGATGTCGGCCTCGATGCCGGCCTTCTCGAGCTCGCCGTGCAGGAACCCGGCCGCCTCGTCGACGTAGTCCTCGCGGTCGGCGCGACGCTGCGCGACCCACTTCTGGATCTCCTGGTACTTGCGCGGGTGCAGCGAGGCGAAGGCGAGGTCCTCGAGCTGCCACTTGAGGTTGTGGATGCCCAGCCGGTGCGCCAGCGGCGCGTAGACCTCGAGCGTCTCCTTCGCCTTCTGGATCTGCTTCTGCTTGCTGAGGTAGCACAGCGTGTGCATGTTGTGCAGGCGGTCGCAGAGCTTGATCAGGATGACCCGGATGTCGGTGGCCATCGCGATGATCATCTTGCGGTAGTTCTCGGCCTGCTCTTCCTCCTGGGAGGTGAAGTGCATCTTGGTCAGCTTGGTGACGCCGTCGACGAGCATGGCGATCTCCTCGCCGAACTGCTCCTCGATCCAGGCGAGCGGCGTGCCGGTGTCCTCGACGACGTCGTGCAGCAGGGCGCCGGCGATGGTCACCGAGTCGAGCTTGAGCTCGGCGGCGTTGAGCGCCGTGCCCACGGGGTGATGGATGTACGCCTCGCCGCTCTTGCGGCTCTGCTGCCCGTGCAGGATGCAGGCGGCGACGAACGCGCGCGTGATCAGCTCGCGGTCGGGGTCCGGGTTGTAGCGCTCGATGGCCGTGAACAGGTCGTCGAGCAGCGGCCCGTACTCGACGGGGACCTGCGTCAGAGCTGCGCTGTCAGGCAGGTCCGCAGGAAGTCTGGTGTCTGATACCTGTTGTGCCATTCGCTGTGAGCGTCCGTTCGGGTGACGTCGACCTTACTCTGTGGTCGTTGGAGATGATAGCCGCCGGCCTCGTCGACCACGAGCAGGCCAGACTCGCGGAGCGCCCGAAGCGCGGCCGCCACGGCGGCGACGGGCGCGAGGACGGCTCCTGCACCAAGGAGTTCCTGCTCGAGCGCTTCGTCAAACCGGCCGCGGCCGGCGGCGAGCGCCTTCCAGACGCGCCGCATCGCCGCGTCGAGGTCGAGCTGGGTCTCGCGGACCCGGCCGGCGAACTCCGCTTCGCGCGCGCCCCAGAGGGCGTGCAGCCAGGCGTCCGGCGCGGCGGCGGTGAGGCCCGCCCACATCGCGCCGGTGAAGGGCGGGTCGAGCAGCACCAGGTGCGAGAAGGTCCGCGTGACCGCCGGCTGGTCGAGCGCGAGCTCCGGCGTCGTCATCACGACGTCGGCGCCCGCGGCGGCCGCGAAGCGAGGGGCGCAGGCCGCCTGCACGTAGGCGGCCGAGCGGCCGAGGCCGGGCGTGAGCACGTCGCGCGTGAGCAGCGGCCGGCGCCCGCCGACGTCGGCCACCAGCACCAGCGTGCGCTCGCCGCCGGCCACGAGAGCCGCGAGCGCCGGCACCGCCGGGCGGCCGCGGCGGTCGACCAGGCGGCCCTCGGCGCGCGCCGTCTTCAGGGCGGCCGCGTCGACGGCGCCGGCTGCCGCGCCGTCGGCGGCGCCCCGCCGTCGCTCACGCCCGCGCCGTCGCCGCCGGCGAGGAGCGCGGTCCACAGGCGCTCGCCCTGCAGGCGGTCGCGGCAGCGGAGGTCACAGGCCGTCGCGCAGAGGTCGGTCTCCGGTGGCTCCAGCCGATGCAGACCGCGCACCTGGACCTGGGCGCTCACGGTGCCGTTGTAGTCGTTCTTGGAGAGGGCCAGGGCGACGTCGTGGCGGCCCGCCCGGGTCAGCTCGCCGATGTCGTCGAAACTGAAGTGGATGGCCTGGCACGACGCGCCGTCGCAGCGCACCCGGTACTGCGCGTGCCGTTTGTCGCGCGTGAGCCTCGGCGCGACCAGCTCCGCACCGTGCAGCAGGAGCGTCACCTGACGGTTGCCGAACCCGTGCGGCGCCAGCAGCTCCAGCTCGTCGGCCAGACCGAGCGTGAGCTCGTCCCCGCCGACGAGCGCGTCCACGTGCCGGACGCGCCGCAGGTCGTCGTCGCTGAGCGCCGCCGCGGCCTCGGCCACGAAGGCGTCGCGGAAGGCGGGGATCGCGTCGCGCCGCAGGCGAAGCCCGCACGCGGCGCGGTGGCCGCCGAAGGTGAGCAGGTGAGCCGACGTGCGCTCGACGGCGCCGAGGAGGTCGAACGCCGGGATGCTGCGGCCGGAGCCCTTGGCCTCGTCGTCCCCCTCGCTGAGCAGGATCGCCGGCCGGTGGAAGCGCTCGGCGACGCGCGACGCCACGATGCCGACGACGCCCTCGTGCCAGTCCGGCGACGAGAGCACGAGCGCCGGCGGCGCCGGGTCGGGGACCATGGCGAGCGCCGCCTCCAGCATCGCCGCCTCGATCGTCTGCCGCTCACGATTGAGCTCGTTGAGCTTGAGCGCCAGCGGCAGGGCCGCGTCGCGGTCGCCGCTGCCGAGCAGCTCCAGCGCGAGCGACGCGTCCTCGAGCCTGCCGGCGGCGTTCAGCCGGGGGCCGAGACGGAAGCCGACGACCCCGGCGTCGACGGCGCCCGGGCGGCCGCCGGCGACCTCGAGCAGCGCCGCAAGACCCGGCCGGGGCGCGCTGCGCAGCCGGCCGAGGCCCACGGACGTGAGCACGCGGTTCTCCTCGATCAGGGGGACCACGTCGGCGATGGTGCCGACGGCGACGAGGTCGGTGTACGGCCGGAGCGCGAGCGGAAGATCGACGAGCTCGTCCCCCGGGTCCTCGAGCAGGGCGTGCGCCAGCTTGAAGGCGACCCCGACGCCGGCGAGGTGCCGGCACGGGTACGCGCCGAGCTTCGGCGTGACCACCACGCACCCGGGCGGCTCGCCCTCGAGCTCGTGGTGGTCGGTGACGATGACGTCCATCCCCAGGGCCTGGGCGCGCGCCACCTCGGCGCGCGCGTTGATGCCGCAATCGACCGTGATCAGCAGCTTGACGCCGGCCTCCCCCAGCTCGTCCACCGCGGCCGCGGAGACGCCGTAGCCCTCGCTGAAGCGGTTGGGCAGGCGCCAGCGCACGTCGGCGCCGAGCTCCTCGAGGACGCTCACGAGCAGGAACGTCGCGGTGATGCCGTCGGCGTCGTAGTCGCCGTGCACGGCGATGGGCTCGTTGCGGCGCAGCGCCTGGTCGATGCGCTTGCGCGCCTCGGCCATGCCGCTCATCAGGTACGGGTCGTGGACGCGAAAGTCCGGGTGCAGGAAGGCCCGCGCCGCGGCGGGATCGCCGAGCCCGCGGCGCACGAGGACCTGGGCGAGGACCTCGCTCACCTCGAGCTCCCCGGCCAGTCGCCGGACCTCGGAGTACGGCGCCGGCGACATGCGCCAGGAGCCTGAATCGATCACGAATGCATCACGGCGCCAGTGTACCGTCCCGGGGCGACGGATGCCGCCGGGACGGGATCAGGCGGAGTCGCCGGGCGTCTCCGGACCGCTCCCCGCCTCGCCGGCCGGCGAGTCGTCCGGCGCCAGTAGCGCGTCGGCGGTGCCGGTGTCGGCCGCGGTCTCGCCCACCACCGTGATCGCGGTGGCCTCGTCGGCCACGGGAGACTCGGCATCGGGCTGCGCCGGTCGGACGTCGCGGCTTCTGGTGCCTCGTCCGCGGGGCGGATCGGCTGACCTCGCCGGCGCTCAGGACGGTCGCATCCTCGCCGGCATCCACGATCGTCGCCTCTTCGCCGGCATCCACGATCGTCGCGTCCGCGTCGGCATCCTCAGCGGCCGCGATCGTCACATCTTCTGCGGCCGCGACGACCGCTACGTCTCGACGACCGTGGTGGCCGCCGCAGGCATGACCCGGCGGCCAGCGACTCCGCCTCACGGAGGCGCTCGTAGGTGCTCTGGAGCTCGGCCTCGAGCTTGCGCCGCGACCCGACCGTCGCCCTCTGCGCCAGCCACGCGGCGATGGCGCCGACGACGAACACGACCGCGGCGATGATGGCGGCCACCCAGAAGAGCGACACGGCCCGCACCGTGCCGGCGACGTAGTCGACGTCGAAGGCGACCCCGTTGTTCACCGCACCGGCGACGAGGATGAGCAGGGCGACGGCGGCGAGAAGGATGAGCGCGTTACGCACGGAGGACCTCCGGTTCGTCTCTGTCGCCGCGGAGTATACCAACCGCGCGCCCGCAGCGGCGGTTCAGGGCAGGACGACTCACGGCCTGGTCGCGAGTCGTCGTCGAGCCAGCGCTCCAGCGCCTTGCCTGACGCTTCGCCGAGTGAGCGACACGGCGAGCTCTTCGCGGACCTCGCTCAACGGGGTCACTCGCGCCGGGCGCTTCCCGATCACATCAAGCGCGACCACGCGTTGCCGCCGCCACCGGCCGGGATGACGCCGAGTCCGGCCGCGGCGACCGCCCTGCGCGGCTCCGGGGGCAGCGACGACGGTCGCCACCCAGCCGTGGTCGCCGCCGGTCTGGCGCGCGTCTCGGCGTCCATCGAGAGCTGGCGGGCCACCCCTCGAACGCTCGCCCCCCCTCGAGTCGCCCGATGGCGTTCTCGGCGATCCCGCTCCTGCGCACGGCGATGGCCCCGAGATCGACCGAGGCCGCGGTCGTGAAGAGGGCGGCGGAGGTGGCGGCGATAGAAGCGCCGACGCCGCCGCGGCGTGACCTGCACTCCGGGAACTTGGCGTCCCGCAGCGACTCCCGCATGACGCCGTCGGCGACGATCCGGCGCAGATGCGCCCGTCGAGGTCTGCGCCCGCGAGGGCGGCGTCGAGGCCGGCAGAGCCGCCGTACTGCCGTGGACTACCAGCTGGGCCAGACGCGCTCGTCGACCCGCCTGCATCCGCCTCGGCCCGAGGCGATCAGCCTCGCTGCCGCACCAGCGCGCGGTCGACCGCGTCGTCGAGCGCCGCCGTGCGCCGTCGGCCTGCGCGCCCTCGAAGCGCGCCTCGGCCTCACCAGCTCTGACGTCGGCCGCGTCACGTCCCGCCGTTCACCGTCGCGACGACGGCTGGCGCCGGTGAGCGACGGCCGGTCGCTCCGCGCCGCACCCCGAGCGGTCACGGCGACGAGGAGGAGAGCCACGAAGGCGAGCAGCGCCGTCATCGTGGCACGGCGGCGCGAGCGAGGGCAGAGCGACTGTGGTGAGGAGATCGCAGACGGAGAGGTCACGTCAGACCAGCGGGGGCGCCTCGCTCGCTCAGGTCGAGACGCGCCCGATCGCGGCGCGCCGGCGAACGGCTCCGTCCGGTACCGTGCGGACCCCCCCGGGGAAGCGCGCCGGGAAGTAGCACGCGACCTCTGGCCCCCCGACGTCTCCGCCGGCATCGCCGGTGTCGGCGAGTACCGGCATCTCGCCGGACGCAGATCTCCTGCGCCCGCGGACAGCGCGGGTGGAACACGCATCCCTTGGGGGGGTTCGCGGGGCTCGGCACGTCGCCCTCGAGGATGATACGGCGACGCGAGCGCTCCGTGTTCGGATCGGGGATCGGCACGGCCGACAGCAGCGCCTCCGTGTAGGGGTGCTGCGGGCAGTCGTACAGCACCGCGCTGTCGCTGATCTCGACGATCTTGCCGAGGTACATGACGGCGACGCGGTCCGAGATGTGCTTGACCACCGAGAGGTCGTGGGCGACGAACAGGTACGTGAGGTCGATCTCCGCCTGCAGGTCCTCGAGCAGATTGATGACCTGGGCGCGGATCGACACGTCGAGGGCGCTGACCGGCTCGTCGCAGATGATGAGCTTGGGATTGCAGCGCGAGCGCGCGGGCGACACCGATGCGCTGGCGCTGGCCGCCGGAGAACTCGTGCGGGTAGCGTTCCGCGTGCTCCGCGTTGAGCCCGACGATCTCGAGCAGGTCCGCGACGCGCTTCTCCGCTCGTCCTTGGTCCCGACGTCGTGGATGATCGAGCGCCTCGCCGACGATGTCGCGGACGTGCATGCGCGGGTTGAGCGAGGCGTACGGGTCCTGGAAGACGATCTGCATGTCGCGGCGGAGTACGTTCATCTCACTGCGTGAGGCCTTCATCACGTCGATGTCCTCGAACATGACCGACCCGCCGGTCGCCGGCGTCAGCCTCAGGAGGGTGCGGCCGACGGTCGACTTGCCGCCCGCCGCTCTCCCCGACCAGGCCGATGGTCTCGCCCTTTTCGACGTCGAAGCTGACGTCGTCGACGGCGTAGACGTGTCCGGTGGTGCGCTTGAAGACGCCGGTACGGATCGGGAAGTGCTTCTTGAGATCGCGGACTTCGAGGAGGCTCATGCGGCCGGCTCCTTGAACTGCCGGAGCTCGGCGCGCACGGCGAGCCGCTCCTCTACGGGGATCCAGCAGTGGACGCCGTGGTCGGGGCCGACGCCTCGTGCTCGCGGCCACTCGTCCCGGCACTCAGGCCGCTCGATAGCGGCAGCGAGCCGTGAACGGGCAGCCCGGCGGCAGCGGATGAGGTTCGGCGGTTGTCCCTTGATCGGCGTGAGCCGCGTCTTCTCGACGTCGTCGATCCGCGGCAGCGATGCGAGCAGTCCCCACGTGTAGGGGTGATGCGGCGTTGTAGAAGATCTCGTCGACCGGGCCGTACTCGACGGTGCGGCCGCCGTACATGACCATGACCTTGTCGGCGATCTCGGCGATCACGCCGAGGTCGTGGGTGATGACGATGACGCCCGAGTCGAACTGCGCCTGCATCTCGCGCATGACGTCGATGATCTGCGCCTGGATGGTCACGTCGAGCGCAGTGGTCGGCTCGTCGGCGATCAGGATGTCGGGGTTGCAGCTGATCGCCATCGCGATCATCGCCCGCTGGCGCATGCCGCCGGAGAACTCGAACGGATACTGGTCGACGCGCTTGTCGGCGTCGGGGATGCCGACGCGCGCGAGAAGGGCGGTGGCCATCCTCCAGGCCTCGCTCTTGGACTTGTCCTGATGCAGGCGTGATGGCCTCGCCGATCTGCTTGCCGATCTGCATGACCGGATTCAGACTCGTCATCGGGATCCTGGAAGATCATCGCGATGTCGTTGCCGCGCACGCGCGCGCATCTCGTCGTCGTCATCGTGCGCAGATCGCGACCCGTGCATGAGTGACCCCTCGACGACCTTGCCGGGCGGGTCGGGCATCAGGCGCATGAGCGAGAGCGCGGCGACCGTCTTGCCCGATCCCGACTCGCCGACGATGCCGAGCGTCTCTTCGCGATCGAGCGTGAAGCTGACGCCGTTGACCGCCTTGACCACGCCGACGTGGGTGAAGAAGAAGGTCGAGAGGTCCTTGACCTCGAGGAGTCGTTCCGCCACGCCTACTCCTTGAGCTTCGGGTCGGTGGCGTCGCGCAGGCCGTTGCCGAACGAGATGAAGCCGAACACGGTGACCATCAGGGCGAGGCTGGGGAAGGCAACCATCCACCAGCTGCCCGACGCGAGGTACTTGAGGTAGTCGGCGATCATGCAGCCCCACGACGAGTTCGGGCGGCTGGACGCCGATGCCGAGGTAGCTGAGCGCCGCCTCGGTGACGATGGCGCCGCCGACGGCCATGGCGACGGCTGACGTACACCGGCGCCATGCTGTTCGGCAGCACGTGGCGGAAGATGACGCGCAGGTCACCGGCGCCCTGGGCGCGCGCCGCCTCCACGTACTCCATCGACTTGACGGTCAGCACCTGCCCGCGGACGACGCGCGCGAACGTCGCCCAGCCGAGCACGCCGATGGCGATGAAGACGTTGACGAAGCCCTGGGCCCAGGACGGTCATCATGAGCAGCACGAAGAGGATGTAGGGGAAGGCGAAGAAGATGTCGGCGATGCGCATGATGACCGAGTCGACGAAGCCGCCGTAGTACCCCGAGAAGGGACCGAGCGACAGCCCGAGGATCATCGCGATCGCCACGGCGATGACGCCGACGAGCATCGAGATGCGCGTCGCCACCAGCGTGCGCGACAACATGTCGCGGCCCAGGTAGTCGGTGCCGAAGGGATGCGACGAGGACGGCGGCGAGCCGAGCCCGGTCGGCGAGAGCTCGTAGTTGACCTCGTTGGGGGCGTACGGGGCGAGGTAGCCGGGGAGATTCGGGTTGCTCTTGGTGTCGGCACTGGCGCCCACGTGCCACTTGGCCTGGAAGAAGATCGTCTCGATGATGCCGACGGCGAGGAAGACGATGATGATGCAGAGCCCGACGACGGCCACGCGATTGCGCCGCAGCCGGCGCCACGTGTCTGCCCACAGCCCGAGGGTCCGCTTGCCGGCGCCTCTCCTCGATCGCCTCCTCGAGCACCTCGTCGGTGCGCCGCGCGTCGACCTGGTCCGCCTCGGTGACCCCCGAGCCGTAGACGTCCCTGTCCTTAGACGGGCGCTCGTCCCAGTCCGGCACCGCTCAGTCCTCCAGCCGGACGCGCGGGTCGACGTAGGCGTAGCCGAGGTCGACGAGCAGGTTGGCGAGCACGAAGACGATGGTCGCGAAGAGGACGCCGCCCGCGACGACGTACACGTCGCGCTGGTTGATCGCCTCGAAGATCAAGCTGCCGATGCCGGGGCGGTTGAACACCCTCTCGGTGATGATGGCGCCGCCGATGAGCGCGCCGAGATCGATGCCCGCGATGGTCATCACCGGGATGACTGCATTCTTGAAGCCGTGGCCCCAGATGACCTTGCGCTCGCTGAGTCCCTTGGCCCTCGCGGTGCGGATGAAGTCGGAGCGAATGACCTCGAGCATCGAGGCGCGCTGCATGTACGAGATGTATGCCACCTCGATAAGACCCAAGGTGAGAGCCGGGAGGACGAGCGTCTTGAGGCTCTCCCAGCTCGAGGGGATGATCCCGAGGACCGTCGGGCCCACCCCGCCGATCGGGAACCAGTCGAGCTTGAGCCCGAAGATGTACAGGGCGAAGTAGCCGAGCACGAACACGGGGATGCCCCAGACGATGAGCGCCGCGGTGGTGAGCGTGGTGTCCCAGAACGTGTACTGGCGCAGGGCCGAGTAGACCCCCAAGGGGATGCCCAGGAGCTCGATGAGCACCGCGGCGATGGCCAGCTGGAGGGTGACGGGCGCCGCCTCCTTGATCAGGTCCGTGACCGAGCGGCCGGTGAACAGGGAGTCGCCGAGGTCGCCGTGCAGGAGGCGCTCGACGTACTTGACGTACTGGACGTAGAAGGGGCGGTCCAGGCCGCGCTGCTCGCGCACGAAGGCGATGCGCTCGGGCGAGTCGCCCTTGCCGGCCAGCGCGACGGCCGGGTCGCCGGGCACGAGCTTGAGCATCGAGAACGTGATCAGGGTGACGCCGAACAGCACGAGGACGAGCTGAAGCAGGCGTCTGATGATGTACGCGATCAACGACGGACTCTCATGCGACTACCCCGCCTGCAGGTGCGACTGCTGCGTCAGTGGGAATCACGAGACGGCCCGCGGCGTGCGCCGCGGGCCGTCTCGTGTATGCGTGCGCGGATTGTACTCAGTCACCCGCGGACGGGCAACCGAACCGCACCTCTACTTGACCCACAGCTTCCACATGTCCGTGAGGGCGAAGCCGTTCCAGTTGAAGCCGCCGATACGGGGGTGTTGCTCATGCGCGCGTCGCGGTACGTGTAGAGCGGGATGGTCGGCGCGTCGGCGAGGATGAGCTTCTCCGCCTGGTTGTACAGATCGTTGGCGGCGGCGACGTCCGCGGTGGAGCGTGCCTGCTGGAAGAGGTCGTCGACCTCCTTGTTGCTGTACCACGTGTAGCTGCCGTAGGAGCCGCCCTTGGTGGTGAACAGGTAGATGAAGTTGTCCATCAGCGGGTAGTCCCTCACCCAGCCCATGCGGAACAGGGCCGGCGGCTTGTTCTCGCTGAGGTCCGTCCAGTAGGCGTTGGTCTCGATGCCGCTGAGCTTGAACGTGAGGCTCGGCAGGGCCTTGGTCCAGCCGGCGACCAGCGCCTGGGCGATCTTGTCGTGGTCGACGCCCGAGTTGAACCAGAACGGGATGTTCGTGGGCAACGTGCCCGTGCAACTCGTCGAGCTTGGCCTGCGCGGCGGCCGGGTCGGTCGGGTACGGGTTGTTCCCGGCCTGGTAGCCCGGGACGGTGACCGGGACGATCGAGTCGGACGGGATGCTGACGCCCTGCTTCACGACGTTCGACACGGCCTCCCGGTCGGCGGTCATGTTCAGGGCGGCGCGGATGGGCAGGTTCTCGGCTCCGCCCAGCATCGGCTTGTTCATCGACACGCCGATGAAGTACACGCCCGTGTTGTTGTACGCCTTGACCGTCCACTCGCCGCTCTTGGTCTGCGGGAGGTTCTGCGCCGAGATGAAGTTGCCCGGCGGGATGGCGGAGACGTCGAGGTCGCCCTTCTGGAAGGCGAGGTACTCGGTGCTGATGTCGCTGTAGATCGTGAAGTCGATCTCGTCGACGTAGCCGGCCGGGGGCGAGCCCGCCGACGCTCCGTCCGCGTTCCAGTACTCGGGGTTCTTGACGAGCTTGACGTACTTGTTGTGCTTCCACTCCGTCGACCATGTACGGGCCGGTGCCGACCGGCTTGTCGGCGAAGGCCTTGAGGCCGAGCTTCTTGGCGTAGTCGACGGGGATGACCTTGGTGGTGTCGTAGCAGAGCGTCTGCGGGAACTGCGAGAACGGCTCGGCCAGCTCGACCGTGAAGGTGTAGTCGTCGACCACCTTGAGGCTGCTCATGGGCTTGCCCGGGAACGCCATCCCGGTCTTGGGATCGAGGCCGGCGAGGGGCTGGAAGATGTAGCTGGCGAGCGCCGACTGGTTCTTGGGGTCGAGCATGTAGTTCCACGAGTCGACGAAGTCCTGCGCCTTGACCTCACGGCTGACCGGCGGGGCGAACATGACGCCCTTCTTGATCGTGAAGGTGAACATCTTGGCGTCCGCGCTGATCTCCTGCTTCTCGAGCAGGTCGGGCACGGCGGCGGTGGTGCCGTCCGGCTGCTCCTGCAGAATGTACAGGCCCTGGAACACGGCGTGCGTCATCGCGCGGCCTCGGCCTCCTGCAGGTTGAGCGGCTCGATGCTGAGCGGGTCGGAGCCGAGGTACGCCAGGTACGTGCCGCCCGGCTTCGGCGTGCCCTCGGAGCTCGGGCTGCTGCTGGTGCTTGTGTCGCTGCTGCCGCAGGCGCCCAGCAGCAGCGCAGCGACGACGAGGACGGCGGCCAGAACGAGCAGGCCGCGCCAACTCCTCACGGTTTTCTTCACGATGACCTCCTTGATGACTGACAAAGCCAGACTCCCCCCGGAGCCTCTTACGGCCGCCGCAGACGTCGCGACGCGGCGGCCGGACCCTCCTCTTGTGGTACACCTCCCCCTGCCTACGTGGGCACTGTGCCCCCTGCAGGCCGACCTGTCAACTCTACTCCCTTGCGTACTCGCGTGCAGACATCACGGCTGCTTCAGCCAGACGGCCCGCATGTCGGTGACGCCCATGGGGTCGACGGTGAACCCGCCGATGCGCCCGTCGACGACGCGGAAGTAGCGGTAGAAGTACAGCGGCGCGGCCGGCATGTCGCCGAGGATGAGCTTCTCCGCCTGGGCGTACAGATTGCGACGCTGCTGGGCGTCAACGGTCTCGCGCGCCTTCTCGAGCAGCTCGTCGACGCCCTCGTTCGCGTAGAACGTGTAGCTGCCCGTGCGCGACTGGTCCGACTGGAAGAGCGGATAGAGGAAGGCGTCCATCGCCGGGTAGTCGGCGATCCAGGCGACGCGGAAGAGCTGGCTGCCGCTGCCCTTGTTGCCCCGGGAGAGCTTGTCGAGGAAGGTCCCCCACTCGTACTCACTGGGCTGGACGGGAATACCCGCCTGCCCCCAGCCGGCGACGAGCGTCTCGGCTATCTGGCTGTGGTCCTCGTTGATGTCGTACCAGTAGGCGAGCGTCGGGGCGCCGCCAAGGCCAGTGACGATCGTGGCGGCGGCCTGTGGATCGTAGGGATACGGGTTCTGCGCCGCCTTGTAGCCGGGCACGCCCTGCGGCACGTAGCCGCCGGCGACCTGCGCGACGCCCTGGCTGACCTCGTCGACGACCGTCTGGGCGTCCGCGGACTGACAGATGGCCTTGCGCAGGTCGGGGCTGCCGCCCAGTGCCGGGTCGGTCATGTTCATGCCCACGAAGTAGACGGCCGCCGCCGGCCACGACCCGGCCGTCCACGCGCCGCCCGTGACCTCGGAGCTCGCCCTCACGGCGGCGACCTGGTCGGTCGGCACCTGCGCGCAGTCGAGACTCCCCTCCTCGAAGGCGGCCCACATCGCCTCGACGTCGTCGAAGATCGGCAGGTCGACGGCGTCCACCCAGCCGGCGTGCTCCGCGTCCCAGTAGGTCGCGTTCTTGAAGAGGCGGAGCTTGCGGTCGTGTCGCCAGGACGCGACCGCGTAGGGGCCCGTGCCCACCGGCTTCCTGGCGAAGGCCTTGGCGCCGACCCGGTCGATGTACTCCACGGGGGTGACGGCGGCAACGGGGTGGCCGAGCGCGGTCGGGAAGTCAGCGAACGGGTACCGCAGGGTCACCTGGAGCGTCTGGTCGTCGAGCGCCGTGACGCCGGTGAGGCCCTGTGCGGGGTCGCTCTGGTAGCCGCGGTCGTCGCAGCCCTCCAGCGGCGCCAGGATGTAGGCGACGTAGGACTGGTTCTGCGGATCGGTGACCCTCGACCACGAGTCGACGAAGTCCTGCGCGGTCACCGCCCGGCTCACCGGCGCCTGGAAACGTCACGCCGGGCTTGAGGTGGAAGATCCAGGTCTGGGCGTCCTCGGTATCCCACGATGCGGCGATGTCCGGCTGGGTGGTCAGGACGCCGTCATCGAGCACCCACCTGGTGAGACCCTGGAAGACCTGGTGGGCGACCTGCAGCCCCGCCGCGTCCTGCGCGTTCAGCGGCTCGATGGAGACCGGCTCGCCCGTACAGCGGGAAGGTGAACGTGCCGCCGGGCGCCGGCGTGCCCTGGTCGCTCGCCGGCGTGTCCCCGCCGCCGGAGCCGCTGCTGCAGGCGGCGAGGGTTGCCGCCCCGACGAAGAGGAGGGCGGCGATCGAGAGGAGGCAGGCGAGCCTGGACGAGCGCGACGGCATCAGCGGGCTACCGCGGGCGCACCCGGCCGGCCGCGGCGGCGTCGCTCGTCGGCGCGCTTCCCTTACGGCCGTGGGCCCCCCGCGGCCATGCCCCCGGTCGGGAAGCGCTGCGGGGGCTCGGCGTCAGCCCAGTCTCCAGATGAGGACGAACGTGTTGAGGAAGAACAGCACGCCGACGATGATCGTGTAGCGCGTGAGGTTGCGCTCCATGACGCTGGCGGACGAGGCGAACGAGAACCCGGTGACGCTGGCCATGCCGGCGTCCTTGCCGGAGTGCAGCAGGATGAGCACGATCACGAGGATCGCGAGGCCGAGCTGGATGGCGACGAGGATGGCGTTGAGCAAGTCTTCTCCCCCTGGAGGCGGACGTGGACGGGTGCGAGCATACCACTGTCGAGCGCCCCTGCGGCGCGCCCGACGATGAGTGGCCTACGGTGTTCATTCTTGCACCTCGGCAGGCGCCCTCCAAACGCGTGCCGGGTGGCGGCCGCGGCGGCGCCCGGCGCCGGTGGGTTCAGGACGCCGGTTCGAGCAGGTTCGTGCCAGTCATCTCGGGCGGCTGGTCCACGCTCAGCAGCGCCAGTGCCGTCGGCGCGAGGTCGCAGAGCCGGCCACCCTCACGCACGCGCACACCCCGGAGCGTCGCCACGAAGGGCACCAGGTTGGTGCTGTGTGCCGTGTTGGGGCTGCCGTCCGGCTCGAGCATGTGGTCGGAGTTGCCGTGGTCGGCGGTGACGAGGCAGACGCCGCCGAGGCGGGCGACGGCGTCGACCACCCGGCCCAGACAGACGTCGACGGTCTCGACCGCCTTCACGGCCGCCGGGACGACCCCCGTGTGGCCGACCATGTCGGCGTTCGCGTAGTTGACGACGACGAAGTCGAAGACGTCCTGCTCGAGCCGATCGACGAGCTCGTCGGTCACCCCGACGGCGCTCATCTCGGGCTTGTGGTCGTAGGTGGGCACGTCGCGGGGACTGGGCACGAGCACCCGCTCCTCCCCTTCCACCTCGCGCTCGACCCCGCCGTTGAAGAAGAAGGTCACGTGCGCGTACTTCTCGGTCTCGGCGATATGCAGCTGGCGCAGGCCGTGCTCGGCGAGGACCTCGGCGAGCACGTGCTCCGGGTGCTGCTGCGGGAAGGCGACCGGCAGCGGGAACTCCTTCTTGTACTGCGTCATGGTGACGAAGTCGACGGCCGGTGGGTGCGCGCCGCGGTCGAACGCGCGGAAGCCGGGCTTCGTGAAGGCGCGCGTGAGCTCCCGGGCGCGGTCCGGACGGAAGTTGAAGAAGAGGCAGACGTCCCCGTCGCGCACGCGCGACTCGTGCTCGGGCGCGACGATCGTGGGGCGCACGAACTCGTCGTTCTCGCCGCGGGCGTAGGCGGCGTCGACCGCCGCCTGGGCGTCGGCGGCGAAGAAGCCCTGCGCGTGGACCAGGGCGTCGTAGGCCAGCTTGACCCGGTCCCAGCGCGTGTCGCGGTCCATGGCGTAGTAGCGGCCGCTGATCACGCCGTAGCGGCCGACGCCGAGGCGGTCCATCGCCGCCTGGATGGTGGCGAGGTAGCCCTTGGCGCTCCGCGGCGGCGTGTCGCGGCCGTCGAGGAAGGCGTGCACGCAGACGTCGCCGACCTTCTCGCGGCGGGCGAGCTCGAGGCACGCCTCGAGGTGGCCCATGTCGCTGTGCACGCCGCCCCCGGAGACCAGCCCCATGAGGTGGAGGCGGCTGCCCCTCCCGGCCGCCTTGGCGCACGCCTGGCGAAGGACGCGGTTCTCGAAGAAGCTGCCGTCCTCGATCGCCAGGCTGATGCGCGTGAGGTCCTGGTAGACGACGCGGCCGGCGCCGATGTTGAGGTGCCCCACCTCCGAGTTGCCCATCTGGCCCGGCGGCAGACCCACCGCCGGGCCCGAGGCGTCGAGGACGCCGTGCGGGTACTCGGCGGTAAGCCGGTCGAAGACCGGCGTCGCCGCCAGGCTCACGGCGTTGTCCGGGCCCGGCGGGGCGACGCCCCAGCCGTCCATGACGATCAGGACGACCGGGCGGTAGGTCGGCCCGCCCGCGCGCGGATGGGTCACGCGGGCTCCGCGAAGCGCACGATGCGGGCGAACTCCTGCGGGTCGAGGCTGGCGCCGCCGACGAGCACCCCGTCGATGTCCGGCTGCGCCATCAGCGTGTCGATGTTCGCCGCCTTGACACTGCCGCCGTACAGGACGCGCACGCCGTCCGCGGCGTCGCTGAAGCGCTCGCGCAGACGACGGCGAACGAACGCCACGGTCTCCTGCGCCTGCTCCGGGGTGGCCGTGACGCCGGTGCCGATCGCCCAGATCGGCTCGTAGGCGACGGCCACGGTGGCGAGCTCGGCGGCGCTGATCTCGGCGAGGTCGGCGTCGAGCTGCCCGCCGACCTTGCTCTCCGTCTGGCCGCCCTCGCGCTCCTCGAGCGTCTCGCCGCAGCAGAGGATCGGCCGCAGCCCGGCGTCGAGCGCCGCCCGCACCTTGCGTGCCAGGTCGGCGTCGTTCTCGGCGTAGTACTGGCGCCGCTCGGAGTGGCCGAGGATCACGAAGGGCACCCCGAGCTCGACGAGCATGCCCGGCGCCGTCTCACCGGTGAAGGCGCCCTCGGCGGCGTAGTGCATCGTCTGGGCGCCCACCGCCACGGCGCTGCCGGCGGTGGCGGCCAGCGCCGTCTCCAGGCAAACGTCCGGCGGGCAGAGCAGGACGTCGCGGTCGTCGACCCCGGCGACCTGCGGCACGAAGGCGTCGAAGAAGGCCCTCGTATCCGCGCGCGTCTTGTACATCTTCCAGTTGCCCGCCATGAGCGGGCGGCGTCCCGCGGTCGTCGCGGCCGTGCTGCGGTCCATGAGCGCCTCCACGCCGGGCAGGGCCCGGCCCTCCAGGAATTCCATGGAGGCCCCGCCGCCGGTCGAGACGTGGGTGAGGCGGCCCTCCAGGCCGAACGCGCGGACGGCCGACACGGTGTCGCCGCCGCCGGCGACGGTGACGGCGACGCCGCCGGCGATGGCCTCGCCGACGGCCCGCGTCCCGGCGCCGAACGCGTCGATCTCGAACAGGCCCATCGGGCCGTTCCAGTAGATCGTGCCGGCGCCGCGGAGCTGGCGCGCGAACTCGGCGGTCGTCGCCGGGCCGATGTCGAGCGCCATCTCGTCGGCGGCGATGCCGTCGGCCGGGGCGACCCGTGAGGGCGCGCCGGCGGCGGCCTCGCGCGCCACGACGACGTCCGTCGGGATCACGAGCCGGCTTCCCGCCGAAGCCGCCTGGGCGAGGATCTCGGCGGCGACGGCGACCTCGTCACCGGCGCCCTTGGACGCGCCGACCTCGTAGCCCTTGGCGGCGAGGAACGCGTTGGCCATGGCGCCGCCGATGAGCACCGTGTCGGCGATCGTGAGCATGTGCCGGATGAGGCTGATCTTGTCCGACACCTTGAGGCCGCCGAGGACGACGACGAACGGCCGCGCCGGGTCGCGGAGCAGGCGGCCGAGGACCTCGAGCTCCTTGGTCATGAGCAGCCCCGAGACGGACGGCAGGTAGTGGGTCACGCCCTCGGTCGAGGCGTGCGCGCGGTGCGCCGTGCCGAAGGCGTCGTTGACGTAGACGTCGCCGAGCCCGGCGAGCTGACGCGCGAACGCCTCGTCGTTGCCCGTCTCCTCGGCGTGGAAGCGCAGGTTCTCGAGCAGCAGCACCTCGCCCTGCCTGAGCGCGGCCGCCGCCTGCGCGACCGCGGGGCCGACGCAGTCGGCCGCGGTCGCGACGGGGCGGCCGAGCAGCTCCGAGAGGCGCGCCGCCACCGGGGCCATGCGCAGCCCCTCCACGACCGCGCCCTTGGGGCGGCCGAGATGGGACATGAGCACGACCGCGCAGCCCTGGTCGAGCAGGTACCTGATCGTCGGCAGGGCGGCGCGGATGCGCGTGTCGTCGACGACCCGGCCGTCCTCGAGCGGCACGTTGAAGTCGACGCGCACGAGCACGCGTTTGCCCGCGAGCGGATAGTCGGTGAGCGAACGCTTCATGGCGTCTTCAGCCTCCCGGGCCGCGAGTCGGTGTCAGATGACCTTCTGCACGAGGTCGACGAGGCGGCACGAGTAGCCCCACTCGTTGTCGTACCAGGAAATGACTTTGACCAGCTTGCCCTTGGCCATGGTGAGCGCCGGGTCGAAGATCGACGAGTGGCTGTTGCCGACGATGTCGATGCTGACGATCGGGTCCTCCTGATACTGCAGGATGCCCTTCATGGGGCCGCTCTCCGCGGCGGCCTTCATGGCGGCGTTGACCTCCTCGGCCGTCACCTCGGTCTTGAGCTCGGCGACGAGGTCGGTGGCCGACCCGTCCGGCGTGGGCACGCGCAGGGCGAAGCCGTCGAGCTTGCCCTCGAGCTCGGGGATCACCAGGGCCACGGCGCGGGCCGCGCCGGTGGTCGTGGGGATGATCGAGAGGGCGGCGGCGCGGGCGCGACGGAGGTCCTTGTGCGGGAAGTCGAGCACCTTCTGATCGTTGGTGTAGGCGTGGATCGTGGTCATGAAGCCCTTCTCCACGCCGAAGTTGTCGACGAGGACCTTGGCCATCGGCGCGAGGCAGTTGGTGGTGCAGCTCGCGTTGCTGATGACGTCGTGGGCGGTCTTGTCGTACATCTCCTCGTTGACGCCCAGGCAGATGGTGACGTCGGGGCCCTTGGCGGGCGCCGAGATGATCACCTTGCTGGCGCCGGCCTCGAGGTGCTTGGCGGCGGCGGCGCGCTCGGTGAAGCGGCCCGTAGACTCGATCACGACGTCTGCGCCGAGCTCGCGCCACGGCAGCTTGGCCGGGTCGGTCTCGGCGGTGACGCGGACGCGCTTGCCGTCGATGACGAGCGCGTCTTCTTCCACCTCCACGGTCCCGGGATACACGCCGTGGACCGAGTCGTACTTGAACAGGTGACCCAGGGTCTTGGAGTCCGTCAGGTCGTTGATGCCGACGAACTCGACGTCGGCGCCGTGCCGCTGCGCGGCGCGGATGACGAGCCGGCCGATGCGGCCGAACCCGTTGATGCCTACCCGCACTGTCATTGCGTCCTCCCGATAGATTTGACGACCGAAGCTTACCAGAGGGTTGCGTCCGATAGAGCGCCTAATTGTTCACTTTTGCGCGACTGGCGCGCGGGCATCCCTGCCGGGCGTCAGCGCGCCTGCGGGGGCGCCGGCTGAGCGCTCGTCGGGATGCGCCCGAGGAAGATGTTGCCCGTGCGGCCGTCGATGGACACCCAGTCCCCGACCTTGATCTCCTCGCCGGCGAGGTGCACCGTGCCCTTCTTCTCCGACACCTCGAGGTCGACGCACTCGACGACCGCCGTCTTCCCCAGGCGCTTGGCGGTGACGGCGGCGTGCGACGTCGTGCCCCCCCTCGCCGTGAGGATCCCGCTGACGCGGGTGATCATGCCGATGTCCTCGGGCACGGTGTCTGGGCGCAGGAGGACGATGTTCTCGTCCGGGGCGGCGGCCATGAGCCGGTCGATCTGCTCCGCGTTGACCGCCGCCCTCCCCGAGTAGGCGCCGCCGGCCACCCCCATGCCCACCGCGACCGGCGGGCCGTAGTTGGGCGACGTGGTGTCGAAGTAGGCGGCGTCGCGCGTCTGCTCCTGGACGGCGGAGCGCTTCTGCAACACGTAGAAGTCCGACGCCGCCGGCGACTCGAAGGTGAACTCGATCTCCTGGGGGTCGAACTCGCGCTCGCCGACGAGGTCCTGGGCCACGGTGAGAAGTTGCTGGTAGATCTCGGGGAAGTCCCGTTCCAGCGAGTGCTCGGTGCCGCGGTAGGTGAGGCTGCCGAGCCGCTGCGCCTCCGAGATCGGCCACGGGAACACGAGCCCGCCGACGAGGTCCTCTCCCTGGCTGCGCACGGCGAAGTCGCCGAAGAGGCGGACCTGGCGGCTGTGCGGCTCGAGCGGGTTGTTGGTGAAGGTGACGCCGGAGCCGGACTCTCGGCTGAGGTTGCCGAAGACCATGCGCTGGACGACCACGGCCGTCCCCCACTCCTCGGCGACGCCGATGTACTGGCGGTACAGGCGCGCCGGCGCCGAGTCCCACGACTCGAGCACCTTGCGCATGCAGGCGATCACCTGCGCGAAGGGGTCGTCGACGAAGACCACGCCGTGGTCGTGGGCGCGCGACTTGTAGGCGAAGGCGATCTCCTTCATCTGCGCGGCCGTGAAGTCGATCTTCTGCCCCACCTCGTAGCGCGACTTGTACTCGGTCATGATCGCATCGAAGAAGTCGCGCTCGATGCCGTAGGACATGGCCCACGACTGCAGGAAGCGGCGGTAGCTGTCCCAGGCCGCCCAGGCCGTCTCCGGACGCCGCGCGAACGCCTCGACGAGCTGGTCGTTGAGGCCGACATTGACGAACGTGGTCATGAGGCCGGGCATCGAGATCGCGGCGCCGGACCGGATCGAGAGCAGCAGCAGCCGGTCCGGGTCGCCGAGCCGCAGCCGTATGCGACGCTCGAGCGCCGCCACCGCCTCCTTGACACGGTGGATCGTGTCGTCGTAGAGCGGCGCGTACGACATCGCCGGCAGGGCGAGGAAGAGCTCGTTGCTGAGCACGAAGCCCTCCGGCACCTTGTGGCCGTAGGCCGCCATCTGCTTGAGGCCCAGCCCCTTGAAGCCCAGCGTCATCTGGTCGTCGGTGCCGCGTTTGGCCCGGTGGATGGGCGAGACGAGGCGCTCCGGGTCGTAGTTCATCATCCGCGTCAGCCCGCGGCTGTCGAGGCGGCCGTTCAGCATCGAGATCTGGCGCAGCGCCGCGGCCACGTAGCGGTCGAGGGCCTGCAGCCCGAGGCCGGAGACCAGCACCTCGCGCAAGACCATCTCGGCGACGGCGTCCACGGGCAGGCCGCGCGCCTCGCACTGGCGCGGGTCGTTGACGAGGACCGAGTGCAGGACCTGCTCGTGGCTGAGCACCGACATCGACGAGAGTTCGGTCACGCTGTTGGCGAGGAACTGGAAGACGTTCTGATACTGGCGGAAGGTGAAGTTGCGGCTGGCGAAAGTGGCCTCGAGCATCGCCAGGTTGGCGCCCAGCGCGCGCGAGTCGACGCCGTCGACGGCCAGCGCGCGCTCGAAGCGCCGCAGGGCCGTCGCCATGCGCCGCAGGGACGCGCGCGTGACGTACAGCTCGATGCCCTCGGACACGGCGTCGTCGAGCAGCCGGGCGACGAGGTTCTCAAGGCGGAAGGAGAGCCCGAGAGCGTCGAACCGCGGCTCGCTGTAGTTGCCGTAGATGGAGGGGATCCCGGCGGCGATGTGCCGCTTCTGGTAGATGTTCTCGGTCGCGGCCGCGGACGCGGGGCCGAGGATGATCGCCTTGAGCTGCTCGAGCACGGTCAGGGACGCGTCGAGCAGCGCGTCGCGCGTGCGCGGCACGGGCCGCGCCTGCCAGCGCGCCAGCGCGGCCTCGAACCGATGCCGCATCTTGCCGTCGAGCTTGAGGTCGCGGCCGACCGCCGTCCCGACGTCGTCGGCCGCGAGCGAGTACTTGCGCGCGAGCAGCTGGTAGGTGCGGACGAGGAGGGCGACCCGGCGCCGGGCCACCGCGACGGAGGAACGCTCCGCCGGGCCGGCGCCGTTCCCGCCGAGGCCGAGACGCTCCTGGAGCTTCCCCGGCGCCAGGGCGAGGAGCTCGTCGAGCACCGTGCCTCCCCCGTCGCGACCGGCCTGCTTCGCCAGGCCGGCGAGCACCTCATGCGGCCCCCGGGCCCACTCACGCTCGCTGCGCACCGCAGCCAGCGTGTTCGCCGAGATGTACGGCTCCAGCCCCTCCGGGTCGAGCGTCCGCCAGTACTCGAGGACGGCGCGGCTGAAGTCGACCATGCGGTTCGACGACTCCGCGTGCACCTGCTTGCGCAGGAAGTGCATGAGCGTGTCGCGGCGCCCGCAGACCTCGTCGATCTGGGTGGAGACCGAGCGCAGCTCGCCCTCCGCCCCGACCTCGTTGAAGTACACCGGCAGCGTGCGCAGGAGCTGCTTGGCGACGAAGTAGATCGGCCGGATGTCGGCGTCGAGGAAGCGCGTCACGTCGCGCTGGAAGAGATCGGTGTCGGCGATGAAGACGCCGCCCAGGCGGAGCTGCACGTTGAGCGCCGCCGCCAGCCGCTCGAAGAGCGCCGGGTTCGACTCGATGATGTGCATCCAGCAGCGGATCTTCGGCAGGTGGTACGGGTTGACCACGGTCTCCCACTCGTCCGTGGCGCCGTGGATGTCGGGGTACTGGAACTTCCAGTACAGGATGTCCTCGATCAGGTGGTCGGCGGCCTTGACGTTGCCGGCCTCGCCGATCGCCACCCCGATGGCCTCGTAGCACTGGAAGCGCGTGAGCAGGAACTCGTTGTCGCGGTCGCGGAAGAACGCGGTGAGCCGCGTGAGGATGCGCTCCGCGTCCGTGTGCCGGTCGGGGCGCATCATCTGCTTGACCACGCCGAGGAGGTCGGCCATGACCTCTTTCTGGCGGTAGCCCAGCGTCTCGTCCTTGAGGAAGAAGAGGCAGACGGCGAAGCGGTCCTCGAGGTTCTCCACCCGGAACAAGGCGTCGATGGCCTCACCGAGGATCGTCGAGAAGAGCGGGAACGTGGGCGTGAGCAGGCGCTCGTCCGGCGCCGCCTCGAGCGCCTGCTGGAGCGTCGACAGCCGCCGCTCGGTGAGGAAGGCGAACTGGCCGGCGACGGCGCCGGGGTCGGTGAGATGCTCTCCCTGGGTGAGCGCCCAGGCGGGCACGTCGAGGTACTCTTCCACGCGCCGGTAGCTCGCCGCGAGGACGCCCCGGTAGAGCGCCAGGAAGCCGGGCGCGAGCGCCGGCCGCGACGCCGCCCGCTCGACGAGGTTGCGCACCAGGGTGTCGCGCTCGAGGAACTCGGCCTCGTGCTCCGCCAGCAGCCGCCGCAGAGCCTCGCCGAGCGCCGCGAGCGCCTCGTCGTAGGCATCGGCATACGGCCCGGCCAGCGTGTCCGCCGACCAGGTGAGGAGGGCGCGCAGGAGGAGCGAGAACTGCTCCGGCGTCGGCGCGGAGTCGAGCAGCCCGACGACCAGCTCCGCGAGCAGCCGGAACAGCTCGGGCCGATCCGGTGCGCGCTCGAAGTACGACCAGTTGCGCAACAGGGTCGTCTGGAGGCCGTCGACGAGCAGGTCCGCGTTGCGGAAGGTGTGGAAGTACTCGCTCAAGGTCTCCGCGAGGGCGGTGCGCACGCCGTGCAGGCCGTCGACCGCCGCCAGCAGCGGCAGGTAGCGGTCGGGGATGACCACCTCCTGCGCCGTGGTGGCGAGGTTGACGCGCAGGGCGTCGGAGTCGAAGGGTACGGGCGAGGTCCTCACGACGCTCATGATACCTCGCCCGCCGGTCCTGGCCGGGCTGACGGTCCGCCGCCGTTCACGCCTGCGTTACGATGGAGCCGACCGCACACGCGAGCGGCCGCCGGAGAGGCCCGTCCGACGGGGAGGTCCGGCGCCGCGACAGGAGGTACCGCAGGGATGGGCGCACAACGGACCCTCGGCATCAATGGGATCGGCCGCATCGGCAAACTCACGCTCTGGCACCACCTCGGGCGCGACGACTTCGACCGCTTCGTCGTGAACACGGGCCGCCCCGTGGGCACCTCGCTGGAATCGGTCGTGCAGTACCTCTCCAAAGACACGACCTACGGCCCGCTCCACCGCTTCCTCTTCGGCCGCTCGGGCGTGCGCGACATGAGCGTCGTGGACGAGGAGCGCGGCCTGATCAGCGCCTACGGCAAGGAGATCGTCATCCTTCGCGAGGCGCGCGATCCCAAGGACATCCCGTGGCGCGACCACGGCGTCGTCCTCGTCGTCGACGCGACCGGCACCTTCCGCGACCCGCACGCCGACCCGGACGCGCCGCGCGGCTCTCTCCGCGGCCACCTCGCGGCGGGCGCGGCCGTCGTCGTCCAGAGCTCGCCGTTCAAGGTCAGGCAGAAGGGCACACCGCTGCCCCCCGACGCCGCCATCCTCGTTCACGGCATCAACGACTACGAGTTCGACCCGGCGAAGCACACGCTCGTCTCGGCGGCGTCGTGCACGACGACCGCGCTGGCGCACATGATCCGGCCGCTGCTCGACCGCGACCTCACCAAAGACATGATCACCGCCGGCATGAGCACCATCCACGCGGTCACCAACTCGCAGCCGGTGCTCGACTCGGTGCCCAAGGCCGGAGCCACGGACCTGCGCAAGAGCCGCGGCGCCATCGGTAACCTCGTGCTGACGTCGACCAACGCCGCCGCCGCGCTGGAGCAGGTCATGCCCGAGATCGGCACCATCGGCTTCATGGGCGACTCGGTGCGCGTCCCCACGCAGAGCGTCAGCCTCATCATCCTCAACGTGACGTTCCAGAGCGAGACCCTCGCCGACGGCACGGTCTCGGTGGAACGGGAGGCGATCAACGCCATCTACCGCGACGCCGCCGAGGGCGAGGCGAGGGGCCTGCTCAAGTACACCGACGAGCAGAACGTCTCCGCCGACATGCTCGGCGAGGACGCCGCCGTCGTCATCGAGGGCGCCGAGACGCACACGCGCACGGGGTTCATGACCCTGCGCGTGCCGCCGCGGACGCCGGACGAGGGGCCGCGCGAGGACACGGTGCGCATCCCGCTCACGCACGTCAAGGTCTTCGGCTGGTACGACAACGAGATGGGCAGCTACACGTACCGGCTCGGCGAGCTCACCATCCGCGCCGCGCGCAGCATGTGAGTCAGCTCGCCTCGCCCGCGATGGCGGCGAGCCGGCGCAGGCGATGGTTCAGCGCCGACCGGCTCAGCGGCGGGTCGGCCACGTCGGCGAGCTCCTGCAGGCTGTAGTAGGGGTACTCGACCCGGAGCTCGGCGACCTCGCGCAGCGGCGCCGGCAGGCTGCTCCAGGCGGGGGACGCCATGAGCGCGCGCATCGCGGCGGCCTGACGCGCGCCGGCCGCCGCCGCGCGCCGCGCGTTGGCGGCGTCGCAGTTGGCGAGCCGGTTGGCGCTCTCGCGCACCGTCCCGAGGACGGCGTGCTCCTCCCAGCGGAGGCGCGAGTCGTGCGCGCCCAGCACGGCGAGCAGGTCCGCGGCCGTCTGCCCGCGCTTGGTGTAGCAGGCGACGTTGCGGTCGCGCGCGGTCAGCGAGAACGGCAGCTCCAGGCGGCCGAGCAGGCGCTGCACCTGCTCGGCGAAGCCGGCGTCCTCGACGGTGAACTCGGCGTGCACCGGCGCGCCGGGAGCCGACATGGAGCCGCACCCGAGGAAGAGCCCACGCACGAACGCGACGAGGCAGCAGCGACGCTCCACCAGCCGCCGCGGGACCGTCATCTGCACGGTGAGGTCGTCGGAGAGGACGCCCAGCTCGTTGAGCACCTGCAGGTCGCGGCCCTCGTCGCCGAGCAGCACCTCGTAGCGCAGCCCGATCGGCGCGCTGTCGACGGTGCGCAGCGAAGCCTCGACCTCCCGCGGCTTGAGGAGCGCCAGCAGGTGCCGCGCGATCGCCGGCAGGCCGACGGAGACGCGCACGCCGAAGTGACCGCCGGCGGCGATCTCGAACACGCCGGCGCCGAACAGGAGGCCGGAGAGCTGCGCCCGCCGGCAGTGGTCGGCCGTGGGCAGGATCGTCACCAGCTCGCGCTTGACGTCGCTGGTGAAGCCCACGGCGCTACCTGACGAGGCGAAGGAGCGCCTGCGAGAGGCGCTCGGAGTCGTGCCGGACGACGCCGCTCTCGGCGGCCACCGGCGCGCGGACGACCTTGACGCCGAGCGCCTTGAGGCGCTCGTCGTCGACGACGACCGGCACGGCGCCGAAGCGCTCGTAGCTGGCGAGCAGCTCGTCCGAGACCGGGGCGTCGTTCACGAGGACGGCGTCGATCATGCCGGCGAGCCCGTGGCGCTGGAGGGCCTCGAGGTGGTCGGCGGCCGTGTAGCCGTCGGTCTCGCCCGGCTCGGTCATGACGTTGCAGACGTAGACGACCCAGGCGCGCGTGCGCTCGAGCGCCTCGCGCACCTGGGGCACGAGCGCGTTGGGGATGACGCTCGTGTACAGGCTGCCGGGGCCGAGCACGACGAGGTCGGCCCTGGCGATGGCCGCGACCGCCTGGGGCATACCGCGCGGCGCCTCGGGCGTGAGCCACACGCGCCGCGGCAGGCGCTCGGCGGCGGTGATCGTGCTCTCGCCGCTCACCTGCCCGCCGCCCTCGAGCTGCGCGTGCAGCACCACGTCGTCGAGCGTGGACGGCAGCACCCGGCCACGCACCTTGAGCACGTGGGTCGACTCGCGCACGGCGCGCTCGAAGTCGCCGGTGACCTCGGAGAGCGCGGCCATGAAGAGGTTGCCGAAGCTGTGGCCCTGCAGGCCGCCGTCGGCGGGGAAGCGATACTGGAAGAGCTGGCTCATCATCGACTCGTCGTCGGCCAGCGCGACCAGGCAGTTGCGCAGGTCACCGGGCGGCGGCATGCCCATGTCCCGGCGCAGGAGGCCGGAGCTGCCGCCGTCGTCGGCCATGGTCACCACGGCGGTGAGGTTGCTCGTGTGCGACTTGAGGCCGCGCAGGAGGGCGGCGAGGCCGTTGCCGCCGCCGACCGCGACCACGCGCGGCCCGCGCGCGAGCCGGCTGGCGGCGCGGATCTCGCCGGCCGTCTCCGGCGTCGTCTTCTGGAAGAGCCAGACGCGCCGCGCCCCGTAGGCGAGCGCGAACAGGCCGACGGCCATCCCGTCGATCGAGAGCAGCAGCGCCGCCCAGTGCCGGGTCTCAAGCCAGCCCATGCCCAGCCCGCGCATGAGCTGCGGTGACCAGAGTACGCCGACCGCGAAGATCACCGAGTACACGAGGAGCACGCCGCCGGCGCAGGCCAGCAGGATCCAGCGCTTGAGCCCCAGCCCGGGGACGAGCCACTCGAGGGATCGCCTCATCGATTAATCCCGGGTGATGTCCCGGTGCCGCACGACCGTGTAGTACCCCTGCTTCTCGTAGCGCTGGCCGATGAGCTGCGCGACGGTCACCGACCGGTGCCGCCCGCCGGTGCAGCCGACGCCGATGGTGAGGTGCGCCTTGCCCTCGGCGGCGTAGCGCGGGAACAGGAAGTCGAGCAGCGGGAACAGGCGCTCGAGGTACTCGCTGGTGCCGGGCGACGCGAGGACGAAGTCCCGCACCTCGTCGTCGAGGCCGGTGAGCGGGCGCAGCCGCAGGTCGTAGTGCGGGTTGGGCAGAAAGCGGACGTCGAAGAGCAGGTCGGCGTCGATCGGGATGCCGTACTTGTAGCCGAACGACACCACGGCGAAGACGATGTTGGTGCGCCGCGTGTGCTGGATGAGGTCCTCGTTGAGGCGCGCCTTGAGCTGGTGGATCGAGATGTCGCTCGTGTCGATGATCAGGTGGGCGCGCTCGCGCAGCCCGGCGAGGCGCCGGCGCTCGAGGCGGATGCCGTCGATGACGCTGCCGCGCGCCGCCAGGGGGTGCCGGCGGCGGGTCTCCTTGAAGCGACGGACGAGCGCCTCGTTCGAGGCCTCGAGGAAGACGAGCGTGTACTCGACGCTGCGCTCGTGCAGCTCGTCGAGCAACTGCTCAAGGCGCTCGAAGTACTCGCCGCCGCGGACGTCGCTGACGACGGCGACCCGGTCGACCTTGCTGCCCTCGCGGCGGAACAGGTCGACGAGCGTCGGCACCAGCTCGGGCGGCAGGTTGTCGACGCAGAACCAGCCGGCGTCCTCGAACGAGTCCATCGCCTGCGACTTGCCCGCCCCCGACAGGCCCGTGATGATGACGAACTGCAGCGCCTCGGTCACGCCACCCTCCCCTCCGCCACGCGCACGCCCTCGAGCGCCAGCAGACGCTCCTTCCAGGCCGGATCGTCGCCGTAGTGGCCGAGCCGGCCGTCGTTCTTGATGACCCGGTGGCACGGAAGGATCACCGGCAGCTCGTTGCGGGCCATGGCCGAGCCGACGGCGCGGTAGGCGTTGGGGCGTCCCGCCTCGCGGGCGAGGTCACGGTAGCTGACGACCTCGCCGTAAGGGACCCGCGCGAGCGCCCGGTACACGTCGCGCTCGAAGCCGGTGAACCCGTGCGCCGCCGCGTAGGCGTCGACGTCGAGGTCGAAGGTCACGCGCTCGCCGGCGAAGTACCGCTCGACCTGCAGCACCCAGCGGCTGCCGGCGCAGTAGCCGGGCGGGGCCCACGCCTCGCGGTCCGGCAGACCGAGCTCGAGCGGCAGATCGCCGGCGAGCAGCAGCCGGCCGACGCCCAAGGAGCAGACGTAGAACTCCTCGGTGACGCGGCCGAGCCCCTCGTACGCGTCAGCCAGTCTTGTGGAGGTGCGCATAGATCTCCCTTGCGACCTTGCGCGGCAGTCCCGGCACGCGCTCGATCTCCTCCCGGCCGGCGCTGAGGAAGCGCTCGGGGCTGCCGAAGTGCTCCAGGATGCGCCGCCGGCGCACGGGGCCGACCTGCGGCAGCTCGTCGAAGATCGACGAGCGGAGCAGGTCGGCGCCGCGCCGCTGCCTATGGTACGTCACCGCGAAGCGGTGTGCCTCGTCGCGGATGCGCTGCAGCAGCAGCGAGCCCGGATCGTCGGCCGGGAGCGGCAGGGGCTCGCGGCGCCCCGGCACGAACACCTCCTCACGCTGCTTGGCGAGGCTGACGACGTCGACGTCGGCGCCGGCGTCGCGGAGGGCGGCGACGGCGGCCGAGAGCTGCCCCTTGCCGCCGTCGACGACGACGAGGTCCGGCAGCGCGGCGAAGCTCTCGTCGTAGTCACCGGCGTCGTCCGCGCGGCGCTCGAAGCGCCGGCGCAGCACCTGGTTCATCATCGCGAAGTCGTCCTGCCCGGTCGCGTCGCGCACGGCGAACTTGCGGTAGTGCGCCTTCTTCGGCATGCCGCCCTCGAAGACGACCATCGAGCCGACCGGATGCTGCTCGCCGAGGTTGGAGATGTCGTAGCACTCGATGCGCAGCGGCAGGCGCTCGAGCGCCAGGCCGTCGCGCAGCCCCTCGAGGGACTCGATGCGCGAGGTCGAGCGCCGTGCCAGACGGTCGGACTCGGCCTCGGCGGCGAGGTCGGCGTTGTGCTGCGCCAGCTCCAGCAGGCGGCGTTTGGCGCCGCGCCTGGCGGCGCGGACGTCGACGCTGGAGCCGCGCCGCTCTCCGAGCACGGCGCCGAGGCCGGCGCCGTCCTCGAGCGGCGCGACCACCTCCCCCGGGATGACCGAACCCTCCCAGTAGAACTCGAGCAGGAACTCCTCGAGCACGTCGGTGAGCTCACGCCCGGCCGCGTTCTCGAGGTAGAAGGACTGGCGGTCGACCACGGCGCCGTCGCGCACGCGGAACACCTGCACGTTGGCGCCCGGGTCGGCCTGCGAGAGCCCGACCACATCGAAGGCCTCGCGCTCGTCCACCCGGGTGGTCTGGCGCTCCTGCACGTGGCGCACCGCGGCGAGCCGGTCGCGCAGCAGCGCCGCCTTCTCGAACTCCTGCGCTGCCGCGGCCGCCGTCATCTCGCGCTCGATGTCCTTCTCCACGGCACCGAGACGGCCGCGCAGGAAGTCGATCGCCTGGTTGACCGCGCCCATGTACTCCTCGTGGGTCACCCGCCCGTCGCACGGGCCCAGCGAGCGCTTGATGAAGTACTGCAGGCAGGGCGAGCCGCTCGGTCGCCCCGGCTGCGGGCCGCGACACTTGCGGTACGGGAAGATGCGGCCGATGAGCTCGAGCGTGTCGCGGACCTTGCGCGCGCTCGAGAACGGCCCGAAGTAGAGGTTGCCGGGGACGCGGCGGCCGCGGAAGAAGCGCACGCGTGGCCACTCGTCGTTCAGCGTGACCTCGATGGACGGGTAGCTCTTGTCGTCGCGCAGCCGCAGGTTGTAGGGCGGGCGCTCCTCCTTGATGAAGTTGTCTTCGAGGAGGAGTGCCTCCGACTCGGACGCCGTCACCGTCCAGTCGATGCCGGCCGCCTGCGCGAGCATCTCGCCGGTGCGCCCGTGCGGCGTCGCCGACGGGCGCAGGTAGTTCGCCACGCGCTTGCGCAAGGCCTTCGCCTTGCCCACGTAGAGGACGGCGCCGCCGGCGTCGAGAAAGCGGTAGACGCCGGGCTCGTTGGGGATGCGCTTGAGGGTGATGCGGAGGTCGTCGAGGTGATCGCGACGCTGAGGCTGACCGGTCATCACCGTCATTGTACCGCCCGGGGCCGGAGGCCCTTCCGGCCCCGGGCGGTGGAGGGTCGCGTCAGTTCGCCAGCCGCCTGAACGCCCAGAGGGTCCCCGCCAGCAGGACGACGCCGACGATGGCGTCGGCGAGCAGCGCGCTGCCGATGGCACTCCAGTCGTAGCCCACCGTCATCAGCGCGCGGATCGCTTCGATCTGGTAGCTGACCGGGTTCCAGGCGTTGAAGCTCTGCATCCACCCAGGCATCAGCTCGACCGGCACGAACGCCGTCGAGATGAAGACCACCGGGAACATCAACAGCGAGAGCGCGCTGGCCGCCTGCTCGCTCTTGGTGAGCAGGGCGGCGATGAAGTTGACCCCGGCGAACGCGATGCCGAACACGCCCGAGAGGAAGAGGATCAGGAGCAGCCCTCCCAGGCCGGTCACCAGGGTGGCACCGAGGAGCACGCTCACGCCGAGGAGCACGCCGGCGATGATTGCCGCTTCGAAGAACAGCGGCACCATCTCACCCGCGAGGATGGAGGTGCGCGCGATGGGTGTGGCGCGCAGCTTGTCGAGGTAGCCGGTGCGGTACTCCACCAGCATCCCGTAGCCCGCCCAGCCCACCGCGAGGAACGAGGCGAAGACGACCTGCCCGGGAGCGAGGTAGGCGAGATAGCTGTCGGTGCCGAAGGCCGGCAGCTGGATGATGTCCTTGTAGAGCTGGCTGAAGACCAGCAGCTGGATGAGCGGGAAGAAGATGATGCTGATCAGGTTGGCGGGGACGCGGAAGAAGCGCCGCGTCGTGCGCAGGCCCAGCCAGTAGGTGTCGTAGGCGAATGTGGTGATGTCGTTCATCGTCAGAACCCCATGATGATCGGCTGATCGGCCGCTTCCTCACGGATGTGGCGGCCGGTGTACTTCAGGAACACATCGTCAAGGCTCGGCCGGCTCATCTCCAGGCCGGAGATGTCGAGCCCGTTGCCGTCCAGCCGCCGCAGCAGCGCGGGGATGGCCGCGCTTGCGTCGGGGACCGAGAGCGTCACTCCGTCCGGGTGGGAGGCCACGGCCTCACAGGGCACCATGCCCTCGAGCAGACTGCAGAGCTCGGCCGTCCGCTCGTCCCCGTCCGCCCCGTCTCCCTCGCGCCGGACGGCGGCGACCGGCGACCGGCGGCCTGCCGGAGGGCTCGCCTCGCGGCCGTCCTGACCGAGTCGAAGGACCACCGTGTCGGCGCCGACGCCCGCCTTGAGGGTGTCGGGCCGGCCCTCCACCACGACGTGGCCGTTGTCGATGATGGCGAGCCGCGTGCAGAGGCGGTCCGCCTCCTCCATGTAGTGGGTCGTCAGGAGCATCGTGGTGCCCTCGATGTTGATGCGCTCGAGCTCCTCCCACAGGGCGGTGCGGCTCTGGGGGTCGAGGCCCTCGGTGGGCTCGTCCAGGATGAGCACCTCGGGCCGGTGCATGAGCGCGGCCGCGAGGTCGAGACGGCGCTTCATCCCGCCCGAGTACTGTCCGGTGAGCTTCTTCGCGGCGGCCTCGAGGCCCATGAGCTGGAGGAGCTCGTCGGTGCGGCCGCGGATCTCGCGCGCCGGCATGCGGTGCAGCCGGCCGGCCAGCTCGAGTGTCTCACGGCCGGTCGAGAAGGCGTCGAGGGTAGGGGTCTGCATGGCGAGGCCGAGCCGCTTCCTCACCTCGCCGGCGTCGCCCACCACGTCGTACCCGGCGACACGGGCCACGCCGGACGTCGGCTTGAGCAGCGTGGAGAGGATGCGGATGGTCGTCGTCTTGCCGGCTCCGTTGGGGCCCAGGAAGCCGAACAGCTCGCCTCTGTCGATCTCGAAACTCACGTGGTCGACGGCGCGCGTCTCGCCGCCGTAGACCTTCACGAGGTCACGGACCTCGATGACTGTCTCTGTCGTGCTGCTCATGTCGTTGACTCTCCTGCGTCTCGCGATGCCGCTCCCGGCCTTCGCGCGTAGGCTCCGGGACTCGGTTGTCCGTTAACCGTGCCCGGGTCTCGCAGGAGAAAACGTGGCCGGCCCCGTGCCGCGCCGGCGCGCCGGCGCGTCAGCGCGTCGGCGACGCGTCAGTCGTCCGCGTCGAGCTCGTCCATGAGCGCGCGCGCGTCCGCGGCGAACGCGCGTGGCACGAGCACCTCCACAGGCCCGAGGCCCCCGCCGGCGCCGGGGAACAGCCAGCCGGCGGGGCCGGCGCGCACCTCGACGGGGATACCGGCGGACTCGAGCGCCGACGCGAGCACCGAGCCGCTGACGCCGTCGGGGAAGGCGGCGATCACCGTGAGGTCAGGATCGCCGCTCATCCGATGCGGGCTCTCGAGCCGGGCCCCGACGGCTCACCCGGCGCCGGCCCGCTGGGCGTCGACGGCCTGCCGCGCCGCGGCCGCCTGCGCGCCGAGCGCCCGGGCGAGGAACTCGCCGGTGTGCGAGAGGTCGGGCAGGCCGGCGAGCTCCTCCGGCGTGCCGGTGGCGACGACCGCGCCGCCCTCGTCGCCGCCCTCCGGGCCGAGGTCGATGACCCAGTCGGCGCTCTTGATGACGTCGAGGTTGTGCTCGATGACGACCACGGTGTTGCCCTGGTCGACGAGGCGCTGCAGCATCTCGAGCAGCTTGTCGATGTCGGCGAAGTGCAGGCCGGTGGTGGGCTCGTCGAGGATGTAGAGCGTCTTGCCGGTGGCGACCTTGCTGAGCTCGGCGGCGAGCTTGACCCGCTGGGCCTCGCCGCCGGACAGCGTCGTCGCCGGCTGGCCGAGCTTGACGTAGCCGAGGCCGACCTCGTCGAGCGCCTTGAGGCGCCGCGCGATGCGCGGCACGTTGGCGAAGAACTCGACCGATTCCTCGACGCTCATCTCGAGGACCTCGGCGATGTTCTTGCCCTTGTACCAGACCTCGAGCGTGTCGCGGTTGTAGCGCTTGCCGTGACAGGCCTCGCAGGGGACGTAGACGTCGGGCAGGAAGTGCATCTCGATCTTGATCTGCCCGTCGCCGCGGCAGGTCTCGCAGCGGCCGCCCTTGACGTTGAAGCTGAAGCGGCCCGGCTTGTAGCCGCGGAGCTTGCTCTCCGGGGTCTGCGCGAACAGCTGGCGGATGTGATCGAACACGCCGGTGTACGTGGCCGGATTGCTGCGTGGCGTGCGGCCGATCGGCGACTGGTCGATGTCGATGACCTTGTCGAGCAGCCTGGCGCCGTCGATGCCGCCGTGCTCGCCGGCGCGCAGCTTGGTGCCGCGGTTGAGGCGCGCCGCCATGCCCTTGTAGAGGATCTCGTTGACGAGCGTGGACTTGCCCGAGCCGGAGACGCCGGTGACGCAGGTGAAGGCGCCCACGGGGAAGGACACGTCGATGCCGCGCAGGTTGTGCATGCGCGCGTCGCGCACCGTGAACCACTGCAGCGGCAGCCGCCGCTGGCCGGGCAGCTCGATGCGGCGGCGGCCGGCGAGGAAGTCGCCGGTGAGCGACCCGCCGTCGTCCATGACCTCCTGCGGCGTGCCCTCGGCGACCACCCGGCCGCCGTGCTCGCCGGCGCCCGGTCCCATGTCGACGATGTGGTCGGCCGAGCGCATCGTCTCCTCGTCGTGCTCGACCACGACGACGGTGTTGCCGAGGTCGCGCAGGCGCAGGAGCGTCTCGATGAGCCGGCGATTGTCGCGCTGGTGCAGGCCGATGCTGGGCTCGTCGAGGATGTAGAGCACGCCGACCAGCGCCGAGCCGATCTGGGTGGCCAGCCGGATGCGCTGCGCCTCGCCGCCGGAGAGCGTGGCCGAGGCGCGCTGCAGCGTGAGGTAGCCGACGCCGACGTCGTTGAGGAAGCGCAGGCGCTCGCCGATCTCCTTGATCACGCGGCTGCCGATGAGGCGCTCGGTGTCGCTGAGCGACAGGTCGCTCAGAAAGCCGAGCGCCTCCCGCACGCTCATCAGCGTGAACTCGTGGATGTTGCGCTCGCCGACGGTGACGGCGAGGCTCGTCGGCTTGAGCCGCGCGCCGTGGCACTCCGGGCACGGCCGGTCGGCCATGTACTCCTCGATCTTCTGGCGGACCTGCTCCGACTCCGTCTCCGCGAAGCGACGCTCCAGGTGCTTGAGGACGCCGGGGAAGCTCGACGTGTAGTGGCGCATGCGCCCCTGGTAGTTGCGGTAGCTCAGCGGGATGCGTTCCTTGCCGGTGCCGTAGAGGAACAGGTCCCGCTGCTCCTCGGGCATGTCGTCCCAGGGCACGCTCGTGTCGACGCCTAGCGTCTTGGCGATGCTCTCGAAGACCTGCTCCAGCCAGCCGAACGAGAGCTGGCCGTAGGGCAGCAAGGCGCCCTGGTCGATGCTCACGGACCCGTCGGGGACGACCAGCTCCGGGTCGATCTCCTGGGTGAAGCCGAGGCCGTGGCACGCAGGGCAGGCGCCGTGCGGTGTGTTGAAGCTGAAGATGCGCGGCTCGATCTCCGGCAGCGAGATGCCGCAGTGGATGCAGGCGAACTTCTCGCTGAAGGCGAGCGTGCGGGCGTCGTCGCCGGCGAGCTCGATGTCGACGAGGCCGTCGGCCAGGGCGGCGGCGGTCTCGATGGAGTCGGTGAGCCGCCGCCGCAGCCCCTCCTTCATGACCAGCCGGTCGACGATGACGGCGATGTCGTGCTTGAACTTCTTGTCGAGGTCGATGTCCTCCTCGAGCTCCCGGACCTCGCCGTCGACCTTCACGCGCGTGAAGCCGTCGGCGCGCAGCTGCTCGAAGAGCTTGCCGTACTCGCCCTTGCGGCCGCGCACCATCGGCGCGACGACGCTGAAGCGCGTCCCCCCGTCGAGCTCCCCGACCTGGTCGACGATCTGCTGCACGCTCTGGCCGGAGATCGGCCGCCCGCAGTTCGGGCAGTGCGGGTGCCCGACGCGCGCGTAGAGCAGGCGCAGGTAGTCGTAGATCTCGGTGACGGTCCCGACGGTCGAGCGCGGGTTGCGGGACGTCGTCTTCTGGTCGATGGAGATCGCCGGCGAGAGGCCCTCGATGCTGTCGACGTCCGGCTTGTCCATCTGGCCGAGGAACTGGCGCGCGTAGGCCGAGAGACTCTCGACGTAGCGGCGCTGGCCCTCGGCGTAGATGGTGTCGAAGGCCAGCGACGACTTCCCCGAGCCGGAGAGGCCGGTGATGACGATGAAGCGGTCGCGCGGCAGCCTCAGGGAGATGTCCTTGAGGTTGTGCTCGCGGGCGCCGGTGATGATGAGGTCGTGGGTCATAGGCTCAATCGATCAGCAGGAGGCCCGTCCACGCCGGGTGGTCCTCGGCGGGCAGCTCGACGGTGAGGCCGGCCGCCTCGGCCGTGGCGACGACGTCGATGCCCACGGCCTCCATGGACGGCCGCGCCTCGAAGGGGTGGCGGCAGGCCTCGCCGGAGGTCTGGCCGACGCACTCGTCGCAGAGCACGCACTCGCCGCCGGAGAAGGCGGCCGCGTAGCGATAGCCGAGCTTGAAGGCGGCGCGCTCGAGGTCGGTCATGAGGTGGGCGAAGCGGTTCTGGCTCTCGCGCAGCCCGTCGATCTGCTCGTCGTCCGACTTCGCCTCGGCGTAGGTGCGGCCCGCGAGCTGCTCGTCGACGCACTCCTGGGTGACGGGGATGTCCAGCTGGACGACCAGCGCGTCGCCGTACTTCGCCAGCACGCCGCGTGTCTGATCGGCGGGCATGACCACCGGCGGGCACATGAGGTTGTGGCCGTAGCCCGAGCACAGCGGGACGCGGCACTTGAGGTTCACGCGCTCGTCGACGACGACGGCCACGGCCGGCAGCGGCGCCGCCCGGTCGGCGCCGAAGTCCTCGGCCGCGGCGATCAGCCGCTGCAGGTGCATGGCGTCAGCCAACTGCTTCTCCTCTCCGCACGAGCTCCTTGCCGAGCTCCTTGATCTCGTCGCGCAGCTTGGCCGCGTACTCGAACTTGAGCTGGTCAGCCGCCTCGAACATCTCGGCCTCGAGGCTCGCGAGAAGCTTCTCGAGGTCGGCGCGCGGCATCGCCATCTTCTTGGCCACGGCCTTGGCGGCGCGGCGGCCCTTGGTGGGCACGGCCGCCGCGTCGCTCAGCATCGTCGAGATATCGCTCACGCCCTTGATCACGCTGAGCGGGGTGATGTCGTGCTCCTCGTTGAACGCCGTCTGCCTGGCGCGGCGGCGGTCGGTCTCACCGATGGCGTACTCCATGGCCGCTGTCATGCGGTCGGCGTACATGATGACCGTGCCTTCGACGTGGCGCGCGGCCCGGCCGATCGTCTGCACGAGGGCCGTCTGGCCACGCAGAAAACCTTCCTTGTCGGCGTCGAGGATGGCGACCAGCGTGACCTCGGGCAGGTCGAGCCCCTCACGCAACAGGTTGATGCCCACGAGGACGTCGAACTCCCCGAGCCTGAGGTCGCGCACGATCTGGATGCGCTCCAGGGTGTCGACCTCGCTGTGCAGGTACCGCACCTTGAAGCCGTTCTCGATGAGGTAGTCGGTGAGGTCCTCGGCCATGCGCTTGGTGAGCGTGGTGATGAGCACGCGCTGGTCCTTGTCGACCCGTCGCCTGATCTCATTCATGAGGTCGTCGATCTGCCCCTCCGTGGGGCGCACCTGGACCTGCGGGTCGACGAGGCCGGTCGGCCGGATGATCTGCTCGGCGATGTTGACGCTGTGGGCGAGCTCGAACTCCCCCGGCGTGGCGCTCACGAAGACGAGCTGCGGTACCTTCTCGAGGAACTCGGCGAAGCGCAGCGGCCGGTTGTCCAGGGCGCTCGGCAGGCGGAAGCCGTAGTCCACCAGCTGCTGCTTGCGCGACTTGTCGCCCTCCGACATGGCGCGGATCTGCGGCAGCGACATGTGCGACTCGTCGACGAAGCAGAGGAAGTCGTCGGGGAAGTAGTCGAGCAGGCAGTTCGGCGTGGCCCCCGGCTCCTTGCCGAGCAGGATACGCGAGTAGTTCTCGATGCCGCTGCAGTAGCCCATCTCGCGCAGCATCTCCATGTCGTACTGGGTGCGCTGGCGCAGGCGGTGCGCCTCCAGGATCTTGCCGTTCTCCTCGAACCAGGCGCAGCGATCCTCCATCTCGCGGCGGATCTCGACGAGGGAGCGCTCGATGGCCGGGTCGTTGGTGACGAAGTGCGTGGCCGGGTAGATGGCGACGTGCTCCGGCCGCTCGAGCACCTCGCCGCTGACCGGGTCGAAGCCGACGATCTGCTCCACCTCGTCGCCCCACAGCTGCACGCGGATGGCGGTGTCCTGCGCGGCGGGCCAGATCTCCACCGAGTCGCCGCGCACGCGGAACTTGCCGCGCGCGGGCTCGAAGTCGTTGCGCGCGTACTGGATGTCGACGAGCTTGCGCAGCATCTCGTCGCGCTCGACGGTCTGGCCGACCTGCAGGAGCACCATCTTCTCGAGGTAGTCCTCGGGCGATCCCAGGCCGTAGATGCAGCTCACGCTGGCGACGATCACCACGTCGCGGCGGAGGAACAGAGACGTGGTGGCGGCGTGGCGCAGGCGGTCGATCTCGTCGTTGATGGACGAGTCCTTCTCGATGTAGAGGTCCTGCGCGGCGACGTACGCCTCGGGCTGGTAGTAGTCGTAGTAGCTGACGAAGTACTCGACCGCGTTGTCGGGCAGGAACTCGCGGAACTCGTTGCAGAGCTGGGCCGCCAGCGTCTTGTTGTGGGCGATGACGAGCGTGGGCTTGCGCACCTTCTCGATGACGTTGGCCATCGTGAAGGTCTTGCCGGAGCCGGTGACGCCGAGGAGGGTCTGATAGCGGTCGCCGCGCACGACGCCCTCGCTGAGCGCGGCGACGGCCTCCGGCTGGTCGCCGGTGAGGCCGTAGGCGGCCTGGATCCTGAAGTCACTCATGCGTCCTCGATGCTACCAATACGAACAGGTGTTCGCAAGAACCGCGTGCGTGTCGCGCGGGCGGTGCCTGGCCGCTCACCCGGGCTCGGCCGGCGTCGGCAGGCGGTCGCCGTACATCTCACGGTATACCCGGCGCGACTCCAGGACCTGCCTGACGTAGGCCCTGGTCTCCGCGTAGGGGATGTCGGCGACCCGCAGCGCATGCCCGTCCGCGGCCGCCTCGGCGCGCCACTGCGCCACCGCACCCAGGCCGGCGTTGTACGAGGCCACCGCGGCGCGCACGTCGCCGTCGAACGCGTCGAGCGCCCGGCGCAGGTAGTAGCACCCATAGCGCACGTTGACCCTCGGGTCCTCGAGGTCGGCGGTCGTGAAGCTCACCCCGCCGGTCTCGCGGGCGATCTGGGCGGCGGTCTCGGGCAGGACCTGCATCAGCCCTACCGCCCCTGCGGACGAGCGCGCATGCTCGTCGAAGCGGCTCTCGGTGTAGATGACGGCGGCGACCAGGGCCGGGTCCAGCTGGTTGCGCCGCGCCGCGGCGCTGATGGCACCGGCGTGCTCGAGCGGGTAGGCGACCTTGGCGTACCACGAGGGCTCCCCGGGCGCGCCGAAGAGAGGTGTGGCCCAGCGGGAGACGGTGATCGTCGCGCCCAGCGCGACGATCACGAGGGCGGCGACGACGAGGCGCCTCACGAGGCGCTCTCGCCGGCGCCGTCCCCCGCGGCGGGTCGCTCGCCGGCGAGGATGCTCGCCACCGTCTGCCCCACGAACTCCCTGAGCTCCTTGCGCGACTTCGCGTTGTCGAACACGAAGTCGCTGCGCGCGATCTTCTCGGCCTCGGGCATCTGCTGCGCACGGCGCCGGCTGAACTCGCTGTCCGTGAGCTTGGCCGAGACGCGCCGGCGGCGCACCTCGTCGGGCGCCGTGATCAGCATGACGTAGTCGAACCGCTCGTCGAATCCGGACTCGAACAGGAGCGGCACCTCGACGGCGAGAAGCGCCGGACGCGGCCGGGCCTTCTGCTGGACGGCGACCCAGTCGTCGACGGCGGCACGCACGTACGGGTGCAGCAGGCCCTCCAGCCAGTGCAGCTCGGCCGCGTCGCGAAAGACGATCCCGGCGAGCGCCGGCCGGCTGACGCCGCCCGCCCCGTCCACGACCGCGTCGCCGAAGTGCTCGCGGATGCGGTCGACGACCTCGGCGCTGGAGTACAGGCCGTGCACCACGTCGTCGCTGGAGATCACGGAGGCGCCGAGCTCGTGCAGGTAGGCGAGCGCGGTCGACTTGCCCGAGCCGATGCCGCCCGTGAGTCCGAGCACAGGGATGTGCGTTCGAGATGCGGTCATGTTCGTCCCCTGACGCAGACCGGGGGCGGCGGCGGCGCCTCGCGCCGCCGCCGCCCCCGCCGCTCGTGGTCAGGCCTCGGGAGACTCCTCGGCGGCGTCGGCCGCGGTCTCCTGGGCGTCCGCAGCCTCTTCTTCGGCTGCGGCGCCGGCCGGGAAGACGTCGTCGCTGAGGCCGAGCTCCGGCTCGTTCTCGACCACGGCCGGCTCGGCGATGGCCTCGACGGCCTCTTCGGCCTCGGCCGGCTCGTCGGGGACGGCCTCTTCGGCCTCTTCGGCCTCGCCCGGCTCCTCGTCGGCCGGCTCGGTCTCGGCCTCGGCGACCGGCTCGGTCTCTTCGGCCGCGACGGCCTCTTCGGCCTGCTCGACGACCTCGCCGGCGGGCTCGCCGGCCTCAGGCTCTTCCTCGCTCTCGG
>CAVQXS010000008.1:0-169152 GCA_963717965.1 uncultured Thermoleophilia bacterium | reverse complement strand
ACTAGTGCGCTAACCAGGCTGCGCCACACGCCGACCGTACAGGCGGCATTTTAGCACAGGCGCTGAAGGCTGCGGCCGGGACGCGTGGGGAAGGCCCGGCCGCGCAGGCGGCCGTGCTGCTAGACTCCCGTCATGCAGCGCCTCGTCCGCCACCTCCCGAACGCGCTCACGGTCGCGCGCCTCTGCGCCCTGCCGCTGATCGTGTACCTGTACAGCCTCGACGTGCCGGGCTCGAGCTGGACGACGGCCATCGTGATCCTCTTCGCCGCCCTCAGCGACGTGGCCGACGGCCTGATCGCGCGCAAGTACGACGTGCAGAGCGAGTTCGGCCGCTGGGTCGACCCGATCGTCGACCGCGCCTTCTTCTTCACGATCGTGGCCATGCTCTGGTACTTCGGCACGCTGCCCTGGTGGGCCGTCCTGCCCCTCCTCGTGCGCGACGGCCTCATCCTCCTCCTGGCGCTGCCCACGCGCGTGTACACGACCGAAGGCCCGCAGATCAGCCGCTGGGGCAAGGCGTCGAACTTCATCCTCATCTGCGCCCTGCAGTGGTTCATCGTCGACATCCGTGTGCTCGGCTGGGCGTTCTTCGCCGTTGGCGCGACGCTCTACATCGCCAGCGGCCTCTGGTACGGCTACAAGATGTTCGTGTGGGTACGACGGGCGCGGGGCGGCGACGCTCCCGCCTGAGCCGGACCGCCGCGGGGCGGCGCACCCCCGCTCTGATAAGCTAGCCTCCCAGGGCACCCGCAGGAAAGCTGAGGTGAGGCGTGCGCGCAGTGGTCATGGCCGGCGGCGAGGGTACCCGCCTGCGGCCGCTCACGAGCAACCAGCCCAAGCCGATGGTGTCGCTGTGCGGCAAGCCCTGCATGGAGCACATCGTCGAGCTGCTCAAGACGCACGGCATCGAAGAGACCGTGGTCACCCTCATGTTCCTGCCCAAGGTGATCCGCGACTACTTCGGCGACGGCTCCAGCCTCGGCGTCGGCATGCAGTACTCGGTCGAGCAGTCCCCGGCGGGCACGGCCGGCAGCGTCAAGCTCGCCGAGGACGAGCTCAGGGACGACACCTGCATCGTCATCAGCGGTGACGCGCTCACCGACTTCGACCTCAGCGAGATCGTCGCCTTCCACAAGAAGCGCGGGGCCATGGTCACCATCGCGCTCAAGCGCGTGGAGAACCCGCTCGAGTTCGGCGTCGTGGTCGTGAACGAAGAGGGACGCATCGAGCGCTTCCTCGAGAAGCCCACGTGGGGCCAGGTCTTCAGCGACACCGTGAACACCGGCATCTACGTGCTCGAGCCCGAGGTCTTCGACCACATTCCCGCCGACACGAAGTACGACTTCAGCCAGGAGTTGTTCCCCAAGCTCTTCGAGATGGGCGCGCCGCTCTACGGCTACGTGGCCGAGGGCTACTGGCAGGACATCGGCAGCCTCCCGCAGTACCTCGCCGCCAACCGCGACCTGCTGGACGGCAAGGTCAAGGCCGGCCTGCCCGGCATCGAGCTCCACAACCGTATCTTCCTCGGCGACGGCGTGAACCTCGACTCGCTCGAGAACATGAAGGGACCGGCCTTCGTCGGCAACTACGTGAAGATCGACCCGACGGCGTCGATCGGCGCCTACTCGGTGCTCGGCAGCAACGTCGTCGTCAAGGAGCACGCCGAGACGCGCAACAGCGTGATCGGCGCCAACACCTACGTGGGCGCCTCGGCGAAGGTCCTCGGCGCCATCATCGGCAGGAACTGCGACCTCAAGGCCGGCTCAACCTTCAGCGAGGGCGTCGCCGTGGGCGACGAGTCCGTGGTCGGCGAGCAGGCGTACATCGCGCCGGACGTCAAGATCTACCCGTTCAAGACGGTCGAGGCCGGCGCGCAGATCCACAGCAGCATCATCTGGGAGTCGCGCGGCAGCTCGCAGCTGTTCGGCAAGGACGGCGTGACCGGGCTCATCAACGTCGACATCACGGCCGAGCTCGCGCTGCGCCTGGCGATGGCCTACGGCACGGTGCTCAAGAAGGGGTCGCGCGTGACCACGAGCCGCGACGCCCACCCGGCGTCGCGGGTCATCAAGCGCGCCCTCATCTGCGGCCTCAACTCCACCGGCGTCATCGTCCGCGACCTGCGCGTGGCCAGCAGCGCCATCAACCGCTTCGAGGTCGAGAACGGCAGCTCCCAGGGCGGCATGCACGTGCGCATCGCCAGCTGGGACCCGGAGATGATCCAGATCCAGGTGTTCGAGCCCCCGGGCATCAACCTCAGCGAGAAGCGCCAGAAGGACATCGAGAAGTACTACGGCCGCCAGGACTTCCGCCGCGCCTTCTACAGCGAGTTCGGCGAGATCACCTTCCCGGATCGCGCCATGGAGACGTACGTGCGCGGCCTCCTCGGCTCGTGGGACGTCGAGCGCATCAGCAGCCGCGCCTACCGGCTCGTGGTCGACTACTCGTACTCGCCGGCGTCGCTCACGCTTCCCAACCTCTGGGGGAGCCTGGGCGCCGAGGTGCTCTCGCTGCGGGCGTTCAACGACCAGCACCACGTGAACCTCGGCGCCGAGGAGCTCGGCGCCAACATCCAGGAGGTCGAGCGCCTCGTGCGCACCATGGAGGCGGATCTCGGGCTCGTGATCGGCCCCGGCGCCGAGCGTCTGTACATCATCGACGACACCGGGGCGGAGGTGCCGCTCGAGAAGGCCCTGCTGCTCTACGTGAAGCTCGTCGCGCAGCACGCATCCAAGGGCGAGAAGATCGTCCTGCCGCTCACGGTCACGCACCTCGCCGAGACGCTCGCCGAGCCGTTCGGCGTCGAGGTCGTCCGCACCAAGGTCTCGCTGCCGGAGATGGCGCAGGCCTCCATCGCCGACGGCGTCGTCTTCGCCGGTTCCCTCGGTGGCGGCTACATCTTCCCGAGGTTCCTGCCGGCGTTCGACGCCGTCATGAGCCTCGGCAAGCTGCTCGAGCTGCTCGCCCCGCAGGCGCGGCCGCTCAGCGAGCAGCTCGCCGAGATCCCCTCGAGCACGCTCGTCCACAAGACGGTGGCCTGCCCGTGGGCGCTCAAGGGCACGGTGATGCGCTCAGCGACCGAGCACCTCCAGCGCGAGGCCGCGAGGGGCGACGCGCAGATCGACCTCATCGACGGCATCCAGGTGCGCCGCGACGACGGGTGGGTCCAATTGCTCCCCGACGCCGACGAGCCCGTCTTCCATGTCTACGCCGAAGGCACGGACCGGGCCGACTCGGAGCGTCTCGCCGAGGACTTCCTCGAGGTCGTGCGCGGCGTCATCAAGGAGCACTCCGAGTAGGGACCCGGGGTGCGGGCGGCGAACGCTGCCGTAGAATGGACCGCATGGACGCACTCTCGCCCGGGGCCGCACAGCCCGTCGCCGCCGTTCGCCGAGGCCCGCTTCGTCGCCTCGGCTCCTGGTATCGCCGCCACGTCTGGGTCGCGACCGCTCTCCTCATCCTCGCCGTCGCGGTCGCCGGCTTCGTCGCACTGCAGGCCTTCATGTGGGGCAGCGTCGGGAACGGCGTCTCGGTCGCCGGTGTGCCGCTCGGGAGCCTGGACCGGATGGGCGCCGCGAGCGCCGTCTCCGATGCCGTCGACGAGCGGCTGGGCTCGGTACGACTCGAGACCGGCGGGGACGAGCCGCTCACGCTCTCCCTGCGGCAGCTCGGCGTGACCGTCGACGGGGCAGCCACCGCTGACAAGGCCCTCGCCGCTGGGCGGCACGAGCTCCCGTTCGGGCTCAGCGTCTGGCTGCCGGGAGGCGGGGGAGAAGTCGCGCCGGTCGTCCGCGTCGACCCGACGGCCTACGCGAAGGGCCTCGAGGCCGTGCGCGTGCAGACCGACGTCGAGGCCCGCGACGCCAGGCTCAAGCTGACCGGCGAGCGGGTCACCGTGGTCCCGGCCACGGAGGGGCGTGAGGTCGACGCGATCGCGCTCGAGCGAGCCATCCTCGCCTCGCTCTCGGCCGGGCGTGGCTACGCCGGCCCCGTGCCGACCAAGGTGGTCGCTCCAGAGGTGAGCACCCTGGACGCGGAGGCGCGCGCCTCGGCCGCGGCTACGTACCTCGCGCGGCCGATCACGCTGCGCTACCGCTCCAGGGAGGTCGTCCTCTCGCCGGAGCAGATGGCCGGCATGCTCACCGTGAACACCCGCGCCGATGCCGCCGCGTACCCGCTCACCTTCCGCAGCGATCACGCGCGGGCTGAGCTCCACCGCCTGTTCGGCTTTGCCGAGACGCCCCCGGTCGACGCGACCGTGAACGTCAACGACGACGGGACGGTGAGCGTCACCGAGAGCCGGTCGGGCAACGTCCTCGACATGCCGGTCCTGCTCGAGGAGCTCGACGACGCCGCCTCCGGCGGCGGGCTGCGCACGATCTTCGTGGCCCTCACGCCGGCGTTCCCGAAGCTGTCCACCGCCGACGTCGAGAACATGGGCCTGGCCGCGCTCGGCTCGCAGTTCGTCACCTACTTCGACCCGCGCAACGAGTCGCGAGCCAAGAACATCGCCCTCGCCGCCAAGCTGGTCGACGGCACCGTCGTGGACCCGGGCGAGACCTTCTCGCTGAACGCGGCGATGGGACCGCGCACGGCGAACCGCGGCTTCGACTACGCGCCGGTGATCGCCGCCGACAACGTGCTTCGCCAAGGGGTCGGCGGCGGCATCTGCCAGTACGCGACGACGCTCTTCAACGCCGTGTTCTTCGCCGGCCTGCCGGTGGTCGAGCGCGACGCGCACTCGCTCTACATCTCGCACTACCCGATCGGCCGCGACGCCACCGTGGCGTGGGGAAGCATCGACTTCAAGTTCAAGAACGACACCGGCAAGAGCATCATGATCCGCAGCTGGATCGACGGAGGCGCGCTCACGGTCGCGCTGGTGGGGAAGACGGGGCGCAAGGTCGCCTATACGACCAGTGACTTTTATGATATTCGTAAGCCCGCGCACGGCAAGTCCGACCCGAGGGTCATCTACGACAGCGACCTCGGCCCGGGCGTGATCCGCTGGGAGAGAGGCATCGACGGGCGAAGCGTCAAGGTCGAGCGCACGGTGAGGGATGCGGGCGGCGACGTGCTGTTCCGCGACAGCTTCACGTCGCGCTACGAGCCGCTGGACTGGGTCAAGCGCGTCGGGACCTGACGACGCCGCGCGCGCCGGGCCGGCGGGGGAGAGCTCCCGCGCCGCCGGCGTCAGTCCTGCTTCATCTCCCTCCTGTACTTGGCCATGAGCTGGTTGATCCGGCGCACCTGCTCCTCGGACGCCTGGGCCCGCAAGACGGCCGTGAAGAGCTTCCAGGACCTGTCGTCTGCCGTCTTGGCCTTGTCGAACAGGCGGCTCGTGGCGTGAGACGCCGCCTCCCCCTTGTCGCCCCACGGGTCGTTGTACCGGTCCCTGATGGCGGTGAGCAGACGCCGCTCCAATCCGACCGCGCGAAGGAAGGCGGAATGGCTCTCGTCGAACAACTCGCTCGGGCTCTCCAGGGCCAGAAGCTTGCGGTAGTAGGCGTCGCCCTCGCCGAAGAAGGCCTTGGCTTTGGCGCGTGCCGCCGCCGTGGGCCTTCTGCCCGTCAGGGCGCCGGCCTGGCGCTGCGCGGCCATGGCTGTCCCGATCATGTAGTACTCGGCGCTCCTGGTGGGCTCCTCGACGACCTTCCCGGCGTAGGCCATCTCCGCATCGCTCAGGCTCTTGCGGCTCATCACGGCGACGGCGCCCACCGCGACGATGGCGACGAGGACGCACGCCAGGACGACGAGCACGACGGTGCGGGCGCGGCGCTTGCGCCGCGGAGGCACGGGCGCCTGATGGGCAGCCTGCGGACGGGGAGCGGCCGGCGGCGGAGCGACCGGGAGTCGTTGTGGCTCCTGAGCCGCGATGGTTCCCGCCGCTTCAGCCGACCCCTCCAGGTCGAAACGGTACCCGCAGAAGCGGCACAGGCGCGCGGCGGCCAGGACCTCCTCGGCGCACATCGGGCATCGCTTGGTCTCCTGGTCGCTCACGAGGCCTCCTTTGTCCCGTAGATGACGCCGTCGGAGTCCACCAGTACGACGCGCTTGCTGGATGTCGGCAGGCACAGGAGCGTACCGACGAAGCCGACGAGGCTCGCCGCCAGGGCGACCCGGCCGCCGGCGCCCACCGTCACGCCGGCGGTTTCCCCGAAGGTGCTGAGGTTGCCGGCGCTGGCGCCCGCGGCGCCCAGCCACACCAGCGATGCGAGGATCGTCCGCGGCCGGGCCCACATCACGGGCTTGTAGGCGCCGCGTATGTCGTTGTCGCGGCGGTTCTGCCTCCATCGGCGGGTCCACTCCGCCTGGCTCAGGGTGCGTCGGCCGCGCGGCCGGTGGTTGCCCACGCCGCGCCACATCAGCAGCCCGTGCAGGACGAGCACGACGATCGGCAGGGCGAGCGGTCCGCGCCAGTACTGATAGACGAAGCTCCCTGGCCGTTCGGCCCAGTCCAGGAACCAGCAGCCGACGACGAGGCCGAAGAAGGCGGCGATCACCATGGCGCTGCCGATGCCTTGGCGGGGCACGTACTCGCGCCATACGTGCACGGCGTCGCCGCCGGCAGGCGTCTGCGCCGGCAAGCCGGCCGACGGGATTGCGGCCGCCGCCGCCGCTGCGAGTGTCGGGGCTGGAGCCGCCCCCAGGTGACGCGGCCGCGGCACCTGGTCGACCTCGATCTGCAGGCGTACGTCGAGGAGTGGGCCGCCGCAGGCGGCGCACTCTCCCGTCTCACGTGCGCTCCGCACGGCGCGGCACGCGGAGCAGTACCCGGAGCGCGTCACGACGAAGGTCGTGCCGCAGTGCCGGCAGCGCACCGCACCCTCGGCGATCGTCTCCGCGCACATGGGGCACGGGATGACGGCCGCGCTCACAGGGGCCGCCTCAGGCCGCTGGCCGGCTCACAGCCGGACGGTGAAGTACCTCCAGGCGGATACCTTACGCGGGTGAAGCCTGTCGGCGAGGTGCACGGCACGGACGCGCCACTTGATGCTGCCGCTGCCGTACCCCCAGAAGCTATAGGTGATCTTATAGCGCGTGTACCCGTTGTAGTCCTTGTTGGTGGCGCTACGGGTGCCCGCCGAGCGCCAGCGGCCGCCAGAATACTTCTCGAACACGCACCTGACGCTCGCGTCCTTCACGTAGTGCAGCGGCCTGAGCGTGCCGTAGGACGTGTAGGTCTTGTTGGTCACACTGCGCAGCGGCACTTGGGGCGGCGTGATGCGCACGGCGGTGGTCGAGGGCGACTGCACGTTGAACCACACACGGTAGGAGCCGTCGCTCACCGACGTCGAGCCGGCCCATATGCCCAGGTAGTACGTTCCTCCCGCGCCCGACGGCACGAAGTACTTGAAGCTCTCTGCGCCGCTGTAGTGCATCGAATGGATCGCCGACTGGTACGGGTCGCTGAAGTCGGTTGTGCCCGGCGCCCAGAGGCAGAGGTCGAAGTCCTCGGAGCCGGGCGGGATCAGAGTGGTGATGAGCTGCTGCCCGGCAGCCAGATCGACCTTCCAGAGGTCGGAGTAGCCCGGCGCCGTCAGCTCGTCGGTGAAGTCCTTGCTCGGCGGCCACAACGCATCCGCTCCGGGCTGCTGCACGTTGGCGGTGAGATGGTAGTCGTAGCTCGCTGTCGGGTCGGACATGGACCACACGTCGATGTAGTAGGTGCCCGCAGCGCCCTGCGGCACGATGTAGCGGATGCTCTCCTGCACGTCGCCGTAGTGCCAGGACACGGCTACCGCATTGCTGTGGAGTGAGAAGTCCGTGGTACCCGGGGCCCAGAGCGCCAGGTCGAAATCCTCGGTGGCCGGCATTGACATGGTCAGCACGATCTCCTGTCCGGCATCGGCGTAGACCGTCCACAGGTCCTCGTAGTCCGGCCCGACCAGCGAATCCCAGAAGTCGGCCGGCAGGGACGGCAGCGGCAGGGCGTCGCCGGCCGAGACCCGCAGCGGGGAGGCCAGGGCCCCGCTGGCCTCAGCCGCCTTGGTGGCCGGCGGCGCCTTGGCCGGCGCGGCCAGCACCGATGGCGCCAGCAGGATCAGAGCCAGGATTGCGCACGCGATCGCGAGCGCCAGTCGTGGGGTCTTCATGGCCAGCCTCCCCTCGCATCCCGGCGGCCCGGTGGGCCACCATACGGATGGCTCCCTGCCCGCACGCCGGCGGTGAGCCAGCCCATCCAGAGTGTACTCCCAGTACGGCCTTAGGCCTACTATCGTAGCCCACGCTGACTACGGCGCGGGGCGTGAGGAGGGCAGTTTCGAGCGGCGGAACAGGCGACCGGAACGGCCGCCAGGGACGAGGGGATGCAGGGGGGTGGCCCGCTCGGTCGGGTGAGCTCCCGCGCCGTCGCCTCAGCCGGTCTTCGCGATGACCTGCTTGCAGACCACCTTGAGCGTCTCGAAGACGCCCTGGCCGGTCACCGCGCTGCTCTCCGTGACCGGCGAGTCCGTGTGGTTGAGGAGCTCGTTGAGGTCCTCCACCGAGAAGATGTCGGTGAGGTCGCGCTTGTTCATCTGGATGACGAAGCCGAGCTTGCTGAGGTCGTCGCCCTGGCCGAGCAGGTTGTCCCAGAGGTTGAGATAGCTCTCGACGTTCTCGTCGAGGCGCGTGATCTGCGAGTCGGCGACGAAGATGACGCCGTCGACGCCCTGCAGGACCAGCTTGCGGCTGGCGTTGTAGTAGCTCTGGCCGGGGACGGTGTAGAGGTGGAACCTGGTCTGCATGCCCTTGACCGTGCCGAGCGTGAGCGGCAGGAAGTCGAAGTAGAGCGTGCGCTCCTCCTCGGTGGCGATGCTGACCAGCTTGCCCCGGGCGTCGGGGTTGATCTTGCGGTGGATGTACTGGAGGTTGGTGGTCTTGCCGCACAGGCCGCAGCCGTAGTAGACGATCTTGTAGTTGATCTCCCGGGCGGCGAAGTTGATCAGCGGCATGCCCGGGCCTCACATGTCCTTGAAGAGGTCGTCCATGGCGGTGCCGGCCGCGGCCTCGAAGTCGGCGTCCATCTCGGGCGTCGCCTCGTCCTCCGGCCCCTCGAAGATAGGCCGCAGGACCTCGATGGCGCGCTGCGTGTAGAGGCGTACCTTGCCGACCTGCGTCTCGCGCCCGAAGGTGACGATGAGCAGCACCTGGTCGGTGACCTGGGAGACGTGCAGGTTGAGACCTTTGCCCTCGTGGAAGAGGAGCGTGAACTCGTTCTCGTCGAGGATCTTCGCCAGCTGCTGCGTGGCGGCGAAGGAGCTGGCGGCGAGCGACGCCAGCGAGAGGGTCTCCGGGTGATACTGGTCCGAGGCGGTGGTGATGGGCTGGCCCGACGTGCTGATGAGCGCGAGGAAGCTGGAGCCCGACACCTCCTTGAGCTTCTGCAGGAGGTCGTCGCAGCGGTCCAGCTGCCGGTCGTTGATGACGAGACCCTTTCGACGAGCCACGCACGCTCCTCCCGTAGACGCCCGCGGTCAGGGAAGTATATATCAGCGCCGACGCAGGCCCGCGTCCGGCCGGCGCTGCCCACTGTATCGTCGCGTTTTCGGGAAAGCATGAGATAGCGCCGGCCTGGGCCCGGGCCTCGCAGGAGAGCCGGGCAGGAAGGCGGCCACCGGATGCGAAGCTTGCACCCAGAGGGAGGGACGTCCACGAGCATGAAGACACGAGACGATCGGGGTCCGGCATGGGCCTGACAGGCGACCTCGCCGAGCTGCCGCTGTCGGACCTCGTCGAGATGACGTCGGTGGGCGGCAAGACCGGCCGGCTCGTCCTCTTCGACGAAGAGGGCGCGGTGGCCGGTGAGCTCACGTTCCGCGGCGGGCGGCTCGTCGGCGCCCGGTGCGGGGAGCTCACCGCCGAGAAGGCGTTCTACGCGCTGCTCGGCCTCAGAACGGGGTCTTTCGACTTCGATCCGACCGCGGAGCTGGACGAGGACGCCTTCAACCTGGCCACGGAGTCGCTGCTGATCGAGGGCATGCGCCGCCTCGACGAGACGTCCCGCCTGCGCCGGCGCCTGCCGGCGCCGGCGACCGTGCGCTACCTCGGCGGCGAGGCCGACGACGCCCTCGAGGCCAGCGTGCTCGGCTACCTCGGCCCGGGGGCGCGCAGCGTCGGCGACGTCGTCGAGGGCGTCCTGGTCGGCGGCGACGCCGACGAGTACGACGCCCTGCACGCGCTCTGGCGCCTCGAGACCCGCCAGCTCGTGCGCATCGAACGCCCGCTGCAGGCCGGCGGGGGAGACCCAGCCACCGGGCAGTCACCTCAACCTGAACTTGAACGTTGAGCGCAGGTCCGGTAGCATCTGCTGCCCAACCCTCGACGGATCGAGAGGAGTCGCGCGATGGATGACATCGTCGATCTGGTGTCCCGTTCGGACGACGACCTGCGCGCGCATATAGCTGAGCTCGAGGCTGAGGAACGAGACATCTCGCGGCGCCGGCGCATCCTGCACGGCGAGCTCGACATTCTCCGTGCGGAGCTCGTGATGCGGCTGCAGCGCAAGCACGCCCAGGGTGAGTCGGTCATCTCGGCCGACGACGTTGCGGGCCTCACCCAGATCCTCGCCGGCAAGGGCCCGAGCGTCGCTCAGTCCGATGCCGAGGCTGACCCCGGCGCGGACGAGGACGCGGACTAATGTCCGTAGCGCACGCAGTGCACGGAGTGCTATTGATCGACTTGTCGCGCGACGCGTCGGGCGAGGCGGAGAAGTAGCGTGTTCTGCCCCGAGTGCGGCATCCGCAACTCAGAGGGTGCCAGCTTCTGCGTCCGCTGCGGAGCGAGCCTGATCGCCGACCAGCCCGAGTCGGCCACGACGCTCAGCTTCGTGCCCGGTGACGAGGCCGCGGAGGCGGCGCCGTTCGCCGCGGCGGGCGGGGACGACGCGTGCCTCGTCATCCGCAGCGGCGGCGGCCGCGCCGGTGAGACCTACGTGCTCCGCGGCGAGCGCATCGCCATCGGCCGCCATCCCGACGCGGCCATCTTCCTGGACGACGTCACCGTCTCGCGTAACCACGCCGTCGTCGTGCGCGAGGGCGACAGCTGGGTGATCGTCGACGAGGGCAGCCTCAACGGCACCTTCATCAATCGTCGTCGCGGCGACCGCACAGTGCTCAGCGACGGCGACGAGATCCAGATCGGCAAGTACAAGCTCACGTTCCTCGCCCCGGCGGGGACCTGACGAATCGCCGGGGGGCGACGTGACCGACACCGCTGAGCTGCTGTTCGACGTCGGCGACGAGCGCCTGCTCACCATCGGCACGGTCGTCGATCGCCTGCGCGGCGAGTTCCCCGACATCAGCGTGAGCAAGCTTCGCTACCTCGAGGAGCAGGGCCTGGTGACGCCGAGACGCACCAAGTCGGGCTATCGGCTCTACTCGCAGGACGACTTCTCGCGCCTGGTGCGCGTGCTCAGCATGCAACGCGACGAGTACCTGCCGCTCAAGGTGATCCGCCGCGAGCTCGAGCGCAGCCCGGCGAGTCAGCTGCCTTCGGCGCGGCAGGGCCTGCGCAAGACCGACCTGCTGAGCACGGGGGAGGGGCGCGAGTACACCGCCGAGGAGGTCCAGCAGCTCACCGGCGCCGACGTCGGCCTGCTCGACGAGCTGGAGGACTACGAGCTCGTCCATGCCCGCCAGGTCAGTGGTGTCAAGCGCTACACGGAGACCGACGCCGGCATCGTCGCGGCCGCGGCCCAGCTGGCGCAGCTCGGCCTGCGGCCGAAGAACCTGCGTGTCGTCAAGAGCGCCGTCGACCGCGAGATCGGCCTCATCGAGCAGGTGCTGCTGCCGGCGCTGCGCTCCCACCGTCCCGAGCGGCGGCGCGAGGGGCTGGACCAGCTCGACGACATCGTCCAGGCCGTCACCCAGCTTCGTCAGCTCCTGCTCGCCCGCGGGCTCCGCCGCCTCACCGGCGGCGAAGGTCGCTGAGGAGCCGTTCCCGTGAAGGAGATCCCATGACAGACGGACGCTTCGACCTCGCCGCCCTCGTGCGCGACATCCCGGACTTCCCGAAGGAAGGGATCCTCTTCCGCGACATCATGCCGCTGCTGCAGGACCCGCGGGCCCTGCGTGAGGCCGTGGACCGCCTCGTGGAGTACGGCACCGGCAGGCACGTCGACGTCGTCATGGGTGCGGAGGCGCGCGGGTTCATCCTCGGCGCCGCAGTGGCCTACGGCCTCGGCGCCGGGTTCGTGTGCGCGCGCAAGCCGGGCAAGCTGCCGCACGAGACGGTGGCCGCGGAATACGAGCCTGGAATACGGGACCGACAAGCTCGAGGTGCACGCCGACTCCATCAAGCCGGGGCAGAACGTGCTCGTGCACGACGACCTGCTCGCCACCGGCGGCACCGCGCGCGCCAAGGTCGAGCTCGTAGAGAGGCTCGGCGGCAAGGTCGTCGGCGTGGCGTTCATCATCGAGCTCTCCGGCCTCGAGGGCCGCAAGAAGCTCGAAGGCTACGACGTCTTCAGCCTGATCACGTACTGAGCCGCGCGGCGGGCGAGCGCTTCGCCGGCCCGCCCTCAGCATCCTCGTCCGAGATCCTCAAGGCGAACATCTGTTCGAGTCGTGCCTGAACGCACCGGCCTCGGAGCTCGTCGGCGCAAGCCGGTCGGCCTGATCGCCGGAGGCACCAGGCTCTGTGTGACAACCTGCGTACGACCGAGCTCATCCTCATCCGCAAGGCTGCGACGGTCGTCCGTAGAGCACAAGCCGGCCGAGAAGGCGCCGGGAAGGCGCCGCAACGGCCGAAAGGTCGCCGCCATCGCCGGGGAAGTCAGGGCCCGTGGCCGGACCGGATCGCCAGGACGCTGCCGGCGCAGCACAAACAGGCAGCGCAGGCGTGACCATCGCCGAGACGGTCGGCGCAACGATCGCCTGACGTCACGCGCACCAGGGACTCGACGCGGTCGGGGGAGAGCGAGTCCTCAGAGTCTTCGGGCATCGCGGCGGGGAGGAAGACCCGCGTGCAGCGCGAAGGAACGCGTCGCGAAAGTCCAGCTTTACATAACGGAGATTATCGCGTGTTGTTCCTGAAGCCGACGGACCAGTCTGACGGCGACTTCAGGGGTCGATCAGGCCGAAACGGCTACCAGCGCCGACCCAGATACTGCGGCGACGAGGGCATCTCCCTCACGCATGCGCCCAGGAAGTCGGTGATGGGCGGGCGCACGTCGGCGGACTGCAGCTGGAACTCGCTGAGAAAGCGCGCGTTGAGGACCTTGACGTCCTGCGGCTCGGGCAACGCCTCGGCCGGCGCTGAGATCTGGAAGATCAGGTGGATCACGTGCTTCGCGTAGTCCGGCTCCGGCGAGATCGACTCGACGATCGCCACCAGGCGCTGGACGCCGACGCGCAAGTCCGAGCTCCTCCTGGAGCTCGCGGCGCAGCGCGTCGGACAGGGTCTCGCCGAACTGCACGCCGCCGCCGGGCAGCAGCCAGTAGCGTTCGTCGCCTCTGCCCTGCTCTACCATCAAGATACTACCCTCGTGGACGAGCAGCCCTGCGACGCGAATAGTAGGCTTGTCGCCGGCCTCGGCGGAATCGTCGGCGGTGGCCGGGTCGACGGCCGCCGGGGTGTCCTGCTCTGGGGTCGTGTCGGCCATGGTCACCTCTCCCCCGTTCCGCTGGAGCCGAAGCCGCGCTCGCCACGATGGGTATCGTCGAGCGCGTCGGTCCGCACCAGTCTAACGTCACTGAGCGGCACGAACAGCAATTGTGCGATGCGGTCGCCGGGCGCGACACTGAACGAGGCCTCGGTGTCCGTGTTCAGGAGGATGATGCGCACCTCGCCGCGGTACCCGGGATCGATGAGCCCGGGCGCGTTGACGATGGAGATCCCGTGGCGAGCGGCGAGGCCGGAGCGCGGCAGCGTGAGCGCCGCCAGGTGGCTCGGGAGGCCAAGCGCGATGCCTGTTCCGACGACGGCGCGGGCGAGCGGCGGCAGCGTAGCCTCCTCCGCCGCGTAGAGGTCCCAGGCGGCGTCGAGTTCGTAGGCGCGCTCGGGCAGCCGCGCCGAAGGCGTGAGCAGGCGGACGGGGACGGGCAGGCCGGCGTCAGTCATCGTCGCCGGCCTCTTCGTCCAGGTCGACGGCGTCCGCGTCGACCTCGTCGAGGATGTCCAGGTCGTCGGGGCCCGCGTCTGGCTCGTCGGGGATCTCCGGCTCGAGGCGAAAGCGCGCGTAGCGCCCGGCTTCGGCCGCGGGCAGCCGGGCCTCGAACACCACTCCGTCCGCGGTGTGCTCCTCGTGCACGTCGCTGGCGACGCCGCGGAGGCGGTGCATCTCCCCGGCCTCCGCGTACGGGAACAGCAGCCGGACGGAGCGCAGAGCGCTGTCGAAGAAGCGCGCCAAGCGCGCCTCCAGGGCTTCGAGTCCGATATCGGCGCCGGCGGCGATGAACTCCGCCTCGGGGTACAGGGCCTTGAGCCGCGTGAGCTTGCCCTCGTCGAGGCGGTCGATCTTGTTGAACACCAGGATTCGGGGGGCCGTGCTGCCGATCATGTCGAGCACGTCGGCCACCGTCTTCTCGCGCACCCCGATCTCGGACGGGTCAAGGCTGGCGTCGGCGATCACCAGGACCACGTCGGCCAGCGTGGTCTCCTCGAGCGTGCTGGCGAAGGCGTCGACCAGCTGGTGGGGCAGCTTGCGGATGAAGCCTACGGTGTCGGTGACCACGTAGTCGCGGTCGTGGTAGCGGAAGCTGCGCGAGGTCGGGTCGAGCGTCTCGAACAGACGGTCACGCACCGAGACCTCGGCGTCGGTGAGCGCGTTGAGCAGCGTCGACTTGCCGGCATTGGTGTAGCCGGCGAGCGCGATGAGCGGCACGCCGGCCCGCAGGCGCTTGGCGCGCTGGGTGCGGCGCGTGCGCGCCATCTGGTCGATGCGGTGGCGGAGCGTCTGGATGCGCTTGCGCACGACGCGCCGGTCGACCTCCATCTTGGTCTCGCCGGGGCCGCGCATGTCGACGCCGGCGCCGAGGCGGCTCATGACGAGACCCTTGCCGCGCATGCGCGTGAGCTCGTACTCGAGCTGGGCGAGGTGCACCTGCATGGTGCCCTCCAGCGAGTGCGCGTGCTTGCTGAACACGGTGAGGATGAGCTCCGTGCGGTCGAGCACGTCGGCGTCGACCGCGTCCAGCACCGAGGCGACCTGCGCCGGTGTGAGGTCGTCCTCGCACACAGCCACGGTGGCGGCGTTCTCGCCGATCGCCGCCTTGAGCTCGTCCATCTTGCCCTTGCCCAGATAGGTGCGGGGGTTGGGCGAGTCCCTGTGCTGGATCACGTCGGCGACCCAGTCCATATCAGCGGAACGGAGCAGTTCCTTGATCTCGGCCAGCTGCTCGTCCTCGCCCGGCTGTCCGTGGCGGCCCGGCACGACGGCGAAGACGACGCTGCGCGGGCGGTCTGCCGTGGCGCCGGTGTCGGCGATCTTCTCAGCGCTCATGTGGCGTCCCTTCTGCGACGCTGCGGCAGGCTAGAGCCGTACGCGCTCCTCGATACGCCGCACGGCCTCTTCGAGGCGGTCGTCCGGCACCGTGAGCGAGAGGCGGACGTAGCCCTCGCCGGCGGGGCCGTAGGCCGCGCCCGGCGTGACGACGACGTCCGCCTGCTCGAGCACCTGCCGCGTGAAGCTCGCCGACGTGTAACCCTGGGGCACGGGCACCCAGAGGTAGATCGTGCCCTTGGGCGCGTCGGCGTGCATGCCCACGGAGCGCAGGGCGTGCACCAGGAGATCCCGGCGGCGCTGGTAGACGCGGCACATGTCGCGCACGCAGTCCTGCGGGCCGGAGAGCGCCGCGGCCGCGGCGCGCTGCACCGCGGCGAACATGCCCGAGTCCAGGTTGGTCTTGAGGCGCCAGTAGGCGTCGACGACCTCTCGGTTGCCGACCATGGCGCCGGCGCGCCAGCCGGTCATGTTGTAGCTCTTCGAGAGGCTGAACATCTCGACGCCGACCTCCGCCGCGCCCGGCGTGGCGAGGAAGCTCGGCGCCACGTAGCCGTCGTAGGTGATGTCGGCGTAGGCGTTGTCGTGGACCACGACGATGTCGTTGGCCTTGGCGAACGCGACCAGCCGGGCGAAGAAGTCGTCCTCGATCACCGCGCCGGTCGGGTTGTTCGGGTAGCTCACGAAGACCATCTTCGCCCTCGCGGCCGTCTCCGCGGGGATGGCCTCGAGGTCGGGCTGGAAGCCGAGCCGGGGCAGGAGCGGCAGGTGCATGGCGACGCCGTCTGCGAGCACGGGCCCCGTCACGTAGACCGGGTACCCGGGGTCGGCGGCAAGGGCGACGTCGCCCGGGTCGAGCAGCACCTGGCAGATGTGGGCGATGCCCTCCTTGGCCCCGAGCAGCGGGACGATCTGGTCGGCCGGGTCGAGCTCGACGCCGAAGCGTGTCCGGTAGAACCCGGCCACCGCCTCGCGGAAGACGAGCTCGCCCTGGTTGCTCGGATACTGGTGCGTCGCCGGGTCGGCGGCCGCCTCGGCGAGCGCGGCGACGACGTGCGGCGGCGTCGGCAGGTCCGGATCGCCGATGCCGAGGCTGATGACGTCCACGCCGGCCGCCCGCCGCTCGGCGATCTGACGCTCGATGGCGGCGAAGAGATACGGCGGCAGCGTGCGCACGCGCTCTGCGATCTTCATGGTCCTCCGGGGGTGCGGGTCGTGACGGCGGCGGCCCTACTCGAGGTGGGCCAGGAACTCGAGCGAGAGGTCGCCGTGGTAGATCTCCTCGGCCGGGCCGGTCATGAACACGCGCCAGTCGGGCCTGACCTCGACGACGAGCTTGCCGCCCGGCAGTTCCACGGTGACCGGGCTGGTGCACTGGCCGGTGCGCACGAGAGCGACCGCGGTCGCGGTGGCGCCGGTGCCGCAGGCGCGAGTCTCCCCCACGCCCCGCTCCCAGACGCGGATCTTCGCCTCGTGATCGCCGAGGACCTTGACGAACTCGACGTTCGCCTTGCGGGGGAAGTACCTGTGCTCCTCGATCACGCGGTCCGATCTCGTGCAGCGGGACCAGCTCGAGCGGCCACGGCGACTGGATCACGGCGTGCGGGTTGCCGACGTCGACGAAGGTGAACGTGAAGCTGCGCCCGGCCGCGTTCAGGGACTCCTCGACGCAGTCGCCCTCGAAGCCCTGGAGCTTCTCGCCGCCGAAGCGCGCGATCCCCATGTCGACGGTGACCTCGTAGCCGTCACCGAGCTTGGGGACGATCTCCCCGGCGCCGGTGTCGAGGACCACCGTGTCGCCGGTGATCGAGCCTTCCATCTTGAGCTTGCGGGCGACCATGCGCACCCCGTTGCCGCACATCTCGGCCTCGCTGCCGTCCGGATTGAAGATGCGCAGCGGGAAGCGGGCTTCGCCGCTCTGCGCGCCGATCAGCAGGATGCCGTCCGACCCGATGCCGAGATTGCGGTCGCACAGCAGGCGGACGCGCTCCGGCGTGAGCTCGAACGGGAGCTGCTCCTCGTGCAGGACGATGTAGTTGTTGCCGAGGCCCTGCCACTTGGAGAACTGGACCTTGCCGAGGCCCTGCCACTGAGGCTGCACGCGTCATGACCCCCTGTCCGCGAAAGCGCGCGGGCTGCGCCGCGCCGGAAGCAGCATCCTACCACGCAGCCGCGTCTGCACGAGCCTCACGACGTCGGCGGCGACGGCGGCCGGCAGCCGTCCCTCCACCGAGACCGTCGCGGCCGCCGGCAGCTTGCGCATCCAGGTGAGCTGACGGCGCGCCAGGGCGCGCGTGCGCGCCTTCATGCGCGCCGCCGCCTCCCCCTGCGTGAGCTCGCCGTCGAGGACGGCGCAGAGCTCGCGCACGCCGATCGCCTGAGCCGCGGTGCGCGAGAAGGGCCCGCGCGTCCCGCGCCGCCGCGACCTCGGCGAGCGCGCCGGCGGCGAGCATCTCGTCGACGCGCCGCTCGATGCGCTCCTTGAGCGCGGCGCGGTCGTCGTCGGGCACGAGGGCGACGAGCCGGTGGCGGTAGCGGCCGCCGGCGTCCCAGAGCACGTCCGTCTGCGGCTCCCGCCCCGCGGCGTCGAGCGACTCGAGGGCGCGGATGACGCGCCTCGCGTTGCGCAGGTCGGCGCGCGCCGCCACGTCCGGCGCGCGGCGGCGAAGCTCGGCGACGAGTGCGTCCGGATCGCGCCGCCAGCGCTCCTCGAGCGCCCGGCGCCGCTCCGCGTCCGGAGCGGCGCCGAAGGTGAGGTCGCCGAGCACGGCGCGCAGGTAGAGGCCGGAACCTCCCTCCACGATCACGCGTCGTCCGGCGCTCGATGAGGCCGTCCACGGCCTCGTGCGCCAGGGCCGAGAACTCGGCCACGCTGTGCTCCTCCTGCGGCGACGCCCAGCCGACGAGGTGGTAGGCGGCGCGAGCGCGCGCCGCCGCGTCGGGCTGGTTGGTGATGATCGGCAGGCCGGCGTAGATCTGCATCGAATCGGCGGCGACGATGTCGGCGCCGAGGAGCGCGGCGAGCTCGAGGGCCACCTCGCTCTTGCCGAGGGCGGTGGCGCCGAAGAGGGCGACCACCGGCGGCGCGTCAGCCATCCGCCTCGTCGTCCGGCTCCTCGGGTGCGGCGTCGGGTGCGTCGCCCTGCCGGTACCGCGTCACCGTGAAGCGGCGCACGTCGAAGGACTCGTCGGCGCCGATGCCGGCCTTCTGCAGCGCGATGCCGACCTGCGCCCCCACGCTGTCGATGCCGGTCAGCTCAGGCAGCAGGACGCCGCGGCGAAAGCCGGCCTCCACGATGACCCCGTAGCACGACGGGTCGAGGTCGGCGACGGCGCAGGCCTCGCTCGGGCTCAGGACGTCGACCGAGCACGTCAGCGCCTCGCACTCCTCCGCGGTCACCGGCGGAAAGCGCGGGTCACGCAGCGCGGACGAGTGCGCGTTGCGCGCGATCTCGGCGCCGAGAGACACCTCGGCGGGCTCCAGCGTGCCGATACAGCCGCGGAGCTCGCCCTGCTTCTTCAGGGTGACGAAGCACGCCGCGCGTCGTTCGTAGAAGGAGGCCGCCGGCGGATCGGGCGCCGGGCGACCGGCGACGTAGCAGAGCACGCACTGCAGCGCGAAGTCGGCCGGGCCGGGCGAGCCCGCGCTCGGGTCGCTCATCCCTCCGCGCCGGCCCCACCGGCGCCGCGCGGCCCGAAGCGCGCCACGAGATAGCCGACCCCGTAGGGGCCTTCGTAGCTCAGGATCTCGGGGTCGACGGTGGCGTCGTCGCCGAGAAAGCCGCCCAGCGCGACGAAGCTGCGCAGGCCGCACTCGGCGGCGCCGTCCAGGAGCACGGGCTCGATCCGCGTCAGCCCGGCGAAGTCGCCCACCGTGAGCAAGCTGACGACCTCGTCGTCGAAGAGCTTGCCGCGCGGGTCGTACGGCGCCGGCGCCCCGTGCAGGAGCGCGTGCGAGAGGTCGCCCGAGGCCAGGAACAGCGTGTCGCGCCCCAGCTCCTCCGCGCAGCGCCGCACCAGCTGCCCCAGCGTCTTGTGCTCGGCGTAGGGTCCCACGACGGAGAGGCTCACGATACGGTCGGCCTTGAGGAAGCTCAGCGGCACGAGGACGCCCCAGTCGAGGACCTCCCCGTCGTCCGGCATCAGGCTGAGCTTGCGGTAGTCGCCGGCCAAGGCCAGCAGGAGCTCCGCGAACTGGATGTCGTTGTCGTAGCTGAACGCGGCCTCCGGACGGCGGAAGCGCCCGAAGTCGCCGCGCAGGCGGGGGGTCGTCTTGACGGCGTGCGCCATGCCGAAGTCGTCGGCGTGTGGCGAGATGACGACGATCGTCTCGGGCTCGCCGACGGACTCGGCGAGCTTCTGCATCGCCGCCACGGTGGCCGCGATCTTGCCGCGCGCGCTCCCGCCGACCTCGGGGATGAGCAACGGAGGATGAGGACAGATGCAGCCTTGCATGACGGCACCTCCTGGTCGCCGGCTCAGACCGTACCGCGCAGCGTGGTGGAGGTCGCTGCGGTGATCTCCGCCATCACTATAGCACCGGGCTCTACGGCCCCGGAGAGGTTGACCGTGACGTTCTGCCGCGTGCGCCCGCGGCGCAGCCTGCCGTCCCGGCTGGTGCCCTCGACGAGGACCTCTGCCCGGCGGCCGACCCACGCCCGGCGCGCGTCGAGGGCCTGTCGCTGCGTGAGCTCGATGAGGCGCTCGACCCGCTCGCGCCGCATCGCCGCGGGCACCTGGCCGGGCAGCGCGGCCGCGGCGGTGCCGGAGCGCGGAGAGAAGACGAACGTGAAGGCCGCGTCGAACGCCGCCTCGCGGACCAGGGCGAGGGTGGCCTCGAAGTCGTCGTCGGTCTCGCCGGGGAACCCGGCGATGAGGTCCGTCGTGATGCTGACGTCGGGCACAGCCGCGCGCAGGGTGCGTACTCGCTCGAGGTACTCCGCCGCCGTGTAGCCGCGCCCCATGGCCGCGAGCACCGCGTCCGAGCCGGCCTGCGCCGGCAGGTGGACGTGCTCGCACACGCTGGGCAGCGTGGCGACGGCGGCGACGAGGTCGTCGCCGAGGTCCTTGGGATGCGACGTCATGAAGCGGACGCGCTCGCAGGCCGTCGACGGCGTCGAGACGGGCGAGGAGCCGGGCGAAGCCCGGCGCCGCGGGAGCTCCCGCGCGCCGCAGATCGAGGCCGTAGGCGTTCACGTTCTGCCCGAGGAGCGTCACCTCGCGGACGCCGTCCGCCACCAGGGCCTGCACCTCGGCGGCGACGTCCTCGAGCGCCCGGCTGCGCTCCGGACCGCGTACGAAGGGGACGATGCAGTACGAGCAGAAGTTGGTGCACCCGCTCATGACCTGCACCCAGGCCTGGAAGGGCCGCGCGCGTCGCGCGGCAAGGTCGCCGCTGAAGAGGGGGCCGTCGTCGAAGAAGCCGGCCGGCCCTTGGTGCGCCGGCTCGACGGCGGCCGCGAGCAGCTCCGGGAGCCGGTGCAGGTTCTGCGGCCCGAGCGCCCCGTCCACGAAGGGAAAGCGCGCGAAGAACGCCGCCTGCTCCGCCTGCGGCAGGCACCCGGTCACGAGCACGACGCGGGCGGGGTCCTCGCGCTTGAGCCGCGCCGCCGTGCCCAGGTGGCCGGCGAGGCGGTCGTCCGCGCTCTTGCGCACCGTGCAGGTGTTGTAGACGAGCACGTCGGCCGCCTCGGGGGCATCCGCGCGCTCCAGGCCTTCGGCCTCGAGCAGCGCGCGGATGCGCTCGGCGTCGTGCTCGTTCATCTGGCAGCCGAACGAGCGCAGGTAGTACCTGGCGGTCATCGCGTCGGTCACGAGGAGCGCGGCCCCGGAGCCGCGCTACTTGGCGATGTCGACGGCGCGGCTCTCGCGGATGACGGTCACGCGGATCTGGCCGGGATAGTCCAGCTGACCCTCGATCTCGCGCGCGATCTCGTGCGCCAGGAGCGTGGTCGCGTCGTCGTCGATCTCACCGGGCTTCACCATGACGCGCACCTCGCGGCCCGCCTGCATCGCGAAGCACTTCTCGACGCCCTTGTGGGCCTCGGCGATGTGTTCCAGCGACTCGAGCCGCTTGACGTAGTTCTCGAGCGACTCGCGACGGGCTCCCGGACGGGCGGCGCTGATCGCGTCGGCCGCCTGCACGAGCACGGCCTCAACAGTCTGCGGCTCCACGTCCTGATGGTGCGCCTGGATGGCGTGGCACACGCTCTGCGACTCGCGGTATTTCTTGCAGAGCTGCTGCGAGATGTCGGCGTGCGAGCCGTCGACCTCGTGGTCGATGGCCTTCCCGATGTCGTGGAGCAGACCGGCGCGCTTGGCGATCTTGACGTTCGCGCCGAGCTCGGCGGCCATGATGCCCGCGAGGTGGGCGACCTCGATGGAGTGGTTCAGCACGTTCTGGCCGTAGCTCGTGCGGTACTTGAGGCGCCCGAGGACCTTCACCAGCTCGGGCGCCACACCGTGTACGTTGGTGTCGAAGCACGCCGCCTCGCCGGCCTCTTCCATCGCCGCCTCGACCTCGGCCTTGGCCGCGGTGTAGGTCTCCTCGATGCGCGCCGGGTGGATACGCCCGTCGGTGATGAGCTTCGTGAGCGTGAGACGGGCGGTCTCGCGACGCACGCCGTCGAAGCCGGAGAGCACCACAGCCTCGGGCGTGTCGTCGATGATGAAGTCGATGCCGGTGATGTTCTCGAGCGTGCGGATGTTGCGGCCTTCTCGCCCGATGATGCGGCCCTTCATGTCGTCGGAGGGCAGATTCACCACGGAGACGGTGGTCTCGGCGACGTGGTTGGCGGCGGTGCGCTGGATGCTCAGCGAGAGGATGTTGCGGGCGCGTCGGTCGGACTCTCTGCGCGCTTCCTCGTCGATCTGCCTGATGAGCTTGGCCATCTCGTGGCGCGCTTCATCCTCGGTCTGCTTGAGCAGCATCTCCTTTGCCTGAGCGGCGCTGAGGCCCGAGATGCGCTCGAGCTGGATCATCGCCTCGTCGTGGGCGAGCTGGAGCTCGTCGGAGAGGTGCTGGCTGTTGGCGTCGCGGTCGCGGATCGACTGCTCGCGCCGGTCCTGCTCGGCGCCCCTGGCGTCGATGGCCTCTTCACGCTGCAGCATGCGCTGCTCGGCCTTGCTGAGCTCCTCCCGGCGGTCGCGCAGGTCGTCCTCGACCTCGCTGCGCACCCGGTGGACCTCCTCCTTGGCCTCGAGACGAGCCTCCTTGACGATCGTCTCCGCCTCGCGCTGAGCGTCGCGCAGCAGCTTCTCGGCCTCGCGCTCCGCCCCCGCGAGCTTGCCGGAGGCGAGGTTGCGGCGGAGGAAGTACCCCACCGCGACGCCGACCGCCAGTCCGGCGACGATATACACCGCAATCATCATTCTCTCTGTCCCTTCACAGGTCGCGCGGCACGAAAAAGCCGGGCAACGCGCCCGGCCTGTGCCACGCTCGCACCTGCACCACGATAGATCCAGCTGTGACTACGCCCAGGGGTCAGGACGACTGTAGGTTCGCAAGACCTCCCGATTCTCCTATCGGTGACCCCTGGTCGATCGATTCAGCTTCTCGGCGCCGAAGCACCGTCTGTATCGCTATGCAAGAGCGAGAGTGGAATACACAAAGCACGCGCACACGTCGCGCGCTTCGATAGTACGCGACCGTGAGGCGCGGCGTCAATTCGCGCGCGGCCGTCCCTCGTCCGTCCAGCGCCGCACGGCGGCGTAGGCGACGGACGAGGAGAATCCGCGGCGCAGGAGCGCCTGATAGGCGCGCCGCCGGGCGGCGTCCGCAGGCTCACCCGGGGATCCCCGCCGGCGCAGGACGGCGAGGGCGCGCTCGAGCTCGTCGTCCTCGCCCTGCGCGCCGGCGCCGAGTGCGTCGCCGACGATGGACGGGTCCACAGCGAGGGCGAGCAGGCCCCGGCGGATGCGCTCGCTCCCCCACCCCCCGAGACGACGCTTGTCGGCGACGTAGCTGCGGGCAAAGGCGGCGTCGTCGAGAAAGCCGTCGGCCGCGAGCCGCTCGAGCGCCTGCTCGACGACGGCCCCGTCGTGCTCCTTGTCGAGGAGGCGGCGGCGCAGCTCGCCGGTGCTCCGGGCGCGGTGGCCGAGCAGGCGGTAGGCGTCGCCCATGACGCGCTCGGCCGAGGCCGCCGCGCGGATCGCGGCCAGATCGGCCTCGTCGAGCTCGCGGCCCTGGAACAGGCGCCAGCGTGCGACCAGCGCCTCGCTGACGGTGCAGACGTACTCTCCGTCCACGTGCAGCGCCACCCCACCGCGGCGGGTGGCGCGCAGTGCCGTGACGACGGCCACGGCTACGCTGGGAGGACCTCGCCGGTGACGGGGTCGACGCCGGCGGGTGCGGGCTCCGCCGCCGGTGCGTCGGCCGCGGCGTCCGAGGCCGATCCGGGCAGGCCGGCCTTGGCGCGGATCTGCACCTCGATGGCGTCGGCCATGTCCGGGTTCTCCTTGAGGAAGACCTTGGCGTTGGCCCGGCCCTGGCCGAGGCGCTCGTCGTTGTAGCTGAAGAAGGCACCGCTCTTGGCGACGACGTCGTAGAGCACGCCGAGATCGAGCAGCGTGCCCTCGCGGGAGATGCCCTGGCCGTACATGATGTCGAACTCGGCCATCTTGAACGGCGGCGCGACCTTGTTCTTGACCACCTTGACGCGGACGCGGTTGCCGACCGCCTCGGTGCCGTCCTTGAGGGTCTCGATGCGGCGGATGTCGAGGCGGACGGTGGCGTAGAACTTGAGCGCCTTGCCGCCGGTGGTGACCTCGGGGTTGCCGAACATGACGCCGATCTTCTCCCGCAGCTGGTTGGTGAAGCAGCAGATGGTGCCGGACCGGTTGAGCGTGCCGGCGAGCTTGCGCAGCGCCTGGCTCATGAGGCGGGCCTGCAGGCCGACGAAGCTGTCGCCCATCTCCCCCTCGATCTCGGCCTTGGGGGTGAGCGCCGCGACGGAGTCGATGGCGACGATGTCGAGCGCGCCGCTGCGCACGAGCATCTCGGCGATCTCGAGGGCCTGCTCGCCGTAGTCGGGCTGCGAGACGAGGAGGTTGTCGACGTCCACGCCGATGGCCTTGGCGTAGATCGGGTCCATGGCGTGCTCGGCGTCGATGAACGCTGCCTGCCCGCCGAGCTTCTGCGCCTGGGCGATGAGGTGGTAGACCATCGTCGTCTTGCCCGACGACTCCGGGCCGAAGATCTCGATGATGCGGCCGCGAGGGATGCCGCCGACGCCGAGGGCGATGTCGAGGGCCAGCGAGCCGGTAGGAACGAACTGCATGTCGTCGCTCACGGGGTGGTCGCCCAGGCGCATGACGCTGCCCTTGCCGAACTGTCGCTCGATCTGGGTGACGGCAGCCTCGAGGGCTTTGTCCTTGTCCAAGGTAGCGCTCCTCTCTTGCTCAGGACGCGGGAAAGTCTGCTACAGGTGTGTGCACGGCTCCGGCACGCTCCAGGTGGCTACTATACAAGACCATCCGGACGACACCAAACTCCCCGATGTTCACGTTTTGCAGGGAAAACGGGTGACCGGGACGGCGGAATCGGGCCACCGTGACGTGGGGCAGCCACGGTCGCTTCTCGGGCTCGTAGAGGCCTTCCGCGGCGAGCCCGGCGGCGACCTCCGCCTGCAGTCGGCGCAGGACGCCGGCCGGGTCGTCGAGCTCGAGCGCGACCACCCGGCGGCGCCCGTGCGCGGGCAGGAACAGCGGCGCCTTGACGTGGCAGCGCGCCGCTTCGAAGTCGATGGCGCCGAGCACCCGCTCGAGGTCCGGGACGCGCGCCGCGGCCAGGTCGCCGAGAAAGGCGAGCGTGAGGTGCAGCGTCGGCGAGACGCGCAGGTCGTGGTGCGGGCGTAGCTCGACCTGCTGCCAGGCGACGACGGCGCGCCTGACGTCATCGGGAAGGTCGCAGGCGACGAACAGCCGCAGCCGCTGCCGGCGTCCCGTCCGAGCTCACGACAGGAGGGCTGTGCGCAGCAGGTGGAGCGCCGCCGTCGCGCTGAAGGTCCTCACGCTGTCGCGGTCTCCCGGGTACGAGCCCTCACGGACGCGCGTGCCCTGCGGTCCCGCGCAGCCCACGTAGACCAGCCCGACGGGCTTCTCCGGCGTGCCGCCGTCGGGCCCGGCCACGCCGGTGATGGAGAGAGCGAAGTCCGCGCCCAGCGCGTCGCGCGCTCCCTCGGCCATCGCCCCCGCAACCTCCCCGGACACGGCGCCGTACTGCGCCAGCATGCCGGCGGGCACGTGCAGGAGGCCCGTCTTCGCCTCGTTGGCGTAGCTCACGACGCCGCCGAGGAAGTAGTCGGAACTCCCCGGGCGGGCGGTGATCCGCGCGCCCAGGAGCCCGCCGGTGCACGACTCGGCGACGGTGAGCGTGAGCGCCCGGCTCCTCAGCTCCGCGGCCACGATGTCGTCCACGGTGCGGCCGTCGCTCGAGTAGACGGGCACGCCGGCCTCGAGGGCCGCGACGAGGGCGACGGCCTGCGCCTCCGCGGCCGCGTCCCGGCGGTGGCGGATGCGCACCGTCACCTCTCCCCCGCCGACGTTGACCCCCAGCTCGAGCAGGTCGTGCGCCAGCGCGTCGAGGATGGGACCGACCTGCAGCTCACCGACACCGAAGACGCGGACGACGTGCACGATGACATCCGGGAAGAATCCCTCGCCCGTCGAGCTCGGACGCCGTCGCCAGCCACATCTGCTGAAATTCGTACGGTACACCAGGATAGGCGAAGATGCGCGTCCGCCCGTGGGCGGCGGCGATGCCGGGGGCGACGCCGGCCGGCGGCACGGGCGTGCTGCCGGCCGGGAGCTTCGCCTGGCGGCGCGCGAGGGCGAAGACCTCGTCGTAGTCGAGGTGACGCCGCTCGGCGACGGCGCGCACGCGCACCTCGAGGAAGGCCAGCGCGGCGGCGTCCTCGGCGAGCGGCACCCCGAGCACCTCCGCGAGACACGCCGCCGTGAGGTCGTCGTGGGTGGTGCCGAGGCCGCCGCCGACCACGAGGAGGTCCGGCGCGCCGGCCAGCGCGTGGCGCAGGGCCGCCGTGAGGCGCCCGGCGTCGTCGGCGACGGTGAGCAGCTCCGTGACCTTGACCCCACGCCGGCTGAGGTCGTCGCAGACGAAGGCGCCGTTGGTGTCGCGCGTGCGGCCGTCGAGGAGCTCGTTGCCGCTGAGGACGACGGCCGCGCGCGGCGCTCCCGGAGGCATCAGTCGCTGCTCCCCGGCATGCGGATGAGGCCGCGGGCGTTCCTGAAGTAGTTGACGCCGCTGGCCAGCGTCACGATGACGACGACGATGGCGAGCGCCCACTGGATGATAGTCGGCCACTGTCGTGGACACGTGGATGAGCTCGGCGATATCGGCCGTGGGGAAGAGCACGTACACGACGTACACGATCTGCAGCACGGTCTTGAGCTTGCCGTACTTGTCGGCGGGGATCGAGACGCCCTGGCGAGACGCCGATGATGCGCAGCACGCTCACGGCGATCTCGCGCCCGATGATGACCATGGCGACCCACGCGGCCACGCGGTCCTGCGCCACGAGCGCGATGAGCGCGGCGGCGATGAGCAGCTTGTCGGCGAGCGGGTCGAGGAACTGCCCGAGCGTGGTGACCTGCTTGCTCCGCCGCGCCACGTAGCCGTCGAGCTTGTCGGTGGCCGCCGCGAGGATGAACACGGCCGCCGCCAGGAGGTCGCCGTAGGGCTGCGGAAGGCCCGAGAGGAGGATCACCAGGAACACCGGGACGAGCAGGATCCGCGCGATGGTGATGCTGTTGGCGAGGTTCAGCTGGCTGCTCACGGTCCCCCTGTCGCGGCGACGGCCTCCACATCATACCCGAGGCTTTCGCGCACCTCGGCGCGGATGAGGCTCCCCCGCCGCGCACGCACCCCCCTCACCGTGGTGCGGCCGTCGACGTCCGGCGCCTGCAGCGCGGCAGCGGCCGACGACGACGCCGTCCGGCAGTGACGTGCCGCGCTCGACGAGCACGTCGAGCGTGCGTCCGGCGAGGGCGCTCCAGTAGCGTTCCGCCTCGCGGTCGATGACCTCGCCGAGGCGCGCGGCGCGCTCGAGCGCGAGCTCGTGCGGCACGGCCCCGGGCATGCCGGAAGCAGCGGTGCCTTCCTGCTCGTCGTAGACGAACACGCCGGCCACCGCGAGACCGGCGTCGCGCACGAAGGCGAGCAGCTCGTCGAAGTCGTCGTCGGTCTCGCCGGGGAACCCGGCGATGAAGGTCGAGCGCACGGCCGCGCCGGGCAGCATCGCCCGCACGCGCTCGAGCAGCGCGAGGTGAGCGGCGCCGTCGCCGGAGCGCCGCATGCCGCGCAGGACGGCGCCGGAGGCGTGCTGGAGGGGGACGTCCACGTAGGGCACCGCGTGCGCCGCAATGGCCTCCAGAAGCTCGCTATCGATGCCCTCCGGCTGCAGGTAGAGGAGGCGCAGCCAGTCAGGGGCGGGCTCGAGCGCCGCCAGCTCGCGGAGCAGGCGGCTCACCCCGCCCCACCCGGGCTGCGCCCAGCGCGACGTGTCCTGGCCGACGAGCACCAGCTCTCGGGCGCCGGCGGCCAGCGCGGCGCGCGCGGCGCGCAGCACCTCGGCCGCCGCCACCGTCTCGTAGTCGCCCTTGATCAGCGGGATGGCGCAGAACGAGCAGCGGCGGTCGCAGCCGTCGGAGATCTTGACGTAGGCGCTCACCGGGCGCGGCCGCCGCGGCACCGGGACGGCGGCCGCCGCGGCCCGCTTATCGGCAGCGGACTCTCCCCCGGCCTCTCCGAGGCGCCGCCAGCAGCGGCGTCATGTCGAGGCCGCACCAGAGGTCGACCTCGGGAATCTCCGCGGCCAGCTCCTCGCGGTAGCGCTCGACGAGGCAGCCGACGGCGGCCACCCGCGCGCCGCGCGCGTGAGCGGCCTCGGCGGCGTCGAGGACGACCTCGATCGACTCCTCCTTGGCCGCGTCGATGAAACCGCACGTGTTCACGACGACCAGGTCGGCGCGGTCGGCCGCCACGGCGTGGTGACCGGCGGCTCGTAAGGCGCGCCGCAAGCGCGTCGGAGTCGGCCTCGTTCTTGGGGCAGCCGAGCGTCTGGATGAAGAAGCCGCCGCCCGTGGCGGGCCTCAGCGGTAGTTCACGAACTGGACGGGGATGCCCCAGTCCTCGTCGCGCAGCGCACCCATGGCGGCCTGGAGCTCGTCCTTGCTGCCCGAGAACACGCGCACCGTATCGCCCTGGATCTGGACCTTGACCTTCTTGAAGCGCTGGCGAAGCAGCTTGTTCATGGCTTTGGCCTTCTCGTCGGGGATGCCCTGGGCGATGGGCGCCCGCTGGCGCACGGTGCCGCCGAGCGCCTCCTCGACCTTGCCGTACTGGATCGCCTTGAGCGGCACCTTGCGGCGCACGAGCTTCTCCTCCAGCACGTCGACCACCTGCCTCAGCTTGCCCTCGTTGTCGGAGACGAGCACGAGGTCCTCACCCTCGAGCGTGACCGAACTGACGCTCTTCTTGAAGTCGTAACGCGTCGCGATCTCCTTCTGCGCCATGTTGACCGCGTTGCGGACCTCGTTGATGTCCGCCCTGGACACGACGTCGAACGAGAACTCCTTCGCCATGGTTCTTCCTCCGCTCTCAGGGGCCCTGGGTCACTCGGCCGCGGACGACCTCGACGGTCCACGGGCCGACGTCGCTCTTGAGGGCGACCTTCTTGCCGGCCGCCTCCAGTTCGACGTCCGCCGGATTGCCCAGACTCATCCAGATGTCCTTGCCCTTGAACTTCTTCATGTCGCCCTGCGCGAGCGTGCCCGAGAACAGGATGACGCCTTGACCGCTGTTGCGCCTGACCTCCATCCAGCAATCGCCGTCGACGGCCCGGATCTTGACGAGGTCACGCTGCCAGGCCGGGATGCCCGTCGGCGACGACGACGGCGTGGGCGTCTCGCTCGCCGTGGGTGACGGGCTGGTGATGCCGAGCGCGTCCGGCTTGGTCTGCGGCTCGGTGTTGTCGTCGGCGTTCATCATGCCGAGCGCGTAGATGGCGGCGAGCGCCACGAGGCAGACGATGGCGATGATGACGATCGTGTTGCGCCCCCGGTGACTGCGGGGCTTGCCGATGACCGACGAACCGCCGAAGGGCTCGTGGTGCTCCGCCGACGGGACCATCCCCCGCGAGCGGTACTCGCCGATGATGACCTCCGGGTCGAGGCCGAGGTAGGTCGAGTACGTGCGCAGGAAGCCCTTGACGTACGTGACGCCGGGCATGAGGTCCCAGTCCTCGTTCTCCATGGCCTGGACGTACTTGACACGGATCTTCGTGTCTTCCTCGACCTGCTGGAGCGTGAGGTTGCGGCGGACGCGGGCCTCGCGCAGCGTGTTGCCGATCTCAAACACGGTGGATGGCGCTCTCCTCACTCGCCGCGGAGGGTCCGGCCGCGGCGGTCACCCGAACGTACAGTCTATGAACCAGGTGAGGCGAAGACAAACGGCGCGAGGCTGCGCGGGCCTCAGCTGTCGGCAGGCGCCGGCTCGGTCGCCGCAGGCGACTCCTCCGGCGCCTCGTCGCCTCCGGGCACCTCCGGCTTCGTCCGCCGGCGCCTCACCGTTGAGTCGGGCGAGCGCCGCCGGCAGGCCGCCCTCGTTGATCAGGACGGAGCGCGCCTTGCTGCCGTCGTAGCCGGAGATGATGCCCATCTCCTCCATGATGTCGATGAGCCGGCCGGCGCGCGCGTAGCCGACGCGCAGGCGGCGCTGCAGCAGCGCGACGCTGGCGGCGCCGGTGTTCACCACGGTCTTGATGGCCTCGCCGAGGAGCTCGTCGCCGCCGGCCGCCTGCGCCGACTGCTCCGCATCCGGGCCGGCGGGGTTCTCGAGCAGCTCCTCGTGGTAGTCGGGCTTGGCCTGCCGGCGCCAGTGCTCGGTGACGAGCTTCATCTCGGCGCTCGTCACCAGCGCGCCCTGCACGCGCAGGAGCTTGCTGCTGCCCATGGGGCTGAAGAGCATGTCGCCCATGCCGAGCAGGCTCTCGGCGCCGCCCTGGTCGAGGATGATGCGCGAGTCGGTCTGCGAGCTCACCGCGAAGGCGATGCGCGACGGGATGTTCGTCTTGATCATGCCGGTGACGACGTCGACCGACGGGCGCTGCGTGGCCACCACCAGGTGGATGCCGCAGCTGCGGCCGAGCTGGCCGAGGCGGATGATCGAGTCCTCCACCTCTGACGGGGCCACCATCATGAGGTCGGCGAGCTCGTCGACGATCACCATCGTGTACGGCATGGGGTCTTCGCCCGCGCGCACCAGCTTCTTGTTGAGCGCGCGGATGTCCTGACAGCCGTTGCGCGAGAGCACGTCGTAGCGCCGGTCCATCTCGCGGCAGATGTTGTCGAGCACGTAGGTGGCCTGCTTCATGTTGGTGACGACCGGCGCGAGCAGGTGCGGCACGCCGTTGAAGTTGCTGAGCTCGACCTTCTTGGGGTCGATCATGATCATGCGCACCTCGTCCGGCGTGGCGCGCAGCAGGATCGAGGTGATGAGCGCGTTGAGGCAGCCGCTCTTGCCCGATCCCGTGGTGCCGGCGATGAGCAGGTGGACCATGCGCACGAGGTCGGCGAGCACGGCCTTCCCGGTGACGTCCTTGCCCAGCCAGAAGGCCATCGGCGAGGCGTGCTGCGGGAACAGCTGGTGGATGTCGCCGAGCGAGACGTAGCTGGCCCTGTCGTTCGGGACCTCGACGCCGACCGCGGTCTTGCCGGGGATCGGCGCGAGGATGCGCACGTCCGTCGCCGCGAGTGCGTAGGCGAGGTCGTTCTTGAGCCCGGCCACCCGGCTGACCTTGATGCCCGGCGCCAGCTGCAGCTCGTACCTGGTGACGCGCGGTCCGGACACCGTGCCGATCACCTGCGCCGGGATCTTGAAGTGGTTCAGCGTGCTGACGAGGCACTCGGACACGCGGTCGATGGAGTCGGGGGAATCCCCGCCGCCCTGGCCGAGGCGGCGCAAGAGCGTCGGGTCGGGCAGCGTCCACTGGCGTCGTTCGGCTTCGGCGAAGGCGAGCGCGACGTCGTGGGCCGCGCCCGGCGTCTTGGCGCCGCCGGCGGCGAGGGAAAGCTGCTCGCCCTCCTCGGTCGCGACGACCGGCTCGGGGACGGCGTCATGCGGCAGCGCCGCCGGCTCGCCGAAGATCTCCGGCGCCTCCGCGGCGCCGTCGATGAGGTGCGGGGCGCGAGCAGGCGCCGGCGAGGAGTAGTCGAGCGCCGGCGACACCGAAGTCCGCATCAGGTCGCCGGCATCGATCGTCGGCGACTCGTCGAGTTCGACGACGCGGGTGTCCGCGGCGCCGCTGCGCTTGGCGCCGAGCGCCTCCGCCTGGCTGCGCGCCGCGCGCCCGGCGGCCGCGACGCCCTGCGTCGAGTGCGCGGCCCACTGGCGCAGCGACGAGCCCGTCACCAGGAGCACGCCCGCGACGACGAGCGCGACCACGAGCACGTCGACGCCGAGCCGGCCGACGAACGGGCTGAGGACGGCCCACTGGAGCTCCCCGACGATGCCGCCGTGAGCGCTCATGTAGCCGTCCCTGAACAGTCCGATCGGCCGCTCCCCGGCGAAGACGCCAAAGGCGTCGGCCGCCGCCGCGAGCGCCACTCCCGCGACGATGAGGGCCACCCCCCAGCTCAGGCCGCGCCGCGGTCGTTGCTCTTCCTTGACCACCAGGAGGTAGGCGACGAACCCGAGGAGGAACGGCAGCGCGAAGGCAAGGATGCCCACGAGCCATCGCGCGATGTCGCCGAGCCAGCGGCCCAGCGAACCGCCGTCCCAGCCGAGGTAGAGCACGAAGGCGAGAAAGACGCCGACCGCGAGGCAGGCGATCGCCGCCAGCTCGCGGCGATGCCGCGTCGCCGGCGGCTTGGTCTTCGAGGTCGGTGAAGCGGCGCGAGGGCGCGTCCCGGACGCGGCGCCCGCGCGCCGCCGAGCCTGCTTTGGGCGTGCAGTCGCCATGAGGGGTTGTTCGACGCCCGGGCGCGAATCCCTAGGGAACGGTGCGCCTTCAGCGCCCGGGCGCGACCTGCGCGTCGTCAGACCTCGACCACCACGGGCATGATCAGCGGCCGGCTCTTCGTGCGCTTGTAGACGAGATCGGCGAGCTTCTCTTTGATGTCGTCCTGGATGAGGCGCCGCCGCGTGACGTGCTCGGCGCCGAGCTCGGCCATGAGCTCGTCCAGCGCCGTGCCGCACTCGTCGAGGACCTCCTGCAGGCGCTCGTCGTCGTGAAGGAAGCCCCTCGCGACCAGCTCCGGCGGCGCCACCGAGTCGCCGTCCTGGGCGTCGACGGTGACCACGGCGATGAGGATGCCGTCGTCGGCGAGCTGCTGGCGGTCGCGCAGCACGATGCCCTCGGCGTCGCCGAGCTCGAAGCCGTCGACGAAGACCATCCCCGTGGGCACCTTGTCGACGATCTCGCCGTTGTCGGCCTCCAGCTCGAGCACGTCGCCGTTCTCGAGGATGAAGATGTCCTCCTCGGCCATGCCCGACTGCCTGGCGAGCTCGGCGTGGAGGTGCTGCATGCGGTACTCGCCGTGGACGGGGACGAGGAACCTCGGCCGCGTCAGGTTGAGCATCATCTTGAGGTCTTCCTGGGCGGCGTGGCCGCTGACGTGGATGCCCGACTTCTCACCGTAGACGACCGTCGCCCCCATCTTGAGGAGGCGGTCGATCGTGGCCGTGACGCTGCGCTCGTTGCCGGGGATCGCCTTGGCCGAGATGACCACCGTGTCGCCCTCGTGCAGCTCGACCTGGGGGTGGTCGTTGAAGGCCATGCGCGTGAGCGCCGAGAGCGGCTCGCCCTGGCTGCCGGTCGAGAGGATGAGGATCTCCTCAGGACGGTAGTCGTCGATCTGGGTGAGCTTGATCATCGCGCCCTCCGGCACCTTGAGATAGCCGAGGTTGCGGGCGATGTTCGCGTTCTTGACCATCGAGCGGCCGGAGAGGGCGAACTTGCGGCCGTGCAGATGGGCGATGGTGATCGCCTGCTGGACGCGATGGATATGCGAGGCGAAGCTGGCGACGATCACGCGGCCCTCGGCCTCGGCGAAGATCTGGTGAAAGGCGTGGCCGACGGTGCTCTCCGAGGCGGTCGAGCCCGGGGCCTCGGCGTTGGTCGAGTCGCCGAGCAGCGCCAGGACCCCCCTCTCACCGAGACGCGCGAAGGCGTTCACGTCGGTCATGCGACCGTCGATCGGCGTGTGGTCGAAGCGGTAGTCGCCGGTGAGCACCACGGCGCCGATGTCGGTGCCGAGCACGATCGAGAGCGAATCGGGGATGCTGTGGCTGGTGGCGATGAACGAGAGGTCGAAGGGCCCAAGCTGCAGGTGCGACTTGTCGCTGACCTCGTTGAGCTCGACGCTCTTGAGCAGGCCGTGCTCCTCGAGCTTGGACTTGATGAGCGCGAGCGTGAAGCGGCTGCCGTAGACGGGCCGGTTGAGTCGTTTGAGCACGAACGGCAGCGCGCCCTGATGATCCTCGTGGCCGTGCGTGATGACGAAGGCGAGCACGTCGTCGCGGCGCTCGACGAGCCACCTGATGTCCGGGAGCACGAGGTCGATGCCGAGCATCTCGTCGCTGGGGAACTCGACGCCGCAGTCGAGCACGACGATCTTGCCGCGATACTCGATCGCGGTCATGTTCTTGCCGATCTCGCCGAGGCCCCCGAGGGGGATGATGCGTACGGCGTCTTCAGTCATGTGGATGCCTCTCTCTGCGGGTGGCCGAACGGCTCAGGCGTCGGTCAGACCGAGTCGCCCGAGCTCGGCGGCCACCACGGATTCTTCTTCTGGGGTTGCGGGCACGAGCGGGAGGCGCAAGCCTCCGACCTCGTGCCCGAGCAGGTTCAGCGCCGCCTTGACCGGGATGGGGTTCGTGGTCACGAACAGCGCCTCGTACAGCGCGTGCAGCTGGGCGTCCTCGGCGGCGGCGGCCTCGAGGTCGCCCTCACGGCACAGCCGGGCGATCTCCGCCATGCGCGGCCCGACGACGTGGCTGGCGACGCAGATGCCGCCGAGCCCGCCGCGCGCCAGCACGTCGTAGAGCATGTCGTCGTTGCCGGCGTAGACGCCGAGGCCGGACAGCTCCATGAGCCGGTCGGTCTCGGCGAGGTCCGGGTTGGCCTGCTTCACGGCGACGATGTTCTCCGTCTCGGCCAGCGCCGCGAGCGCCTCCGGAGACAGGTTCACGCCGGTGCGGCCGGGGATGTTGTAGATGACGAGCGGCAGACGCGTCGCCGCGGCGACGGCGCGGAAGTGCGCCAGCAGGCCGCGCTCCGGCGGCTTGTTGTAGTACGGCGTCACGACGAGCACGCCGTCGACGCCGCAGCCCTCGGCCGCCCGCGTGAGCTCCACGCTGTGGCGGGTGTCGTTGGAGCCCGTGCCGGCCACGACGGTGCCGCGGCCGCCGACCGCGTCGACGACCGTGCGGAACATCGCGATCTTCTCGGCGTCGGTCAGGGTCGGTGATTCGCCGGTCGTCCCGGCGACGACCAGGCCGTCGGACCCGTTGGCGAGCAGGTGATCGGCGAGCGCCGCCAGCTTGTCGTGGTCGACCGCCTCATCGGCGTCGAACGGCGTCACCAGCGCGGTGAGGATGGTGCCGAGGTTCTCGATCACGTTGCTCCTTCCAAGGGCGGTCTGGTCACGTTGGTCCGGTCAGGCCGTCCGCCGCGGGGCCCTTCGGGCCGGCGGCCGCTCAATAGCGCTCCGTACACTTCGTGACTCCACGGGCATTAGTCGAGGAGGTTCTCAAGGCCGATCACCGTTCCCCGCACGCCGCCGACCCGGCGCAGCGCGAGCAGGACGCCGCCCATGAACGAGCGCCGGGACAGCGAGTCGTGCCGCAGGGTGAAGAGCTCGTCCTCCCCGCCGAACACGACTTCCTGGTGCGCCACCGCGCCCGGGAGACGGACGCTGTGGATGGTCACGCGGTCGTCGACGACGAGGCCGCGCGCCGCCTGACCGGCGCCGGGCGGAGCGGCCAGCGCCGAGCCCGGCGCCTCGGCCATCAGCCGCGCGGTGCGCAGGGACGTGCCCGACGGCGCGTCGATCTTGCCCTTCTCGTGCGTCTCGATGATCTCCGCGTGCTCGTAGTAGCGCGCGGCCTCGGCGGCGAAGCGCATGAGCAGCACGGCGCCGAGGGCGAAGTTGGGGACGATCACGAGGCCGGCTCCGGAGGCGGCCGCCTTCGCCGCGAGCGTCTCCACCTGCGCGTCGTCGAGGCCGGTGGCCCCGACGACGGTGGGGACCCCGGCGTCGAGCAGGGCCGCCGCGTTGTCGTACACCGCGCCGGGGACGCTGAACTCCAGCGCCGCCGCCGGCGCCGTGCGCGCGAGCGCCTCGACGACGCCGCGGAACCAGGGCACCTCGCCGCCGTCCCCCGGCCGTGGGTCGACCAGGGCGACGAGCCGCAGGTCGTCCTGCGCGGCGATCGTGGCGGCGCACAGCGATCCCATCTTGCCGGCGGCGCCGGTCACGAGGACGTCGATCATGACGCCCCCTCTTCCGGCGTACACAAGCGGGACAGCGTAGACATACCGCTTATCACTCCCCCCAATCGAACCCGTCGGTCACGGCGCGGAACGGCTCCCGGCGGGGCCCGATGCAGGCCGTCGACCATTGGCTCTGGTCATAGTAGCGCCGAGCCGCCGCCATGACGTCATCGTGGGTGACGGCATCGATGCGCTCGAGCACCTCCTCCAGCGACAGGACCGGCTGATCCGTCAGGACCGGCAGGCCGAGAGACCCCATCCGGCTCCCGGGACTGTCCATGCTGATCACCATCTGGCCCTTGAGGTGGTTCTTCGCTCGAGTGACGGCGTCCTCGTCAACCTGCTCCTGGAACTCATCGAGCACGCCGAGGATCACCTCGATCGCCTCCACCATGCCCTCTTCGTCGCGCGAGCCGAAGTAGATCGTGGTCAGGCCGGCGTCCGCGAACATCTCGACGCTGGAGTAGACCGAATAGGCCAGCGCCCGCTTCTCGCGGATCTCCTGAAAGAGTCGGGAGCTCCAGGACCCGCCGAGGATCGTGTCCACCACGCGCACGGCGTACCGATCCGCTTGGCCTCTCAGCGGCCCCGGTCCGCCCAGGCACACGTGGTACTGCTCGGTGTCCTTCTGCGAGAAGCGCGCCGTGTGACGGACGGGCGGGGTGCTCAGGTCCGGCCGCTTGACGACGGCGCCGGGCTCGGGCCGGAAGTGGCGAGCCGTCAGTTCGCAGAGCCGGTCGTGATCGATGTTGCCGGTGGCCGCGACGACGATGCCTGGGTTCACGTAGCACTGGTCGTGGTAGGCGCGCACCGCCGGGAGGTCCAGGCGCGCCAGCGTCTCGCGGTGGCCGATGATGGGCCGCCCGAGCGGGTGGTCGCCGAAGACCGCTTCGCACAGGTCGTCGTGCACGAGATCGGAGGGCGAATCCTCGTACATGGCGACCTCTTCGAGCACGACCTCGCGCTCCTGGTCAAGCTCGGTGAACGTGGGTCGCGCCACCATCTCGGCGATCACCTCGAAGGCGGTGTCGAGGTCCTCGTCGAGGAAGCGCGCGTTGACCAGCGTGTATTCCTTGGAGGTCGACGCATTGGGCTCGCCGCCCATGTCGTCGAAGATGCGCGCGATATCCCACTGACTGAACCTGTCGGAACCCTTGAAGAGCAGGTGCTCGATGAAGTGGGAGATGCCGCCGAGCTCGACCGGCTCCAGGCGCGAGCCGGACGCGACCCAGAACCCGAGGGCCACCGAGCGCACGTTGTCCATGCGCTCGGTGGCCACTCGCAGGCCGTTGTCCAGCGTTGACAGGCGATAGGCCTCTATGGCCCGCTCCCTGCTCCGCTTCTGCTCTTACTCCGCCTCGGGCGGCTTGAGCAGCGTGAGCCCGATGCGGTTACGTGCCTTGTCGATCTCGACGACCTCGACGGTCACGGTGTCGCCGCGCTTGACGACGTCCTCGACGTTCTTCACGCGCTCGCCCTTGGGCGCGAGGCGCGAGATGTGGAGCAGGCCGTCGGTGCCCTTCTTGAGCTCGACGAAGGCGCCGAAGTCGGTGGTCTTGACGACGCGTCCGGTGAAGACGTCGCCGACCTCGACCTCCTTGGTCATCGACTGGATGCGGTTCTTGACGCCCTCCGCGGCCTCTTCGTCGGGGGCGCAGATGAAGATCGTCCCGTCGTCCTGGATGTCGATGTCGGCGCTGAACTCCTCGGTCATGCCGCGGATGGTCTCGCCGCCCTTGCCGATCACGAGCCCGATCTGGTCGGGGTTGATCTGGATGCTGAAGATGCGCGGCGCCCACTGGCTGAGCTCGCCGCGCGGCTCGGCGATCGTCTCGGCCATCTTGCCGAGGATGAACAGCCGCGCCTTGCGCGCCTGCTCGAGCGCCTCGGTGAGGATCTCGAAGGTCACGCCGGTGATCTTGATGTCCATCTGCAGCGCGGTGATGCCCTCGGCGGTGCCGGCCACCTTGAAGTCCATGTCGCCGAGGTGGTCCTCGACGCCGGCGATGTCGGTGAGGACGACGTAGTCGTCACCCTCCTTGATGAGGCCCATCGCGGTACCGGCCACGGGGGCGCTGATCTTCACGCCGGCGTCCATGAGCGAGAGGGTCGAGCCGCAGACACTCGCCATCGAGGACGAGCCGTTGCTCTCGAGGATCTCGGACACGATGCGGATCGTGTACGGGAAGTCGATCTCGCTCGGCAGCACCGGCAGGAGGGCGCGCTCGGCGAGAGCGCCGTGACCGATGTCGCGGCGCTTGGGGCCGCGCATGAAGCCCGTCTCCCCCACCGAGTACGGCGGGAAGTTGTAGTGATGGATGTAGCGCTTCTTGTCCTCGATGCCGAGGCCGTCGATGCGCTGGAACTCTCCGGTGCCGCCCAGGGTGAGCAGGCTCATCGCCTGGGTCTCGCCGCGGGTGAAGAGGGCGCTGCCGTGGGTACGCGGGATCACGCCCACCTCGGACGTGATCATCCGGATCTCGTCGGTGGCGCGACCGTCGGGGCGGCGCTTCTCGACGGCGATGCGGTGGCGGATGATGTCCCTCTCGAGCTTGGCGACGGCGCGCTTGACCTGCACGACGCGCTCGGGCTCGGTGTCGTCGCTGATGAGCTTCGCGTAGGCCGCGTCCTTGACCTCGGCGGTCGCGTCCATGCGCTCCTTCTTGCCGGGCACCTGGGTGGCGGCGTCGAAGGCGGCGCCGAAGCCGCTGCGGACCTCGGCGAGCACACCCTCGTCGACCGTCCACGCCGGGACGTCCCACTTGGGCTTGCCGACGAGCTTCTGCAGCTCGACCTGCACGGCGACGAGCTTCTTGATCTCCTCGTGCGCGAGGCTCAGGGCCTCGACGATGACGCTCTCCGAGACCTGCTTGGCGCCGGCCTCGACCATTACTATCGCGTCGGCGGTGCCGGTGACCACGAGGTCCATGTCGGACTCGTCCTGGAGCTCCTCGAGCGTCGGGTTGACGACCAGCTGGCCGTCGATGCGGCCCACGTGCACGGAGCCGATGGGGCCGCCGAACGGGATGTTGCTGATCGTGAGCGCCGCGGAGGCGCCGAGCGTCGCGAGCACGTCGTAGGACATCTCGAAGTCGACGGACAGCGTGGTGGCGACGACGTGGATCTCGTTCATGAAGCCCTTGGGGAACAGCGGCCGGATGGGACGGTCGATCTGGCGCGCGGCCAGGATCGCCTTCTCGCTCGGGCGCGACTCGCGCTTGATGAAGCCGCCGGGGATCTTGCCGGCGGCGTAGTGGCGCTCTTCCACGTCGACGGTCAGGGGGAAGAAGTCCTGCCCCTCGCGCACGTCTTCGCGCATGACGGCGCTGACGAGGACGACCGTGTCGCCGCAGCGCACCAGAACGGCGCCGTTGGCCTGCTTGGCGAGGCGACCGGTCTCGAGGGTGATGGTCTGACCCCCGACTTCTACTTCAATCGTGTTCATCTTTTCCTTCGTCTCTCTCGACCCGGCGCCCCATTGCGCTCGGGTACTCTCTCGTCGGCGTGGTTGGCACGGGGACGATGACAGCGGCGCGTCTGGCGCCGAATGGTGGTGCTTACTTGCGGAGCTCGAGCTCCTTGACGAGCGCGCGGTAGCGCTCGAGGTCGCGCGCCTGGAGGTAGTTGAGCAGACGGCGACGCTGACCGACCATCTTCAGCAGGCCGCGCCGGCTGTGATGGTCCTTCTTGTGCATCTTGAGGTGCTCGGTGAGGGTCTCGATGCGCGCGGTGAGGATCGCGATCTGTACCTCGGGGGAGCCAGTGTCGCCTTCGTGCTTGGCGTGCTTGGCGATGATGGTCTCTTTGACGTCTTTGGTGATGGCCATGTGTTTCACCTCCCTCTGGGGAGCATCCGGGAACCCAGTCGCGGGTTGGCGGCCCGTGACCGAGAAAGCGGTCGCGCTAGGGTAGCACAGCGGGCGGTGGCACGAAACCGAGCCTCCAGCCTGGGCGCAGGCTCAGGCGCCGTCGCCGGGCCGCGAGCCCAGCCCGACCGCGTCGAGCTCGGCGTCCGCGAGCGCGCCGGCCGCCTCGATGTCGCGGCGCATCTGCGCCACGAGCTCGTCGACGGCCGGGAAGCGACGCTCGTCGCGGATCTTGTGGAGGAAGTCGAGGCGGATCTCCTGGTCGTAGATGTTCCCGGAGAAGTCGAGCAGAAACGCCTCGACGGTCACGTGCGTGGTCGGCTCGTCGCGGCTCTGGAAGGTCGGGTTGTGGCCGATGTTCACGGCCGCGCGGTACCACGTGCCGCCGACGAGGGCGCGCGCCGCGTACACGCCGCGCCCGGGGAAGATCGTGCCCGCCTCCACGTCGACGTTCGCGGTGGGCACGCCGAGCGTGCGGCCGCGCTTGTCGCCGTGCGCGACGAGGCCGGCGGCCGACGGGGGCCGGCCGAGGATCTCCCGCACCTCCTCGAGCTCCCCGTCGTGCAGCAGCCGGCGGATCCGGGTGGAGCTGATCGGCGCGCCGTGCTCGGTCACGAGGTCGCAGATCTCGACGTCGAAGCCGTGGGCGGCGCCGCAGGCGCGCAGCTGCGCGGCGTCGCCGGCGCCGCCGGCGCCGAAGTTGAAGTTCTCGCCGACGACGACGACGCGCGCCCGCAGCGCCTCAGCCAGAAGCTCGGCGCAGAAGGCGGCCGGCGTGAGCGCGGCGAGGCGCTCGTCGAAGGGCAGCAGCACGAGCTCGTCTGGCCCCAGCTCGGCGACCAGCCTGACCTTTTCATCGGTCGAGGTCAGCAGGCGCGGCACGCGGCCCGGGTCGACGACGGCGAGCGGGTGCCGGTCGAAGGTCACGACGGTGCTGGTGAGGCCGCGCTCCGCCGCCAGACCGATGGCGCGGCCGATCACCGCGCGGTGTCCGGCGTGGACGCCGTCGAAGGTGCCCAGCGCGAGCGCGCGCGGGCGCCGGGCGAGCGACGCGATGTCGGACACGACCTCCATCACAGCTTCACGAGGAGCTTGAGGGCGTTGCCCTCCTCCGCGGGCCCGTAGATGGCGATGAGCTCGCCACGGAAGGTCAGGCGCACCGGCTCCTGCGGGCCGCCGGGCAGCCGCGCGCCGTTGCGTACCGCGGCCACCTGCGCCGCCGAGAGCTCGATCCCCGGCATGAACTGCAGGGCGACTGCGGGCGGGATCAGGCCGGGGATGTGCTCGTCGCCGGCCTCACGTGCCTCGACGGCTTCTTCGAACGCGGCGAGCGTCTGGGCCTCGTCGAGGCGCAGGTCGCCGACCGCCGTGCGCGAGAGCTGCTCGAGGTGGGCGCCCGCCCCCACGGCCTCGCCGAGGTCGATGGCGAGCTGCCGCACGTACGTGCCCTTGGAACAGGCGATGCGGCAGTGCATCGTCTGAGCCGCTTCGTCGAACGAGAGGATCTCGATCGCCTCGATCTCCACCTGCTTCACGGGGGTCTCTATAACCTCTCCCCTGTGCGCCTTCTTGTACAGCCGCTCGCCGTCGACCTTGACGGCGGACGTCATCGGCACGCTCTGCATGATGTGGCCGGTGAACGCGGGGATCGCCGCCTCGACGGACGCGTGCGTGGTGGTCGCGCCGGTCTCGCTCAGGACTCCGGTGAGGTCGCCGCTGTCCGAGCGGACCCCGAACCGGACGGTGCACTCGTACTCCTTGGGCAGGTCGACGAAGAACCGGGCGAGCTTGGTCGCGCGGCCCGCGAGCACCACCAGCAGGCCGGTCGCGAACGGGTCCAGGGTTCCCGCGTGGCCGACCTTCTTGACGTTGGGGCGCAGGTTGCGGCGCACCTTCGCGACCACGTCGTGTGACGTGAAGCCCTCGGGTTTGTCGATCAGGAGGACGCCGTCGAGAGGCGTCTTTCGAGTTCGGAACTGAGCCACGCGATCACCTCCTCGGGGCCGTCGTCGCTCGAGAACCCGGCGGCGAGGCGATGGCCGCCTCCGCCCCGCAGGGCCGCGAGCGCGCTGACGTCGAGCGAATCTGAGCGCAGGCTGACGCGCACGCCGCCGCCGCCGCCGCCGCCGCCGCCGCCCTGCTCCTTGACGAGAGCGGCGACCTCGACGCCTTGCACGCCGCGCAGGCTGTCGACGATCCCGTCGGTCTCTTCGGCGCCGGCGCCCGAGTTGGCGAAGTCGGCGGCGCGAACGGAGGCGATGAGGGCACGGCCGCCGCCGACCACGCGCACGTCGTCGATCGCCCGTGCCCACAGACGCAGCGAAGCCAGGGACCGGCGCTCGTAGAGCAGCGCGTACATGGCCGTGACGTCGACGCCGAGCTCGACCAGCCAGGCGGCAGTACGGAACGTCGCCGCCGAGGTGCTGTCGTGGTGGAAGTGGCCGGAGTCGAACGAGATGCCCGCGTACAGGGCTGCGGCGGCCGCCGGGGACGGCCGCAGTCCGAGCGCGCGGGCGAGGTCACACACGAGCTCGCACGTGCTGCTCGCCTCGCCGTGGACGAGGGCCAGGTCGCCGTAGCGCGGATTGTCGTGATGGTGGTCGATGTTGACGGCGACGCCGTCCCACGAACCCTGCGGCAGCGCGAGCCGGGCCGGGTTCCCGGAGTCGAGCGCGTACAGCGCGGCGTCGGCGGGCGGCGCCCCGCGGCTCACGCGCTCCCCCGGCAGCAGGACGTCGCCGAGCGGCAGGAGCTCGTCCTCGGCGACGTAGAGCGTCGCCTCGCAGCCGAGCTGGGCGAAGAGGTCGAGGATGCCCGCGGCGGCGCCGAGCGCGTCGAGATCCGGCTTCTCGTGGACGGCCAGCGCGACGCGCCGCTCGGCGCGCATGCGCCGGCAGACGGCGTCGACGTCCGCCGGGAGCGCCCTCACTCCGGCTCCTCGCCGGGTGCGCCAGGCTCAGCGGCGGCCGTGTCGTCGCCGGCCGCAGACGCGTCGTCCGCGGCGCCTGCGTCCGCCTCGTCGGCTCCGCCGACGAGGATCTCCGGCGGCTCCTTGCCCAGGACCTCTTCCTCGCGCTTGAGGGCGCGCTCGATGCGCAGGGCGTTGTCGAGCGTGTCGTCGTAGAGGAACTGCAGCTGAGGCGTGCGCCTCACGTGCAGCGCGGCGTTGATCTTCGCCTGCAGGAAGCCGCGCGACTTCTCCAGCGCCTTCATGGTCAGGTCGCGCTCGGTCTTGCCGCCGAGCACGCTTACGAACACCTTGGCGTGGCGCAGGTCGGAAGACGTCTCGACCCCCGTCACGGTGACGAACCCGATACGGGGGTCCTTGAGCCCCTCCGCGGTGATGACCGAGGAGAGCGTCTCCTTGATGCTTTCGTTGACCCTCAGAAGTCGAAGTCCCATACCGTGTCCACCGTGTCGGCGCTCTTGAGCAGCACGCGCGACACCTCGTAGTCCTGTCCGTGAAGGTAGCGGTCGATGTCGTCGAGGCGCTCGCGCGCCTGCTGGAGCGACGAAGCCGCGACGACGACGAGGACCCGCGCCCGCTGCCACGCCTCCTGCAGTCCTACCTCGCTGAACGAGGCGCGAAACCGGCCCTGCAGCACGTCACGCAGCGAGGCGAGCGGCGCGCGCTTCTCCTTCAGCGTCCGGCTGGAGGGGAAGTGCAGCTCCGCGAGAAGGACGCCGACGCAGGCGTCATGCCTCACGGGCGACTTCTCTGGTCTCGTACGCCTCCAGCACGTCCCCCTCTTTGAGGTCGTTGAAGCCGTCGAGCAGGATGCCGCATTCGAAGCCTTCCAGCACCTCGCGCGCGTCTTCGGCGAAGCGCTTGAGCGAGGTCATCTTGCCGTCGTGAACCACCACGTCGCTGCGCAGCACGCGGACGCCCGCGTTGCGCACGATCTTGCCGTGCGTGACCATGCAGCCGGCGATGGTGCCGAGCTTGGAGGCCTTGAACGTGGTGCGGACCTCGGCCTGGCCGAGCACGATCTCTTCGAGCGTCGGCTTGAGCATGCCCACGAGGGCGGCCGTGATGTCCTCGGTGACCTTGTAGATCACGCGATACGTGCGGATGTCGACGCCTTCGCCCTCGGCGAGCGCGGTCGCCTGCGGGCTCGGGCGGACGTTGAAACCGATGATGATCGCCGTCGAAGCGCTCGCCAGCATGACGTCGGACTCGTTCACGCCGCCGACGCCGGAGTGGATGATGCGCACCTTGACCTCGGGGTGCTGGATCTTGAGCAGCGCGTCGCTGAGCGCCTCCAGGCTGCCCTGGACGTCGGCCTTGACCACGAGGTTGAGGTCGAGGACCTTGCCGGCGGCGATGCGCGCGAAGACGTCGTCGAGCGTCAGCGCGTGCTGCTTGGCCAGCGCCTCCGTCTTGAGCCGGTTGGCGCGCTTCTGGCCGAGCGTGCGCGCGGCGCGCTCGTCCTTGACGACGCGGCAGAACTCGCCGGCGACGGGGAGCTCGTCGAAGCCGATGATCTCGACCGGCGTCGAGGGACCGCCGCTCTTGAGCGGCTCGCCGCGGAAGTCGCGCATGGCGCGCACCTTGCCGCTGGCCTCGCCGGCCACCACCGCGTCGCCGACGTGCAGCGTGCCGCGGCTGACGAGGATGGTCGCGACGACGCCGCGCCCGGGGTCGACCTTGGATTCGATCACGAACCCGCTGGCCGGCGCGTCCGGGTTCGCCTTCAGGTCGGCGACCTCGGCCACGAGCAGCAGCATGTCGAGGAAGTTGTCGAGGCCGATGCGCTTCTTGGCGCTCGCCTCGACGAAGACGTTGTCGCCGCCCCAATCCTCGGGCACGATGCCGTGCTCGGCGAGCTGCTGCTTGATGCGCTCGATGTTGGCGTCCGGCTTGTCGATCTTGTTGATCACGATCACGACGGGGACCTGAGCGGCCTTGGCGTGGTCGATGGCCTCGACGCTCTGCGGCATGACGCCGTCGTCGGCGGCCACGACGATCGCGGCGATGTCGGTGACTTTGGCGCCGCGGGCGCGCATGGCGGTGAAGGCGGCATGGCCCGGCGTATCGATGAACGTGATCGGCTGGCCGTTGTGCCGTACCTGGTAGGCGCCGATGTGCTGCGTGATGCCTCCGGCCTCGCCGGCCGCCACCGCGGTGTCGCGGATGGCGTCGAGCAGGCTCGTCTTGCCGTGGTCGACGTGGCCCATCACGGTGATGACCGGGGCCCTCGGCTGGAGGTCCCCGGGATCGTCCACGGCCTCCTTCTCGAGCTCGGCCTCTTCGTCGGCCGCGTGGGTGATCTCGATCTCGCGGCCGAAGTCGGTGGCGAGCACCTCGATGGCCTCGTCGCTCAGCGTCTGCGTGATCGTGACCATCTCGCCGTAGCCCATGAGGGCCTTGATGATGTCCGAGGTCATGATCCCGAGGAGCTGGGAGATGTCCTTGACGGTCGACCCGGAAGGCACCTTGACGAGGCCGGTCGGCACGACCGGCGCCGCCTGCTGCTCCTCGCGGTCACGGCCGCGCCCGCGGCCGCGCCGCCGGTCACGGCCGCCCTGGCCGCCCCCGCGACGCGAGGCGCCGGCGTCGATGATGACGCGGCGCTTCTTGCCGGCGGGGCCGCCGCCCGAACGACGGCGCACGGCGCCGGTCGTCGCGTAGGCCTTCTCGATCGCCTCATCGTCGACGTTGACCTCACCGTCGACGACCTCGATGCCCGCCTTCTTGAGGTGGGCGAGGACATCGTCGACGCTCGTCTTTCGCTGAGTCGCGATGTCCGAGACTTTACGTTTCGCCATTCACCTCACCGCCTTTCGTCGTCCCGCGGCCGCACGACGAGCGCACGCACCGCGGGATCGAGAGTCACCGGGCCGCGGAAGGCGCGCGCGAACGCGCGCTTCTTCTCCGCGGCCTCGAGACACATCTCTTCTGGACACAGATAGGCGCTCCTGCCGGGAGCGCCGGGTCGCGCCGGCACGACGCGTCCCTGGAAGGCCACGAGCCGGACGAGCTCGTCCTGGCCGCGCCTGCGGCGACAGCCGACGCACGTCCTCTCCGGCGTCGCCACGGCGATCACTCCTCAGTCGCCTCAGCAACGTCTGCCGGGTCCGCCGCGGCCTCCGCGACAGGCTCGGCGGGAGCTTCGGCCGGCTTCTCCGGCTCCACGTAGTCCACGTGGATGCTGCAGTACCGGGAGCCCGGCTCGGCCTGGTTCGGGCAGCGCTTGCCGCTGCGGCCGATGGCCATGCACTGGCCGTCGACGCCGTCTTCGTCGCCGAACTCGAGGCTGTTCTCGGCTTCGGCCATCTGCTGCTGGCTCTTGATGTCGATGCGCCAGCCGGTGAGCTTGCTGGCGAGGCGGGCGTTCTGGCCCTCCTTGCCGATGGCGAGCGACAGCTGGTCGTCGGGCACGATGATCGTCGCCGTCTTCTCCTCGTCGTCGACGATGACCTCACGCACGCGTGCCGGCGAGAGCGCCTTGGCGACGAAGCGCGCCGCGTCGTCGTTGTACGGGATGATGTCGATGCGCTCGCCGCGGAGCTCGCTCACGACCATGCGCACGCGCGAGCCGCGTGGGCCCACGCAGGCGCCGACCGGGTCGACGCCGTCGGCGTGCGAGATCACGGCGATCTTGCAGCGTCCGGGAGTGGGCTTGCCGTCGCGGCCGCGGTAGCCGGTCTCACGCGCCACCTGACGGATCTCGACGAGGCCGTCGGCGATCTCCGGGACCTCGAGCTCGAACAGCTTGCGCACCAGCTCCTCGCTGCGCCGCGAGAGCTTGACCTGTGGGCCCTTGGCCGACTCCTCGACGCGGATGATCACGGCCTTGATGCGCGCCCCGTGCTCGTAGTGCTCGGTCTCGATCTGCTCGCCGCGCGGGAGTTCGGCCTCGACGCGGCCCAGCTCGACGAGCGTGTTGTGGCGCGGGTCGCTCTGCTGCACGATGCCGGTGACGAGCTCGCCGACGCGGTCGATGTACTCCTCGTACATGAGGTCGCGCTCGGCCTCGCGGATGCGCTGGAGGATGACCTGCTTGGCGGTCATGGCCGCGATCCGCCCGAAGTCGTCCGGCGTCACCTCGAGGCGCTCGACCTCGCTCATGTCGACGCCGCTGAGGTCGAGCCCCACCTCTTCCCCGGTCTCCTCGTCGTGTACCTTGAGGGACTCGGTGTCGATGTGGTCCGGGAAGATGAGCTCGAAGACGCGCATGTCGCCGGTCTCCGTGTCGATCTCGACCGCGGCGTACTCGGCCGCGTCCGGTGACTTCTTGTAGGCGGACAGCAGCGCGTCCTCGAGAGCCTCGACAAGAGCCTCGAAGGCGATGCCCTTCTCGCTCTCGATCTGGCGCAGAGCCTCGATGATCTCTCTACTCACGTTGGCCTCCGTCGGTTTCATAGTTGTAGACCACGTGGGCCTTCCCGAGGCCGGTGAGCGGCAGCGTCGCGCTGCCTCCGCCCTCGAGCGTGAGGGTGATCGAGTCGCCGTCCGCCGCCGCGAGCACGCCGCGGAAGTTGCGGCGGCCCTCGACCGGACTCGCCATGGTGACCGCGACCTCGCGACCCAGCGCCGCGGCGAAGTGCGCCGGCTTGCGCAGTCGCCGGTCGAGGCCGGGCGAGGAGACCTCGAGCACGTAGCGCTCGCGGACCTCGTCCAGTCCCTGGCTCACGGCCGCGCACACGTCGAGATCGACGCCGCCGGGCCGGTCGATGAACAGGGTCAGCGTCGGAGCCGACCCGCCGCGCAACTCGAAGTCCACGAGCTCGACCTCGGGGAAGCGCTCGGCGAGTCCTGCTTCGATGACGACCTCCAGTTCCTCTCTCGTTTCCCTCACAACGACCCCCAACACGAGAAAAGTCGGTTGCCCACCGACTTTTGACGCAAGAGTCCGCCTCGTGGTGTGTTGTCCTGCTCGGGGAGTATAGCACCGGCTTCGTTGACCGTACAAGGCGAGGGGCGCTCAACCGCCGGGCCCTCCTGCCGATACTGGGAGGGACGAGCGCGGAACCGGCGAGAGGCAGGCGATGGGAGAGTACACGACGTTCGAGTGCCGCCAGTGCGGCTACCAGGCGGAGCGCATCCGTTGGGGCGTCAGCGTGTACGACCCGCGCCAGCGCTTCATGCCCGGCTACTGCGTGGAGTGCGGCCTCATCGTCGAGGTCGACATGACCGGCGCCGACATCCACGTCGACGAGTTCCGCTGCGTCGTGTGCGGAAGCGAGCTCTTCTTCCTCGAGAAGGCCGCGTCGTACACCTGCCCCAAGTGCAAGGCGCACGACATGCTCCTGCACCAGGGCGAGTACTGGTAGAAAGGGCGCGGCGCCGGCGGCGCCTCCCGGTCAGGGCGTGATGACGACCGGGCTGCCCGCGGGGACGTAGCGGCTCACCTCGAGCACATCCTTGTCGTGCATGCGCACGCACCCGTGGCTGACGGCCTTGCCGATGAGCCCATCTTCGTTGGTGCCGTGGATGGCGACGGGCCCGCCCTGTACCCAATCCGGGAGCTTGGGCTGGAAGGCGCTGATGCCGATCGCCAGCACGCCGTAGGCGCCGCCCGGCGACGGCGGCCTGAGCTTCTGGTTCACGAAGAAGGACCCCGTCGGCGTGCTCAGTCCCGGCTTGCCCACGGCCACCGGGTACGTGCCGACCAGCTCGCCTCGCCGGTAGACGCTCAGCTTGCGCTCCGAGAGGTCGATGGCGATCCTGGCGGACGTCGTGTAGAAGGCGAGCCGGCCCTCTGCGATCCAGCCGCGGCTCTCGTTGGGACGCATCGCCAGCCAGACGCGATACCAGACCCTGCCCCCGACTTCACGGGTCGTGTCGACGAGCACGAGGTTGGGATAGCCGTTCAGGTTCAGCTTGCCCAGTCTGCGTCTTGACCGGCGCTGACGGTGCTCGGCCGCGTGTAGACGGTCACCGGGCCGACTGCCTTGCCCACGGTCCAGCGCTCGTACCTGGGCTCGGCGGCGGCGGACCCGGACGGGGTCGGGCTCGGGACCGGCGCCAGCGCCTGGCTCGCGCCCGACCCCTGCGCGCGGGCGCGCACGGCGGCGTAGCCTCCGAAGGCCGCCGCCAGCAGGACGGCGAGGCCGGCGATCAGGATCAGGATGTCTCGGGTGCGCGTCTTCATCTCGACCTAGGATAGTGAAGCTCCGGGGGTCTGTACACTCGGGCATCTGACCGATTCCCGCGCGTGGCGTACACTAGTCTCGAGCAGTGACACCCAACGGAAGGAGCGCCGCTTGATCGCCCTCATCGTCATCATCGTCGTCGTGGTCGTGATCGTCGCCGTCCTGGCCGGCATGTACAACGGCCTCGTCAAGCGGCGCAACCAGGTCGACAACTCATGGAGCCAGATCGAGGTGCAGCTCAAGCGCCGGCACGACCTGATCCCCAACCTGGTCGAGGCGGTCAAGGACTACATGTCCTACGAGCAGGAGACGCTCACCAACGTGACCAACGCGCGCGCCGCCGCGATCGGCGCCGCCAACGCCGGCCCCCAGGCCCAGGCACAGGCCGAGAACGCGCTCTCCGGCACCCTGAAGTCGCTCTTCGCCGTGGTCGAGAGCTACCCGGACCTGAAGGCGAACGAGAACGTCCTGAGTCTCCAGGAGGAGCTCTCGTCCACGGAGAACAAGATCGCCTTCGCGCGGCAGTTCTACAACGACAGCGTGCTCACCTACAACAACAAGATCCAGATGTTCCCCTCGAACCTGATCGCCGGGATGTTCAACTTCACCACCCGCCAGTTCTTCGAGGCACCCGAGGGCGACCGCGCCGTCCCGGCCGTCGACCTGAGGTAGAGGCGGCCGACCGGCCGGCGCGGGCCGCATGTACGAGCAGATCCGCCGCAACCGCCGGGCGTCCTGGCTCCTCGCGGGGTTCGTCGTGGCGCTCCTCGCCATGCTCGGCTTCGCCATCGGCTACGCGACCATCGGCGGGACCTCGGGCGGGATCGGGCTCCTCGGCGTGTTCGGCATCGTCGCCATCGTCTGGAGCATCGTCGGCTACTACAGCGGCGACAAGATGGTGCTCGCCGTGAGCGGCGCCCGCCGCGTCACGCACGACGAGGAACCTCAGCTCTTCAACGTCGTCGAGGAGATGACCATCGCGGCGGGCCTCCCGCAGGTGCCGGCGGTCTACGTGCTCGACGAATCGTCTCCGAACGCGCTCGCGACGGGGCGCGACCCGCAGCACGCCTCGATCGCGGTGACCCGCGGCCTCATGGAAAGGCTCAACCGCGAGGAACTGCAGGGCGTCGTCGCCCACGAGCTGTCCCACGTCCGCAACTACGACATCCGCTTCGAGACGCTCGTCGGCATCCTGGTGGGGATGGTCGCGCTGATCGCCGACTTCTTCCTGCGCTGGAGCTTCTGGGGCGGCATGGGTCGCCGCCGCGGCGGCGGCTCGGGCGGCGACCAGGCGGGCGCGATCCTGGCCGTGGTCGCCCTCGTGCTCGCGCTGGTCGCGCCGGCGGCGGCCTACATGGTGCAGTTCGCCGTGTCGCGCCGGCGCGAGTACCTCGCCGACGCCTCGGCGGTCGAGCTCACGCGCAACCCGCTCGGGCTGGCGCGGGCGCTCCAGGATCGCCTCGGACCCGACCCCGTTGCGCCACGCCAACCGGGCGACGGCGCACCTCTACATCGAGAATCCGCTCAAGAAGACTAAGGAAGTGACCGGCGTCTTCGACACCCACCCGCCGGTCGGGCAGCGCATCGCCGTCCTGCTCGCCATGGCGCACGTGGGTCCGGAGGCGCTGGCCGAGCGGCCGGTGACGGCCGCGGCCGATGCGCCGGAGCCGGGGGCGGTCCGGCCCGGGGCGGGCGCCCGCGAGGTGCCCCCGCCCTCCCCGCCGCTGCACTGACGGTGGCGCTGCGGCCCTTGCCGCGGCCGGTCCGTCTCAGTCCACCCCTGCGAGCGGCTGCCGGTAGGTCTCGCTGCGCGGGCGCAGGGCGCGGGCCAGCCGCAGGTGGCCCCGCGCCTCCTCCCCGCGCCCCAGCTCGCGCAGGCAGCGGGCGAGCGCGTAGTGGGCGTAGTCGCTGTCCGGGACGTCCTCGACGACCGCGACGAAGCACTCGGCGGCGCGCTCGAACCGGCGGAGGGCGAACAGCGCCCGCCCCAGGGTCTCGCGGATGGAGTTGCGCCCCGGCTCGAGCCGCAGGGCCAGCTCGAGGTACATCGCCGCCTGTGCCGGGTGTCCGCCCTCAAGGAAGTCCACCCCGCGACGGAAAAGCGTGTACGCCTCGCTCTCGGGGCAGAAGTCGGGTGGGCGGCGCTCGCAAGGGTCCACGCCAGGCCGCCTCAGAGGCCGAGCTGCGGGGCGATGCCCTGCATCGCCTCGAGCCCGAGCGCGAAGAACTCGTCGAGCTCGAGGCCGAGCTCGGAGCAGCGGGCGATCGACTCGCGGTCGACGCCGCGCGCGAACGCACCCTCACGGTACCGCTTGCGCACCGATTTGACCTTGACGCCGGCGAGGTCCTTCTCCGGCCGCACGAGCGCCGCCGCCGTGACGAGCCCGCTGAGCTGGTCGGCGGCGATGAGGGCCACGTCGAGGCGCGTTGAGGCGACCACCCCCGTGTCGGGGTTGTGCGCGGCCACCGCATGGGTCGCCTCGTCCGGCAGGCCGAGCTCGTGAAGCGCCGCCGCCGCCACTTCGCCGTGGCGGGTGACGTCGTCCTCGGTCTCTTCGGCGTCCAGATCGTGCGCGAGGCCCACGAGGCCCCAGACGTCCGGGTCCTCGCCCAGCCGCTCGGCCAGCGCGCGCATGATCGCCTCGCAGGCCAGCATGTGGCGGCGGAGGTTCTCGCTCGCGATGCGCGCCTCGACCGCGGCGACCACCTCGGCGCGGTCCGCGCTCATCGGAGCCCCGCCTCGAGGTGATCGGCGATGACGGCCGCGCATTCGGCTTTGGAGGTGCGGGGCACGTGCACCTCGCCGTCGGGCGTCAGGATGGTGATCTCGTTCTCGTCCGAGCCGATGCCGACGCCCTCGGCGAGGATGTCGTTGAACACCAGGAGGTCGACGCCCTTGGCCGCCTTCTTGGCGCGCGCCCGGTCGAGGCGCGGCCCGGCCTCGGCGGCGAAGCCGACGCGGAAGAGGCCGGGGCGGGACGCCGACGCCAGGACGTCGACCGTGCGCACGAGCTCGAGTGTGAGCGACTCGCGCGCGCCGCGCTCGATCTTGCCCTCCTCCTCGTCCCTGGGGCGGAAGTCGGCGACGGCCGCGGCCATGACGAGCACGTCGGCGTCGCGGACGTGCTCGCCGACCGCCGCGGCCATCTCCGCGGCGCTCTCGACGCGCACGACGTCGTAGGCGGCGCCGTCGGCCGGTCGCGTCGTCACCAGCGTCACGCGGGCGCCGCGCAGGTAGGCCTCGTCGGCGATCGCGCGGCCCATCTTGCCGCTCGAGCGGTTGCCGATGAAGCGCACCGCGTCGATGCGCTCGCGCGTGCCGCCGGAGGTGACGACGACCTTCTTGCCGGCGAGCGGGCCACGGGCCGATGCGGAGAGTGCGCGCCGCACGGCGAGCCGGATCGCCTCCGGGGACGCCATCCGGCCGGAGCCCTCTTCACCGCAGGCGAGCTCGCCCTGCTCGGTGGGCAGCACCTCCACACCGCGAGCGGCGAGAACGCGGAGGTTCTCCTGCGTCGCCGCGTGCTCGTTCATCGCCCAGTTCATGGTCGGCGCGACGATGACGGGGCCGCGGAAGGCGAGGTAGATCGCCGTCAGGAGGTTGTCGGCCATACCGGCGGCCATCTTCGCGAGCGTGTTCGCGGTCGCGGGGGCCACCACCATGACGCTGGCGGACCGGGCCGCCTCGATGTGCTGGAACCAGCCGCCGCTCGCCTGCCAGGCGCTGTGGTCGTCGAGGACCGGGGCCTGGGAAACGGCGGCGAAGGTGAGCGGCATGACGAACCGCTGCGCCGCCTCCGTGGTGACGACCAGCGGCTGCAGGCCGTCCTTGACGAGGCCGCGCACCAGCTCGACCGCCTTGTAGATGGCGATGCCGCCGGTGACACCGACGAGGACGGTGCGGGCGGCGGGTGTGCTGGCGGCCTCGCTCACGGCCGGATCAGTCCGTCCTCCGCGGGGCCCTTCGGGCCGGTGGCCGCTCAATAGCGATTCGTGCTCTTCGTGGCACGACGGGCATTAGTCCGTCCTCCGCGGGGCCCTTCGGGCCGGTGGCCGCTCAATAGCGATTCGTGCTCTTCGTGGCACGACGGGCATTAGTCGGGGGACTCGTGCTCGATCTTGTTGTCGACGATCTCCTCGAAGGCGATGGTCAGCAGGTTGGTGCTGCGCGTCGTGATGAGCGGCGGCGTGAGCTCCTCGAGACCGAGCGTGTTCTCGCCCAGGCTGTGGTAGTAGTTGTTGATCTGGCGGGCGCGCTTGGCGGCGATCATGACCAGCGCGTACCGGGAGCCGTCCGCGTGGGGCAGCAGCTCGTCGATGCGGGGCTTGTCCACTAGTCTTCCTTCCTTCGTGCTTCGATGATGGCGGCCACCTCGTCGGCGGCGCGTCCGGCCTCGTCGTTCACGACGACGTGGTCGAACTCCTCCGCGGCGGCCAGCTCGGCCTCCGCGCGCTGCAGCCTGCGTGCGACGGCGGCTTCCGTCTCGGTGCCGCGGCCGCGAAGCCGCTCCGCGAGCTCGGCGATGCTCGGCGGCGCGATGAACACCGAGATCGCCTCGGGCATCGCTGCGCGCACGGCGCGGGCGCCGATGAGCTCGATCTCGAGGATCACGTCGTCACCGGCCGCGAGCTCGGGCCTCGACCTCGCTGCGCAGGGTGCCGTACAGGTTGCCACTGTACTCTACCCACTCGAGAAAGTCGCCCGCGCTGGCGGCGGCGCGAAAGGCTGCCTCGTCGAGGAAGTGGTACTCGCGGCCGTCCACTTCGCCGGGCCGCGGAGGGCGCGTCGTGGCCGAGACGGACGTCACGACGTGAGCCAGCCGCGTGCGCACGAGGGCGATGACGGTCCCCTTCCCGGCGCCCGAAGGCCCCGAGATGACGAACACGCGCGGGGATGGCGTCAGCCTCCGAAGTAGGCGAGCAGCTCGTGCCGCTGGCGCTCCGAGAGACCGCCGACGGTCTTGCTCGGGCTGATGCGGCACTGCTCCATGATGCGCGCCGACTTGACGCGGCCGCACTTGGGCGCCGCCATGAGCAGGTCCGCGACCTTGGCGGTCAGCAGGAACTCCGGCGGGGCGGCGAGGACGTCGTTGATGCTGACCGAGCCGTGCTTGAGGTCGGCCTTGAGCGCGGCGCGGCGGCTGCGCACCTCGTTGGCCCTGCCCAGGGCGTCCATGCGCTGGTCGAGCGACCGCTCCGGAGCCGTGTTGAACTGCTTTGAAGAGGGGGACATCGCGCGAAAGTATATGTGATGCCGCGCGGCGAGTTCAACAGAATACCGTCGGCAAAAGTGTCGCCTAGCTGGTCTTTTCCCGGCGTCCTGCGGGAAGTGCAGCCTCTCAGGCGCCGAGCGCCAGGCCGCGGGCGGCCGCGACGGAGCCGAGGCCGCGCAGCTCGAGTTCGTCGCGGAGCTCGCCGAGGATGCGTCGCGGCGCCTCGAAAGCGGTGAAGTTGGCGGCGCCCACCGCCACGGCCGTGGCGCCGCAGGCGATGAACTCGAGGGCGTCGAGCCCGGTCATCACGCCGCCCATGCCGACGAGCGGCATGTCCGGGAAAGCCTGCGCGACCTCCGCGACCATGCGCAGCGCGATCGGCTTGATCGCCGGGCCGCAGAGCCCGCCGGTGCGGTTGCCGAGGAACGGGCGCAGGGTGTCGCGGTCGAGGACCAGCGCCTTGAAGGTGTTGACGAGGGAGAGGCCGTCGGCGCCGGCGGCGAGCGCCGCCCGCCCGATCTCGGTGACGTCGCCGCACGTTGGGCGTGAGCTTGGCGAGCAGGAACCGGCCGGTCGCCGCACGGCAGACGGCGACGACCGCCTCGGTGGCGGCCGGGTCGGCGCCGATCTGCAGGCCGCTCGAGACGTTGGGACACGAGATGTTGAGCTCGTAGCCCTCGATGCGCGGCGCCGAGCCGGCGGGCGCGGCGGCCAGATGCGCCTCGAGCGCGACGATCACCGCCGCGTACTGGGCGGGCTCGTTGCCGCCGACGCTCACGATGACCGGCCGGCGCAGCGACGCCCACTCGGCGAGGCCCTCGATCCAGGCGTCGATGCCCGGGTTCTCGAGCCCGATGGCGTTGATCATGCCGGCCGGGGTCTCGGTGACGCGCGGCGGCGGGTTGCCGGTCCGCGCGTCGGCGGTCACCGTCTTGGGGACGTAGGCGGCGTAGGGGAAGTCGGCGAAGTAGTCGCCGTCGTAGCGGCGCGCGTACTCGAGCAGGTCGAAGGTGCCCGAGGCGTCGAGCAGCGGGTGCTCGAGGGCGATCGGGCCCAGGCGGACGGAGAGGTCAGGTGCGCCGGGAGCAGCGGTCGCGGCGTTCACGGTGCACCTCGTCGAGGCGGAACACCGGTCCCTCGCTGCAGACGCGGAGCTTGCCGCGCGCCGTGTCGACGACGCAGCCGTGGCAGGAGCCCGTGCCGCACGCCATGTGCGCCTCCAGCGACACGTACCCGCGCAGGCCCTCGGCGAACGTCCACCGCTGGATGGCGGCGATCATCGGCGTCGGGCCGCAGGCGTACACCGTGGTCCCGGGGGCGACGTCGAGCGCGGCGAGCAGGTGGAGCACCGTCCCGGCGCGCCCCACGCTGCCGTCCTCGGTGGCCACCCACAGACGGTCGATGCTGAAGGCGCCGGCGACGCGCGCGGCGCGGAAGTCGCGGAAGCCGAAGGCGGCGGTGACCATCGCGCCCGCCGCCGCCAGCTCGTCGGCGAGGTACTGAAGCGGCGCGGAGCCGATGCCGCCGCCGACGAGCAGCGCGTTGGTGACGCCCTCGGTCGGGAACGCGCTGCCGAGCGGGCCGGCGATGTCAACGCCGTCCCCCACCTCGAGCTGCGTCAGGCGCTCGGTGCCGCCGCCGCGTGACTCCACCAGCAGGCTGAGGCGGTCGCCGTGCGCGGCGAAGAGCGAGACCGGCCGGCGCAGGAAGTGCCCGCCCCCGGGCACGGTGACCATGACGAACTGCCCGGGGGCCGCGCGCCGCGCCACGCGCGGCGCGATCAGCTCGAGCGTGGCGAAGGCGCCGAAGTGGCGCACGCCGGAGACCCGGCAGTGGGAGCTCTCCGCCCACTGCGAGTGGTCGCCGATGCTGTGCGCTGCCGCTTCGCTCATGCGGACTCCGTGGCCGCGTGCAGGTCCTGCAGGCAGTGTATCTGCACGCGGGGTCGCTTCGCCGCCTCGATCGCCGAGACGGCGGCCGACGCGCCGGCCAGCGTGGTGATCGAGGCGATGCCCTTGCGCAGCGCCGTGGTGCGGATCTCGTAGCCGTCGGCGCGCGCGCCGCGCCCGAACGGGGTGTTGATGACGAGGCGGATCTGGCCGCTCTCGATGAGGTTGACGACGTTGGGCTCGCCCTGGAAGACCTTGTTCACGACGTTCACGGGGATGCCGAGGCTGGTGAGCGCCGTCGCCGTGCCTCTGGTGGCGTAGATGGTGAACCCGAGGGACTGGAGGCGGCTCGCGAGGATGGTCGCCGCCGACTTGTCGCTGTCGCAGACGGAGAGGAAGACGTTGCCCTCGGTCGGCAGCGGCATGCCGGCGGCCGCGGCGGCCTTGCCGAACGCCGCCGGGAACGCCTCCGCGATGCCCATCACCTCACCGGTCGACTTCATCTCCGGGCCGAGCTGCGTGTCGGTGCCGGGGAAGCGGCTGAAGGGCAGCACCGCCTCCTTGACGCTGACGTACTCCGGCACGCGCCGCTCCAGGCCCATCCCCGCCAGGCGCTCGCCGAGGATGACCCGGGTGGCGATCTGGGCCATGGGGATGCCGGTCGCCTTGCTCACGAAGGGCACCGTGCGCGAGCCGCGGGGGTTCACCTCGAGCACGTACAGCTGGTAGTTCTGGTAGGCGAACTGCACGTTGATGAGCCCGCGGACGCCGAGGCCGATGGCCAGCGCCTTGGTCTGCTTGCGGACCTGCTCGAGCGTGCCCTCGCCGAGAGAGATGGACGGGATGACGCAGGCCGAGTCACCGGAGTGGACGCCGGCCTCCTCGACGTGCTGCATGACGGCGCCGATGTAGACGTCCTCGCCGTCCGAGACCGCGTCCACGTCGACCTCGATCGCGTCCTCGAGGAACTTGTCGATGAGCACCGGGTGCTCCGGGCTCACGCTGGCGGCGCGTGGTCATGTAGTGCTCGAGCTCCGTCGCGCCGTAGACGATCTGCATGGCGCGGCCCCCGAGCACGTAGGAGGGGCGCACGAGCAGCGGGTAGCCGACGCGAGCGGCGACCTCGGCCGCCTGCTCGACGGTCGTCGCCAGTCCGTACTCCGGACAGCGGATGTCGAGCTCCTCCAGCAGGTCGCCGAAGCGCCCGCGGTCCTCGGCGAGGTCGATCGACTCCTGGGGCGTGCCCAGGATCGGGATGCCGGCCTCGGCGAGCGCGCGGGCGATCTTGAGCGGCGTCTGGCCGCCGAACTGGACGATGACGCCGAGGGGCCGCTCGTTGGCGACCACGTTGGCCACGTCCTCGAACGTGAGCGGCTCGAAGTAGAGGCGGTCGGAGACGTCGTAGTCGGTGCTCACCGTCTCCGGGTTGCAGTTGACCATGACGGCCTCGTAGCCCTGCTCGCGTGCCGTGAGCGCCGCGTGCACGCAGCAGTAGTCGAACTCGATGCCCTGGCCGATGCGGTTGGGCCCGGACCCGAGGATGACGACGCGCTCCCGCTCGCCCGGCTCGGCCTCGTTCTCCTCCTCGTAGGTCGAGTAGAAGTAGGGCGTCTCCGCCTGGAACTCGGCGGCGCAGGTGTCGACCGCCTTGAAGACCGGCAGCACGCCGTGCTCGAGGCGCAGCGCGCGGATCTCGCGCTCGCCGCGACCGGTGAGCTCTCCGAGCCGCCGGTCGCTGAAGCCGTAGCGCTTCATGCGCCGCAGGAGCTCGGGCGTGAGCCGCGGCGCCTCGCGGACCTCGTGCTCGAGCTCGACGATGTCGGCGAGCTCGCTGAGGAAGAACGGCGAGATGCCGGTGAGCTCGTGGACGTCGTCCACGCCGATCTTCTGGCGGAACGCCTGCAGCACGAGCTCGTAGCGCTCCGCCGTGGGGATCGCCAGGGCCTTGCGCAGGTCCTGGACGCCGGCGGGCAGCTCTCCCGGCGCGTCGAGCTCGCGCGAGCGCATCGCCTTCTGGAACGCCTCCTTGAAGGTCCGGCCGATGGCCATCGCCTCCCCCACGCTCTTCATGTGCGTGGTGAGCTCGTGGTCGGAGAGCGGGAACTTCTCGAACGCCCAGCGCGGCATCTTGACGACCACGTAGTCGAGCGTGGGCTCGAAGCAGGCCGGCGTCTTGCGCGTGATGTCGTTGTCGATCTCGTCGAGCGTGTAGCCGACGGCGAGCCGGGCGGCGATCTTGGCGATCGGGAAGCCCGTCGCCTTGCTGGCCAGCGCCGAGCTGCGCGAGACGCGCGGGTTCATCTCGATGACGACGACCTCGCCCGTCTCCGGGTTGACGGCGAACTGCACGTTGCTGCCGCCGGTGTCGACGCCGATCTTGCGGATGATCGCCTTGGCGGCGTCGCGCAGCTCCTGGTACTGGGCGTCGGTGAGCGTGAGCGCCGGCGCGACGGTGACGCTGTCGCCGGTGTGCACGCCCATCGGGTCGATGTTCTCGATCGAGCAGATGATCACCACGTTGTCGGCGTGGTCGCGCATGACCTCGAGCTCGAACTCGTGCCAGCCGAGCACGGACTCCTCGAGGAGCACCTGCGAGATCGGGCTCAGGTCGAGCCCCTGCTCGCAGATGCGCGTGAAGCTCTCGCGGTCGTAGGCGATGCCGCCGCCGCTGCCGCCGAGCGTGTACGCCGGGCGGATCACGAGCGGGAGGCCGAGCTCCTCGCAGGCGGCCTCGGCCTCTTCCATGGACTCGGCCAGCATGCTGCGCGGCACGCGCAGGCCGATCTCCTCCATGGCGGTGCGGAACTCGAGGCGGTCCTCGGCGCGGTGGATGGCCACCTCGTCGGCGCCGATCATCTCGACCTCCCAGAGGTCGAGCACCCCGGCGCCCTTGAGCTCCATGGCCAGGTTGAGCGCCGTCTGCCCGCCGAGCGTCGGCAGCAGCGCGTCCGGGCGCTCGACCTCGATGATGCGCGTGAGCGTCGCGAGGTCGAGCGGCTCGATGTAGGTGCGCGTCGCGAACGCCGGGTCGGTCATGATCGTCGCCGGGTTGCTGTTGACGAGCACCACCTCGTAGCCCTCGTCGAGGAGCACCTTGCAGGCCTGCGTGCCCGAGTAGTCGAACTCGCAGGCCTGGCCGATGACGATGGGCCCGGAGCCGATGATGAGGATCTTGTGCAGGTCGTCGCGGCGCGGCATCAGGCCTCCCCTCCCCGCTCGAAGCGGTCGATCTCCTCGCGGAACCGCCCGAAGAGGTAGAGCGAGTCGTGCGGTCCCGGCGTCGACTCGGGGTGGTACTGCACGGAGAAGGCGAAGCGGTCCGGCGCGGCGACCCCCTCCACCGTCCCGTCGTTGAGGTTCACGTGCGTGATCTCCGCGCCGGCGCACCTTGTCGTCCTTGACGGCGAACCCGTGGTTCTGCGTGGTGATCTCGATGACGCCGGTGCGCAGGTCCTTGACCGGGTGGTTGGCGCCCCGGTGGCCGAACTTGAGCTTGAAGGTCGTGAAGCCGAGCGCCTGCGCCAGCAGCTGGTGCCCGAGGCAGATGCCGAACACGGGCACCTTGCCGAGCAGGCGCTCGATCGCCTTCACGGCGTAGGTCACGGCCGCCGGATCGCCCGGGCCGTTGCTCAGGAAGACCCCGTCCGGCGCCAGCTTGAGCACTTCGCGGGCGCTCGTCTGCGCGGGCACCACGGTGACGCGGAAGCCGCAGCCGGCGAGGTAGCCGAGCATCGAGCGCTTGATGCCGTAGTCGTAGGCGACCACGTGGAGGTCGGGCGCCGGTGCCCCGTCGGGCGCCGGCGCCTCGTAGGCCTTCCCGCAGGTGACGACCCTGGCGAGGTCGAGGCCGCCCATGGCGGGCAGGCCCTGGGCGGCCTTGCGCAGGTGCTTGAAGTCGGTCGTCTCGGTGCTGACGACCGCGCGCAGCGCGCCCTTCTCGCGGATGTGCCGGGTGAGGGCGCGCGTGTCGACGCCGCTCACGGCGAGCACGCCGTGCTCCGCCAGCCAGTCGAGCCACGTGGTGCGCGAGGCGCGGTTGAAGCGGTAGTTGGTGAGCTCCCGCGCGATGATCGCGCGGGCGTGCGCCTTGTCCGACTCGTCGCGGTCGGCGTCGGCCCCGTAGTTCCCGTTCATCGGGAACGTGTAGGTGATCAGCTGGCCGCAGTACGACGGGTCGGTGGCGATCTCCTGGTAGCCGGCCATGCTCGTGTTGAAGACGATCTCGCCGCCCACGGCACCGTGGCCGGTGAGCGCCTCGCCCGTGAACGAGGTGCCGTCCTCGAGGACGATGATGGCGGGGCTAGGCAAGGTCGTCCCAGGCCACGCGTCCGGCGGCGAGCGTGAGGCGGACCCTGGCCCTGAGCTCCTTGCCGAGCCAGGGCGAGTTCCACGAGCGGGAGTGCAGCGCCTCCGGCGTCACCGTCCAGGCGGCCTCGGGGTCGACGACGCAGAGGTCGGCGGCCGCGCCGGCGACGATCGACGGCGCCTCGAGGCCGGCGATCCGCGCCGGCGCGCCGCTCATCCGCTCCACCAGCGTCGAGAGGTCGAGGTCGCCCGGCTCGACGAGCTCGCCGTAGAGCACGCTGAAGGCCGTCTCGAGGCCGACGACGCCGAACGGCGCCTCCTCGTAGGGCACGTCCTTCTCCTCGGAGACGTGCGGCGCGTGGTCGGTGGCGACGCAGTCGACGAGCCCGCTCCTGAGCGCCTCGACCAGCGCCAGGCGGTCGCTCTCCGCGCGCAGCGGCGGGTTCATCTTCACGTTCGGGTCGAGCGCGGCGACCACGCCGTCGTTCATGACCAGATGGTGCGGGGTGACCTCGGCGGTGACCCGCACCCCGGCCTCCTTGGCGCGCGCGATGGCCGCGAGCGAGGCCGCCGCGCTCACGTGGCACACGTGCACGCCGGCGTCCTCGTAGGCGGCGATGTCGAGCGTGCGCGAGACGTCGAGGCTCTCGCACAGCGACGGGATGCCGGTGAGGCCGAGGCGGGCCGAGGCGGGACCCTCGTGCATCTGCCCGCCCTTGAAGAGCGAGTCGTCCTGCGCGTGGATGGCCACGAAGCGGCCGCTGACCTTGACGTACTGCAGCGCGCGCCGCGTGATCGCCGCCGTCGGCAGCGGACGGCCGTCGTCGCTGAAGCCGACGGCGCCGGCGGCGCCGAGCTCGCCCATCTCGGTGAGCTCATCGCCGGCGAGACCCTTGGTGACGGCCGCGAAGAACCCGACCGGGACCAGCGCATCGGCCTGCGCCTGCCGGGCGAGACCCTTGAGGATGGTGGCCGTGTCGACCACCGGGTCCGTGTTGGCCATGCCGAAGGCGGCCACGTAGCCGCCGGCCGCGGCCGCGGCCGAAGCGGTCGCGATGTCCTCTTCGTCCTCGCGACCCGGCGTGCGGAAGTGCGCGTGCAGGTCGACGAAGCCGGGCAGCACGAGCATGCCGGCGGCGTCGACGACCCGGGTGTTCTTGCCGGCCTTGAGGTCCTTGCCGACCTCGGCGACCTTGCCCTTCTTGACGAGCACGTCGCGCACGGCGTCGACGCCGCGTCTCAGGATCGACGACGCGGCCGCCCTTGATCAGCAGCTCGGCGGCCGGGAGGTGCTTGCACCACGTCCGTTCCATCAGAGCACCTCCCCACTCGCAGCACCGTCGCTGTAGCCGACGATGGTCCGGTACAGGATCGCCATGCGCACCGCGAGGCCGCTGAAGACCTGGTGGGCGATCAGGTTCTCGTCGTCGTCGGCGATGTCCGACGCGATCTCGACGCCGCGGTTGATGGGGCCGGGGTGCATGACCCGCTGCCCCGGCCGCAGGCGCGCCTGCGAGATGCCCCAGAGCTGGCTGTACTCGCGCAGCGAGGGCAGGTACGCGGCGCCGGCCTTGATGCGCTCCTTCTGGATGCGGAGCAGGTAGATGACGTCGGCGTCCTTGAGGTTGGCGAGGTCGTACTCGACCGTGACGCCCATCTCCTCGATGCCGCGGGGCATGAGCGTGGGCGGCGCCACCAGGGTCACGTCCATGCCCAGCATCTGGAAGCCCATGATGTCGCTGCGCGCGACGCGGCTGTGCAGGATGTCGCCGATGATGAAGACCTTGAGGCCGTCGAGGTCGCGGCCGAGGTTCTGGCGCATGCTGAAGAGGTCGAGCAGGCACTGCGTGGGGTGCTGGTGCTTGCCGTCGCCGGCGTTGATGACGCTGGCCTCGGTGTTGGCCGAGAGCGTCTGGCAGGCGCCGGCGGACGGGTGCCGCATGACGATGATGTCGGGCGAGTAGGCGCTCAGCGTGATCGCCGTGTCCTTGAGCGTCTCGCCCTTCTCGACGGCCGAGCCGCTGGCCTTGAGGGCCAGGGTGTCGGCCGAGAGCCGCTTGGCGGCGAGGTCGAAGCTCGACGACGTGCGCGTCGAGGCCTCCCAGAACAGGTTGATGATCGTGCGCCCGCGCAGCGTCGGCACCTTCTTGATGTCGCGTTCGAGCACCGGCAGGAAGCTCTCGGCCGTGTCGAGCAGCAGCTCGACGTCGGCGCGCGACAGGTCCTCGATGCTGATCAGGTCCCGCTTGGGCATGGTCACGCCTCCTTGGAGCGCACGAGGACCACCTCGTCGACGCCGTCGCACTCTTCGACCCGCACGCTGATGCGCTCGCGCAGGGCCGTGGGCAGGTTCTTGCCGACGTAGTCGGGCCGGATGGGGAGCTCGCGGTGGCCGCGGTCGACGAGGACCGCGAGCTGCACCGCCGCCGGCCGTCCGTAGTCGAACAAGGCGTCGATGGCGGCGCGGATGGTGCGCCCCGTGTAGAGCACGTCGTCGACGAGGACGACGCGCGCGCCGTCGATGGTGAACGGGAGGTCGGTGCCCTTGACGATGGGCTGCGGCGTGCTGGGGATGACGCCGACGGCGCCGCGGGCGGCGACGTCGTCGCGGTAGAACGAGATGTCGAGGTTGCCCGTGGCGTACTCGCGGCCGCCGACCTCGCACAGAAGCTTGTGGATGCGCGCGCCGAGGAAGGCGCCGCGCGTGTGGATGCCGACGACGGCGAGGCCTTCCTCGCCGGGGTTCTTCTCCAGGATCTCGTGAGCGATGCGCGTGATCGTCCGCGACATCTGCGCGGCCGTCAGGACGACGGTCTCGTTCGCTGGTCTGGGTTCAGGCATAAAAATAGCGCCGCCGGCACCTGATGGCGTACGGCAACGCTGCACCCCCTTTCCGTCTCTCGGGACGTGGATTAAAGGTCGTGGCCTACTGTAGCAGCCGCCCCGGGCAGCAGCAAGGTCGTGGAGGGCGCTCCGAGGAGAGGAAACGGCACAGACGAAGGAGCCGGCGGCGGGCCTGCGAGAGGGCTGGCCGGCGCGGCGTCAGCCGAGCGGTTGCGCCGGCAGGCCGAGCCGCTCGAGGAACGCCGACAGGTCGGGCGGGAGCGGGCTGGAACAGGCGATCTCCCGTCCGTCCTCGGGATGCGCGAACGCCAGTCTCGCGGCGTGCAGGAACTGCCGGGTGAGGCCCTCGGGGCGCGGCGCGCGCGCGTACTGCACGTCGCCGGCGACGGGGTAGCCGAGGGCCGAGAAGTGCACCCGGATCTGGTGGGTCCGCCCCGTCTCGAGCCGGACCCGCGTCAGGGTGAAGCCGGGCGCCCTGCCGAGCACGTCGAAGTGGGTCACCGCCGGCCGGCCGGCGACGGTGTGCAGCGACATGCGCTTGCGGTCGCGGATGTGCCGGCCGATGGGCGCGTCGATGGTGCCCTCGTCCTGCGGCAAGTCGCCGGTGAGCAGCGCGACGTAAGTGCGGTGGATGTCGCGCCGCTCCATGGCGGCGACCAGGCGCCGGTACGCTTCGTCGCGGCGCGCCACGATCAGGAGCCCGGACGTGTCCTTGTCGAGCCGGTGGACGATGCCGGGCCGGCGTTCGTGCCCGCCCCGGGCGCCCTCGGCGACGAGCCCCTGCGCGAGCGTGCCGTGCTCGTGGCCGGGCGCCGGGTGCACGACGACGCCGGCGGGCTTGTCGACGACGAGCAGCCAGTCGTCCTCGTAGACGATCTCGTAGGGGACGGGCTCCGCGGAGAGGGTCGACTCCGGCGGCGGGGGGGCCTGCCAGAGCACTTCGTCGCCGGCGTGCAGCACGTGACGCTTGCGCGCCGGCCGTCCCCCGACCAGCACGAGGCCCTGCTCGATGAGCCGCTGCGCCGCGGCGCGGCTCAGCCCGGCGCGCGCCGCGAGCACGACGTCGAGCCGCGCGCCGGCGTCGCCCGCCTCGACGCGGAAGGCCCGAGGGTCACTCGCGCTGGCCAATGACCACCTGCAGCGCGAGGATCACGGTCCCGACGACGATGGCCGCGTCGGCCACGTTGAACGAAGGCCAGCTGTAGAGCCCGATGAAATCGAGGACGGCGCCGTCGAAGCGCAGGCGGTCGATGAGGTTGCCGACGGCGCCCCCCAGGATGACGCCGAGGGCCGGCCGGTAGCGCGGCGGACTGAACGCGAGCGCCACGGCCACGCCGGCCGCGACCGCCGCCACGAGGACGACGACGATGCCGCCGGCGCCGGCGAAGCGGCTGAACGAGATGCCGGAGTTGTAGGTGATGTCGAGGCGCAGGCCGGCGACGAGCTGTACGGGCAGGTGACTCGCCTCGGCCCGCACCAGCCACTTGCTGGCCTGGTCCGCCGCGACGACCGCGGCGGCCAGGACCAGAGCGAGGGCGAGCCCCCTGCTACTTCTTGCCACGCGGCTTCGGCACGGCGTCCAGCTGCTTGATCTCGAGGTGTCCCATCGGGCACGTCGGTTCCTTGACCTTGCCGCTCCGCCCCCCGTCGCTCACGACGATGTTCAGGGGATAGGTCGCCTTGCAGCGCTTGCAGTAGGCAAGCTTCGCCATCGGGTACTCCTTTGTTCGTTCAGAGGCCGAGTCTACGCCTCGCCTCGGGAAGGGTCACGCCGGACAGGTCAAGGCGTTTGCGCCGGGAGCGCCCGCCCGCGACGACGCGGACGTCGCCGCGCCGCACGCCGAGCGTCTCGGCGAGGAAGCGCACGAGCTCGTCGTTGGCACGGCCCTCCACCGCCGGCGCGGCGAGGCGCACGCGCAGCCGGCCGTCGGCGACTCCGGCCAGCTCGCTCCGCCGCGCTCCGGGCGTGACCCAGACGGACAGGCTCAGCCCGCCGCGCGCTTCGGTCAGCGGCGGGCTGTCACCACTTGAACTCGTTCTCGTTCACCCCGGTGTCGACGTCGGCGAGGAGGTCGTCGCTCTCCCCGAACATGATCCGCTCGCGCGGCACCGCCGGCTCCTCCGCGGTGGCCGCGGCGTCGTCCGGCGCTTCCTCGGGTGCATCGGCGGCCGTCGCCGACCGGATGCTCCGCGGTCACCTCAGGGTCCGGGTCGGCGGCGACGTCGGCCTCCGCGGCATCCGCGGCCTCAGCGTCCGGCTCGGCAGCATCCACGGACTCGGCAGTCCGGCTCGGCCTCAGCATCCACAGCCTCAGCGTCCAGCTCGGCAGCAGCGTCGCCCTCGGGTTCCGGCCCCCGGTGGGGCGTGCCCGCCTGGACGCCGCCCGGTCCCCGTATCGGCGCGACGGCGGGGCCGTCGGGCACGGACGGCGCCTCGTCGGCGGCGTCCGCGTCCGCGAGGGCGCGGAACGCGGCGACGGCGGGCGGTGCGGTCGCAGGCGCTGCGGCGGCAGGCGCGGGCGCGGACTCGCGCGCGATGGCCTCCTTGATCGCCGCGGCATCGCGGGCGAAATCGGGCGCGCTCGCCGCGCCAGGCTTCGGCGTCTCGCCGAGCTGGCGAAGGTAGCCCTCGAGCAGCTGGCGGAACTTGAAGCGGAAGTCCTCTTCCCCGCTCTTGAGCTTCGCCATCGACTGTTCGATCGCCTGGCGCTCGGAGTACGTCTCGTTGACCATCTGGCGCGCCTTGAGCTCGGCGTCCTGCAGGATCAGCTGCGCCTCCTTGTTGGCGTTCTGCTTCTGCTCCTCGGCACTGGCCTGGGCGTTGACGAGCGTCTTCTGGAGGGTCTCCTCGATGCGCCTGTAGCCCGCGACCTTCTCGTCGAGGGCCTCGACGCGGTCCTGGAGGTCGATGTTCTCCTTGAACAGGCGCTCGTACTCGTCGGCGACCTCGTCCAGGAACTCGTCGACCTCGACGTCGGCGTAGCCGCGCATGCCGCGCTTGAACTCCTTGTGGCGGATGTCGAGCGGTGTGAGCTTCATCCTCTTCCCCTCTCGGTCGCGCGACCCGGGCCGCGCGTCGTCTGCTGCCTGCTCCTGTGCTGTGTCTACTTGAGTCCTTTGGCGCGCTCCGCGGCGGCGTGGACCGCGAGCGCGATGGCGTCTGCGATGTCGCGCTCTTCGAGCGCGTCGATGGCGGCCGCCGTCATCCCGCCCGGCGTGGCCGCCGACGCGATCACGGCGTCGGGGTCGCCTTCGCTGGCGACGACCGCCGCGGCGCCGTGCACACCGGCGATCGCCAGCCGGCGGGCGACGTCCTCGTCGAGCCCGCGCGCGACGCCGGCCCGGGCGAAGTCCCGCACCACCATCGCGAGGATGCCGGGCATGCACCCCGCGACCGCCGTCGCCGTATCGAAGTCGGCCTCGGCGACCGGCACCACCTCGCCGCTCAGGGCGAACAGGGCCTCCACCTCCGCTTGGCGGTCGCCGAGGCTGCCGGGCACGAACAGGAAGACGCCGAGCCCGAGGGCCGCGGCGACGTTCGGCATGACCCGCCCGACGAGGGCGTCAGCGCGTAGCGCACCCCGGAGCTCCTCCAGCGAGACGCCCGCGGCCACCGAGACCAGCGGCCTCGAGCCGAGCAGCGAGGCCGCCTCGGCGAGCACGCCGGCGACGTGCTGCGGCCGGACCGCGACGAGGACCACATCGGTGGCGTCGATCAACCCGGCGAGCGTGGCGGCGACCGTCGCTCCGGTCTCGGCGGCGGCGCGGGTCGCCGCCTCGGCGGAGACGTCGCAGAAGACCAGCTGCGGCGGCTCGGCGAGGCCGGACCGGCTCCATCCGCGGCCGAGGGCACGGGCGATGTGCCCGGCGCCGATGAACCCGACCCTCATGGGCGCACCGCGCTGCGCGGGCGGCGTCGGGCCGGCGAGACGCGGAGCCGCCGGCCGTCAGAACTGATTGAAGAAGCCCTTCTCAATGAGCCTCGCCCGCTCCTCGGCCGAGACTTCGACGTTGCGCGGCGTGAGCAGGAAGATCTTCTCGCCGACACGCTGCATCCCGCCGTCGAGGGCGTACGTGAGGCCGCTGCAGAAGTCGATGAGCCGCTTGGCCAGCTCGGTGTCCGAGCCCTGCAGGTTGATGATCACCGGGACGTCGACCTTGAACTTGTCGGCGATCTGCTGGGCGTCGTTGAAGTTCTTGGGGATGACGAGGTGCACCTCGACCCGTGCCGGGCGGGCCGGCTCGAGCGCACGCACGTTCTGCTGGGACGACGAAGGGGCACGGCGGCGAGGCTCGTCGGCGAAGATGTCGTCGTAGTCGTTGCGCCCCTTGCCGCTGTTGAGCTTGCGGACGTTGGGTCGCTCCTGGTACGAGCGCTCGAGCTCTTCGTGCGGCGCGAGCGTCTCGTCCTCGTCGTAGTCGTCCTCGTCATCGGCGATGCCGAAGTAGACCGCCGTCTTGTGCCACCAGTCGCCTAGGCCCATCAGGTTCCTCCCTACCGGGTCAGAAGAGCACGCTCCCGACACGCACGATGGTCGCTCCTTCTTGGACGGCGACCTCGTAGTCGGCGCTGGTACCCATGGATAGCTGGTCGAAAGTATATGTGCCGCTCCACGTTGGAGAAAGCCGTTGCGCCAACTGGCGCGCCCGGACGAAGAAGGGGCGCGCCTCTTCGGCGTCGTCGAAGAGCGGCGGCATGCACATCAGCCCGACGAAGCGGACGGCGGGGCAGCCCGCCGCCTGCTCCAGGAACGTGTCGACCTCCGCGAGCGGCACGCCGCTCTTGCTCTCTTCACCGGCGATGTTGACCTCGAGCAGCACGTCGGTGGCGTTCGCGGCGCGCGCCTGGATCTCCTGCACCACGCTCATGCTGCCGACGGAATGGATCAGGCTCACGATCGGCAGCACGAGCTTCGTCTTGCGGCTCTGCAGGTGGCCGATGAAGTGATAGTCGAACGCGTCGCCATAGAGGTCGTGCTTGGCGACGAGGTCCTGGGCGCGGTTCTCGCCGATCAGGCGGACGCCCGCCTCGCGCAGCGCGCCGAGGTGCTCGGCGGCCACGTACTTGGTCGCGACCAGGATGCGGACGGCGGCGGGATCGCGTCCTGCGCCGAGCGCCGCCGCGGCGACCCGCTCCTCGACCTCCGCGAAGCGGCGGCGGACGGTCTCGGGATCGGGGATGTACTGTCGGACCACGTCGTTCCTCCTCGCCGGCCTACTTCTGGGGCCGGCCTACGCTTCCTGCCGCCAGGCGATCGCCAGATGCCGCCCCGTCAGTCCCTGGTCCCGCCGGTGCGAGAAGAACCGCGCGTCGGAGGCGGTGCAAAGGCCGGCGACGGTCACGGCGGCTGCCGGCACGCCCGCCGCCTCGAGTTCCTGCCGGGCGCAGCGCCAGAGGTCGACGCTGGCGGCGCCGGCGGAGCCCGGGAACCGGGCCTCGAACCGGCGCCGCAGCTCTTCGTCGACGCCGAAGCAGCAGGGCCCGATGCTCGGGCCGACGACGGCGGCGACGAGGCGGCCGCGCCGGCGAAGCTCCGCGGCCGCCTTGCCGACGATGCCGGCGATCATGCCGCGCCAACCGGCGTGCACGGTCGCGAACGCCGGCCCGTCCTCGCCGGCGGCGACGATCACCACCGGCACGCAGTCCGCGTAGCTGATCACGAGGCCGAGCCCGGGCGCGGCGCTGAGGAGCCCGTCGTGCTCGCGCACGACGGTGCCGCCGTCGAGGGCGCCACGTCCTGCATCCCCCTCCTCCACCCAGGCCAGCGTCGTGCCGTGGACCTGGCCGGGGACGACGAGCCGGTCGATCGCGATGCCGGCGGCGGTGCACAGCCGCCGCCGGTTCTCGAGCACCCGGTCCGGCTCGTCGGCGACGCTCAGCCCGAGGTTGAGACTGGCGAAGGGCGGCGGCGAGACGCCGCCCGCGCGCGCCGGGAAGACGGCGGTCACGCCGCCGGCGGTCCATTGCAGCCAGCGGATCCCGTCGCGCTCCCTCCAGCCGAAGGCGGCGCCGGTCACCGGCTCATCCGCCGGGCAGCAGGTTCATCGCCACGTCGAGCACCCTGCCGAAGGTCGCGTCGAAGAAGCCCGGGAAGGCGACCAGGACGATGAAGAGCCCGATGAAGACGTAGTTGCCGTAGCGGTCGAGCTCCACCCAGCGCCGGTAGGTCGCCCGCGGCAGGAACCCGCCGACCACGCGAGACCCGTCCAGCGGCGGGATGGGAATCAGATTGAGAGTGCCGAGGATCACGTTGAGCACGAAGAGCATGTAGAACATCTGGGCGACGAAGAGGCTCCACGAGTACGTCGCCCAGACCAGGCCGGCGGCCACCAGCACGATCGCGAAGTTGGTCAGCGGCCCCGCCGCGCCGACCCACGCCATGCCGCGCTGGCCGTCCTTGAAGTACCGCGGGTCGACCGGCACCGGCTTGGCCCAGCCGAAGAAGAAGCTCCCGCCCGACCCCAGGAACGTCACCGCCAGCATGGCCGTGCCCCAGGTGTCGAGGTGCTTGACCGGGTTGAGGGTGAGCCGTCCGTGCACTTTGGCGGTCGGGTCGCCGAGCTTGTACGCCACCCACCCGTGGGCGAGCTCGTGGAGCACGAGGCTGACGAGCAGGACCGGAGAGATCAGCAGGAAGCGCAGGAGCAGGTTGGTATCCGTCACGCGGGCTCCCGCATCCTCGCCGCGGCGGAAAGCTCCTGCGCTCGCGTGGTCACGACGCCGTTCAGCTTGAGGTGCAGGACGCTGCGCAGGACCTCACCGAGGCGCGGGCCGGACGTGAAGCCCATCTCCAGCAGATCGGCCCCGCCGATCTCCAGGCGCACGTGCCGCGTGACGTCGAGGAAGTGCGCGAGGCGGTCGGCGGCGATGCCCGAGTCGTCCAGCGCCATCGCCGCGAGCACGGCCTCCAGCGGCTCGGGGTGGGCGATGTCGTAGAGCTCGGCCTCGCTCGGACCGCGAGCCACACGACTGAGGATCCGCCGGCCGACGACGAGAGCCCTCTCGAGCACCGCCGCGTCGTCGCGGCGCACGCGCATGCGCGCCGTCCAGGCCTCGATCTCCTCGGGGTCGAGGTCGCGAAGCAGCCACACCAGGCGCAGCCGCCAGCGCGGCGCCTCCGCCTCCAGCCCGTGCGCCGCGCGGATCGCATCGGCGCGGTGGACGAGCTCGCGGGAGCGCGCGTCGACGCGGAGCCTGCCGTGGATCGCCGGCCACACGCCGAGCTCCTCGACGCGCAGCAGGGAGAACTCGACCTTCTCCTCGTCGAGGAGGCTGACGAGTTCGTCGCGCAGTCGCGCCGACGAGAGGTCGCCGACGAGGTCCATGGCGCAGCACGCGCGCGCCAGGTTCAGCGTGTGGTCGTCCATGCGCAGCCCGTACCGGCTCTCGTAGCGGATGGCGCGGAGGATGCGCGTCGGGTCCTCGATGAAGCTCAGGTTGTGCAGGACGACGATGCGGCCGGCGTCGAGGTCCTCCCGGCCGCCGAAGTAGTCGAACAGGTCGCCGAAGGTCTCCGGCTTCAACGAGACCGCCATGGCGTTGATGGTGAAGTCGCGCCGGGCGAGGTCGCTGCGGATGCCGGCGTGCTCCACCTTGGGCAGCGCGCCGGGGTACTCGTACGACTCCGCCCGGGTGGACGCCACGTCGACGCTGAGACGCCCCGACGGGCGGTGGGCCACGACGACCGCGGTGCCGAACTTCTCGTGCGGGCGCACGTGGCCCTTGAGCCGCTCCGCCAGCTCGGTCGCGAAGGCGATCCCGTCGCCTTCGACGGCGAGGTCGACGTCGAACCCCGGCACGCCGAGGAGCAGGTCGCGCACGGCGCCGCCCACCAGATAGCAGCCGCGCACCCCCGCCGCGACCGCCTGGACGTGACGCAGCAGTTCGTCCAGGCCGAGCTCGCCGAGAGGGCCCGCCAGGTTGGCGGTCACCGGGGCGGCGGGCTCCCGCGGCGGCGCTCCGGAGACGGCGCGGCGCGTCACGACGCCGAGCAGCGCGGCCAGAGGGACGCCGTCGTCGTTGCCGCCGTCGCCCGACTCAGCCTCCACGACGGGCAGCCATCCGACCTCGTCCTGCGCCAGCCGCAGGGCGACGCGCTCGAGTGGCGTCCGCGCCCACACGAGCGGGACGCGCGTCGTCATCACCGACTTGACCGGGGCGTGGCCGAGGCCGTGCGCCGAGGCGCGCTCGAGGTCGGCCAGCGCGACGCGGCCCGATCAGCAGGCCCTTGTGGGCGACGCCGACGCCGCCCAGCCCGTCTCTGCGGCAGAGCAGGGCGGCCTCGTCGACCGGTGTCGCGGCCTCCACGACCGGTGGCCCAGCCTCGAGCACGTCGAGCGCGAGCGAGGTGGGCGCGACCGCCGCCGGCACGGCCGCCGCGACGGCCGCCGCCACCTCTTCCACGGAGCGGTCCTTGACGACGGCGGAGGCGGCGGCCGTGTGCCCACCGCCTCCGATCGCGCGTAGCGCCTCGGCGACGTCGACGCGGCCGCCGCGGCTGCGCGCGGTCACGAAGACCCGGCCCTCCATCTCGACGAGGAGGAAGTAGGCGTCGCAGCCGGTGAGGTCCATCACCCGGTGGGCGACGACGCTCACCCCCTCCACGTAGAGGTCCTCGTGCAGCGCCGAGAGCAGCACGGAGGCCTCGGCGACGGGCAGCTCGACCGCCGTCTCGAGCGCGCCGGCCAGGGTGAGCCGCTGCGCCGGCGTCAGCGCGTTGGCCAGCCACTTCTCGAGGAGCTGCGTGTCGGCGCCGGCGCGCATGCAGTAGGCGAGCGCCTCCGCGTCGCGCGTCGTCGTGGTCGAAAACGTCAGCGATCCCGTGTCCTCGTGGATGCCGAGGGCGAACACCGTGGCCTCGAAGGGCGTCACCGGGATGTCGCGCTCGGCGATGATGCGCACCAGCAGGGTCACGAGCGAGCCGTCCCCGGAGGTCACGAGGGCGTCCCGGTCGATGTAGTCCGGCAGGTCCCCGGGATGGGCGTGGTGATCGAAGGCGACCACCTGTACGCCCTCGCGGCCGCACAGGTCGCCGAGGTCGCCGAGGCGGTTGGCGTGCACGGTGTCGACGAGGATCAGGCGGCGGACGCTGTCGCGGTCCACGTCCGCCGGGTCGACGACCGGGACCGCGTCGGCGTGCAGCGCCTGGAACTCGCGCACGTTGCGGTTGACCGCCCCGCCGAGGCTGATCTGGGCCTCCGGATAGAGCTTGCGCGCGGCGACCATCGCGGCGAACGCGTCGAAGTCGGTGTTCGTGTGCGTCGCGATGAGCTCCGGGGTGCGCATGCCTGCAGTATACGCGTGCGACCCGGACGGGCCGCTCACGCCTTGAGCAGCCAGCCGAGCTCGTGACCGAATGCCGCCTCCACCGCGTCCTTGAGCGGCGCGTGGGCCGGGTCCGCCAGGCCGGGGTCACCGCTGAGGATCCCGGCCGCGAGCTCCCGGGCGCGCACGAGCGTCTCGCGATCGCGCGCCAGTCGGGCGAGCTTGAGGTCGGGCACGCCCGCCTGTCGCGCTCCCATCACCTGTCCTTCGCCGCGGATCTCGAGGTCGCGGTCCGCGAGCTCGAACCCGTCGTTGGTCTCGAGCAGCGCCTGCAGCCGCGCGTGGGAGCTGCCCGTCTCGGGGTTGGAGAAGAGCAGGCAGTACGACTTCTCGCTGCCGCGCCCGACGCGGCCGCGAAGCTGATGCAGCTGGGCCAGGCCGAAGTGCTCCGCGCCCTCGACGATCATGACGCTGGCGTTGGGCACGTCGATGCCGACCTCGATCAGGCTGGTGGCGACGAGGACGTCGAGGTCGCCGGCCTTGAAGGCGCGCATGACCTCGTCGCGGTCCCCCGACTTGAGCTGGCCGTGCGCCACCGCGACGCGCGCGTCGCGGAACGGCCCGGCCTGCAGTCGCTCCGCCTCAGCGACCGCGGTGGCGGCGGAGATGGACTCCGACTCGTCGATCGCCGGGCAGACGACGTAGACCTGGCGACCCTTGGCGATCTGCTTACGAACGAAGTCGTAGCCGACCTCGCGCTTGTCCTCGTCGACGAGGCGGGTCGCGACCGGCTGCCGGCCGGCGGGCACTCCGGCGATGGTAGTGACGTCGAGGTCGCCGAAGACGGTGAGCGCCAGCGTGCGCGGGATCGGCGTCGCCGTCATGTGCAGCACGTGCGGGGCGCCGCCGTCGCGCTCCGCCCGGTGGACCAGCGCGTCGCGCTGCTCGACACCGAAGCGGTGCTGCTCGTCGACCACGAGCAGCGCAAGGCCCGCGTAGCGCACGTCCTCCTGCAGCAGCGCGTGGGTGCCGATGGCGATGCGCGTCTCCCCGGCGGCGAGGCGCGCCAGTGCCTCGCGGCGCTCCTTCGCCGTCAGCGAGGCGGTCACCAGCTCGGCGGAGGCGAGCGGGCCGACGAGCCGCGCCGCCGTCTCCGCGTGCTGGGCGGCCAGGGTCTCCGTGGGCGCCAGCAGGACGCCCTGCAGTCCCGCCTCGGCGGCGCGCACCAGGCAGTAGAGGGCGACGACTGTCTTGCCCGAGCCCACGTCGCCCTGCAGCAGCCGGCGCATCGGCGTCTCCCGGCGCAGATCGCCCTCGAGCTCGTCCAGCGCCTGCAGCTGGTGGCTCGTGAGCGTGAACGGCAGCCCGTCGAGGAAGGCGCGGCTGAGGTCGCCGGGGGCGGCCAGCGCCGGGGCGCGCAGGCGCCGCTGCTGCTCCTGCTTGTGGAGCAGCAGCCCCACCTGCATCAGCAGCAGCTCCTCGAGGACGAGGCGGGCCCGCGCCGTCCGGGCCTCCTCGAGCGTCCGCGGCAGGTGGACGGCGACGACGGCGTCGGCGCGGCGCGGCAGACCCTCGCGCACCAGGAGCTCGCTCGGCAGCGGGTCGGGCAGGCGGCGCATCACCGGCGCGACGGCGTGCACGAGGCCGCGCAGGAGCTTGGCCGAGACCTGCTCGCTGGCCGGGTAGACCGGTACGACGCCCTCCGTGTGGACCCCCTCCCCTCCCTCATCGTCGAGGATCTCGTGCCCTTTGACCACGAAGGACTGGCGGCCGCCCTGCGGCCGGAAGGTGCCGCGCAGGCTCAGCCGCATGCCCTCCCGCAGCACCCTGGTGAGGTAGCGCTGGTTGAACCACACGGCTTCGACGGCCCCGGTGTCGTCGCGGAGCACGACGCGGACGATGTCGACGCGGCGGCGGGTGGTGCGGTCGGCGCTCACGCGCACGACCTCGCCGCGCACGGTCGCCTCCTCCCCCACCTTGAGGTCGCGGATCTGTTTGCGGTCGCGGAAGTCCTCGTACCGGCGCGGGAAGTGCTCGATGAGGTCGCCGACGATCTCGAGGCCGAAGCCGGCGAGGCGCTTCGCGACCGCCGGCGTGACGTGCTCGAGCTCGGCGAGCGGCCGGGCCAGAGCGGCGGGGTCGAAGGAGAGGCGGGTGACCGGCGGCCGTTCGTCGTACCGACCGCCGCCGAAGCGAAGCGGGAGTGGCTTCTCGGTCACTCCGCGATCATAGCGAACGCGGCCGTCCCGGGGCCGATGTGCGTGCCGACGACGGCCCCGACGCGGCCCTGGAAGGTGAAGTGCGCGTTGGGCCGGAGCCTCTCGATCATCTCGCGGATGAGCGGCGGCTCTTCGTGGTTGACGGCGTCGATGAGGCAGAAGTAGAGCTCGTCGTCGGGCTCGCTCTTCTCCTCGACGAAGCGCTCCATGGCCGCCATGGCCTTCTTGAGCCCGCGGACCTTGGCGTAGGGGACGAGGGTGCCGTCGGCGCCGGCGATGAGCGGCTTGATGTCGAAGACGCCGCCGACGAGCGAGGCGGCGCGCCCGATGCGCCCCCCGCGACGCAGGTACTCGAGCGTCGCAGCGTGGACCAGCAGGCTCGAGTTGTCGCGGAAGTGCCGCAGGTAGGCGTGCGCCTCGTCGAGCGTGCAGCCGGGTTCGAGCCGGGCGCGCAGGCGCTCGGCGCACATCGAAATGGCGGTCGTGACCGTGCGCAGGTCGTAGACGTACACGTTCTCGAACTGCTCCGCCGCCTGCTCGGCGGCGCGCACCGTCCCGCTCATCTCGCCGGAGAGGTGCAGGGAGAAGATGTGCTCGTAGTGCTTCGCGGCCTCTTCGTAGGCGGCGACGAACTCCCCGGCCGTCGGCTGGGAGGTCGTCGGCAGGATCGGGGACGCCTCCAGCCTGGCGAAGAACTCCTCGGAGGTCATGTCGATGCCGTCGCGGAACATCTGATCGCCGAAGTGCACCTTCAGCGGCACCATGGAGAGCCCGGGCCGGTCGAGGAACCCCTCGGGCGCGTCGCAGGTGGAGTCGAGGACGATGGCCGTGTTCTCGAGTGTCAGCAGCTCGCTCATCACTCGGCGCTCGCAAGGATCGGGTAGAGCGGCTGGCCGCCCTCGTGGAAGCTGACTTCGGCGTCGGGCGCCGCGCGCGCGGCGAGCTCCTCGAGGCGCTCGCGCGTCGTCCCGGAGCCGTTCAGCGCGGTGAGCACCGTGACGTACTCGGCGCCGCCGCGAGCGAACTCCTCGAGCACGCCCGTGAACGCCCCCTCGACCGCGTCGGCCGCGGCGACGAGCCGGCCGTCGACGATCGCCATCGCCTGGCCCTTCTTGACCTCGAGGCCGTCGAGCTCGGAGTCGCGCACCGCGTGCGTCACCTCCGCATAGCGCACGTCGACGATCGCGTCCTGCATGAGCCGGGCGTTGCCCACCGCGTCCTGCGCCGGGTCGAAGGCCACCATCGCGGCGAGCCCGCTCGGGATCGAGTTCGACGGCACCACCGCGATGTGCAGCGAGCTCATGCCGGCCGCCTGCTCGGCTGTGAGGATGACGTTGCCGTTGTTGGGCAGGATGACCACCTCCTTCACGCCCAGGGCCTCGACGGCCGAGAGGAGCTGGGCCGCGCTCGGGTTCATCGACTGGCCGCCGTCCACGACGGCGTGACAGCCCAGATCGCGGAAGAGCTGCTGGTTGCCGGCGCCGGCGACGACGGCGACGACCACCGTGCCGCCCTCGCCGACCTCGGGCGCGGCGGACAGGCGCTCGTCGCGGTCGCGCGTCTGGGCGTGCATGTCGTTGATCTCGACGTCGCCGATGGCGCCGTAGTTGAGCGCCTCGCTGAGCACGGTGCCGGGGTCGTTCACGTGCACGTGCACCTTGACCGTGCGGGAGTCGCCGACCACGAGGGCGCTGTCGCCGATCGGGAGCACGAAGGCCTCGAACGCCTCCCGGTCGATGGCCTCCCCGGTGATCAGGAAGCTGGTGCAGTAGCGGTGGGCCGAGAGCTCGCTCGGGCCGTCGACGGTGACGGCGTGCGCGTGGCCGGGCCGGGCGGCCCCGACGAACGCCTGGCCGGCGGCACGCGCCGCGAGGCGGGCGCCGGCGACGATCTTGCCGCCGCGCATGAGGTCCTGGATGCCGGCGGAGAGGCCCTGGAAGAGCACCAGGAGCCCGTATCCGCCGGCGTCGACGACGCCGGCCTTCTGGAGGGCCGGCAGCTGCGCGGTCGTGTTCTCGACCGCGATCCTGCCGGCCTCCTCGACGGCGGCGAGCAGGTGCTCGAGGCCCAAGCTGTCGGGCACGCCCTGCGCCGCCGTGGCCATCTCGCGGATGACGGTGAGCATCGTGCCCTCGACCGGGGTCTTGACGGCCCTGTAGGCGGCGGCCTGGCCCTCGGTGACGGCGTGCTTGAAGACGGCGGTGTCCAGCGAATTGGCCTGGCCCCAGACGTCGCAGATGCCGCGCACGATCTGGGAGAGGATGACGCCGGAGTTGCCGCGGGCGCCCATCAGGGAGCCCTTGGTGACCGCGGCCGCCACGGACGGGATATCGGTGACGTCGCTCTGCTCGAGTTCCTCGACCACGGCGCGCACGGTGAGCGCCAGGTTCGTGCCCGTGTCACCGTCAGGGACCGGGTACACGTTGAGGTCGTTGATGAACTGGCGCTCAGCCTCGACGGCGGCGAGCGCGGACTGGATCACGCCGATGGCTGCGGTGCGGACGATCAATCCTGGAGGTCCTCGACGCGCACGTTGATCTCGCCCACCGGCACCCCGCCGACGCGCTCGACCTGATAGCGCACCTGCTCCTGCAGGTTCGCCGTCACCTGGGCGATGTTGACGCCGCGCTCCATGATGACGTGCAGGCCGATGTCGACCGTGCCCTCTCCGACCTCGAGCTCGACGCCCTCGTTGAAGGAGCCGCGGAAGAAGCGGGCGAGCTTCTTGATCGGCGGCTCCTGCATGGCGACGATGCCGTAGGTGGCCCTCGCCGCCCGGCCGGCCAGCTTGGCGATCACCTGGTGGGCGACGGTGACGCCGCCGCTGAGTCCCTGCCCGGTGAACGCGATCCTGAGGTCGGCCTGCGCCATGCGCTCCTCCTCAGTCCTCGCCCTCGGGCAGGCCGTTGAGCTCGGCGACGACGACCTCCGGGTCGACCTGGTGCAGGATGGCTCCGGCCTCGATGGTCTCGGACTGCGCGCCGATGCACAGGCAGCAGGCCATGCCGTGGCTCTCGAAGACGGCGCGAGCCGATGGTTCGGCGGTCAGCGCCTCGAAGATCGACATGTCCTTGGTGAACCGCATCATCGCGCCTCGTGGGGAGTGCCTGCTGGCGGATGGCCCGGCGGATCACTCGTTTGCGTTGCCCGACCGGGTGAAGGATACTAGCGCGACCGTTCAGCAATCAAGTTGAGGAAGCACCATGTCCAAGATCTGCGTGACCTGCGGCAAGACCCCCGCAGTCGGCAACAACGTGAGCCACTCGCATCGCCACACGAAGCGCCGCTTCGAGCCCAATCTTCAGCGTGTCCGCATCCTCGTCGACGGTCATCCGCAGAACGCCTACGTCTGCGCCCGCTGCCTCAAGTCCGGGCGCGTGACCAAGGCCGTCTGACCGCGCTCCACGCCGGGCCGCGCCGCTTCACGGCGCGGCCCTTCTGCGTTAAGCAGGCGCCGGCGCCTTGCTGGCAGCGCGGCCGTCGCCGGTCAGGGCAGCGTCTTCGCCAGGTTCGCCATCTCGAGCGCAGTGGCCGCCGCCGACCAGCCCTTGTTGCCGGCCTTCGTGCCCGCCCGCTCCACAGCCTGCTCGACGGTGTCCGTGGTGAGCACGCCGAAGACCACCGGCACGCCCGTGTCGAGGCTCACCTTGGCGATGCCCTTGGCGGCCTCGGAGGCCACGTAGTCGAAGTGCGGCGTGCCGCCGCGGATCACGGCGCCGAGGCAGACCACGGCGTCGTAGCGGCCGCTCTCGGCCAGCCGCTTGGCGACGAGCGGCATCTCGAACGCGCCGGGCACCCAGGCGGCGTCCACGTCGGCGTCGTCGACGTCGTGACGGCGCAGGCAGTCCAGAGCGCCTTCGTAGAGGCGGCCGGAGATCAGCTCGTTGAAGCGGCCCACCACGAGGCCGAACTTCATCCCCTTGCCGCTGAGCTTGCCTTCGTAGGTCGTCATCGTTCGGCTCCTTTGCCGGTTATCCCTCCAGGCCCTCTTCCTGGCCGAAGAGGTCCTCGTGCTCGAGCATGTGGCCCATCTTGTCGCGCTTGGTGCGCAGGTAGCAGACGTTGTCCTCCTGCGGCGCGACCTCGATCGACTCGCGTCCGGTGACGCGCAGGCCGTAGCCCTCCAGCGCGACGATCTTCTTGGGGTTGTTGGTCATGATGCGGATGGTGGAGAGGCCCAGATCGGCGAGGATCTGCGCACCGATGCCGTAGTCCCGGAGGTCCGGGGCGAACCCGAGCTCGACGTTGGCCTCGACGGTGTCGTAGCCCTGCTCCTGGAGCGCGTAGGCCTTCAGCTTGTTGATGAGGCCGATGCCTCTGCCCTCCTGGCGCATGTAGAGGACGACCCCGAGGCCTTCCGTCTCGATGCGGCGCATCGCCTCGCCGAGCTGCTCGCCGCAGTCGCAGCGCAGCGAGCCAAAGGTGTCGCCCGTCAGGCACTCGGAGTGGACGCGGACGAGCACGTCCTTCTTGCCGGCCACGTCACCTTTGACGATGGCGACGTGGTGACTGCCGTCGAGGACGGACTCGTAGCCGATCGCCTTGAAGTCGCCGTACTTGGTCGGCATCGCGACCGTGGCGGCGCGGCGCACGAGGCGCTCGTTGCGGCGCCGGTACTTGATGAGGTCGGCGACGGTGATGATGTTGAGGCCGTGGCGGCGGGCGTAGGGGACGAGGTCCGGCACGCGCGCCATGGTGCCGTCGTCGTTCATGATCTCGCAGATGACGCCGGCCGGGTTGAGCCCGGCGAGGCGGGCCAGGTCGACCGCCGCCTCGGTCTGGCCGGTGCGCTCGAGCACGCCTCCCGGGCGGGCCATGAGCGGGAACACGTGGCCCGGCTGCACGAGGTCGAGTGGCGAGGACTCCGGGTCGATGGCGACCTGGATCGTGTGCGCCCGGTCGGCGGCCGAGATGCCGGTGGTGACGCCCTCACGCGCCTCGATCGAGACCGTGAAGGCGGTCTGCAGGCGCGCCTCGTTGTGGCTGGTCATGGGCGGCAGGTCGAGCTCCGCGCAGCGCTGCGGGGTCAGCGTCAGGCAGACGAGGCCGCGGCCCTCCTTCACCATGAAGTTGATCTTCTCGGCCGTGGCGAACTGGGCCGCCATCGTGAGGTCGCCCTCGTTCTCGCGGTCCTCGTCGTCGCAGACGATGACCATCTTGCCCTCGCGCAGGTCGTCGAGCGCGGCGTCGATGGTCGCGAACGGGGCGCGCGGCTGTTCGGCCTCGCCGTCGAGTCTCTCGTCGTGGTCGTCCACACTCATCAGAACCCCGCTTCCGCTAGCTTCTCCCAGGTGAGTCCGTCGGCGGGCTTGCGCCCGCCGACGAACGCGTAGACGTACTTGGCGATCAGGTCGGCCTCCAGGTTCACGCGTGCGCCCGGCTTGAGCCGGCCGAGGGTGGTCACCGCCGCCGTGTGCGGGATCAGCGACACCCGGACCCGATCGCCGGTGACGGCGACCACCGTGAGGCTCACGCCGTCGACGGCGAGCGAGCCCTGGTCCACCGTGACACGCGTGACCGCCTCGGGCGCCTCGAGCTCGACGACGAGCGCGTTGTCCTCGGGCGTCACCCCGGTGATCACGCCGACGCCGTCGACATGGCCGCTGACGAGGTGTCCGCCGAGGCGCGACTGCAGCGTCATCGCCCGCTCGAGGTTGAGCCGGTCGCCGGGACGGCGCCCGGCCAGCGTGGTCCGCCGCACGGTCTCGGGCATGGCGTCGGCGGTGAACCCGTCCGCGCGCAGCGACGTGACCGTGAGGCACACGCCGTCGGTGAGGATGCTGTCGCCGACGGCGGCGTCCTCCGTGACCACGGACGCGCGCAACTCGAGGACGACGCTGGCGGCACCGGGCGTGATGCTCCGGAGCGTGCCCACTTCTTCGACGATCCCGGTGAACACCTAGGCCTCTTCCCCCCCGATCGTGCCGCTCAGCAGCAGGTCGTCGCACACCCGCCGCCACTCGACGTCGCGCAGGCGCCAGGCGCGGGCGACGGTGTCGACGGCGGGCGCCGCGAACAGGTCGGGCGCGCCGCGCCCGACGATGAGCGGCGCCACGAACAGCAGCACGCGGTCGATGAGCCCGGCGGCGAGCAACCCGCCGGCGAGCGTGGGACCACCCTCGCAGAGGACGTCGAGCAGGCCGCGGCTCGCCAGCGCCTCGAGCGCGCCGTGGAGCCCGCCGTCCCCAACCTCGATCAGCTCGGCGCCGCGCGTGGCCAGCAGGCGCCGCGCCGCCGCCGTCGCCTGGCGGGCGACGACGATGGTCGGCGTGTGCCGGGCGGTCGCGAGGAGCTTGGCGCCGGCGGGCAGGTCGCCTTCGCCGCTGATCACGACGCGCACCGGGTCGCGGCCGTCGGCGAGCCGGACGGTGAGCTCCGGGTCGTCGCGGCGCACGGTGCCGGCGCCGACCATGACGGCGTCGACCGTGGCACGCAGCTCGTGCACCGCCCGCCGGCTGTCGAGGCAGCTGATCCAGCGCGCGTCGCCGCCGGCCGCCGCGACCTTGCCGTCGAGCGTCATCGCCGCCTTGTAGGTCACCAGCGGGAGGCCGGTGCGGTGGAACTTCAGGAAGGGGGCGTTCTGGGCTCTCGCCCGCGCCCCCCAGCGCTCCTCGACCACGTCGACCACCACGCCACCGGCACGGAGCTTCTCGAGGCCGCGGCCGTCCACCAGGGGGTTCGGGTCGCGCAGCGCGACCACCGCACGGGCCACGCCGGCCGCGACCAGGGCGTCGGCGCAGGGCGGCGTCCTGCCATGGTGGCTGCAGGGCTCGAGCGTGCAGAAGAGCGTGGCGCCTCGAGCGAGCCCGCCCGCCCCGGCGAGCGCCATGGCCTCGGCGTGAGCCTCTCCAAGGGCGAGGTGCCAGCCGCGCCCGACGACCTCGCCGTCTCTCACGAGGACGGCTCCCACCAGGGGATTGGGGTGCGTGTTGCCCCGGCCTCGCTCGGCCAGGTCGAACGCCTCGTCCATGTACCTGTCGTCTTCCATCAACAACAACGCCCCGGAGCATGCGCTCCAGGGCGGACGACGCCGAGGCGCCGAACCTGCTTCTCTCATCCGGACTATGACCGTCGGCCCAGGAATCGCACCTGGTCGGCCCCCCTCGGGGCTCGCGGGCTGTGACCGCCGGTGGGGACTCTCACCCCGCCCTGAAGCAGCTTTGGTCTACTGCGATGATTATACGATGCCGGCGGCGGCCCGCGCCACTGCCGAGAAGCGCGCCTCGATGTCGGAACCGCCGAACACGCTCGAACCGGCAACGAGCCAATTGGCTCCCGCGGCCGTGAGCGCTCCGGCGTTGAACTCGGTGACGCCGCCGTCGACCTCGATGGCCACGTTCTCCGGCAGGTAGGCGCGCGCCCGCGCGATCTTGTCCATGGACGTCTGGATGAAGCTCTGCCCGCCGAAGCCCGGGGTTCACGGACATGATGACGACGAGGTCGCAGTGATACCGCGCCTCGGCCAGCGTCTCGATCGGCGTCGCCGGGTTGAGCGCGACGCCGGCGGCCGCCCCCGCCTCCCGGATCTGGGCGAGCACGCGGTGCAAGTGGACGCAGGCCTCCTGGTGCACGGCGATGGCGTCGGCGCCGGCCTCGGCGAACTGGGTGATGAACTGCTCCGGCCGCTCGATCATGAGGTGGACGTCGAGGAGGGCTCCCGCGCCGTGGACGAGGTCCTTCAGGGCCTTGAGCACGAGCGGGCCGATGGTGATGTTGGGCACGAACTGGCCGTCCATCACGTCGACGTGGACGACCCGCGCGCCGGCGTTGAGGACGGCCTCGACCTCCTCGCCGAGCCGGCTGAAGTCCGCGGACAGGATCGAAGGAGCCACGTTGATGCCCCGCAGGATGTCTTCCACCGGTCCTCCGATCGGTCGCCGACGCGGCGTCGTCTGGCCGCGGCGGTATTCTACCCCGCCGCGCCTCTCGTGCGCCGCAGGCGGGCAACGAAGAAGCCGGTCGAGCCGCCGTCCGGCGGCAGCACCAGCAGGAAGCCTCCGGAGGCGGGATGCGCGAGGCCCGGCCACGCGGCGCCGAGGTCGTCCGCCGTCCAGCCGCCGCCCGCGAGCAGCGGCTCCACGACGCCGAGCGTCTCGGCCCGGCTGAAGGTGCACACGGCGTAGGTGAGCGCGCCGCCGGGCTTGACGGTGGCGGCGGCGCCGGCCAGCAGGCGCGCCTGGAGTCGCGCGAGGCGCGGCACGTCGGAGGCCTGCCTTCGCCAGCGGAGGTCCGCCCGCGAGGAGAGCGTGCCGAGGCCGCTGCACGGCGCGTCGAGAAGGACGGCGTCGAAGGCGCCCGCCCACGCCGCCGGCAGGTCGAGCGCGTCCGCCTCGACGACCGTGACGCCGGTCGCGCCGAGGCGCGCGAGATTCTCGCGCAGCTCGCCGGCGCGCGCCTCGTCCGCCTCGACGGCCGTGAGGGCCGCCTCCGGCAGCAGGGCGGCCAGCTGGCCGGTCTTGGCCCCCGGAGCGGCGCAGAGATCGAGGAAGGCCGCACGGGGCCCGGTGACACCGCTTGCGGCCACGATCGCCGCGATCTGGGAGCCTCGCGACTGCGGGCTCACGATTCCGTCGCGGAAGGCCCGCGAGGGCTCGAGCGGCGGGCCGCTGTAGAGCAGCGCGTCCGGAAGCCCGTCGACGCCGTGGGTGCCGAAGCCTTCCGCGGCCAGCGCCTCCTCGGCGGCCGGAAGCCCGCCGCGCAAGCGGTTCGCGCGCAGACAGCGCTCGGGGGCCGCGTTGCCGGCCTCGAGCAGGCGTCGCGCGGCGGCGTCGCCGAGGTCCTCGCGGACCAGCCTGACCAGCCACGGCGGATACGAGAGCCGCACCGCCCAGGCGCGGGCGTCGTCCCCTTCCCCGAGCTCGGCCAGCTTGGCGCGCCCCTCGGCGGCCACGCGCCGTAGGACCGCGTTGACGAACCCTGCGGCCCGCCGGTCCTTCCGCGCCGCCAGCGACACCGCGTCGTCCACGACTGCGTAGGCCGGCACGCGGTCGAGGAAGAGCAGCTGAAAGGCCGCGAGGCGGAGCGCCTCGCGCACGTCGGGGTCGGCGGTCCGGAGCGGCGCTTTGGTGTAGGCGCCGAGCACGGCGTCGATCGACGCCCGGCGCTTCACCGTACCGTTCACGAGCTCGTTGGCGAGGCCGCGGTCGGCGGCGCTCAGGCCGGACAGCTCCGGGAGCGAGGCCGCGGAGTCGTCGAGGCGAGCGCCGCTCGCGCGCAGGCGGCGCAGCGCGGCATAGGCGGCCGCCCGTGCGGGGCCGACGCCGGGGCGGCGCGGCGGACCTGCTGCGGAGGCCCGCGCGCTCACGGCTGGAGCAGCGACCGGCCGGCGCCGCGCAGGAACTCCGCGGCCGGCATCCGCTTGCGGCCCTCCTGCTGGAGCTCGAGCACCTCCAACCAGCCCTCGCCGGCGGCGATCACCAGTCTGTCGGGGCCGGTCGCGGGCACGAAGCCCTCGCCGGGCCGGGTGCGCCAGATCCTGGTCCGGCGCCCGGCCAGCACGGTGACGGCCCCGATGTGCGGCGACAGCGCCCGCACCTGGTCGGCGATCTCGACCGCGCTCCGGCTCCAGTCGATCTCCTTGTCGTCCGCGCCGATCTTGGCGGCGTAGGTCGGCGCGCCGGCCTGCGGCTGCCACTCCACCGTCCCGGCGGCGATGGCGTCGAGGGTCGCGGCGACGCCGTCGACGGCAGCGGGGGCCAGGAGCTCGTAGGCGCGACCGGCGTCGGCCTCGCGCGGCACGTGGACCTCGCGGGCGTCGCCCACCGGGCCCTCGTCGACGCCGGCAGTCATGCGCAAGACGCACACGCCGAGGTCGGTCTCACCAGCCATGAGGGCGCGCTCCACCGGCGCCGCGCCGCGCCAGTGCGGCACGAGCGACGGATGGACGACCACGGTCTCCAGCGCGTCGAGCACGGTCTGCGCCACGATCTGCCCGTAGGCGCACACGACGAAGACGTCCGGCCGGTGGGCGAGGAGCTCGTCGAGAGAGCCGCGGCGTCCGAGACCCGGCCGGGCTGCAGGACGGGAACGCCGAGTCCCGCGGCGAGCTCCGAGATGCGCGGCGCCTGCGGCATGCCGTGACGGCCGCGGGGACGGTCGGGGTTGGTGATGAGGACGACCGGTAGGCGGCCCCGTCCGGCGAGCCCCTCGAGGACGAGCTCGGCGAAGGGCGCGGTGCCCGCGAAGGCGAACCGCATGCGGCTCAGAGGCCGCCGCCGACGGCACCGAAGACGCCCGCGTCCTCGCGCTCGCGCAAGGCGCGCAGCGCCGCCGCGCGGGCGCTCCTGCTGGTGCGGTCGACGATGAGGACGCCGTCGAGGTGGTCGTTCTCGTGCTGGATCACGCGCGCCTCGAATCCCTCGGCGCGGAAGTCCACCGGCTCGCCGTACTCGTCGAGGCCGCGAACGCGGAGGCTGACGGGACGCTCGACAGGCATCGTCACACCGGGGACGCTGAGGCAGCCCTCATCGGCCTCCTCGGTCTCGTCGGCGTACTCGTCGAGCACGGGGTTCACGAGCACCTGCGGATCGTCGTCGACGTCGTAGACCAGCAGGCGCTGGAGGACGCCCACCTGCGGCGCCGCGAGCCCGACGCCGGGGGCGTCGTGCATGGTGCGGATCATCCGCTTGGCGAGCTTGCGCAGGCTGCGGTCGAACTCCGTGACCTCGTGCGCGTGCTCGCGCAGCACCGGATCGCCGATGACGCGGATGTCACGGCGAGCCTCGCGCTGCCGGCGGGAGAGATCGCGCTCGTCCGCGGTCTGTGTGATCTGGTCGGTCTCGCTCATAGCCTCATGGTACCTCAAGCCGCCTTCACAGCCACTGCGGCTCGACGTCCGGGACGACCCGGACGCCGCGGGCGGCGTATCTGTCACGGTTCGCCGCCAGCCAGCCGCGCAGCGCATCGAGGGTTTTCCCTGTTTCCGTAGTCTTAATCACGACGCGGCAGGCGTGACGGCCGCGCTCGCGCCAGAGCGGGCCCGGGCCGAGGACCTGCGCTGCCCCGCCGAGCCGGGCTGCGAGCCGCTCGGCGGTGAACCGGCCCGCCACCTCGACCTTGTCCCTCGAGGTCCCGGACAGGTCGAGGCCGACGAGAAAGCCGGCGGGCGGGTAGCCCAGCTCCCGCCGGCGCTCGAGCTTCTCCGGCGTAGAACTCCTCTTCCTTGCCGGCCGCCGCGAAGGCGATCGGCCGCGCCTCCGGGTCCAGCGTCTGCACGATGACGCGCCCGGGCCGGTCGCCCCGGCCGCTGCGGCCGCCCACCTGGATGAGGAGGGCGAAGGTGCGCTCCTCGGCGCGAAAGTCGGGAAAGTGCAGCGTGAGGTCGGCGTTGACCACGCCGACGAGGGTCACGTCCGGGAAGTGGTGTCCCTTGGCGATCATCTGTGTGCCCACGAGGACCTTGGGCCCCGGTTCCGAGAAGCGGGAGAGCACACTCTGGAGGCGAGCGTAGGAGCCGGCCACGTCCGAGTCGAGGCGGAGCAGGTCCACGCCGGGCAGCAGCAGGCGGACCTCGCGCTCGAGGCGCTCGGTGCCGAAGCCGTGACGCACGAGGTCCGAGCGGCCGCAGGCCGGGCAGACGGACGGCGCCGGCTCGGCGTGCCCGCACGTGCGGCAGCGCAGGGTCTGGCCGCCGAACAGGGTCAGCGTGACGTCGCAGTTCGGGCACTCCCACGCGTGGCCGCAGTGGTCGCAGACCAGGTACGAGGCGAAGCCGCGGCGGTTGAGGAAGAGGATCGCCTTCTCGCCCGCGTCCACGACGCCCGCGAGCGCCTCGGCCAGCGGCTGCGAGAACACCCCGTGGTGGCCGCGCATGTCGACGATCTCGAGCGCCGGCGGCTGCGAGCCGTCCACGCGCCGGCGCAGGTCGGCGTGGCGCGCGACGCGCGCGTAGCTCTCCACGCTCGGCGTCGCCGACCCCAGGACGACGACGGCCCCGTTGGCGCCGGCCCGCCAGCGCGCGACGGTGCGCGCGTCGTAGGCGGGCTCGCTCTCCTGCTTGTACGAGGTGTCGTGTTCCTCGTCGACGACGATCAGCCCGAGCCCGGCGAGAGGCGCGAAGACCGCCGAGCGCGCGCCGACGACGATGCGCACCTCGCCGCGCGCCACGGCGCCGTAGGCGAGCAGCCTCTCCCCCGCCGAGAGCCCCGAGTGCAGGACGGCCACCTGCTCCCCGGCGAAACGGCGCTTGACGCGCGCCACGGTCTGTCCCGTGAGGCCGATCTCGGGGACCAGCAGCAACACCGATCGGCCGGCTGCGAGCGTCGCCTGAGCCGCCTGCAGGTAGACCTCGGTCTTGCCGCTGCCGGTGACCCCGTGGAGGAGCACCTCGTCGCCGGCGTGCGCCTCGCAGAGGATGGCGTGCAACGCGCGGCGCTGTTCCTCGAGCAGGTCCGGGACGTCGGCAAGGTTCGCGCAGGCGCGAAGGCGGCCCGCCTGGGAGACCGCCGCCCCACGATGCCGGACGGCGGCCCGGCAGCATCAGCGGAGGCATCGCCGTCGCCGGGGTCGTCCGCGACCAGGGCTCCGACTTCCAGCAGGCGCCGCAGGCCGGCCGCCGACAGCCCGCTGGCGGCACGCAGCTCGCGCTCCTCGAGCCCTCCCGCTTCGTCGATCAGCGTGAGCGCGGCGCGCTGTCGCGTCCCGAGGCGCACCGGTGTCTCCGGCCCCCTGCGCAGGCGACGTCCCGGCGGCGTCACGCCGACGACGTGCACGCGGTAGGACACGCGCAGCCAGCCCTTGCGCCGGTAGCGCTCGGCGGCCGGCGTCAGGCGTCCGCTCTGGAGCCTGAGGCCGGCCAGCTCGAGCAGCTCACTCTCCCCCGCGCCGGCCGCGACACGCCCGGCGTCGCTGAGCTCGTACTGGCGCACGACCTTGAGCGCGCCGGTCGGCGGGCACACGAGCGCCAGCGCGCCGGAGAAGGACGTGAGGTAGTGCTGCTCGACCCGCCGAGCCAGGTCGAGGAGGTCGGCCGGGATGGGAGGGACGCCCAAGACGTCGCGAAGCGCCAGGACGCGTCCCTCGTGGGTGGTAGCGTCACGGACCTCGAGGACGGCGCCGATGACCGTCTGGGAGCCGAGAGGGACGGCGACGAGCGACCCCGGGCGCACGCGCGCGGCGAGCTCGCGCGGGATCTCGTAGTCGAAGGCCTCGTCGAAGGCCCGCGTGCGGACGAGCGGGAAGACGGCGGCGTAGCGGAGCGGTGACCCTTCGTCGCCCCGCTCGATAGCCCGGCGGCGTCGGCTATTCACGCCGCGCCGCCGTCTCCCCGCCGCCGCCTCAGGCCTTGAGGCCCGCGGCGGCGCGGAGCGCCTCGGCCTTGTCGGTGCGCTCCCACGTGAAGTCGTGGTCGTTGCGGCCGAAGTGACCGTAGGCGGCCGTCTTGCGGTAGATCGGCCGGCGCAGGTCGAGGTCGCGGAGGATGGCCGCCGGACGCAGGTCGAAGTGCTGCGTGATGAGCCCCTCGATGGTGGCGAGCTCGACCTTCTCCGTGCCCTCGCAGTCGACCATCACCGAGACCGGGTGCGCGACGCCGATGGCGTAGGCGACCTGGACCTGGCAGCGCTCGGCGAGGCCGGCGGCGACGATGTTCTTGGCGACGTAGCGGGCCGCGTAGGCGCCGGAGCGGTCGACCTTGCTCGGGTCCTTGCCCGAGAAGGCGCCGCCGCCGTGCGGTGCGGCGCCGCCGTACGTGTCGACGACGATCTTGCGGCCCGTGAGGCCGCAGTCGCCCATCGGGCCGCCGATGACGAACTTGCCGGTCGCGTTGATGACCGTGATGTCCTCGAGCTTGTCGCTTCGTACATGTCCTTGGGCATGATCGGCTCGACGACGTGCTCGAGCAGGTCCGGATAGATGATGCTCTGCAGGTCGGCGCTCTCGGCGTGCTGCGTGGCGAGCACGATCTTGACGATCTCGACCGGCTTGTTGTCCTCGTAGCGGATCGTGACCTGGGACTTCCCGTCGGGGCGCAGGTACGGCAGGATCTCGGCCTTGCGCACGTCGGCGAGGCGCTTGGACAGCTTGTGCGCCAGCAGGATGGGCATCGGCATGAGCTCGGCGGTCTCGGTGCAGGCGTAGCCGAACATCATGCCCTGGTCGCCGGCGCCCTGCGTGTCGAGGGCGTCGTCGTCGTTGACGTCGGTGCGCACCTCGAGGGCCGTGGTGACGCCCTGGCTGATGTCCGGCGACTGCTCGTCGATGGCCACCATGACGCCGCAGGTCTCGTAGTCGTAGCCGAAGTGCGCGCTCGTGTAGCCGACCTCCTTGACCGTCTGGCGGACGATCTTGGGGATGTCGACGTAGGTCTCGGTGGTGATCTCGCCGGCGACGAACGCCAGGCCGGTGGTCACGAGCGTCTCACAGGCGACGCGACCGTAGGGGTCGTCCTTGAGGATGGCGTCGAGGATCGAGTCGGAGATCTGGTCGGCCAGCTTGTCGGGATGGCCCTCGGTGACCGACTCCGAGGTGAAGAGATAGTTCCGCTTGTCCAATGTGGTCCTCCAGGGACACGCGGCACGGGCAGGGCCGGCGCGGGTTGGATGTGGTGTCGGGCGGGCGCGGGGGCGGCCCGCGGCCCGGAGCAGTCTACCAGACGGCCGTGACGGCCAGCAACGCGACGCCCCTCAGCGTGCGCTGCGCCTCACGTCACCGCGCCTGCGGAGGTCAGTGTGCGGTGCGCCTGCGGCGCCCCACACGTTGACCCGCCTGCGGAGGTCAATGGGGCCGCTCCTTCTTCGGGGAGCGGCCCATGAGGTCGGCGACGCACTCCTGCGGCGTGCGGTTGCCCTCGAGCACCTGGTAGACGTTCTCCGTGACCGGCATGTCGATGCCGAGGCGCAGGGCGAGATCGTGCAGCGCGTAGGCCGTGTGGAGGCCCTCCACGACCTGTCCCACCTGCGCCTCGACCTCGGCCGGCGAGGCGCCCTTGGCCAAGAGTTCGCCGGCCAGCCGGTTACGGCTGTGCCGCGAGGTGCAGGTGGCGATGAGGTCACCGATGCCGGCGAGGCCGGTGAAGGTGGCGATGTGTGCGCCCTGGATCATGCCCAACCGGGTCATCTCGGCGATGCTGCGCGTGATCAGGCTGGCGCGCGAGTTGTCGCCGAACCCGAGGCCGTCGGACATGCCGACGGCGACGGCGATCGGGTTCTTCACGGCGCCGCAGAACTCGACGCCGACGACGTCGTCGTTGGTGTACACGCGGAAGGTGTCGCTGGTGATCGCCGCCTGGAGCGTGAGCGCCGTGGTCTCGTCGGCGGCGGCGACGACCGTCGCCGACGGCATGTCCTTGCTGACCTCTTCGGCGTGGTTGGGGCCGGAGAGCGCGCCGGCGCCGGCCCCGGTCTCTTCCTCGATGACCTGGGTGGGGCGCTTGAGCGAGCCGATCTCGTAGCCCTTCGCCAGCGAGAGCTGCAGCGCGCCCTCCGGGCGCCGCGCGGCCACCCAGCGGGCCACGTCGCGGATGGCCTGGGTAGGGACGGCGTAGACGACCAGCTCCGTCCGCCTCAGGTCGGCATCCTCCATGGCGGCGAAACGGATCTCGTCGGGCAGGCGCACGCCCGGGAGGAAGTGCGGGTTCTCGTGCGTCGCCTCGAGCCGCGCCGCCTCCTCCCGCGTCAGCGCCAGGACCTGGACGCCGTGCCCGCGGCGCACGAGCAGACGGGAGAACGCGCTGCCCCAGCTGCCCGAGCCGACGACCGTGACTCTCATGTCACACCCCTCCCTGCCGGTCGGGCGTCGTGCGCCCGCCGGTCCACGGCAGCTTGACCCGGTTCTCCTCGCCGGCCAGCAGGCGCTGGATGTTGGCGCGGTGCGCCCACCAGACGATGATCGCCACCAGCACGCCGGCGATCTCGTAGGGAAGCGGCTCGCCGAAAGCGATCGTCAGCACCGGCACGAGGAGCGCCGCCGCCAGCGAGGCCACGCTCACGAAGCGCGTCGTGAGCAGCAGCACGATCCAGACCACGAGGATGATGGCGAACACCTGCGGGACGAGGGCGAGCACGACGGCGGCACCGGTGGCGATGCCCTTGCCGCCCCTGCCCTTGAGGAAGATCGAGTAGATGTGGCCGACGACGGGGGCGGCGGCGATGAAGATCGCCGCCCACGGCGTGAAGAGCGCCGCCGCGAGCGCCGCCGGGATGTACCCCTTGAGCATGTCGCAGACGAGGACGGCGACGCCGGCCTTCTTGCCGAGGACGCGGAACACGTTGGTCGTGCCCACGTTTCCGGAGCCGTGCCGGCGCACGTCGACGCCGTAGAACAGCTTGCCGACGACGAGTCCGAAGGGGATCGATCCGGCCAGGTAGGCCAAGACGAAGAGCACGACGAAGCCGGTCACCTGGAGGACGATCACTTCTTGCCTTTGAAGTCGATGACCAAGGGCACCCCGTCCAGCCCGAAGCGGGCGCGCAGGCGGTTCTCCACGAAGAAGCCGAAGTCGCGCGTTACCAGCGTCCTGTCGTTGATCTCGATGGCGATGCGCGGCGGCGAGGTGCCGAACTGGGCGATGTAGTACATCTTGAGGCGCTTGCCGTGCTTCATCGGGGTGGGACGGTCGCCGGCGAACTCCTTGAGGGCGCGGTTCAGCTCGCGCGTCGGGATGTGCGCGGTGTAAAGCGCGTCGAGCCGCGCGACCGTCGCGAGGAGCTCCTTGACGCCGCGATGCGTCTCGGCCGAGACGGCGATCACCGGCGGCTTCTGGCGGAGCTTGCGACGGGCGATCCCGGCGATCTCCTCGAGGTCGGGCTCGGCGACGTCGCACTTGTTCACGGCGATGACCGTCGCGCACATGCGGCGGGTCGCCTCCGTGCAGATGGAGAGGTCGAGCTCGCCGAAGCGCATGGTCGCGTCGACGACGATGACGGCGACGTGGGCGCGGTCCAGGCTCTGGACGCTGCGCAGGTAGGAGTAGTACTCGACGCCGCTCACCTTGGCGGCCTTGCGCATGCCGGCCGTGTCGATGAAGCGGAAGCGGCCGGCCTCGGTCTCGACGACGCTGTCGATGGCGTCGCGCGTCGTCCCGGGGATCTCGCTCACGATGGTCCGCGTCTCCCCGGCGATCGCGTTGAAGAGCGACGACTTGCCGGCGTTGGGGCGCCCGACGATGGCGACGGGCGTCTCCGTCAGCGCCGCCGCGGCCGCCTCCTCCACGCCGCCGCGGACGGCGCCCGTGACCTCGACGATCCGGTCGAGGAGCTCGCCGCTGCCGAGCCCGTGCACGGCGGAGAACAGCAGCGGCTCGCCGAGGCCGAGGGCGTAGATCTCCGCCGCGACGCTGGTGGCGGCAGGGTCATCGACCTTATTGGCGACGACGACCACCGGCACCTTGCTCCGGCGCAGCACCTCGGCGATGCCGTGGTCGTCTGCCAGCGGCCCGGCGCGGCCGTCGAGCACGAACAGCACGATGTCGGCCGCCGCGATCGCCTGCTCGACCTGCTCGCGGATGTGGCCGGCGAAGGGAGCGCCCTCGGTGGTGTCGTAGCCCCCCGTGTCGACGAACAGCAGGCGATGGCCCGTCCACTCGACCTCCACCTCCTTGCGGTCACGGGTGACGCCCGGGGTCTCGTGGACCACGGTCGTGCGCGTGCCGCTGAGGCGGTTCACCAGGGTGGACTTGCCGGCGTTCGGGGAGCCGACGACGGCGACGATGGGCGGCTCGGTCATCGGGTCAGTCTAGCAAACGCTTCGACGAGGGACTCCGCTACGACAAGACGGCCGCCGCAGGCGGCCGCAAGCTCGTGCTCGCCGACGTCGTCGAGCGTCCTGCCGAGACCGGCCGGCAGCCACACGCGGGGGGCCGCGAGCCACTCGCCCTCGGCGAGCGGGTCGCGGCGCAGCGCCTCGAGCACCTCGGCGCCGCCGATGAGGCCGGTCACGGTCACGTGCGGCCCGAAGAGCGCGTTCTCCACGACGAAGGGCCGCACGGGGACGCCCGCGGCCGGCTCGAGCAGGCCGGCGGCGCGCTCGACGACCGTGCGTGCCAGCGTCCCCGCGAGCAGGCGGACTCTGGAGACCTCCGGCGAGAGCCTCGCCCCCGGCCCTGCGGCGAGCGCGGCCGCCTCCGCCATCAGGGCGGCCGCGATGCCGACGCCGTTCTCGTACTGCTCCGGCGCGTCGCCCGCGGGCGGCTCCGCGCCGGCCAGCAGGAAGAACTCGTCGGCGGCGTGCACGAACGCCCGCCCGCGGCGGCCGTCGATGTCGCGCTGCCATGCCTCGACGAGCGGCGATCAGCGCCGCCGCCTCGGCCGACGGTGACCCGCCGCAGGTCGCCCTCGGCGGCGAGGGAGACGGGGACGACGCCGAGGTCGAGGACGGACTCCAGCTCGGCGGTGCGCCTCACGGTCTCGGCGAGCACCTCGCCGTCGTTCCAACCCGGGCAGAGCACCACCTGGAGGTGGAGCTCGAGACCGGCCGCCGCGAGCCGCTGCAGGACGGCTCGAGAGCCGGCCGCCGCCCGTCCCATCAGGCGGGCGCGCGCCTCGTCGTCCCAGGCGTGCAGCGACACGTACAGCGGTGAGAGGCGCAGCCCCTCGATGCGCACCAGGTCCGCCTCACTCAGGTTGCTCAGCGTCACGAAGTTGCCGTGCAGAAAGGACAGGCGATAGTCGTCGTCCTTCACCGAGAGCGCCGGCCTGAGGCCGGGCGGGACCTGGTCGACGAAGCAGAACCGGCAGGCGTTGCGGCAGGTGCGCGCGTCGTCGCCGAGCCCGCCGCGGTCGAGTGAGATGCCGTGCCACTCGCCGTGGGCCGGCGTGACCACGAGGTCGAGCGGGTGACCGTCACGCAGGACTGTCATCCACAGGGTGCCGTCGGCGGCCGCGTCCTCAAGGTCCAGGACGTCGAGCGGCACGCTCCCGTTCAGACTGACGATGCGGTCGCCCGCGCGCACGCCGCCCCGAGCCGCGGCGTCCCTCGCGTCCGCGACGACGACGCCGCCGCAGGCGGCCTCCGCGGTCTCACTCACCGCAGAGGTCCAGCAGGGCGCGCACGGTGGCCTCGATCTCCTCGTCCGGGGTCGAGGCCCCGGCGGTGACGCCGATGCGCCGCGCGCCCTCCAGCCACTCCCCGCGCAGCTCGGCCGCGGACTCGATGTGGTGGGTCCGCGGCTCGATCGCCGTGCAGAGCTGGGCCAGGCGCGCGGTGTTGGCGCTGTTGCGCCCGCCCACCACGACGACGACGTCCACGTCCTCGGCCAGCTCGCAGGCGGCGCTCTGGCGCTTCTCGGTGGCGTCGCAGACGGTGTTGAAGACGAGGAGCTCGCGCGCCACGGGGGCGAGCGCGGCGGCGAGCGCCGAGAGGTTGGCGCGCGTCTGCGTCGTCTGCACGACGACGCCGACGCGCCGGCCGCGCAGGCGCTCCAGCGGCAGCCCGGACGCATCCTCGACGACCACCGCGTCCGTGCCCGCGAAGCCCTCCAGGCCGACGACCTCGGGGTGGTCGCGCTCGCCCAGGATGACGACCGCGTAGCCGGCCTCGCGCAGCGCGGCCGCCTTGCGCTGCGCGACGGAGACGAACGGACAGGTGGCGTCGACGACGTTGAGGCGACGCGAGCGGGCGTGGGCGATCACGTCCGGCGACACGCCGTGCGTGCGCACGATCAACGTGCCCACGTCGGCGTCGTCGACGTCGTCGACCACGTCGACGCCGCGCTCCTTGAGACTGCCGACCACGCTCGGGTTGTGGATGATGGGACCGAGCGTCGCGACCGGCGCCGGCGCGCCTTCCAGCGCCTCGCCGGTAAGGCGCAGGGCGCGCTCGACCCCGTAGCAGTAGCCGGCGTAGCGGGCGACGACGATCTCGGCGTCGCCGACGCGCACGTGGCGGACCTCGTCGCCGCGCTCGGGCTCGTCGTCGTACGCGGCCCCGGACGGCCGCGAGACCGGCGGGTCTCCCTCAGAGCCGCGCATACAGCCCCGTCATGGCCTCGTGCATACGCCGGGCGGCCTCCTGATACGCCCTGCTGTTCCGGGTCGTGATATCGCCGAGGTCCACCGGCGGACCCACCAGACCCCGCAGCGCCGGCAGGCCGAGCCTTCCGTCACGCAGCATGTCCTGCGTGCCGTCCAGGGCGAGCGGTATCACCGGCGCGCCGCTGCGCAGGGCGATCATGCCGACGCCGGGCAGGAAGTCGCCCACGCCGTGGTACCGCTGCCGATGCCCCTCGGGGAACATGAGCAGGATCTCTCCCCGCTCGAGCATCTCCAGCGCCGCCGTCAGCGCGGCACGGTCTCCGGCGCCACGGTCGATGGGGAACGCGCCGAGGCTGGTGATGAACTTCGCGGCCGAGCCGTTGACGAACAGCTCCTTCTTGGCCATGAAGCGCAGCGGCCGGTCGAAGATCATCCCCGCGATCACGGGGTCCCAGAAGGCCTTGTGGGTCATGATGACCATCACGGGGCCTGTCCGCGGCAGGTTCTCCGCGCCCCGGACCCGGCAGCGATACACCCCGCCGAAGAACGGTATCGCGAGCCAGCGCAGGAAGGTGTACAGACGAGTGTCGCCGTGCCCGACGAGCGGATAGCGCCACACGCGCATCATGCCACCCTCTCTCCCACGATGGCGGCGACGGCGTCGACCACCTCGTCCAGCGTCAGCCCCGACGTGTCGACCGCCACCGCGTCGTCCGCCCGGCGCAGCGGCGCGACCTCGCGCTCGCTGTCGCGCCGGTCGCGCTCGACGAGGGCGGCGAGGACCTCGTCCAGGTCGACGTCGTCGGCCTTGGCGCGCAGCTCCGCGGCGCGGCGCGCAGCGCGGACCTCCGGGCGCGCCGTCAGGAACACCTTGACGTCGGCGTCCGGGAAGACGTTGGTCCCGATATCCCGTCCCTCCATGACGATGTCGGCCCCGCTGCCGAGCTCACGCTGACGCGCGACCAGGAGGCGGCGCACGCCGGGCAGCACCGACACGCGCGAGGCGGCGGCGCCCATCTCCAGCGTGCGGATCTCGTCGCTGACGTCCCTGCGTCCGGCGAAGAGGCGGCCGTCGCCGTCGAAGCGCAGCTCGGCGGCCGCGGCGACCGGCAGCACAGCGGCCTCCTCGTCGAGCGACACGCCCGCCTCCGTGGCGAGCAGGCCGACGGCGCGGTACATGGCTCCTGTGTCGAGGTACAGGTACCCGAGACGCTCGGCGACGCGCCTGGCGACGGTGCTCTTGCCCGAGGCGACGGGGCCGTCGATGGCCACGACGGTCATTCGACCTCGGCTCGGGTGCTGACCTCGTAACCGAGCACGCCCAGCACGTGGGCGGCCCGCTCGCACACCTGCCGCCCGAGAACGTAGACGGTGAGCGTGCCGCCGAGCTCGGGGCTCATGTGGTGCATGGTGAGGTCCTCGACGTTGATGCCGGCGTCGCCCAGCGCGACCATGATCTCGCTGAAGACGCCCGGCCGGTCGCTCACGGGGATCATCAGCCGGTAGAGATCCTCGGCCGGCAGGCTCCCGGCGGCGAGCATGCGGTCGCGCTGCCCGGCCGCGCGAGCGATCGTGTCGCCGAGCCGTGCGGCGTCGTTGGCGGCGAGCGCCTCGAGCACCTCCTGGAGCCCCTCCTGGAACTGCGCCAGCGAGGCCAGGAGCTCCGCTCGGTTGTCGAGGAAGATATCGGCCCAAATGCGCCGGTTGCTGCCGGCGATACGGGTGAGGTCGCGGAAGCTCGGGCCGGCGGAGAGCAGCGCGTCGCGCGCGCCCGCGTGCTGTCCGGCCTGGCTCATGAGGACGTTCGCCAGCACGTGCGGCAGGTGGCTGACGACGGCCATGACGCGATCGTGCTCCTCCGGGTCGACCGCGACGGGACGGGCGCCGATGTCGCCGAGGAAGCCATAGAGTACCTGGTAGGCGTCGGCGTCGACGTGCGCGCCCGGCGTGACGAAGTAGGTCGCGCCCTGGTAGAGCGAGGCGCGGGCGTTGGCGACGCCTGCCGTCTCCGATCCGCAGAGCGGGTGGCCGCCGATGCAGCGGCGCTGGTCGGCGGGCGAGAGCGACCGCATGAGCGGCCCCTTCGTGCTGCCGACGTCGCTGACGACGGCGTGCGGCGCGGCCGCCGCGAGCGCCGCCTTCACGTGCTGGACGACGAGACGGACCGGCGTGCAGACGAAGACTAGGTCGGCGCCGGTCACAGCCTCCTCGAGGCTCGCGCAGGCCTGGGTGACAACGCCGCGCTCGAGCGCCAGCTCGAGCGTCTCCCGCGTCTGGCTGAAGCCCCTGACCTCGGCCACTCCGGCGCGCTCACGCGCGGCGAGGCCGAGTGAGCCTCCCATGAGGCCGACGCCGATGAGGGCGACGGTGCTGACCTGCGCCTCGGCCACCGGATCAGGCGACGGTCTTGCCGGTCCAGCGCGCGAGGTCGAGGACGCGTCCCGCGTACTCACCGAAGACGGCCGTCGGCAGCGACTGCGGCCCGTCGCACAGCGCGTGCTCGGGGTTGGGGTGCGTCTCGACGAGCACGCCGTCGGCCCCCGCGGCCACGCCGGCGAGCGAGAGCGGCAGCACCAGGTCCAGCCGCCCGGCCGAGTGGCTCGGGTCGACGACCACCGGCAGGTGGCTGGCGATCTTGATCACCGGCACCGCGCTCACGTCGAACGTGTTGCGGGTCGCCGTCTCGAAGGTGCGGATGCCACGCTCGCAGAGGATCACGTCGCGGTTGCCCTCCTTGAGGATGTACTCGGCCGACATCAGCAACTCCTCGATCGTCGTCGAGGGACCGCGCTTGAGCAGGACCGGCTTCCCGGCCTTGCCGAGCTCCGCGAGGAGCAGGAAGTTCTGGGTGTTGCGCGCGCCCGACCTGAAGGACGTCGGCGAACGCGCACACGACGTCGAGGTCGCGCGGGTCGAGTACCTCGGTGACGATGGGCAGACCGGTCTCGTCGCGCGCGGCGGCGAGCATGGCCAGCCCCTCCTCGCCGAGGCCCTGGAACGCGTAGGGCGAGGTGCGCGGCTTGAAGGCGCCGCCGCGCATCATGTGGCCGCCCGCCGCCTTGACGGCGCGGGCGGCGGCCAGCACCTGCTCGGGCGTCTCCACGGAGCATGGGCCGGCGATCAGGGCGAAGTGGCCGCCGCCGATCTTGACGCCGTTCACGTCGATCACGGTGTCGCGCTGCTGGAACTCCCGGCTGACCAGCTTGTAGGGCCGCAGGATCGCGACGACCCTGTCGACGCCGGGCATCGCCTCCAGCGGCAGCTGGGTGATCTCCTCGCGGTCGCCGATGACGCCGATGATCGTCACGCGCTCGCCGGAGGAGACGTGGGCGCTGGCGCCGACCTCCTCGACCCGCGCGCAGACGCGGGCGACCTCTTCCTCGGTCGCCCCCTCGTGCATGATGACCATCATGCTCAGCTCGGCCTCCCTTCCCCGGCCTCCTGTGTGCCGACCTCGAGCGAGGCGAGCTTGTCCAGGAAGAACTCGATCTCCTCGTGTGTACCCACGGTGACGCGCGCCCACCCCGGGCACCCCAGTGCGTTGCCGTCACGGACGATGGCGCCCATGGAGAGCAGTGTCCCGCAGACCTCGTCCTGAGGCCGGCAGAGGCCGTTCATGTCGACGAGCATGAAGTTCGCCTGACTGGGCACCGTCGCGCGGCCGCGTTCCGCGAGGCGCTCCACCAGGTGGGCGCGCAGCGCCGCGTTGGCGTCGCGTCGCAGCGCCACCTGGTCCTGGTGCTTGAGCGCCTCGACCGCGGCCAGCTGCCCGAGCAGGTTGACGTTGAAGGGCTGGCGCACCTTGTCGATGGCATCCTTGACCTCGGGGGCGCACAGGCCGTACCCCGTGCGCAGGCCGCAGAGGCCGTAGATCTTCGAGAAGGTGCGCAAGACGATGACGTTATCGTGCTCCTCCTGGATCGCGAGCGACCCGTCCCGGTCCGGTTCAGTGACGAACTCGATGTACGCCTCATCGATGACGATCAGCACGTCGTCCGGCACGCTCGCCACGAGCCGTGCCACCTCGGCGGCGGGCACGTAGGTGCCCGTCGGGTTGTTGGGGTTGCAGACGAAGACCATCTTGGTGCGCGGCGTGACCGCCGCCGCCATCGCCTCGAGGTCGTGGGTGAAGCCAGCCAGCGGGACCGCGACCGGGACGGCTCCATGGATGGCGACGACGTCACGATAGGACGTAAAGGAAGGCTCGGCGAGCACGACCTCGTCGCCCGTCTCCAGGAGGGCCATGGCCAGGAGGTACAAGAGCTCACAGGTGCCGCAGCCGATGGTCACCTGCTCCGGCTTCCGCCCATGGTGCGCCGCCACGGCCTCACGAAGGTCGGTCGAGAAGCCGTCGGGATAGCGCTGCAACCGGTCGATGGCGCCGACGACGACTTCTTTGACCTCGGGGAACGGCGGCAGCGGGAACTCGTTCGAGGCGAGCTTCACGACCTCCTCGAGGCCGAAGCGCCGTTTCACCGCTTCGATCGGCAGGCCGGGCTGGTACGGCACGAGGCCGGCGATGGCTGGGACGAAGCGTACGGTCACAGTCATTCCGGCAGGTCGAGGCGCAGCTGACGCGCGCCGTGGAGGTACACGTGGTGGATCGGCCGCTCGGCCGGCAGGTACACGTGCATCAGCACGCGCAGGCAACGCTCCACGGCGTCGACCACAGGCATCTCCTGGCAGCAGAGCAGCGGCGTACCCGAGAGCCCGATGCTCCGCGCCGCGACGGCCGGGAAGTCGGCGCGCAGGTCGGGCGTCGCGCTCAGGATGACGCTGACGATGTCGTCGATGGGCACCTCGTTCCGCTCGAGGACCTGCGTGAGCAGCTCGGCGGTGCGCGCGCCGATGGCCTCGCTCGTGTCGGCGTCGACGGTCGTCGCGCCGCGGATGGCGCGCAGACGTTCGGCCGTCACGGTCATGTCGCGAGGTCACGCATAGCGGGTGAGAGATTATACACCGGCGGGCCCGTCGCCGACCGGGTCGTCCGCCGGAGGCTCGTCCGCGGCCGGCTCCGCTCCGTCGTCCGGCTCTCCCGGCGCCGGTCGTCGTCCGGCGTCGGTGCCGTCATCGCGTCGTCCGGCGCCTCGAAGGGCTCGCCGATCTCCGCTGGCTCAGCCGAGTCAGCGGTCGGCGAAGGCGACTCCGGCAACTCCGCGGCGAGGAGCACCGGGGGGCCCTGCTCCTCCCCGGCCACTTCGCCGGCGACCTCCTCGCCGGCGCGCCGCAGAGCCTCGACCTCATCTCCGGTGAGCTCGCGATAGCCGCCGGGCTCGAGGCCCTTGTCGGTGAGCGGTCCGTACCGGCGGCGGCTCAGCTCCTCCACCGGCAGGCCGACGGAGAGGAACATGCGCTTCACCTGGCGCTTGCGGCCCTCGTGGATGGTGATCTCGACGAGGGCCGTCTTGGCGCTCTGCTTCTTCAGCCTCACGTCGGCCGGGGCCGAAAGGCCGTCCTCGAGGTCGACGCCCTGCCGCAGGGTGCCGAGCGCCCTCCTGCTCACCTTGCCGCGCACGCGCGCGATGTAGGTCTTGGGCACCCCGTAGCGAGGATGCATGAGGCGATTCGCCAGCACGCCGTCGTTGGTGAGGATGATCAGGCCGGTCGTGTCCACGTCGAGACGGCCGACCGGGAACAGGGCCCGGCCGCCGGGCACCAGATCGACGATCACGCGTTCCGCGTGCGGGTCGCTCCGCGTGCTCGCGACGCCGCGCGGCTTGTTGACCAGAAGGTAGCGCAGCTCTCGCGCGCTGACCGGTTCGCCGCGCACCGCGACGACGTCCTCGGGCGCGACCTTCTGTCGAGGGAAGGTGATGACCTCGTCATTGACGGTGACGACGCCCTCCCGGATGAGGTCGTCGCACGAGCGCCGCGAGCCGACGCCCGCGCGCGCAAGGTAGACCACCAGGTTCATGGGCTGGGCGGGGCTCATTGCCCCCTCCTCTCGGCGTTGGCGTGGAGCCTGGAGCGGATCTCGTCGACCTCCCCGGCGCCCAGGGAGAACTCCTCCAGCGGCGGCAGGTCGGCACGACTCGCGAGCCCGAACAGCTTGAGAAAGCGCTCGCCGGTGCCGTACAGGATGGGCGCGCCCGGGGTGTCGGCGCGGCCCTGCTGCTCCACCAGGCCGCGCTCCTCGAGGGCGCCGAGCGCCCACTCGGACGAGACGCCGCGGACCTCGGCGATCTCGGCCCGCGTCACGGGCTCGAGGTACGCCACGACGGCGAGAGTCTCCAGCAGCGCCGGCGTGAGCTCGTCCGGCCTCTCCGCGCCCGTGAGCCGGCGCACGTCCTCGGCGCAGTCGTCGGCCACCGCGAACGTGAAGCCGCCGGCCACCGCACGCAGCTCGATGCCGTGCTCGCCGGCGGCGTACTCCGCGCGCAGCGCGTCGAGCGCCGCGTCAGTCTCCTCAGGACCGCAGCCGCAGGCCGCCGCGAGCCTGTCGGTCGCGACGGGACGTGGAGAGATGAAGAGCAGCGCCTCGAGGCGCCGTGCGAGTGGCAGCATGCGTGGCCGGGTCGGGTGCGGGTCGCCGTCGATGCTACCGCACGGCGGCGGCCGGCGTCACCCTGCGACGAGCGCGGGCGCGGCGATCCGGCTGACGACGATGTCGCCGAAGTGCCGGGTCTGGCGCAGCCTCGCCTCGCCGCTGGAGTGGAGCTCGAGGAGGGCGAAGAACGTCACGGCCCGCTCCAGGCGGCCCTGCGGAGCCACCCCTGCGAACGTGAACTCGCCGTCGTCGTCCAGGATGAGGCGCAGGCGCCGCAGCTCCTTGACCAGCGAGACGGCGAGATCGGCGAGGTGGCTGGTGTCGGGGACCGGGGGCTCGCGCAACAGCGGCGCGAGCGCGTCGGCGAGGGCGGCCGCCGGCAGTGCGCCCTCAGGGACGTGCCGGCGCAGCAGCGCCGCCGGCACCGGCGCAGTGCGGTACAGCCGGGCGCTGTGCTCGTCCCAGGCCGTCCGCAGCGCCCCGGCGGCGTTGCGGAACTGGCTGTAGCGGACGAGGCGCTCGAGCAGCTGCCGCGCGGCCTCGTCCGGGTCGAGGTCCTCGAGCTCCTCCTCGACCTCCTCCTCCAGCAGCAGGCGCGACTTCATCTCGAGCAGGGCGGCGACGAGCACGACGAACTGGGACGTCGCGTCGAGGTCGAACTCGCCGCTGTCGGCGAGCTGCACGACGTACTCGGCGATGATCCGCGAGACGCGGACCTCCCAGATGTCGATCTCGTCGCGCAGGATGAGCGTGACGAGGAGGTCGAACGGCCCGTCGAAGACGTCCAGGTCGAGCTCCAGCGCGACCGGGGGTGCGGCGACGGCGCCTGCCTCAGCGCGCATCGCCGTCACCTCCTCCCTGACTCGTGCCCGCTTCACTCCGGTTCGCGCTCACCGGCACTACGAGTCTTCGGGCTGGTTGACGAAGGACGGGATGTCGAAGTCGTGCTTCTCGAACCGCGGCGCCGGGCCGAACGGCGTGCCGCCGGCCTCGGGCTCGCGCGGCTCGGGAGGCGCCGGGGTCCGTCCCACGGGGTCGCCGGGCGGCGCCGCGCGCCCCACCTCGTCGCCGAAGCCCGTGGCCACCACCGTGATCGAGATCTTGCCCTTGAGCTTCTCGTCGACCACGGCGCCGAAGATGATGTTGGCGTCGTCGTCGGCGGCCTCGCTGATCACGCCGGCGGCCTCGTTGACCTCGTACAGGGTGAGGTCCTCGCCACCGGTGATGTTGAGCAGCAGCCCGCGCGCGCCGTCGATGCTGGTCTCGAGCAGCGGCGAGTGGATCGCCATGTCGGCCGCCGCCTGGGCGCGGTTCTCGCCGCCGGCGATGCCGATGCCGAGGAGCGCCGTGCCGGCGTTGTGCACGATGGTGCGCACGTCGGCGAAGTCGAGGTTGATGAGCCCGGGGACCGTGATGAGGTCGGTGATGCCCTGCACGCCCTGGCGCAGGATATCGTCGGCGTGCTGGAACGCCTCGACCACGCTGGTGTTGCGCTCGACGACCTCGAGCAGCCGGTCGTTGGGGATGGCGATGACCGTGTCGGCGACCGCGCGCAAGGCGTCGATGCCCTCCAGCGCCTGGCGCTGGCGACGGTTGCCCTCGAAGCCGAACGGCTTGGTGACGATGGCGATCGTCACGGCGCCGAGCTCCCGGGCGACCGCGGCGACGACGGGCGAGCCGCCGGTGCCGGTGCCGCCGCCCTCCCCGGCGGTGACGAACACGAGGTCGGCGCCGCGCAGCGCCGTCTTGAGCTGGTCGCGGCTGACCTCCATCGCCTCACGGCCGACCTTGGGATCGGCCCCGCCGCCGAGCCCGTGGGTGATCTCCTGGCCGATGTGGATCTTGACGTCGGCATCGCAGACTTCGAGTTGCTGCACATCGGTGTTGACGGCGATGAACTCGACGCCCTTGACGCCGGAGTCGACCATCCGGTTCACGGCGTTGGTGCCGGCGCCGCCGATGCCGACCACCTTGATGGTCGTCACGTAGGGCCGGCCCTTGACTGGAGCGTCCGGGCCCGTCGCCTCGGTGATCGCGCCGCCGCTGTCGGTGCGCCGGAAGAGCTCGCTCAGTCCATCCTTCATGCTAGGACGATCTGCCATTCAGCACCTCCCGCGCGAGGGCGCGGTACGATTCTGCCCCTCTGCCCCTAGGGTCGTACTTGAGCACCGAGGTCCCCGTCACCGGCGCCTCGGCGAACTTGATGGTCTTGCGCACCACGGTGTCGAAGACGAGGTCGCCGAAGTTCTCGCGCAGGACCTCGATCGACTCCTTGCCGTGGAGCGTGCGCGCGTCGAAGAGGGTGGGCAGGATGCCCTTGATGCGCACGTCGGGGTTGAGGTTCTCGCGGATCATCTCCAGCGTCTTCTCGAGCTGCAGCAGCCCGCGCAGCGACAGATACTCGCACTGCACGGGCACGATGACTCCTTCGGAGGCGGTGAGCGCGTTGATCGTGAGCAGCCCGAGCGAGGGCGGCGTGTCGATGAGGATGTAGTCGTACCGGTCACGGACGGCGTCGAGGGCGCGCTGCAGGGCCCGCTCGCGCCCGATCATCGTCGCCAGCGCCATCTCGGCGCCGGCGAGGTCGATGGTGGACGCGGCGACGTCCAGCTCCTTCTCGTAGATGACCTCGTTGATGGGCGTGCGATGGACGAGGACGTCGTACATGCTCTTCTCGAGCCCCTCGGTGTCGATCCCCTGGCTCATGGTCAGGTTGCCTTGAGGGTCCATGTCGACGGCGAGCACGCGCAGGTCGTGCTCGCGGAGAGCCGCGCCGAGGTTCACCGTCGAGGTGGTCTTGGCCACCCCGCCCTTCTGATTGGCGAACGAGAGGACATGCGCCATGTGAGCGTTACCCCTGTGTCGAGTCCACGTCAGAACGCAGTTCGGGCCGCAGGCAAGAATCCCTGCACGGGACGGGCCCCGCAGCGACTGCGGGGCCCGTCTTCACGCGCTGCTTCATGCTCACGGCCGCGGACGCCGTCACGCCTTGGGAGCCTCCGGGGCTTCGGGGGCGTCCGGCGTCTCCTCGGCGACCTCGTCGGTCACGTCCGCCTCGTCGGCGACCTCGTCGGTCACGGCCGCCTCGTCGGCGACCTCCTCGTACTCCTCGGCCACTTCGTCGTCCGCCTCTTCGATCACGTCCTCGTCGGCGGCCTCGATGTACTCGTCCTCTTCTTCCTCGTCGTACTCGTCGATGCTGGTGATCGACGACACCGCGCGCTTGAGGTAGCGGACCCGGGTGCGCTTGGCGACCTCGAGCTCGACCCAGTCGTCGCCGATGGCGCTGACGGTCCCGAACATGCCGCCGATGGTGACCACCTCGTCACCCTTCTTGAGCATCGCCATCATGTCGGCGTGCTGCTGCTTCTGGCGGCGCTGCGGCCGGATCGCGAGGAAGTAGAAGATCCCGAAGAAAACGAGGATCCAGATGATGATCGTGAACGACACGGACCTCAACCTCCTGCGGAGTCACGCCCCGCAACGTCGTTGGCAAATTCCGCAAAACGCCCGGCGCGGATGGCGCTGCGGGCGTCGCTCGTCAATCTTAGCAGAACGCGCAGGTTGTGCAGGCTGAGGAGCTGCGCGCCCAGCATCTCCTTCTGCGTGACCAGGTGTCGCAGGTAGGAACGCGTGAACGTGCGACACGCGTAGCAGTCGCAGCCGTCGTCCAGCGGTGCGAGGTCGGCGGCGAACCGGGCGTTGCGCAGGTTCAGGCGCCCGCCGCGCCTGAGGAGCGCCGTGCCGGTGCGCGCCATGCGCGTCGGCAGCACGCAGTCGAAGACGTCCACGCCACGGCCGATCACGTCGACGACGCCGAGCGGGTCGCCGATGCCCATGAAGTACCTCAGCCGGTCGCGGGGCAGGAGTTCGTCCATCAACTCGACCGTGGCGAGCATCTCGTCGCCGCGCTCGCCGACGCTGAGGCCGCCGACGGCGTAGGCGTCGAAGCCGACGCCGGCGATCTCGGCGGCCGACCGCCGCCGCAGCTCCTCGTCGATGCCGCCCTGCACGATCCCGATGAGGAGCTGATCGCGGCGGCCGTGCGCCGCCTTGCAGGCCGCCGCCCAGCGCGTGGTGCGCGCGACGGCGGCCTCGAGCTCGGCGCGCGGCAGCGTGCCCGGCGCGCACTGGTCGAACGCCATGATCACGTCGGCGCCGAGCTCCTCCTGGACGCGCATCGCCAGCTCGGGCGTGAACACGTGTCGCGAACCGTCGTAGACAGAGCTGAACTCGACGCCGTCGTCGCGCAGGAGCCGGGTGCCCTCGAGGCTGAAGACCTGGAAGCCGCCGGAGTCGGTGAGTATCGGGCCGTCCCAGCGCATGAAACCGTGCAGGCCGCCGTGCGCGGCGACGATCTCCGTCCCGGGGCGGAAGAAGAGGTGGTAGGTGTTGGCGAGCACGACCTGGGCGCCCAGCTCCCGCAACTCGCGCGGCATGGACGGCCTTGACCGTCGCCTTGGTGCCGACGGGCATGAAGCACGGCGTCTCGACGACGCCGTGCGGCGTCGTGAGGCGGCCGGCGCGGGCGGCTCCGTCGCTCGCCTCCACCGCGAACGCGAATCCTTCCGCCCTCATCGGTGCCGATCCGCTCACAGCGCCGCCATCGCGTCGCCGAAGCTGTAGAAGCGATAGCGCTCGCGGACGGCGTGGCGGTAGATCTCCCTCGTCTCCTCGGCGCCGCAGAAGGCCATGACCAGCGCAAGAAGGCTCGTGCGCGGCAGGTGGAAGTTGGTCACGAGCCCGCCGACCATGCGGAAGGCGAAGCCCGGACGGATGAACAGCCGCGTGTCACCCTCGAGCGGTCCGTCGGCCTCCTCGATCCCTTCGAGGGCGAGGTGTTCGAGCACGCGCATCGAGGTCGTGCCGACGGCGACGATGCGGCGGCCGTCGCGGCGTGCCTCGCGGAGGCGCGCCCACACGGCCGCCTCCACCTCGAACGACTCGCTGTGCAGGGTCGTGGCCTCCAGCGACTCGTCCTGCAGCGGCTTGAACGTCCCGAGGCCCACGTGCAGCGTCACGCTCTCCACGTCCACGCCGGCGGCCGCGAGGCCGGCGTCCAGCTCGGCCGTGAAGTGCAGGCCGGCCGTCGGTGCGGCCGCCGAGCCAAGCCGGCGCGCGTAGGTCGTCTGATAGCGCTCGGGGTCGGCGAGTGGCGCCGTGATATACGGCGGCAGCGGCGTCACGCCCGCCTCTGCCAGCAGCGTCAGCACCGCTTCCTCGCCGAGGTTCTCGACCACCCAGCGGCCGTCGCCCAGCGGCTCGATGCAGCGCAGCGGCCACGACGGCCCGAGCACCTCGTTCTCGAGCACCTCCTCCGGGCGCGGGCGGCCGCGGAGGAGGGCCTCCCAGCGCTCGCTGCCGGCCGCGGGGCCGGTGAGCTCGGAGAGGAACAGCGCCTCGATGCGCCCGCCGGTCGCGCGGTGGAAGTAGCTGCGCGCCGGGAACACGCGCGTGTCGTTGCGCACCAGCACGTCGCCGGCCCGCAGGAGCGCGGGCAGCTCGCCGAAGCCGCGGTCCTCCAGGGCGGGCACGCCGCGGCGCCAGACGAGCAGACGCGACGAGTCACGCGGCTCGGCCGGCGTCTGGGCGACCAGCTCCTCCGGAAGGTCGTAGTCGAGGTCGCCCAGCGTCAGCCCGCGAGCGCGGCCGCTCACGTCTCGCCCCGCCGCCGTCGTTGCTGCCGCTGCTGCCACGCCTCCCACTTGCTGACGGCGCAGCCGCAGTACGGCTGGCGGTACAGCTCCAGACGGCGGCTCTCCTCGTAGCTGGCGGAGAACCGGTCGCGGACGTCGAGGTACACGAAGTCGACGCCGTGGGCGTCGGCCGCCGCCTCCCCGGCCGCGCGGATCAGGTCGTGCCGCTGGTACGGACTGACCGAGAGAGTCGTCGAGAAGCGCGAGAAACCGTACGCGCGCGCCGCCGCGCCGGCGGCGTCCAGGCGCAGTTCCAGGCAGACGGCGCAGCGCTCGTCGGGCGCGGCGGCGGCGAGACCGTCGCGCCAGGCGCGCCACGCCGGCGCCTCCTCCCCGCGCTCCGCGACGACCAGTTCGAGGCCGGCGACCCGACTGTAGCGCCGCATGCTCTCGAGCCGGCGCTCCAGCTCCGCGGCCGGCTGGACGTTCGGGTTCTCGAACCAGCCGACGACCTCGACGCCGCGCTCGCGCCAGGCGGGTACGGCGACGGTCGAGCAGGGTCCGCAGCAGGTATGCAGGAGCAGATCGGTCATCGGGCGAGTATAGCGCGGCTCTCCGCGGCGCCCCGGCCGCCGCGACCAGGCGGGCGGCGCCCGCCGGCGGCCGCACGTCAGCTCTCGTCGAAGAGCGTGCCCGGGCCGCCCGGCGGCTTGAGGCCGCAGTGCACGAAGCCGCTGCGCGTGAGCATGCGGCCGCGCGGCGTGCGCTTGAGGAAACCCTGCATGATCAGGTACGGCTCATAGACGTCCATGACGGTGTCGGCCTCTTCGCCGAGGGCCACGGCGAGGGTGTCCAGCCCGACCGGGCCGCCGTCGAACTTCTCGGCGATCGTGCGCAGGATGTCGCGGTCGAGCTTGTCGAGGCCTTCTGCGTCCACCTGGAAGAGCTCTAGCGCGGCGAGGCAGATCTCGTGGTCGATGACGCCCTCGTGGCGCACCTGCGCGAAGTCGCGCACGCGCCGCAGGAGCCGGTTGGCCACGCGCGGCGTGCCGCGCGAGCGACCGGCGATCTCCAGGGCGGAGTCCTGGTCGATCTCGACGCTGAGGATGCCGGCCGACCGCCTCACGATAGCGGCCAACTCCTCGATCTCGTAGTACTCGAGCCGCTGCCACACGCCGAAGCGGTCGCGCAGCGGCGTCGTCAGCAGTCCGGTGCGCGTGGTGGCGCCGATGAGCGTGAACGGCGCCACCTGCATGCGGATGCTGCGCGCGGCCGGCCCTTCGCCGATCATGATGTCGATCTCGTAGTCCTCCATCGCCGGGTAGAGCACCTCCTCCACGGCGGCGTTGAGGCGGTGGATCTCGTCGACGAAGAGGACATCGCCCTCCTGGAGGTTGGTGAGCAGGCCGGCGACGTCGACCTTGCGCTCGAGCGCCGGGCCCGACGTGGTGTGCATACCGACGCCGAGCTCCTGCGCGATGATGCCGGCCAGCGTCGTCTTGCCGAGGCCGGGAGGTCCGGCGATGAGCACGTGGTCGAGCGTGTCGCCGCGACGCTTGGCGGCCTCGACGAAGATCTCGAGCTGCTCCTTGGCCGCGCGCTGCCCGACGAAATCGGCGAACCGGCGCGGCCTGAGGCCGAGCTCGAGGTCGCGGTCGTCGGCGCGTTCGGTGGGGTCGCCGATGCGGTCCTGGGGCTTACGCATCACTCGCCGGCCTTGCGCGTCAGAGCGTACTTGACGAGGTCCTCGAGCGAAGCGCCCTCGGGGGCGCCACGCAGAGACTCCTCGGCCTCGCGCAGCGTCAGGCCGAGGTTCTGCAGCGCCGAGCGTGCCGCGAGGAACGAGTCGGTCGGCGCGGGGCCGCCGGTACCGCCGCCGTCGGCGGCGCCCACCGGCGGCAGCTGCCCGACCTTGTCCTTGAGCTCCACCACGAGGCGCTGGGCGAGCTTCTTACCGATGCCCGGGATGCTCTCGAACTTCTTGTGGTCGTCGCGCGCCACGGCCAGCTCGAGCTCGGCGACCGGATAGCCCGAGAGCACGGCGAGGGCCACCTTGGGGCCGACGCCGCTGACCCCCGTGAGCCAGAGGAAGAAGACCCGTTCGCCGGGGTCGCGGAAGCCGTAGAGCTGCAGCACGTCCTCGCGCACGTGGAGGTACGTGTACACGCTGACCTCCTCATCGAGGTGGGCGCTGAGGCCGCCCAGGGTCCGTCCCGAGGCGAGGACCTCGAGACCGAGGCCGCCGACCTCGATCACGGCGCGCTCGCCATCGACCATCGCCAGCTTGCCGCGGACGGATGCGATCACCTGGCGCCTCCCGGGGGACGCGCGCAGGCGTCGCGGAACGCGTCGCTGTTGTGGTGCGTATGCGTGATCGCGACGGCGAGAGCGTCGGCGGCGTGGTCCGGCTGCGGGATGCGCGACAGGCAGAGGATCACCTTGGTCATCTCCTGCACCTGGATCTTGCTCGCCCGTCCGTAGCCCGTCACCGCCTGCTTGATCTGCAGCGGCGAGTACTCGCACGGCGAGGCCTCGAGCTCGGCGGCGGCGAGGATGAGCACGCCTTTCGCCTGGCCGACCGCCAGCGCCGTCTTGACGTTGACGTTCACGAACAGCTCCTCGAGGACCACCACGTCCGGACAGAAGCGCTTGATGAGGCCGCGCGCCTGGTCGTAGATCTGCCGCAGGCGCACGTGCGTCGGGTCCTTGGCGGAGGTGACGATGCAGCCGTGCCCGAGAGAGCGCAGGCGGCTGCCGTCCTGCTCGATGACTCCCCAGCCGGTGCTCGCCGTGCCCGGGTCGAAGCCGAGGACGATCACGCCTGGCCGCCCGTTCCCCACGCCCCTGAGCGGCCGCGCCCCCCGGCCTCCGTCACCGGTCAGCCCGCCAGAGCCTCGAGGATGTCCTCGGGGATGTCGAAGTTCGCGTAGACCTCCTGGACGTCGTCGCTGTCCTCCAGCGCGTCCATGATCTTCATGGTCTTGCGGGCGTCGTTCTCCTCGAGCTTGACGGTGGTCTTAGGGATCATCGTGAGCTCGGCGTTGTCGAACTCGATGCCCGCCGCCGTCAGGGCGTCACGTACGGCGGCGAAGTCGGCCGGCTCCGTGAGCACCTGGAACGACCCCTCGTCCGCCACCACGTCCTCGGCGCCGGCGTCGATGGCCGCGGCCATGACGTCGTCCTCCTCGTACTTGGCCCCGTCGACGACGATCGAGCCGCGGCGCTCGAAGCCCCACGCCACCGCACCGGGCTGCGCCAGCTGGCCGCCGTGCTTGCTGAAGATGTTGCGTACCTCCGCGGCCGAGCGGTTCCTGTTGTCGGTGAGGACGTCGACGATGATCGCGACGCCCGCAGGCCCGTAGCCCTCGTAGAGGATGCTCTCGTACTGCTCGCCTTCGACCCCGCCGCCACCGCGCTGGATGGCCTTCTCGATGTTGTCCTTGGGCATCGATTCGGCCTTCGCCTTCTCGATGGCGTTGGCCAGTGAGATGTTCATGGCGGGGTCGGTACCCCCCTCACGGGCGGCGACGGTGATCGCCCGCGACAGCTTGCTGAACAGCTTGCCGCGCCTGGCGTCGGTCTTGCCCTTCTTGTGCTTGATGGTCGCCCACTTGGAATGCCCGGACACGGTGGCACCACCTCCCCTTTCAGCAGTGGCCGACCGCGGCGGCGGCCCGGCCGGGCTCGCCGGCGTCGCAGTCGGCGGTCGCGCCGTCCGGCGCGTCCGCGGCAGCCTGCCGGCGGCGGATCATGTGGATGAACACTTCGTGCAGGCGCGTGTCGGTGGTGAGCTCGGGGTGGCAGGCGGTGACGAGCACGCCGCCTTCCCGAGCCGCGACGATGTGACCCCGGCAGGTCGCATGGACCTCGACGCACGGCCCGGCGCTCTCCACCCACGGCGCGCGGATGAAGACGGCGCGGACTCGGGCAGCGCCCAGACCTTGGACCTCGAGGTCGGCCTCGAAGCTGCGGATCTGGCGGCCGAACGCATGTGCGGGAACAAGTGGACGGATTGGACTCAGCCCTTCTGCGCCTCTTCTTTGTCCTTCTGGGCCTGCTCGACGATCTTGGCGGTGAGGTGCGCCGGCACCTCTTCGTAGCGCAGGAACTCCATGTGGTAGTCGCCGCGCCCTCCCGTCATCGACGTGAGGTCGGGCGCATACGTGAGCATCTCCGACAGCGGCACCTCGGCGCCGACGACGTTGTTGTGGCCGCGCGGCGTGGTGCCGAGCACGCGGCCGCGCCGCGAGTTGAGGTCGCCGATGATGTCGCCGACGTTCTCGTCGGGCACGGTGATCTCCACGTTCATGATCGGCTCGAGCAGGGCCGGCTGGGCCTTCTCGCAGGCAGCCTTGAAGCCGAGCGAGCCGGCGATCTGGAACGCCATGTCGCTCGAGTCCACGGGGTGATACTTGCCGTCGTAGAGCTTCACGTGGACGTCGACGACCGGATAGCCGGCGAGGAACCCATCGTCCATGGCGGCGCGCACGCCCTTCTCGACCGCGGGGATGAAGTTGCGCGGGATCGCGCCGCCGACGATCTTGTTCTCGAACTCGAACCCCTCGCCGCGCGGCTGCGGGCGGACCTCCATCCAGGTGTCGGCGAACTGGCCGCGGCCGCCGGTCTGCTTCTTGTGCTTGCCTTCGGCCTTCGCCGTGCCCTTGATGGTCTCGCGATACGGCACGCGCGGCGGCTTGAGCTCGACCTCGACGCCGAAGCGGCGCTTCATCCGCTCCACTGTCACTTCGACATGCACCTGGCTCATGCCGCCGACGATCATCTCGCCGGTCTGGTCGTCGTGATGCACCTCGAGCATCGGGTCTTCTTCGCGAGAGGCGGCGGAGGGCGGTGATGACCTTGTCCTCCTCGCCCTTGCTCTTCGCCGTGATGGCGAAACTCATGAGCGGCGCCGGGAAGTCGATGGCCGGGAACGCTGACCGCGTCGGCGGCGCACAGCGTGTCGCCGGTCACGACGTCCTTGAGCTTGGCGATGGCGCCGATGTCGCCGGCGACGAGATCGCCCGAGGCCTTGCTTTCCTTGCCCATCGTCTTGAGGATCTGGCCGAGACGCTCCTTGTGGCCGTCGCGCGCGATGACGACCTGCGAGTCGCTGCTCATGGTGCCCTGGACGACGCGGAACACGTTGACGTGACCGCTGAACGGATCGGCGAGCGTCTTGAAGACGAAGGCGACGGCCGGCTGCGAAGGATCACAGGCGAGCTCGACCTCGGAGTCGCCCTTCATGGCCTTCGGCGGAGCGACGTCCGCCGGCGACGGGGCGAGAGCGAGCACGTCGAAGATGTGGTCCACCGCGATGTTGGCCGTTGCGGACGCGCAGGCCACCGGGTAGAGCTGGGCCGACGCGACGGCGGCGGCGAACGCGCTGTTGAGCTCCGCCGCCGTGATCTCCTCTTCCATGAGGTACTTCTCGGCGAGGTCGTCGTCGGTGCTTGCGACGGCGTCGATGAGCTTGTCGCGACCCGCGGCGGCCTCGTCGGCGAGGTCGGCCGGAACGTCGCCCACGGTCGCCTTGCCGTCCTTGTACGTGTACGACTTCATCGTGAGCAGGTCGACGACGCCGCTGAACGCGTGCTCCCTGCCGATGGGCAGCTGCACGGCGACCACCTGGGAGCCGAAGGACTCCTGCAGGAGGCCGAGCGCGTGGTCGAAGTCGGCGCGCTCGCGGTCGAGCATGTTGCAGACGATCACGCGACCGAGCCCGCGAGCCTCGGCGCGATCCCAGAGACGCTCGTGCTGCACTTCGACACCCAGCACCGTGTTGACGACGACGAGCGCCGTCTCGACGACCTGCAGGCTGGCGATGGCGTCGGCGAGGAAGCTCGAGTCGCCGGGCGTGTCGATGAGGTTGAAGGAGAGACCATCGCGGTCGACGTGCGCCAGACCGGCCGACAGGCTCATCTGGCGCTTCTTCTCGTCGTCGTCCCAGTCGGAGACGGTGGTCCCGTCGGCGACGGAGCCCAGCCGCGTGACCGCCCCGGCGTCGAACAGCAGCGCCTCGAACAGCGACGTCTTGCCGGTACCGCGATGGCCGACGAGAGCGATGTTCCTGATCTTGGCTGGGTCGTTCATCCGGGGTCTCCTCGTTATCCTTCGCCGGCCCCTCGCCCGCGGGCGCGCGAGACGGCCGGTCGTGTCCTGTCGGAAGGATGAAGTCTAGCACAGGGGGCGTGGAGAGATGCGCCTCAGAAAGGCTCCGGGAGCGGGCTCGCGGCGGCCTCGGCGACGAGCCCGCGCGACGCCTCGGACGCGGCCTCCGCGGCGGCCCCGGAGTCGGGGTGGAACGACTGCGCCGGGGACTGTGGTCGAGGTGGCGGCGGGCCGGCGCTCCGCCGGCCAAGGTGAGCGCTTTGAAGCCGTACTTCTCACGCACCCGGTCGACGGCCTCGCCGAGCGCCACCTCGCGCCAGCCGTCGTCCAGGGTGAGCTGGAAGGCGTTGTGCGTGAAACCGCTCACGCTCACCCCGACGAGGCGCACCCAGCGGGCGCCGACGTCGAGCTCGTCGAGCAGCGCCGTGACCGTCTCGTAGAGCGGCCGCACGGCGCTGACCGGGAGCGGCAGCGTGCGGCGCCGGCCCACGGTGTGGAACGTGTTGAAGCGCACCTTGAGCGCCACCGTGCGCGCCGCCAGGCCCTTGCGGCGCAGCTCGGCGACGGCGTGATCGGTGAGCGAGAGCAGCGTGGCGCGCAGGAGCCCGGGGTCGTTGACGTCGTCGCCGAAGGTGATCTCGCGGCCGACCGACTTGGGCAGCGGCCGCTCGCTGCGCACCGGCGAGAAGCTGCGCCCCAGGGCGAGCTGGCGCAGCCCGTGGGCGCCCCTGCCGAACGCCGCGGCGAGCAGCGGGAAGGGCACGTCCTGCAGCATCCCGACCGTGGTGAGGCCGAGGGTGGCGAGGCGCTCCTGGGTGACCGGCCCGATGCCGCAGACCGCGCCCACGGGCAGGTCGCGCAGACGGCCATGCACGTCGGTGGCGGTGAGCTCGCCGATGCCGGCCGGCTTGTGCAGGCCGGCGGCCAGCTTGGCCAGCAGCTTGGTGGGCCCGATGCCGATGGAGCAGGTGACGGCGTGCGCGTCGTAGACCTGCTCCTGGATGCGGTGGGCGATGGTGCGCGGCGGGCCGAACAGCCGCCGGCTGCCGGTGACGTCGAGGTAGGCCTCGTCGATGGACGCCACCTCGACGAGGTCGGTGTACTGCTCCAGGAGATCGACCAGGGACCGGTGGACGGCGAGGTAGGCCTTCATGTCGACGGGCAGGAACACCCCGTGCGGGCAGAGCCGCTCGGCCTGCGTGATGGGCAGCGCGCTGTGCACCCCGTACACGCGCGCCTCGTAGGAGCAGGCCGAGACCACGCCGCGTCCTCCGCGCTCGCCGCCGACGATCACCGGCAGGCCGCGCAGCTCGGGGCGGCGCGCCTGCTCGACCGAGGCGAAGAAGGCGTCCATGTCGAGGTGGAGGATTGCCCGGGCTGATACGAACATATGTTCGTATCTTACCCTCGCCGAGGACGGATGGTCAACGCCGATGAAGGCGAGGGCGCGCGCGGCCGGACCGGCGGCGCGCAGCCGCTACTGCACGCGCTGCCCGAAGTCCACGGTGTACATGATGACGCCCGAGATGCCCCTATACGTCCCCTGGTAGCACCCGATGCCGACGTCGCGCCAGGTCCTGGTCAGGATGATCCTCCGGTGAGAGTCCGACCGCATCCACGCGCGGAAGATGTTCTCCGGCGTGCCCCGGTAGGAGACGCCCCAGGCGATCACCTCACCGACCGTCCACCGCGACCAGCCGCTCGTCGTGTAGCCGGCGCGGCGCGCCCGGGCGCCGATGGTCGCGCCGTCGAGCGAGGAGTGCGCGAAGTAGTCCCTCGCGATCATGTCGCACGAGTGGGCGAGCGCCGCCTCGTGCAGCGGGTCCGCCACCGTCACCCGCGCCAGGCCGCGGCTCACGCGTGCGTGATTGACGAGGCGCAAGATCGTTGCCTCACTGACGTTGCGGTCGAACGCCGCCGCAGGGACGGCCCCCAAGATGAGGAAGAGGAAGAGTACGACGATGGTCGCGGCGGTCAGTCTGCGCATGTGGGCCTCCCCATGGCGGTCGGGCTCTTGCGCGCCTCATTCGGCGCTCGCTGTGTCAGACCTCCCCGGAGACCTCGAGCCGGGGGACGTCGCCCCAAAGAGTCTCGAGCCGGTAGAAGTCGCGGGCAGTCGGCGAGAACACGTGCACGACGACGTCGATGTAGTCGAGGAGGATCCACTCGCCCTCACGCTCGCCCTCGACGCGCGCCGGCCGCCGTTCCGTGCGGAGCTTCTGCTGGATCTCGGCCGCGATCGCCCTCGTCTGGCGCGTGTTGGCACCGCTCGTGACGACGAAGAAGTCGGTGTACGACACGGCCTCGTCCATACTGAGGACGACGATGTCCTGGGCCTTCTTGCCGGCGGCCAGGGCGGCGATGTCGCGTGCCAGGTGTTCGCTCGTGGTGAGGTCTGGACGGGCGGCTACTGTTGGTCCTCCGGGCTGGGTTGCGGGGCGTGGAAGTCGTCGCCGACGATGACTTCGACGGTCCCCTTGGGCAGCTCGCGGCCGTCGAGGACGACACCGCGGCCGAGTATAGCACGGATGTCGCGGGCCACCGGGAGGGTGTCCGGGCCCGCCAGGATCTGCGTCTGCCGGTACGAGAAGCTGTCGGCGTTGAGTGGCGCCGGGAGGTTGACGTCGAGGCTGGCGAGCCGCTCCACGACGGCCTCGCCGACGCCGATCTTGCCGCTCCCGTTGCGGACCTGCACGGTGACATCGGCGTGGTACGACGGCGAGCGCCGGGTGATCGCCGCCATGATCGCCTCGGCATCGGGCACGAAGGCGAACTGTCCCTCGGCGACCCGGGTGCCGGCGGGGAACGTCGCCACTTGCGCGTCTCCGGAGGCGATCCGCGCGAGCACCTCGGACAGCGCCGGGCCCTGCTGCGGCGACGGGCTGACCCCGGCCAGCCGCGAGCGTTCGCCGCCGGGGCGCAGGGCGGCGGCGGCGAGCGCAGATCGCACGAGCGCCGCCTGCAGGGCCGTGGTCGCGCCGCGGTTCGTCCCGGTCGCCGCGAAGATCGCCGGCAGGTCGGCAACGGGGATCAGCGCCCCGTCCTCGTACACTCGCGTCTCCCCGTCCACGTCGACGGCGACCGGCTCGTCGAGTTCCACCTCGAGCACGCCGGTCCCCGCCCAGCGGCCCAGATCGGCGACCGGCACACGGTACACGGCGTCGATCGGCGCGCCGACGACGCGACTGAGGTCCGCGGAGAGTGTCCCGGTCGCCATGGCGTCCCCGGCGAACACGTACTCGCCGTTGGGGCCCTCGAGGAGCAGGTCCGGAGGCACGACGAAGACGCCGGGGTCGCCGCCCGACGGATCCTGGACGACAAGCAGGGCGGCGACGGGCGCTTCCCGGTCTGGCGCCGTGAGCTCGATCGCGGCGAGGTACCCCTGTGGCTCCGCGGCCTGCTCCTCCCCGCCGAGGCGCCCGGCGACGTACCAGGCGCCGAGCACGGCGGCGAAGGCGACCGCGCCGGCGAGCACGTAGAGGATCCAGGCCTGCGACCGCTCCACCTTCGAGCGGCGCCGGCGGCGCAGCCGGTCGCTGCGGTATCCCTTACGTTCCGGCATGGGTCTCGTTGTACAACGCGAGTGCCGCGGGGACCACCCCGCGCCCTTTCGTGATGATATCGAGGAGGCTGAGGCGGGCGGCGGCGCCCACCGCGGCGTCGAGCGAGGTCTCCGCGGCGGCGCGCACGTCGTCGACGCCTGGGAACTCGCGCCCGGGCTCACAGTAGTCCGCCAGATACAGGCACTTCTCGAGCACCGTCATGCCCGCCGCCCCGATGGTGTGCCGGGCGATGGCGGACACGATGGCGGGGTCCAGGCCCAGCGCGCCGAGCTCGGCCGCCGCGACCGGCCCGTGCAGGACCTTCTTCGGCCTTCTCGCCTCGACCGGGCCGACGGGGATGCCGTAGCGCGCCGCGGCCGCGAGGGTCTCCTCGTCGGACAGCTCCCGGCAGTAGTCGTGCAGGAGGCCGCCGACCTCGGCCGCCTCCGGCGACGCGCCGTAGCGCGTCGCCAGCAGCACGGCCTCGGCGGCCACCCGGTGGGAGTGGTCCCGTCTTCTTGCCGACAGCCGTGCGGCGATGAGCGCCTCCGCGGCGTCGCGGTCGATCGGCGTCACCGGTAGAGCCCCGACTCCAGGACGTACTGCTCGACCCGGCGCGGCACCAGATAGCGGATGGGCCGTCGGCCCGCCACCCGGTCGCGGATGTCCGTCGAGGATACGGCGAGCGCCGGCGCGTCCAGCACGTGCACCTCGTCCTCGCCCCAGCGCGCCGCGGCGGCGGCGATCGCCCCCGGCGAGTCGCCCGGCCGCGGAGCGACCGCGAGCGAGCACAGCGAGAGCAGCTCCTCGGGCTCGTGCCAGGTCTCGAGCTGCAGCAGCGAGTCCGACCCCATGATGAAGACGAGATCGTGCCCGGGGTACCGCTCGCCCAGCGCGCGCAGCGTGTCGGCGGTGTACACGAGCCCGTGCTCGATCTCGACACCGGAGGCGGTGAAGCGCAGATCGTCGTCGATCGCCAGGGAGGTGAGCTCCAGCCGGATCCCGGCCGACGTGCGCTCGCCGCCGTGCTTGTGCGGCGGGGCGGCGGCGGGGATGAAGAGGACGCGCTCGAGCCCGAGGGCGTGGAACGCTTCGGAGGCGATCGCGAGGTGCGCGACGTGCGGCGGGTCGAAGCTCCCGCCCAGGACGCCCAGGCGAGGCTGCGTCGTGGCCACGCAGCTAGCCTCTCACCTGCCCGTCGCCCCAGAGCTCGTACTTCACGCAGGTGAGCTCCTGCAGCGCGATCGGGCCGCGGACGTGCAGCTTCTGCGTGGAGATGCCCATCTCGGCGCCCAGACCGAACTGGCCGCCGTCGGTGAACCGGGTGGAGGCGTTGACGTAGACGCAGGCGGCGTCCACCTGCGCGGCGAACCGTCGCGCGGCCGCGACGTCCTCGGTGACGATCGCCTCCGAGTGCCGCGTGCCGTAGGTGGCGATGTGCTCGATCGCCTCGTCCAGCGACGCGACCACGTGCACGGCCAGCTTCAGCGCCAGGAACTCGGTGTCGTAGTGCGTCTTGTTGGCGCGCTTGAGGGCCGGGTCGCCGATGATGTCCCCGGCCGCCTTGTCCACGACGAGCTCGACGCCGCGGCGCTTGAGCTCCTCTGCCGCCCGGGGCAGGAACTCCGCCGCCACGTGCTGGTGCACGAGGAGGGTCTCCGCGGCGTTGCACACGCCGGGGCGCTGGCACTTGGCGTTCACGATGATCGGCAGGGCCTTCTCCAGATCGGCGGCCGCATCGACGTACACATGGCAGTTGCCGCCGGCGGCGTAGATCACGGGGACCCTGCTGTGCTCGAGCAGGTAGTCCTTGAGCTCCTCGCCGCCCCGCGGGATGACGAGATCGACGTAGCGGCGCTGCTTGAGCAGCTCGGCCAGGTCCTTGCGATCGGGGCCGAGGTACGAGACGGCCTCACGCGGCAGGCCCGTCTCGATGACGGCCCCCTGGACGACCTCGGAGAGGATGCGGTTGGTGTGCAGGGCGGCGCTGCCGCCGCGCAGGATGACCGCGTTACCGGACTTGAGACACAGCGCCGCGGCGTCGACGGTGACGTTGGGGCGCGCCTCGTAGATCACGGCGATGACGCCGAGCGGCACGCGGACCTTGCGCAGATCGACGCCGTTGTCGAGGCGCCAGCCGTCGACGATCTCCCCGACGGGGTCGGGCAGCGCCGCGACGTCGCGCACCGCGGCCTCGACGTCGCGAAGCCGGTCCTCGTGCAGGAGCAGACGGTCGACCAGGGCGTCGGCGAGTCGGTTCTCCCGCGCGAGCCGGACGTCCTCTTCGTTCTCGGCGAGGATCTCGGCGGAGCGGCGGCGGAGCGCGTCGGCGACGGCGAAGAGCACCTCGTCTTTGCGAGCGCGCGACAGGCCGGCGAGGGTACGCGCCGCCCGCTGCGCCTCGGCACAGGTCTGCTCGACGCTCATCCTGCCTCCTCGCTGACCAGCACCAGACGGTCCCGGTGCACGACCTCGTCCTCGAGCTGCGGGTTCAGCGCCCGCACCTCCTCGCTGCGCAATCCGCGGACGCGGCGCAGGTCGCGGGCGCTCATCGTGCTGAGCCCGCGCGCGATCTCGTCGCCCTGCGGTCCCACGATGGTCACGGCGTCGCCGGCCGCGAACGACCCGTGAATCGCCCTGACGCCCACCGGCAGCAGGCTGCTCCCACCCTGCGCCAAGGCGCTGGCCGCCCCGGCGTCCACCTCAAGCGTACCACGCACCGGCGTGGCGTAGCGCAGCCAGAGCTTGAAGGCCGAGGCGTTCGTGGCGCGGGCGAGCACCTGCGTGCCCACGTCCTCGCCCGCCGCCGCGGCGCTCAGGATGCCGGGCCGGGAGCCGTTGGCGATGACGGTGCGCACGTCGGCGGCGGCGGCCATGAGCGCCGCGGCGGTCTTGCCGCGCATCCCCCCGGCCCCGCGACTGGATTCCTTGCCCACGTCGAGCGACGAGAGCTGGACGGGGTCGGTCACCTTGCGTACCAGCTCGGCGGCGCCGTGCTGCCTCGGGTCCATGGTGAACAGTCCGTCCTGGTCGGTCAGGAGCACCAGGAGGTCGGCGCGCAGCATGATCGCGACCTGGGCGGCGAGAACGTCGTTGTCGCCGAAGCGGATCTCGTCGGTCGCCGTCGTGTCGTTCTCGTTGACGACCGGCACGACCCCCCACGAGAGGAGGCGCCGCAGGGTGTTGCGCGCGTTGACGTAGCTGGAGCGCCGCGCGAAGTCCTCGCTCGTCAGCAGCACCTGGGCGGCCGTGAGCTCGTGGTCGCCGAAGAGTCGTTCGTAGTGCGCGAAGAGGCGGCCCTGGCCCACGGCCGAGGCCGCCTGCAGCGCCGGCACCTGGCGCGGCCTCTCTGTGACCCCCAGCACGTGCTGCCCGCAGGCGATGGCGCCGCTGGAGACGAGCACGACGCGCCGCCCCGCGTGAGTCAGCTCGGAGATGTCGGCGACGAGGCCCGCGAGGAGCCGGCGGCGCAGGCGCAGGTGGTCGTCGGCGACGGTGCTCGAGCCGACCTTCACGACGATGGTCTTCATAGGCGGGATTGTAGCAAAGCGGTCGTCGCGCGCGCGGCAGCGGTCACGCGAACTCGAACTCGGCCTCGCCGACGACCACCGTGTCGCCGGGCACGGCGCCGGCGCGCCGCAGGGCGTCATTCAGGCCGGCGCGCTCGATCACCTGCTGCAGGTAGGCGACGGCGTCCTCGTTGTCGAGGTCGGCCTTGGCGAAGAGACGCTCCAGCTGGAGGCCCTGCACGACGAAGTAGTCGTCCACGGCCTCCACAGTGAAGGAATCGAGGCGCCCCTCGGCCGGGCGCAGGATCGCCGCCGCCCGGGCGGCCTCCGCGGCGGCCTCGGCCTCGGCTTGAGCCGCGCGGGCCCGCTTCCATGACGTGCGCCAGCTCACGGACGAGCTCCTTGAGACCATCGCCGGCCTGCGCTGAGATGAGAGCCGTCGCGGAGGGCCAGTCGAGGCCGGCGAGGAACCCCTCGGCAGCGCCTCGCCCGTCATCGTCCAGCAGGTCCTGCTTGTTGACCACGACGACCGCCGGCCGCTCGAGGAGCTCGGCGCGGAACGCGCCGAGCTCGCCCCGGAGAGTGTCGAGCGCCTCGGGCCACGCCTCGGGCCCCTCGCCGCCGTCGAGCACGTACATGAGCAGCGCCGTGCGCTCGATGTGCGCGAGGAAGCGGTGACCGAGCCCGGCGCCTTCGCTGGCGCCCTCGATGAGCCCGGGGATGTCGGCGATCACGGCCGTCCCGTCGCCGAGGTACAGCACGCCGAGGTTCGGGTCGATGGTCGTGAACGGATACGCGGCGATCTTGGGGTGAGCCCGCGTCAGAGCGGCGAGAAGCGATGACTTGCCCGCGTTGGGGAGCCCCACCAGGCCGATGTCGGCGAGCAGCTTGAGCGACAACGTGAGCCAGAGCTCGTCGCCTTCCAGGCCCTTCTCGGCGAACCTGGGCGCCTGGCGCGTCGAGCTCTTGAAGCAGACGTTGCCGCGCCCGCCCTCGCCGCCGCGGGCGACCAGCAGGCGCTGGCCCTCGCGCACGAGGTCGCCGAGCAGGACGCCGCCGGCGTCACGGACCTCGGTGCCGACCGGGACCTGGACGAGCAGTTCGGGCCCGTCGGCGCCGCGCTTGTTGGCGCCGCGGCCGTGACCGCCGTCGGCGGCGCGGAAGTGGTGTTTGTGACGGAAGTGCGAGAGGTCGTGCAGCTGCCGCGTGGCGAGAAGCACGACGTCGCCGCCCGGTGCGCCGTCGCCGCCGTCGGGGCCGCCCTTGGGCACGTACTTCTCGCGGCGAAAGCTCATGGAGCCGTTGCCGCCGCGACCGCCGCGCACGCAGATGCTGGCCCTGTCGAGCATGGATGAGAGTGCGGCCGGCCGGCGCCGGCCCCTGCTCAGGCCTCGGGGACGACCGAGATGAAGCGGCCGGCGCCCTTCTCGGTGAACACGAGCTTGCCCGTCACCTTGGCGAAGATGGTGTGATCGACGCCGATGCCGGCGTTCTCGCCGGGACGGAAGCGCGTGCCGCGCTGGCGCACGATGATCGATCCTGCCGGGACGACCTGGCCGGCGAACGCCTTGACGCCGAGGCGCTTCGCCTCGGAGTCGCGGCCGTTGCGGCTGGTGCCGGCGCCCTTCTTATGCGCCATCTCGCTACTCCTTGCTGCTCTTGAGGGTGATCGACTCGATCGTCAACTTGGTGAGACGACTGCGATGACCCTTCGTCTTCTTGAACGTGCTCTTTGGCTTGTAGGTGAAGACCTTGATCTTCTCGCCGAGGAGGTGCTCGCTGACCTTCGCCTTGACCTTGGCGTGCTTCGCCGCATCGGCGTCGTAGGTACCCTTGCCGTCGCGCACGGCCAGGGCGTCGAGCGTGATGCTCTTGCCCTCTTCGGCGTCGACGCGATCGACGACGATGGTGTCGCCGGCGCTCACTCTGAATTGCTGGCCACCGCAGCGGACGACCGCGTAGGTGTCATCGGACTTCGTCATTGGTTACTCCCAGAAGACAACGGCAGGAAATGATAGCCAAACGCGCAGGCGAAAGCAATTCGCTCCCGGAGCCGTCGCGTGTCAGCCGAGGGCCGCTACCGCGCTTCCTCCTTGGGGGGCTTCAGGACGGTGGCCCTCGCGCCGGTACGCGCGATCTCGGTGATGCGCACCTTGCGGCGCTTGCCCAGGTGCTGGCGGCCGCCCTCCACGATGACCATGTAGCCGTCCACGTAGCCGACGGCGTCGCGAGGGCTGTAGGTGAGGCTGAACTCGAGCTCCACCGTGACCTCCTGGCCCTCGCGCACCGGCACGCGCTGCTCCTGCACGTGCTCGAGACTGCCCTCCGAGATGACCCGGAAGGTCTCGACCGGGAGCGCCGAGGCGCCCTCGAGGAAGATGCGCCGGCCGACCTGCTTCTCGAGCCGCTTGAGCCGCGCCCCGCTGAGGCGATCGGCGACGCCGCCGCTGACCTCGATGAGCCACGCCTTGGCCTGCGACTTGCGCGCCAGCGCCCGCACGCGCCGCTCCACGCTCAGCGCCATCGTCTCCTCGCTGAGCACGCGCGCCTTGCCGGTGCAGGTCGGGCAGGCGCGCGTCAGGATGCCTCGCGCGCCGTCGGTCGTGTTCTGCCGCGTCATCTCGACGAGGCCGAGCGGCGAGAGCTCGACCACGTAGGTCTTGGTGCGGTCGGTCTCCAGCTCGGCCTCCAGCGTCGCCAGCACCATCTCGCGGTTCTTGGCGTGCGCCATGTCGATGAAGTCGATGATGATGATGCCGCCGATGTCGCGCAGGCGCAGCTGGCGCACCACCTCGCGCGCGGCCTCGAGGTTGGTCTTGGTGATGGTGTCCTCGAGGCCCTTGCCGCGGGTGAAGCGGCCCGTGTTCACGTCGATCACCGTGAGCGCCTCGGCGTGGTCGATCACGAGGTTGCCGCCGCTCGGCAGCGGCACGCGGCGCTCGAGCGCCTTGACGATCTGCTCCTCGATGCCGTAGGCGCTGAAGAGCGGCTCCTCACCGGTGTGCAGGTGCACCTTGGGGAGGAGCTCCGGCGCCTCCTTGTCCAGGAACGCGAGTATCGCCTTGTGGCGCTTGGGATCGTCGACGATGAGGCTCTCGCAGGTGTCGTTGAAGAGGTCGCGCGTGACCTCGAGCGAGATGTCGACCTCCTTGTGCACGAGCCCCGGTGCCGGGACGCTCTCCGCCTTCTTCTTGAGCCGCGACCAGAGGCGTGAGAGGTAGCGCATGTCCCGCCGCAGGTCCTCCAGGCCGTGGCCCTCGGCGATCGTGCGCACGATCAGCCCGGCGTTCTTCGGCTTGAGCTCCTTAGTGGCGTCGCGGAGCCGCTCGCGCTCGCGCTGACCCAGCCGTCGCGAGACCCCGACGCCGCTCCCGCCGGGCACGTACACGAGGTAGCGACCGGCCAGCGATATCTTGGTGCTCAGCCGCGCGCCCTTGTGGCCCATCGGGTCCTTCGTCACCTGGACGAGCACCTGCTGACCGTTCTTGAGCGCGTCGCCGATGCGGCGCGCGCGCTTCCCGCCCTCGGGTGTGGTGACTTCGTCGACGTAGAGGAAGCCGTTCTTCTCGAGGCCGAAGTCGACGAAGGCCGCGTCGATGCCGTTCATGACGTTCTCGACCTTGCCCTGGTAGATGTCGCCGAGGTACGACTTGCGATCGGGACGCTCGATGTAGATCTCGGCGAGCCGGCCGTCCTCGACCAGCGCCACGCGCAGCTCCTCCCCGTCGTCCATCACGAGGATGATCTTGCGTTCGGGCTTCTCCGCCACCACCGTGGACCGCCGCTGCCCGAGCTCGATCGGCGCCATCGTCCCCAGACCGCTGCCCTCGTCCTGACGGACGATCGCCCTCGGGCGCCGGCGATCGCGCGGCCGGCCCTTGGTCTTGGTCTCGGCAGGCGACTCGGCGGGCGTGGCGGCGGAAGGCTCGGCCGCTTCCTCGCGGACCTCTCCGGCCGGTGCCTCGGTCGTGCTCTCGCCGGCCGCCTCGCGGCGGCCTTTGCCCTTGCTCCGGCCGCGGCCGCCGCGGCGGCGGCGCTTGGCCTCGCCCTCCGCGACGCCGTCCTCACTCGTCTCCGCCTCCTCAGCGGTCTGTTCCGGAGCCTCCGCGGTCTTCTCGGCCGGCGTGGCCTTGCCGACAGGCGCCCCGGTCTCCTTGACGGGTGCCTCCGTGCCCACCGGCTCGCCGGCGGCGTCCTCAGCCTCCCGCGCCGCCTCTTCGTGCTCGATGTCGGCGGTGCGATGCCGGCGACGGCCGCCGCGACTGCCGCGGCGACGGCGCTTCGCCGGAGCCTCCTCGCCGGCGCCCTCGCCGCCGGGACCGGGCGTCGCGGCAGTCTCGGGGGCCTCGGCTGTCGAGGCGGATGACTCCGGGGCCGTAACTGCCGGGGCGGACGCCTCCGGCGCCGCGGCCTCCGGGGCCGCGGGCGCGACCGGCGCAGGCTCGGCTGAAGCTTGTTGTGCTCCTGCGCCGCGGCGACTGCGCGAGCCGCGCCGCGAGGCGGGCTTCCTGGCTGCTGGCCCCGCCGCGTTCTCACCGGCCGGGGTCGTGGCCGCCCGCTTGGGCGCGGCGGCCGCCTCCCTGGCGTCGGCGGCCTCCGTCGCCGCCACCGGGATCAGCGGCGCCGTCGGGATGAGCGGCGCGGTCGGAAGCTCCTGCGTGGCGGGCCGTTTGGGCCCACCCGTGTACGCGTCACGCGGGCTAGAGGCGGCCGTCGCGGTCGCGCTCTCCACGGGAGCCGCGGCGGCCGTCTCTGCCGGAGCCGCGGTCGCCGGGCGCTTGTGCCTGCGGCCCCCACGAGCCCCTCGCCGCCGCCGCGGCGTCGCTTCTTCTCCGCCCCCGGACTCACTCGACGGGGTCCCGGCGCCGCGGGCGCCGTCCTGCGCGGGCGCGGACGCCGGCTCGTCGCCGGGCGCGCCCTTCTTCGATGTACTCACGTGGTCAACTCCTTCCGCTGCCCCGCCGTAGGCAAAGGCAGCACATCGTCCCAGGTGATGCGGAGCCGCTCCAGGCCTCGCATCACCGGTTCGACCTGCGCCCACTCGGCGATCAGGTCGATCAGTTCCTGCGGCCGGGCGGCGCCGTCGTGCCGGTGGGCGATGGTGAACCCGAGACGGGCTCCCCCCTCGACCGGCGTCGCGACGACGTCCCCGACGTACTCCTTCAGATCCAGCCGGCGCGTCCCCTTGGGTGAGACGCGCTCGCGGATCGCATGCTCTGCGTCGCTGTAGCGTTCGACGGCCGCGGCGATCGCGCCTGCGTCCCCGTCGAGCACGCAGGCGTACCCCGCCGACCGCGGCTGCGGGCGCGGATGACGTTCCCCGACGTCTACGATGCGCGCGATCTCCACGCCCGGAGGGCTTGACTCGCGAAGGGCGAGGAGCACCTCCGTCGTCGGCTCGACGCCCTCCGCGACCTCGACGACCGCGAGCTCGTCGCTACCCGCCGCGCCGACCGGCAGCGGCAGGGGCAGCGAGAGCCGCGGCTTGGGACGCATCCCCAGCGACAGCGCGATGGGCACGCGCGCACGGGCGAACGTGCGCTGCACGACGCGCGACGTGTCCAGGTGAGACAGATACCGGGCCGGGCCACGGCGGGCGAAGCTAAGCAGCCACCAGCTCATGCGATCAGCTCCATGCCGATGTCCCCCCCGCAGACGCCGCAGGCGGCGCACGCGTCGCCCCGGCAGTCCGCCGTGAGCTCGCCGCTGCGGCCGCGCTCGAGCTCGTCGTCGAGGAAGCCGGCGCTCAGCCTCGCGTCGACGGCGTCGCGCCAGTACGGCCTCGCGACGCTCGCCTCCCCGAGCATGATGCCCGTCGCGACGGCGGCGTCCTCCCAGCGGCGCACGTCGAAGTGCTCGCTCCAGCCGTCGAACCGGGCACCGCGCCGCCAGGCCTCCTCGACGAGCCGTTCCGATCCCGGCCCGCCGCGCGCCAGCGTCGCTTCCACCGTCGAGGCGGCGACGTCGTGAAAGGCGACGCGCACGCCGCGTGGCACGGCCTCGCGCAGCAGTCGCTGGCGCCGCCGCAGCGTCGCCGCGCCGGCGAAGGGCTCCAGCTCGAACGGGGTGTGCGCCTTGGGCACGTACGAGGACACGGACACCGAGAGCCGCGCGCGGCCGCGGCCGATCTCCTTCGCGAGGCGCGCCGCGGAGTCGGCCATCCTGGCGATCCCGAGGACGTCGTCGTCGGTCTCCCCGGGCAAGCCGATCATGAAGTAGAGCTTGAGGCCGGTGAACCCGCCCAGGTACGTCGCCCTGACCGCCTCGTCGAACTGCGCCTCGTCGACGCCCTTGTTGATCGCGTCGCGCAGCTCCTGCGTCCCCGCCTCGGGCGCGAGCGTCACGGATCCGCGCTGGCCGGCGGCGAAGCTCGCGAGGCTCTGCGCCGCCGAGTCGATGCGCAGCGACGGCAACGAGACGCGCAGCCCGGGTCGCAACTCGCGGATGCGCGTGAGCGCCTCGGCGACGCCGCCGTAGTCGCAGGAGCTGAGCGAGAGCAGCGAGACCTCGTCGCATCCCGTCTCGTCGAGGAGCCGGTCGGCGGCCGCAACGACGAGGTCGACCGGCCGCTCGCGGACGGGCCGGTACCACATCCCCGCCTGACAGAAGCGACAGCCGGCCGTGCAGCCGCGCATCACCTCGACGACGGCGCGGTCGTGGACGGCCTCGAGAACGGGCACGACCGGCCGCAGCACCGGCTGGCTGGCCGAGAAGCCAGTGAACACCTGCCGCCGGGCGGGCCCGCGGTCCCTGCCGGGCAGCCACACCCCCGGGACGGCCGCGAGCGCCTCGAGACGAGCCTCGCGGCCGCCGGCCTCCAGGGCGCCGACGATCGCGTCCAGCCGGTGCTCCGCCTCGCCGATGAAGAACGCGTCGAAGAACGGTGCGACCGGCCAGGGGTTCGCGACCGCGGGGCCGCCGCCGAGGACGATGGGGTTCTCCCCATCCCGCTCGGCGGCGCGCAGCGGCACGCCGGCGAGGTCCAGCATCTCGAGCACGTTCGCGTAGCACAGCTCGTGCGGCAGCGTGAAGCCCCAGAGGTCGCACCCGGCGACCGGAGAGAAGGTCTCGAGCGTCCACAGCGGCACGCCGGCGGCGCGCATGAGGTCGGCCATGTCCGGCCACGGGCAGTAGGCCCGCTCGGCGAAGGCCGGCGTGGCGTCGTTCAGATGGCTGTAGAGGATCTGCAGCGCGGGGTTGGAGACCCCGATCTCGTACACGTCCGGATAGGACAGCACGATGCGAGGACGCGCCCCGGCCTTGACGCGGGTGTTGAACTCCCCACCCGCGTAGCGCCCGGGGCGCGTGACGCGCGCCAGCAGTCTCGCTACTTCATCCGGAGGCCAGTCTCCGTAGCGGCCCGGGGACCCGGGTGGCGAGTTTCTCAACTTGACGATTGATCCTTTGCATCCGCGAGACACGGAGCGGGGCTCCGGCCTCGAAGTACGCGATGGCGGCCTGGCCGAGCGCGATCGTGCCCGAGAACCCGACGGCGCCCTTGACGGCCCAGCCGAATCCGGGGACGAAGTCGAGCGCCTGGCGCGTCAGCGTGCGGAGGACGAACCCAGTACCCACGATGGAGAGGAGCTCGATGGATCTGTCGAGCCCGAGCTCCTCACCATAGGCATGAGCGATCTTGAGGACCATGCGGATCTGGTTGGCCGTCATCGCCGGCATGTCGGCGCCGGGGATGATGACCACCGCGCCGATGACGCCGTTCTGGGCGGCATTGGTGAGCACCACGTGGTCGCAGTAGGTGCGGCGGACCGACGGAAGTGACGCGGCGAGCGAGCCGGCGGCGTCGCCGGCGGCCTCGATGAGGCGGTTCTCGAGCGTGGGCTTGCCGGCCGGGTCGGCGCCGAGGCCGTGAGCGACCTCGTCGTCGAAGAGCCCGGCCCCATCCGCCCACGCGGCCTCGTCCGCACGCTCGACGAGCCCGACGACCTGGCAGCCGGCGCGGCGTGCGGCGTGCACCACCGGCGACGCCTCGGCGGCCGCGCAGCCGTCGGCGACGAGGACGACGATGTCCCACCGTTTGGCGACCCGCTGGTCGCGAGGGAAGTCGGCCGGGGCGAGGGCATCGAGCGTGGCGGACACTCCGCCGCTCTCGTCGCGGGCCCCGGCGGAGAGCACGCCGACGACGCGCGCGAGCCCCTCCCCCTCGCCCACGACGCAGAGGCGCGGGGCCGCCGCGGCGGCGCGCGCCTCGGTAACGGCTTTGAGGATCTTGGAGATGCTAAGGCTACTGGCCAAGCCGCCCCCTCGTATCTGGAGTGATCGTCGCGCGCAGGTGAATCGCCTGCAGCAGGCCGACGAAGATCAGGAACGCGATCATCGCGGTGCCCCCGTAGCTGATGAACGGCAGCGGGATACCCGTCACCGGCATGATGCCGATCGTCATGCCGATGTTGACGAACACCTGAAAGAGTACCATCACGCCGATGCCGCCGGCGAGGATGCTGCCGTACATGTCGCGCGCCAGGATCGCGATGCGCAGGGCGCGCCAGATGAACAGCGCGTACAGGACGAGCAGCACGCTCGCCCCGAGAAAGCCGTTACGCTCGCTGATGACCGCGAAGATGAAGTCCGTGTGGTGCTCGGGCAGGAAGTCGAGCGTCGTCTGCGTCGCCATGTCGCCGCGCCCCGTCAGCGCACCCGAGCCGACCGCGATCATCGACTGGATCACGTTGTAGCCGGAGGCCCCGGGGTCCCGTCCCGGGTCGATGAACACGAACAGGCGGTCCAGCTGGTACTGCTGGATCAGGTGGATGCCGGCGAGCGGCAGCACCTTCAGGGCCACGACGAACGCGGTCACGCCCGTGGCGGCGAGCACGGCGAAGTGCGTCCAGGACGTGCCGTAGAAGTAGAGCATGGCGAGCGTGAGCACGACCATCACCATCGCCGACCCGAAGTCGGGCTCCCGGTAGACCAGCGCCGCTGGAACGGCGACGAGGGCCAGAGCGATCAGCGTGATCCGCTTGGCGCCGAGCAGCTCCAGGTGGCCGGCGAGAAACGCGCCGATGCTGAGCGCGAGCAGCAGGAGGGCGGCGGCCGAAGGCTGGAAGCGGGTGAAACCGAGGTCGATCCAGCGCGTCGCGCCGTTGACCACCTCACCGAGCGGCAGCACGGCGACCAGGATCGCGACGGCGATGCCGTAGAGGATCCACTGGAAGCGGCGATAGACGTCGTAGTCGACGACCGAGACGACGACCGCGGCGGCGACGCCGACGGCGACGGCGATGAGCTGCTGGCGCACGTAGTAGAAGGGCGCGCCGGCGACGTCGTGCCGCGTCGCGAAGTAGATCATCGTGACGCCGTACACGATGAGTCCGGCGGTCGCCAGGATGAGCAGGTAGTCGAGGTGCCGAAGGTAGGTGCGCCAGTCGACCACGTCAGTCGCTTCTCACGGGCCCCGTGAACGCGCCACTGTCGATATGGAAGAGGCTGTCGTAGATCATGCGCGCGGCCGGCGCGGCGACGGTGCCGCCGTGGCCGCCCTTCTCGATCATCACGACGACCGCGTACTTGGGATCGTCGGCCGGGGCGTAGCTCGCGTACCAGGCGTAGTCGACGTAGCCGCCGCGCGTGGCGTCGTACACCTCGGCGGTGCCGGTCTTGCCGGCGACCGGCTCCTGGTAGCCGGCGAACACCGCCGACGACGTGCCGCTGGACGAGTTCGCCGCCTCGTAGAGGCCGCGGCGCACGGCGTCGAGCGTGCTCGGCGCCATGTCGACCTTGCTCGCCGCCCCGGGCTCGAGGTCGCGCACCGTCTGCCCCGTGGCGTCGGTGACCTTGAGGCCGACGTGCGGCGTCACGATCTTGCCGCCGTTGGCGATCGCGGCGTAGGTGACGGCGAGCTGCAACGGCGTCGCCTCGAGGTCGCCCTGGCCGATGGCGAGGTTGATGGAGTTCCCCGGCGTCCACAGCTTGTCGACCTCGCTCTTGAAGTACTGCTGGCGCCACTTCGGCGTGGGCACGCGCCCCTTGACCTCGCCGGGGAGGTCGATGCCGGTGTACTTCTCCATGCCCAGCCGTCTGGCCCAGTCCGCCAGCGGCGTGCCGTTGGCGGAGTAGAAGCGGTAGCCGACGTTGTAGAAGTACACGTCGCAGGACTGCGTGAGCGCGCCGACCAGGCTCAGGTGGCCGTGACCGTCCGTGGCCCAGCACTTCCAGACGGTCTTGTCGGTGGCGATCGGCGGCTTGTAGCTGCCGGGGCAGAAGAACGTCGTCTCGGGCGTGATGATGCCCTCCTCGAGGCCGGCGATGGCGTCCACGACCTTGAAGGTCGAGCCCACCGCCTTGGCCTCCTGGATCGAGCGGTTGAGCATCGGGTAGTTGGCGTGCTTGTCATTGAGGCGCTTCATGTCCTTGGTGCTGATGCCCCCGACCCAGACGGCGGGGTCGTAGGTCGGGTAGCTCGCCATGCCGAGGACGTCGCCGTTCTGGACGTCGAGCACGACCGCCGCGCCGCCGTTGGCCTCCACCTTGCCGTCGCTGTGCGCCAGCGAGATGCCCTCGCGCAGCGCCCGCTCGGCCGCGTCCTGGACCTTGGCGTCGATGGTGGTGACCAGCGTGTCGCCCGGCACCTTGTCGCGGCCGCCGGGCACGGGGTCGCTCTGCTTGGGCCGGCCGAAGGCGTCGACCTCGATCTTGGCGACCCCGTCGCGGCCGCGCAGCCACTTGTCGTAGGTCCACTCGAGCCCGTCCTGGCCGACGACGTCGCCGGCCGAGTAGCCCTTGAAGTGCCGGTCCTTGAGCTGCTCGGCCGAGACCTCGCCGAGATGACCGAGCACCTGCGCCGCGATGTCGCCCCGCGGGTACGAGCGCAGGTAGCTCCTCTGGATCTCGACACCGGGGAACGCCTGGATGTGCTCGAGCAGGTACGACCTCACGCGGTCGCTCACGTCTTGCTTGATCACGACGAGGTCGAGACCGACGCCGCTGCCGGCGACGACGTTCTCCCAGGTCAGCGGCGGAGCATCCGGGCCGGTCGGCCAGCCCGGCCCGAGGTAGTCCATGATCTCCCTGCGGATCTTGTTCGGCCGCGACTTCAGCACGCGGGCGAGCCGCAGCACCTCGGGATCGAGCTCTCCCTCGGGCACGTCCATGAGCCGGAGGCCGACGGCGAGACCCGCCCGGTTCTCGACGATGACCTCGCCGTGGCGGTCGACGATCGCGCCTCGCGGGGCCACCACCTTGACCGATTTCAGCCGGTTGTTGTTGGCCTGGGCCACGAACTCCTGACCGCTGAGGATCTGCAGGAACCACAGACGGAAGAGCACGACGCCGAACAGCAACGCGGCGATGCCGACGATCACCGCCACGCGGAGCGCGATGGACGGGAGCTGGACGATGGGCCTGTCGCGGCGGCCGGTCCTGATCGGCCGGTCGCGGCGGCCCGGCTCGTTACCGAGCACGCGCGACACGCAGATCACCCGCCCCTCTGAGCCAGACGCGCACGAGAAGATAGATCGGCGCGGCCAGCAGCGTGTTGAGCACGAGCGAGGGCAGCAGCACCCTCCACAGGAAGAAGTCCAGCGGCACCTCGCGCGCGAGCAGGAACTGGGCCATGGCGGACAGCACGCTGGCGACGAGCGTCGCCACGAAGACGCTGAGCAGCGGCGCGACGCCGGCCGGCAGGTCGGCGGTCTCGGCGTAGCGCCCGGCGAGGAAGCCGACCAGGACGAAGACGAACGCGCTCAGGCCGAAGGGCTCCATGAGCGCGATCGCCGAGATGATGCCGGTGAGGAAGCCGAAGACGGCGCCGGCCTCCGAGCCCTTCACGAGGGCGACGCAGACGACGACGATGAGGGCGAAGTCCGGATAGGCGCCGAGCAGCCGCAGGTGCGGCGCCAGCGCCGTCTGCAGCAGCGTCGCGACCAGCAGCACGACGGCGAGCCGGCCGACCTCGGGCCAGGCCGGCCACTCGCGCTCCCTGCTCTCCTTGACGGTCCGCGTGAGCCTCATCGCACGATCACCTGCACGATGTCGAGCTTGCGGAAGTCGACGAACGGCTTGATCGCGATCGACTGGTACAGCTCCACCTCCTGCGAGCCCACGCTCTCCACCTGGCCGATGGGGATGCCGCGCACGAAGACCGAGCTGTTCCTGCCGGACGTCACGATGTACTGACCCACCTTCACCTTCTCGTTCTTGTCCACGTAGTCGAGCGTGACGTCGCCGGTGACGCTGCCGCTGATGATGCCCTGCGCGCCGCCCGGCTCGACCATCGAGTCGATGTAGCTCTGCTGGTCAGTGACGAGCAACACCTGCGACGAGTTCGCGTAGACCTTGCTGATGCGCCCGACCAGACCCTGTCCGTTGATCACCGGGTCGTACACGTCCACGCCAGCGCCGCTGCCGGCGTTGATGGTGGCGGTGGAGTACCAGGCGCTGGTCGAGCGCGCGATCACGCGCGCCGTCACCAGCGTCACGTCCTTCGGAAAGACGCGGTCGGTGTGGAAGTCCACGAGGGCCCGGAGCTGCTCGTTCTCGGCTTGCGTCGTGAGCTCCTGGGCCAGCCCTGCCTGCAGCTGCTGGACCTCCTTCTTGAGCGCCTTGTTCTGCGACTTGGCGCTGAAGAGGTCGCCGACCCAGTTCCAGGCGTCACGGAAGGGCTTCGTGGCGGTCGCGGTGCCGCTCTGCAGCGGCGCCACGACGCGCAGCACGCCGCCCTGCACGCCGTGCGCGACCCCGCTCTCCGACTCGCGGAAGTAGGCGGTGAGCAGCGCGACGGACAGCAGCAGCAGCACCACTACGACGATCCGCCGCCGGAGTACGCGCCGGCGATTCACAGGTCAGCGAGGGGTGGGACTACCGGCCCCGCGGCCGGGAGTTGCGCTTGCTCTTGACCAGGACATCGAACTCCTCGAGGTACTTGCCCGAGCCCACGGCCACACAGGTGAGCGGTGATTCGGCGACGTGCACCGGCATCTGGGTCTCGTCGCGCAGACGCTCCGCCAGGCCCTGCAGCAGCGAGCCGCCGCCGGCGAGCATGATGCCGCGGTCCATGATGTCGCTGGCCAGCTCCGGCGGCGTCTTGTCGAGGGTCGCCTTGATGGCGTCGATGATCGCCTGGGTCGGCTCCTCGAGAGCGGTGCGCACCTCTTCGGAGGACAGCACGATCGTCTTGGGGAGGCCGGTGACGAGGTCGCGCCCGCGGATCTCGGCCTGCTCCTCCTGCGGGAGCGGGTAGGCCGAGCCGATCTCGAGCTTGATCTCCTCGGCCGTCTGGCTGCCGATGAGGAGCTTGTACTCCTTCTTGACGTAGCTGATGACCGCCTCGTCCAGCTCGTCGCCGCCGACGCGGATGGACTGGCTGACGACGATGCCGCCCAGCGAGATGACGGCCACCTCGCTGGTACCGCCGCCGATATCGACGATCATGCTGCCGGTCGGCTCGGCGACGGGGAGACCGGCGCCGATGGCGGCTGCCATCGGCTCCTCGATCAAGGTCGCCCAGCGGGCGCCGGCGGAGTACGTGGCCTCTTCGACGGCGCGCTTCTCGACGCCGGTGACGCCGCTGGGCACACAGATGACGACCCGGGGGTGCGCCCAGCGGTTCTGCATGACCTTGCGGATGAAGTGGCGGAGCATCTGCTCGGTGACGTCGAAGTCGGCGATGACGCCGTCCTTGAGCGGGCGCACGGCGCTGATCGTGGCCGGCGTGCGGCCGAGCATGCGCTTGGCCTCCGCGCCGACGGCGTGGACCTCGCCGGAGCGGTGGTCGATGGCGACGACCGACGGCTCGCTGAGGACGATGCCCTTGCCGCGGAGATAGACGAGCGTGTTGGCGGTGCCGAGGTCGACCGCCATGTCACGGGCGCCGAAGCCCGTTACGAATCCGAGGAAGCTGATGGCGAGCTCCTTTCGAAGCGAATCTCGAACGACGATTGTATACGGTGCCTCTGGGCATGGCCACCGGAGGCGAGCCCGCGGCGGCAGGCTGTGGAAACCGTGCAGACGCTAGTTCGCCGCGGGCGCCGCAGTCCCTCGCGGCGGCCACGGCAGACGTTCTAGAGCCAGGAGAAGGGCGTGACCCCGAAGGCGGCCAGCAGGCGCAGCAGTTCCGCGACCGGCAGCCCGACGACGTTGAAGTAGTCGCCGTCGACCCGCTGTACCAGAGCGGAGCCGATACCCTGGATCGCGTAGGCGCCGGCCCGGTCGCGCCACTCACCCGAGCCGATGTACGCGTCGAGCTCGGCGTCCGTGAGACTGCGGAAGGTCACGCCCGTCACCGCGTGCGCGGCCAGCGCGAGCTTCTTCGTCGTCAGGTACAGGCCGCTGAACACCTCGTGGCGACGGGCGGCGAGCCGGCGCACATAGCGCGCCGCCTCGTCCGCGTCGCTCGCCTTGCCCAGGATCTCGCCCTCGCTCACGACGACGGTGTCGACCCCGAGGACCAGCTCGCCCGGCTGCAGCGTGGTGCGGGCGAGCACCTCCTCAGCCTTGCCCCGGGCGTTCTGCTGCACGGTGTGGGCCGGGTCCCCGTCGCGGACCTCCTCGGCGTGCTCGCTGACGACGACGCGGAACGGCATGCCGAGTTGGCGCAGCAGCGCCTCACGCTGCGGCGAGCGGGAGGCGAGGACGAGGCCCGAGAACTCAAAGGCCAGGGCCTCGGGCGCCTGCGCGCGCTCCCAGAAGGAGCGAGGGACCGGGTCAGACAAGCTCGGCCTCGTCGAAGAACAGGGCGATCTCGCGGGCGGCGCTCTCGGGGCCGTCCGAGCCGTGCACGACGTTCTCCTCCTTGCTCAGCGAGTAGTCCCCGCGGATGGTGCCCGGCGCCGCCTGTGCGGAGTCGGTGACGCCCATCATGGCGCGCGCCACGGTGATCGCCTCGCGGCCCTCCCACACCATGGCGACGACGGGACCGGAGGTGATGAACGCCGCCAGCGACTCGAAGAACGGCTTCTCCACGTGCTCGGCATAGTGGGTCTCGGCGAGGGCGCGGTCGATGCGCAGCGCCTTCAGGCCGCGCAGCACGAACCCGCGCCGCTCGAAACGGGCGATGACCTCACCGACGAGGCCGCGGGCCACGCCGTTCGGCTTGACCATGATGAACGTGCGTTCCATGTGACTCCTCCGGAGCGATGCGATAGCGAGACGCGCGGTCCGCTCCGCCCCGCAGGGGACGACGGCGGCCCGCGGACACGGGCGTCAGACGCGGTCGAAGACGGGCGCCGCCAGCTGGACGTCGGCCTCGCAGTACGGGCAGACGCGCCACTGCGGGTCGATCGGCTTGCGGCACGACGGGCACGACGTGCGCAGGCGACGGCCGCAGGTGGGGCACACGAGGTACTCGTCGCGCACCGGCGTCTTGCAGAAGGAGCAGCGCTCCTCCTCGCCGATGCGCTGTTCCATCATCTGCACCTCGAGCTCGTGCTCGCGACGGTCGGCGAGCGTCTCGGCCGGACGGACGATCGCGTAGACGATGAGCCCGATGGGTCCGAACACGATGCCGGTGAGCACGGCGACGGCGATGACGATCTTGTCGTCGATCCGCCGGCGCGCGTCCTTGAAGACCCAGAACGCGCAGGCGATCCAGAGGACCACCAGGAAGAAGATGAACATCATCGTGATGAACTGCCAGGTCGGCGACTTGAAGAAGTCCAGCACCGACTGGAACGGGTTGCTGCTCTCGCTCGTCGTGGTGGTCTTCGCCGCAACGATGGTCCAGAAAGGCACCCTTCCTCCTCAGGAAAGCCCGGTAGACGACGCCGGCGGCGCCTCCACGCGATGGCGGCCGTTCACGCAGGCGGTGGCGGAGAGCCCCCTGCCGGCGCGGCCGGCCGGCTGGCCTCGGCGGCCAGCGCCGCAATCATACCCGAGAATATCCTGCTGTGGACAGGCAGCAGCGCGTACCAGTAGGCGAGCCCAGGGACCCCCCGCGGCGCAAAATACGCCGTCTGGACGAGGAGCGTGCCGCCGTCGCGCGGCAGCGTCTCGAACTGCAGCCACGCCGCGCCCGGCACCTTCATCTCCGCCCGGAGGCGCAGCAGGCGCCCGGGCTCGACCGCCTCGACGCGCCAGAAGTCGAGCGCGTCGCCGACGCGCACCTCGTCCGGGTCGCGCCGGCCACGGCGCAGGCCCACGCCGCCGACCAGGCGGTCGGCGGCGCCACGGAGCTCCCAGGCCCAGTCCCAGGCGCGGTAGCCGCGCTCGCCGCCGATCGTCTCGATGAGCGCGAAAGCCTCGTCTGGCGTCGCCGAGACGAGCGCCTGGCGGCGCTCGATGAACTTGCCCTCCTGGGTGGTCAGCACCCGCGGCTGCACGTCCCCCTCGCTGGTCACGAGGGCGTCGGCCCAGCGCGTCTCCACCTCTCCCGTGTCCAGGCTCGCGACGGCGGCGCGCACCGCCGTGTCGTAGCCGACCGGATGGATCGCCGGGAACAGGTCGTGGGCGCCGTGCTCGCGCACGATCGTCTCGTTGCGCAGTCCCTCGATCAGCGGCCGAGCCATCACCGAGGGGATCGGCGTGACCAGGTGCACCCAGTACGACGACAGCTTCGGCGTGAGGACCGGGACCGGCTGCAGGCGGCGCTTGAGCCCGCGGGCGCGCGCATAGCCCAGCATCATCTCGCCGTAGGTGAGCACGTCCGTGCCGCCGACCTCGACGATGCGCCCGGCGCTCTCCGGGACGTCGAGGGCGGCGACGAGGTAGCGCAGCAGGTCGTCGACGGCGATCGGTTGCACGCGCGTGTACACCCACTGCGGGCAGACCATCACCGGCAGGCGCTCGGTCAGGTACCTGATCATCTCGAACGAGATGCTCCCCGAGCCGACGACGACGGCGGCGCGGAACTCCGTGACCGGCACGCCGCCCTCGCGCAGGGCCTCGCCGGTCTCCTGTCGCGAGCGCAGATGCCGCGAGAGGTCGGCGGCGGGGTCCCCGAGGCCGCCGAGGTAGACGATGCGGCCCACGCCGGCGGCCGCGGCGGCGCGGCCGAAGGCCCTCGCCGCCGCGAGATCGCGCTCGTGGAAGCCCTCCCCCTTCGCCATCGAGTGCACGAGGTAGTAGGCGACGCCGACGCCCTCGAGCGCGCCGCCGAGCGTCTCGGGACGGAGGACGTCGCCGGTGGCGACGTCGACGCGCCCGGACCAGTCGCGCCCCTGCAGGCGGCGCGGGTCGCGCACGAGCACGCGCACGTGGCGCCCGGCGTCGAGCAGCCGCGGCACAAGGCGGCCGCCGACGTAGCCGGTCGCGCCGGTGACGAGGATCTGCAGGTCCTGGGATGGCGAAGCGATGAGGATCCCTCCTTGCGAGAGACGGCGGGTGCTCAGGAAGCTGTCAGAAGAGGCTTGGGAGCGCCGGCGTAACGACGGCGAGGCGCATCCCGATGAGATAGCCCACGAAGAAGGCGACGGCGGCGACGGCGATCACGATCAGGAACGCGACCAGGAACCGCACGGCCGGATGCGCTCGCTTCTGTGCCATTCACCCCTCCCCCGAGTTTGCGCCAGTATAGCTGACCCCTGAGGCCCGACAAGCGCCTCAGCCACCGACCGAGAGCACGTCCCTGAGGTCCTCGAGCAGGTACAGCGAACCGCCCACGAGCACGCTCCCCCCGGGCCCCGCGAGCTCGCGGGCGCGCTGGAGCGCCGCGTGCGGGTCGGCGGCGACCTCCACGTCTCGCGACCCCGCACGAGCAAGTCCAGGCACGGACGCCTCGGCGACGGCCGCGGCCAACTCGGCCGCGCCCAGGCTCCGCGGCTCCGAGGCCTGCGTGCAGACGACGGCGTCGAGCAGGGGCAGCAGGCCGCGGAGCATCGCCGGGTAGTCCTTGTCGCGCATGATCGCGAGGACGCCCACGGCCGGGCGCGGCACGGCGACGGCAGCGAGGCTCTGCGCGAGCACGCGCACGCCGTCCGGGTTGTGCGCCCCGTCGGCGAGGACGAGGGGACGTTCGCCGACGACCTGGAGCCGCCCGGGCACCGCCGTCGCGGCGAGCGCGCGGCGCGCGGCGGCCTCGTCGAGGCCGCCGAGGAGCAGGCGCACGGCGGCGACCGCGAGGGCGGCGTTCGTGACCTGGTAGAGGGCCGGCGTCGGCACGCTGAGGCCGGTCCAGCGCTCGGTCCCCTGTTCGAGCGTGAAGCTGACCGTGAAGCCGGCCGGCGAGCCGGTGACCGCGAAGTCGCCCGGCCCGGCCTCTTCGCGCAGGAAGTGCGCCGTGGCGCCGGCGGCGGCGCAGGCCCGGCGCGCCTCGTCTTCAAGGACGTCCAGCTCCCCGAAGACGGCGTCCCCGCCTTTGATGACCGCCGCCTTCTCGGCGAAGATGAGCTCGCGCGTGCCACCCAGCACCGCGGTGTGCTCGAGCGCGATGTTGGTGAGCACGACCACCGGCGCCCTCATCACGTTGGTGGCGTCCAGGCGCCCGCCGAGCCCCGCCTCGAGCGCCACCGCCTCGACGCCGCTCTCCCCGAAGGCCAGCAGCGCCGCGACCGTGAGCACCTCGAACTGGGTCGTCTCCCCGACCTCCGGCGGCAGGCTTGCGACCTCGTCGCGGACCCGCTCAACGGCGCCGGCGAAGACGTCCTCGGCCACCGGGCGCCCGTCCACGATCACGCGCTCCGTCCACCCGGAGATGTGCGGCGAGAGATACGCGCCCGACCGCCGCCCGTGGGCGCGCAGCAACGCCTCGCAGTAGCGCGTCGTCGACGACTTGCCGTTGGTGCCGACGACGTGGATGACCTGGTAGGCGTCCTGCGGCCGGCCGAGGCGCGTGAGCAGCTCGCTCACGCGCTCCAGACCCGGCCGCATGCCGAAGATCGCCAGCGACTCGAGGTAGGCGGCCCAGCTGGGCCGGTCCGGCCTGCCGGCGGGGGCGTTCACGGCCGGCTCAAGCGCCGCGGAGCTGCGCCAGCCGCTCGGCGAGCCCGTCCCGCTCGGCGACGTGGGCGGTAAGCTTCTCGCGCTCCTTGGCCACCACGGCCTCGGGTGCGCGACCGACGAAGTTCTCGTTGCCGAGCTTGGCCTCGCCGCGCTGCACCTCAGCCTGAGCCTTGGCCAGCTGCTGCTCGAGGCGGGCGATCTCCTCCGCCCTGTCGACGGCGGCGGCGACCTCGAGGCGGCCGCCGGGGACCAGCACGACGGTCGCGCCGGCCTCCGGATCGCCGGCGAAGGCGACGGCGGTGCGTGCGAGCGCGCGGAAAGCGCCGGCGTAGGGCCCATAGCGCACGGCCGCGCCGGCGCCGTCCCCGACGAACACCGCGTCGAGCACCTTGCCGGGCGGGATCTCCGCCTCGGCGCGGAACCGCCGCAGCGCGTCGACCGCGGCCTGGAGCTCGCCGATGGCGTTCTCGTCGTCCGTGGCCAGCTGCGCCTCGTCGCGGCGCGGATGGTCCTGCTTCAGCAGCGGCGTGGCGCCGTACTGCTCCGCGATCTCCTCGGTGACGAACGGCATGAAGGGGTGCAGCAGGCGGACGACCTGGTCCAGCATCCAGCGCGCGTGGCTCGCGGCCTGCGCCTTCTGCGCCTCGTCGTCGCCGTACAGGCGCACCTTGACGAGCTCGAGGTACCAGTCACAGAACTCGTCCCAGACGAAATGGTAGAGCGCGTCCACGGCGGCGGTGAAGTCGTAGACCGCCACCGCCTCCTCGACCGTGCTGAGGCAGCGCTGGAAGCGGCTCGCGATCCAGCGGTCGACCTGGTCGGCCTCGCTGCGCTCGGCCGCGTACCCCTCGGTGCCGAGCAGCACGAACCGGGCCGCGTTCCACAACTTGTTGGCGAAGCCGCGGCCCATGGCGATCTTCTCTTCGCTGAAGCGCACGTCCTGGGTGCTGCTCATGAGCAGCAGGCCGAAGCGTGTGGCGTCGGCGCCGTGCTCGTCGATCATCTCGAGCGGATCGATGCCGGTACCGAGACTCTTGCTCATGCGCCGGCCGTCGGGGGCCTGGATCACCGAGTGGAGGTAGACATCGTCGAAGGGGATGTCGTCCATGAACTCGAGGCCCATCATGATCATGCGCGCGACCCACAGGAAGATGATGTCGCGCCCCGTGCTCAGCACGTTCGTCGGATAGAAGTAGGCCAGGTCGGCGGTCTGCTCGGGCCAGCCGAACGTGGCGAACGGCCAGAGCGCCGAGCTGAACCACGTGTCCAGCACGTCGGTCTCGCGCGTGAGCTCAGTGGAGCCGCACTGGGCGCAGGCCTGCGGCGCGGACTCGGCCACGGTGAGGTGACCGTCCGGGCAGTACCACACCGGCAGCTGGTGGCCCCACCAGAGCTGGCGGCTGATGCACCACGGGCGCAGGTTGTCCATCCAGTCGATGTACACACGGCCCCAGCGCTCCGGCGTGAACTTGACCTTGCCCTCGCGGACCACGTCCGTCGCCGGCTTCTTGAGCTCGTCCATGTCCATGAACCACTGCTCGCTGATGAGCGGCTCGATGGGCGTGCCGCAGCGGTCGCAGGTGGCGACGCTGTGCGGGTAGTCCTCGACCTTCTCGAGCGCGCCGAGCGCGCGCAGGTCCGCGACCACGCGCGCGGCGGCCTCCTCGACCTCGAGCCCGGCGTAGGGCCCGCCGGCCTCGGTGATGCGGCCGTCCTGGCCGATGGCCTGGACGGACTCCAGCCCGTGGCTGCGGCCGATGTCGAAGTCGGTGAGGTCGTGCGCCGGGGTGATCTTGAGGGCCCCGGTGCCGAACTCGGGGTCGACGCGCTCGTCGGCCACGATCCTGAGCTCGCGCCCCAGCAGCGGCAGGATGGCCGTCTTGCCGACGAGGTCCCCGTAACGCTCGTCGCCGGGGTGCACGGCCACCGCCGTGTCGCCCAGCATCGTCTCGGGGCGCGTCGTGGCGATGGTCACGCTGCCGCCGCCGGCGACCTCGTAGCGGATGAAGTTGAGCGTCCCCGGCATGTCCCGGTAGGCCACCTCGAGGTCGCTGATCGCCGTCCCGCACCGCGGGCACCAGTTGACGAGGTAGCTGTCCTTGTGGATGTAGCCCTTCTCGTAGAGGGCGACGAAGACCTTGGTCACGGCGCGTGCGTAACCGTCGTCGAAGGTGAAGCGCTCGCGCTCGTAGTCGCACGAGCACCCCAGCCGCTTGAGCTGCTCGATGATGGTGCCGCCGTACTCGCGGCGCCACTCCCAGACGCGGCTAACGAACTCGTCGCGGCCGAGGTCCTCCTTGGTGAGGCCTTCCGTGCGCAGCATCTTCTCGACCACGTTCTGCGTCGCGATGCCGGCGTGGTCGGTGCCCACCAGCCAGCAGGCGTTCTCGCCCAGCATGCGGTGGTAGCGCGTGAGCACGTCCTGGACGGTGTCGTTGAGGGCGTGCCCCATGTGCAGCACGCCGGTGATGTTGGGCGGCGGGATGACGATCGAGTACGCCTCGCGCGCTGCATCGGGCTCGGCGTGGAAGAGGTGCTCGTCCAGCCAGTGCTTCATCCAGCGCGCCTCGACGGCGGCGGGTTCGAAACGGGTGGTCTGCTGCAGGTAGTCGTTCATGGAGCCTCGTCATCGGTGGCGGGAGGCTCAAGTATACCGAACGCCGAGGGCCGCCCCCTCAACGGAAGGGGCGGCCCTCGGCGCCTGCGGGAGAAGCCGGTTCAGTCGTCCTCGTCCGGCGCCTCTCCCCCGCTGTACTCGATGGCGCAGACCTGGCAGAACTCGTCCGATCCCCCGATGAGCGAACCGCATTGCGAGCAGTGCTTCTCCAGCTTGCCGGAGCCCGCGTCCACACCCGGTTCTTCGGTCGAGCCGGGCGTCTGATGATCGTGGTCGTGCTCGTGCTGATGGTCGTGCATGTCCATTGCCCCCAGGTACCTCGACGCCGGTTACGTGTGACCCTTAGATGCCCTCCCCCTAAACACGTGCGGCAGAGCCTCCTCGAAGCTCGCAACATACACCAGCTCGAGCTTCGCCGTCAGGTCGGCCGGCAGCTCCTCGACGGTCGCGCGGTTGGCCGCCGGCAGCACGACCGTGCGGATCCCGGAGCGGCCGGCGGCGAGCAGCTTCTCCTTGAGGCCGCCGACGCGAAGGATCCTGCCGCCGAGCGTGATCTCGCCCGTCATCGCGACCCGCGGCTTGACCGGCGCGCCCCCGAGCGCCGAGAGCATGGCCACGGCGAGCGCCAGCCCCGCCGACGGGCCGTCCTTGGGCACCGCGCCCTCGGGGACGTGCACGCGCACGTCCTGGCTGGCGAGGTCCAGGCCGTCGGCGGTCAGGAACGACGACCGCCGGATCAGCGGCTTGAGCGCCGGGTCGCGTTCCGCGTGCGCCAGCAGGTGTCCCCAGGCCGTGGACGCCGACTCCTGCATGACCTCGCCGAGCTGCCCGGTGAGCACCAGCTCGCCGCGGCCGCGGGCGATCGTCGCTTCGATGGTGAGGACCTCGCCACCGTCCGAGGTGTAGGCGAGGCCGAGGCTCTCCCCCACGCTCGCCGTGCGGGGCAGCTCGGCCTCCAGCCACACGGCCTCGCCCAGATAGCCGCGCAGGTCGGCCGCGGCGACGGCGACCGGCAGGCCGAGGCCGTCCTCCAGGTGGCGCCGGGCGACCTTGCGGGCGATCCGTCGCAGCGCCCGCTCCAGCTCCCTCACGCCGGCCTCTCGCGTGTAGCCGCGAACGATCGCCTGCAGCACGCCCCGGGCGAAGGTCACGTCGCGGCGGCCGAGCCCGGTGTCGCGCGCGACCCGCGGGAGCAGGTAACGCCTGGCGATGGCGAGCTTCTCGGGCAGAGTGTAGCCGCTCAGGTGGATGACCTCGAGCCGGTCGTAGAGGGTGGCCGGTATCGCGTCCACGTCGTTGGCGGTCGCCACGAAGAAGACCTTGCTGAGGTCGTATTCCACCTCGAGGTAGTTGTCGCGGAAGGCGTGGTTGTGCGCAGGGTCGAGCACCTCCATGAGCGCCGCCGCCGGGCTGCCGCGCCAGTCGCTGTCGAGCTTGTCGAGCTCGTCGAGCAGCATGACCGGGTTGTCGACGCCGGCCTTGGCAAGGCCCTCGACGATGCGCCCGGGCATCGCCCCGATGTACGTGCGGCGATGCCCGCGGATCTCCGCCTCGTCGCGCACGCCGCCGAGGGCCACGCGCACGAACGGCCGCCCCAGCGCGCCGGCGATGCTCTGCGCGACGCTGCTCTTGCCGGTGCCGGGCGGGCCGGCGAGACAGAGGATGGTGGCCGGCTGGTCGGCGGCGTGCGCCGCCACCGTCCCGGCCGCGCCGGCCCGCCCGGCGTCCGCGCGCGTCGGCGCGGAGCCTGCAGACGGCGAGGTACTCGAGGATCCGGTCCTTGACGTCCCTGAGCCCGTAGTGGGTGCGCTCCAGGTGCCGGGCGACCCCGGCCACGTCCACCTCCGCCGGCGCGAGCCTGCCCCACGGGAGGTCGAGGACGGTGTCGAGGAACCCGCGGATCACGGCGACCTCGGGGCTCATCGGCGGGGCCTGCCTGAGCTTGGTGAGCTCGCGAGTGACGAGCTTGTGAGCGGCCGGCGAGAGGTCGGCCTCCAGAAGCCGCTGCGCGTACCCGGCGACGTCCTCGTCGGCGCTCTCCCCCGCCTCCTCGATCTCGTCGCGCAGCACGCGCAGCTTCTCGTGCAGCAGCAACTGGCGCTGCGCGCCCTCGATGCGCTGCTGGACCTTGAGGCCGATCTCGTGCTCGATGCCGAGCACCGCGTTCTCCTCCGCGAGGCTCTCGAGCAGGGCGAGGAGGCGCTGCTGCGTGCTGACGATCTCCAGCAGCGCCTGCTTCTCCCCGCTCTCGGTCTGCAGGTGCGCGGCGACGATGTCGGCGAGCTCGTCGGGGCCGTCGGCCTGCTGCACCACGAACTGCGCCTCGTCGGCGAGCTGAGGGTGCAGCTGCACGTAGCGGACGAACTCGTCCGCGACGCGGCGCGCGAGGCTGCGCGAGCGCGCCGACCCGCTGCCCGTGCTCTCCACGGGCGCGTACTCGACGACGAAGTGAGGCGTCGCTCTCCAGCGCCTGCTCGGCGCGCACGCGCGCCTGACCCTCGACCAGCGCCTTGACGCTGCCGTCGGGGAGCTTGAAGAGCTGCAGGACCTGGGCGCGCACGCCGACCGGCCGGATGTCGGCGAAGGAGGGGTCCTCGACGGCGGCCTCGCGCTGCGCGCAGAGGATGAGCTCGGTCTGGCTCGCGTAGGCGGCCTCGATCGCCGAGATCGACTTCTCGCGCCCGACGAAGATCGGCGCGACCATCTTCGGGAAGAGGACGAGCTCGCGAGTCGGCAAGAGGGGCAGGGCCGCCGTGGGCGCGCCCTGCCCCTCCCCGGTCACAGCCGTCTGTTCAGGCGGATTCGGCGTCACGCTCCGGCAGCGACTTGTCGGCCTCGGTGAGAAGCGTCGGGTCGATGCCCTTCTCGATGGTCTCTTTGGTGATGACGCACTTGCGCACGTCGGTGCGGCTGGGCAGGTCGAACATGACGCCCATGAGCGACTCCTCGATGATGGAGCGCAGGCCGCGCGCGCCGGTGCCGCGCTCGAGCGCCTTGGCGGCGATGGCGGTCAGCGCCTCGTCGGCGAAGGTGAGCTCGACGCCGTCGAGCGAGAAGAACTTCTGGTACTGGCGCGTGAGCGCGTTCTTGGGCTCGGTGAGGATGCGCAGGAGGTCGCCCTGGTCGAGGCTGTGCACGGCGCTCACCACCGGCAGACGGCCGATGAACTCGGGGATCAGCCCGAAGTCGAGCAGGTCCTCCGGCAGCGAGTGCGTGAAGATCGTGCCCGGATCCTTGTCGGCCTTGCTCACGACGTCGGCCATGAAGCCCACGCCCTGCCGGCCCATGCGCCGCTCGATGATCTTCTCGAGGCCGGCGAAGGCGCCGCCGCAGACGAAGAGGACGTTGGTCGTGTCGATGGTCAGGAACTCCTGGTGCGGGTGCTTGCGTCCGCCCTGCGGCGGCACGCTCGCCACCGTGCCCTCGAGGATCTTGAGCAGCGCCTGCTGCACACCCTCACCCGAGACGTCGCGGGTGATCGACGGGTTGTCCGCCTTGCGCGCGATCTTGTCGATCTCGTCGATGTAGATGATGCCGGTCTCCGCACGCTTGACGTCGAAGTCCGCCGCCTGGATCAGCTTGAGGAGGATGTTCTCGACGTCCTCGCCGACGTAGCCGGCCTCCGTGAGTGCCGTCGCGTCGGCGATCGCGAAGGGCACGTTGAGGATGCGCGCGAGCGTCTGCGCCAGCAGCGTCTTGCCGCAGCCGGTCGGGCCGAGCAGCAGGATGTTGCTCTTGGCCAGCTCGACGTCGGTCTCGCCGCTGGCCACCGCCTGCACGCGCTTGTAGTGGTTGTACACGGCCACGGCCAGCGATCGCTTGGCCTCGTCCTGGCCGACGACGTAGTCGTTCAGGATGCCGTAGATGTCACGCGGCTTGGGCAGCTGCTCGAGGTCGAGCGCCGCCGGCGCGGTGAGCTCCTCGTCGATGATCTCGTTGCAGAGGTCGATGCACTCGTCGCAGATGTAGACGCCAGGGCCGGCGATGAGCTTCTTCACCTGCCGCTGGGACTTGCCGCAGAAGCTGCAGAGCAGCTGGTCGTTACCGTCGGTCGTTCCCGCCACCGTGCTCCTCCTAGTGCGAGATCCGTCGCCGCCGTCTCAGCGGTGGGAGATGACGTCGTCGATGATGCCGTAATCCTTGGCCTCGGCCGCGCTCATGAAGTAGTCGCGCTCCGTGTCCTGCGCGGACCTTGTCGATCTCCTGACCGGTGTGGTCGGCGATGATCTCGTCGAGCCGGCGGCGGAGGTTGAGCACCTCTCTCGCGTGGATCTCGATGTCGGTCGCCTGGCCCTCGTAGCCGCCGGCCACCTGGTGGATGAGGATGCGGGCGTTGGGCAGCGCGAAGCGCTTGCCCTTGGCGCCGCCGGCGAGCAGCAGCGCGCCCATGCTCATCGCGCTGCCGACGCAGATCGTGCTCACGTCGGGCTTGATGAACTGCATCGTGTCGTAGATCGCGAGCCCGGCGTAGACGCTGCCGCCCGGGCTGTTGATGTACAGGCTGATGTCCTTGTCGGGGTCGTCGCTCTCGAGGTGGATCAGCTGCGCGACGATGAGGTTGGCGACCTCGTCGACGACCGGCGTGCCCAGGAAGATCACGCGCTCGTTGAGCAGCCGCGAGAAGATGTCGAACGACCGCTCGCCGCGGCTGGTCTGCTCGATCACGAACGGAACAAGTGGAGTCACGTACTCACCCTCTTCGTATCGCTTGTCTCTCTAGTGGTTTCCCCGCTCGAAACGCCTACTCGTCCTCGGGGTCCACGACCTCCGCGGACTCCTCGGCGGCCGCTTCTTCCGCCTCGGTCATCGGCACGGCGACGGCGTTGTCGGCGACGAAGTCGGCGGCCTTGGCCACTAGCATTTCGTCGCGCAGCGCCTCACGCCTGCCCGATTTCTCGAGATCGGCGAGCAGCTGCAGGTGGTCGCGGCCGAGCGCCTCGGCGTCGTTCTTGACGACCTCGGCGATGTCGTCGTCGGTGACGACGAGTCCCTCGGCCTCGGCGATCGCCTCGAGCACCAGCTGCCGCTTGATGATGAACTCGGCCTGCGGGCGCATCTCCTCCTCGATGTCCTCGGGCGTCTTCTCGAGCACGCCGAGGTACACGTCCATGGTCAGGCCCTGCTCGCCCACGCGCTCCTCGAGCTGGTGGAAGAGCCGGTGCGCCTCGCGGTCGACCATCGTGGACGGCACCCCGATCGTGGCGTGCTCGACGGCCTTCTCGACGGCGCCGGCGCGGAACTCGCGCTGGGCCCCGGCGTCGCCGGCCGCCTGCAGCCGCGCGCGCACGTCGGCGCGCAACTCCTCGATGGTCTCGAACTCACTGACGTCGGCGGCGAAGGCGTCGTCGAGCTCGGGGATGACCTTCTCCTTGATCTCCTTGACGGTGACGGTGAAGGTCGCGGGCTGCCCGGCGAGCTCCTCCGCGTGGTAGTCCTCGGGGAACGTGACGTCGAAGGACTTCTCCTCCCCGGCCGTGACGCCGATGAGCGCCTCCTCGAACCCGGGGACGAGGTTGGCACGGCCGATCTCGTACATCTGGTCCTTGCCCTGGGCGCCGTCGATCGGCTCACCGTCGCGGCTCCCAGAGAGGTCCATGAGCACGAAGTCGCCCATCTGGACGGCGCGGTCCTCGATCGGCTGCAGGCTGGCGAGCCGCTCCTGCAGCATCGTCAGCTGGGCCGACACCTGGTCGTCGGTGATCTCCACCTCGCGCTTGGGGCACCTCGAGGCCCTTGTACTCGCCGAGCGCGGGCACCGGCATCGTCTGCACCTTGAGCGAGAAGCTGTAGTCGGCGGTCTCGTCGAGCGGCCCGACCTGCAGGTCGGACGTGCCGACGGCGTCGTCGTAGAGGCCGGCCTCGCGGAGAGCCTCGTCGCCCCACTCCGGGATGGCGTCTTCCAGCGCCTCACCGCGGATGAAGTCGGCGCCGACGTTCTGGATCACGAGATCGACCGGCACCCGCCCCTTGCGGAAGCCGGGGAGCTGCATCTCTTCACGGACCTTGGCGATGGCGCGGTCGTACGCCTTCTTCACGGCCTCAGCAGGGACCTCGACGCTGAGCTCGACCTCGTTCTCGCCTGTGGGGTTGACCTTCGTCTTCACTGTGGATTCTCCGTCTGTCGCTGGAACGGTCCGCAGGCGCCGCCAAGGGCCCTGCGGACCGCTATGTGGTCCGATCTGGGGTCGGGTCTGAGCCTGTGGTGCGGGTGAGAGGACTTGAACCTCCACGAGCAGAGCTCACCAGATCCTAAGTCTAGCGCGTCTACCAGTTCCGCCACACCCGCACGTCGTTAACGTCGGCGGCCGGCGCTCCGCGCCGGCCGGTGCACCCCGAGTGAATGGGGTGAACGACGGGACTTGAACCCGCGACCACCAGGGCCACAACCTGGAGCTCTACCAACTGAGCTACGTCCACCACCGGTCTGCGCCGCAGGAGGAGCCGCGGGCGCCGCCCGCGGCCGCCGCCGTGCGGCCGGCGAACAATGGTACCACCATCGCTCCGATGCGTCACACGCACGCGCGGACGCCGGTGGGCGACCGCCGAGCCGGTCCCCCGGCTCGTCGCCCGCGCTCACACCGGCGCCAGATACTCGTTGCGCACGTCCTGCAACAGCCGCCCATCGCTGATCTCGAGGATGCGGTCGGTCTGCTGCGCCACGGCGCGGTCGTGCGTGACGATGACGAAGGCCGTCCCGAGCTCCCCGTTGATCTCGCGGAAGAGCCTGTACACGGCCTTCGTGTTCTCCGTATCCAGGTTCCCCGTCGGCTCGTCGGCGAGCACGAGCGCGGGGCGGTTCATGAGCGCGCGGGCGATGGCCACGCGCTGCTTCTGGCCGCCGGACAGGTCGTTGGCGTTCTTCTTCTCCAGCCCCTCGAGGCCGAGCAGAGCGAGGGTCTCTTCGGCGCGTGGCACGAGCTCCGCTGGGGCGACCCCGGCGATGCGCCCCGGCATCAGCACGTTCTCGAGCACGCTGAACTCGGGCAGCAGGTAGTGGAACTGGAACACGAAGCCGATGAAGTCGTTGCGCAGGGCGGCGCGTTGTTTACGGCTCGCCGCCGTCGCGTCGTGACCGTTCAGGACGATGCGGCCCTCGCTCGGCGTGTCGAGCAGGCCGATGAGGTTGAGCAGCGTCGACTTGCCCGACCCCGACTGGCCGATGACCGAGGCGAACTCCCCGCCCTGGATCTCGAACGAGACCTCGTGCAGGGCCACGGTCTTGACCACGGTGCCGTAGGTCTTCCCGATGCCCTCGGCGTGCACCAGCGTCTCAGCCACCTTGGATCACCTCGATGGGGTCGAGCTTGGACGTGCGCCGCGACGGGATGAGCGACGAGACCACGGCGACCAGGACGCCGACCACGAAGGAGATCACGACGAAGCCCACCTGGGGCGTGATCGGGAACAGCGACTCCGAGTTGCGTCCGAGGAACGTGAACAGCGCGATCAGCCCGAGACCGGCGCCGACACCGACCGCCGCGCCGCTGACCCCGAGGATGAGCGCCTGCCACAGGAAGATGCGGCCGGACTGCCGATCGCGCATCCCCATCGCCTTGAGGATGCCGATCTGGCGCGTCTTCTGGACGGCCGAGATCGCCAGCGTCGAAGCGATGCCCAGGGCCACCGCCACGAGCACGAAGAACTGGATCATGTAGCTCGACGAGCTCTGGCTCCGCAGCGCGGACAGCAGGTCGGCGTTCTCCGCCTGCCACTCGGTGACCTCGAGCCCCGCGAGAGCCGGCGCGGCGCGAAGGTCCGCCGCCACCTGCTGCGAGGCGAACACGTCGCCGACCTGGGCGTCGACGGCCGAATACTGGTCGGCCTCGAGGCCGAGCACCGTCGCGGCCTCGTCGCCGCCGACGAAGGCGGTCGCGTTGTTGGCGGCCGCCGAGCCGAAGTCGAACACGCCCGCGACCGTCAGCTCGGCGGGCTTGCCGGTCGGCAGCACGAAGGACGCGACGTCGCCCGGCTTCAGGGCGAAGCCGTCGGCGAAGTCCTTGCCGACGATCACCTCGCCGGCCGCCAGCGACGCCTCGCCGGCGACGAGCCTGCCGGAGATGTCGTAGATGGTGTCGAGCTGGTCGAGCGCGCCGCCGGTGAATTGGAGCGGCGCGCTCTCGCTCCCCTTGCGGAAGATCGCCGAGAACGTGCGCGTGGGCACCACCGTGGTGATCTCGCCCTGGGACTCCATCGCTTGCTGGAGCTCAGGGGTGTACGCCACCGCCGCCCCGTCCTGCTGCGCCCGGACCACGACCTGCGGGCTGTTGCCGATGGTCTGGTCGACGAGGCTGGTCTGCAGGCTGGTGATGAGCGACCCGAGAAAGACCTGCACACCGATGCCGACGGCGATGCCGGCAGCGATCAGGATGGACTGGACGGGGCTCTTGCGAAGGAAGCGCGCGGCGATGCTCAGGCTGAGCATGCGTCAGGCATCCCGGGCGGGTGCGCCGTCGTCGTCGCCCGCCACCTCGTCGCCGCGCGCGCGTCGTCAACCGCCGCCTCGTCGCCACCGTGCTCGGCGTCGCCGAGCAGGTCGTCGAGGTCCACCGTCTCCTGGGGCAGCCACCCGGTCGCCGCGCCGACGAAGGCGGGGCCGCCGACCCAGATGTCCATCTCGGGCAGCTCCCTCTTCAGCGCGTCGACGGCGTGCCGCACTGCCAAGCGGTGGAAGTGCGTCGACGAGCTCAGGACGACCGCGTCGACGCCGAGACGTATCGCCGCATCGGCGATTTCCGTGACGGGCGTGTCCGGCCCGAGGAAGTACGTCGTCCAGCCCGCCATGTCGAAGCGGTCGGACACCATGCGCAGGCCAAGGTCGTGCCCCTCGTCGGGCGGGCAGGCGAGCAGGACGCTGCGCCCAGAGGGAGCCACGCCGGCCTTCGCCTTGAGGACGCCCGGATAGAGGATCTCCACGATCGTGCGTACCGTGGCGCTCGCGAGGTGCTCCTCCCAGATCGCCGTCCGGCCGTGCTGCCAAGCCGCCCCTGTGTCCGCGAGGATGTGGGTGAGGACGTCGCGGTAGAGGACCGGGATGGAGACGGCGCCGGAGGTGACCGCCTCGACGGCCGTGCGGACGGCGTTCGCCTTGTCGTGCTCGGCGAGCGCGGCGGCGACCGCCTCGTAGATCGCGACCGGCCCGGGGCTCGCGGCGCCGGCGCTCGTGCTGTCGTCGCGCTCGTTCATCGGCAGGCTTCTACCCGAGACGAAGCGGGTCGTAACGAGTCGCGACACTGCCCGCGAGCAGCCTCAGAGGATGCCGCCTGTCAGACGCCCGGTTCGCGCTCCCAGCCCCGGTCGTCGTAGACCTCCGTCGGGCTGAGACGCTGGACGTGCACCGTGGTCTTCACGTGGACGGCCGGCTTGGGATCGAGGGTATCGACCTTCTCGTCCTTCATGCGAGCGTACACGTGGCTGCACTCCACGACCCTGAACGGCGTGCGCGTGCCGCCGAAGCCGAACGCCTGCTTCTTGGTGTCCCCGGTCACGTTCCTCGGCAAATGGATGATGTCCCCGACCCGGGGCAGCGGAGCGTCGGCGGGAAGGTACTCGAGCGGTGACGTCTTGTGGCCGAACGGGGGGCGTTTGTTGCTTGGATCCGACAGCCAGACCTCCACGAGTTCCGGCTTGCGTCTGCTCGGCATCACGGCCTCCTCTGGTGAGCTGGTGAACTGCCCAAGTGTGGCGCGCCCGGCAGGATTCGAACCTGCGACCTGAAGATTAGAAGTCTCCTGCTCTATCCAACTGAGCTACGGGCGCGCGGAGAGGCAAGTATACGAGGAGGCGGCGCGCGCGACGAGAGAGATGGAGCGGGAGACGGGTCTCGAACCCGCGACCCTCAGCTTGGAAGGCTGATGCTCTACCAACTGAGCTACTCCCGCACCCGTGGAGGTGGCTGGTCGGGACGGCGAGATTTGAACTCGCGACCCCCTGCTCCCAAAGCAGGTGCGCTACCAGGCTGCGCCACGTCCCGGACGCCGCGCAAGTATACCCCATGCCCCGAGCGCCCGAGCCGAGCCTGCCGGCTGCGAACGCTAGTCGCCCAGGTACGGCAGCGTGAGGCCCTGACCCGGCCGGAGGGCAGAGCCCTCCAGGTGATTGGCCTCGCGGATCGCGAAGACGGCCTCGCGCAGGTCGACCGCGTCGCCGTATTCGGTGGCGGCGATCGTCCAGAGATCATCGCCGTGCGCGACCGCGTACGAGTGGCCGGCGTAGATGGCCGCGTCCTCGCCGGCGTGGGCGACGCGCACGCCGGCCCACACGGCCACGAAGATGAGCAGCAGGAACAAGGCGAAGCGAAAGAGCCCGGCGACCCGGTGCCGGCGCCGCTGCCGGCGGGCGGTCCGCCCGAGGGAGCGCGACGTGGGCGCCGACGCGCGACGCGCGCCCGGCGCGTCCGCGACCGCCTGAAGCTGCGCCCGCCGGTCGCTCACCGCGGCACCTCGCGGAGGTGACGCGGTACGACGCCGCTCAGCTCGCTGCCGCAGCCGGGGCAGCTGAGCGCGACGGCGCCGCTCCAGATATCGGCGGCGAGCACTTCGACGCCGGGGCCTCCGCACCACAGGCAGGGTTCGACGCGGCCGGCGAGAGCTGCGGCGAGGGACTCGTCGACGGCGTCGGCGAGCGTCGGCTGGACGGCTGTGGCGAGAGGCACGGTACTCATAGCTGGCGGAGGACCCCCACGACTCGGCCGACGAGTTCCACCTGGTCGGCATGGACGATGATCGGCTCGTAATTCTCGTTCGCGGCTTCGAGGCGCACCTTCGCCCCGTCGCGGTAGAACCGCTTGGCGGTCGCCTCGTCGTCGCCGACGCCGGTGACCCGGGCGACGACGATCTCCCCGTCGCGGGCCTCGGGCACAGGGTGGACGACGATGAGGTCGTCACTGAAGATGCCGACCTCGATCATAGAGTCGCCGCGGACGCGGAGCACGAAGTCGCCGTCGTCGCGGCGCAGGAAGCCCGGCACGTCGACGAGATCCTCGATGTTGTCCTCGGCGAGGATCGGGGCGCCGGCGGCGACGCGGCCGACCAGCGGCAGCGGCCGCGGCGGGCGAAGATCGCGCACGACGTCGAGGGCGCGCGGCTTGGTGGGATCGCGCTTGATGAGGCCGAGGCGCTCCAGGTTGGCGAGGTGCGCGTGGACGGTCGACGGTGAGGAGAGCTCGAGCGCCGCGCAGATCTCGCGCACCGTCGGCGGGTAGCCGTTGACGCGCACGCTCTCACGGATGAACTCCAGTACCTGCTCCTGTCGCGGCGTGAGACCTTCCACCGTTCCTCCTCCTGTGGCGAACACCTGTTCGTATAGAGCCTAGAGCGAACCCGTGTTCGTGTCAACGCGGATGATAGGGACGGCCCCGGACGGAAAAGCGCGCAGCAGCCCGAGAACGCGCGAAGGGCGCCGTCACCCATGGGTGACGGCGCCCCCCGGCGCAACTGGCCGCCGCCCCCGAAGGGACCCGGCGGCGGCGAGATCCGGCTACTTCTTGTACGGCCCGATCGGGAGCACGACGCGTCCGTAGAGCTCGTTCCACACCTGGGCGATGGACCCGTACACGGCGCTGAGCCCGACGAAGATGCCCTCCCAGCCGGCGACCTTCGTGATCGTGGCGTTGCCGGTCCAGTCGCCGATGGCGAGGAGCACGAACAGGATGGTGAGGCTGAAGAACACGACCTGCAGCGAGCGGTTGATGCGCAGCGTGCCGATGAACATGAGGCCGGTGAAGATGCCCCAGGCCATCAGGTACCAGCCCATGGCGACGTCGTCGGGACCGTCGACGCCCATCCACTTGGGGAAGACGATGAGGCCGACGAGCGTCAGCCAGAAGAATCCGTAGGAGAGGAAGGCGGTCATGCCGAACGTGCTGTTCTTCTTCCACTCCATCGCGCCGGCGATCACCTGGGCGAGGCCGCCGTAGAACACGCCCATGGCGAGGATCATGGCGTTCATCTCGTAGACGCCGGCGTTGTGGATGTTCAGCAGGACCGTGGTCATGCCGAACGCCATCAGGCCGAGCGGACCGGGGTTGGCCGAGGCGTCGCGCAGCGTGGCGGTGATCGTGCCACGCTCGCCCATCGGGCCCGTGGCGCTGGCGAGCGCCGTCTTGGGTTCGTCACTCATCTATCGATGCCTCCGCTCTCGGTAGATCGTCTGGTACCTGGGGTCCGCGCGCATCCCCCCCGGCTCCAGCCGTCAACGCGACAAACCCGCGGAGTTGTATCACGAAGTCGGCGGCGAACCAAGCCCTTGCGTCTGCCCGGATGGACGAACGGACGGGGCGCGGCAAGCCCTTTGTCGAGGGCGAGACGACGAAGGGTCTCGCGCCCGGGCGACCTGCGGCTGCCGCGGATTCACTATACTGTTCGGCGCACCGACCAGATCCCTGAAGAGATTCGGACCCGATGCTCGCGAGTCCTCGCATGATAGAAGACCCCGCCCGCCGGCACGGCGTCGCGCTGACCGTGGCGCTGATCCTGCTCATCTCCACCGCCCTCCGCCTCTGGCAGCTGGGCACGCCCGCCGCAGTCATGTTCGACGAGGTCTACTACGCCAAGGACGCGAAGGCGATCGTCGACGGACGCGTCGGGCCGAAGGCGCCGCTCCGCTGGGCGGCCGGGGACGAGGTCTCGTGGCCGCACCCCGAGATGGGCAAGTTCGCCATCGCCGCCGGCGTCATCCTCTTCGGCGACCGCGCCTTCGGCTGGCGGCTGCCGGCAGTGGTGGCCGGCGTCGCCCTGCTCGCCTGCGTGTACCCGCTCGGGCGCCGGCTCGGCCTCTCCCCTCCGTGGGCGATCCTCGCGCTCCTCTTCGCCGCCGCCGACCCGCTCGGGATCGCCCAGTCGCGCATCGCGACGCTCGACATCTTCATCGCCGTGTGGACCGTGGTCTGCATCCTGTTCGCGCTGCGCTACGTCCAAGACGGGTGGCGGGCGCGCTGGCTGTTCATCTGCGGCGCGGCCGGCGGCATGGCCCTGGCCACGAAGTGGTCGGGCGCCCTGGCCATCGTCGCCGCGCTGCTCATCATCCTCGTCGCCTGGATCCTGCAGCGGCGTGCGGCGCGCGCCGCGGACGGCGACGCCGCGAGCGGGACTCCGGAGCGGAGGCCCACTCCTTCGGCGTGTGGTGAGAGCGTCCCCGCCGCGCCGCCGCAGGGCTCCCCCGGGGCGCGGATCGCAGCGATCGCGGCGGCGCTGGTCGCCGTGCCGGCCGCGATCTACCTGCTGAGCTACGCGCAGTACTTCGCCGCCGGCCACACGCTCGCCGACTTCCGCGAACTGCACAGCCAGATGCTCACGTTCAATCTCAACCTCAAGGCCACGCACAGCTACGCGTCCCTGGCCCCGACCTGGATCCTCGACTACCGCCCCGTCTGGTACTTCTTCGAGGGCAAGAAGACCTACCACGGCGTCGTCGCCATCGGGAACCCCTTCCTCTGGTGGCTGGCGACCCTCTCGCTGGTCGCCGCCGTCGTGCTGGCGCTCCTGCGGCGCTCGTACGCCTTGCTCCCGGCGGCGGCGATCGTCGTCGTCCTCTACCTCCCGTGGTTCGCGACCACGAGGACCTCCTTCCTCTACTACATGACGCCGGTGGCGCCGTTCATGGCCATCCTCGTCGCCACGGCGCTCTGCCTGTTCGCCGGCGGCGTGATCCCGCACCGCGGGTGGCTCGCCGCCGCCGGCGCGGCGCTCGCGACCGCCGTGCTCTGGCGGCCGGTCGGCATCGCCGCCGGCTGGCTCTTCTGGGAGTGGCCGCGCCGCGCCGGCGCACGCGGCGGGCTGGGCGGGGATCGCGATCGGCATCGTGCTCGCGCTCATCGCCCTCATCGTGCTGCTCTCTCCCCGGCTCAGGCACTACCGGCCGTGGATGGCCATGGTGGTCGCCGGCGTCGTCATCGGCATCGTCGTCGCGTTCATCCCGATCGTGCTGGGCCTGCCGATCTCGCCCGAGTACTTCTCGCACATCACCTGGTTCCCCAGCTGGATCTGACCCGGCGGCAGGCGCCCGGAATGCGATAGGGGCGGGGCGGCGGCCCTTCCGGCCGCCGCCCCGCCCCCGTGACCCTAAGCTCTCGCGCGCCTCAGGCGATGACCGCCGCCAGGATCGCCTTCTGCGCGTGCAGGCGGTTCTCCGCCTGGTCGAAGACCACCGAGTTCGGCGAGTACAGCACCTCTTCGGTGATCTCCTCGCCCCAGTGCGCCGGCAGGCAGTGCATGACCTTGACCTGCGGGCCTGCCAGGTCGAGGAGCGCCCTGTTCACCTGGTACTCCTTCATCGCCGCCAGGCGGACGTCGTGCTCGGCCTCCTGGCCCATGCTCGTGAAGGTGTCCGTGTAGATCACGTCCGCGCCTTTGACGGCCGCGGCTACGTCGCCGGTCAGCTCGATCGTCGCGCCGGTCTCCTTCGCGTCTTCCTGCGCCCGCGCGATGATCCCGGGGTCGGGACGGTAGTCGTCGGGCGTGCAGGCGACGACGTGCATGCCGGTCTTGGCCCCCACTTCGGCGAGCGAGTGGGTGACGTTGTTACCGTCGCCGATGTACACCAGCTTGACGCCCTCGAGACGCCCGCAGTGCTCGCGGATGGTGAGCGCGTCGGCCATGCCCTGGCAGGGATGGTGGTCGTCGGTGAGGCCGTTGACCACCGGGATCTGGCCATGCTCGGCGAGGTCCTCGACGTCCTTCTGGGCGAAGGTGCGGATCATGATGCAGTCGACGTAGCGGCTCATCACGTTGGCGGTGTCCTTGATCGTCTCGCCGACGCGCAGCTGGATGTCGCCGGCGTTGAGGAACATCGGCTGCGCGCCGAGCTGCTCGATGCCGACCTCGAAGCTCATGCGCGTACGCGTGCTGGTCTTCATGAAGATCATCGCCACGGCGCGGCCGGCGAGAAACGCATGCGGGACGCGGCGCTTCTGGAGGTCCTTGAGCGCACCGGCGAGGTCGAGCAGCGAGGTCACCTCGTACGGCGTGAAGTCGTGGATGGTGAGGAAGCTGCGGCCGGTGAGGTCGAGCTCCGACAGGTGGCGCTTTGCCTTCTCGGGCATGGGACCCCCTCTCAGATGAAGCCGCGCTCGCTGAGCACGTCGGCGAGGGTCGGGCTGCCGATCTCCTGCAGGTCGTAGCTTGACCTGCACGGCCGGCAGCTTGATGTCGATGATGCGACGCAGGTCCATCGGCGTGCCGATGACGACCAGCTCGGCGCCGGAGGTGTTGATGGTCGTCTCGAGGTCCCTGAGCTGCTCGTCCGAGTAGCCCATCGCCGGCAGCAGCACGCCGACGTTCGGGTACTTCTCGAAGGTCGCCTTGATCTCACCGGTCGCGAACGGCCGCGGGTCGATGAACTCGGCGGCGCCGAGCTGCCTGGCGGCCACGGTGCCGGCTCCGTACTTCATCTCGCCGTGCGTGAGCGTCGGGCCGTCCTCGACCACGAGGACCTTCTTGCCCCTGACCAGCTCGGGCTTGTCGACGGTCACCGGCGAGGCGCCCATGATGATCTGCGCCGTGGGGTTCACCGAGCGGACGGCCTCGAGCTCGGCCTCGATGCCGGCGCGGTCGGCGGTGTCGATCTTGTTGAGCACGACGACGTCGGCGAGCCGCACGTTGACTTCGCCCGGGTAGTAGACGAGGCCGTCGCCGGGACGGTGCGGGTCGGCGACGGTGATGTACAGGTCGGCGGCGTAGAAGCTGAAGTCGTTGTTGCCGCCGTCCCAGAGGATGACGTCGGCCTCCTTCTCGGCCTCGCGCACGATCGCCTCGTAGTCGACGCCGGCGTAGATCACGTTGCCGGCGACGACGTGCGGCTCGTACTCCTCCATCTCCTCGATGGTGCACTCGTGCTTCTTGAGGTCCTCGACGGTCGCGTAGCGCTGCACGCGCTGCTTGACGAGGTCGCCGTAGGGCATGGGGTGACGAATGCTGACGACCTTCTTGCCGGCCTCGCGCAGCATGGTCTGGATCTTGCGCGTCGTCTGGCTCTTGCCGGCGCCGGTGCGCACGGCGCAGACGGCGATCACCGGCTTCGTGCTCTTGACCATGACCTTGTCCGGGACCCATGAGGCAGAAGTCGGCGCCGAGGGAGTTCACGAGGGCCGAGCGATGCATGACGTACTCGTACGGCACGTCGGAGTAGGCGAAGACGACCTGCTCCACGTCGTGCTTCTTGACCAGCTCCGGCATCTCGGACTCGTCGTGGATCGGGATGCCGTCGGGGTAGTACGGGCCGGCGAGCTCGGCCGGGTACTTGCGGTCGTTGATGTACGGGATCTGCGTCGCCGTGAAGGCCACGATCTCGTACTGCTGCCTGTCGCGGAAGTAGGTGTTGAAGTTGTGGAAGTCGCGCCCTGCGGCTCCCATGATCAGGACTTTGGTTCTCTCTGCCATGCTCACTCCTGTGGTTGCAGGTCCCTCCGCGCCACGATCCTTGTGTCAGGCCGGCGGAGTGAACACTTTGTGGACGTACGGTGACGTGAACAGCTGCAGGGTCGCAGCGTAGTTGGGCACGAAGCTGATGGGCTCGCCGAGCGCCGGCTGGCGCTCGAGGTCCTCGACATCGAGGATGAGGTGATCGCTGGAGGCGCCGAGCACCTCGATGCGGGGGTCGACCGGCACGAGGCCCTCGGGCGGCGCGTCCTGGCGCCCGAGGGCGCAGATGGCGCGCCGCCGCTCACCGCGGTCGCTGAAGGTCGGGAAGGAGCCGAAGGCGTCCTGGGCGCTCGTGCCCTGCGGCAGCGACGGCTTGACGAGGCACTCGATGACCGGCGCCGCCACGGTGAAGGCGTCGAGGTGCAGCCCCAGCGTCGGCTCGCGCGTGAGCGTGTCGACGCCGAGCAGGATGGTCTCGCCGACGCGCAGGTTGTCGACGGCCGGCGGCATGCGGCCGGAGACGGCCATGCCGATGGAGCCCGAGTTGCCGCCCGAGACCAGCAGCGGGCGGCCGAGCTGCTTCTCGCTACGCTCGGCCAGCTCGGCCAGGCGCCCGAGGTTGTCCTCGTCCGGCACGATCGCGCCGTAGCAGGTCAGGTTGACGCCGATGCCGGCGATGTCGACGTGATCCATGGCGTTGACGCGCTCGAGGAAGGCCGGCAGCGCCCCGGGCATCATGCCCTCGCGCAGGTCGCCCAGGTCGACCATGGCGACGATCGCGTGACGCCGCCCCGCCGCTGCGGCGGCGTTCTCGAGGGCGACCACCGTCTCGAGCTCGCTCTGGAGCGAGACGTCGGCGAGCTGGACGGTCTCGCCGGCCAGCTCCGGCGGCGGCGCGCGCAGCAGCCAGATCGGCGCCGTGAGGCCGGCGTCACGCAGCCGCTGAGCGTTCTCGAGACGCGACTCGCCGAGCGCCTTGGCCCCGCCGGCGAGCATCGCCCGGCCCACCTGCGGCGAGCCGCACGTGCCCTTGGTGACGGCGACGACGCTGATCCCGGACAGGTGCTCGACCACGCTGCGCGCGTTGTCGCGCACCTTGCTCAGATCGACGGTGACGGTGGGCCTCGCGAGCATCTTCCTCCCGTGCATAAGACGTATGCAGAAGAGTATAGGCGCCGCGCGGCCGATGCAAGCCTCGCCGGCGTTGGGCAGCGTGCGCGGAAACCTGCTTCCGGCGCCGGTAAACGCTCGTCACGGCGCGCCTCCAGCGAGAAGATGTGGGCGGAGGGTTCATCGACCACAAGGAGGAGCCATGCCGGACAGCGTCTACAAGGTCGTCGAGGTCATCGGCACCAGCCCCACATCGTGGGAAGAGGCGGCGAAGAAGGCGGCGGAGAAGGTCGCCGGCCACCTGGAGGACGTGCGCGTGGGCCGGGTCGTCGAGTTCGACCTGCGTCTCGACGACAACAAGGTGGTCCTGTACCGCACGAGGATGAAGGTGTCGTTCAAATACCACGAGGACAAGTAGCGGCGGGCCGGAGGCCAAGACCAGGGGGCTCAGGCGGGCGTGACGCCCGCCTGAGCCCTCTGGGCACGAGGAGGCGGCGCGGAAGCGCACGCGGAACGCCGCCGCCCGGTCACCTCACCCGGCTCACAGGACCCTGATCGTGCCGACGGCACGCCGCGCCTGCACGTTGCCGGCTTTGTCCTTGCAGGTGACGTAGTACTTGAACGTCCCCCTGAGGTTCGGCCGCCAGCGAAGCGCCGACCAGGTGTCGACCATCTTCACGGTGGACAGGCTCTTGCTCCAGATGGTCCGCCCACTCCGGGTCTTGACGATCATCTTCAAGCTCCGGACGGAGGGACTGTAGGCGTCGTGGAACTTGTAGCGCAGGCGGACATAGTTGCCTCTCCGAACGCTGGCGTTATGCCCGTAGCCGAGGGGCCCGCCGGTATCCATGGTGATTTTGAAGGAACGATCACTACCTTCGTGCCCCGCGACGTCCCGGGTGTGGTAGACGAGCGTGTGCACGCCGTTGGGCACCGCGAAGAAGGGGATGGCCGCGCTGGCGCCGCCCACCTCGTGGGGAACGCCATCCAAGCTGTAGACGATGGCCGCGATGCTCGACCCGCCTGTGGCCGTCAGCGTCAGAGTGACGTTGGTCCGATAGTGCGAGTCCGGAAGCGCGCCGGTGTAGTCCACCATTAGCGCAGGCGAGTCAGCGGAGGTGTCGATCTTGACCTGGCAGGTGTGGTAGGTTTCCACGTTCCCGCTGACCCCGGCGTTGTCGACCGACCGATACTTGATGGTCCAGGTGTGGACGGTGTCTGGCTCGGCCGGGAGAGTCACGGAAGTGCCGTGCTTCCAGTCGAGGGCATCCAACTGGTACTCCGTGTAGGCGACGTCGCTGCCCCCATCGTTGTCCCTCGCGGAGAATGTGACCGTCACAGGCGTCGAGTGCCAGGCGTCATCCCAGCCGGAGGCCGTGGTGTGCGGTGGTTCCATATCCGTGGGCGGCGGCGCCCCCGCCGAGGCATAGGCCTTGAGGCACATGTTGGCCGTGCTGTCGTACGCGGTCGTGAGATCCTGCCAGCTCGCACCCGTCGCGCTGATGAAGCTCTGGCCGGGGGAGGCCCCTGCCGCCGAGGAGTAGCCAGGCTCCGCGTACTCCACGGCCAGCGGGTAGTTGTAGCCTGGCGTCGTCAGCCGCACGGCGACGACGAACTTCGCCCCCGAGGTGACGGCCAGTGGGGAAGAGAGCGAGACGGTGTGGAAGCCCGGCGTCGCGAAGGAGCCCGAGCCGCGTTCCTGGAGAGAAGCGAGAGCGTTGCCGGCGTAGACCGTGTACGTAGTTCCGGGCGCGACCGCAAAGAAGCCCACGGCGGAGATCGACTGGCTGCCACGCGCAGTGAAGACGTTGGCGCCCCACGTGGTGGTGCCGTAACCGACCGTGTTGACCTCGCCAAGAGGATCGTACTGGTAGATGTCGCTGTAGTTCGCGACCGGCTGTGCATCGTTGAAGACCGCGTTTCGGACCACAGCTCTACCGCAGTAGCTGTCGAAGTAAGAGACCCAGAAGTACCCACCTTGGCCCCAGCCCGTGCCCCAGCTGTTCCTGACCAGCCAGGCGCCATTGCCGGGTGGCGCCGAGGCGAAGCTGGTGGCCGCGTACGTGTCGTCCCAGCCGACGATCGTCACGGCGTGATTGGTGCTCGCGGTGCCGCTGTAGTAGAAGCCGGTCGTGTCTTCCCTGTAGGCGGAATCCTGCCAGCTGATCGACGTAGCCACCGCCCCGTAGGTCGTGAGCGCGTACTTGATGTTGGATGTATCCGTGCCGCTCGTCCCGCCGGGAATGTACTGGATCTCTTGAACGTGCTTGACGGGCGCCAGGCCGGGGGGCGTGTAGGAGTCGCCATACGCGTCCTGACTTTCGTCGACAGGCCCACCCCAGCGCGCCAGGTAGGCGCTGGACATCCAGTACTGCCCGCCGTGGTCGTAAGGGTCGCCGCCGACGTCGAAGCCGGCAGTGAGTGCGAGGTTGTCCTCGGAGAAGTCCCGCAGCTCACCGGGGAGCAGGCACGACTCGAGCGAGGCGAAGGTGGCGAACGTCCAGCAAGTCCCGTAGACGCCCTGGTCCTTGACCGGTGAGACCTTGCCCTGGCTGCGCAGGTCGAACGACGAGGCGTAGGTCAGCGAAGGCGGGGCTACGCGGCGGCCCGCGAGGTAGGAGATGTCCATCGGGGCGGGAGTAAGGCCCCGCCGGACGCCCGTCAGCCGGTCCAGACCGAGAGCCTCCTTCATCTCCTGGGCAGCCTGATACCGATCAAACTCCGGACTGAGTGGAGCGGCGCGCAACTCCGTACCGGCGGCCGCCGCCACAGGCGCGGCCACGGCGAGCAGGATCAGGACCGTGGCTGCCACGAACCACGCAGGTGCCTTTCGGTGTGCTAGCTTCATGGCCCCTCCCGTCCCCCGTTCTCCCCCGAGGCTGCGGACCGTCGAGCCCCAACCCGGCGGACCACAGCCGCGGTGCAGCGACAGCGCCACCGCCACTCGCGCTGGTCACCTTTCAACGATACCCCGTTCGCCGCCGAAATCCTGGTTGTGAGCGGTCCCGCCGCGAACGAGCGTCGCCGAGACTGACAGCGCCGGCGCGGGGCGCAGGCTCAGACGCCGGCGCTCGAGCGCATGAGCGCCGTGACCGCCTCAGGTGCGAAGTGCCGCAGCAGCGCGCCGCAGCAGGCGAAGATGTAGTCGCGGTCGAGGGCGACGCGCGCGTCCGGCGGCGGCAGCAGCCGCTCCCCGCCGCCGCTCTTCGCGCGCACGTCCGCGAGCACGGCCTCGCCGCCGGGCAGGCGCGTGAGCGCGCCGCCGGTGCCGATGACGAGCCGGCAGGCGGTGAGGTCGCGCCCGCGCGCCACCGTCTGCCGGCCGGTCGGCGTGTACAGGTGCGCGAGCTGACCGGCGTGCCGCTGCACCCCGGTCACGGCGGCGAAGTGCGTCAGCGTGAGCGCCGCCGCGACCTCCTCCCGCGTCGTCGGCAGCGGCGGCGGCAGGTGCACCGGCCGCTCCTGCTCGGCCAGCATGGCGACCACGTGCCTGCGCGCTCACGTAAGTGCCGAGGTCGCCCTCGACGGTGCGCTTGCTGTGCGGCTGCGGCTCGATCATGAGCGCGGCGATCTCCGGGCTGCCGTCGGTGATCGAGTGCACGTCGGTGGTGGCGCCGCCGACGTCGACGACGACGAGGTCGCCGACGTCCTCGGCGAGCCGCTCGGCGGCGATCAGCACCGCCCCCGGCGTCGGCAGGATGCTGCCGTTCACGACCTCGCCGATGCGCTCCATGCCCGGCGCGTGCGTGATGTGCTCCTCGAAGGCGTCGTGGATGACGGCCCGTCGCCGGCACGATGTCGAGCTCGTCGACGGCCGGGTACACGTTGTTGGTGAGCTTGACCCTGAAGCCGGCCCGCTCGAGCAGCTCCTGCGCGTCGCTGCAGACGACGGAGTTGCCGGCGTACACGACGATCGGCCGCGCCACGAGTTCGGCAAGGCGCCCGGCGTTGAAGAGCACCGTGTCGCAGTCGCCGCCCTCCACCCCACCGGCCAGCAGGATGAGATTGGGGTCGACGGCCTCGATCTCGCGCAGGTCGTGGTCGCGCAGGCGGCCGGCGGTCTGGTACTTGACCACTGCGCCGGCCCCCAGCGCCGCCTCGCGCGCCGCCATGGCCGTCATGCGCTGCGTGAGGCCGTGCACGGTCATGCGCAGGCCACCCGCAGCCGAGCTCGTCGCCAGCGTGAGCTCGGGCCTGACGGGGAAGCCTACGGCCGCCTCAAGCTGCGCGCGGGCGGCGTTCACGCCGATGGTGACGTCGCCGTCGGCGACCGAGGTGGCGGCGACGCCCTGCCCGACGAGGCAGGGCGTCGCCGCCGGGTAGTCTCGCAGCCCGTCGAACGCCGAGACGACGGTGGTCGTCGAGCCGATCTCGGCGACGAGCGCGTCGACGGGGCGGGGGCCGGCCGTCATCGACTCTCCCCCGCCTCGTCGCTTCCGTGCACTTGCCTCACGTCACATCCCGCGCTCGCGCATCGTCTTCACGACGAACGAGGCGACGCCGATGCCCTTGGCGCCGCGCCCGAAGCCGGCGTCCATGCCCCAGCTGCGGGCGAGCTCGTCGGTGACCTGCGTGCCGCCGGAGATGAGCAGCAGCTTGTCGCGCACGCCCTTCTCCACCGCCAGGTCGGCGAGCTTCTCCATGTTGTTCCGGTGCATGTCGCCGTGCGTGATGATCGTGCTGATGAGGACGACCTGCGCGGCGTGCTCGATGGCCGCGTCCAGCACCTTCTCGACCGGCACCGAGGTGCCGAGGTACTCGCAGGCGAAGCCCCACTTCTCGATGCCGCCGTGCTTGATGTCGATGATCTCGCGCATGCCGACGGAGTGCTCGTCCTCGCCGACGGTGGCGGCCACGCACTTGATGCCCTTCTCGATGACGAACGCCTTGATCTCCTCGTCCTTCATCACCACGGGCTCGGGCGGGATCACGAGGCGGGCCGGATCGACGACCACGTCCAGCCGGCCCTTCAGCTCGATCAGCGTACCCTCGGCGGGGTGCATGACCTGCTTGTTGATGACCTCGCACTCCTGCAGGTTCATGGCCTTGCCGAACTCGAGCGCCGCGAACTCCGCGACGCGCGGCGCCGCCGGCAGGAACATGCTGACGACGACCCAGCCGTCGGCGGCCCACTCGACCTCGGGCTTGATGAGACCCTTCTCGCGCAGCTCGGCCGTCTGCGCCAGCCGCGCGTTGACGTTGTCCTCGGGGTCGAGCTCGTCGATGAACGGCACCTTCTCGGCGTCGCAGAGCGTGCAGCCGCCGATGAGGTCGCAGGGCTTGTGGGCGGCGTCCGCGCCGGCCGCGCCGCCCTCGCGCGTCGCCGTACCCCTCCGGCAGGTGGTTCTCGCCGAAGTGGTGGCACACGGGCGCGAGGTAGTCGGCGGCGCGAGGCACGATCGTGCCCGCCGCCACGCCGCCGTCGCTCTTGCGGGCGATGCCGTCGTCGTGGGTCTCGGGGTAGATGCCGGAGTCGACGAAGTACGCCTGCCTCGACGGCGCCGAAGTAGCCGCCGTCCTCGAGCATCGCCTCGAGGAAGAGGATCGGCGCGCTCCTTGATCTCGCGCACCTTCGCCTTGAGCTCCGGCGCCTCGCGGTCGAGCTTGACCATCTCGCGCAGGCCGTCCATGCCGACGAGGCTCTGCTTGGCCGTGTTCACGGCGGCGATGTTGTTGTAGTGCCAGGGCACGTTGCGGCCCTCGTCGGGCGTGATCGTGCTCTGGATGTCGGCGCTCGTGAGCCGGCTGATCATGAGGTTCATGACGTGGCTCACGGTGGCGTCGCGCCCGTCGGACTCCATGTAGCGCGTGTTCTCCTGGGCGCGCATCTTGTACTCGCCGAAGAAGTCGCGCAGGGCGACGGCATAGGGCAGGTCCATGCGCATGCAGGGCGCCGGCGCCGCGTCCGGCGGCACCGTGCTCAGGCAGATGTCCTCTTTGGGCATCCCGACCGAGACCGAGTACGCCGAGTTGATGGCGTGCTGCACGAGCAGCTCCGGCATCACGTTCCAGGCCTCGACGGCGGTCGCGTTGGCGTTGTGGGCGCCGTCGATCTGCGCCATGCGCACGCTGGCCATGACGTGCTTGGCCACCGCCGCGTCGACGAAGCTGCGGTACATGTTGATGTTGCGGTAGAGGACGTTGTACTGCGGGTCCTGGTGGGCGCCGTTGACGCCCTCCTCGGCGAACATGACCGCCATCTCGGGGCCGGCGACGCCGCTGACGTAGCTGTGGAAGTTGATCGGCCGGCCGACCTCGTCCTCGATGAGGTCGATGGCCTTGCGCGTGGCGCGCACCTGCTTGCGCGTGACGGCGATGCCGCCGACGCCCTCGGGCGTGCCCTCGAGCAGGCCGTCCATGTGGCTCTGCCCGGCGGTGCGGATGACCATCAGGTGGTCGGCGCCGTGCCAGGCCGCCATGCGCATGCGGCGGATGTCGTCCTCGAAGCGTCCCGAGGCGATCTCCGTGGTGATCACGCAGTCGGGCTGCGGGTCGATGTCGCCGAAGTAGTGGGCCGCCGGCAGCGGGATGCTGCGCTCGAGGCCCTTCGACGTCTCCTTGTAGACGAACTTGTGCAGCTGCTGGTCGGGCACCTGCTCGCGCCAGTGCCAGCCCTTGCGCCGCGGGCGGTAGTGCTCGATGCCCTCGAGGAGGGCCTCGACGTCGAGCTTCTCGTTCGGGGTCGAGCGGCGTCATGATCGTCATCGCGCCCCTCCCCACGTCTGCTCCACGGCGTCCCAGCCCTCGCCGGCGGCGAGCCGGCGCGCGGCCTCCGGCGCGGCGCAGTCCCACGTAGTGGCGCAGTGCAGCACCACGTGGCCGGCGCCGTGCCCCAGCAGGCCGCGCTTCTCGCACTCGCCGACCACGGCCATGCAGGTCGGCGAGTCGACGCCCATACGCATCAGCACCGAGCGCTCGATGCTCGGCGAGGTGTGCGTGCGCGCCAGCTCGACCAGCGGGTCGACGACCTGCTGCGCGAGCTCCCAGAAGCGCGCCTCGAGCTCGGCGTCGCTGAGCCCGGCGAGGTGCCCGCGGATCTGCAGGTACGTGTCCTCGCGGGCCATCTCAGGCCTCCGCTGAGCTCGGCGAGCAACGCCTCGACGGCGGCCGGCGTCCGACTTCGTGTCGGCCGCGAGGAAGTCGATGTCGTCCGCCGTGGGCACGTAGCCCTCGGGCGCGTTCTTGAGCGCGTTGCGCACGTAGCTCTTGCGCATGCGCGCCACGTCGAAGTCCTTGGCGCGGATCTGCTCGATGTGCTCCGGGATCACGATGACCTTGCCCGGGACGTTGTTCTTGGGGTCGCCGCGTGCAGACGCCCACGCCCATCTGCCGGGCGAAGTTGAGCTGGCTCCAGTGGTGCTTGCCGGCGCCGGTGTACTCCGTCTCCTGCACGACGACGGTGGCGTCGCGCGGCAGGTCGCGGGCGAGGCTCACGGCCGCGGTCATGGCCGTGTTGCCCGCCGGGCCGCGCTCGAGACCCTCGAGCTTGGCCATCGCCTCGGTGATGTAGAACACCTCGCCCTGCGTCACCGTGAGGTAGCGGTCGATGTAGCGCAGCGGCCGGGCCGCGTTGCGCGGCACGTCGGCGCGGTCCGGCCAGGTGGCGAACGGCACGCCGAAGCCGGTGTGGCCGGTGGTGAAGCTCTTGCGGTTGAAGTCGTCGTCGCTGGCCATGTGCAGGCCGCTGAGGTCGACGGAGGCGCTGATGACCTGCGTCCCGGTCGCCCCGGCGCGCTCGAGGCCGCGCGCGGTGCCGGTGGTGTTGCCGCCGCCGGCGTGGGTGCAGATGACGTGCGTCGGCGGCGCCCCGGTGAGCGCCTCCATCTCGCGGGCGATCTCGAGGCCGAGGGTCTCGATGCCGCTCACGCCGAAGCTGCTGTAGAGCGAGGCGGCGAAGTAGCCGGTCACGTCGAGCAGTTCGACCATGTGGAAGAAGAGCTCCGGCCCGACGGTCAGCTGCAGGACCTCGGCGCCGTAGGACTCGCAGATGCGGCCCTTCTCGACGATCTCCGGCTGGCCTACCTTGCGGCTGTCGTAGGTCTCCTGGACGATGATGCACTTGAGGGCGTTGCGCGCCGCCTGGCTGGCGACGGCGGCGCCGTAGTTGCCCGACGTCGCCGCGATGACGCCCTCGTAGCCCTTCTCCTTGGCGACGTGGATGCTGACGCTGGCGCGGCGGTCTTTGAAGGCGCCGGCGAGGTTGGCGGCCTCGTCCTTGACGAAGATGCGCGCGCCCTTGCCGGGCTCGCTCACGCTGCGCACGAGGTCGGTGAGGTTCCTGAGCTCGAGCAGCGGCGTGCTGCCCACGCCGGCCTTGGTCTGGATCGCGACGATGTCGTCGAGGCTGTAGCCGTGCGCGGTCATCATGCGCTCGTAGTCGAAGGCGATCGGGCTGAGCTCGAACTCGCTGTAGTCCATGCCCAGCGCCTTGCGCATGATCTCGCCGCGGCGCGCCATGATGGCGTCGAACTTGGTGGCCATCAGCGCTCACCGCCTTCGGAGGCGCGGTAGGCCGCGAGCTGGGCACGCAGATCGCGGCCCACGTGCGTCAGCTCCGGGATCGGGTCGCCGTACGTGATGTAGTAGCCGGGGTTCACCGCCGAGAGCGACGCCGGTGACCTGGCGGCCGGTGATCGTCTCGATGGTGAGCTCTTCGCCCATGGCGGCTTCGCCGAGGGCGAACCCCTTGACCCACATCATCAGCGGCTTCTCCGCCGTCTCCGGCGGGAGGTTCTTGCTGCGGTCGGCCGGGTCGAGCAGCTTGCACTCGACCTCGACCCAGTCGCCCTCTCGGGCGCGGATCTCGTCGGTCACGCGAATCACTCCCTTCAGAGCGTCGGCGTCCAGAAGCGCGGCAGCGGCATGTCGACCACGGTGAGCATGCCGGGCTTCGCGTCCTTCATGAGCGGGATGTAGTTGCCGCTGCTGGCGTAGGTGCCCTTGCCGCCCGGGATCTCGGGGGAGTTCACCATGTTCACGTTCGGGTCGCCGACGATCTTGACGTAGTCGCCGGTGTCCTGGTCCGCCATCTCGGGGTGGATCTGCTGCGGGTGGATGAGGTGGATCTTGAGCTCGCCGTTGACGTAGCCCTTGCCGACCTGCTTGCAGCCGGCGACCCAGCCGGCGGGGACGTGCACGTGCGGCGTCGAGCGCTCGACCTCGGTCACGATCGGCTCGCGCGTCTCGACGATCTCGTCGATCTTCCAGTTCAGCGCCTTGGCGATGAGCTCGATGGACTCGGGGAAGCCGATGTGGCCGACGATGCTGCCGTCGGCGACGCCCTTCTCGAACTGCTCGACGGTGGTGCCCACGCCCTGGCCGACCATCACGGTCGGGCCGAACGGCGAGAGGTCGTTGACGCGCGAAGCCTCGATGCTGTCGACGCGCAGGCAGATCGAGCTCCACATGACGATGAGCGCGTCGAGCACGAAGCCGGGGTTGATGCCGGTGCCGAGGATGCTGACGCCGTTCTCCTTGGCGACGCGGTCGAAGAGGTCGGCGCGCTCGGGGTCGCTGGCCCACGGATACGAGAGCTTCTCGGCGATGCAGATGACGTTGCAGCCCGCTTTGAGGGCGGGGATCACCTGCGGCTCGATCTCGTCGAGGTTGGACTGCGTGTTGATGCACACCACGTCGGGCTTCGTGGCGAGCACGGCCTCGAAGTCGGTGGTCATCTTGACGTCGCACGGGCGGCCCAGCAGCTCGCCGACGGCTCTTCCCCTCCTTGGCCGGGTTGGTGACGATCACGCCGACGAGGTCGATGTCCTTCGGCCGGTCCAGGATGAAGCCCAGAAGCCCCTGGCCCATCATACCGGTGCCCCACTCAGCGACCTTGATCATGTCTCGCTCCTCTTCACGTGGTTCGCGCGCGCGGCGCTGATTTTCACGGATGCATACAGAATATGCATGTCTGGGCGGGACTCTACCATGCGGGTGAACGGCGGTCACTGTCGGCTGGACGCCGCGCAGGATGGATGCCGGCGTGCCGTGCGCCCTGGGGCGCCCGCGCATGGATGAGCCCGCCCGGACGTCGGGCGGGCTGCGCCGGAGGCCGCGCCCGGAGGGCGCTCAGCCGGCGCTCAGATGCCGGTGGCTGGCGGAGGCTGGTCGACCGTGTCGTGCGCGAGGATGGAGAGCTCTTTGCCCATCACCGCCTCCTCGGTCGAAGTGCTTCGCCGGCGGGCGCCGGCGGCTGATCGCATCGTACGCGGCGCCGCCGCGGGGCGTCAACCGCCAGCGCCGTTCCGCCTCCGCGGCGGTCAACCGTCGCCGAAGAGCCGCTCGTTGGCGGCGGCGACGGCACGAGCTCTCTCGCGCTCCCACGATCCCGGGTCCACCGCCTGGCCCGCTTCCTGCAGGAACCGCTCGTGGACGGCGATGGCCAGCACGGCGACGCGGACGGGCTGGACGCGCGCC